>CAWACF010000001.1:0-303607 GCA_963780495.1 uncultured Acidobacteriaceae bacterium
GAGCAGGCCACGACGAGCAGGCCCCGGGAGGGAACGGGGCCGGCGACCGTGTCCGCCACCCCCTCGTCTTCGCCGGCCGGGGTCGCCGCCGAGAACAGGGCGTGCTTGCCGGAGGGACGGGCATGCCGCCGATCGGGATCCAGCTGCACGGAGTCGGCGCCCACGGTGGGGCGTGGACGGGGACGATAGCCGTCGCCCTCGACCGCCTGTTCGTCCACGGGCAGCCAGTAGAGCGCCCGCTTGCCCAGGGGGTCGGGTCCGGCAGCCACTACCCGACGGTGCCGGAGACCACGCCCATGTCGAAGCAGGGTCCCGGCCAGTTGGCGGTAGGCCTGCGCACCCGGGGAGTTGGGGGCGTGCTGGAGGATGGACTTCCCCCGGGCCGGGGCCTCGGCGAAGCGGATCGACTTGCGCACCGGTGGCTGGAGGACGGGGATCCCGTACCGGGACTCGACCTCTTCGATGATGTGCCGGGCGTGCCGGGTCCGGTCGTCGAACGGGTGGCGATGATGCCGCGGACGGCCAGATCGCCGTCTGCGAAGGCCCGGACGTCCTCGATGGTCTCGAGCAGCTGCCCGACACCCCGGTGGGACAGCGCCTCGCACTGGAGCGGGATCAGGACCGCATTGGCTGCCGTGAGGCCGTTGATGGTGAGGACGCCGAGGGACGGCGGGCAGTCGATCAGGATCAGGTCGTAGTTGGCCAGCACCGGCTCGAGGGCCCGCTCCAGCACGTGCTCGTGTCCGGTCCGGGTCAGCAGATGGACCTCCTCGAGCCGGCCAGGTCGATGGTGGCCGGCAGGACGGCGTCGAGCAGGGCCACGCCGGGCACGGGGCGGGCCACCTCGGCCACGCTGTCTCGACGGACAAAGACGTCATGGAGGGGACGCTCGAGGGCGTCGGGCTCGAAGCCCAGCGAGTAGGTCAGGCACGCCTGCGGATCGAGGTCGACCACCAGGGTACGACGCCCGAGCTCCGCCGAGGCCACGCCGAGGGAGTGGACCGCGGCCGTCTTGGCCACGCCCCCCTTCTGGTTGGCCACGGCCAGGACGTCGGTCATCGGCGAAGTCTACGCCTGCCCACGGAGGGCGAGGCCAGGGCCACACTCAGGATCAGGTGCCGGCCATGGCCACGACCGGTTGGGCCAGCCGGACCGCCCCCATCGAGCCCAGGAAGGGGGCGGAGAAGCTGAATACGCCCCCGTCGGAGGCGGCGAACCGGTAGCCGCTCCCATTCGAGGTCCCGGCCAACCCCACGATGGGCGTGTTGAGGTGGATGTTGCCGGTGGAGCCGTAGAACCGGGCCCCACCGAACGAGAACACGCCGCCGTCGGCGGCCACCTCCCAGTAGCCGCCGGTATTGGGGTCGTTGGTCGTGCCCACCACCGGCCGGTCGAGCCGGGTCCCCCTCCTCCGAGCCGGCGAAGACGGCGTCACCGAAGGCGAAGATGCCGCCATCGGCGGCCACCAGGAAGTAGCCGTTGCCGTCCGTCGAGGACGACATCCCGACCACCGGACTGTTGAGGTGCCTCCCGCCCATCGAGCCGTGGAAGGCGGCGTCACCGAAGGCGAGATACCGCCGTCGGCCGCCACCAGCCAAAGCCCTGGCCGTCTGCGGTCGCCGCCATCCCGACGATGGGTGCGTTGAGCGCATGCCGCCCGTCGAGCCGAGAACCCGGCGTCGTCGAAGGAGAAGATACCCCCGTCGGCGGCCACCATCCAGTAGCCCCCCGACCCGGGGCTGCGGCCATGCCCATCACCGGAGCGTTCAGGTGGGGGTTGCCGGGCGACCCGCAGAAGGGCAGGGTGCCGAGTTGAACACGCCGCCGTCGGTGGCGGCCATGCCGTAGCCGGAACCGCCGCCGAGGGAACCGAGCAGGCAGGGAACGAGCCGCCCGGCGGGGGCCCCCGGCGTCCCCGGTGAGCTGGCTATCGTGGTGGAACATCGGCCAGCCGCTCCCCCGACAGCAGCGCCCCGTTGGAACCGGGCACCTCGAAGTGGTCGTCTCCCCCACGCTCGCCAACTGTGACGCGTTCACATAACCGGCCAGGGTGATCCCGATGGTCCCGTCGGCGTCGTCGGTGAGAGCGGGGCGTTCTGCAGGCCCTGGTTGGGTCAGCTCGGCGATCTGGGCCCGACCGACCGTCGAAAATCAGGGTGCCCGAGATCGTGGGCACGATGAAGTCCTCGTAGCCGGCCGGTCAGATCGGCGGTGACCACCGAGCCGATGACCCGGTTGATGCCCCTGACCTCCCAGATCTTCTGGCCGGTAGCGGCGTTGAGGACCCAGACCGAGCCCCCGTAGACGTCGAGGTCGGCCTCCTTCCACCACCTGGAGTGCCCCGTTGCCGAGAACGTCGGAGAGGGCCGGTGACGAGAAGGTGTCACCGTCGAGGGTGGACGACCACTGCAGCTGGCAGCGGTTGTTGTAGGCCTTGAAGGTGTTGGAGTCCGAGGCATCGGCGAAGAATCCCCCGGTGCCGACGACGATGCCCGTGGCCCCTCCGGGCAGGCGGCGGCCGATGGCCGGGGACGAGTCCACCACCTGGTTGGTGTCGGCCCGGCAGATCTGGTTCCCCTGGGGCACTGAGTATCCGCACATGGCCCCCGTTGGCGTACTGCTGGCCAGCGGCCAGCCCGGCCGTCTGGTCCCCTCCGTCGATGATCCCGCTCCGGCCGGTGCCGTACAGGTCGGCCAGGGCCGCGGTGGAGTGGGTGCTTGTCCAAGTTGAGGAACGGCCATCCGGTCAGCGGGGCACCCGTGGCGGCATCGAGGGCGTAGGTAGACTTGGCGGCGAGACCCGGCCACCGTGTCCAGACCGCCAGATTGGAGCGACCCCACAGCGATGCCGGCTTGGACGCCACCGACCGGGGAGGTGTCGCTCGGCGGATTGACCACCTGGGTGAACCACTGCTGGGAACCCCGACGTGGCGTAGGCCGTGTAGCCCCCCGGTACAGGATCACCGTCGTTACCCGAGCCCACCAGCACCGAGGTCTGGCCTGCGCGAGACATAAACCGAAGGGGTCGAGTCGATGGGACCGCTCTCGTTGGTAGCCGGCCACCCCGGCGCGGCCACCGGGGGACGAGCCGCCCAGGTGGTAGGCGAAGAGGTCGCCCGTGCGGTCCCCCACCACCACGGAGGCCTGGCCACCGAGGGTCACCGGTATCGGTGAGGAGAGGGCGACGGGGCCACCCACATCGGGCAGGTTGCCGGTGGTCCAGGTCTCAGTGAAGCTGGACCCGCTCCAGGCGTGGGGCGGACGACGGAAGGCCGGAACCCAGGGCCGAAGCACCGGGAATACAGACCAGGCCCACCAGGGCCACGATGGCCACGGCCAGGGGTAGACCGACGGCGCGTAGGCGGGAGGGTATGGCCTGCAGCCGGGAGCGCAGGCGCGCCGACGGACCACACCGCCAGTCGAGCACCCCTCGGTTGGCCGTAGTCCTCGTCGTCGCAGGGTCGATCCACGGAAATCGATTGCGCCAGAGTAGGTGAGAGGGTGGACGAAAGGGAAAGGGGCACCGACGGATTCCGGCGGGCGGTGACGGGGCGGCAAACGCACCTCGCGCCACCGGCTCTGGCGCCCCCGGCACGACTCGAACGTGCAACCTGATGGGTAGAAACCATCTGCTCTATCCAGTTGAGCTACAGGGGCCAGAGCGGAGAAGGCTACCGCCACGGTCCGCACCACCTGCGGTCTGTGCCACACTAGAGACTCCGGGGCCTGCTCGTAGCTCAGTTGGCAGAGCGCCGGGATGTGGCCCCGGAGGTCGCGGGTTCGAGCCCCGTCGGTCACCCTCACGCCCCCGGGGAATCCTGCTCACCAGGCCCCCAGGAGCAGTACGGTTGACAGAAAGGCGCCTCTAGCTCAACGGCAGAGCAACGGACTCTTAATCCGCAGGTTCCGGGTTCAAATCCCGGGGGGCGCACCAGCTCAGAGGGTATATCTCACCTCCACAGATGGCACTAGCGCCTGACACACGTGTCTGACACTCGTTGGAGTGAAGGGCTCGATGACCGAGATCCAGCCGGGGGTGTGGCGGTTGCGTGTGTAGACGTGGGCCGACGTGATAACGGAACGCCGATCCAGCTCGCGGAAACCCTCGGCACCCTGGCGAGGGTAAGGGAGCGGTAAGCGAGAGCACGCTCAACCAGTAGAGGGCATTGTCCGCAGCTGCCGCGGCTGCCGCTCCGAGCATGCCGGCTGTCGTGGCGCCGTTGCAGGCCGTAGGCGGCGTGACCCCGGGCGAAGTAGTGCCGATGACAACCATGCGCAAAAAGATCGCCGAGCACATGATCATGTCGAAGCGCACCAGCGCCCACGTACATGGCATCTTCGAAGTCGATGTCAGCAGAATCGTCAAGCTTCGCGAGAGCATGAAGGGCAGATTCGAACAGGCTACCGGTAACAAGCTCACCTACACGCCGTTCTTCGCCCGCGCTGTGATTCATGCCATCCGGAAGTGGCCCATTATCAACTCATCGGTTGAGGGCGACAACATTCACTATCATCCGACGATCAATCTCGGCATCGCCGTTGCGCTGGATTGGGGGCTGATTGTGCCGGTTGTGAAGAATGCCGAGGAGCGCAGCTTCGTGGGACTGCAGCGTGCCATCAGCGATCTGGGCGAGCGTGCTCGCTCCAAGAAATTGAAGCCTGAAGAGGTGCAGGGTGGTACGTTCACCATTACAAACCCGGGCATCTTCGGTGCGAAGTTCGGTTTGCCGATCATCAATCAGCCCCAGGTGGCGATTCTGGGTGTTGGTGGCATCACCAAAAAGCCGGTCGTTCTGACAGATAAAGAGGGTAACGACTCAATCGCCATCCGGTCGATGATGCACCTGAGTATCGGCTACGATCATCGCATCATTGATGGCGCGGTGGCCGATCAGTTCATGGACGAGGTGAAGAAGTTCCTGCAAAACTGGAACGAAGCGTTGCTGTAAAGAAACAATTTGCAGCTAGCAATTAGCAGCTAAAGCGGCAGGGTGAAAATCCTGCCGCTTCCGTTTAGCATTCAGGTCTCCAGGAGGATGGATGATAACGCCCCGCCGCTGCTTGTTTCTGTTGCTGATCTGTATCTGCTTGCTCTGCTTCGCAGGCTGCGGAGGAGGGTCGTTTTCCCTTCCTCAGGTGCAACAGCCGCCCACCCAGGCGCCGTCGCCGTCAACCCCTATTCAGCATGTGATCATCGTTGTAGGTGAGAACCGCAGCTTCGACAATCTTTTTGCCACCTTCCAACCGAATGACAAGTCACAGCACGTGTGGAACCTGCTTTCGCAGGGCATCGTGACCGCGACTGGAGATCCGGGTCCGAACTTCGCCGCCGCCTTGCAGCAACAGGCGAGCGATACGGACTACTATCGCCTCAGCCCGCCGCAGTCGGGCCCTTACCCGATGCTTCCGCAGCCAAACGTTACTTTCGACGCGCTGCCGTTCTCGCTGGGGGCTACCTACAACATCACCTACGATCCCGGGCTCGCCCTCAATGACCAAAACCTGCTGAAAGACGGCGGAGTGCTGAACCTGGACCCGAAAGAGTATCCCTTCACTCCCGACCAACGATTCCAGAACTTGCCCCCGGGGCCTTTCCCCATCACGAAATACACCGCCTACACCGACACCACCGGCGACCCCATGCATCGCTTCTACCAGATGTGGCAGCAGATCGGCTGTAACATCGCCAAAGCCCGGGCTTCCAACCCAAGTGGATGCATGAAGGACCAGTATGCGTGGGTGGCCACCACGGTGGGATGGGGACTGGAGAACACGCCTCCTCCGGATCCCTTCACCGACCAGTCAACGTTTCAGGGAGGAGTTTCGCTGGGCTTCTACAACATGGCTGCCGGCGACGAGCAGACCCTGTCATCGCTCGCCAATACCTACGCCATCAGCGACAACTACCACCAGCCTGTGCTGGGAGGCACCGGTACGAATTCAGCGTTCATCGGCTCGGCGGCGCCATTGTTTTACTCGGACGCAAACGGAAATCCAGCAGTACCGATCGCTGCGCAAATCGAGAATCCTGACCCGTATCCCGGTAGCAATAACTGGTACCAGCAGGATGGTTTTCTACTGGTCGATCCCAACGACGCAAGCAACGCGGCCTATACGAAATGCTCCGATAACACGCGGCCGGGAGTGCGAAGCATCATGGAGTACCTGAACGCACTCCCTTACAAGCCGTTCAACAAGGGCAACTGCGCTCCCAATACCTACTATCTCGTCAATGACGAGAAGCCGTCATATGACCGCAATGGCAATCTGTTCTCGGACCAGACCTATTCGGTCGGTCCGTCCACGGTGAAAACCATTGGAGACTCTCTCTCGGCAGCCAATCTCACGTGGAAGTATTACGGGGAAGGGTTCAGCAACGATCTGGGAACATTCGTCACGGTGTATTGCGATATCTGCAATCCGTTCCAGTACTCAAGGAGCATCATGACGAGCGATCAGAAGAACAACATCACCGATCTGACGAATTTCTTTGCGGACGTTCAAAGCGGGACGCTGCCTGCTGTCGCGATCGTAAAGCCTGACGATGTTCTGGATGCACACCCCGGGACTTCTCTGCCGATCGTGTATGAAGCCTTCATAAATAATCTCATCAGCACCGTCAAAGCCCAGGACAGTCTCTGGCAGAACACCGCGATTTTCATCACCTGGGACGAATCGGGCGGATTGTACGACTCAGGGTACATTCAACCGATCGATTTTTTTGGCGACGGGCCGCGCATCCCGCTGCTCGTTGTGTCTAAGTATGCCAAGCCGCATTACGTCGATCACACCTATGCCGATCATGCCTCGCTCACCAAGTTCATCGAGAAAAATTGGGGACTGAAGCCACTTTCGACCACCAGTCGCGATAATTTGCCCACTCCGACCAGCGACCCGGCAACGCCTTATTTTCCGACCAATAGCCCGGCCATCGGCGATTTGATGACGCTCTTCAACTTTTCCGGCGGGGGGCAATGACCGCCCGCTTCGTTCCTCAACAGCGGCATTGCCGGCGCAATTACTCCAGCCGATTGATGATCGACGCTACGTAGCCGGCTCCGAATCCATTATCGATATTGACTACGGTCACATTCGAAGCGCAGGAATTCAGCATTCCCAGCAACGCGGCGATGCCTTTGTACGATGCGCCGTATCCCACGCTGGTCGGCACGGCAATCACCGGCACTCCGACCAGTCCTCCGACAACGCTGGGCAGCGCGCCTTCCATGCCGGCGCAGACGATAATCACGCGGGCCTGGATGAGAACGTCCCGCCGCGCCAAAAGTCGGTGAATCCCAGCAACACCGACGTCATAGACATGTTGCACCTCGTTGCCCATTACCTGCGCGGTGACGACTGCTTCTTCGGCTACCGGAATGTCGCTTGTGCCGGCGGAGACGACGACTATCTTACCTTTGCCGTGGATCGATTCGTCGCGCGTCAACGTGATAGCGCGCGCCAGTTCATGCACTTCGACTTTGCGGAGTTTGCGTTTGACCGCGCGGACCTGCTCCGGCGACACCCTGGTCGCCAGGACATTATTGCCGCGCTTGGCCAGCCGGCTGAAGATCTCCGTGAGATGTGATGGATCCTTGCCGGGGCCGAAGATGACCTCAGGCATGCCGACGCGCAGCGTGCGATGGTGATCGACGTTGGCAAATCCAAGATCTTCGAAGGGCATGTGCCGCAGCCTTTCAACGGCCTCGTCGGACGAGAGCTTGCCGCGGCGTACGTCGTCAAATAGCTTTTTGAGGTCCTGAGCTTTCATGGAAAGAAAACTGACTATTGATTACGCGACCATCAGTCTTCGCGCTCGGCCGATGCGCCCCACCAGCTCGAAGTAACGCTTCGCCGCATCGCCCGGCCGTCGAGAGCGGAAGAACAAGGCTCTTAGCGATTGCCTGGTCATGCGCCCGGCAACATAAGCATCATACAGTTCGCTTCCTAACATCAAGCCGAGTTCACGAGTGACGTAGGTGAAGCGCGCTCCACCGTATTGAAGGCCAGAGTTGATCAGCTGCGGTGCACGCCCGTACTGGGTGCGGCGCAGCTCATAGTCCTTGTGCAGGAGCAGGAAGTCAATCATCTCCAGGTACTCGCGATAGCTGTAAAGACCGCAGCACTCGACGACTTCGCGTGGGTGCGAATACAAGGCGTAGTAGTCACCTTCCCGTACCGCAGCGCGAGCCGGGTAAAGCATGCGAGAACCCAGGTAAATCAGCGCTTCGTCCAGCACACTTGAATAGAAGACATCCTCCGTCGACGGGTCGGTGGCCTGCGACGTCAGCACAAGACGGCGGTCGCGACACGCAAGCTGTACGAAGTGTGCGGCCAATTCAGCGCTTCGCAGCAGGTTGAGGCGAATCGCAAAAATAGTATTCAGCCGGGGCACATAGCTGCAGCCGTGCCTGCGAACGTCTTCGAGAATGGAGTCGAGTTCTCGTATGGGCACCCGCTTGCGAAGAAGCAGCTTGCGGAAGCTTTCTTCCGTTCGGCGAGAGTGAATTTCCGGCAGGGAATCAACAATTGCTGCCATCGAATGCCTGGTCTGGTATTTGTCGATATCCAGAAAGCGCAACAAGGCACCGATCAGGTTGTAGAAGACCGGCGCCAGATCATCAGGCTGGGTGCGTTCGCATCGCCAGCGCTCCAGATAGAGCCGGTAGCTCTCATACTTCTCCAGAGGGGTGGAGTTGAACACGCAGATCGTATCGTCGGTGACCCGCACCGCTTCGATGGTTGCCTTGCGTTCCCCTGCGGCTCTCCAGTAGAGATTGTCCAGGTTCTGCAGCACCGTAAGGACTCGTTCACGCGGGAGGCGAGATGCAAGCTCGCCCGGCAAGTGCGTTGGAGCCAAATGGGACTCGCCAAAGAGCACCATGATTTGCGCGTGGGGGTGCCGCGCTCGAATCTCTGCAATCTGCTGCGCTGCGTGTCGATCACGCACAGCGATCTTGCGCATGTCGCCGCGAGGCATGCAGTCCAGGGCATAAATCGGGGCTCCGTAGGCGCGGGCGCTTTGCAGCAGCTCGTAGAAAGGCGTCCAGTCATATTGCCAGTCGAGGTCGTAACGTATGCGCTCGCGCAGTTCATGCTCATCGATCTCGTCCCGCATCCACTCATCCAAAATGTGTTGGTCGCGGGCGAAGACCGCCTCTACTGCCAAGACCACAGGGCGCTGGCGCAGCGATGCGCGCTGCGCAACGAGTCGGGCACAGTATCGCTGGCTGTTGGCCAGGGCGTGGTAGTCGCCTACGAGAAGGATGTCCGCCGGGGCCAACGCCTGCTCCAGCTGCGAGGGGCTCAGAACCGAGTGGTACGATGGATAGGCCTCGCTGAACTCCCGCAGATATTTGCGCTGGCCGTTGCGGTCGGTGGCGCGGATCTCGCGTTCCACTTTCGCCAGGGCATCGAGTTGGGCGGCGCTTCGCCGGAACCGGAGTGTGGTTGCTGAGCTAGCCATGTTTGGGGCGGGCTTTTAGTCTTTTAGCTCTTAGCAAGCAAAGGCGGCTTTTGACAACCGGCTCGACGAGCATTTTGCTAACAGCTAAAAGCTTCATCCAGCTACTCTCGCCGGAATAGCTGCGATACGAAACCTTAGATGACATCTGCGAGCAATGTGACAGCCCGGAACCTGACGGTCGCCATAACGGGAGCCAGCGGTTCGATTTTCCCCAGACATCTGTTGGATGCCTTGGAACGCGATGAGCGCGTGGGCGTTATCAATCTCGTCATCTCCGATAGCGGCTTGCGGGTGATGGCCGAGGAGCTCGGTGTGTCGGGGCGGAACGATGTGGTAGGCAAGCTGCTGGGACGGGCGTCGGCAAAGATCCGGCAGCAGAACAATGACGATATTGGCGCCAATGTGGCCAGCGGGTCGTATTGGACCGAGGCGATGATCGTGTTGCCGTGCAGCATGGGGACACTGGCGCGGATCGCCAATGGCATGGCGAACAAGTTGATCGAGCGCGCCGCCGATGTTTGCCTGAAGGAGCGGCGGCCGCTGATTCTCTGCGTGAGGGAGACACCTTTCAACCGCATCCACCTACGCAACATGACGCTCGCCGCCGAAGCCGGCGCCACGATTTACCCGATTATTCCGGCGTTCTATTTTCAACCGCAATCCACCGAGGAGATCGCGCGCGAGTTCGTGAATCGCGTGCTGGCTCACATAGGGCTGCCGCAGGGAGGGGCTTATCAGTGGAAGATGGAATAGGACAAGCCGCTTCAGTGTTTGGGGACTGATTGCGGCGGGACATTGATTCGAATCCCACCTTTCTGGCAGTGCAGTGCGTTTGGACCTGGATACCAGTAGTCGAACGCGATGACGTTACTCTTTCCCTTGGCATTCTCGACGGAAGCTTGGACGAAAGCGCTCAGATAGGCGCCACTGCTCACGAGTTCAGCTCCGGATAGTGCGGGTGCTTGAAACGCGAGGGTTTTTCCGTCGGGCGACGGCACGTTAGACACTACAGAATTCCCGATCTTTACAGTGTTGCCAGTCGGAGTAAAACCGCTGCCACGCACCGTGATACTTCCGCCTGGCGAGATCCCTCGGTTGGGATACAGCATGGAGATGGAGATGGGAGTTGGCTTCGGTGGCAGCACGGACAGAGTCACTCGATTGCTCTGCACCATTGATCCCGAAATCTGAAGTTCGTAGGTGTCAGGCGGGAATGGGACGCCGCAGAAATTGCCGGAGCCGTCGCTTTGCCGTGGGCAATCGTTGCTTTCGTTGTAGTTGGCGGGCTCGACCACGCACTTGTCATCCTTCATGAGGTAGCCCGGCGGGCAGGTGCTGACCGCGATGCTGGTAGGAACAACAAACGTGAGAGATTTCCCGTCGGGTGATATGGTCGGTTTAGGCGTCCCCAGTTTTAGGGGCCTCACAAAGATGAGTTCCACGCCATTGCCAGGCAGATTGAAGCCGCTACCGAAGACCTTGATCGTCTGCCCCGGCTGCGCTGACTTTGGTTCAATGCTCGAAACTACAATGGGCGGCTTCAGCTCCAGCGTCTTTAGCATGGTTTTCGTATCGTTCAAGACCTGCGTGAGTTCGGGATCGCCTTTCCTGGGCAGCTCGTTGACGTCGGTCGTATCGTAGGCCAGCGTGATGGTGTACTCACTCTCGCTGCCCTCACCGACGAACAATGCTCCGAACCATGCGGACTTGCCGTCGGAAGGAAACTTGCAACCGTCCTCCACATTTGCTTTCGTGTCGTCGGTATACAGATTTCCTAAAGACATCTTTGCATTGACGATTATCTCTTGACCTGGTTGATCTTGTGCGCAGGTGGTTCCCCATGGCCCTTCGACGTCCGCGCGCACTGCGGTGACGCTCGGCATTGCAGCAGAAGCTTCCCCAAACCTTCCTCCTTCGACGCCGCCGGCATGCTCGTATATCGGATTGATGGTTAGGACGTACTTGCCGTGAGTGACCTTAACTTCAGGAGGCGAGTTGGTCACGGTCCATCCCGGAAGGATGGTCATCTTGACGTATTGATTTTCGAAGGTGCGTCCGCCGGGTGAGGAGCTTTGTGTGACGGCGATAGTCGCGGAGAACAGGAGAATCGACACAGCAACTCTGCGTGCCATGGCCGGGAATATACCACGGGTGAACTCAGTGTAGGGACGGTCGGTGTAAGGTGAATCGGCCTTAGCAGTCGTGTATGCCGTTTCCGCATCGAAGCGGGCTTCGAGCACGGGAGCAAGCGACAAGATGGCTGCACGGTAGCCGGTTCGGCTCTGCGGTCGCTGCCCGTGCTCGCTCCGCTCGGGTGGCCGAAAGAATGAGCGAATAAAGCCACCCTTGGGGAACCCAAGAGTATCCAGCTCTTTCCGTTTCAATAACATAGCTCTGTGATGCAGCTCACCATTCAATGTGAGATTGTCCCGCTGAACGCCTAAATAATCCCGTTCAGCCTATCCTGCTTGGCGCTTTGGAGGTGGGGTTATTACCTTATAACTGTAGAGAAGTGTGGCTCTGTCCCGTGGGGGGACTCCACCCATCCAATCATGAGAGGCGTAAATGCATAAGCCGATTAAGTATGTTGAAAAAGCTGTCACTGTTGCTGCCAAGGGCGCATGGACCGTTTTCGACAAACTGAACAGTATCAATCCTAACCCCTCGTTTACGCCCAAGTGGTCGGACAAGCCACTGCTGAAGTCGTATCAGAAGTCGAAGCCGCCGCTCGGCTGGCCGCGCGCTACCGATTCACTTTGCCCCAAGTGCGTCCCCGAGATCCGCCAGCAGATCCTCGACGGCAAGTTGCCCGTCGAAGTGTTGATGAACGAGAAGGCCGGCGAGATCAAGGCCACCATCATCGAGCGCGACGGCAAGATCCTGATGGTGAAGGATTGCCCCACCCATGGCCACTTTGAAGACGTGATGGCCATGGACACCGAGTTCTTCAAGCACCTGGAAGAGGTCTTTCCGGGTCGCGACATTCGCGCCCACAACGATGAGAAGCTGCATCATCACGGCTCGAGCACTGTGCTGCACGGCCGCGGATCGGTGCTGACCATCGACCTCACCAACCGCTGCAACATGATGTGCGATCCCTGCTTCATGGACGCCAACCAGGTTGGCTTCGTCCACGAATTGACCTGGGACGAAATCAAGACCATGCTCGACAACGCCATCACCATCAAGCCGCGCCGCCAGATGTCGGTGCAATTCTCGGGTGGCGAGCCCACGCTGTCGCCGTACTTCCTTGACGCAGTCGCTTATGCGCGCAAGGTTGGCTACAACAGCGTGCAGGCTGCGACCAATGGCATCGAGTTCGCCAAGAGCCCTGAGTTCGCTAAGCAGGCCGCGGAAGCGGGTCTGCGTTACGCCTACCTCCAGTTCGACGGCATCGGCAATGCCGCCAATTCGCACCGCCTGGTCGGCAACCTGTTCGACGTAAAGATTCAGGCCATCGAGAACCTGCACAACGCCGGTGTCGAGATCGTTCCCGTCGTGACCATCGTTAACGACCTGAATAACGAGCAAGTGGGCCGCATCATTCAGTTCGCGCTCGATAATCCGAAGCGCATTTCGTTCCTGTCGTTCCAGCCGGTTTCGTTTACCGGCCGCGACGAGGCCATCACCGACGAACGCCGCGCGGCGCAGCGCTACACGCTGTCTCACCTGGCGCACGACGTGAAGAAGCAGACAGGACTAGGCGAGCCTACACGCGACTGGTTCCCGATCTCGTTCATGAGCACTTTCTCCGATTGGGCCGATCTGGTTCACGGGCCGGACAAGGATTGGGGCTCGCTGAGCTGCGGCTGCCACCCGAATTGCGGTGTGGGCATGGCAGTAATGATCGACAAGGAAACCAAGGAAGCGGTTCCGGTTACGGCTTTCCTGAACGGCGACACCATCGCGAAGGACATTGCGAAGGTGAACGACGCCGCTCGCGGCAAGTGGATGTCGATTGCCGGCATGACTCTGGCGCTCCTGAAGAATTACGATCCCTTCCAGTCGCCGACGCACTTCAAGTTCACCGATCTGTTGAAGAAGTTCGACAAGACCTTCGGCGCAACCGGCAAGGACTACGGCAAGGTCAGCGGAGACCGCACCGAGACGGACATTCAGAAGCGCCGGCGCGATCGCTGGAACTTCCTGTTCGTCGCCGGAATGTGGTTCCAGGACCTGTTCAACTACGATTTCCGCCGCACCGAGCAGTGCATCATTCCTTACGCCACTCAGGAAGGCGAGATCAGCTTCTGCGCCTACAACACCGGCGTGGGCTGGCGTAACATCGTCGAGAAGATGCACATGACGGCCACGCTCACCAAGTGGTACGAGGAGCACGGACGTCACGAGATCTTTGCCGGCGGCAAGAAGGTTGGCCTCGAGACGACCTCGCACACACTCAACCTGGTTGACGAGCACGTGCAGGCCAAGGCCAACGACACGCTCGATAAGCTGGGCATCGCCAAGAACGCCCGTCAGGAGAAGTTCAAGGCGCGTGACGAGAAGATCAAGGCGGACGCTGAGAAGGCGCGCATGATGGCGCTCTACAAGGAGCACGTTCTGGGCGAGAAGCCTACTCCGAAAGATGGCGGCTTCGTGTCCCTGGGCGAGATCGGCGGCATCAAGCCGGCACCCGCGGCGGAAGAGAAGGAAGCCGTCTACGGAGACTAACGGGTAGAGCCAGCCTTCAGGCTGGCGTCCCAAGGAACCTGAAGAAATGGGGCTTCAGCCCCGGAACCGGTCGCGAAAGCGGCCGGTTTTGTTTTGTGGATTAGAAGCGAGATTTGGGACGATCGCCGGAGCCGGATGGCCTGCGACACGGAGTTTGGGCCATGAGGGTGTCTGGGTCGCCTACGTGGAAGACCACGACGCAGGTCTCTCGAACTCGTGCACCTTTCGGGAGGATTACGTCTTTACCGAAACGATGATCTTCCAGTGCGACGTCCCAAGGGCCGTTGAAGAAGCCGGTTGGAATTGCGGACAACTGAATGCGGTTCCCGGCCAATTCGAAAGTAACATCGACCTGCGCGCCTTTGAACGCGTCAGTCGGGATAGGGAAGCAGCCCGCTTTAACGGGCAACACCTTTTCGCTCACTTTAGTCCTGATCGTGATGATTTGTGGACTATCAAGAGCTTTATCGTTCAGTCGCACGTGAATCACAAGGCAATGGTCTGCATTGGCGGCTTGGGCAGACAATAGCGCGACACCAGCCCACAGCCATAGCGTCATGACGCAGGCGAAGCACAGGCGTATTCGGCGTTTGGCCATTAAACCCCTAGGCGCCGGTTTGCTCGCGATACAGCTTTCGTCATGTTGCGCAAGGTAGTGGTTGCGGTCTTCACTTCGGGCAATGCGATGCCGCAGTAAAGCTGCTTGCCATCGCGCTGTGTCGCCACTACGCCGGCGGATTTGAGGATCGCCAGATGTTGGGAGAGGTTGGCTTTTGATATGCCGAGGCCCTCCTGGAGTTCCGAAGCCCAGCGCTGCTTCTTGCCGAGCAGTTCGACCAGATGGAGGCGCGTGGGATTGGCCAGGGCTTTGAAGATCAGAGCCTGACGCTCGTAATCGCCAGTGGTGGATGTGGAGTTCTTTTTCATATCGCCCCGAGTTTGATGGTCGTGGCTGGCAGATTTTCGCCCCCTGCCTGCCCACGACGGTCAGTTTCGTTGTCGCGCAACTTTGAAACTATGGAAGATATCACTGCGGCGTGAATCGCAACATCCCCCAAACCGGGGCTAACCGAATGGTCAATAGTGGGGGCGTGGGTCAGAAAACGCCGGTCTGCCCGTATAGGCTCCGGTGACGTCGTCCGAGGCCGAGCCCCGGCGGAGGTGGCTGGGTGGGCAGCCGGTCTGAAGGACAGCTCTTCCCGAAAACGGGGCAGCGCAGTCACGGGTCGGAGATATCGGTTTTTTCCTAAAGTCCTTCTGGCGTCCGCCGATCAACATAGGTAGGTACAAGAAGTCCTCCTGAGGAAACAGTCCTGCTGCCCCTCCAGCCAACCTCCCGTGCGGTTGGCTGGCTTTTTTGTTGGGTGACAGGCTTGCCGATGTTCGCGAAGTTTAGGATGAAGAGGTATGCTTATCAGTCCCGTGCCGGCAAGCGAGCTCGAAGAACTGATTCACGACCTGAGGGCCTCCTTGCCCGCGCCCGAGGAGGGAATCTTCGGAGCCGGCTCCATCAGCTGGAAAATCAATCGGGAGTCAGCGCTCTTCCTGGCGGCGGGCCGAGCTGCGCTGCTGCAACTCGCACATCCCTGGGTGGCGGCCGCAATCGCGCAACACTCACGAACGCTCGATGATCCCGTTGGGAGATTTCACCATACGTTTCGCGTGATCTTTACCATGGTGTTCGGCCCGGCGGAGCAGGCCTTTGCCGCGGCCCGCCAACTTCATCGACTTCATCAGGGAATTACCGGAACCTTGCCGGATAGCGCTGGCTGTTTCCGTCAAGGCTCTTCCTATGAGGCGAACGAGATTTCGGCACTGCGCTGGGTATACGCCACGCTTGTCGACAGCGCGCTCACGGCCTATGAGCTCTTGTTGCCATCCCTCAGCGATGCCGAGAAACAACGGTATTTCGCCGAGAGCCTCAGAATGGCCGCACTCTTCGGAATTAGCGCGGAGCACCTGCCGACAACGTGGGAGGAGTTTGCCGGTTACGTGGAAGCAACCGTGGCGTCAGACACGATCGCCGTGAGTGCAGCAACCCGGGTGATCGCTCAGCGATTGCAGTCAGGAGCAGGCCTTGCCGTGGCTCCGCCATTCTGGTATCGAGCCCTGACAACGGAGCTTCTACCTTCCCGAATACGCGAGCACTTCCAGCTGTCCTACGGACCGCAAGAGCGCAGAGCGGCTAAGCGGGCGCTTGCATGCATTCGTCCTCTCTATAGCCGGTTGCCGTCCGCCGTTCGCTTCGTCGGACCATATAACGAGGCGCGCAACCGGTTGCAAGGACTACGATCCGGTCTTGCCGTCCGACTCAGCAATCGTCTTTGGGTTGGACAATCCACGCTGCACGCTACTCCATACCATTAGCTGTCCGGGGATTGCTTCCGCATCGGCATCCTGACCGCTTCTCGTAGAATCGTAGACAGGACACCTCTTCCAGAGTGACAGCTTAACTATGCAAGGTTCGCGGAAAGTCGTCTACGCAGGTCTGGCGTCGAACCTTGCCATCACTATCATCAAGCTGGTGGTGGCGATCATCAGCGGCAGCTCGTCGATGCTGGCCGAGTTCTTCCACTCAACGGTCGATACCGGTAACAGCCTGTTGCTTCTATATGGCATGAAGCGCAGCCAGCGGCCTGCCGACCGCGGTCACGCTTTTGGCCACGGAAAGGAATTGTACTTCTGGTCGTTTGTTGTAGCCGTATCGATGTTCGGAGTTGGCGCGGCGCTGTCGATCTGGGAGGGCGTGACCCACATCCGCAGGCCTGAGGCGATCTCAGATCCGACCTGGAGCTACGTGGTTCTAGGCTGTTCGGCCGTGTTCAGCCTGGCCAGCCTGGTGATTTCCCTTCGCGAAACGAATCGACGAAAAACAAGCGGGGGTCTCTTCGAGTTTATCCGCCGTAGCAAAGATCCGACGGTCTTTACTGTCGTCTTGGAAGATATCAGTGACATTGCCGGTCAGTTGATCGCTCTGGTCGCGATCTATCTGTCGATCAAGCTGCACAATCCGGTCTTCGACGGTATAGGTTCGATCGGCGTCGGGCTGGTGGTACTGGCCGTTGCTGTCCTCCTGGCGAATGAATCGCGCGGGCTGCTGGTAGGCGAAACTGCGCCATCGAAAGACGTTGAGCGGATGAAGCATTTGCTGCAAAGCGATCCGGCGGTCGAGCGCGTGGGCGATGTGCTGACCATGCAACTTGGTCCTGAAGATGTCCTGCTGAATGTTGAGATCGAGTTTCAACGAGACAGCTGCGTTGATGACCTGGTGGAAACCATCGCCCGGCTCGAAAAACTCGTCCAGTCTGAATTTCCTGAGGTACACCGTTTATTTGTCGAAGTGGCGCGCCTGTCACGCGCGAACAGCTCACAACCGCTGTCGGATTCCAATAGTTCATCGCACGAGCGAGCGCCTTCGGTGTAGGATAAGGCAAGATTTTCTTCGGCTGTTCGTGGGAAACAGCCGAACCGTGGGGTTCAATGAACGTCTTGCTGTTGTCAATGCCCGACTCGTTCGAGCATATGCCGACCGTTGCGGTTCGTATGCCCAATGGAGCTTTGACCTCCCTGGCCGGCAACGTCGATTCCAATCATCAGGTGGCTGTCGCTGACCTGATTCTGGTCCAGAGCAAGGTTCGTGAAACAGTTGAGCGGCTGGTGCGCGAACAGAAGCCTGATCTGGTTGGCCTGTCCGTGATGACCTTCCAGCGAAAGACCGCTCTACGAATCATTGCTCTGATCCGGTCTCTGAAGCCTGAGGTGCGCGTCGCAGTAGGAGGCTATGATCCCAGTCTCGCGCCGAAGGCTTACATGGGCGACGACAGCGGTATCGACTTCATCGTCCGTGGCGAAGGAGAAGTGACCTTTCGGGAGTTATTGCGCGCCTTGGATTCGGGCCAGGATTTCGCCGGTATAACGGGACTCTCCTACCGGCGTGACGATGGCTGGCACGAGAATGTGTCGCGTCCTGTTCATTCCCTGGATGGCGACGAAATTCGGCTGCCGAAACGCGACGCGCGTGTGTTGAGCGGATACACCATGATGGGCCGCCAAGTGGATGTGGTTGAGACGTCTCGCGGCTGTACCTTCGATTGCGGTTTTTGCTCCATCATCGAGATGCGCGGTCGCAACTTCCATACCTACAATTTTGATCGCGTTCTGGCCGACATTCGCGACGCCCATGATCACGGTGCACGCGCCATTTTCATCGTGGACGACAATATCAGCCTGAACATCAAGCGCTTCGAGGCACTGTGCCAGGCGATTATCGATGCCGGGCTGAACGACATCACGTATACCGTTCAAGCGATGACGTCGCCGATTGCGATGCACGGAGACACGCTCGCTCCGTTAATGCGCAAAGCCGGCTTCCGCTATGTGTTTCTCGGCATTGAGAACATCCTGGAAGATGATCTCGTCTTTTTGAAGGCGTCGGCGAAAAATGAATTTCGCGAAGCTGGACGCAAAACCGGCAATGCCACGCTGAGGGCTATACAGCATCTGCACGATAACAAAATGTATGTGGTCGGCGGACTGATTATCGGGAATCCTGGCGACACGAAAGACTCCATCAGGGCCAACCTAGAGTTTGCTAGCAAATATGTCGACTGGCCCTACATCCAGCATCCGACTCCCTATCCGGGCACGCCCATGACGAAGGACTTTCAACAGCGAAACCTGATCAAGATCGACCGAATGGAAGAGTACGATGGCACGACCGCTATCGTCGCTACCGAGCACCTTCAACCGCGGGAGATCGAGTATGAGCGCTGGCGCGCCGAGCGCTGGATGAAGACCCGTCACATGCCCGCAGTCATCGCTCATGACCCGCGTTTCGTGATGCGCAACTGGTGGAAGATGCTGGCGCACACCTTCCGAGGAAGCAGCCTGCGATCGGTCTTGGGATTGGAGAGTGATCGCAAGGTCTTCGAACGCTACTGCTCCATCCGCCGCGCCGAGCGAGCTTACCTGTAATAGTCTGACGGCGGCCGCGTCCGAGTCATGTGCCTCTCGCCCCATCTCGCTGTATAACTTCAACAGGTCCCTTATTCCATGCTTCCAGGCTCTCAGACCTACGAAAAGAACGCGGGGCTCGCGTATTGGGCGGCTCGCGTTTTGGAGGAGTGCGACAAGGCCAGCGCCGGTTTTGAGGCCGATCCGGTGCACGACTTGCGCGTCGCCATCCGTCGATGCCGCTCGATGGCAGACGGCTTCCTCTCGGTCGATCCCGATCCTGCTTGGAGGCAGATGAAACGTCTCGCCAAACCGCTCTTTGCCAGCCTCGGTGAGCTGCGGGACACACAAGTGATGATGGACTGGGTAGGGAAACTGGCCGAGGCCGCCGATCCAGTGGCGATAAGCTTGAGCGCGGAGCTGGCCCGGAAAGAAACTGACCTAAAAGCGGAGGCGCAAAAGTCTCTGGCCGCATTCGACCGCAAGCACTGGACCTCACTCAATGCTCACCTGGCCAACAGGACGGGCCTGATACCCCTGGAAGGACTGGTGTTTCAGCACGTCGCCCTCGAACGGTGGACCGACGCGCGCGAGTTGCACCGCCATGCCCTGAAGAACCGCAGCGGCGTGGCCTATCATCAGTTGCGGATCGGCATCAAACGCTTCCGATACACGGTAGAGAATTTCCTGCCGTTGCGTCACGCCAAGTGGTCGAGGGATCTGCGCGACCTGCAGGATGCTTTGGGAGAAGTGCACGACTTGGATGTATTACGGGCGATGCTGCGAGCCCATGCGGAGCTTCAGCCGCCGGATCGCCTGCGCTGGCAGAAGCGCATTGCCGAGGAACGGCAACGACGCTTGAACGTATACCGTCAG
The DNA here is from genome assembly GCA_963780495.1 of uncultured Acidobacteriaceae bacterium. Taxonomy (GTDB): domain Bacteria; phylum Acidobacteriota; class Terriglobia; order Terriglobales; family Acidobacteriaceae; genus Bog-257. Next base: position 19,964 of record CAWACF010000001.1, read on the forward strand.
AAGATGCTGGGGCTACGGTCGTTGTGGAACGTATGGCGAGCCGAGCTGCCGGCGGGAGATGCTCTGGAGTTGGCCGGCATGGAGAAGCTACGCACCTGGGCCTCGCTGCTCGATCCGGACAACGCGCATTCGGCGCTGGTGGTTAAGCTCGCGCTAGAGCTTTATGATGGAATCCTACACTGTGGGATATTAAAGCTCGCGGGTACATCCCGCCGGCTGCTCGAAGCGGCCGCGATCCTACACGAAGTTGGGCGGGGCGACAATCACGGAAGCGGTGGCCATCAGAAGCGGGGTTATCGCAGGGTGGCGAAATTGAAGCCGCCGCTCAGTTGGAGTAAAGAAGATATGCGGTGCGTGGCTGCGATGGTGCGTCATCACCGCGGCGCTCTGCCCGATGCGAATGACTCCTCGTTTGTGGGACTTCCGCCAAATAGACGCTTGCAACTGATGTCGCTCATGGGAATACTGCGACTGGCGAACGCTTTTGACGACCTTCACGACCACAAGGTGACCGATGTCAGCGTGGAGCTGCAGAATGGCGGCGTAGTGGTGTCGGCACGCGGGCTGGAGGAATTCAGCACTACCGCGCAGCGAGTGGCGCGCGCACGATATCTGCTCGAGTCTATCTGTAATAGGCCGATTATGATCGCCGCATCAGCTTCGCAGGTTGTCACGCGGCGGCCGCGCGTAAAGTCACGGAGGCGGTCCGCCGGCTCAGACTCGCTAAGGAAAGCTTAGTCTTCCAACTTCTTTTTCTTGTAGGGATCTCCGACAAAGACGAAGGAATACTTGCTGAGCGCCTGCAGATCGCCTGCTGCGGCATAGCGCTCCACCTCGGCCATCAGGTTGGAGGCTTCATTCTCTGGCATGTTACGGGTGGCTTGCCAAAATTTGTCAGGGAAAAACCAGATACGCTCGCGATGATCGGCTTCTACAAGGCCGTCAGCTACGGATGGCATATACCGCTCCTCCCACGATGTGGGATATCTGAGATAGGATCTTTACGTGATTGTGGATCGCTTTTCAAGGGTCTACATCCACTATTATGAACCCCTGATGCGGCGGTGTAAACGAGGTGGCAAGTCATTCGGTTTCCTTCTTTGCCGCTTATTGCTAAGCCGAAGAAAACACAAGGCGAGAAAGTCCCAGTCCGGGTTTTAAGTCATCACGGTAGCGCACGTAACGCGGGGGATCCCGCCAACCCGAGCTCATTCCGAATATTTCTGGTGTGCCACAATGTGGTACGTGGGGAGCAGGTCCTGGTCTGTACGACGAGGGAGCGGGAGCAAAAAGAAGAACCGCTACAGTTCGATAGCGGTTCACTACTCTCAGTGCTGAGGTTTCAACTTTTCGGCAATAGTTGAACCAGGATTAGCAGGCTCCAACTACAAACCAAGCTTTCGACGGGCAAACGCCGCGACTGCGACGATACCGGTACCGAACAAGGCCATGCTGCCGGGTTCAGGAACCGTCCCTCCAGACTGTGTCACGCTGACGTTATCCAAGAACCAGTACGACGGGTCGTTGCGGAAGGTAAACGACAGGTTCGTCTGGTCGCTGGTTGCGACCGTGCTCAAGGTGAATTGCTGCCATCCGAAGGCGACGCCAAAGTTGCTGAAGCTGAAGCTGGAGTTGCCAAAGGTGACAGAGAAGTAGTTCGGAGTTCCGCCGACTGGGTTCGCCAGATAGAACGAAAGAGAATACTGGTCACCAGGTATGGTCGCGATGGACTGCGAGATCGTTGCAGTGTCGCCTACCGGGCCAAAGTAAGCGGCAAAGTTACCGTCCTGGGGCGCAAATCCCCCGGGGCAGGTTGAGACGTCGCAGACGCCGACAAACGCGGTATCTCCTGATACTGTCCAGCCAGTGAAGTCTCCGGTCTCAAAGCTACCGTTGTTGACCTGAGCCAGGGCGGCCGTACCGACCGTCAGCAGGCAGAGTGCTACCAGAATACGAAGTGGTTTGTTCATGTAGGGTAGAGCCCTCCTTACGCATGCACTGAAAGGGGCTGATTATGTTGTCGCAATTGTGCTTCCATTGTTGAAACAAGCTATATGTAACAAATTCAGGGGATTACCTCAATGGCATCGAGGTGGCGATATGCAAGAGTTTGCGGATGCCGAGAAGTGGCATTCCCATAAACTACTGAGATGTAGGGACGACGGCCTGTCGTTGGACTGACCGTGGACTCAGCTGTCCCAAAACACAAAAGGCTCCGAGCTTTTCAACTCGGAGCCCTTCAGACGATTCGGTACGGAGATAACTATTCCGCGAGGCTATTCAATCGCCTTCCTAGACCCGGAACTTCCGGCGGGCGATGCCCGCGATTCCCAAGAGACCGCTGCCGAACAACACGAGCGTGCCCGGCTCCGGAACTGTCCCTCCGGACTGTGTCACGGTCACGTTGTCCAGGAACCAGTAGGACGGGTCATTGCGGAACGTGAACGACAAGGGGGTTTCGTTGCTGGTGGCCACCGTGGTCAGAGTGAACTGCTGCCATCCGAAGGCCACTCCGAAGTTGCTGAAGCTAAAGCTTGAGCTACCGAAGGTGACGTTGAAGTAGTTCGGGGTACCACCGACCGGATTCGCCAGATAAAACGAGAGAGCGTATGAGTCTCCCGGCGTGGTGGCGATGTTCTGCGAAATCGTGGCTGTGTCGCCTACCGGGCCAAAGTAGGCCGCAAAGTTGCCGTTCTCAGGGGCAAAGCCGCCCGGGCAGTTAGCAACGTCACAAACGCCAACAAACGCTGTATCACCCGATACCGTCCAACCGGTGAAATCTCCAGTCTCAAAACTCCCGTTGTTGACCTGCGCAAGTGCCGCCGTACCGACGGTCAAGACTGCAAGAGTGAGCGCAAAACGAACCAGCCTGTTCATTTGGGAAAGGGCCTTCCTTGGAAGTGGCAACCAAAATCCAACAAGATGTACTGCACGCTTACGTCCAACGGAAGAAGCAGCTAAGTCTTTTTCCTACTATGATGTGCAACGAAATGAAAAAATGAGAGGTGAAAATGTTTGCAACATTTGGACGAACCGTTTCCGCCCCCTTTTGACGGTGCCCACGGCACGTCATCGTTTGAGCCGGCTTGCGTATGCGCCATCCCTCACGGGTCTGGGGCCCGTTGAATCATGCATAGTCAGCACTGAAGCGCTACAGAGGGGGCTTTTGTCTTGCGGCCTCCCGAGAATTGGTTCGGTGTCAATAGTCGAGTTCGGCCGGTCGGCCTGTGAGCCGTTCGATGCGCTTGGCAATTGGCGGATGGGTGGAAAACAGATTGGCGAAGCTCACGCCGCCCAGCAGCGGCGCCACGATGAAAAGGTGCGCCGTCGAGGGGGACGCCTGCATGGGGATGCGCTTCGAGTAGGCGTCCAACTTTTTCAGCGCGCTGGCCAACGCGTAAGGGTTTCCCGTCAACTCGGCGCCGGTGGCGTCGGCCTGATATTCTCGCGAGCGCGATACGGCGAGTTGAATTAAGGTCGCAGCGATGGGAGCCAGGATCAACATAAGCAGCGCGACCAAGCCGCCGCCGCGGTCTCGATCATCGCGGTCGCCCATGCCTCCGAAGAGCGAGGCCCAATAGCCCATGCGGGCGAGCAAGGTAATCGCCCCAGCCAGAGTCGCGGCGACGGAGCTGATGAGGATGTCGCGGTTGCGCACATGTCCCAGTTCGTGGGCGAGTACGCCTTCCAATTCCTCGTCATTCAGCAAATTCAGGATGCCTTCGGTCATGGCGACCGAAGCATGATTAGGGTTGCGCCCGGTGGCAAACGCGTTGGGCGACTCCATCGGAATCACGTACATCTTGGGCATCGGAATGCCCATTTTCTGGGTCAGGCGCTCAACCACGGCGTAGGCGCGCGGCAATTGTTCGCGCGTGACCGGCTGCGCCCGATACATTTTGAGCGCGATTTTGTCGCTCCAGAAGTATGAGACGAAGTTCATGAGGATGGCCAGTCCAAAGGCCATCACCAAGCCGCGTTGGCCGCCGAAAATCTGCCCCATGAAGAGCAGAAACAAGGTCAACGCGGTCAGCAGTAGTGCGGTCTTAAAGGTGTTTCCCATAGCTGCTATGTAGATGATAAATGCCGCCGACAGTTGCTGGAAATCGGGTAGCAGGGAAGTTGACTGAAGTCGGCGGAAAGGGTTCGCTACGGGAACACCTCAGACGCCAGCGTGTCTGGGTGACGCCGGCAGGATGTACTATGACTGCATGTCCGATTTGCCCATCCTGGCGTCCGATTCCAAAAATCAGCATGAAGAGTTGATCCTAATCGGGCTGCGCCTCGATGCCAAGCACGATGGCCCGCAACTTTACACACTGTTGTCAGTAGGAGGAACGGACGAGCGGCCTATTTCGGCCGACGGGCGCCTGCTGTTTTTTACGCGCCCTGAACTCGCGGTTAAGGCTCTGGCATTAGATCCAACGCTGGCGAGACTGCCTCCGCCGCCCCAGGAGATCGAAACCTTTTGCGATGTCGCGGAGACCCTTCATCTGGTGAATGCGCAGAACGACGATCCTGATGGGGTGGTATTGGATTGCCTGCTGATCTTCGACGACCTGGTGCGCGCCACTCATCTGCACATGCCCGATCGCTACCAGGGGATACTCACGGAGTTAGCCGCGCGGCTCACGGAACGAACTTCGTTGCGGAAGATATTCACCAGCCCGTCGCTGCGCGAGCACGTGGAGGATGCGCTTCTCTGGTGCATCGGTGCGATCTTGGTGAAGTCGCGCATCATCTCCGGGTGAGCCCAGCCTGCGATGAAGAAGTAATCGCATCGCCCGCACTATCCTCAAGCCGTTCCCGTGACGCTCGCATTCCTTTGTACGCAACTATTACCGTCAGGATGGTCGCGGCGTAGTACATCAGAAAGAACGCCGGGATGACGTCATGCCGCATGAATTCAGGCCGGTTCGCACAGAGTCGATCCAGGATTAATTTTGGTCCGGCGCCGAGCAATTGCGCCAGATGAGCTGGACGCATGGCGTCGCTGCCCGCAACATGCCGGATCACCCCCGCGTAGTAAGGCGCCAGCAGAAAATGAACGCCGTACAAATCGATCAGGGCGAAGGAAGCGGCGATTCCTGGGAGCACCGCCCAGCGAAGCTGTTCAGGAACCAGCGAGTTAAGGCCCCAGGCAATCAGCAAAACTTCAGGCAGAACCACCGCGTACATGTACCAGCCGGTCGATGAGGAAGATCCGGTAGAAACATAGGTGATCAGCACATCGTATAGCAGTCCCAGCCAGAAGAATCCGTAGATGGCAAGGAGTACAAAAAAAGTCCTGGAGCGGAAGCGATCTTTGACGATTGCTTTGGCTACTCCAACTGCAACCATCGCGATTCCCAGCGCGAATATCAAGTAAAAGATCTTCGGTAATTTCAGGAAGCTCCAAGCTCCGAACCAGATGTGCGACACCAGAACCGAGGTTATCCCCCCGATCCAGTTCACGTGCGCCATCGCCGCGATGAGATGGCTTGAACCCTGATGCGTAGCCGCCACATCGTTGATTTCTCCGGACCATGAACCGGTGAGTACGTGATTCCGCCAGTACCATCCGACGCTGATCATTGCGGCCAGGGACAGGCCGGCAGCCCCCCTCAGCAAGGTGCGTTTCCGTTCACCAAGCCGGACAGCATAAAGTGCAACGGCTGCAAAGGCAGGTACGGCAAGCACAAAGTATGCTTTGGAAAGTAGTCCGATACCCAACACTATCCCGGCGGCAGGAAACCACATTGACTTACCCGGCTGCACAGCCCGCACCAGCAGCAATGTGAACAGCGAAAAAACAACCGTCGCCAGACTTTCGTTACCGGCCCGGCTTACGTCGATCATCAACTCCGGCATGCAGGTGATGACTGCCACCATCGCCAGCGCCTGGCTCCGACTGTGGAATGCCTCAAGCGCAGCAATATACGTGATGGGAACGATGATCGACGCCAGCAGCACACTGAGTATTCGGACCAGCATAACGCGGGGCGGCAGCCCCCATGAGGACGCAAGTCGCAAAGGCACAGCCATCATCCAGTAATAAAGCGGAGCCTGTTGCGCTTCATACATCGCAGGCGCTGATCCCGCCTGAGATTGCCATTCCGGCGGTATAGACCGCAACTGCCATTGAAGGTGTGTTCGCTCGCTTTCCGGCAATTGCCAGTAGCTGTCCTCGGTGTAGATGGGCGGTTGAAGAATGTGCAGGCGCTGTTCCCAGGAGAGCGGCAAGAGATGAAGAGAAGCCTGCACTTCGCGCGAAACCGGGGTTGAGACCACCGGTAGCCCGTGATGGCCAATTACGTACTCAATAAATGCAAAATGAGATGGCTCGTCATAGCCTTCCCAGGCAGGCAACAGAGCGCAATAAAAACAACCGCGTACAAGGAAACAAAGCCAAAGCACGACGAGCAGCTTGCAGGCGAGGGGGCTTGCTCGCGAATTTGAATCGCTATGGCTCATCATGTTCGCTTGAAGCGTCCGATTGCTGCTATTCCGAGGTGAAGTAATCCACCGTAATCGGATTTTCGAACAGAGAATAGTCTCGGGTCACGACCGTTATGCCGCTGTCGGTGACGTGGTACTTCTGCCGGTCGGCTTCCGTATCGTAGCCGATTACGGTTCCCTCAGGTATGTGCACGTCGCGGTCAATGATGGCTTTACGAATTCGGCAGTGGCGGCCCACGTTCACGTGTGAGCAGAGAATGCTGTTCTCCACGTGCGCGTAAGAGTTGACGCGCACATCCGGCGAGAGAACGCTGTTGCTTACCATTCCGCCGGAGATGATGCAGCCCATCGACACCATCGAGTCCAGCGCCTCCCCGGTGCGGCCCGGGTCGTTAAAGACAAATTTGGCCGGCGGATACTGCCGCATGTGCGTACGGATAGGCCACGCCGAGTCGTACAGGTTGAATACAGGCGCCACCGAGACCAAATCCATATTGGCTTCGTAATAGGCTTCGAGGGTGCCTACGTCGCGCCAATAAAGCGCTTCCTTCTTGTTCTCATCGATGAAGTTGAAGGAATACACCTTGTAATCCTCCAGCATTTTCGGCAGAACGTTGTGCCCGAAGTCGTGACGCGAGTTGGGATCCTCGGCATCCTTCAGCAACACCGGGATGAGCACGTCAGTGTTAAACAAATAAATGCCCATCGATCCCGAAACCATGCGCGGATTGTAAGGTGAACGCAGATCCGTCTGTTCCGGTTTTTCCTGGAAACCAACAACCCGACCGGTGCGATCAATCTCGACTACGCCGAAATGCTTCGTCTCGCTGGGCTCGATCAGGATGGTAGCGATGGTGACATCGGCGCCGGAATCCCGATGCTGGCGCAGCATCAGGTCATAGTTCATCTTGTAGATGTGGTCGCCGGAAAGAATCAGGACATGCCGTGGTTGTTCTGAGCCGATGGAATAAATATTCTGGTAAACCGCATCGGCAGTTCCCATGTACCAGTTTTCGCTGACGCGCTTCATGGGCGGCAGGATCTCGATGAATTCGCCTAGCTCTCGTCCGACAATATTGCCCCACCCCTCGCGGATGTGGCGATTCAGAGACAGTGCCTTATATTGCGTGAGGATGTAGACACGGCGCAGGTCAGAGTTGATGCAGTTGGAGAGCGTGATATCGATAATACGGTAGATTCCGCCAAAGGTGACGGCCGGTTTGGCGCGATCGCGAGTCAGGGGATAAAGACGCTCACCTGCTCCTCCCGCCAATAAGACTCCCAGGGTGTCTCTCATCCGGTGATGCCCCGCACACAAACGTTTCTAAGAAATGTGTTGGACTGCCTGGCGATTGTAGGACGCACATTGGAACGAAACATGCCACCCCAGGAAACTCGAATCTTAGCACACAGGGTTACCCACCAAGGGTGACCCGCTAATCCACCGTCTCTGTTGTTTAGCGATCTTCTCCAACACTAATACGCAGTGACTTGAGAAATTTCAAATCTTGCGAGGTCATCTCGAACTCGGCAGTCGAGCGCGTAGTCGTGGACAATTCCTCCTCCGTGTCCTCTTCGCTGTGTGAGTTGAACCCGATGGTAGCTTCCAGCACGACGAAAACGTCGTACCCACCGGCTTTGATGCGCGAAATTACTTCGGCAATTTCGTCCGAATCGGAAAGGGAGTTGTTGATGGCGTCACCCAACTCTTTCATCATACTTTTCAGTCGCTTGTCCACGTCTCCACCTGGCCTTAACGGCTTGTCCGACAAGAAAATATTCGCACACTTGTAAGTGCAGTGAAAGCTCGTTCCCGCTGCCGAACCCGTGTTTGTACTAATTGGATGCGGATGAAAGCAAAGAAGTTTGGCGCTTGAAACGCCTTCTGATACAGAACGGCGGACGCGTGTTGTGGCTGATAAGATAGTGCTTTCGGGGATCGTAGTTACGCTTATAGAGAGGAAGTCTTTTGGCATCGGGTGGTTTCGGCAGACAAGGCCGCGCATTCTTGCGGGTAGCGGGCAACAGAACGGGCAAAAATCGCTTGGTGAGAGCTTTCTATAACGCCGGCCAAGTGACCGCCAGCAACGTTGGCCGCGTCGTGCATGTTCTCTGGCTTGAAGTAGCCGGCCTGCTTTTCCTGCTGCTCGCACTGGTCGGCGCCGGTGCTGCTGTCCGGGAGTACCGCCATGGAACCAGTTCCGGTTCCGGGAAAATGTTGTTAGCCGCCGCATTTGCCGTAATTTTCGCGTATTTTGGCGCGAGTTCCTTCTGGAGAGCGCAGCGACGAAAGTAGCTGAATCTCCGAGCAGAAGTTCCCCGCTGAAGTTGTGATCCACGTCATAGTACGGGCGCCATCCCTGGGCGCAGAATCAATAGTTGGAGCGAGGGACCTCATTCATGGCCGAAACCAAAGAAAAGAGCGCAGCAACGAGCAAGCCGGCGCAAACGCAGGAGACTTCGTCACACATTCCCGTTCATCCGCTGTACACCGCGACCGATCTTGAGGCTTGGGATTACGACCGCGACGTAGGCTACCCGGGACAGTTCCCGTACACCCGCGGCGTTCAGGCGACCATGTATCGTGGCCGACTCTGGACCATGCGGCAGTATGCGGGCATGGGAGACGCCGAGGAATCGAACCGGCGCTACAAATATTTGCTGAGCCAAGGGACCACCGGCTTGAGCGTTGCCTTCGATTTGCCGACGCAGATCGGGCTCGACTCCGATAATCCGCTCTCGATGGGTGAGGTCGGTAAGGTCGGCGTGGCGATCGACTCCATCGAGGACATGATGCGGCTGTTCGACGGCATCAACCTGGAGAAAATTTCCACCTCGATGACGATCAACGCCACTGCATCGATTCTGCTGGCACTCTACATCGTCACCGCCCAGCGCACCGGACGCGCAGTTCCCAAGCTCTCGGGAACCATTCAGAACGACGTGCTGAAGGAATACATCGCCCGCGGAACATATATCTACCCGCCCGCACAGGCAATGCGCATTATCACCGACATCTTCTCTTACGCAAACGAGCACGTGCCCGAGTGGAACACAATCTCGATCTCGGGTTACCACATGCGCGAGGCCGGCTCAACTGCGGTGCAGGAAGTGGCATTCACTCTGGCCAATGGTATGACCTACGTGCAGGCGGCAATCGATGCCGGGCTCGATGTCGACAAGTTTGCGCCTCGTCTGTCGTTCTTCTTTAACGCGCATAGCAACTTTCTGGAAGAGGTCGCAAAATTTCGCGCCGCCCGCCGTATGTGGGCGCGCATCATGCGCGACCGCTTCAAAGCGAAGAATCCCAAATCGATGATGCTGCGCTTCCACACGCAGACGGCTGGCTCCACCCTGACAGCGCAGCAGCCGGAGAACAACATCGTTCGCACCGCATTGCAGGCGATGGCCGCCGTGCTGGGGGGAACGCAATCGCTGCACACGAATTCGTTCGACGAGGCTCTCGCGCTGCCGACCGAACAGTCTGCGCGCATCGCTTTGCGCACGCAGCAGATCGTTGCCTATGAATCTGGCGCCGCACAGACCATTGATCCGCTCGCGGGTTCGTACTATGTCGAATCGCTGACCAACCAGATCGAGAGCAATGCCCTCGGCTATATCGAAAAGATCGACGCCATGGGAGGCATGCTGAAAGCCATCGAACGCGGATACGTGCAGCAGGAAATCCAGAACGCCGCCTACGAATATCAGCGTGCGGTTGATCACAAGGAAGCTCTGGTGGTCGGCGTTAACTCGTTTGAACTGGACCAGGAGAAGGCGATTCCGCTGCAGCATATCGATGAATCGCTGGAGCGCAAGCAGGTGGAGCGGCTGAGAGCGGTGCGAGCGCGGCGCGACCAGGCAAAATGGTCTGCGGCTGTGAAACGCGTGGAAGAGACCGCGAAGAACACAAGCAACCTGATGCCTGTAATCGTCGAAGCTGTCGAGGCAGATGCGACCGTCGGCGAAATCTCCGATGCCTTGCGGCACGTGTACGGGGAATATCGGGAGACGGTCGTAATCTAGCCCGCATTTTTAGTCACTGGCATCGCCGTTTATTGCGGGTTCACCGTAATTTGCAACTGTGCGATGGCGGTTTGTACGCTCGACTCCGAATCTGTCACCTGTACGCTGAACATCGAGGTTCCCGTCGAAGTGGGTGTTCCGGAGATCACGCCTGCTTGGCTGAAATTGAGACCGGAAGGCAATTCTCCGCTCAAGAGTGACCACGTGTAGGGTGCCGCGCCGCCCGCCGCTTGTAAAGTCGCCGTGTAGGGAACACCCTCCGTCCCCGACGGCAGTGAGATGCTGGTAACTACCAATTCTGATTCGACGGTTAGGCTGAACGTCGCGGAGGTTGCAACAGGAACGGCCTCCGAGTCCTGAGCTGTCACGCTGAAGTTTGTCGTACCTGATGCAACCGGAGTTCCGTGAATCGTTCCTTTCGTACTAAGCGCCAGGCCGGCCGGCAGAGTGCCGGACGTTATGCTCCAAACGTAAGGCGGCGTTCCTCCGCTTGCCGGCATAGAGTAGCTGTAGGACGAGCCCACGGTGCCTACCGGTAACGTTGACACTGCGATTCTCATCGGTCCTGCCGTATACGTGGACGTTGAACCGCAGCTGGCGCAAATAAGACAAAACATCAAACTCAGGGCGAAAACAGCCCAACCCTTCCATGTCATCCTCATGTCTCCCGTGATTCGAGAATCGTTATTCGATTGACTTCCGGGTGCACTGGCTCGGTTCAGCGGAAGCAATCGTGCTTTGGGAGGGTCAATAAGAAGCCGAGCCTTCGTCCGCAAAGTTGCGGCAGGAAGCCCGTTGGGAGAGCTACCGTTTTTTATTTTCCGGTTGCAGAGGGGATCACGAAGTGATGTAGCTCACCATCCTGTGTGCAGTCCCTCCCGGTAGATGGAGAGCTGGACAATCACAGCCTCGCCGACGATAGCCGCAGGACGATTGCCTTTACTTCTTGCGCGATTCCAGGCTCTGGTCGCCAAAAACTCGGCGGAAGATCTTATCCACATTGCGCAAGGGCCGTTTCAGGTCGAAGGCGTGTTCCAGGGTCTCGCGCTTCACCTTCGCAGAGATCTCCGGATCGCTTAGGATGAGCTCGCGAAAATTCAGCTCGTCCTTCCAGGCTCGCATGGCGTTGGACTGCACCAGGCGGTAGGCATCTTCGCGCAAGACGCCGGCTTCGACCAGGTCGAGCAGCAACTGGCCGCTGAACACCAAGCCGCCTGTCGATTCCAGATTCCGAAGCATGCGCGTCGGATAGACCAGCAACGTGTCGATAAGGTTCGTCGTTTTATGGAGCAGGTAATCAACCAGAATCGTGGAGTCGGGCAGAATCACACGTTCGACTGATGAATGCGAGATATCGCGCTCATGCCAAAGAGGCACATTCTCGAATGCAGCCTGGGCATTGGCCCGCACCACACGCGCCAGTCCGCTGATCTGTTCGCAGGTGACGGGATTACGCTTGTGCGGCATGGCCGACGAGCCTTTCTGCTTTTCGCTGAAGAACTCCTCCGCCTCGCGGACCTCGGTGCGCTGCAGGTGACGAATCTCGGTCGCGATCTTGTCGAGCGTTGAGGCGATCACCGCCAGTGTCGCCACGTAGAAGGCGTGCCGGTCACGCTGGATGACCTGCGACGAAACCGCGGCTGTGTTCAGCCCCAGCCTCTTGAGGATCGCTTCCTCGTACTCCGGCTCCAGGTGGGCGGCGTTGCCGACCGCGCCTGAAAGTTTGCCGACGCGCATCTGCTCGGAAGCCATCTCGAAGCGCTCAATGTCGCGCACGATCTCGGAGTACCAGTTGGCCAGCTTTAGTCCGAAGGTGATGGGCTCGGCGTGGATGCCGTGGGTGCGGCCAATCTGCGGCGTGTCTTTGAATTCCAGAGCGCGCTTCTTCAGCACCTCGCGCAGCTTGGCCAGGTCTTCGCGAATGATCGCCGAGGCCTGCTTCACCAGCAGGGCTTGCGCGGTGTCGACGACGTCATTTGACGTTAGCCCGTAGTGCAGCCAGCGCGACTCCGGTCCGACCTTCTCGGCTACCGCAGTGGTAAAGGCGATGACGTCATGTTTCACCTCGACTTCGATCTGGTTGATGCGGTCAAGGTCGAAGCCGCCCTTCTCGCGCATGGCCTTGGCCGCCGACTGTGGCACCAGGCCGACTTCGGCAAGAGTCTCGGTGGCCGCGAGTTCGACGTCGAGCCAGGTTTGAAACTTGTTCTGGTCACTCCAGATGCGGCCCATGTCCGGGCGGGTGTAGCGAGCAATCACAGGAAAGACTCCTTGTTTCTAATGGCGCTGGGAATGAGTGCGAAACCTTACATTGTACCGGAAGGCCGCAGTTCGTTATTCGATCTACGCTTTTCGTTTTCAGGTCAGAACGTGGGTACCCGGTTCTACGCCATCCTTTGGCGTAGGGCGGGCGCATCGTAGGGGGGGCACCGGGTAGGTCCCGCGCCGGTTCTTATGAAACGTCATCCCGAGCGGAGTCGAGGGATCTGCGGTTCGCCCTCGCAGGGAACCTCCTGCAGCCGACTGAGGCCCCACTCCAGATTCGAGAGACGCATGACAGCGCAGCTAAAGCCGCAGCTCTTCAGATCCGGCGCCCGCTCTACAGGTGCGACCTGGCTGGCATTTCTCGCATCCAAATAAATATCGTGATACGATATAGTCGTATAGCGATATTTACATGAACAAGAATCCACACATCAAATTATCCGACTACCAGGCCCTGGCCGAGTTCCGCTACCAGGTGCGCCGTTACCTGCACATCAGCGAACAGGCCGCGCGCGCGGACGGCATTGAGCCCCAACAGCACCAGCTACTGCTGGCCATCCGAGGCGCGCCCGACGGGGAAGAGCCGCGCATTTCCTACCTGGCCGAACGGTTACAAATTCAGCATCACAGCGCGGTCGAGCTGGTGGACAGGATGGTAAAAAAGGGCCTGATTACCAGGACGCGCGGCGAAAGCGACCGGCGCGAGGTTCACGTGCATCTCACCGTGCAGGGCGACCGTGTGCTGACGGACCTGACCCGGCATATGCGAGCGGAGTTAGGCTTGGCTGCGCCCTCCCTGGTAGCGACACTGCGTAAACTCACAACTCGACCTGCCCCCGCCAGGCCTGTGCGTAGGCCCAAATTAGCTGGAAAGAGGGCGGCGTAATTCCATGTCGAAGACACAACGTATCGAGACCCTGGGTGTGGACGGGTTGAACCCGCTGAACCCCGACGCCCAGTCAGAGACCCCTATTGCGCAGGAAGCGAAGTTTCGCACCGGCATCGTCTCACTGCTGGCTGCAGCGATCGGGATAACCGCCGGCATCATTGCCTATCTCCTCTATAACCTGATCGGCCTATTCACCAACATCGCGTTCTACCACAAATTCTCGTTTGTCTTTCGCAGCGCGCGCGAGAACCATCTCGGGCTATGGGTCATCCTGATTCCTGTGATTGGCGGAGTCATCGTAGGCATCATGGCGCACTATGGCTCCGATAAGATCCGCGGACACGGCATACCGGAGGCAATGGAGGCGGTGCTCGTCAACCGCAGCCGCATTGAGCCGAAGGTCGCCATACTGAAGCCGATTTCGGCGGCGATTGCCATCGGAACCGGCGGACCGTTTGGCGCGGAAGGTCCGATCATCCAGACCGGCGGGGCCATCGGATCGCTGGTGGGACAAGTCATGCATACGACCGCCGCCGAACGCAAAGTATTACTGGCATGCGGCGCCGCGGCGGGCATGGCGGCGACCTTCAGCACGCCGATAGCGGGAGTGATTCTCGCCATCGAGTTGCTGCTCTTCGAATTCAAGTCGCGCTCGTTTATCCCGCTGGTCATTGCCAGCACGCTCGCAACCAGCGTTCACTTTCGACTGATGGGTCGAGGTGCAATGTTCCAGGTTGGCGCGCTCGACTTTGGCCTGCCGCACGCATTGCCGTTTTACTTGGTGCTTGGCGTCCTGTGCGGCATTGCGGCTCTGGGCTTCAGCAAACTTCTGTACTGGGTGGAAGATCAATTTGAGAAGCTGCCGATTCACGAAATGTGGTGGCCTGCGATTGGCGCTCTTGGCCTCGGCATCATCGGCTACTTTGTGCCCCGGGTTCTGGGCGTCGGCTACGACACCATCTCCGACATCCTGAATGCCCGGATGCTGCTCGGCGGATTGCTGGCGGTGATGATCTTCAAGTCGGCGGCGCTGGTCATCTCACTCGGCTCAGGGACTTCAGGAGGTCTGCTGGCGCCAATGTTTATGGCCAGCGCGGCCATGGGCTCCGTGTTCGCGATGGTCGTCGACAAGGTCTGGCCCGCAGCGCATCTCTCGCCGGGCGCTTTTGCGCTCGTCGCCATGGGAGCAGTGTTCGGAGCTGCGTCGCGAGCGGCGTTCACGTTTATCATCTTCGCCTTTGAGATCACGCGCGACTACAACTCGGTGCTGCCGCTGATGCTGGTGACGGTCATCGCCGATGCCATCGCCGTTCACTACGCGAAGAACTCCATCATGACGGAGAAGCTGGCGCGTCGCGGTCTCCATATTCACCAGGACTATGAGCCCGATGTCTTCCAACAGGTCACGGTAGGCGAGACGATGTCGAAAGACTTCGATGTGATTCCGGTGAACATGCGGGTTGCCGAACTGGCTGAACGCATTACGAAGCATGATCCGGCAGTGACGCACCATCAGGGCGTGTTCATCGTCGATACCAACGGCAGGCTGGCGGGAATTATCACTCGCGCCGATATCATGCGCGCACTGGAGAAGGATTCATTGGGGAACACGACGGTTCTTGAAGCAGGATCAAGCAACCCGGTGGTGACCTACCCGAAGGAAGTTCTCTACGACGCCGCCTCGCGTATGCTGCGTTCCAACGTTGGACGGCTGCCGGTGTGCAGCTGGGAAGATCCGGGCCGTCCCGTCGGGTACCTGGGCCGCTCGCAGATCATGGCGGCCCGCATGCGTAGGCTGGAAGAAGAATTTGTGCGCGAGCCGGGATGGGTGAAGAGGAGACGCCAGACCAGCAGGCCGGCGTAAACCTAGTCGGCGCGCGGTACCGGTGGGACGATTAGCCGAAGATTATTGGGCGTAGGCGAACGGCCGGTCTGGATGGCTTCTCCAGAAGTAGATGAGGATGATCACGCTTGCCACCGCGGCATAAGCACACTACAGCGAGGTAAAGGCGTAGCGCTTGACCACCATCACGGTCAGCAGAATTGCCAGGTTCGCCACACCGAAGATCACCATCATCCGTATCTTCGAGAAGAACAGCGAACCGCACGTAGCAATGACATAAAGCACGGCAACCAACGTATTGTTGGTCGCCTGGTTGATGTAGACCAGGCTATTAGTTTTCACGAAGACCTGCGTCGGGTAGGCGGTCAGCGCCCACAAGATATAGAGCGTCAACCCTCCACCAAGAATCGCGAACGGTAGCATGCGCCTGCGGTTTTTGATATCGGGTTCGAACAGCAGCACACTCAGCGGCAGCAGAAAGGGCAGCAGTCCCTGCGCATATAGCATGAACGCGGCGCCCATGTCGTGCGCCACTATGGGCCGTAGAATTCCATCCATCCCCAGCCAGACGAATCCCTCAATAAACTGGTGCAAGGCAAACAGTGTGGGCAGCGCTGCGAAAAGCAGTTCCCGGCGATGCTTGACCTTGGCAAGTGTGGCGACGCCGATGGTGGTCAGTACTCCGCTACCAACAAAGTTCGCCGTCGCTGAAAAACACACGCTGGTGCCGCTCCTTACCGAAGATGATGACTATAACTGATAGGGGCTCCCAGCATTGCTCCTGGGATGACCATCACGTCTAACAGAGACTCTGGATGGCGAGCAAGGGAAATTAACGGTCGGGTATCAGTGAAAGGTGAGGTCAGCCCTCGTCGACCACGCCCAGCAGCTCCGACATCTCCTCGTACAGGAATCCCTCGCCGGGACGGTAGGGCTGGACCCATTTGCCATCGATGACGAACTGTGGGATGGCGCGTTTGCCCGTCTGACGAATGAGTTCATCGGCGGCACCGGGCGTCTTCTCGATATCGACCTCGGTGTACGGAATGCTGTTCTTCTCCAGAAAGCGCTTGGCGGTGCGGCAGTCGGGACACCAGTACGCGGAATAGACGAGTAGCTCCATATTCAAATTGTATGATGCGCGAACTCGCCGGGCGATGCCGAGTCTCACTTTCGCTTACAGTGGAACCTGATTGAGCGGTACGATGAAGTGAATACCCGGCACGGTCTTCCCTTGAAAGCGCCGATCATTGGTGACGAACAGATCGCAGCCCGCCACTGCGGCGCAGGCCAATTGAAGCGCGTCTGGCGCCCGCAGCGTACGATCCTGCCGCAAGGCGGCATATACCTTCCCGGCTTTCACGTCGAGGGGCAGAAGTAAAGAGGTCGCCGTGATTGCTTTTTCGTATTCCTCGCACAATCTCTCATCTCCTCGCTCCATCGGCTTAACCAGGACCTCGCCCAGGGTGAGGGCAGAAGTGAGCAAGAGGTCTCCGCGCGCCAGCATCTTCTCACGAAGGTTCACAGCCTGCCTTGAGAATTCACCGTAATTCTCGAAAAGATAAATGTAGATGTTGGTGTCCCAGAAAATGCGGCTCATTCCCAACCCTCGCGCAGGCGCCGGACGTAGTCGTCAGCATGCTCATCAGACCAAAGTTTCCGGCCCGAATTCCGCAAACGCAGGAGAGGGTCCGGCTCGGCAGGAGCCTGGAGCGAATGGGATGACCACTCCCGGTACCAATCCAACAGATCGGCAAAACGGGTTGGTAGATCTTGTCGCAGCGGAGTTATCTTTCCTGCTTCCCGCGCAGGGTGAAATCGATCGCCTTGCCGAAAAAGCCGACGACGACCGGGGGCGGTTTCAAAAAGGATGCGATATGCGCCTGGATTGGGTGGACGATTGGCCACGCAGTGCTGGATCACATGAACGTAAAATCCCGGTCTCAGCAGATCCGTAAGCTTCTCTTTGCGGGCACGGTCCATGATCTCCTCGATCGTGAAGTCTTCGCGCTTGGGATTCTCATACTGCAATAAAGCGGCAATGGCCCACACTTCGTCGGCTACTTTCAGTTTGCTCTTGGTGGCGACCGCCATATGACCCCCCCCAACATGTAAAATGTTTTATTCATTATTACATTGTAATTAAGTAATGTAAATAACATTATGTAAGCACCGTGATTGCCAGAATGCAAAAAGGGGGAAGCGTTGCCGCTCCCCCCTCTGAGATCTGCTTTAGTCGATAGCCGACAGCTAGCTGCTGTATAGCAGAACTCCTTCGGTCTTCTCCTCGCCCACCGGGCGATAGAAGAGCTGGTCGTTGTCGAGGTAGACCTCGATGAACGCCGGCCGTTGCTGGAAGGTGCCTTGGATCAGTGCCTCTGACAGCGGGTCCTCGATGTACTTCTGCAACGCGCGCCGCAGCGGACGAGCGCCATAGGTACGATCGACGACGGTTTTGTCGAGGATCCACTTGCGGGCTTCCTCCGTCACCGTAACGGTGATCGAGCGCTGCGCCAGGTTGGTGTTCAGCTGCTGCACCATCAACTCGACGATCTGGATCAGGTCGACTTCAGTTAGCGCGCCGAAGATGATGACCTCGTCCAGACGATTGAGGAACTCAGGATTGAAGGTGCGCTTGACTTCGTTGCGCACCATGTCCTCGACCTTGGTCGACGTATTCTCGTCCAGCTCCGCCTGGAAGCCTAGACCGGTGCGCTTCTGCAAGTGCCGCGCGCCGATGTTGGAGGTCATGATGATGATCGCGTTCTTGAAGTCGACGGTATTGCCCAGGCCGTCTGTGAGCTGCCCGTCTTCAAATACCTGCAACAGGATGTTGAAGAGATCCGGGTGTGCCTTCTCGACTTCGTCCAGCAGAACGACCGAGTAGGGCGCGCGCTTCACGCGCTCGGTAA
Source organism: uncultured Acidobacteriaceae bacterium (assembly GCA_963780495.1). GTDB lineage: Bacteria > Acidobacteriota > Terriglobia > Terriglobales > Acidobacteriaceae > Bog-257. The sequence continues at coordinate 38,337 of CAWACF010000001.1, forward strand.
GCTGACCGCCTTCTTCGTAGCCAACGTATCCCGGAGGCGAGCCGATCAGCTTGGAGACCGAGTGCTTCTCCATGAACTCAGACATGTCGAAGCGGACCAGCGATTTCTCGCTGCCGAACATGAACTGCGCCAGGGTGCGAGCGACTTCGGTTTTGCCGACGCCGGTCGGACCGAGGAAGAGGAACGAACCGATAGGACGGTTCGGACTCTTCAGGCCGGCACGGGAACGGCGGATCGCGCGAGCCAAAGCCGAGATGGCGCGGTCCTGTGAGATGACCCGCTTGTGCAGCTCTTCTTCGATGCGAAGCAGCTTCTGGCTCTCTTCTTCCTTGATGGAGGCGATGGGGACGCCGGTCCAACGGGAGACGACGTCTTCGATGTCTTCGCGGCCGACAACGCCAGTTGAGGACTCATCGAGGTGGTACTTCTCGCGCAGGGCGCGCAGGTTCTCGCGCTCTTTGCGTTCCTCGTCCGAGTAGAAGCGGGCCTTTTCGAACTCGTGATTCGCGATGGCGTTCTCCATGCGATGCACGATGAACTTGATCCGCTTCTGCACCTCGGTGATGTCCTCGGGCAGGGACGTCTGGCGAAGCTTTACGCGCGCGCCGGCTTCGTCTACCAGATCGATTGCCTTATCAGGAAGGAAGCGATCTGGTAGATAGCGATTCGAGTGCGAGACAGAGAAAGTGATCGCCTCGTCGGTGTAGCTGACGGCATGGAACTTCTCGTAGCGCTCCTTGATGCCGAACAGAATCTTGACTGCATCGGCTTCGTTGGGTGGCGGAACCTTTACGGCCTGGAATCGACGTTCCAGCGAGCGGTCCTTCTCAATCGACTTGCGATATTCAGCCGGCGTGGTTGCGCCAATGCACTGGATTTCGCCGCGCGAGAGGGCGGGCTTGAGGATGTTGGCGGCGTCGAGTGAACCCTCGGCCGAACCAGCGCCCACCAGCGTATGCAACTCGTCAATGAAGATGATGGAGTTCTGCGATTCCATCAATTCCTTCATGATGGTCTTCAGTCGCTCTTCAAACTGGCCGCGATACTTGGTTCCCGCGACGATCAGCGAAAGATCGAGTGCCAGGATGCGCTTATCGGCGAGGAATGACGGTACTTCTCCGTCCGCGATGCGCTGCGCCAGGCCCTCGACGATTGCGGTTTTGCCGACACCCGGCTCACCAATCAGCACCGGATTATTCTTGGTGCGGCGGCACAGAATCTGGATGACGCGCTCGAGCTCGCCATCACGGCCAACCAGCGGATCAAGCTGATTGTCCATGGCGGCCTGCGTTAAGTCGCGGGAGAACTCGGAGAGCAGGGAAGACTCACGCGAGCGCTGCGACGGAGCAGCTTTCTCCTGCGAGGTGCGCGCCAGCTCTTCGCGGATGGTGGACAGGCGCAGTCCGCGCTCGTGCAGAATTTCAGCTGCAAAGCATTTCTCTTCGCGCAGCAGCCCCAACAACAAGTGCTCCGTACCAATGTGTTTGTGCGACAGCCGCTCAGCTTCCTCCGCGGCGTACGCCAGCACGCGCTTGCACTCGTTGCTCAGGGGTAGATCCACGGAGGTTGAGACCTTTTCCCGGATGGTGGTGTGGCCTTCGATCTGTTTGCGGATCGATTCAACCGAAGCATGGGACCGAAGGAACCGATTAGTCAGCGCCTTATCTTCCCGCAGCAAGCCCAGCAGCAGGTGCTCCGTCTCAATATAAGGAGAACCGAACTGACTGGCTTCATAGCGCGCGAAGAAGATTACTCGCCGGGCCTTTTCCGTGTACCGTTCAAACATTTAACCTCTCCAAGAACACGGCTGGAATTTTTGCTCCTGCCGAATTCTGCTGCCAGACTCTCCCCGTCACCGCCGGCCCCAAACTTAGGACTGGGACCGATTTTCAGGACCGCGTAGGTCCTTACTACTGCAAACCCGCCAAACGCGGAACCGTTGCTCTCCTCATGCCGATAAGGACTGAGGAGACACCTCTGTCACCCGCCCACGTTCCAGGCGCAAAACTCGGTCGCACTGACGCGCGAACCCAAGATTGTGAGTGACGATGAGCGAGGTTAGACGGTAGTCGCAATGTAACCTGGCGATCAACTTAAAGACTGCTTCCGCTGTCCGGTTATCAAGATCTCCTGTAGGCTCGTCTGCCATCAGGATCTTTGGTCCGGGGATCAGCGCACGGGCCAGCGCTACCCGCTGCTGTTCTCCACCAGACAACTCCCCGGACCGATGACTGGCACGGTCCGTCAAACTCACTTCCTGCAACCAGTGCAGCGCTTGCTGCTCGGCGTCGTGTCGCTTCATGCCTCGCATCAGCAAGGGCATGGCCACATTCTCAAGGGCCGTAAACTCAGGCAGCAAATAGTGAAACTGCCAAACAAACCCAAGCTCCCGGCTGCGAAACTCCGCAGCATCTTCTTCAGAGAGACGACCCAGCTCAAGTTGGGCGAAGTATACGTCACCTTCGGAAGCGCTATCAAGCGCTCCGAGTATGTGAAGTAAGGTACTTTTGCCGGTACCAGACTCGCCAACAATGGCCAGCATCTCGCCGGTCCGCACCTCGAACGACAACTTCTCAAAGAGCACTAAATCCGAATTACCCGAGCGGAACACCTTTTTCAGGTTTTGCGCCCGTAACAGCACGTCTTGAACAGTTTGATGCAGGAGCGCTCCCCGGCGACACAAAATCCAGCCAACTCATTGGAATCGCTCCCATTCCGAGAGCGGGGCCTGAAGAGAATTAGATCATGTTCAGAGCTGGAAGTCAGCGACATTGAGCCGAGCGACGTATGAAAAAAATTTATAACCCTTGCGGATCTGGTCGGGCAAGGCTGGCGAGGTGGCTCGTGCGATTGCGCGGGGTAAAGAAAGGCTGGTCTGGTTCCAACCCAGGCCCTCGATAGTGCGGATCCCCATGGCATCTTTTGTTGAGAACCCTCAGGGCGGCCCATGTCGGCGGCTTCAGCCACGTCGATTAGGAGCAATGTTCGAAGCGGCGAAGATCGAGTCTCGCTTCGCGAGACTTGGGTCGATGTCGTTCACGCCTTCTAGCCGAATTCGAATTCGTTTTGAAGGAGCGCACCTTCAGGTGCGCCGTCACAATGCCGAAAAATCGGGCTTCAGCCCCTGCATTCCGTCTGCCGGGGGCTGAAGCCCGCAATGATTCAGCTACGCATCGACACGACCAAGGTCGGGCCTGACACAAGGCCTCTCCTTACCAGATCTTTACCCGCTGATCCGGCGCCAGGTACAAGGTTTCTCCAGGCTTCACATCGAACGACGAATACCATGCGTCGATGTTGCGAACCGTGTCAGCCCGGTACTCGGCCGGCGAGTGAGGGTCCGTCATCACCTGCTGACGCAGTGCCGCATCGCGCGACTTCGACGCATAGTTCTGTCCGAAGGCGATGAAGAACTGCTGGTCGCCCGAGAAACTGTCCTGCTCCGGAGCGGTCTTGCCTTCGAGCGACGCCTTGTAACCGTCATAGGAAGCCGCGATACCGGCAACGTCGGCGATGTTTTCCGCCAGCGTCTGCTTGCCGTTTACGTGCAGGTCAGGGAAGGGCTGGTAAGCGTCATACTGAGCTGCCAGTTTGGCCGTCGCCGCTTCGAAATGCGCAAGGTCGGCGGGAGTCCACCAGTCGCGCAGGCGGCCCTTCGAATCAAAGGTGCTGCCTTCGGTGTCGAAGGTGTGGCTAATCTCATGGCCAATTACCGAGCCAATCGCGCCATAGTTGTGCGCCGCCGGAGCCTTGGGATCGAAGAACGGTGGTTGCAGGATGGCAGCTGGGAAGTTCAGCGCGTTCTGGAGCGGAAGGTTGACGGCGTTCACCGTCTGCGGATCCATCGACCACTCGTGGCGATCGACGGGTGCTCCCAGTCGATTGACCTGGCGGTGATACTCAAAGAGGCCGCCGCGCCACATGTTGCCGAAGAGATCGTCGGACTTGACGTCGTAGGCCGAGTAGTCGATCCAAGTCTCCGGATAGCCGATGCCAACATACAGAGTCGTCAACTTTTCCTGCGCCTCGGCTTTGGTCTTGGGGTCCATCCAGTCGAGCGCCTCGATACGCTTGCGGAAGGCGGCGATGATATTCGTCACCATGGCCTGCGCCTGCGCCTTTGACTCGGGCGGAAAATATTTCTGCGCATAGATCTGGCCGACATCGTCACCCAGTTCGCGGTTCACGATCGCGATACCGCGCTGCCAGCGCGGACGCTGCTGAGGCGCCCCGGAGAGCGTCTTGCCGAAGAAATCAAAACGCTCGTCGGCGAAGTTGCTCGAGAGGTACGGAGCGTAGTCCTCGATCATGTGGTAGGCGAGCCAGGCCTTCCAGGTATCCAGCGACTCGGAAGCGACCAGCGCGGACTCACCCGCGAAGGCCGTCGGCTGCCACACGATGAAACTGGCCTGCTTGCTGAGTCCGGCGCCGCGGAAGTACTCCGCCCAATCCAGGCCGGGAGCGTTCTTGGAGAAATCTGCCTGCTTCCATACATTGTTGGCTTTGTGGATGTCGTCGTTGTCGGCGAGGCTAGTATGCTTCTGGGCGATGGCATGCTCCAGCGCGATGATCTTCTCGGCGCGGGCATCGGTGTTGTCGAAGCCGGCCAGTTTCAGCATCGCCGAGACGTGCGCCTGATACTTTGTGCGTACTTCCTTCATATGCTCGCTGTCGGAAAGGTAATACTCGCGATCGGGAAGCTGCACGCCGCCTTGTAGCAGGTACGGAGCATAGTGATCGGGATCGTTGAAGCCGCCCGCTACCCACAATCCGAAAAGATGATTGGTATGGAAGTTGGTGTTGTTGAGAGCATCAACGTCGGCGCGCAGGGTCTGTCCCATCGCGTACGCCAGCTCCTTCTTGTTCTTGATGTCGGCCACCGCCTTCAGATGCGGCTGCAGCGGCTCGTCGCCCTTGGCGTTGATAGTCTTCTCGTCCATGTACGAGTTGTAGAGGTCGGCGATCTTGCGCTTGCTGGCATCGCCGGAAGCACCGTTCTTGGCGGTCTCTTCAATGATGGCGGCAGTATTTTTATTTGCGATATCGTCGAGCGCTGAGAACACGCTTAAGCGGGCGCGGTCGGCAGGCATGGGGGTGTTCTTGATCCAGTCGCCATTGCAGTAGAGATAAAAGTTGTCGCCCGGCTTGACGGACTTGTCCATGTTGGCGACGTTGATGCCGTGGGTCGCGGGGGCTGCTGCTGTGTCCTGAGCTTGTGCAGGAAGCAGCGTGAAAGCAAGAGAGCAGATGGCAACAGATTTGGCTATCAGGTCTGGCGTTAGGAATTTCATGTATTGGCTCCGAAGAGAGAGGGTGCACACAACTTAGGGGAACGGACTAGCAAACAGATGAGGGTAGCACGATGACCAGGTTTTCGTATGTGCGAGCAGTGCGGTTCGTCACACGCTGTCCGGAATGTCCGAAGCCGGACAGAGTGGGTGGGGCGCGCTGCCAGACGTAATTGTCATCCCGACCGGAGGCGGGTGCCATCCGCCCGCCGGAGCGGAGGGATCTGCGGTTTGTCGCGCGATGGTATGGATTTTCCGCTGCAGGCAAACCACCGATCCCTCGGCTTCGCTCGGGATGACAAACTCGCAGCTATTTTTCTGGTGCCGATCGTTTCGCCTTGCAAGACATGGGGCTTTCGACTACTCATACCGCAACGCCTCGGCCGGCAATACGCTGGCCGCCGACCATGAGGGGTACAGAGTCGCAATGAACGACACTCCAATCGCGACCAGCGCGACGAGAATCCCATCCTGCACCCGCATAGCAAACGGTACGTAGTCGATGGAGTAGACCTCAGCCGAAAGCGAGACGAGATGGTACGTCCCGGCCGCCCAGGAGATCGCATAGCCGACGATCAATCCGATCACCGTACCAATCACGCCTATCAGCATTCCCTGAAAAATGAAGATCCGCCGGATCTGCCGCCGCTTGGCGCCCATCGACACCAGCACGGCAATGTCGCGCGTCTTCTCCATCACCATCATGATGAGCGAGATCAAAATGTTTAGTGCGGCCACGAAGACGATCAGCCCGATGGTGATGAACGTCACCACGCGCTCCAGCTTCAGTGCATGGAAGAGTGCATGGTTCTGCTCCATCCAGTTGGTCGACATGAAGCCCTTGCCGGCTTCGGCTTCGAGTTGACGGCCGATCTCGCCCGCTCGGTAGATGTCGTCGACCTTGAACTCCAGCACCGAAACCACATCGCTTAAATCGAAGAGCCGTTGCGCATCGGACAGCCGGATGAACGCCCATGAGCTGTCGTAATCGTAGAAGCCCGAGTTGAAGACGCCAGCGACCTTGAAGCGCTTGTATTTCGGAACGACACCGAACGGCGTCAACTCGCCCTGTGGGCTGGTGACGGTGATGACCGAACCGACATTGGCGCCCAACTCGTCGGACATGTCCTTGCCGAGAATGATGGGCGGCAGGGAAGAGCCGGCATCGTCGGAACTGCTGGCGGATCCGGTTGGCGCGCTATCGAGCGCCGAGGCCGAGCCCTGCGTAATCGCATTCAGAATCGAGCTGACCCTGCTCTCGTCCTGCGGGACAATGCCCTTCAGAATGCCGCCCTGAGCCCGCGCCCCCCGCGAGAGCAGAACCTGCTCGTAAATAGCTGGCGCCCCGGCGATGACGTGTGGCTGCTTCTCCAGTCGCGCCAGCAAAGTCTGCCAATTGCGGATACCGTCGCTTTGCACGCGCAGCAGATTGATGTGGGAAACAGAACTCAGCAACCGGTCCTGCAGATCCTGCCGGAATCCGTTGTTGATAGCCAGCGCGACGATAAGCGAAGCGACTCCGGCGGCCACTCCTATGATCGAGATCACGGTAATCACGCCGATAACCGCTTGCCGGCGCTTGGCGCGCAAATACCGCGACGCGATGAAGAGTTCAAATTGCATCAGGTTTGGCTGGGCGAAGGTTCATTGTAGCGAAACCGGAATACGCAATCCGGGTGCCCCATGTCTTAATGGTTTTCGCGACATGGAGTACCCGGATTTACCTTATGCGAGGTATTACGGCCGGAACTTCTCTCCGATATACCCGGTACGCGTCGCCAAACCGCTGCTCCAGTTCGCGGTCCTCAATCCCGATCATCAACGCCCCGGTGACGACGGCGAATCCAGCCAGCGCGAACAGCGGCGTCAAGCCCGTTCCCACGCACCACCCCAGAACCTCGCAGAGGTGTCCGAGATAAATCGGGTGGCGTACGTGAGCACGAATGCCGGTTGTCACCAATTGCTGGCGATGCCGGTCTGGCTCCAGTTCATCCAGTCCCGATACCTGCGACCGCTGAAATCCCCGGAAACCCTGCCCATAAATCGAGAAGCCCGTCCAGAACAGAAATGCTGTTGGAAACCACATCCACCAGTTCTCATAGAAGTGCGAGCAGCGGTAGTGCCAGACGATGGCAAATGCCGCCGCAATAAACACGCCCCAGATCGGCAAGATGAAGGTCAGGGCTCGCCGTCCCCGTCTGCGCCAGCGATCGATGAATGGATGCACCACCAGCCAGAACAGCGGGATGGTGCAGTAGATCGAGCATGCAACGATAGCGATAAAGTCGATGGCGGAGCGCAGTGTCATGCCACTCTGAATGGTATCGCTTCAGTGAAAGGAATGTGGACGTAGCATTGGCGGCACGATTGAAGCCTACTGAGTACTAGCTGCTGACAACTGGCTACTGCTCTCCTTCCCATTCACCGTCCATTTCGCACCGCCCAACGCCGCTATTGCCATGGCGGATGCGCCCGCATCCTCAGTCCGCCGTAGAAGCCCTATAATGAAACGTTAACCTCTCCGTCCTCATCCACTTAGTAAGGGGTATTGATGGCCACAACTGAATTTGCCGTGCATGGCGCCGAACATGGTGCCGTGCGCGAGCCTGTCGTTAACGATTTCAGCATCCAGATTGCAACCGTAAACGGCTCAGGCTCGCAGAGCGCCAATAACATCCTGCTCCGCACTGTTTTCCAGATGGGCGTTCCCGTTTCCGGTAAGAACATGTTCCCCTCGAACATCGCCGGACTGCCCACGTGGTACACCATTCGCGCCAGCAAGAACGGCTACATCGCGCGCAAGAAAGAAATCGATTTCCTCATCGCGATGAATCCGGAAACAGCGAAGGAAGACGTTCTGGCGTTGGCGCCGGGCGCGGTGGCGCTCTATGACGAGCCTCTGAAGCTTAGCGATCTGCGCTCGGATCTCACGTTCTATGCCGTGCCGTACGACAAGATCACCGCTGCGGTTTGTCCCGAGGCCAAGCTGCGCAAGCTGGTCCGCAACATGGTCTACGTCGGCGTGGTCGCCAGGTTGCTCGGCCTGGATATGGCTGAGGTCGAGAAGGCGCTGCGCAAGCAGTTCGCGACGAAGGTGAAAGCTGCCGAGCTCAACTGGAAAGCCGCCAAAGCCGGTTACGAGTACGCCGAGACCTCGCTCACCAAGGCCGATCCTTTCAAGATCGAGCGCATGAACGAGACCGCCGGCAAGATCATCATCGATGGCAACTCGGCGGCTGCGATGGGCTCGATGTTCGCGGGGGTCACCGTCGTTACCTGGTACCCGATCACGCCTTCGTCCTCGCTCGTCGAAAGCCTCATCGATTACATGAAGGAATACCGCGTAGGTTCCGATGGCAAAGCTACCTTCGCCATCGTGCAGGCGGAAGACGAATTAGCCGCCATCGGCATGGTATTGGGCGCAGGATGGGCTGGAGCTCGCTCCATGACCGCCACAGCGGGCCCCGGAATTTCGCTGATGGCCGAGTTCGCCGGGCTGGGCTATTACGTTGAACTGCCGGGCGTGATCTGGGACGTGCAGCGCGTCGGCCCGTCGACTGGATTACCGACTCGCACCGCGCAAGGCGACATCAGCTTCGTCGCCAAGCTGTCACACGGTGACACCAAGCACGTTATGCTGCTGCCGAGTTCGCCTGGCGAATGCTTCACCATGGCTGGTGATGCGTTCGATCTGGCCGAGCAACTCCAGACGCCGATTTTTGTGATGTCGGATCTCGATCTTGGTATGAACAACTGGATGGCGGACCCGTTCGAATACCCTGACAAGCCGATGCAGCGCGGCAAAGTTCTGACCAGTGAGCAACTGGGGGAGGCCGGCAGTTTTTTCCGCTACAAAGACGTTGACGGCGACGCGATTCCGTATCGCACCTTACCGGGCACGGATCATCCCAACGCCGCCTGGTTTGCGCGTGGCAGCGGACATAACGAAAGAGGCCAGTACAGCGAGCGTCCCGACGATTACGCCAACAACATGGACCGTCTGGCGCGAAAGTTCGAGACCGCTCGCACCATGGTTCCGCGGCCTGAGTTGGTGCGCAATGCTGGCAACGAGATCGGGATCATTGCCTACGGCACTTCCCATCACGCGCTGGTTGAAACGCTCGACCAGCTACAAAACGAGTATGGCGTTAAGGCCGATTATCTGCGCTTGCGGGCTTTTCCCTTTACCCGCGAGGCGCACGACTTCATCGCTGCACATAAGCGAGTTTACGTCGTAGATCAGAACCGCGACGGTCAGATGCACGAGCTGCTGAAGCTCGATGTGGCTGTTCCCGAGATTGCCAAGCTGCGCAGCGTCCGCCACTACAACGGGCTGCCGATTGATGCGCGCTCGATTACCGACGAGATCATTTCCCAGGAGGGCAAGTAATGGCGACTACAACTGCGCCGCCGCCCCAGCCAAAGACCAACCGCATCGGACTCACCGTCCTCGACTACCGCGGAGGCAAGACCACGCTCTGCGCCGGATGCGGCCACAACGCGATTTCCGAGCGCATCCTTGACGCGTTCTACGAGATGGGCATCGAGCCCGAGCGCGTGATCAAGATGTCGGGTATCGGCTGCTCTTCGAAGACCCCGGCCTACTTCATGAGCCGCTCGCACAGCTTTAATTCCGTGCACGGCCGCATGCCGTCGGTGACCACGGGCGCGGTGCTGGCGAACGCCAAGATGATCGCGATCGGCATCAGCGGCGATGGCGACTCGGCGTCGATCGGTATCGGGCAGTTCGTCCACCTCATGCGCCGCAATTTGCCCATGGTTTACATCATCGAAGACAACGGCGTTTACGGGCTGACCAAGGGACAATTCTCGGCCACTGCTGATCTGGGCTCCAAGCTGAAGACAGGCGTTATCAACGATCTTCCGCCCATTGACACCTGTGCGCTGGCCATCATGATGGGTGCAACGTTTGTAGGCCGGTCGTTCTCCGGCGACAAAAAGCAGCTGCAGACAATGCTGAAGGCGGCACTGGCGCATCGCGGCACCGTAATGCTCGACGTCATCTCGCCCTGCGTTACCTTTAACGATCACGAAGGTTCGACCAAATCGTACAAGTTCATGATCGACCACGAAGAGCCGGTGCACGATCTGAACTTCGTGCCCCACTTCAACGAGATCAATGTCGACTACGATCCGGGAACGACCACGAACGTCACGATGCACGACGGCTCCAGCTTGCGGCTGCATAAGCTGGAGAAGGATTACGATCCGTGCAACAAGACCGAGGCCATCCGTCGGATCATGGAGTCGCATAAAGCGGACGAGGTATTGACCGGCGTGCTCTACATCGATACCAAGGCCCCGAGCTTCGTCGAGATGATTAACATGACCGATCAGCCGCTGGCGACGCTGCCGGAGAGCGTGACTCGTCCCTCCCGTGATGCGTTGGCTGCGTGCATGGAAGAGCTCCGCTAGCATTCCGGGTAGTATGGTGGCGAAGCTCTGGGTAGAGCTGCCTTCAGGCGAGCGAATAGTTCGGATCGAGCTGGCCTTTAGAGCAGCGAGTTGTTCGGATAGAGCTGGCCTTTAGTGCAGCGAACAGTTCGGATAGAGCTGGCCTTAGGGCAGCGAATAGTTCGGGTAGAGCTGGCCTTAGGGCAGCGAATAGTTCGGGTAGAGCTGGCCTTCAGGCCAGCGTCCAAACCCAATATTATTATTCAAGCGAGGCGGCCTTCAGGCCGACAAGCCGTCCGCCGTCGAGAGGGGCCGAATCTCATCCCGTGATGCCAGCCGCTGCCACTGAAGACTTTTCCGTTGACCTGGGAATGCCCCATCTTGGCCGCAGCGGGCTGAATGAATCGGCGCTGCTCAAGATGGTCGGCCACGACCGCTGGATGCAGTTTGCTAAGGTCAGCGGCGTCGCCACCGACAAGATTGCCGACGCCTTCGAGAACCGGCTCTACGCGACATTTTGCTTCGTCGAACTTCTGCTGCAGCCTGATCGTCCCCTGAGCGCCTACGACGAAAACGACTGCCTGCGGTTTTCGCGGGATCTCAGCCACTATGGCCGGATCTACCTCGACGGCTATTACAAGCTGAAAAATGGCGGCCCGTTCAGCGTTCGCTGTACCAACGTTTTCATCTACCAGCTTGCTGGGCCGCAGCAGTTGAAGATGGCACAGCCGGAAAATTGTGACTTCACAAATATTCCGGAGCTTACGTCTCAGCCTGACTCGTTGAACCTTTGTCGTACAGCCAAAGCCGAAGGGGCGTTTCAGGCGCCCATTCCGAATGACGGAAATGTCGGGTCGCTGGTGGTGGACTATCCCCTCGATCCCGACCGCGACGCTAATGGCGCGGGCCTGATTTACTTCGCCAACTTTGTCTGCTTCCTGGATTTCGCCGAGCGTAGCTTACTTACCGAGCGTGGCGCTCCTATCGATATGATTGACGCGCGATCGACATTCTGGCGACAGACCGGATACTTCGCCAACGCCATGTTCGACGATCGTCTGGAGATTTCGATCACCGGCGGGGTCGAAGTGTTTGAAGATCGACTGGTGGTTCTCGCCTTCGACTATCGCATGTCGCGCGCCAGCGACGGCAAGCTGGTGCTGATCTCGGCCGCGCGCAAGTCCGCAAAGCTCACCCCCGACGCTCAGTCATGGATTGCTGGATTGGAAGAGAGAAGCTCCCAACAACCACATGGATAACGCCCAGGTCGAACGCATGATTCAGTACGTCAAGACGCAGGTCTTGCGCAACCCGCAGGTGGAAATCGGTCCCGATACACCGTTAGTCTCTTCTGGAATGGTCGACTCCTTCGCGCTGATCGAAACGCTGGTGGAGTTGGAACGCGTCACCGACCTGCGCATTCCCGCCGCCATGGTAGCGCCGTCCGATATGGACACGGTGCGCAAGATGTTTGATGTAGCCGCCCGCCTGGGCAAGCCTCGCAAGAAATAGAGAACCCATGATCCGGTAATTCGAGTGCCCTTGTCTCGCGGTTTTCGAGACGTGGGGATTTTCGTGACATGAGCAATAGGCATAAGACTGCTCAAAGTCTTGCAACTCCCGCAGATTTTCATCTCGATTTTAGTCCGCATGGAGGACCTGCTGTGGCCGACCGCGGAAAACTCCTTCGTGGGGCGCGATCCGCAGATCCCTCCGCTCCGGCGAACAAAATGCGTTCTCCTCCGGTCGGGATGCCAAGTATGAAGCTGGCGCTCGCCGCGGATCGAAATGGCGGGCGAGAGCGTAACGAATCCGATAACACCCATCCTTTGCTCCTGGATGATGCCTCCCGTTATCATGGACAGGCTTCCGTGGAACGCGCCGCGGTTTGATATAGGGGAAAAGGAAGTTGAGCACAACCGAAAGCAGCGTGCTTCCATCTGAGCCCATACCGCAGTCCCCGCCACGGCGTTGGATTAAGCCTGCGCTTTTTCTGGTCGCGCTAGTCCTCAGCGTCGCCGGCTTTCTCGCTTGCGATTACTTCTATAGTTCAGCGGTCCTCGGTGCGGCGGTGTCCGGAGGCGAGCACGGCTTCTGCTTCTCCCGCGATCCAATCCGCGTCTTTGCCTTTCGTGCTGACTGCACTTGCATTCGTCCCTGGCTCGGCAACTCATACGAGTTCAAAACCAATAATCTCGGATTTCGCGACGAGACGATTCGGCAGGTCGAGCCTGAAAGTTCTTCTCCGCGCGTCCTGATCCTGGGCGACTCCGGGCCGGAAGGCATGACGGACTGGGCCGATAGCTCGATCGGTCGGCTGACCAAGGCGTTTCCGCAATACGAATTCCTGAACGCCAGTGTTGAAGGCTACTCACCCTCGAACTATTTGAACACGGCGCGCATGGTCATCCGTGATGGAATCGACTTCGACGAAGCGATCATTTTTATCGACATCTCCGACGCGCAGGACGAGGCCGCCTTTTTTCACGATGTAGGCCCATCGGGTGCAGTCGGCATCGCAAGTCAAAAACGCGCCAAATCGAGTTGGTACTCGACCCTGCGCCTGAATATCAACAATCACCTGCTGCTGACCAACGATGTCTTCGACTTCTTCGAGAAGTGGCTGGTGCGGCTTGGCTGTTATCACCTGGACCTCGGTCACGGCGGCAATGAGTTCGACCTCGAGCGCTCCGCCTGGACCTATCGAGCCGTCTCCGACAGCGAGCCCTATGAAACCGGCTACGCGCCTCTGGGCCTCGAGGGTGGCATCCGCAAGGAGCGGGCGAAGATGGACCTCCTCTGGCGCGAGTTGAAGGATCGAAATATCCCGATCTCCGTGGTCGTCAGTCCGTGGCCTGCACAACTGGCGCACGACTCAGTGGAATCGCGCGAGGTCACCATCTGGCGCGACTGGTGCGCAGGGAAGTGCAAACGGTTCGTCAACCTTTTCCCCGCGTTCTTCGCCGCAAAAGAGCAATGTCCACGCACCCGGCCGGGCTGCTGGTACGAGAAAGACTTCATCTTCGGCGACACCCACTACAACAATACCGGCGACAGCGTGGTAGCCGACAGCGTGGGCAAGGCTTTGAACGACAATCCAGTGGTGAAGCGGCCAGCGGACGAGACGGCGGCCGCCGATAAGCTCGGTCGCAATGAGGTACACCGATGAGCTGGGATCCCGGAATGTCGCTTCGCATCCTGCTTTACGCCATCGGGTTGGCGCTCAGCCTGCTCGTGCTCGGCAAGGTTCGATCCCGCGCGGCGCGGCAAGCGACTCTGCTGATGGTCAGCTACGCCCTTTACGTCACTTGGGGCAGTTGGTTCCTGGGCGTGCTCGTGGCTTCCACAGTGATCAACTTCCTGGTAGGCCGCTGGATCGCACGAAGGCCGTCAATGGCGCTTCTCTGGGTGGGCCTCGGATTCAATCTGCTGCTGCTGGCCGCATTCAAATACGTGCCGGGAATCGTGGTTACGATTCCGTTTGCTTCGCTCCAGAAGTTCGCGCACCTCGCTTTGCCGCTCGGCATCTCGTTCTGGACCTTCCAGGCGATGAGCTATCTCTTCGACCTGTATCGAGGCAAAAATCTCGATCCGTCGCTGCTGGAATTCGCGCTCTACATGGCGTTCTTCCCGGTCTTTATTTCAGGGCCCATCTGCCGCCTGCCCGACCTGCTGCCGCAGTTCCGCTCAGACGAGCCCCCTTCGCGGGGCGATATTGGCGGTGGTCTCTGTCGAATCGCAACTGGCGTGTTGATGATGCAGGCCGCGCAACTGCTGGGGAAGGGAATCTTCCCTGCGCAAGGCATCAATGCAGGTTTCGATCAGAGCTTCGGTTTGAGCGGGCTCGATGTCTGGTGCCTCATCGTCGGCTACGGTCTGCAGATCTTCTTTGACTTCGCCGGCTATTCTCACATTGCCATTGGCGCTGCCCGCATGATGGGCTTCGCGCTGCCGGAAAACTTCAACCGGCCGTTCTCGTCGGCGACGCCTTCGGTCTTTTGGACTCGCTGGCACATGTCGTTATCGTTCTGGATCCGCGACTACGTCTTCATGCCCTTGGCAATGACCTTTCGCCAGGAGTGGTGGCGTAAATTCTGCCTGCTGATAGCGATGGTCCTCTTCGGCATCTGGCACGGCGCAACCCTGATGTTCGTGCTCTTCGGCTGCTATCACGGCGTACTGCTTATCCTGCACAGGCAGTTGCAGCAGGCGCAGCGCGGAGCGGGCTGGGCTCCCAGGGGCAAAGCCTGGACGTTCTTCTCTTGGCTGCTGACCATGATCCTGATCAGCCTGGGATGGATTTTCTTCCGCGCCGGCTCCCTGACGCAGGCAGGACAGATGCTCTCCGCGCTGGTTTCCCCGGCCGGCTACGAGAGGCATACGTTGGGTCTCAGCCTTTACTTGTTGGTGGCTACTGTGGCGCTACTCTACGCTTTGGTACTTGCACTCAATGATGTACTTGACCGCCACCTGGAACGGCTCGGGTCGGCGACTGCAATGCCCGCGAACGAGGTCCTCGCTATCATTGTTCGCGAGCGTTGGATCTGGGTGCTTCCGCTGTGGGCTGCGGCGTGTGTACTGGTAATGACCATGGTTCCGCACCAGAGTCGCGCGGCCAATGTGTTCATGTACCGCTTTTTCTGATCATGCGAGATTCGCCAGCTAGGCTTGCAAGGGCCACCTTCAGGTGCGGCGCACTCAGCCCTGCTGCAAGGGAAGCGGTCTAAGGCCAGCCGACCCCTCGCTGGCGCGCCCTCTCCGACCTGCGGTAAGATTCCCGCATGCCCAAACACTCCTCGCAGTTCGAGGTGGCGTGCCCCTGCTGCGGCGCGACCCTGAAGATCGATCCTGAAGTGAAGGCCGTGATCGCGCACACCCCGAAGGCGGTTCCCAAGACTTTCGAGGATCTCGAGTCGGCGGCGCGCGCCATGAAAGACCAGGACAGCCGCAAGGAATCGATTTTCCGCCAGTCCGTGGAGGCGCAGAAGAATCAGAGCGATCTATTGGAAAAAAAATTCCAGGAGGCGCTCAAGCGCGCCAAAGAAACCCCGGATACGGGCAAGCCGCTGCGAGATTTCGACCTGGATTGAAGGAACGACTGGCAGCTGGCGTCCGGCATTAGCTCTTAGCATTTGGCAAGAAGCACTTGGCGCCTTTACGAATTTGCGCTTGGTGCTGCTACCGGTTGACGGCCAAGGAAGGCCAGGATGTCGCAGGTTACGGCATACATCAGGTCAACATATTCTTAACCCCTGGAAAGATACAGCGCCTGAACCGGAATCGAGACGTTCCCTTGTCGTACCGAAATCCACGTCCGCTGCTTCTGGGCCATCGCGGCGTTCGTCCCCTGCCGTTCCTGGGGCTCCGTTGGCGCAAGCCTGACCTTCCGATAGAGAACACGCTGGCTGCCTTCGACTACGCCTTACAGCACGGCTGCGACGGATTTGAGTTCGACCTGCGTTATACGCGCGATCGCCGCTCCATCTTGCATCACGATCCCAAGCTGAAGGGAAAAGCGGTCGCGGTCACCGACCATGCGCCTCTGGAACGTCGCATCGGCTACAAGCTTCCATCACTTGAAGATGTGCTGGCGCGCTTCGGCGCGACCGCGTGGCTGGACATCGAACTCAAGGTCGTGGGAGGCGAAGAAGCCGTTGCCACCGCTCTGCGCGCACACCCTCCGCGGCGCGGTTTCATGGTGTCGTCGTTCCTTCCTGACGCGCTGTTCCGCCTGCACGAGATCGATCCCTCTCTGCCACTCGGCTACATCTGCGAGCACAAAGACGACGCCCAACTCTGGAGCGGGCTGCCTATCACGCATTTCGTTCCGCACTATTCCCTGGTCTCAGAGTCCCTGGTTGAGGAAGCGCATCGCCGCAAAATGAAGCTGCTCGCCTGGACTGTGAACGTCCACCAGGACGTGCGCCGTCTCGCCGAATGGGGCGTTGATGGTCTCATTTCCGACGATCCCAGGCTGCTGAGCCAGACCTTCCCGCAATCGACAGCGGCCGGGGCAACCGCAGCCGCAGGCTGATCGCGACGAAACGCTCTCGGCTAGAGGAGACTCCGGAGTCAGCCCCATTCAAAGAGGTAGGTGCCTGAGAGGAGTTGTCATCACCTGGAGCGCTTAGCGCGACGAAGATCCGCCTTGCTCGTAGCGTCCGAAAGCAGATCCCTCGTCGGCCTGAAGGCCTCCCTCGTGATGACAATTCTCTTGAATGGCCGCCTGATCGAAACAGGCGGAATCTCAAGCGTCCGCTGGCGAAGAGGAACAGCGAAACGCGACTCGCGATTACAATCGTAGCGATGCCGACCACTGGCGAACGATTTGAGCGCGCCGTATCCATCATGGCGCGATTGCGCGGGCCCGGCGGATGCCCCTGGGACCGCGAGCAGACCTTTGACACGATCAAGCCCTACACGTTGGAGGAAGCGTACGAGGTCATCGAGGCCATCGACGCCCGCGACTGGGATGAGCTCACCGGCGAGCTCGGCGATTTGCTGCTGCAGGTGCTTTTCTATGCCGAGATGGCGCAGGAGGAGCAGCGCTTCACCATCGACGATGTTCTGGATCGGCTATCGAACAAGCTGGTAAATCGTCATCCCCATGTTTTTGGCGAGGTGAAGGCCGACACACCGGGCGAGGTGCTGCGCAACTGGCAGGCTCTGAAGGCCGAGGAAAAGAAGAAGCGCCAGCAAGAGGCGGGCGATAAGGCGAAGAAGCAAGACCATCCAGAATCGGTACTGGCGGGCATCTCCACGGCCGTGCCGTCACTGATGGAGGCCTACAAGATCAGCTCGCGCGTCGCTCATGTGGGCTTTGACTGGCCAAATATTGAAGGGCTTTTCGACAAGCTGAATGAAGAGACGGAGGAGCTGCGTAAGAACCTTGAAGAGTATCCTGAGCCAGGACCGCAGCCGGAGTCGAAAGCAGGAGTTGCGGGAGCGCGTGGCGAGAAGATTCCCGAAGAGCTGCGGGCGCGTCTGGAAGATGAAGTCGGCGACCTCATCTTTGTGCTGGTGAATGTCGCGCGGTACCTCTCACTCGATCCCGAGTCGGCCTTGCGGAAGACCAACCGAAAATTCCGGCGCCGTTTTCAATATCTCGAAGATCGGCTGCGCGAGCAGGGACGCAAGCCGGCGGAAGCTTCGCTCGAAGAGATGGAGTCGCTATGGCAGGAGTCCAAGCAGCGGGAAAAACCGTGAGCGATAGTATTCAAGTGCGCAACCTTCACGAGGTGGAAGAGTTTCGCGCCTGTGTTGGGCTGCAGAAAGAGGTTTGGAACTTCGCAGACAACGAACTGGTGCCGCTGCGAATTTTTTCTTTAGCGCCCAAAATCGGCGGACAGGTGATCGGCGCATGGGATGGCGACACGCTGGTCGGATTCGCATTTTCGATTCCGGGCACGCGCAGCGGCCACGCTTACCTGCACTCTCACATGCTGGCTGTGAAAGCCGAGTATCGCAACAGCGGTCTGGGCAGGCGCCTGAAGCTGTTTCAGCGCGAGGATGCGATCAACCTTGGCTATGAGCTGATGGAGTGGACCTTCGATCCGCTGGAGATCAAGAACGCATATCTGAATCTGGAGCGGCTGGGAGCGATCGCGCGCCGCTACAACATCAATCAGTACGGGATCACGTCATCTCCGTTGCAGGGATTTCTGCCGACCGACCGCCTGGTGGCGGAGTGGTGGCTCAAGTCGCAGCGCGTGGAAGAGTTGCTGAGCAACGGCGAGCAGCGGCCTTTCCAGGAAGAGATGCGGATCGAAGTCCCGGTCGAGATCTACGAGTGGAAGGCGCAGCCGGAGACCCGGCAGAAAGCCTCTGAGGTTCAGTTGCGCAATCGCGAGCAGTTTCTGAGGGCCTTCGCGCAGGGCTTGGCGTGTCTGCGCTATGGACGGGATGACGATGGCAATGGCGTATTCGTGCTTGGTCGATGGGACGAAGGGTGGTCATATGGAAGCTGAGGACAATCGCGCCTCCATGATCTCTCGACTAAGCTCGGGGCGGCCTTCCGAGGTGCAGAGCTTGTGGTTGTTTTCTGGTTGTCATCCCGGCCGGAGGCGGGCGTTTTTACCCGCCGCAGTGGAGGGACCTGCTTTTGCTCGCATGGGCAGGATCCTTCCACAGGGAAGAACAGTAGGTCCTTCGCTCGGCTGCTAAGGCACTCTCATTCCGATCAGGATGACAATCATCAAAAGTTGTACATGAGTCCAATACCTTATGAAGATCGAAGCCATCACCCTGCGCGAGCTGCAAATCCCACTGCTCCACTTCTTTGAGACCAGCTTCGGACGGACCTCGACGCGCCGCGTCATGCTGGTCACTCTGCACTGTGACGGCCTCGAAGGCTGGGGCGAGTGTGTTGCCGGCGAAGGCCCCTTCTATTCCGAGGAGTACATCGACGGCGCCTGGGACGTCATCACCCGCTATCTAGCTCCGGCACTCATCGGCAAAACGCTGCAAGCTGGCAGGGATGTGCCCGCGCTTTTGGCGCGCGTGCGCGAGCATCCCATGGCGAAAGCCGCACTGGAAAATGCAGTATGGGATGCCGAGGCTCAGGAGAAGGGAATTCCGCTATGGAGGCTGCTGGGCGGCACGCATCGCGAGATTGCCTGCGGCGTGAGCATCGGTATCCAGGATTCGCACGAGCAATTGCTCGACAAGATTGCAACGGAAGTGGCCGCCGGCTATCAGCGTATCAAGGTCAAGGTGAAGCCCGGGTGGGACGTCGACGTACTTGAGAAGATCCGCGCACGCTGGCCCGAGATCCTGCTGAGCTGCGACGCCAACTCCGCCTATACCCTTACAGACGCGCAGCACCTCAAGATCTTCGACCGTTTCAACCTGCTGATGATCGAGCAGCCCCTCTGGACTGACGATTTCTTCTTCCACGCACGCCTGCAAAAGCAGATTCAAACCGCGCTCTGCCTCGACGAGGCCATCCGTACTGCCCGTGACGCCGAAGCCGCACTCGAACTCGAAGCCTGCCGCATCATCAACATCAAGGTCGGCCGCGTCGGAGGCTTCTCCAACGCCCTCGCGATTCACGATGTAGCCCAGCGCTTCGGCGTCCCGGTCTGGTGCGGCGGCATGCTTGAATCCGGCGTCGGTCGTGCCCACAACGTAGCGCTTTCGACGCTGCCGAATTTCAAGTTACCGGGAGATGTCTCGGCTTCAAAACGTTACTGGAAGGAAGACATCATTGAGCCTGAGGTAGAGGTAACGCCACAGGGTGAGATCGCGATTAACCAGAAGCCGGGCCGAGGGTATGACCTGCGTCCAGAACTGATCGACAAGCTCACCGTACGCCAAGAGACCATCCAAAGCTAAGCTGCGCGAAGTGTTCGTTCCTTCTCTTTCTTGGTGAAGAAGCTACTCAGGACCACGCTGATCGCCGCGGCCCCAACTAGGAAGACAACCCGGCCCGAGTCTCTGCCTCCAGACACGTTTCCGGTCCTGAATAAGCTGTAACCCGCGACGATGTTCCCGAATGCCCAAGCGACATTTACCGTCGGAGAGGACAGTCCTTTGCCCGGCGGATCAGCAAATGGCGTGGGAAAGGGATCACCTGATATGCCATGCGCGAAGTGAGGAACGGCATTAGCCAGAAGCATCCCTGAGAAGAAACAAGCAAGATAATTATTGCGTTTCATTCGATCTGCTCCTGCGAACGGTGTGGGCTTTCCCCGCATCACGTTCAGATGCAAAAAAGGCGCGAACGAATCCGCGCCTCAGAACCGCAGCTGAAATTATTTGTGTGTTCTCGAGGTGCCGGTGGCGTTTTGGGCTTCTTTCACTCCGCTGGGCCCACTCTGCGCGACAACGTCGGCCCTTTTATGGAGCAAGTCGAGGGCCTGAGCGGTGGTGAGATTCGACGGTACGGGCTGGAAGTCGTACATCGTTTCCGTCGACCAGATCGTCAACGATTTAATGAGCAGGACCTTGCCATAGAACTGAAGCGTCTCTTCGACTTCCTCCCAGTGGCCCCCACCGACATCCCGTTGCACGATGCGAAATTTCCCGCCCTTATATAGCTTGCCCAGAATTCCCCATCCGAAGTCGACATCCTTAAACAAGGTTCCATCGATCTTAGCGATACGTGCAGCCTGCTTATCGATGATCATGTCGCCCTGCATGCCCTGGTAGACGGCGGTTTCATGGTTTGGGGGTGTGAAAGTGGGATTAGGCGTGAATTTGAGATGTACAAGCTCTTCGCCGTGCGGCCCGCGGTCGGTGCCGGCATACGTGTAGAGAAATGCCTCAGGCAAACTGGTCAGCATCAACTCAGCACGCTGATCATCTTCCTTATTCGAATCGCGACGCTTGCGTCGAGCCTCCGGATCGTTTGCGAACTTCTCCAGCTTAGCGTCTTCTTTCTGGCGCTGGTCTGCCGTCAGAGGCTTGCCATTGATGAGCAGAGTTGTGGACAAGCCTCCCTGCTTTGTCCGGACGATTTCCTTTACGATTGAGTGGTCTTTATATTGCGTGGTGTCTTTGAACATGTAGTACTGTTCAACATCCGACGCCTTGATTTCGTTCTTGGCCGCTCGACGCACCAGTGCGATGGGATCGATGTCGTTTGTCTGCTGCGACCATATCGGAATGTTCGCCGCAAGCAGAATGAAGATCGATACAAGGACACTTCGGAGATTAGAACGGCCTGAATCCACAAACCCTCTTAACCAGCTATTTGGTACAGACAAATAGATTAGACGAGTTACTGAATTAGTCAGTTGCTTTTTTGAAAGAGAGGTTTGCTTTTTGAGCCATCGGCCGCACGAAGTTTTGGACGGAAGTCGCTAAAAATAGGGTAATTACGCGATCTGACCATCGGGATGCAAGGCTACTAACGTGATGAGTGAATAAACGTCGATCCGGCGGTAAAACAGTTCCGTTGGTTTGGCCATGTCCCACGAGCAAGACCGCTGTTCCCCTGGTCTCGGCCCCACTCGTCGGAAGGCGCCCCGCCGGACCGACATGCTCTACATGTTTGCAACTTGGCATCCAAACTGAAAAGCTCAGTTTCGCTTAGCTGCATTGAGGGTTCTGATCGCGGACAGGCCGATGTCACACGGTGATGCCGTCTATTCGGATTTCCAATTGTCGCACCTGAAATTCCACCTGTGAGCAGATCGGTTCTCGGCCATTCCCATTTTGTCGCCGAGCATTGTGGGAGCTTGGTTGATACCATCAGAAAGTTCCATGCGCCGCATAGTCATTCCGGAATTGCTTGATGACGATCTCGGCTCACCTGCCGAAATCGCCGCCAGCCTGACTGATCTGAGACACATCAATGACTGGTTTGGTGGAACCCGAACCACCGCATCGTTACTGCGGCGCGTCGCCGAGCAGGGCGGCAGTAGCGAGCTTTCGGTTCTGGAGGTAGGGGCGGGAGCCGGAGACCTGCCTGCTCGCGCCAGTCGCATTCTCTCAAGGAGTGGTGCAACGTTAACGATTACGCTTCTGGATCGCATGTGCTCCCACCTGCCGCGCAATGGAGCGCGTTCGGTCGCCGGTGATGCCTTGGCTCTGCCATTTCGCGATGGAGCCTTCGACGTGGTGAGCTGCTCGCTCTTCGCTCATCACTTCGAGCCCGAGGAACTACGCCGTTTTGCTTGCGAAGCGATGCGGGTTTGCCGAAGGGCCGTGCTCATCAACGATCTCATTCGGAGCCGGTTACATTTATGGCTGGCGTATGCGGGGCTTCCGCTTTTCCGCGGCCGCATTACCTGGCACGACGCTCCGGCGTCGGTACGTCGCGCCTACACGACGGAGGAGATGCGCCAAATCCTGCGCGACGTTCCGGCGGAACGGATAACTGTCACCAGGCATTATCTTTATCGGATGGGGGTACTGCTGTGGAAAGGCGGCGCTTGTATTGAGACAGGTGCAAATCATAGTCAACAATTTGTAACCTAGCTCTGGAATCCAGCTGCTAATTGCCAAATGCCAAATGCCGAAAAACAATTCGACCTTGCAGTCGTAGGGGGCGGTCCAGCGGGCGCTTCCGCCGCGATTACGGCTGCTCGCCTGGGCGCTCGAGTTGCGCTCTTCGAGGCGAGGACGTTTCCGCGGCACAAAGTTTGTGGCGAATTCGTTTCCGCCGAGTCGCTCGATGTGCTTGCCGAATTACTGCGGGATTCAGAATCCGGCCGCGGGCTTGTCGATTTGGCTCCAATGCTGCGACGAACCCGGCTTTTCCTTGGCAGCAGAATGATTGAGGCACCGCTCTTGCCGGCGGCGGTCAGTATCACGCGCCACGACCTGGACGCAGCGCTGTTTGAAGCGGCCCGACTTGCCGGCGTCGAGGCACTAGCCAATTGCGAGGTGACTTCAATAGCAGAGAATGGCCTCTTTCAGTTGACGACTTCTTCGGGTATTTACTCCGCCAGAGCCTTGGTGATTGCCGCGGGAAGGTGGTCGCAGTTCACTCCCAATCGCACGTTGCGGTCCGGCTCCAAGTGGATTGGTGTCAAGGGGCACTTCCGTGAGACCAATCCCAGTCCTTCCACAGACCTCTACTTTTTCGACCAAGGCTATTGCGGTGTTCAGCCGATCGCCGCAGACGCAGTGAATGCCTGTGCGATGGTGAGCTCAGATCGAGCGACATCGTTGCAGCAGGTCTTTGCGCTTCATCCCCGCCTCTCCGAGCGTGCTGCCACGTGGCAGGCAGTAACCCTGCAAGTTAGCACTGCACCGTTGATCTATCGACAGCCTCGGCCTACGCAAGGCAACAAGCTATTTGCGGGAGATGCGGCAGCCTTTATCGATCCGTTCGTCGGCGACGGCATCTCTATTGCGCTGCGCAGTGGAAGGGGCGCTGCTCGATGCTTGAGCTCTTTTTTGCGCGGCGAGGCCGCCCTGGTGGAATGTGCCACCCGATATGAGCAGGAATATGCTCGAGAATTTGCCCCGCTGCTTTCGGCTGCCTCGCGGATGCGGTCATTGTTGTCTTTGCCAGTCTTTGCCCGAGCTGCGGCCTTCGAGCTCTTACGGATTCCCGGGCTCATGCCTTTGGTCATTCGCAAGACGCGCCGGGCCTCATGATTCTGACGCTTCCGCCGATCATCTGCAGTAGAATGCCGGTTAGCGACCATAGCGCCACGATGAATCCCACAACGTCCGACTTACCTTCAGCCCATTCCCAAGGGGAAGTCACTGTCCGTAACACCACGGAACGCGATTTTGACGGCATCAGCGATCTGTGCCGCCGCACCTATCCCGACACGCCTCCCTGGAACGCCGAACAGCTTTCGTCTCACTTACGGCTGTTTTCGGAAGGCCAGTTCGTTGCCGTATTTGGTCAGGATGAGCAGGTTGTCGGAATGTGCGCCAGTCTGATTGTCGATTGGGAAGATTACGCCATGCTGGACAGTTGGGAACAGTTTACCGCCGACGGCATGTTCACCAATCACGATCCGCGCCGCGGCCGCACGCTTTATGGGGCAGAGGTGATTGTGGACTCGTCGCTGCAACACCATGGCATTGGCGACAAGCTGTACTGTGCGCGGCGCCGACTGACCGAGTCGCACAAGCTCCTGCGGATTCGCGCGGGCTCCAGACTGCGCGGCTACTCTCACTCAGCCCGCAGGCTGAAACCGGAACAATATGTCGTCGAAGTGGTAGAGGGCACCGAGTACGACCCAACCTTAAGCTTTCAATTGAAGGAAGGCTTCCATGTGCTGGCGGTCGTTCCACATTATCTCAGCGATGACCCGGAAAGCATGGGTTACGCGGCTGTCATCGAATGGCTGAATCCAGAGCTGATCCGCGCCGAGCACATTGCAGACCTGCCCACGCGCTTCCTACGCAACGCGTTGAAGCAGAAAACGGGTTTGTAGGCTCGCGTAGTTACAGCGCCCGATCTAAACAGCGCATTACACGCCATCAGCTTTCTGCTAAAGCCGACAAGATGGCCTCCCGGCCGACAGGCGCGCTTACCTCGTCACCAAGACTTCCCGAATATTGTCGCGTCCGAGAAAAAATTTGATGGAACTGTAATCGTGAAAGAGGTTCTCTACGTGGCGATTGTTGAAGACGCGCTGCAGCTTGAATCCACGCACTTGCTGCAACTCAAGCGTGTCCCGCGTAGCGATGTTGTAGCGATAAAACGGCGCTTCGGGCCCGGCGTCCTTGGTATGAAAGAACGCCAGCAGAATTCCGCCCGGCTTCATGGCCGCGTGCATACGCTCGATCAGCGGCTTTACCAGAGGTTCAGGAAGAAAGTCCGCGAGGTCCCAGAACATCACGGCATCGAATTCCTGGCGGCCAAAGCACAGGTTATCGCGGAGATAGCGATCTACGTCCAAGGTCGTGCCGCCATCGCCATTGGCTACTAGGAGTGACTTGTCGTGCGCAAGGCGCAACACGTCTTCCTGGTGAAAACGATGCCCAAGTCCGGTCATGAAGGTGATGTTAGCCGGTGAGGTCGCGCCTAGGTCGAGGATCGTCAGACCCTCCTCGCGCGAGATGGATCGAATGAACTCGTTAAAGCCCGTCGAGCGGCGGCTGATTTTCTTGCCTGAGGAATAATTTTCCTCAGCGCCCTCTCGAGAGCCGCCGAATAATTTACTGAAGATGCCGGGAGCCACAGGGCACCATTGTATGAGGCGGAGCGCCGAAGCGGCAATGGCTTCTGCGTAGAAGGAAAAAACTGCGACGATCGGGCAGACGAAAAAGCTGGGGCGCACCGTGGAGCGCGCCCTCGCAAGCTACATCTTCTTGGGTTCGAGTAACGAGCCTTGGCTTGTGACTGGCGTCGAAACAGGAGCCGAAACGGGGGCCGTAGCGGCTGAGGCTTGCGGCTTTACTTCGGGTTTGGTTGCCGGCTCCGGTTTTTGAATATCAATTCCGCCTTTGAAGAACGCGCCATCGTCGATGGAGATGCGAGCGGTTGCGATGTCGCCTGCCAAGGATGCGGTTTTGCGTAGCTCTACCCGCTCGCTGGCATGGATATCGCCATTCACGCGACCGTGCACGATCACATTTCGAGCCTCGATATTGGCCCGTACGCGCCCATTCGGGCCGATGGTGCAGGTCTGGCCACGCAAGGAAATGTTGCCCTCGACTTCGCCATCGACAATCAGATCCTCACTGCCCGACAGCTCACCCTTAACCACTACGGATTTCCCGATAGTGGCGACGTCAGTGCTACCACGCAGCGGCTCGCTGCTGCGAACCGGGTCTGGCGGGCGCAACGCTGGCGCCGAAGCCACCGGCGATGATGATGCGCCGGTCGGACTGGGCTCGGGAGTTGTCGGGTACTCGTCTTCCTTACGCTTCCACATGTCTTTGAGCTCCGTCGGGCGTTCGCAGAATCGGCCAGCAGAAATCCGCGGCGCACTTAATTGTTCGATCTAACCGCTGCGAATGAGAATACTCAACCACGGGCAGCGCCGCAAACCATTTTCTGAGTAAGCCCCGAAAAACTGTGACTTTTGGGGTCCATCAGCTCTGTCTTTGGCGTTGGTTGCTGGTCACATCCCGTCCGCCCATGCTCCCGTATAATAACTTGTTTTGTAGTGCCTCCCGCCTCGCTTGAGCGAATCTCCAGGCGCGGAGAATAGGACTCATATGACTCAGATTGAACTGATTCTTGGCCGTGAAATCCTGGATTCCCGCGGAAACCCCACTGTAGAAGCCGATGTCATCCTGGAGAGCGGAGCGCGCGGGCGCGCGGCTGTCCCCAGCGGAGCGTCGACCGGCGAACACGAAGCGTTGGAACTGCGCGACGGGGACAAAGGACGTTACGCCGGCAAAGGCGTGCTGAAAGCCGTCAACAATATCAACGAGGTGCTTGCAGGCGAGTTGGAAGGAATGGATGCCAGCGAGCAGCGCGAAATCGACAACACCATGCTCGCCATCGACGGTACCCCAACCAAGAGCAAGCTGGGCGCGAACGCGATCCTCGCCGTCTCCATGGCCACTGCTCGCGCCATGGCCGATCATCTCGGGATCGAGCTTTATCAGTATCTCGGTGGCTTCACCGCCGGCCTGCTGCCCACGCCAATGATGAACATTCTGAATGGTGGCGCGCATGCCGACAACAACGTCGATTTCCAGGAATTCATGGTCATGCCGGTCGGCGCGAAGTCGTTCAGCGAGGCGCTGCGCTGGGGGGTCGAGACATTTCACGTCCTGAAGAGCGTGCTGAAAAAGCGCGGCTACAACACGGCCGTGGGCGATGAGGGCGGATTTGCGCCGTCGCTGAAATCGAACGAGGAAGCAATCGACGTCGTCCTCGAGGCCATTACACAGGCCGGTTACAAGCCAGGTGAACAGATCGCGATTGCGCTCGATCCCGCGGCCAGCGAATTCTACGACAGCTCGAAGAAGAAATACGTCTTCAAGAAATCCGACAAGAGTGAGCACTCCAGCGAAGACATGGTGAAGTATTGGGCCAACTGGGTACGGCAGTATCCGATCGTGTCGCTCGAAGACGGCTTTTCCGAAGACGATTGGAACGGTTGGAAGCTGGTGACCGACGAACTAGGCAGCAAGATCCAGCTCGTGGGCGACGACATCTTCGTCACCAACATCGAAATCTTCCAGCGCGGGATCGAAAACGGCGTGGCCAACTCGATTCTCATCAAGCTGAACCAGATTGGTTCGGTCAGCGAGACCATCGACTGCATCAACCTCGCGCGCCAGAACGGATACACCTCGGTCATCTCGCACCGTTCCGGCGAGACCGAAGACACCTTCATCGCCGATCTCGCGGTGGCGACAGGCGCTGGCCAAATCAAGACCGGCTCAGCATCGCGCACCGACCGCATCGCCAAGTACAACCAGCTGCTGCGCATCGAAGAAGAACTTGGCCCGGCGGCAAGGTTCCTCGGAATCAAGAGCCTGAACTACCACGGCGAAACGGCCGGCAAGGCTAAGGCAGGGATATAGCGGAGGCGAATACTGAGCGCAGGGTGAATTATGGGCGAGCACTCACTCTGCGCTGAGGCTTATCCTGACGCTGAGGCTCATCCTGATTTGAAGGGGCGCACGTTCAGGTGCGCCGATTCAGCTCCTCCTTTTCAATTTGTCATCCCGAGCGGAGTGAAAGGGGAGTCGAGGGATCTGCGGCTCGGTTTGTTTCGGCAAGCACGGTAAAACGGCAGAATCCAAGCCTCGCAAGAGGGGAAACAAGATAGCCCCTCCCCTCAGGGCGGGGTTAACCGACGCGGCAGATATAATTCACCGATGCCAACCTCCGAGATCACATTCACGATTACGGAATCGCCGGAGGGCGGCTACGAAGCCCGTTCGCTCGGTCACTCCATCTTCACGCACGCCGACTCGATGGACGAATTGCAGGAAGAGATTCGGGCTGCGGTCTGCTGTCACTTCGACTGCGGTGCCGCGCCCGTCACCATTCGCCTCCGTGGTGTTCACGATGAGGTGATCAGCGCTTGAAGGCGCCGCGCGATCTCAGCGGCATTGAGTTGGAGAAGCTGCTTCATCGCTTCGGCTATGAGGCCACGCGCCAGCACGGCAGCCACATCCGGTTGACGACAAACAGCCGCGGCACAGAACATCACGTTACCGTTCCGGCACACAAGTTTCTGAAAGTCGGCACGCTGGAAGGTATTCTTACGGATGTTGCCGGTTACCCGGCGATCCCACGCTCCGACTTTGAACAACGACTGTTTGCCGGATAGATCTGGAAGAAGTCATCGAGTGTGTCGGCCAGTGTAAGAATAGAATTTCTCGAAGTGCTTCGCGAAGGGCTAATTGCTAATGGCTAACATCCCTCGTCCTCTGGTTCTCATCATCCTCGATGGATGGGGCTATGCCCCGCCGTCCAGCGCCAATGCAATCTCGCTGGCCCGCAAGCCGAATTATGACCGCCTGCTCGCCGCCTTTCCTAATACGTTGATCCACACCAGTGGCCGCTATGTTGGCCTACCGACCGGGCAAATGGGCAACAGCGAGGTCGGGCACTTGAACATCGGGGCCGGCCGCGTGGTCTACATGGACATCACCAAGATCGACCTGATGCTCGAGAACGGTGAGTTCTTCTCCAATCCCGCGCTCCTCAAGGCGATGGAAACCGCGCGGACGGGCGAGCACCGGCTGCATCTGTGCGGCCTGGTCTCCGACGGTGGTGTGCATTCGCACCAGAACCATCTCTACGCAATCCTGCGCATGGCGAAGCAAAACGGCGTGGAGCGGGTGTTCGTACATTGCTTCATGGACGGACGCGATACCTTGCCCACCAACGGTGCCGGGTATCTCGAACAGCTTCAGCAGAAAATGCGCGAGTATGGCGTCGGCAGGATTGCCAGCGTCAGTGGCCGCTACTACGCGATGGACCGCGACAAGAAATGGGATCGCGAGAAGAAGGCCTTTGATGCGATGGTCTACGGCGACGCCGAGGGCGGCCGCTATACCGACGCGGTGCAGGGAGTGAAGGAGTCCTACAACCGCGGAGTGACCGACGAGTTCATCATTCCCTTTGTCCTCACCGACGAGCGCGGAGAGCCGGTGGGAAATATTCGCGATGGCGATGTTTGCATCAATTTCAACTTCCGCGCCGACCGTGCCCGGCAAATCACGCGCTGCCTGGCTCGTAACAGCCAGTTCACAGCTCAGGACGGACACGAACTCGAAGGGGCCGATGATCTGGACAATACGATTCCGCGCAGCCGCACTCCCAAAGACCTCACGTATCTCTGCATGACGCAGTACGACAAGCACTTCACGCTGCCCGTCGTCTCGCCTCCGGAATCGCTGGGCAACATCCTGGCGAATGTCATGGCCGACCGCAGCATGCGCAACCTGCGAGTGGCCGAGACCGAGAAGTATGCGCACGTCACTTATTTCTTTAACGGTGGCGTGGAAAAGCCTTTTCCGGGCGAAGATCGGGTGCTGGTGCAGTCGCCCAAGGTCGCGACTTACGATCTGAAGCCCGAGATGTCGGCGCAGGGAATTGCCGACGCCGTCACGAAGGCCATCACCTCCAGAACCTTTGACGTAATGGTCGTAAATTTCGCCAACGCCGACATGGTGGGACACTCGGGCAAAATTCCGCCGACCATCACTGCCGTTGAAACCGTGGATCATTGCCTGGGGCAGATTGACCGGGCTCTCCGGCAGTGTGGCGGGGCGATGATCATCACCGCCGACCACGGCAACGCAGAGCAGATGATCGACCCGGCAAGCGGTGGTCCGCAGACGGCGCACACCACGAATCCTGTCCCGTTTATCGTCTGTGCGGAGCATGCCGTGACCGCGCCGAACTTTAAGGGCGATCCGCAGAGGTTCACTTTGCGGCCCGATGGAGCGCTGCAGGACATCGCACCGACGATGCTGGGTATTCTCGGCATTCCACAACCGAAAGAAATGACCGGGCACGACCTGCGGGTAGGAGCGAAGCAATTAGCGACTAGCGATTAGCAACCCAGCAATTAGCAACCAGCGATTAACCTCAAGTGGCTACTAGCGAAGTGTGAAGCCATTCCATGCGAAACGGACTCGTCAGGGCCCAAGCCAAGTCTCGCGAAGTGAGACGCTTCAGCGCTGGGTCGCGATCGGAAAGAACGAAAAGTCCCGTAGGGATGACAGGATTAAAGCCAATTCCCAGAGGCGACAGCTCGATACGACTGTTGTGTCCGAACACCAATCGCTCATTGCTAATCCCGAGTTGCTAATCGCCAATCGCTGTTTCCATGAAACTCCTCATCGTCCTCCACCACCGCTTTCATCTCTGGCAGGCGCCACCCTGGTTCTCCGAGCGCCTGCGACAGGATTTTCCGGGCCTCGACGTTGTCCAGCTTTCCGACTATGAGCAAGTGAATCAAGAAATAGCCGATGCTGACGTTGTCATCGCATGGTCATTGCGGGGCGAGCAGGTCAGAGCCGCAAAAAAGCTCAAGTGGATTCACTCGACAGCGACGGCCGTCTATGCGCTGATGAACTCCGACCTCGGGTCCAGCGACGTCGTTCTGACAAATGCGCGCGACGTCCATGGGCCTGTGGTCGCCGAGCACGCAATGGCACTGGTCTTCGCTCTGGCCAAGCGTCTGCCGCAGGCCGTGCGCTACCAGCAGCAAAAGCGCTGGGCTCAGCAGGACCTTTGGGACGCTCCTCTCCAGCCACGCGAACTGAGGGGCGCCACCGTCACGATTCTCGGACTGGGCGGCATCGGCAGACCGTTGGCCAGACTGTCGAAGGCAGTCGGCATGAAGGTCATCGCCGTCCGCGAGCACAGTGCTCGAAGTTGCGAAAGTGCCGACAACGTCTACGGCCTCGATCATCTCGAGGGCGCGGTGCGCGAAGCGGACTTCGTGGTACTGGCTCTCCCCTTGACCGAAAAGACGGAAGGTCTGATGAACCCAGAGCGGCTGGCATGGCTGAAGCGCGACGCCTACCTGATTAACGTAGGGCGTGGTGCGCTCATCGATGAAGGCGCGCTCGTGGAAGCTCTTAATAAGCGGAGTTTCGCTGGCGTTGCCCTGGACGTCACTACCCAGGAGCCATTAGAGGTAACTTCGCCGCTGTGGGAGATGGAGAACGTACTAATTACTCCCCACACGGCTAGCCTGACCAACAAAATGTGGGAGCGTCATTACGAATCCTTCACGGAAAATCTGAGGCGCTTCATGAGCGGCGAGCGGCTGTTGTGGATCGTAGACAAAGGGAAGGGATACTAGCTCCGGTTTCGGACGTTCGCCTTGTCACTCTTGGTCCCAAACCTGTTCATCTGTTAACGTCGCTTCCACGCAATGATCGATCAGCAAAAACCTGCCACGTCTAGTTCCGACCGCTGGCATGCCATGGGGGCGGGCTTCCTCGGCTGGACCCTGGATGCCTTCGATTTCTTCGTCGTAATTTTCCTCCTTGATACCCTGGCGGAGCATTTCCGCGTTCCCAAGCGCGACGTCGTTCTAAGTATCACCGCGACTCTGGCGATGAGGCCGGTGGGTGCCCTGCTCTTCGGCATGATGGCCGACCGCTACGGACGGCGGCGGCCGCTGATGGTCAATGTGCTGTTCTTCTCCAGCGTCGAGTTGCTCTGCGGTTTCGCCCCGAACTTCATGGTCTTCTTGATTCTGCGCATGCTCTTTGGCATCGGCATGGGCGGCGAGTGGGGCGTTGGCGCATCGCTCGCCATGGAGCACGCGCCGGTGCGCTTGCGCGGAGTTCTCTCCGGAATTCTGCAGAGCGGCTACTCCATCGGCTATTTACTGGCGGCCTTGGCTTCGCGTCTGGTGCTGCCCCACTGGGGATGGCGCGCGATGTTTTGGGTTGGAGGAATTCCCGCTCTGCTGGCCATTTACATCCGGACCAAAGTCCCGGAATCCGAGGCGTGGGAGCAGCACCGCCTGACGCGGACGATCGACGGGCCGCGTATCGCATGGCAGCACAAGTGGCTGTCGCTTTATCTCATCGCGCTGATGTTCCTGATGAATTGTCTTTCCCACGGCACACAGGATCTCTATCCCGACTTCCTGAAACATGCGCACGGCATCACTCCGAACACGGTCGCCTACATCACCATCTTCTACAACGTCGGCGCAGTCGTGGGGGCGGTGATCTTCGGCATGCTTTCGGAGCGCATCGGTCGGCGCTACAGCATGCTGGCTTCGCTCGGAGTGGCGCTGGCCGTGATTCCCGCATGGGCCTTCGGCGGGACTATGACAACGCTGGCCGTCGGCGCTTTTCTGATGCAGATGGGCGTCCAGGGTGCGTGGGGGATTATTCCCGTACACCTCAACGAGCTCTCGCCAGACGCTGTGCGTGGATTGTTGCCCGGCTTTACCTATCAGATCGGTATTTTATTTGCCGCACTCACGCCGACGATCGAATTTTCACTGCGCGATCATCTGGGTTATGCCTGGGCCCTGACGGCGTTCGAGTTGATTGTGATCGCCGCTCTCGCACTGATGCTGGTCTTTGGTTCGGAACGGCATGGCAGAAGCTTTGTATATGACAAGCAGCACGTCGTCGCCTAATGGGCCGCTGGAAAAGTCACCGTGCTTTGAAAAAGCATGGCCTCAGCCGCGCCGGCAGCGGTCCTCTGTCGTTGGCGCAGAGAGCCGGTCCCCGGTCCAACGAGCAGCTCACCGCCACACGGGTACTTCAGTGGGATATTTTCTTTATGTTCATTTGCACAAGCTGACCGTTCGGATTCTTCGCCGACAAGATTTTACCGTCGACCCTGACCGGAAACTCCTTTCCCGGGCTCCAGTCGATGAAGGTTGCGGCAGGAGCGCTGGCCCGGCACTCGTAGAGGGCGCCATTGAGGCGCATGGAAATCTTGTAGTTGATCTCATCGCTCATGTGCTGCGCGTTCTCGGCCATCTTTTCAATCGAAACGACTCTGGCCATCTGAAAACCCTCGTCCCCTCCCTGAGCATAGGCAAGCACGCCAGCCAAGGCGATGCAGCACGATAACACCGTCAGACGTATCTTCATTGGCGCTCCTCCCGCGAAGTCGACAAAGTATAGCCTGAGTTCCTGGTTTTCCGGACAGTCAATTGTGGAAGCGCGTCTCATCTGCAGGAGATCTTCTCGATCGCGGGCTCGCCTGCAATCTGTTGTCGCGAGTCGTAGACGACGGCACAGCCCGAGACTGTGCCCGGTAGCGCCTTGGTGAGCACTACGGCAGTGGCGGCGTAGCGGCATGCGATCCATGTGGAGCGTCCGCCAGTGGAAGCGAAATGCCAACGCGCGATCTGCTTTCCTGCGCTCTTGGTGATGTCGTCGTAAACCAGCGAGGCGTTCTCCTTCGGCGGTCCGTCGTAAAACGTGATTCCGGCGAGCTGATGCGGCGCATTGTCTTGTATTAAGCTCCAGCCGGCAGGCGGCGTCGACAGCTGCTCGTGGACATTGATTTTGGCGGGACAGGCTGCCGGATCCTCGGCCATAGCCACGACTTCGAAGAGCAGCATGCTCCCTAGAATCAACAGAGCGAGGCGAAAGGACATGATTCACCTTCGATAGAAGTGTCTTTGATCTGCGAGAAAACTAAGATCTGAGTTAATAGCGCGGGACGTCAAAGCGCAATGCTGAGTTGCGACTACGCGAAAAAATGGAGCGGGAGACGGGGATCGAACCCGCGACCAACGGCTTGGGAAGCCGTGACTCTACCACTGAGTTACTCCCGCTCAGCGATCGTGAGCAAAGTGTAACACCGGGCAAATTGCCTCGCAATTTTGCGGATGAAGCAGACACGACAGGATCACTGTCAGCCATTGTCCGCCGTGTCCCAGCAAGCGGCAGAGCAAGCAAGTTCTGGGTAGTGGGCTAATTTCAAAGTAGCCCACTACCAAGTTCTGCGTTTCTTTGACACTGTTTCCAAGCGACTGCTACTATAAATTGTTCGTCCCGCCTCGCAAGCGTCCCCGTCGTCTAGCCCGGCCTAGGACATCGCCCTTTCACGGCGGTAACACGGGTTCAAATCCCGTCGGGGACGCCAAGTACTCAGTTACTTATCAGACGAGCCTCCCGCAGTAACCCCCGTTGCGCCTGTGCGTTTTTCCCGCGCAGCTAATCATTCGTTAGCACTCCTTACTGGCCTCGCTTCTCGTCCGACATGGCATCGTCAAATATGTATGCGGCTGGAGCCGGGCGCAGAAACCTGCCCCACTTTCGCCGCCCTCTGATACAAGGCAGGAACCCGCCTTCGAACGTTACCTGACTTAGCTATCTCCGAAGCACTTACCAGCCAAAGTATGTCGGCCATTCTCCAGTGATGTTCCTCCAGGTTAGGCAGAGTTCTGCCAGGGCTAGTTGATCCGTTTCTGAGTTGAGCAAAATTGACCAGACAACTGTTTTGACACCGAAGCAGAATATTATTTGCAGCTTTTCCGGGACTTGGGAGGCAAAACATGTTTGCGCGACGGCGCCAACCTTCTTCGAGGCGATGACGTGCAGGTTGTTCAGCCAGTTCATTCGTTTTAATTCCTGTCCGGAAAAAACGCAGACCAAGGAGTCGCCAGG
This sequence comes from uncultured Acidobacteriaceae bacterium, assembly GCA_963780495.1. GTDB lineage: Bacteria > Acidobacteriota > Terriglobia > Terriglobales > Acidobacteriaceae > Bog-257. The sequence continues at coordinate 72,980 of CAWACF010000001.1, forward strand.
GCTTGCTATTAAGCGTCGCGATCGGAGTTCATCATGGATTCAACCTCGATACCAAACGCTCTGCCCGCCGCCGAATCTGGAAACGGTAAAGCTGCCAGGCCTCACTCGAGCGAACGGTTTGCAACGGGCATCGCTGGTCTTGACGATATCTTGGGCGGTGGCCTTGCTCCCAACCATCTTTACCTCGTCGAAGGTGATCCGGGAACCGGCAAGACTACGATTGCGCTGCAATTTCTGTTGGAGGGCGCTCGCCGGGGACAAAAGGGCCTCTATGTCACCCTTTCCGAATCGAAGGTTGAACTCGTAGAAATTGCTGAATCACACGGCTGGTCACTCGGAGCTATTGACATTTTTGAGATGGCGGCAGAGGAGGACCACCTTAAACCCGAAGCCCAGTACACCGTATTCAATCCCTCTGAAATTGAGCTTGCAGATACCACATCCGCCGTCCTGTCTGAGGTCGATAGGCTGCAGCCGACACGGGTCGTGTTTGACTCCTTGTCAGAATTGCGCTTACTTGCCCGTGACTCTCTGCGTTATCGAAGGCAGATTATGGGCCTGAAGCGATATTTCTCTGGCCGTAATTGCACGGTGCTCCTGTTGGACGACAGGACCGCCGAGGGTCATGACCTGCAGCTGCAGAGCATCGCTCACGGCGTAGTCATGCTGGAAAGCGTGGAGCGGGAGTACGGAATCAAAAGGCGGCGGCTGGAAATAAGGAAGATGCGGGGTTCCCCGTTCCGGGAAGGCTTCCACGATTACACCATACTGCGGGGTGGTGTGGAGGTGTATCCGCGCCTGATAGCCTCGGAGCACCATGTGGCGTACTCCCCCTCGCTGCTAAAGAGCGGTCTCCGCCCATTGGACGACCTGCTGGGTGGCGGCCTCGACAGCGGTACCAGCACGCTGCTGCTAGGACCGGCTGGTTGCGGGAAATCCACAATCGCTCTCCGTTACGCGGTATCCTCCGTCGACCAGGCCGGCCGCGCGGCGCTGTTCTCCTTCGATGAGACCTTGGCGACGTTGACGATACGTGGAAGAGGCCTCGGAATGGACGTAGACAAACACATTAAGGCCGGGAACCTTTTGCTTCGTCAGGTCGATGCTGCGGAACTCTCGCCCGGTCAATTTGTGCACGAGATCAGGGACTTGGTGGAGGAGCGGGAGTTGAAGCTGCTGGTTATCGATAGCTTGAATGGCTTTCTCAATGCGATGCCCGGCGAGAAGTTTCTCGCGATGCAATTGCATGAGCTGCTTGGCTATCTGGGACAAAAGGGCGTCAAGACGATCATGACCATGGCTCAGCACGGATTTGTCGGAGCGAACATCGATACGCCGGTGGATGTGAGCTACCTCGCGGATACGGTCCTTTTGTTCCGCTATTTCGAAGCGGCCGGCGAGCTCAAGCAGGCACTTTCCGTGATCAAGAAGCGGAGCGGAGAACATGAACGCACGATTCGGGAGTTGGTGATGAAGGACGGAGTCATTCAGGTCGGAAACGTGTTGAAGGAATTCGAAGGCGTGTTGACGGGCTCTCCCAAATACAGCGGAGGATTAGAGGGGCTGGGTCACGAAAAATGAATAGGGGCGAACAACAGCTGCGCGTCCTGATCGTGGCACCCACGGGACGAGACGGCCCGCTGATATCCAGTCTTCTCAGCACTGAAGACATACTTTGCGCCAACTTTCCAACGGCCGAAATGGCCCGCATTCAAATGAAGCTGGGAGCGGGCGCCGTAGTCTTAACGGAAGAAGCTCTCACCCTTCCTGACGTCGGTCAATGGACAAGAGAGTTGGCTGCTCAGCCTTCCTGGTCCGATCTTCCAATCATTCTGCTTACGGTTGCGGGAGCTGTCGATCACGATAATCAAAGGAAACTGCTATTCCGCCAACCTCTCGGCAATCTGATCTTACTGGAACGTCCCGTCCGGCCTGAGACATTGATCAGCACCGTTCAAGCAGCCATACGAAGCCGCAGTCGGCAATACCAGGTGAGGGACTATCTGGCCGAGAATCTGCGTGCGGAGGAAGCCCTGCGTACAGCGGAGAAATTAGCCATAGCCGGACGTCTGGCCGCCAGCATTGCGCACGAGATAAACAACCCACTGGAGGCAGTTGTAAATTTGCTCTACCTCATTGGGTCGGCGTCCTCTTTAGAAGAGTCAAAGTGCTACGCGCAAACCGCGACCAACGAGTTGGCGAGAGTATCTGAGATTGTCACGCAAACATTGAGATTTCATCGGGAGCCGAGCAGGCCGGTCCTGGTACAGGTCACCGAGATCGTGGATTCCGCTCTTATCCTCTACCAGGCGAGACTGACTTCTGCTCGAATTGTGCTTGAAAAGGATTTTCGGGAATGTCCGCCAATCCTGGCGAGGTCAGGCGAGTTGCGTCAATTGATTTTGAACCTGGTGGGAAATGCGGTGGATGCCATGGCTGGGGGTGGCACATTGAGAATCCGCGTCACCAACAGCCGGGAACACACGAACGGCTCGCGCGCCGGCATCCGTTTGACCGTTGCCGATACCGGTACCGGAATTCCTCCCGCGATCAAAAAGAAGCTTTTCGAGCCTTTCGTCAGTACGAAGGGCAATAACGGCACTGGCCTTGGATTATGGGTGAGCTCTGGAATCGTCCAAAAGCATGGAGGAACGATCCAGGTAAAAAGTAGTGCGGTGTCCCCAGTTACGGGAACCGTTTTCTCAATCTTCCTGCCGTTGCGGTCCGAATTGGCTTCCCTTACGGGTTTGACGGCGACCGCATAGTCAGCTTACCTAAAATTTGATCGAAGTCCTGAGCTCTGACGTGATGTAGGCACTTGATTTTTTTCATCCAGCGGTTTCCAATCGAAAAACAACGGCATCTCTCTATATACACGGAGGGCGGAATGAATCTTCTGGATGCGCTTCGCCACGCAGAGCAGCAGGGTAAAAATCGAGTACATCGCGGCGCAGAGAAGCTGCACAACATCGAAACCTCGATTCGCCGCAAGATGCAGGGCCGTCCCTCAAGCCCGGCAGTGTCAACCGATCCCGAGCAGGAGCGCGAGAACGTGCCCGCCCCTAAGGGACGTACCGGAATTGTTTCCGTGAACGGCCATGACGTGGGCGAGATGCGCTGCACCGGCGGACGCCAGCAGTCCTAGCTTTCTACATCGGCCGATAGGGAAGCGGCCTTCCATCCACAATCGCTTCCGGGTTCAAGCGGACCAGAGCATCGGCCACGTTTTCCCCTGCCATCTCCGCGACAGCGACCCGTGCCTCAGAGATGATCGGTCGGCGATGAATCGGGTCGTGCGCGTCGCTGGCAATCACATGAACGGCTCGTCGCTGTAACAGCCACTGAGCCATTCTCTGCGACCTGATACCCCAAGACCCCGTAATGGCATTCGCCGTCACTTGCACCAGGCAACCTTGCTCCACTAGCTCCAGCACCATTTCCGGCTTCTTCAGCAGCGGTTGATTGCGCTCCGGATGGGTGATGATCGGCACCATGCCACAGCTCAGCAGCAACAGAATGTCGTCCTTCACGCTGGCAGGAATGCCGCGGTCATGAAACTCAATCAGGAGATACTGCGTGTCGCCGATGGTGTAGCGGCGTGGGTGCTCCAGCGCGTCGTGAATATTTTCGGGCGAGAAATGAAAGTCGCAGCCCAGACTGAAAGCCAGTTGCCCATCAGCCGAGTCATGCAATTGCCCCAGCATGTCGGTGAAGCGCTCACGGTTGTAGGCATACACATCGTTGCTGTGAGGCGTGGCGACTATATGCGAGACGCCGTCCGCAATGGCGATGCGGCACATCTCCGCCGTCATCTCCCAGGATTTCGACCCATCGTCGATACCGGGCAGGATATGGGTGTGAATGTCGACCATGTGGCTAGCGGATGCCTCAAGAGTCTTGAAAGGGCGCACCTTCAGGTGCGCCGTAATGCGTTCCTATGTGGGATAAGCGAGGCGGCCTTCAGGCCGACGAGCCGTCGGCTACTGATACCGCTGCTTCATGAAGTCGGTAATCTTATCGTAGGCTTCGCTCAATACCGGTTCCGGTGGCAGAAAGACGATGCGCATATGGCGCGTGCCCGGCTTCTCGCCGAAGCCCGATCCATGCACCACCAGCACGTGCTTCTGCTTCAGGAGATCGGTCACGAAGGTGAGATCGTCTTCCGGAATCTCCAGCGACGGATGCGCATAGAACGCGCCCTTGGGCGGCACCAGCTCCACATGGGGGGTGCGCTTTGCCCACTCGACGGTGAGCTCGGCTCGGCGCTTCAGCTTGCGCAGCATCTGCTCCAGGTGGTCCTGCGGACCTTCCAGCGCCGGTTTGATGGCGTGCTGGAACGGGTGCGGCGCCGACAAGCGCGCCCGCAGCAGCCGGTGGACGGCTTCCATGTAGGGACGCACGGTCTCACGCGGACCGGTAGCGATGGCCCATCCGATGCGCCAGCCCGGAACAAGATACGACTTTGACAAGCCATTGAATGTCACGATCGGCACGTCAGTCGCCAGCGTCGCGATCGAGATGTGCTTTTCTTTCGGATCGAAGATCAGCTTGTCGTAGATTTCGTCGGCGAACAGGATGAGATTGTGCCGTCGCGCCAACTCCAGAATCTTCTCCAGCGTCCGCTTCGAGTACACCGCGCCGGTGGGATTGTTTGGCGTGATCAGCAGGATGGCGCGGGTGCGCGAGTTGATCTTGCGCTCCATGTCGGCAACATCCGGCTCCCACTCGTTGTCTTCGTCCAGGTCATAAGCGTTGGCCGGACAGTCCAGCTTCGCCATGATGGCGCCGTACAGCGGATATTCGGGGCTCGGCGTCAGGACGTTGTCGCCCGGATTAAGCAGCGCGGTCAGGCAGGTGTCGATGACCTCTCCGCTACCAATGCCGACGAAGATGCTTTGGATCTCGCGAAATCCGTCGCGCTCGGCCTGATGACGAATGGCCTCCACCGCCGGCTTGATGCCGAGCGATTCCGCGTAGCCGTTGTGGCCATCGACCATCGCCTTCAGCACCGCTTCGATCATGTGCGGCGGCGTGTGGAAATCGAACTTACAGGGGTCCCCGATGTTGAGATAGCGAATCTCGTGACCTTCGCGCGCAACTTCGTCGGCGGCAACGGCCAAGTCGCGAATGGCATAGCGAACGTTCATCATGCGGCTGGCGGCCATTACTTCCGCAACAGCTTTCGTGACCATAAGAGGTTTCCTTGAAGGCAGAGCTTGAAGAACTCTCTATTATGAACTAGTTACCCGCCCCTCTGCACTGTCGTATTTTGTTGCATCAGTGGATGGACTCGCGCCATGATCCCGACGAGTAATTGCGCCTGCTTCGTTCCTTCGAGAGGGGAGAATCGATGCCTAGCTCTGCGATCCTCGACGTCGCCATCGGAATCGCTTTTGTCTACCTGTTCCTGAGCCTGATCTGTTCCGTGGTGAATGAGGGCATCGCCGCCGTGTTTTCCCTGCGCTCGAAGAACTTGGTGGCGGGCATTGACAGCCTCTTCTCCGGGACCAAAATGGCCGACGGCAGAGACCTGGTGGGAGCCCTCTATGCCCATGGGCTGATTCGCGGACTCTACAAGGAACCCGAAAAGCTTAACCCGCAACAGGCGGCTGAGCTGAACGTAGCGAGCGTGCGTGGGCAGATGCTGGCACATGTACCGGTACTGAAGATCGTCGACAAGTGGTTCAACGTGAACCTGCCGGCATACATTCCTTCGGCGACGTTCTCCACTGCGCTCATTGATGTGATTTCGCCACCCGATCCCAACCGCGCCCGCGACCTCGACGACGTGCGCCAGGCCATCAATAGCCTGCCTCCCAGCCCAACTCGGCAGGCGCTGATGAGCCTGGTGGCCGACACCCAAAAAGATCTCGACGAATTTCAGTCGAAGGTCGAAGGCTGGTTCAACGATTCCATGGACCGCGCCTCGGGATGGTACAAACACCGGGCGCAAAACATTCTGCTGGTTATCGCGCTGGTGCTGACCGTGCTGCTGAATGTCGACACCATCAAGCTGGCGCAGTCGCTGTGGACCAATCCGATCGAACGGCAGGCGACCGTTGACCTGGCAGCAACGTATGTCGACCAGCACAAGGACGTCTTACAGAACCAGCAACAACTCCAGCAGCAGGCCGATAGCCTGGCGGATCTGGGCCAGCAGATGCCCTTCCCGTTGGGATGGCAGAACTGGAAAAGCTGGGAGACGACAAAGCAGGACATGGAAAAGAAGCGGGAACAGGCAAAGGTGCAACGGCTGTTGGCAGAACAACTGCATCAGCCGATCTCGCAAGGTTTGCCGGCGGAGCCGCCGTCTCTGGTTGTCTTCTACGGTGAAACCGCGATCGGATGGCTGATTACCACGCTGGCCCTGTCGCTCGGCGCGCCGTTCTGGTTCGACACGCTGAACAAGTTCATGGTGGTGCGGTCAACCGTGAAGCCGAAGGAGAAGAGCAGCGTCGAGCCTAGTAAAGACTCGTAGGATGGCTCGTCGCATGGCCCGCGTCTTCCGTCAGACGAACCGTGGCTCTTCAGGGCCGCTCAAAATTGCTTGGCACATCAATGCTGATGCAACTCGATGGCTTCCGCTCGAGCTTCTCGCGACGCGAAGACGTGGGGCCGAGAATCTTCCCGTCCCGCGTATGCGGGACGACTCAGCTCAGCCCAGGACGAAGTCCTGGGTAGGTTGGTGTTAGAAGGCTCTCGGTCCCGGCAGGGACCGCCGTGGGCGCGTAGGGATGTGAAAATCAGCCGTAGCATCCGTCCCGCGAACGGGCTCAATCGCAAATCAACGTTTCGATAGGATGTCTGCCTGGCAACGCTCCCGTCCCGCGTATGCGGGACGACTCAGCTCAGCCCAGGACGAAGTCCTGGGTAGGTCAGGTAATGAGGACTCCGGTCCCGGCAGGGACCGCACACCTGCGCGTGTCGCCCGTCACGGAAACCAAGCCCGACGCACCAATACGCTTAACGGATGTCCCACACCCACGCCTCCGTCCTTGTTCATTGCGTCTTCAGCACAAAAAATCGCTCCAACCTGATCCGCGATTGCGACGCGATGTGGCGCTACATTGCAGTCCTGGCCAAAGACAACAAGGTGACAATTCTCGAGGTGGGCGGCACGGCGAACCACGTCCACCTTCTGCTGGCAGTACCCCCGGTGCGGCCACTCGCCAAAATTATTCAGGAGATCAAGGGCAGCAGCTCGCGTTGGCTTCACGAGCACGGGTACAGGTTTGCGTGGCAGGAAGGGTATGGCGCGTTCAGTGTCAGTCAGTCGCAGCGCGAGACCGTTATCCATTACATTGCTGGCCAAGCCGAGCATCACAAGAAATGGAGTTTCGAGCAGGAGTTCATGACGTTGTTAAAAAAATCGGGGATGGAATACGACGCGCGGTTTGTATTTGGGTGAGGCAGTTCCTACCGGGACCGAGGCCTTCTATGTCAGTCTACCCAGGACTCTGTCCTGGGCTAAGCTGAGTCGTCCCGCGGGCGCGGGACGGGAGTATGCCGGGGCACGAAGACATTACGCCGCCAAAGAATTGCCAGTAAGAACAAACCCCAGATCATTACGGCAACAGTTCTCAATGGCCCGCCCAAGGTTCTTCCATCGACAGAAAGAATTTCGACAGCCAGTGACACAAGAAAGAGGTGAACAGCCAGTGCCAACCCCAGATCTCTCCAAAGCTGCCACCTGCGCCAAGCCGGACGCAACGCAAGGATCAACCCCCCAAATAGAACCACGGTCAGAAATAGAGCATCTTCCCAGTTTGCCTTAAGGTGAAGGAATGAACTGCCGACCATGGCCAGCGCGCCGGCAGCCGTTGGATTCCGTTCCGGCCCGCCAGATGTATCGTAGCGTCATTGTGATTCCGGAATGAATTTACTCCGGCCGATCGATCTGGGCTCTCTGCAGCGTGTCGGAATAATCCACGTAGACCGACTTCCACTCGGTGTAGAAATCGATCGCGCCGATACCGCCCTCGCGATGGCCGTTGCCGGTGGCTTTCGTTCCGCCGAACGGTAGGTGAACCTCGGCGCCGATCGTTGGAGCGTTGATGTAGGTGATACCGGCATACAGATCACGCATCGCCGTGAATGCCTTATTCACGTCCTTGGTGTAAATCGATGACGACAAACCGTAGTCGATGTCATTGGCGATGTCGATGGCATTTTCCAGACCATCGCATGGGATGATCGAGACCACCGGTCCAAAGATCTCTTCCTGCGCGATGCGCATCTTGCGATCGACATCGGCGAACACTGTCGGCGCGACGAACCAGCCGTGCGCATACTGCTCGCCTTCCAGACGATGGCCACCGCACAGCATTTTGGCGCCTTCGTCCTTGCCGATCTTGATGTACTTCAGGTCGGTCTCCATCTGCGAAGAGTTGACCGCCGGACCCATGTCAACGCTTTCGTCGAGACCATTGCCGATTTTCAGTTTCTTCGCGCGGGCGACGAGTTCATCAACAAATTTCTTGTAGACGCCCTTCTGCACGATGATGCGGCTGGTCGCTGTGCAGCGCTGTCCCGTGGTACCGAATGCTCCCCACAACGCGCCTTCGAGCGCGAGTTCGAGATTCGCGTCGTCGAGCACGATCATCGGATTCTTGCCGCCCAACTCCAGCGAGCAGTGCTTGAACGACTTCGCAGCTTCCTGTCCCACGATCCGGCCGACGGCAGTAGATCCGGTGAGCGAAACGGCGCGAACATCAGCATGCTCGACCATGGGCGTGCCCACCTCTCCGCCGAAGCCGGTGACGATGTTCACGACTCCTGCCGGAATGCCGCCGTCGGTAAGTGCCTGCACAAAGTTCAGCGTCGAGAGCGGTGTGTCCTGCGCCGGCTTGATCACCGCCGTGTTGCCGGAAACCAGGGCGGGGAAGAGCTTCCACGACGGAATCGCCATCGGGAAATTCCACGGCGTGATCATGGCGCAGACGCCCAGTGGCTGACGCACGGCCATCGCGAACTTGTTGGGCAGCTCGGAGGGAACGGTCGGTCCGAAGAGGCGGCGGCCTTCGCCGGCGGTGTAGTAGCCGCAGTCAATGGCTTCCTGTACGTCGCCGCGCGTTTCCTTGATGACCTTGCCCATCTCGCGGGTCATCAGCTGTGCGTAGTCCTCCTTGCGCTGCATCAGGATTTCGGCGGCCTTGTACAGCATCTCGGCACGACGAGGAGCGGGCACCAGGCGCCATTTCTTGTAAGCCTGCTTGGCTGCCTCGATCGCCATGTCGACATCCCGCTTATCGGATTTCTGAAAAACACCGACCACTTCGCGGGTATCGGCCGGGTTCAGGTTCTCGAAGGTGTGGCCGGTCTTGCTCTCTACCCATTCGCCATTGATGAAATTCTTATAAGTACGGGGCTGGGCGCCGGTGTGAACGCTGGGCGTTTTCTGTTCCATCGTAGCCATAAATGAACGTCTCCTTACGCAATGTCCAAACCTTTAATGTTATCTGGCGGGGCCGGGGTTGTCACGCCGATGACCTTCCCTGGGAGCCGTTAGCCACGGCTCGCCGTGGGCTGTGAGCTAATGCTCGCTGTTCGCTCTGCACTCTTCGCGCGCTCTTGAAACTGTCACCCCGACCGGAGCGAAGCGGAGTGGAGGGGCCTGCGGTTTCCGCGATCGGAAGGGTCAGAATCAGGCTTCGTTCACAAGAAACAACCGCAAAGATCCCTGCGAGAATCCGACGCAGATGTGTCGAATCCGTTACATCTCGTCCCACCGCGTTCGCCGGTCGTACTATAGTTGGATGAGTCGACGAAACGCCTTTGAAGTAGAACGAGAGGTCTTGTGCGTAAGTTATTAATTGTGCCCGCTATTCTGATCGCCGCTGCCATCATGATTCCTCGCATGACCCGTGCCGCCTCAGCCCCCTCGGTCGGCACCGCCGCGCCTGATTTCACGCTCCGTTCGCAGGAGGGCACGCCCATCAGCTTGTCGCAGTATCGCGGCAAGTGGGTCGTGCTTTACTTCTATCCCAAGGACATGACCACGGGCTGCACCATCGAGGCGCACAACTTCCAGCGCGACCAGGCGAAGTACGACGCGGCAAACGCCGTGGTGCTCGGCGTCAGCGTGCAGGATGTGAAGTCACATCAGCAGTTCTGTACGAAAGATGGCCTGACCTTCAAGCTCTTGGCCGACCCGGACCATAAGGTCACGGAAGAGTACGGCTCGCTGAAGAACTACGGCATCGCCAAGCTGGCCGCGCGGCATACCTTCCTGATCGACCCTCAGGGAAAGATTGTGAAGGAATGGATGGACGTGGATCCCAACAATCACAGCGAGCAAGTGCTGGCCGAGTTGGCGACTGTGGAGAAAAAATGAAAATCGATGACGGTAGAGGTCCTTCGATCGCACGTCGGCGCGCCGCGAAAGAGCGGCGGAAATGCAAAGGCGCGGACGCTTCGCTCAGGATGACAGCCTTGATGGGTCAGGCCAGTATTTTGTTCTAGTCCGCCCCGACGCTTGCCCGCTCCACTTTCGCCAGCTTGCGCGGGCGAGGCGCCTCGCTGTTCAGGCTGCGATCTTCCATCCAGTTGTCCAGAATACTTTTCTTGAACTTCCAGCGGTTGCCGAGCTTGAACGCGGGAATAATCTCTTCAGAAACATATTTGTAGAGCGTGTCGGCGGAGATTCCCAGGTATTGCGACGCCTGGCGGATATTCATCACTTCGCGCGCATCGGCCATGCTGACTCCTTCGGGGCTTACGGCTGCGGCATGCTGCGAGTGGGACATCGCCCCCGCGAGGCCGGACGGCGCGCTCGCTGGAGAACCCGACCGAACCTGCGAGCTTCGCTTACGAGTTCGGCTCACATCGCTTTCGGCAGTGATAGCAGGGTCCCTCATTTCGCGAAAACTAGCCTGTCGGAATTCTTCCGGCTGCTCCCCAGAACCTGCTGAACGAACGGCATCGGCAGGAACCCGGAAAACTTAGCAGAGCTGTTAGGAATCCGAACGAAAGTAATTGTAGGACCCCTCCGGTACTTCGGCCATATGCTTCTTGTTGACCCGCGCGATACCGAGTACTTAGAAGATCAACGAAAAAATCCAGAACTGGCTTGCCCCATTCGCACTGCTTATGCGTACGTGGTGCAACCCCGCGCCCCAGCTCTCATCTCATCGACAAGAATTCTTCGACTGCATTCATGTAGGATGATCTCGACTGGCAGGAGGAGTCGTGGTCTGTACCGCTTGTGGATATGAGAACCAGGCCGGCATGCGTTTTTGCGGCATGTGCGGTATGCCTTTGCCGCATCGTCCGCTTACCACGCCGGGCGCGCAAAGCACGCTGGACTATACGCGTGTCCCGGTGGAAACCGCATCCACTGAGCACGAGACGAACACGGGATCGGTCTCCGCGGCCCAGGAAGGCGTGCGCCAGATCTCTCCCGGCAATGGGAGTGGTACGACTGGGAACGCTTCCTACCCCTCGGCGGAAATGTCGACACAGCATTCTGCTCCCGCGGTGGAACCGCCGCCGGCGAAGGACCTGGTGCCTGACATCTCGCTCGAAGAGTATGTGCAACGCTTCCGTTACGAGCCGCCCACCGATCCCTCGGAAATCACCATGCGCGGCGATGCAGCTCCCATCGTCGAAGGGCACGAGTCAGCGACCACTACTTCCGGCGCGGAAACGGTGCCGGAAGAGGTGACGTCAGCAAGCGAGACCGAACCCGAGGCGATTGACGCCGAAGAGATCGCGTTCCGAAACAAAATTGAGGCTGCGTTGCACAGCCGGCCGCCGGCAGCTCCGGTTGAGGGCAAGCCAGAGCCCCGGATTACGCCTGAGCCAACGTTGGTCGCGCCGGTCCCTCCGACGCCGGCTGACAGCGTCGCCAGCCGGCTGGGGCTAGAGCCCGAGACCGCGGCAGAAGAGCGCATCCAGCGGCCACGCTTCCTCGACATCAATGAGCCCGCCAAAGAAAGCCGCCCGCTTGCCGCCTCGGGCACGTCGAGCATCGTCGGTCCATCGTTTTTGGGACTGAGCGACGCTCCTCTGATCGCCGCAGAAGGGCTTTCTTCCGAAGCCATCGAGGACGATGAGCCTCCCCGCAGCCACTGGCGCGGCTGGGTGGCCGTCGCCATTCTCTTAATTTTTGTTGTCCTCGGCATCATTCAGTGGCGGGCGCAGGCGGGCCAGTCCGGGACCGGGCCGCTGCAAATCATCAAGGCGAAGCTCCATAGCTGGCGGCAGGGACCGGAGAAGCCGACGGGGGCCGATCAGACTGCAGCGTCTACGTCTCCCGCCGTGGCGAACCCTCAGCCGGAGACGCAGAGCGCGCAGCAGACCACGCCGCAGGCGCCTGCTCCGTCGACCGCGACGACCGTGCCCCTTACGACTCCGTCGGCGGCCAGCACGACGACCGCGCAAACGAAAGGCTTGCCTTCAACGACAACGCACTCGTCCCCGGCATTGCCCAAACCCACGACTTCGGCGAACTCGCAAAGTCCTCCGACCATTAGCAATTCGGCTTCGGCCATTCCGGCTGAGAAGCCAGCGGCGGCTCCGCCGATCTCGGCGTCGGGCGAAGCCGCTCCTCCAAGCTCTCAGCCGGCACCGACGACACCTGATAACTCCGCTGCAAAACCTGCGCGCCGGGCGGATAACAGCGCAGTCCCGGCTTCGGGCGCAGGCGCTCCGGGTGCCGACGAGATGTTGAAGGCGAAGAATGCCAGCGACTCTGCTGCGGCTGCGGCCTGGTTGTGGAAGGCCACTGCGAAAGGTAATCCGGAAGCGCCGGTGCAGCTGGCCGACATGTACATCAAGGGTAACGGCGTGCCGCGCAGTTGCGAACAGGCCGTGGTGCTGCTGAAGACCGCGGCGGAAAAGGAAAATGCACTGGCCCGCAACCGTCTTGCGTCAATGTATGCCACAGGGAACTGCGTTCCACGCAATCGAGTGGAAGCCTACCGCTGGTTGAGCGCCGCGCTGGCAGCAAATCCCAGCAGCCAGTGGGCCCAGCAGAATCGCGACCTGATCTGGAATCAGATGACACCCGACGAGCAGGCTGTGGCGCAGAAGTACCGGTAGCAGCATTGTCATTGTCATCCCTCCACTGCGCGTTCGCCCGCCGCGGAAGACGCGGCGGAAATGGCGAAGGCGCGAACGCTACGGTCGGGATGACAATCTTATGGCAGGGAAACAAACTGCGCGGGTTAGCTTTCGGACCTACCCCGCGAATGCCTTCGCCAGGAATCGCGAAATGTGCCAGGCGTCCATGTACTTGTACGGCGTCTCGCCCAGCGAGTAATGCCCGCAGGGCAGCGCCTTGATGGTCGTATCCAGCCCGCGCCGCAGAAACTCGCCCGCCGTCTGCACTGAAAATTCCGGCAGGAACGTCAGGTCATACCGGCCATAGATCATCAGGGTCTTCTTCGGCCAGCGCTCGAACTTGTTGAAATACACGATTGGGCTGATGCACATCCACACCCGCCTCAGCTCCTCCTGAGTAATGACCGCTTCGATTCCTTCGCGGATGTGCCGCGTCGACTGTCCTGTCCACACTACATCGCCAAACGCCGTGGAGGCATGATTGAAAACGTTAACCCGAATTCGCGGATCGTGCGCGCTCGCCAGAAATGCGTGGCAGGAGCCGAGGCTGGTGCCGACGATTCCCAGCTTGCTGTAACCGCGCTGCTCCAGCCAGTCCATGCAGGAGCGGATGTCGGCCACCGCCTGGCGCGTGGCATCAATCGTGCGTCCCACATTGGCAGACACGGCGTAATCGGCGCGCGTGAAGCCCGCCGGCCGGCGAATATCGTGATACGGCATGCTCAGCCGCAGCGCCGCAATGCCGAGCAGATTGAAGATACGGCACAGCGCGTTCTGGCTGACTCCATCGGCATTCCACTGCGGCAACAACACCACCGCGCGATGGCCCTTGGCGGGGAACCAGCGTGCATTGACCAGGTTGTTTTCCGGAAAGGGCGATGGCACCGCCGAGGTGAAGCGCAGGAACTTTCCCCACTCGTCTTTGGGTTGCTTCTTGGGAGGCTCGCTGCCGGTGTGGAAGAGCTCGACCTTGCGATGCTCGATGCGGAAGTCGGTCGGCTTGTCGTAAGCGAAGAAGTTGTCGCTGTCGGCGGCCAAATGATCGTTCATCGCCGACATATAGCCGACCATGGCGTCATGATCGCCTTCCTCGTTCGGCAATGGAAGGCGATCGATGCCGGGCCAGTTGCGCGTCCACTCCAGCCCCCACTCAAAAGGACGTACCACGCGATTGTTGTCGCGCGAGGTCATGCGGGCTTCCCAGTTGTGCATCCAGCGGCGGTAGTGTTCTCGCATCTACTACGATGGTAACGCACCAAAGTGAGCAGCAAGCAGTGGAACCCGCCTAACATCGCTGTTTTCAGGTTGAATGGCGACGTCGGCCATCTGATTGGGAACCTCTCCGATCAGCGGCGGGCGGTAATTGATGGATCAGCTCCGGGCGCACGTTGGGCAGGCAGGTAGGAGGCGGAAAGGAATTGCGCTAACGGGAGCGCGCTTTCAGCGAACAGGTTGGCGTGGCCGCTTTGTCAACGTCGTCCTTGCGCTTGGTGAGTTGCTGGTACCAGTTCAGGAGAGGCTTCATGGCTAGCGTTTTGTAGATGCTGGTCACTCCTCCGCGGACAGATAGCTCGTAGTTTCCGGCAGAAGAGTTAGCGAAGGCGAGTAGCTGTTGGTGGTCGCCGCGGCTGATGGATATCCGCCAGATCTCTCCCCCTGATACTGCTCCATTGGGAGGTGCTGGCCGGGACAGCGATAGGAGCGCCGGATCATTCAGTATTTCTGTGAGCTGGCTCCTCTCTTCGAAAGTGAGAGTGCCCAGGTGAATTTTGGCTGTGCCGGGCTGGCCTGAGTTGACGGACGTGTGCTCGAAGCGGTAGAAACCGTCAGTCTGCACTGCGACGCAATCGCTGAAATCGGTTGTGGGCGAGGCTGCCCAGAAGCGCTGGATCAGGAGAAGTTGGTTCTGCGCGTGCGCCAGCCCAACGAAAAGCAGAACAAACGCGGCGGTAAATCGCATGGCGCCTTGACTCATTTCGGGGAATTGCCAACAAGGCGTGGAGGGCAAACGCCGATTCTGTGAAAGTCACAAAACCCGGTTGAGTGAGGCACCCGGCCTCCCCGTTCCCCTAACCGCCGTAATCACTGTCCATCGCCAGATTCTCGAACCGCGTGAAGCGTTTGATAAACGCCATCTTGATAGTGTCAGTAGGCCCGTTGCGCTGTTTGGCGATGATGATCTCGGCCATGCCGTCGAGGTCGGGATCGTCCTTTTTGTAGACCTCCTCGCGGAAGATGAAGGCCACCACGTCGGCGTCCTGCTCGATCGAGCCCGACTCGCGCAAGTCGGACAACTGCGGACGGTGATCGCCGCCTCGGCTCTCCGGCGCACGGCTGAGTTGCGACAGCGCCACCACCGGTACACGCAGCTCTTTGGCCAATGCCTTCAGGCCGCGCGAAATCGCCGATACTTCCTGCGTGCGGTTCTCAAACCGCTTGCCGCCGATGGGCACCGCCGACATAAGCTGCAGATAGTCGACGATGATCAGGTCGAGCCCTTCCTGCTGGCGCAGACGCCGCGCCTTCGCGCGCATCTCGCTCACCGAGATGCCCGGCGTGTCGTCGATGAACAGCTTGGCCTGCATCAGCTGCTCCATCGCGTGCGTGAGCTTGCGCATGTCGTCCTTGGTGAGGAAGCCTTGCCGCAGGTTCTTGGAGTCCACTTGCGCGGTCGACGCCAGCATGCGCATCAGTAGCGCCTCGCGCGACATTTCCAGCGAGAAGACGCCGACCACTTTGCCGTCGAGCACCGCTGCATTCTCGGCGATGTTCATGGCGAAGGCAGTCTTGCCCATCGAGGGGCGTGCCGCGATGATGATCAGGTCCGACGGCTGGAAGCCACTGGTGAGCTTGTCCAGCAGGCTGTAGTGCGTCGCCAGCCCGGTGATCTCCTGGCCGCGCGCGTACAACTCCTCCAGCGAGCCAAACGAGGCTTTAACGATCTCGGGGATGTTGAGAAAGCCTTGCCCAATGCGGTTCTCGGAGAGCTGGAAGATGGCCTGCTCCGCCCGCCCCAGAACTTCCTCGGCTTCGTCGGTGTGCTCGATGGCCTCGGCGATGGCGTTCTGCGCCACGTTAATCAGCCCGCGGAGCAGCGCCTTGTTGCGGACGATGCGGACGTAATGCTCGATGCTCGGCCGCTCGGGCACGCCGTCGATCAGCGACGAGAGATACGCCACCCCCCCGATGGATTCGACCTCCTTGCGCCGGTCGAGCTCCTCCATCAGCGTGATCATATCGACCGGCCGGCCGCTCTCCTGCAAGTCGCGCATGCGCGAATAAATGCGGCGGTGCGCGTCGAGCGAGAAGTCGTCGCCGGTGAGATGTTCGGCAGCCTGATCGTAGAGCGAGTTGTCGAGCAGGATGGCGGCAAGAATGGCTCGCTCCGCTTCCATGCTGACCGGAAGCCCGCGCTCGAGACTGTAATCGGTGGTGGCCATGGGGGTGAACTTATTTAGACATTCAGAGCGAGTGGTGGTCAATGGCCAACGAGGTTCAATCTTGGCACGAAACCAAGTTTCATTCGAAAAGCTGTGGGCGACTGTGCAAGACCCCTACCGATTGTCATGCCGACCATGGGCTTCAGCCCGCGTGGAGGGACCTGGGGTTGCTGGCGCAACGAAGCAATTGCCAGTGCGACGAACCGCAGGTCCCTCCACTCCGCGTTCGCCGATCCGCAAAATCGGCGGATCGAAATGACGTCGCGAACGCTCCGGTCGGGATGACAACTTGTTGAGGGGATGAGCAAAAGCCAAAAGCCAAATCACATCGCAGCTCGCAGCGGAAGGCCGTTAGTCTCTGGCGAAGAGCGAATCGCGAACCCCGAATCACGGCCTTCAAACAATGCGACCCGAGGCCAGCCACCTCGGGTCGCGAGAGGTACGGCTGCACGTCTTACGACGTAACGCGTGGCTTCCTTCGCTCAGCCCAGAGCAATGGCGTTGAACACCGGCGTGCTGCGCAGAGATGCGCTCGAAAAGGTACGGACCAGGAGGAACGCTATCGGGCTCTTACGGCCCGAGGTAGTCCGCACAAAGCCACGCAAGGCCCAAACTGCCTTTACAGTTATGACGCCCAATATGCGGCAAGCTCCGATACGACAGCTCTCGCTACGCTCGGAACGAGATCAGAGCCGTAATCTACACAACCCCGATCGCCTCTCATCGCCGAATGGCCGTCCTTAACCGGGAAGCGGCACGCCAACAGCTGTGCCTCAACTGCGTGACAGGATGCATCAAAGTTCTGGAACTCTCAAGCAGAAAAAGTTTCGATTCTGTGTATTTCGTGTGCGCACCACACGATTGCTGTGCAAATCACCCCCGTTTTAGCTGATTCTTGCTTTCCTCTATTAACGAATTCCACAACGGTTAACGACTTTATTACTACCGTCTCCCCATGCTTCCGGTTATGCTCCGGAGTATGTCGGTTTCAGTAACGGTGTTGGCCAGCGGAAGCAAAGGGAATTGCACCCTTGTCGCCAGCTCCACCACGCGCCTGCTGATCGATGCCGGCATCTCGTGCCGTGAAGTTTTGCGGCGGCTGCAGCGCTGTTGCGAAGATCCGTGTGCGATCGACGCCATCCTGATTACCCACGAACACTCCGACCACATCGCGGGCATCCGTGTACTGGCGCGCAAGCTCAAGATCCCGGTCTACGTTACGGCGGCGACCTACCAGGCTTATCAGCGGTGTGTCCGTGATGCGGACGGTCATCGTGTTTCACTCGATCGCCGCGAGCACTTCAGCTCGGGCATGCGCTTTCAAATCGGCGACATCTCGGTTACGCCGTTTACCATTCCACACGACGCCGTCGATCCCGTTGGCTTTACCTTTTGCGCTGAAGGTATCAAGGTCGGCATCTGCACCGACCTGGGTTACATGCCGCCGAACGTTCGCGATCATCTGCGCCGATGTCAGGTGCTGATGATCGAATCCAACCACGACCTCGAGCAGCTTCGCAACGGCCCTTACCCGTGGAGTGTGAAACAGCGGGTGATGAGTAACGTCGGCCATCTGTCCAATGACGCGCTCGCGAATTTCCTCACAACCGATTATGATGGAGGGGCAGAGTTCCTCATCCTGGCGCATCTTTCGGAGCAGAATAATCATCCAGAGATAGCGCGCATGACGGCGGAACGTGCCTTGGGCGGACAGCGCAGCCTGTTCTTGCAGAACCGGCTTATGTTGGCGGCCCAGCACGAACCCCTCGCGGCGGTTCGACTGTAACAAGGCGCCTTACGAGCCCGACTCCCAAGGGGCGCGCGGCGTTCAGCTTTCATCAATGGCAACAAAATGTACTGACCCCGTCATTGGCAAGATCCTGGCCGGATGGCGTTACGACATCTCCGGTCTGGCTCCTGAAATGCGCGAGGATTACGAAGCGCATCTGGCGGAGTGCGCCCATTGCCGTTCGCGGCAAACTCTTCATCGCGGCATCGATATCGGCTTGTGGGCGCTGGCATCGGCTTCGATGTTCGTCTTCTTCCTCGCCTATGGTGTGATCCGCTACTTCCATCCCAGCCATGCCTTCTGGCTTGAGGTCGGGGCGCTCGGCGGATTCCTGCTCTCCATGCTGTTATGGCTGCTGGTCGCCGTCGCCACTCCCGCTCCGCTGGTGGTGAAAGATGTGGCCATGTTGGGAGCGCGCGTCGGCCTGGAAAAGCTGCCGGAAGAAATTCGCGACCGCATCCCGGAAGATCTGCGGCTGAGGATATCCGGGCAGAACTAGCTGCTAGCCACTAGTTACCAGTCATTAACAGCTCGCTCTGACCCCCCGATCACATACCGTGCCGGTGTCATCCTCACCGCAGGCGGCGCCATTTTGGCCGCCGGAGTCCAAAGACTGCTATCTCCCCGTATCACGCTTCCATTGCCGGTAACCGGCGACAACTCATATGGATGAACCGCGTTCACCGTTCACTTTATAATTTCGGCATGCCCACACTCATCGCGCAACCCACTCGCATTACCGCTGCCGGCAACAAACCCAAGCTCATCGACGAATACGTGGGCCGGGTGAACTCTAAAGATTCGGCCGTGAGCGTCGCCCACATGCGCAGCCCGCAGGGGTGGGTCGAGCCCGGTCAGAAGCCGGAGTTCGACGAATTTACCATCGTGCTGCGCGGGATGCTGCGGGTAAAGTCCGACAGCGGCGAGATGGATGTACAGGCAGGACAAGCTGTGGTGACGCATGCCGGAGAGTGGGTGCAGTACTCGACGCCTAACTCCGAAGGAGCCGAGTACATCGCCGTCTGCCTGCCCGCGTTTTCCATGGACACGGTGCACCGCGATGAGCAGTGAAAAGCCGGTCAGCTTTGCGCGCTGGGTCTTTCTGCTTGCCGGCATCGTCGGCCTGCTGGAAGTCACGCCGCTGTTCTTCATGGAGAAGATGATCGGCATCAGGCAGCCGCCGCCGATAACGCATCCCGAGTTCTACTATGGATTCGTTGTCATCGTGCTGGTATGGCAGATCGCCTTCCTGATCATCGCGCGCGATCCGGTACGCTATGTGCCGGTCATGCCCGCCCTGTTTCTGGAGAAGCTGTTGTACCCCATTGTGGTATTCACGCTCTATGCCCGGGGCCGCGTCAGCGCGCAATCCTTCCCTGGGCCAATCATCGATCTGGTTTGGCTGGCGCTGTTCCTCGTGGTCTGGACGAAGTTGAAGTAGCAGTTTTCGACAGCCAGTTTGGAACCTTCGCGCGATCCGTCCATCTGATCAAAAGGAGGCAGGATGAAGCACGCTATATTGGGAGCGGGCGCGATCGGCGGGCTGATGGGGACAACCCTGGCGGCGTTGGGGGAAAGTGTCACCTTGATTGTCCGGGCCGAAAAGTTTGCCACCTACCCGGAGCAGTTGACGCTGGAGCAGCCGAACGTCACGGTGACGGCGTCGGCCGCGCACACCTCGCGGCTCACCGAGGCGGTTGACGTTCTTTGGATTGCAA
The DNA here is from genome assembly GCA_963780495.1 of uncultured Acidobacteriaceae bacterium. Taxonomy (GTDB): domain Bacteria; phylum Acidobacteriota; class Terriglobia; order Terriglobales; family Acidobacteriaceae; genus Bog-257. The sequence continues at coordinate 92,989 of CAWACF010000001.1, forward strand.
CCAAGACCTACCAACTGGAAGAGGCGTTGCAATCCATCGCGAGCACGCCCGGCCACGTGATTCCTTTGCTGAACGGCACGGAGCATGTTCCGCTGCTGCGTGACAGGTTCGGCTACGATCGCGTTATCCCGGCGACCATTGCGGTGGGCGCGGACCGGATTGCTGACGGACATTTCCGGGAGAGCTCGCAGGTGCGGCTGAGCGTGGCTGCCTCGGGACAGGCTTTGCTGGAAGGCGTTCTGAATGGACTGCATGAACGCTTTGGATTCAACTGCCGCTTCGTGGAGGACGAGCCAACCCTGCTCTGGACCAAGCTCAGCTTCCTGGCGCCGTTTGCGCTGGTGACCTCGGCTTCAGGGATGGACAAAGGCGGGATGCTGGCCGATGCGGCCTGGCGAGACGACTTTCAGACGGCGATTGCGGAGACCACGGCGGTGGCGCGGGCGGAAGGAGCCGAAGTACCGGACGGGCAGGTCGACCACGTTTTCGCTGGATGGCCGGACACGATGCGCAGTTCGATGGCAAAGGATTTGGCCGGCGGACGTTCGATCGAGCTGGAAGGAATTGCCGGGCCGATCCTGCGCGGAGGAGAGAAACACGGGATCGCGGTGCCGGTCACGAAGAAGCTGGTGGAGATGATTCGCGCTCAAATCCGTGCGCGGGAAAGTTGATCGAAGCGGGGAAGTGAGAGAGTTCGTAGAAACGGAAGCGCCGCCGCTGCCGTCGCTAAAGCCGACTTAGATTCCATGTAAGAGCTTGGACGCTGGCCTGAAGGCCAGCTCTACCAGAGTTAGCTCTACCAGAGTTAGCTCTTCCTGGATATCTCCCAGAATAGCTGTACCTGAATAGCTCTCCACGGAAGGCCCAGCTCTGCCAGACACCTCCGCGTCAAAACTTTTTCGCCGTAATCCTCTCCGCGCCAACATACGGCCGCAAGAGTTCCGGGACGATCACGCTGCCATCGGCCTGCTGATAGTTCTCCACGATCGCAACCCAGGTGCGTCCGATCGCCAGACCGCTGCCGTTAATCGTGTGTACCAGCTCCGTCTTCTTCGCGCCTTCAGGTCGATAGCGGATGTTCGCGCGCCGCGCCTGATAGTCCGTAAAATTCGAGCAGGACGAAATCTCGCGGAACAGCTGCTGCCCGGGCAGCCATACCTCGATGTCATAGGTCTTCGCCGACGACCATCCCATGTCGCCGGTCGACAAGGCCATCACGCGATAGTGCAGGCCCAGCTTCTGCAGCACCTCTTCAGCGTTGCGCGTCAGCTTCTCGTGCTCGGCCCACGACTGCTCCGGCTTGGTGAACTTCACCAGCTCCACCTTCTGGAACTGGTGCTGCCGGATGATGCCGCGCACGTCCTTGCCGTACGATCCGGCCTCGCTGCGGAAGCATGGTGTGTAAGCTGTCAGCGAGATCGGCAGGCGCGCGCCGTCCAACGTCTCATCGCGATAGAGGTTCGTCACCGGAACTTCGGCAGTAGGGATGAGATACAGGCTTTTCGGATAAAGCAAAGTTCGGCGGGAAACCTTCTCTTCTGTTCCGCGCCCATGTCCCGGAGTGACGCGAACGAGTCCATCCTCATCAACCCCTTCGACGAAAAATAGATCGGCGCCGCGGCCTTCTATTAACACTAACAATCCGGCTGAAGGAACGTAATAGGGGTCCTTGGTCCAATCGTCTGTTGGAACCTTAAACAGATCGGCTTCAAACTTGGGTAGGTTGCCGGTGCCGTAAAGAGAGTCGGCATTAACCAGGAACGGTGGCAGAACTTCCGTGTAGCCGTGCTCCCGCGTATGCAGGTCGAGCATGAAGTTCATCAGCGCACGTTCCAGCCGTGCACCCAGGTCCCAGTAGACGGCGAAACGTGCGCCTGTCAGCTTGGCCGCTCGCTCCAGATCGAGGATGCCTAGCTCTTCACCCAGCTCCCAGTGCGGCCTGGGCGTGAAGTCGAACTGAGGTGCCGCACCCCAGCGGCGCACCTCGACGTTGTCGGCTTCGCCCTTGCCCACCGGCACGCTGTCATCGGGAAGATTGGGGATACCGAGAAGAATATTGCGCAGGCGCGCGTCGGCTTCTTCGACCTTTTTGTCCGCCAGCGGTAGCTGCTCTTTGATTCCCTTCTGCTCCTGCAGATTGGCGCTGGTGTCTTGCTGAGCCTTCTTGAGCTTCTGAAACTCGCCCACCAGCTCGTTCCGGCGGGCCTTCAAGGTCTCGGCTTCAGTGATTGCGGAGCGGCGCTCCTGATCGATGGCGTGAAAATCTTTGAGGATGGCTACGGGATCCATGTTGCGGTCGCGCAGCTTCTTTTCAACTAAGTCGAGATGATCGCGTACGAATGCCAGATCGAGCATAAGAATCCAGAGTAATTGATGTAGCGAGGAAGGACAAAGATCGAGTTCACCACTGAGGCACGGAGGGCACGGGGATTTAACAAAGTTGTCATCACGAGAGCCGTGTGTTGGCGCGAGGGATCTGCTGTTCCGCTGCTCGAAAAGCAGATCCCTCGCGAGCTAAAGCTCGCTCGTGACGACAATACGCGATCTTTGGGCGGATTATGACCCGGAGTGGCAGACCATTCAAAACCTCTGTGTCCTCCGTGCCTCAGTGGTGAACCCTCCTCACCTAACCGACTCGAAATCCTGCTGCTTCCTCGCCAGCTGCTGATGCCAGCGCGCGGCGGCGCGAATGAAGGCCGCGAACATGGCGCGCGAAGCGGGCTCGCTGTCGTAGGTTCGTTCTGGATGCCATTGCACGCCCAGCACAAAGTGATCGGGCGACGTGCCCTCGACTGCTTCCTTCACACCGTCTTCGGCAGACCACGCCACCAACCGCAGGCCATCGCCCACAGTCTGCGCCGCCTGTCGGTGACTGGAGTTCACCGGAAGCATCGGCTCGTCACCGTGCGGCAGCGCGCCGGCGTCACGCAAGATCCCTGCCAGCTTCGATTCCGGATCGATCTCGACGCGGTGAACTTGCGCCACCTTGCTTCCCGCCGAGTGTTTCACCCCCCTGGGCAGCACCTGGTCGAGCGTACCCGTACGCCACACGTTCAGCGACTGCAGGCCGTAGCAGATGCCGAAGACCGGCTTGCGCATGTTGTAGGCGTCCTGCAGGAGCAACTCATCGGTATTGTCGCGGAAGGGATCGGCGGCGGCCGTCTCCGGATGCCGCGCGGCGCCGTACTTCTCCGGATCGACATCGGCAGGACTTCCCGGCAGCAGCACTCCATCGCAACTTTTTACCGCCTGCGCAATCTCGGTTGAACTCGCGTTCAAGGCAATAATCACCGGTTCGCCGCCCGCGCTGCGCACCGCGCGCTCATATTGCGGTAATGCAATACGCGCGTAGAGCGGACGCTTCGAGTTGGGCACCGGAATGGCGATCCGAGGTTTCATGGTTATCGCACTCCCACCGGACTGTTATTCACGTGCGCAACTCCTGCGGCATGCGCCTCGTAGAGTTCTGCAATCGCCTGCCTGGCATGGGCCGACACTTTCTCCATGTCGTGCACGCGCAATCCTGTGGTCGGAATAGGTTCGCCGATGGCCAGGACGACCTCCCCGGTCAGGATGTGAAAGCTGTTGATGGGCAGCAGCTCATACGTTCCGACGATTGCCATGGGCACCACGGGAACCTGCGCGCGGATGGCAACAAAAAATGCTCCGCCCATGAACGCTTGCAATTGGCCGCTGGCAGAGCGGCCGCCTTCGGGGAAGACCATCAGCGGCACGCCCTTGCGCATTGCCTCACCGGCCCGGTTCAGGCTACGCAGCGAGGCGTGCGCGTCTCCGTACACGATGGGAATCTGCCCGGAGCGCTTCAGGTACCAGCCCAGAAACGGGTAACGAAACAACTCCTGCTTCGCCATGATGTGAAACCGTCCGGGCAGCGACGAGTAGAGCACAGGGATATCAAGCGCCGACAAATGATTGGCAGCGTACACCGCATGCGGAATGCCTTGCAGGTGCTCCTGGCCCACGACCTTGACGCGCACACCGATCGTCTTCAGGATCATGCTCGACCAGGTACGAGCAAACCAGTGCTGTACCCGCCCAGTGCCGTCGAACAGCGAAGCGATGAGGGCGAGTGTGCCCATGATTCCGGTGTACAGATAAACGATCGGGACGTAGAGGCAATAAGAGCGCAGACGCGTGAACAGCGACCCGCGTTGCGGAGCCTTGGTGGCGAGTTGTTGGTCCGTCGAGTTCATTGCAGCGTCATTTTCACCACAGAGGCACAGAGCACACGGAGGAGATCATGAATTGTCATCACGGCGACAATCCTTATGTTGTCATCACGAGGAGGGCTTCAGCCCGATGAGGGATCTGCTGTTCATCGCTGCGCCGAAAAAGCAGATCCCTCGTTTCACTCTTGACGACAATTTGTTCAACGCGCATTTGCATTCCAATTGCGCATCCATCAATTACTTACTATGCCGAGATCCCCATCGCCGCCATGGCCTCGCCCACCAGGAAAATCGATCCCGTCACCACGATCACGCCATCGGGCCGCGTCAGCTCGTGCGCTTTGCGCAAAGCCGCCGTCACGGTGTCCTCGGTGTAGATCTCTGCGCCCGTGCGTGAGGCGGCCTGCACCAGTTCAGCCGGCGTGGCTGCGCGCGGATTATTCACATGCGTCAGCACCACCCGCTCGGCGATGGGGAACAGCACCTCGGCGATCTCCTGGATCGCTTTGTCACGCATGGCCGCGAAAACCAGCGTCAGCTCGCGTCCGGAGAAATTCTCCGAGAGCGCCGATCGCAACGCCCATGCTCCGGCGGGATTGTGCGCCACATCCAGCACCATCTCATGTTGATGAGTCGCCGCCGATCGTGGAATCACCTGAAAGCGTCCCGGCCAGTGCGTCTCGCGGATGCCTTGCTCAATTTGCTGTGGCGTCGTCTTGAAGCCAAAGTGCGCCAACTGCTCCGCTGTGGCAATGGCGAGTGCGATGTTGCGGAACTGATGACGTCCCACAAGCGGGGAGTCCACCAGAATCTCCTCGCCCATCACGCTGAGCGGATAGCGGCTGCGGCCCGGAACAGCCGGAGCCTGCCCCGCCAGATACGTTGCGGCTCCCGGGGATACCGGGGGAACATATTGCACGGCGCTCACACCCGTGGCTTCCGCATCAAGAATCGCATGGCCGATCACGTCATTGGCCTCCGGATGCTGCGGCAGCGTCACCACCACCTCATTTCGGCGAATGATGCCCGCTTTCTCGCGCGCGATCTCGGGGATGGTATTGCCCAGATATTTCTGGTGGTCGAGCGAGATGTCGGCAATGACGGAAACCAGCGGATCGACAACGTTGGTCGCATCCAGACGCCCACCCATGCCAACTTCCAGCACTGCGATTTGCACGCCGACGCTGGCAAAGTATTCGAACGCCATGACGGTCAGCATCTCGAAGAAGCTGGGATGCCAAGGCAGCTTGCCGGTCTGCAGGAGTTGTTGCGCGGTCTGCTCAACGCGTTCGTAGATCGCGCCGAACTCCACATCGGAAATCTGCTCACCGTCCACGCGGATGCGTTCGTTGATACGGACCAGGTGGGGCGAGATGTAGAGCGCGGTCCGGTATTCGCCCGCGCGGAGGATAGAGGCCAGCGTCGCGGCGGTCGAACCCTTGCCGTTGGTGCCGGCGATGAGCACGCTGGCAAAACGCCGCTCGGGATGGCCGAGCGGCTCCAGCATCGCGTGCACATAGGCCAGGTCGAACTTGTGCGACGGCGTCGACGCCAGCTCATGTCCGAGCGCGTAAAGCTGCTCAACTGTGTCCTGGTACGACATGAAGGTGAATTCAGATTACAACAAGAGGCTATCGGCTGTGAGCTATGGGGCGTGAGCCATGAGCCGTCCCGGAGCAGGATGCAGATTAGTGACAGTGAGATTGTGGTTATGCGCGGCAGGATAAACAATTCGCGTCGCATCACGGCAGACTTGCATGGAACCGAGCCCGGTGTTGGTAAAAGATCAGAGTCGGCCGCTTCGGCCGACGGCACATGTAGGGACGACGGCTCCTTACGCATTCCGGCAGGCCGCAGGTCCCTCCGCTACGCGTCCGCCCGCCGCAAACCATGCGGCGGAAAAGCAAAGGCGCGGACGCTCCGGTCGGGATGACAAATCAAAGGAACGGCTGCCGCAACAAAGCTGGGGGTGCCAGTGGCTAATTGCTAATTGCTAGTTGCTTCTTCACCGCTTCGCTGACAATCTTTCCATCCACCCGCGCTCCCCCGAACTTCGCCATGACGTTCTTCATCACCGTGCCCATGTCCTTCATTGTGGGGGATCCCATCTCGGCGACGACGGCTTTCACCGTGGCGACAATTTCGTCTTCGCCGACGGCCTTCGGCATGTAGCCTTCGATGATGGTGATCTCCGCGGCCTCTTTGGCGGCCAGCTCGGGGCGGTTGCCCTTCTCGAACTGCTCGATCGAGTCCTTGCGCTGCTTGATCATGGTGCTGAAGACCTGCAGCTCTTCTTTTTCGTCGAGGTCGGCGCGCTTGTCGATGCGCTTCATCTGCAGCGCCGCTTTCATCATCCGCAGCGTGGAGAGGCGCAGCTCTTCTTTGCTGCGCATGGCGTCCACCATCTCTTTTTGCACACGTTCGGTCAGGGTCATAGAAAGGATTATAGGACCAGCCTCTCCTGTCGGGACGGTGGCGCCGCTGCCGGGGTTGGGACCTGCGGTTGGCTGAACGGGGGCTGACGCCCCGCCAGACATCATCCCGCCGCTACGCCACGGGGTGCTTCAATGCCTTAGTCACCTGGACCTGTGACATTCGGCACGTTTGGCCTGCCTATCTGCGCTAGCGCGCCCGTTCGAGGGGTTCTATAGTGGAATGTCGGCTGTTTCCGGCCGGCAATCAATGAGCAGGGGTATCGCTATGATCCGTAAGGCACGGCTTTTCACTCCCGGTCCTACACCTTTACTTCCAGCCGCCCAGAACGCTATCGCCGCAGCGGACATGCACCACCGCACCGCGGAATTCCGTGAAATTTTCTCGCGCACCCTGGCCGACCTCAAGACGTTTATCGGCACCAACAACGATGTCCTCCTCCTCGCCTCCTCCGGCACCGGAGCGATGGAAGCAGCCATCTCCAACCTGACCTCACCCGGCGAGAAGGTTCTGGTCCTGAGTGCTGGCAAGTTCGGTGAACGCTGGCGCGATCTCGCCAAAGCCTATGGCTGCGAGATTGAACTGCTGAGCGTTCCCTACGGCGAGACCTTCGATCTGCGCGAAGTGAAGTCGAAGCTCGATGGCGTTCGCGTCCTCTACATGCAGGCCACGGAAACCTCCACCGGCGCGCGTCACGACGTAAAGGCCATCGCCGCGCTGCTGAAGGGTACCGACACGCTGCTGGTGGTCGACGGCATCACCGGACTCGGTACCACGCACTTCGACGTCGACGGATGGGGCATCGACGTTCTGATCGGCGGCTCGCAGAAAGCTGTCATGATTCCTCCCGGCCTGGCGTATCTCAGCGTAAGCGAGCGCGCCTGGCAGCGCATGGAAACCGCCAAGCAGCCGCGCTTCTACTTCGATCTCCGCAAGGAGCGTAAGTCGCAGACCAAGGGCGAGTCGGCCTTCACGCCGGCGGTCGCGCTGATCTGCGGACTGGGCGCTGCGCTCGACTTCATCCGCAAGGCCGGCAACGGCAATCTTGCCGACGGACGCGATGCTCTTATCCACAACGCCGAGACTTCCGCTGCCATGGTTCGCGCGGGCGTGCAGGCGCTGGGACTCGGACTGTTCGCGCCGACCTGTCCTTCCGCCGCTTGCACTGCGGTTCTGGCGCCGAAGGGCGTCGACTCCAGCGCAATCGTGAAGGAATTCCGCGAACGCTTTGCCATCGTCATGGCCAACGGCCAGGGCGATATGAAGGGCAAGCTGTTTCGTATCGCGCACCTCGGCTACTACGACTACCTCGACGCGCTCGGTGTCATCGGCGCGCTGGAGCACGTACTGGCGAAGGTTGCGCCCTCTTACAACTTCGAATTAGGCGCTGGCGTGCGCGCCGTGCAAGAGGCTTTTGCAGGGCAATTCGTCGAGGCGGCTAAAGTATGAAAGTCGTAATTGCGGATAAAGTTTCTCCCTCCGCGGTCAAGGTCTTTGGCGAGCACGGCGATTGGACGGTTGTCAGTCCCGACAAGGAATCGCTCACCCGCGAACTGGCTGACGCGGAAGCCATCGTTGTGCGCTCGGCGACCTTCGTCGACGACGCCCTGATGGAGAAGGCTCCCAAACTGCGCGTCATCGGACGAGCAGGCGTGGGCGTCGACAACGTCGATCTCGAGGCCGCCACCCGGCGTGGCATCGTGGTTATGAATACGCCCGGCGGCAATGCGGTTGCGGTCGCCGAGCATACCTTCGCTCTCATGCTGGGATTGGCGCGCTTCCTGCATCGCGCGCATTCCACCATGGTTGCCGGCAAATGGGAAAAGAAGACGCTGCAGGGAACTGAGCTTCGAGGCAAGACCCTGGGCATCGTCGGACTGGGCCGGGTGGGCGTCGAAGTTCTGCGGCGCGCGCAGGCCTTCGGCATGAAGGTCGTTGCTCACGACCCCTACGTCGCTCCCGCGCTGGCGCAGCAGCTCAACGTGACCATGGTTCCGCTCGACGAGCTCTTCGCCCAGTCGGACTACATCACGCTGCACGTCGGCTTGACGCCGCAGACCACCGGGATGATCAACGCCGACTCCATCCGCAAGATGAAGAAGGGCGTGCGCCTGGTGAACTGCGCGCGCGGCGAGCTGCTGAATGAAGCTTCCGTCGTCGAGGCTCTGCAGTCCGGACAGCTTGGCGGCGCCGGGCTCGACGTCTACAGCAACGAGCCGCTCAAAGATTCGCCGCTGATGACGCTGCCCAACGTGCTGCTGACCCCGCATATCGCCGGCTCGACCAACGAAGCGCAGGAAGCCGTAGGCGTGCAGATCGCACTGCAAGTCCGCGAGTACCTGCTGAAGGGCGTGATCCAGAACGCTGTGAACGTGCCCTCGATCAGCGAGGAAGAATATCAGCAGATGCTACCGTACATCGCGCTCGGCGAAAGGCTGGGAACCTTCCTGGCGCAAACGTGCGAGGGCGGGCTGGAGGAGATCTGCCTCAGCTACACCGGCGAGATTGCCGGCTGGCAGACCGCGCTGATCCGTAACGCCGCCGTTGCCGGCGCGCTGAACCAGTTGGCGCACGCGCAGGAGCGGGCAAACCTGGTGAACGCGGTTTCGGCTGCGGAAGAGCGGGGCATTCGCATCAGCGAGCGCAAGACGCCTGAGGTCGCCGGGAACGTGCTGCGGATGACCTTCAAGAGCGCCCACCACGAGAACACGGTTGCCGGCAGCGTTCAGTCGGGCGGTCAGACTCGCCTGCTGGAGATCGACGGCATTCACGTCGAAGCTCCGCTCGAGGGCAACGTGATCTACTTGCGCAACCTCGACGTACCCGGCGTCATCGGCCGCATCGGAACCGTGCTCGGTCAGCACAACATCAACATCGCCAACTTCTCGCTGGGGCGCGGACCGGAATCTTCGGCTGTCGCCGTGGTTCATGTAGATGGCGATGTAACCGAGGCGGCCCTGGAGGCGCTGCGCGGGATCGAAACCATCCTGCTGGCCAAGGCGATTCGCTTTACCTCGTCGCGGACGAAGCAGGCCGTTACCGCGTAGCAAAGAACGATCCAGGGACCCACTCATTCGAATATCGCGAAGGAGTGGGGGCGCCCGGAAACACAGTTTAGTCCCACTTATTCGGCTTCACGGATAAGTGGGACGCTTTGTTTGGGCGGGAAGCGTTAAGATAGCGACCAGGAGCTCGCCCATGAGCCACGAATCTTCTTCGTTCTCCCGCCGGTCTTTTCTGAAGGTATCGAGTGCCGCCTCCGCTGCCCTCGCTCTTCGCGTTGTCACCGAGCCGATGCTGGCTTATGCCGCGGCCCCCAGTCACCCTGCCGGCGCCGTGCTGATCAATGCGAACGAGAATCCGCTGGGACCCTGTGCGGCTGCGCGTCAGGCCGTCGCCGGCGTCACTCCGCAGAGCGGACGCTACCTGATGGAAGCGACCCGCGATTTCAGCAAACAGTACGCGCAGAGCATCGGCGTCACCGATGAGCAAGTGTCGATCTTCGCCGGATCGACAGAGCCGCTGGTCTTCACCGTGCGCGCCTTCTGTTCGCCAGGCGCGAGCTATGTCACCGCCGATCCGGGCTTCGAGGCCGGCCTGTTCGCGGCCGACAAGGCGAAAGCCCGCGTAGTGAAAGTACCGCTCACCAAGACCTATTCGCATGACGTGAAGGCGATGATCGCCGCCGCTCCCGATGCGGGCGTATTCTACATCTGCAATCCGAACAATCCCACCGGAACGCTGACCAGTCACTCCGACATTGAGTATCTTCTCGACCACAAGCCCAAGAGCGCTGTAGTGATGGTCGACGAAGCCTACATCCACTTCAGCGATGCGCCCACGGCGGTCGACCTGGTTAAGGGCGGCAAAGATGTCGTCGTGCTGCGCACCTTCTCGAAGCTCTACGGAATGGCCGGCCTGCGCTGCGGATTCGCCATCGCCCGGCCCGATCTGCTCGACAGGATTCACGACTACGGCGGCTTCAACTTCATGCCGGTAACGGCAATCGCTGCGGCCTCAGCCAGCCTCAGCGATCCCAACCTTGTGGCTGACCGCAAGCGCGTCAACGCGCAGGTGCGTGCCGCGACCTTCGCCTGGCTCGACAGCAACGGCTACTCGTATATCCCCTCGCAGGCAAATTTCTTTCTACTCGATACGAAGCATCCGGCGAAGGAAGTAATCGCCGCCATGGCGCAGCAGAACGTCGTCATCGGGCGAGTGTGGCCGGCGATGCCCAGCTACTCACGCATCACGATCGGAACCAGTGAGGAGATGGCGCTGTTCCAGCACGCCTGGCAGCAGGTAATGAAGGGAAGCGTGGCGGGATAGGGCGTTGGAGGGCGGCGGCTCCGAGCCTGCTGTTATGATTCTCTTCGCATGATCAGACGGTGTTACTCTGCCCTCAAAGTCCGATGTGCGAGCTGCCTGGTGGCCGCTGCTTGCTTAAACCTATCCATGATGGCTCAGACTCAGGAGAAAGATACTAAACCACTTCCACCGAAGCCGGCGGCGGTGCTTATCGGCAAGGAGCCGGTGGTAATCCTGGACCGTCCACCAGTCACCGAAAAGGACAAGCCACAATTTCTTCAGGCAACGGTGCTGCCCGGTCGCGGGATGGCGGTTCTCCAGATCAAGGCTTACCTGCCCGGCAAAGGTGAGATCGATCTGCTGAATGCGCCTTCGCTGCCTGAGGCTGAGAAGCTGCTGAACACCGGCGACGACCAGTGGGGCAACGAGATCTTCAAGATTGGCGGCGCGATTTTGTTGCCGTTCGCGAACCGCATTCGCGGAACCGTTTCGCCTGACGGCAAGACCATTACCGCAACGGTCGACGGCAAGACCGTTACGCTGCCGGCGAACTGGAGCGGCAACAATCCCGGCGCCGAGAAGCATGCTATCCACGGATTGATGCGCTATTCGCGCTTCGAGCACGCGATTATCCGCAACGGTGGGCAGCAGTCGGCGGTTGACGCGCTTCTTCATGCCGGCAATTTTGACGGCCACTGGCTGTCCGATACCGACGTCGAAGTCGAAACGGCGATCAGCCACGACGCTTTCGATATGACGGTTACGGCGAAGAACGTGGGAACGACTGTGCTGCCCATGGGAATCGGCTGGCATCCGTACTTCGTTCTGCCGAGCGGCGACCGCGAGCAGGTGCGGCTGCATCTCCCCGGCGAGACGCGCGCCCTCATGAACAATTATGACGACACGTTTACAACCGGACGGCGCGTGCCGGTGAAGGGAACGCCCTATGACTTCTCTGCGCCAGACGGCGTGGCTTTGAACAAACAGTATCTCGACGACAATTATTCAAATCTTAACTATGGGCCTAACAAGACCACGGTGTCGGAGATCATCGATCCGGCGGCGAATTATGGGATGCGCTTAATCACGATGTCGCCACACATCACGTCCATCCAGGTATACGCGCCGCTGGGCAAGAATTTTGTTGCTATTGAACCGCAGTTCAATTTACCTGATCCATACAACAGGAACTGGGGCAACGTGGATACTGGCATGGTCCTGCTCTCGCCCGGACAGTCCGTAACCTGGCGCGTGCGTCTGGAGTTGTTCACGCCAAAGCCGGAGCCCGAAGCAGTGCCGCGGTGAAAGAATAGGTCGCCATGCATCGTCTGATCGTCAAAACGCACAAGAAGCGCGAGATCATCGATATCACCCAGAGGCTGGAAGCCATTCTGTGGAAGAACTACGCCGACAAGACCGGAGTCTGCCAGATCAATCTTCTGCACACCACCGCTGCGCTGACTACCGCCGATCTCGATCCCGGTACCGATCTCGACATGCTCGATGCCTTCGACTTGATGGTTCCCAAACTCGACTATCGCCATGAGCACAACCCCGAGCACGTGCCCGATCACATCCTCTCCGCCATGATCGGAACGTCTGTCGGCCTGGCGGTGGAGAGCGGGCTGCTGCTGCTGGGAACCTGGCAGCGCGTCGTGCTCGTCGAACTCGACGGCCCGCGCGAGCGCGAGATGGTTGTGGGCATGATCGAGACTGTGTGACCCGCTGAGTTAGTCTCTTCAGATTTCTCCCGTAGCTACAAGGAGTTTTCTATGCATTCCGCCGTGGTCAGCTCCTTCCAGTCTCCACCCCGGTACACATCCTTCGCCGATCCGGTTGCCGAGGAGGGCGAAGTGTTGGTAACGGTTTCTGCCGCCGGACTCCACCAGATTGTGAGAGCGCTGGCGAGCGGAAGCCATTACATGAACGCTGGAATCCTGCCGTTTATTCCGGGACTTGACGGGGTGGGCCTGCTAGAGGATGGGACGCGAGTTTATTTCGGCATGTCGAGGCCACCCTTTGGAACCATGGCGGAGCGTTGCGTCTCCTCTCGAGCGAGGTGTCTGCCCATCCCTGACGCTCTCGACGATGTCACCGTAGCGGCGATGATAAATCCCGCCCTGTCATCCTGGGCCGCCTTGTCGGGAAGAGCGCAGTTCGTCGCCGGAGAAAGTATCCTGATCCTCGGGGCGACCGGCGTATCCGGTCAGCTTGCCGTACAAGTGGCGAAGCGGTTGGGCGCGAGGCGGATCGTCGCCGCCGGCCGAAATCCGGAAGTGCTGGCAACGCTCACCGGCCTGGGCGCCGACTCCGTGGTTTCGCTGGACCTGCCGCATGACGAAATGATTACGGCATTTCGCCGCGAGTGGGACAAAGACGGGATCGATGTCGTGCTGGATTATCTGTGGGGCCTGCCGGCGGAAACCTTGCTGGCCGCGATTTCGGAAAAAGGATTGCAGCATGCCTCCGGCCGCATTCGTTACATCCAGATAGGCTCGATGGCTGGCGCCAACATCACGCTGCCGGCCGCGACCTTGCGCAGCACCGGTCTCGAACTATTGGGCAGCGGTTTTGGTGGTGGAGTCTCTCTCGCGAAAATCTTCGAATCGATTGCGCAGTTCCTTCAGGAAGCCGCGAAACACCCTTTCCAGATCAAAACCATGGCCGCTCCGCTTGGCGATGTAGAGAAGCTGTGGAATGCGGAGCCAGGCGGCGCAAGGCTCGTCTTCCAACCCTGACCCATCCGGCTGCCAGTTGCTTTCATGCGCCGCCGTTACACCATCACCGCCGCTGTCCGATGCTCCAGTTCATGCGCAACGGCGATCGACAATCGGCGAATGCCTTCGTGAATCATCTCCGGCTTGGCGTTGGAGAAGTTCAGCCGCATGTGCGAGCCCTCGTCGCCGTTGGGATAGAACGGCTGGCCTGGCACAAACGCCACGTCCTGACGCAGCGCCGACTCCAGCAGCTTGGACGAATCCACTCCGGGCGGCATCGTGACCCACAGGAACAGTCCGCCCTGCGGGTGCGTCCACGAAACCTCGGGTGGGAAGTACTCCTGTAACGCCGCCAGCATCGCGTCCCGGCGCTCCTTGTAGGTGGCGCGAATGACCTTGACGTGCTCGTCGATGAAGCCGTCGCGCGCGACCTCGTAGGTGACCATCTGGGTGAAGGTGCTGGTGTGCAGATCCGCGCTCTGCTTCAGCTGCACCAGCTTGGCGATCACGTCCGGGGGCGCCACGATCCAGGCGACGCGCAAGCCCGGCGCCAGCACCTTGGAGAAGGTGCTGAGGTAGATGACGTTGCCCAGCCTGTACCCGCTGTCGCGGGCGAGGTTCGTGCGATCCAGAACGACCAGCGGCGGGATGTGCTCGCCTTCATAGCGAAGCTGACCGTACGGGTCGTCCTCGATGATCGGAATACCGTACTTGTCCGACAGAGCCACCAGCTGGTCGCGGCGCTTTCGCGACAGCGTGACTCCGCCTGGGTTCTGGAAGTTCGGCAGGATGTACATGAACTTCGGCCCGGAACGCAGCGCGTGCTCCATGTCGCAGGTTTGCATGCCGTGGTCGTCGATGGGCACGCTGACATACTCGGCGCCCATCAGGTCGAAGGCCTGCAATGCGCCAAGATACGTTGGCGACTCCACCAGGATGCGGTCGCCGCGATTGATCAGCAGCTTGGCGATGAGGTCGAGCGCCTGTTGCGATCCCGACGTGACCAGCACGTTGTCGACGTTGGCAAGAATTCCGTAACGCACCATGTGTGCCACGATAAGTTCGCGTAGCGGCCGATAGCCTTCCGTCGGCCCATATTGCAATGCTGTCGCAGCCTGGGTATGCAAGACCCGGTGGCACGCCTCCTGGAAGCGCGCCACCGGAAACACCTCAGGGGCGGGGAGTCCGCCGGCAAAGGAGATCACCTCTGGACGTTGTGTAAGCTTGAGCAGTTCGCGGATGATGGAGCTTTTGGCGGACTTGGTGCGCTGCGCGTAACGGTGTGCCCAGGGCGCGGCCATATGACACCTCTCGTTATTACCCTTCAAAGTAGCGCACCTCGGCACAGCTGTCTGTGATGGGCAGCACTGTGCCTTGTTAACCGGCGCTCTGCTTAGCTCTTGCGCGACGTGACCGCGAAGAACTCGGCTACATCCTGTTCAATTTTTCGGCTTTCTGCTCTGGTGACGGCTCTTCGCCGGCGGAACCCTATTTTTGTGGCCCGGCAAACGGCAGAGTCGGCATGATGCATCCATGTAAAAGAGACAGACAATTCATAAACCTTTTCACAAACATACAGGGAGCAGTATGGCCAAGCAGGAAGTCGTTGTCATTACAGGTGCGTCAGCGGGCGTGGGACGCGCCACCGTTCGCGAGTTTGCGCGGCATGGGGCGAAGATCGGATTAATCGCGCGCGGCCATGACGGGCTCGAGGGCGCCCGCCGCGAAGTGGAAGCCGCGGGAGGCCAGGCCCTCGTGCTTCCCACCGATGTTGCCGACGCATCGCAGGTCGAGGCCGCCGCAGCAGAGGTCGAACGGAGATTCGGGCCTATAGATATCTGGATCAATGTTGCCATGACGTCGGTCTTCTCACCCGTAAAGGAGATGACCGCCGAGGAGTACCAGCGCGTCACCGAGGTTACATATCTCGGATATGTTTATGGAACACTGTCGGCGTTGAAGCGAATGTTGCCGCGTGATCGCGGAACGATCGTGCACGTCGGTTCGGCGCTAGCCTATCGCAGTATCCCGTTGCAGTCGGCGTATTGCGCCTCCAAGCACGCAATTCTGGGCTTTCATGCCTCGCTGCGCACCGAACTTCTCCACGACAAGAGCAATGTGCACACGACGATGGTCCAGATGCCGGCCCTGAACACGCCGCAGTTCGGATGGGTGAAGAGTCGCTTGCCGCGTAAAGCGCAGCCGGTGCCGCCAATCTATCAGCCGGAGATTGCGGCGCGTGCCATCTATTACGCGGCGCATCATCCCCAGCGGCGCGAGTACTATCCCGCATGGTCGTCGGTAATTGCTATCTTCGGCAATAAAATCGCGCCATCTTTCGCGGACCACTACTTGGCTCGCACCGGATACGAGTCGCAGCAGTATGACGGCCATCGCGATCCCAATCGTCCTTACAACCTGTGGGAGCCGGTTGCAGGAGATCATGGCGCGCACGGCGCCTTCGACGATCGCGCGAAGTCCTTCAGCTCTGAGAACTGGGCCGAGACGCATCCCTGGGCCTTTGCAGCGATGGGACTGAGCACGGCCGCAGCGATCTACGGGCTGGTGACAGGGGCTCGCAAATGGTTGAAGAGCGAGGAGAGCGAGAAACGGTTCGAGCGCAAAAGGGCAGCCTGAACTCGCCCCGGCCAACTGGGTCGATACCGTGGAGCGATGGCGGGACGCTCCGCCAACTCGTTATTCGTGATGCAGCGATCAGTGTCTGAATAAGTTCATCTGCTCTTCACCTGCGGGCCGCGAAGGACTAATCTCGCCACGGGTCGTCACCTCGCGCGCGATGCCGTGCTTCCTGCGCAGGCGCGCCATCAGCTCGGATATGCGTTTAGCATAAGCTTTTCCCGCGAAAGCGCGGTCTTCGAAACGCTTGCGATATTCGGCGACCAGGTGAGGGAACTCCGTTTCGAGGAAGGGAAGAAACACCTTCGCCGAGCAGGGCTTCAGAAACAGGGGATTGGCGTAGATGTAGTGGCCGCCAGCCTCCTTCGTAGCACGTACCAGCTTGTCCAGCGCGGCGGGCGAGTCTGTGATGCCGGGCAGAACCGGCGCGCAGATCACGCCGGCCTTAATCCCCTCTGCCCGCAGCTCGCGAATCGCATTCAACCGCAGATCGGGCCGGGGGGCACGCGGCTCCAGGATTCTCGCCAGCTTCGTATCGAGCGTTGTAATCGTGATGTTCACATACAGAGAGTTATGCTCCGCGACTCGCCGAAGCAAATCGACGTCCCGTCGAATCAGGTCCGATTTGCTGACGATGCCGATCTCCAGACCCTGATGGTGCGTCAGCTCTTCCAGAATTCCGCGCGTGATCTCGAAGCGTTTCTCCGCCGGTTGATACGGATCGGTCGCCGTCCCGATGGCGATCTGCTCGCCGCGTTTCACCTTCTTCAACTCTTGCCGCAACAGCCAAGCCGTCTGTTGCTTAACGTAAATCTTGCGTTCGAAGTCGACTCCGTCGCGCATCTCCATGAACTCGTGCGTGTAGCGGGCGTAGCAGTATTTGCAGGCGAATTCGCAGCCGCGATAGGGATTGATGGTCCAGGTAAATGGCACGCGCACCGAGGTACAACGGTTGAGCAATGCACGCGCCGGCAAGGTGAAATACTCGACAAAGTGCCCCTGGCGAATCGACTCGCCAGTAGCAGCAAGCTTTGCGATTCCCACCAGCGGCTGTGCGCCGTCCTCGTCGGCGGTTTGTAGGAGCCAGGGTTGCATGGCTAATCGTCCGTCTTCGCTTTTTGTTCGCCAAGCTGGATATTACTCCTGACAGCTTCAGTGCGTCAATTTTTAAGTACTTACGACAACAGCCCGATACAAACCCCGCTGCGCCGCCGCCATCCAAACAGCAAGTAGCTTATCTAGGGGGAATAAGTAAATGTCGGACAATAAACATACTTTGAATGCCTTGGAAGACCTGATCGAAGTGTGCCGCGACGGCCAGAACGGCTATCGTGACGGCGCCGAGCACGCCAAAAACCCTGAGTTGAAGACTCTGCTGAGCGAGATCAGTCTGGAGCGCTCCAAGTTCGCCGGCGATCTGGAGAACGAGGCGATCCGCTTCGGCAAGGCCGACGTCGATCGTTCCGGCAGCACCTTGGGAGCACTTCACCGCGGGTGGACCGATCTAAAGGCCAACCTCGGCGGCGGAGATGACGCCATCCTGTCGTCAATGGAGACAGGCGACAGTTACGCGAAGGATCACTTCGACAAATACATCAACGACAACACCCTGCCCGATGAGATCCTGGGAATGGTTCGCAATCAGGCGCAGGCGATCGTCGGAACGATCGACCGGGTGCGGGCCATGCGGCGGCGGAACAAAGCGGCGTAGTTTCGAGTTTGGTAGAAATTCCCCAGGTCTCGGACAGCGCGAGACCTGGGGCTCCCGTTGATCTCTTGGCCCACCGTTGTTCAGGGCGGGACTCTGTTACTCCACTTACTTCAGATTTTTCTTCAGGAACTCCGCTGTAATTTTTTCCGCATCGGTCGCATCCTGCGCCCTGAATCCCTGCTGGTTGTTTGGATTCTCGAAGGCATGTCCGGCGTCGGGGTAGATGTGGATCTCGACCTTCTTGCCCAGCGACTGTAGTTGTGTTTCGAACTTGCGAATGTCGTCAACTGAAATGCCCTTGTCCTGGCCACCAAAGATGCCGAGAATCGCCGCGTGAATCTTCCTGAGGTTGGATCGTTCCGTGGCCAGATGTCCGTAGTTGATGACGGCCACCTTCAGCTTCGGATCGGCGATGGCAAGATCCAGCGCGTATCCGCCGCCCATGCACCATCCGAGGGCACCCACGCGCTTCGGGTTGACGGTGTTGAGCGATCGCAGAAATGCGGTCGCGGCCAGCAGATCGCGTTGCGCGCGATCTTCGGGGACGCCGCGCATAATCTGGTGAGCTTCATCCGGCGTGCTAGCCACCTGCCCGCGATACAGATCGATAGCCAGGGTTACGTAACCCTGGTCGGCGTAGCTTGAGGCCTCCTGCTTGACCCAGTCGTTCAGTCCCCACCACTCGTGGATCACAACCAAAGCAGGGAAGGGCCCGTTGCCCGGCGGCATGTAGAGTATGGCGTGCACCGTCTCCGCGCCGCTGGTGTAGGTGATGTCGCGCCCGTCAGCCGCCACGGCTGCGACCGAAAGCAGACAGACCAGGGTGCCAAGCAGTAAAGGCTTCATCCGGTTCCTCCCGGCAATGCTCCACATTAAAACTGGTTTTCGGCACATTGTCACGCGGGTGCGAATTTCTGTTGCCGATGTGCGGGAAGGAAGCCTTAAGTTGGCGGGGCTGGCACCGTCGGCTTGTAGCGACTCTGCTGCCGAAGAAAACGGTTTGGACGACAGCACTAACCGAACGGTCCGTTGACGTGCCACAACCGTAAAGCCGTTTCCCAACAAACGTCGCAAAAGGACGAACGGTCGTGTTAGGATGCGCCTGTTCCATCGCTCCCATCCATACGTTACAAATTTTCGCGGGGCGCAGAGATGCGCCCCTTTTTATTTGTCTCGGATAAGATGTTCGGCTAAGGAGTTGTTCGTGTTAACCAGCCATCGTTCCCTGTTCCTGGCAGTGGTGTGCATTCTGATATTTGCTTCGGTTCCTGTCGTCGCGCAGAGCGTGGTCGCGACAGTTGGAGTCGGGACCAACCCCGGTCCCAGTGCCGTCAATACCGCCACCAACAAGATTTACGTTACCAACCTCGGATGCACGGCGTGGCCCTGTTCGAATACCGGTACGGTCTCGGTAATCAGCGGCGTATCCAACACGGTGGTCGCAACGGTAAATGTCGGAGTGAATCCGGCCTATGCGGCGGTCAACACTGCAAGCAACAAGATCTTTGTGACCAACGAGTGCGGCAACGACGTCAATTGCCAGAGCCAGGGAACGGTCACCGTCATCGACGGCGTGACGCTCGCTACCACGACCGTAAACGTCGGCTATGTGCCCGGGCGGTTGGCGGTCGATGCCATCCACAACAAGATTTATGTGGTCAATATGTGTACGGCAGCGGGAATCATCAACTGCGTGAACAATTTCGCCGGGACCCTCACCGTGATCGACGGAACCACGCTGAGCACACGGAATGTGACGGTGGGCTGGGGGCCAGCCGATGTCGCGGTGAACAGCTCAACCAATACGATCTATGTAACCAGCCTGACCAACGATGTCGGAGGCAATGGCAACGTCACGGTGATCGATGGCAACTCACTGGGCACACAGACGGTGCAGACCGGATACCAGTCCTTCAGCGTGGCAGTCAACCCGGTGACGAATACGATTTTCGCCACCAACCTCTGCGGGAGCAGCGCCAATTGCCAAAGCGGAGGTACGGTCACGGTCATCAACGGCACAACCTTGGCGACGCAGAGCGTCCGGACAGATTATCTACCCTACTGGCTGGCGGTGAATACCGTCACCAACAAGATCTATGTAGCGAACCAGTGCACGGACGTCGCGTGCTCGCAAAGTCCCGGCGTGACCGTTATCGACGGATCAACCCTGGCCCCGACGTCGATCACGGTTTGCAGTGCCGGTGCCGCGGTATCCGACATCGAGATCAATGCCGCCGCCAACCAAATTTACCTTCCCTGCAACATGCCTGGCGGCATTGTGGAGATCATCAACGGAGTAACCAACGGCCTGACTCCACTCACGGTCGGCAATTATCCCTCGGCGGTTGCAATCAACGCTGCTACTGATTCCGCTTATGTCCCCAATGCCCAAGACAACACCGTCTCCGTCATCTCCACCGGCCCGATTACGCCGCTGCAATTTACCCCGGTAGCGCCATGCCGGCTGGTTGACACTCGCGACGGCAATCCGCTGGAGGCCGGGGTTCCACAGAGCTTCCCCTTGCCGCAACTCGGCGGCTGCGGTATTCCCGGCAGCGCCGCCGCGTACGCCTTGAATGTGACCGTGGTGCCGCAGGGGCGTCTCGGCTATCTCACGATTTGGCCTACCGGTCAGGACCAGCCGGTGGTGTCGACTATGAACTCTCTGGACGGACGCACCAAGGCGAATGCGGCGATTGTTGCCGGCGGATACCAGGGGATGGTCAGTGTCGTGGCCAGCAACACGACCAACGTGATCCTCGATATCAACGGATACTTTGAGCCTGCGCAGTCGGGGACGCTGGAGTTCTACGTTCTCAGCCCGTGCCGGATCGTCGATACTCGCGGCCCCAACGGGCCTCTGGGCGGGCCTTTCCTCACCCCGGGCGAACGAGACTTTCCGGTTTTGCAGGCGACGAACTGCCACATACCGAGCGCCGCGCAAGCCTATTCTCTGAACTTCACGGCGATCCCGCATCCCTCCGGTCAGCGACTGGGATATCTGACAGCATGGCCGCAGGGCGGCCCGCAACCTAACGTTTCGACGCTGAATAACCCGACTGCAACAGTCGTCGCGAATGCGGCCATCATTCCCTCCGGCACTGGCGGCGGCATCTCGGTCTACGTGAACGACGATACGGACCTTGCCATCGACATCAACGGCTACTTCGCCCCTCCGGCAACTGGTGGAGCGCAGTTCTATCCCAGCGCGCCGTGTCGTGTCCTCGACACCCGTAACACCGGCAACGGACAACCGTTTTCGGGTGAGCTGACGGTGAATGTGGTGAGCAGCCCCTGTGCTCCCCCATCCGCGAGCAAAGGATTTGTCTTTAACGCCACGGTCGTGCCGACCCCCTCGTTCAGTTACCTGACCCTGTGGCCCGACAACCTGCCGCAGCCGAACGTCTCGACGTTGAACGCGATCGACGGCTTCATTACTTCCAATATGGCGATTGTGCCGACCGGGAACGGAAGTGGGGTCGGCAAGATCGATGCCTGGGCGCAGGGCATGACGCAGTTGATCCTCGACATCTCGGGATACTTCGCGCCGTAATCCGGCCCGCTAGGAAATAGGCGGCAGGCCGACTTCAGCCAGAAGCTTGCGGTAATCCGGATCGCTGTGGAGCGGTGCCAGTGACTGATTCGAGCGCATCGACAGGAACAGTGGATCATGTTCGTGATACGCGGCCTGGAGGTATTGCAGCGCCTGCTGTTTTTGTCCCAGCTTTGAGCATGTGACGGCCAGAAGGAATGGGGACATCTGCCGATGTTGATAGAGCCTCTGCTCGACCTTCAAAGTGCTGGTCAGCATCTCATGTTCGCCGCCGGCCTTAAAGCCCTGTTCGGCGGCGCGGGTAATCTCGATCTGGGCTTCGTCGTGCGTTAGTGCCGCAGCCTTCAAGGACTCATCACCGTAGTCCTTGTAATCGCCCTTCGCCTGGTAAAAGTAGGAAAGGTAGCGGTGTGCCGACAGGAAGTTCGGCTGGCTCGCTTCCACTTGCTTGGCCATCACAATCGCTTCATCCAGACGACCCAGGTTGAAGAGCACCAACGCCTTGTCTGCCAGAACGGCGTTTGAGCCGGGATCGATTTGCTCGGCCCGGTTGATCTCTTTCAGCGCCTCCTCCGAACGGCCGACCATCGCCAGGAAGTTGGCGTACCAGTGATGGGCTGCCCCGTAATCCGGGTCGAGCTGAATCGCGCGGCGAAACTCCCGCTCCGCTCCGGCAATGTCCCACTTCCAGTAGGCCAGCACGAACGCCAAGGATGCGTGAGCCTCGGCGGAATTGTCGTCCAGTTCCACCGCCTTCTGGGCGGCAGCCAGTGCTCGGGGATACGCCTCCGTGTCTGGCATGGCTGCGAATTCGCGCAGCAGGTTATAGCAGTCGGCGAGGCCAACATACGCTTTCGAGTAACCCGGGTCCCGGACAATCGCCTGCGTGAAGTAGTCCACCGCCTTCTGAAGGTCTTCGGGTGTGCGTTTGTTCCAGTAGTACCGTCCCTGGAGGTAGAACTCCTCCGCTTGCGCATTGGGCACGCGCGGGGACGCACCGGCGGAGTTCATGGTCGCTGTGACAGCGCCGTGTTTGGTGTCGGCGGTTACGTGCTTCCGATGCGTGATCAGCACGGCGATCACCGCCAGAGCAGCTAAACCAACACATGCGGCCCCGATGAACCAACTCTTTCGCGATGAGGATGGGTCCGCGGGACTTTCGGCTTCGGCCGCAAGATCTTCGGAGAGAACGTAGGGTGGAGAAGCGAGGTCTTCGTCGTGAGGCCTATCCCCATTGGAGGGTGTGTCGGCGTCAACCGGCATCGTCGCAAGCGAGTGCATCCACCGTTCCAACTCGTCGGTAAACGCGAAGACACGAGCCCGCGAGCCCCCAGGTAGACGGTGGACGGGGAGCTGCCGTTCTTTCTCCCACCGTTTTACCGTGCGTTCGTCTCGGTCGAAGAAGCCGGCAATCTCTTTCCACGAATCCAGACGACGATTTGGCGCTTTCACTTCCTGGACCGGCGGCATGGTGCGCAATGTCCCGAAATGTCCTGTTATGTCCCTTGTCGAAAAGCAGGGAAGTGATCAGAGTATAGCGACATTTAGCGGGCTCAGCTACCGGTGTTTCTGGCTCGGCGCATTCCATAACTGAAATAGCCAACCAGCCGCAGAAATGCGGCTCTAGATCGACATCGAAGTGCGCTCGATCGAAACATGAAAGTGGCAGCTCGTTGCCCGGAAGTGCCCGTTCCCGCGCCAGGGGAGCCTCTTCGTCACCCTCTGAGCATGAAAGCAAGCCCACCCCTAACCCAAGGAAGGCAAAAAAGAGCGATGTCACGTGTCCCAGTGTGTCTTTTGTCGTTGAGCTTGTTTTTAGCGGTCATTCCCGCCGCCGGCCAAACCCTGATCGGCACCGTCCCGGTCGGAAATGCGTCCAGCTACATCGTCGCCGATCCGGCCACGAACAAGATTTACGTCACCAACTTCGGTACCAGCGGCGCTTTCGGAAATACGGTCACAGTCATTGATGGCGCCACCGATGCGACCACGACCGTCACTGTCGGCAGCCGGCCTGAATTTCTGGTCGCCAATCCCGTCACCAACAAGCTTTACGTCAATAACCGGCGTGACAGCACCGTCTCGGTGATCAACGGCGCGACCAACGCGGTGATCAAGACCATCAGCGGCTTCAGCAACCCCATCATCTCCGACGTTAATCCAGTGACCAACAAGATTTACGTGCCCAACAGCGGCAACGGAAGTGACAACACGATGGGCATCATCGATGGCAACACCGACACCTTGATCAACACCATTACCGTCGGACTCGTGCCCATCGCGGCCGCCGTCAATCCCGTGACCAATAAGATCTACGTCATCAACCAGTGCGGCAACAGCAACAATTGCACCGATCACGGCACGGTGACCGTAGTCGACGGAGCGACGCTTCAGACCACCAGCGTCGATGTGGGATGGAACCCCGCCGTCATCCTGGTTAACCAGCTGACCAACAAGATCTACGTTTTAAACAATTGCGGCAACAACTCCGGCAGCGCCGGCTGCCTGGCAAATGGAACACCCGTGCAGGGGACCGTAACCGTTATCGACGGCGTCACCAACGCGACCTCAAGCGTCAACACCGGAATGGCTTCCGGCGCGCTTGTCGTCAACCAGGTGACCAATGAAGCCTATGTTGCCAACGGAGGCGATAACACCGTCACGTTCATCAATGGATCGACGCTGGCTACCACAACCGTTGCCGTGGGAACACAGCCGGCCGATGTCGAAGTCAACCCGGTCACGTACAAGATTTACGTCACCAACTACGGCGCCAATACCATCACGATGATCGACGGCACCACGCACCACACCACGTCGCTTGGTGTGGGCAGCGGGCCCGGCGCAGCCACGGTCAATCCCGTTACCAACCGCTACTACGAGTTGAACTCCAATGACAACACGACGTCCGTGGTCGCCGGTGGCGCCCCCAGTCCAGTGCAGTTCGTCGCGCTTACGCCTTGCCGTGTCGTCGACACCAGCCCGTCGGGCGGCGGCAACGGCCCCATTCCTGGAGGCACATCCCAGAGCTTTGTCCTGCCACAGCTCGGCAACTGCCATATCCCCGCGACCGCTAGCGCTTATTCTTTGAACGTCACCGTGGTTCCGAACGGACGCCTGGGTTACCTGACGATCTGGCCGACGGGCGCGGCGCAGCCGACGGCATCGACCATGAATTCCACCGACGGACGCACCAAGGCGAATGCCGCCATCGTGCCCGGTGGATATCAGGGCGCCGTCAGCGTCTATGTCAGCAATACCACGAACGTGATTCTCGACATCAATGGTTACTTCACCACTCCCGGAGCAGCGACCTTGCAGTTCTATCCGCTGACGCCGTGCCGCGTCGTCGACACACGCAATCCGGCTGGACCTCTCGGTGGACCGTTCCTCAGCCCGGGGCAGCGCAACTTCCCGGTTCTGCAGGCGACGAACTGCAACATACCCGACACCGCGCAGGCGTACTCACTTAACTTCACCGCGATTCCGTATCCGTCGGGGCAGCACTTGGGATACCTGACTGCGTGGCCGGAGGGTGAAGCGCAGCCCGGAGTTTCGACGCTGAACAATCCCACCGCAACGAATGTTGCCAACGCTGCGATCGTGCCGGCAGGAACCGGCGGAGGCATCTCCGTCTACGTCCCGCAGACCACCAACCTGGCAATCGACATTGACGGATATTTCGCGCCTCCGGGCAGCGGAGGGCTATCGCTTTATCCGACGTCACCATGCCGCGTGCTGGATACACGGCAGGGCAATGGACCGTTCAGTGGCGAATTAACGGTGAATGTGCTGGGCAGCCCTTGCACATTGCCGACGGCCCAGGGCTACGTCTTCAACGCCACGGTGGTTCCGGTCGACGGCTTCCGCTATCTGACGTTGTGGCCGGATGGCGAACCTCAGCCAACGGTCTCGACGCTGAACGCGGCCGATGGCTTCATCACCTCGAACATGGCGATCGTTCCGACCAACAATGGCAAGATCGACGCCGCAGCTGCGGGGACTACCCAGTTGATCCTCGATATTAACGGGTACTTCGCGCCGTAACGATGTTGTAGGGGGAGCAGCGAGCCTGGGAGGACGCTCCTTTCAGGCTCGCCTGTTTCACAACGAGTCGGACTACTCTGCGTTAATTAACTCCTGCAACCTCCGTTTTGCACCGTCACCGCCAAATCAGCAGAGCCTGCGGCCGTCTTAGTCGCCCCGCTGCGTGATTAAGACCGGACACGACGCCTCAGCCACGATCCGGTATGCTTCGTGCACAAAGTGAAACCCCCAGGGCTCCTGGCGATGGACGCTGAGCACGATCAGGTCGCTGCGTTGCTCGCTGGCCACTCGCACGATCTCCGCCACGGCGTCCTCGCCAAACTCAACGCGGAACTCCGCGGGATACTCCAGCTGTGCCTTGTAAGCCAGGATTTCGCGCAGGCGCGACTGGAAGTAGGGCCGCGCGATCACTTGCTGGTCGTCGGGATAAGGAGGGGATGCGGGAGGCGCAACATGCAGCAGCGCCAGCCTTGCCTCGTGCTCGCGCGCTAGAAAGACGGCACAGCGTGCAGCCGCGGTTTCCCTGGTCTGGAGGTCGGTCGCGAGCAGAACATGCTTCGGCTCCCAGACCGGCCCGCAGGGATGAACCAATGGGCCAATCGCCAGCACCGGACCATGCACGTGACGGAAGAAATGCTCGGCAGCAGCGCCGATCACCGCTTTGCGGAAACCGCGAGCGCCGTGAGTTCCGATGATAACCAGGTCGGACCGGTCGAACGACAGAAGGCGATCGACTACCGCCAGCGGTGTGCCGCGCAGGAGCCACTCCGAGTGCTCGATATCGCCACACATCTCGGCCTGGGCGTGCAACTTGGCTTCCGCGTCCGTCTCCGGTGCGGTGACGGCGTCCCTTAGCTTGGAGCCTTGGGCAATTTCCTGCAGGGCATGGACCAGGTGGATCTTGGACCCATAGTGCCGCGCGATCGACGTGGCATAGCCCAGCGCCAGCTCGGATGCTTCGGAGAAGTCGGTTAACAGGACGATATTCTGTACCGCTACTTTGGGTCGAGCGGTTAGCACAGCCATCGCGCCTCCTTTCAGAAGTCACAATCAGGCTGAGAAGTTATCGACAAGCGCGTCTGTAGGGAGAAGGCCACGGGCGATCGCCGGAAAGGAAAAAACCTTGTTAGGCCTTTATACGTGGCGAGAAGGAACAGCGCTTTCGACACGATCCGCATAGCGCCCCTGGCAGAGCAAACCTGAGGACTCTCGTCGAAGACGGCGTCCATAGGTTTGCCAATGTAATTGTAGGAGCGGCGAGGAGGCTTGTCTGTGACGTGCGACACCCGGCGGCGTGTGGGCGTCCTGTCACGGGAAAATTCCGCAGCGAGTGTCGACGAACTTACTCCAACTCCAGGACCAGATAGTTGAGCAGCCCTTCGCGTTCGACCTGCAACACCAGTGCGTCGCCCGCTTTCAACTTATGCAAGGCTTGCTTCAACTGTTCGAGGTCCTTGACCGGCACGCCGTTCACGGCGTGAATCACATCGCCCGGCTGCGGTCCTTCGCCCAGCAGCGTCGCCGTGGGCGTGCGCGCCGCCACCAGCACGCCGGAGTCGATGCGCAGATCTTCGCCCAGCGCGTCGCGCAACTGATCGTTGACGGTGACGCCGAGAATCCCCAACCGGTTGACCAGGTTGTCCGGCCCGGTAACCATGTCGGCAAAGCGCTCGGGGTCGTCAGTCCGCTCCGAGACCGTTACTGCCACCGTCTGCACCTGTCCTTTACGCAGGACGCCGACATCCACCTTCTCTCCCACCTTGTAGGTGTAGAGATCGAGCGCGAACTGCCGCAGATCGTCCACCTGCTTGCCTCCGACGCTGGTGACGATCTCGCCGACTTTCAGGCCGGCCTTGTCGGCGCTGGAGCCGGGCACGACGTCTTCCAGGATGACGCCCTCGTCGACGGGCAAGTGCAGGCCTTCGGCGAGTTCGGGGGTGATAGTCCGCAGGTAAACGCCGATCTGTCCGCGATGCACGTGGCCCTCGGTGCGGATCTGGTCATAAACGCTGCGCACCACATCGGAAGGGATCGCAAATCCCAGGCCTTCATTGCCGCCCGATTCCGACAGGATGAAGGTATTGATGCCGACGACGTGGCCGTCGATATCGACCAGCGGTCCACCGCTGTTGCCCGGATTGATGGGCGCGTCGGTCTGGATGTAGATGTCGGGCTTTTCAGGATCGATCTGCCGTGAAGTCGCGCTGACTACGCCCATGCTGACCGAATTCTCCAGGCCCAGCGGACTGCCGAATGCGAACACAATCTGACCCTGCTTCAGATCATTGGAGTTCGCCAGCTGCAGCGCGGGCAGGCCGGTCATGTCGATCTTGAGCACAGCCAGATCGGTGAGGCCGTCGGTGCCGACCAGTTTGGCCTCGATGCGTGGTGGAATTTTCTGCTTGCCTGCAATCGATTCGTCCAGTCCCTGTAAGCGAACCCGGATCTGGCGGGCGCCCTTCACCACATGGGCGTTGGTGACGATGTATCCATCGGACGAGAGGATCACCCCGGCGCCAATGCCGCGCTGAGCTTCAAGATATGCGGTGTCGTCCTTCTGCTCGTCGGTGGCCAGGCCGAAGCCGGTGGTGAGTATCTGGACCACGGACCTGGTCACGACACTGGAGAGTTGTTGTACCGATTCACTGAAGACGTGCAACGGATCGCTCTTAAGCTGCTTGACCGCCTCAGGCGAGTGCGTGGGCTGCTCGGTTTGTGCAACGCAATAGAAGGGAACCACGGCGAGCAGCGCGGCGCAGGCAAGAGCAGGCAGACGTTTTAACATGAGCAGGTCTTTTCAGGCAGCAGAGATCGAAGCTGACTGTACACCCTATAAGATGGATTTCATCCGATAAAGTATCGCAGTTCCATAATTACGGCTACTTACCGCCGGCTGCGCCAGCGGAAACCCAGCCGCGCCAGTATTGGCTGTCCGGTCGTCACCACCGGCGTCCGGCCGATGTTGTACTCGGTATTGGTGAGGTTTTCGCCCTGGAAGAAAACGTCGAAGCCCTTGGGCAGCGGCCGCGAAACCGTGGCGCTCAACACGAACATGGAGCCCAGCGGCAGCAGGTTCTGATCGTCATCGAATTCATTGCTCTCGGCGCGCCCCTGTATGGCGACCAGGATCTTGCCGGGCGCGGCCCACGTGCCCTGGAAGGTGAAGATATTCTGTGGCACCAGCGGAATCATGTTGCCGACCAGCGCCGTGTTGCCCGGGTAGCTGGCTACGGTGGTGCTCATGAACTGATAGCCCGCCGCCAGCGTGATGCGGTTGGTGATTCGCATATCGGTGCCCAGCTCGAAGCCGATCGATTGCGTTCGTCCCACGTTCTCGCGCATGCGGGTAATCAGTGTGGGCGTCGAGCCGATGGTGATGTTCTCCACCGGGTCGGTGACGATGCCGCCGAAGACGCTGCCGTGAATCGACACACGATTGTTGAGCATGGTTGTGCGGGCGCCGGCCTCGCCGCCGCTATAGCGCTCGGCGCGAAGGTACGCATTGGCGAGCGTCTGCACATTGCCCACCCGAAAGGCGCGGTAGAGTTCGTTCAAGGTCGGTGCGCGGAAGCTGCGGTATCCCGAAGCGTACAGCACCACGCGATCATTCAGCCTGTAAGACACGGACACGCGAGGGTTGAAGGCGTTCTGGCCGCGGTCGGGATAGTTGATGTCGGTGGGCGATCCGTGCGTCGGAATGCGGATCGACGTCGCGTCGTAGTTGCTCCACAGATCCTCGCGGCCGGCGAGGGTCAGCGACAAGCGCGGAGTGATCTGCACGATGCCTTCCAGGAATGCGCCTAGCTCCTCCTGCGTGCCCCCGTTCGAGAGATTCGCTGTGCGATGTCCGCCGAAGTACGTAGTTTCCAGGCTGACGCCCTGAACATAGGTGCCGTCCAGTCCGGCGAGCATCGTGAAGCGGGCGGCGAGTTGCTTCGACCACTGTTCGATCATGCCCATCTGATTCACAGGCACGTGCTGAAGGTCGGTGAGTGACTCGGTGTCGCGGTTCGCGGCGATCGACGAAAACGTCTGCTGATAACTCTGCGTGCCGCCGTAGAGCCGCACTGTGAACAACCCGGCGCTGGGACTTTGATAGTCGGTGCCGAAGGCGAGCTGGCGGATCGTGGTGTCGTTGATCTGCAGCGGTGTGCCGTTCTGGCGATCCTCGCCGTAGAGGTTGCCTTCGAGGAAGGCGCGGCCACGATCGCCGAACAGGCGCTCCAGCTTCACGTTTCCGCTGCCGTATTGAACGTTGACCGGGGTGTCGATGGTGCCCCGCAGGTTCTGCGGCACGTCGATGTAACCATTCGTGCGGAATCCTTCGCCGCTGCCGCTAAGCGACCACTGTCCGATTCGCACCGCGCCCCAGCCCGAACCGAAGGGCGAATTCTCATTGCCCCAGGAGCCTTCGATGTCGCCATCGGTTTCAACAGCCGGCTTGGTCTCCATGTTCACCACGCCGCCCAGGGCATCATTGCCATAGAGCGCGGAGACGCCGCCCGGCACAATCTGCACTTCGCTCAGCGATGCCTGTGGCACGCGCGCCCAGTAGATCCAGCCTCCGAAGGGATCGTTGATGGGAACACCATCGACCAAGACCAATGCGCGGCTGGCGCCGCTGGCGCCCAAGCCCCGCAGCGAAACACCTTGCGATGTGGGATTGGCCGTCTGACTGCCGGAGCGGCGCAGCAAAGTGAATCCCGGCACCTGCCGCAGCTTGTCGTCGGTCGTCAGCGGTCCCCACTGCTCAAGCTGCTTGTCGCTGACGATAACGGCGTCGGGTTGCGACTCAACATTGTCGACACCGGTGGGCAGAATTGAGGTACGCGTGGCGGTTACGTCAAGGCTCTGCTGCACCGCCGCCGGAGAGAGCGCGATGGCGAGCGGCTTGTCGCCCGCTTTCCAGGGAACCGTGGCGGTGGCAAATCCCGGCGAACGCACTTCGATGGTGCCGCTGCCGGCCGCGACTCCGCTGAAAACGAAGCTCCCATCAGGTTGGGTGACTCGTCCGAAGTTCTGACCGTCGGCGTGTAGCACGACCTGCGCGCGCGCCACCAGGGCACCGCTCTGATCGGTTACGGTTCCCCGAATCTCCTGCTGGGGCGCAGCCGCAGCAGGCAAACACAGCAGAACCGCCGTCAGGGCAGAGATGACACAGCGCGATCGGAGTCGCAATATGGCAGCCGGTAGACGCATGTCGGGGGTGGTGCTCAGTGAGTGTACTAGAGGGTCGCGGCTGGAGGATAGGATCTTGTGCACCTGCGCCGGCTTCGTCGGCGGCCGTTGCTCAGTGCCCCAGGCGGACCTGCTTGGGCAACCGGTGCACGTCGAATAGGAAGTCCACCAGCCCGTCGCGATAGTCGATTTTGATCTGCAGAATGCGCAACATTCTAAAGCCCAGGATGCCGGCGACCTCGGTCCCGGTCTGGCGGCTTGCCGCCGACAGGTCGAAGGTCACCATGTCTTCGTTTTCCTGCGCGAAGCGTCCAAATTGCAGCGTCGCTTTGTCCGCCGTATAGACCTTCGAAACCGAGCCGCTCATGCCGCTGACTTTCATGCCCGTGGCTCGGAGTTGAGTGACTTGTTGCGCCGTGCGTGTCGACAAGATATTGCTGAACGAGCCGGTGTCGATCATGAAGAGCACGGGACCGGTGTGGTCCACGTAGGTAGGAATCAGCAATAAGCTGCGGAAGCGATACACCTTCGACCAGTTCGCCATGGACGGCGCGACATAGGCGTCCATAGGAATGTCGGTGGGAATACCGGCTGCCCTCATGCTAGCGGACCCTTCGTCGGAATCTTCTCCCTGATCTTGCGCCACGGTTTGCAGCGCAGCTGGTTGCGCGTTCTCGTTCGGACGCTTGGGCAACTGCGAAAGGCGCAGTCTGGAGCCGGGAATGTCGATGTCGATCAGATACGAACTGAAGACATCGGTGCCGATCAGTCCATCCTGTCCCGGTACCGGAGTCGCCGCGTCGGTGACTTTGACCACGCAGTCCTGAAACTCAAGGTTGCCGATGCGAATGCGATCAGCCAGCGCCGTATAGCCGCCCTGCGTTCCGGCATCTCCCACGCCGGAGATAGCCTGGTATCCCAGGCGCTGCAATTTCAGCTTCTCCGCGGCTTCGCGGCCAAGCAGAATTCCGGTGTTGCCGGTGTCGAGTGCCAGGCGCACCCCCTGCTTGTTAATGTTCACGTCGAGGGTGACGCCGCCCAGCTGGGTATCGGGGCGAGCTAGCGGGTTCAGCTTGGTATCGGTCTGCTCGACATTGCTCACCAGCTTGCAGGCGTGCGAGGGAGCGGCGGCATCCTTCTTCAGGGACGCGAGGTAGCCTTGCAGTCCGTGTGCCATCTGCGGATTGAGGTTGGGTTTCGCCAGGTAAGCTTCCAGCGCCGGAATCTGGTCGGCCTTGGGCAGCGAGTGGAAGTACAGCACCTGCACGACCGGACTGTCGGGCGCCACCTCGTGTGCCTCCTTCAGGTTGTCGTAGGCGCGTCGATAGAGCGAATACGCCTTGTAGATACGCGCCAGCCCCAGGTATGGCTCGGGATCTTTCGGGTCGAGGTCGCGTGCCTTGATGAAGAGCCGCTCGGCCTCAGGAATTTTGCCCACGCGAAACTGTACGTCTGCCGCCGTGGCCAGCAGCTGCGAAGAATTCGGTACCGCTGCGACAGCCGCTGTGGCAGCAGCTTGCGCTTCGTCGATCCTCTGCAGCATCAGCAGGCAGCGCATGAGGCCGACCTGCGCGGGTGCAACCTTCGGATCGGCTTTGACGATGGCCTGATACCGGGCTCCCGCGTCGGCGAACTTTCTCTGCGAGAAGAGCTGATTGGCCGCGGCCAGCATCGGCATGATGCCCGACGTGGTCGGCGCAGGAGCCGTCGGCACAACCTGCGCGGGCTGCCCAGGATTGCCCATGTGGATCGTAACGCCTGGCGCTGGGGCCGACGATTGCGGAGCCGTGGAGTTGCCGCTCTGCGCAAATGAAATCGCTCTGCAGAGAACGATAGTTAGCACGAAAAGAAAAGCTCGGAGCCGTAGATTCATGAAGGAAATCTCGCACTGCAGAGTAGCACGACGGAGAGATCGCCGGGTGACAGACGCGAATGTTCGCGTGTCATGACAATGAGTACGGTTGGATCAAAGGCGGCTGTCAGGCCGGCAGTGGAGAAGAATCTTGATCAGTCTGCCGATCCAGCACATCCGAACAACCCCGGACGTGTGTCAGTGGCCAGTAGTCCGTGGTTTGTTACGAACAGTCATCCCGAGCAGAGCCGAGGGATCTGCGGGCGCTGGACGAGGCAGGCTGATGGCTTCGAGTCAGGCACCCCAGATCCCTCGACTCCGGCGCAAGAAAACGCGCCTGCGCTCGGGTGACAATTCCAAAGGGAAGGCGGACGCCTGCGCTCGGATGACAATTCCAAAGGGAAGGCGGACGCCTGCGCTCGGGATGACAGTTTCGATATTAGCTTTGTGCCAGGGCACGACTTCAGTCGTGCCGAATGGAACTAAGTTTAGGAGGGCTTTTGCCCCTGGGCGCCGTCTGCAGCGGCTATAAAGCCGCCGCTTGAACCAGCACTCAAGCGGCACGAGTAAACTCGTGCCCTGACACAAAGCGAATCCCCGTCACGTTACGCTGTCGCGCTCGAGCTGGCCGTGATCGTTTCCAGCCCGTGGCCATTCGGGCCGGTTTCGCGCTGGCGGAGCAGGAAGGCCAGGGCGAAGCCGATGAAGCCGAGCAAGGTCAGGATCTTCATCATCGCGAGGTAACCCGCTGGGTTAGTCGCGCTGGCTCCCGCCGCGTCGTTGGCCTTGCCCAGGATTTCATTCATCCCGGTCATGCCCAGATTCTGGATCATGGTCATTACGCCCAGTGCGGTGCCCAGGGTGCGCTGCGGGACCAGGTACGCAACCGAGGGCCAGATGATGGCTGGCACCAGGGTAAAGGCGAATCCCAGCATGGCCATGGGGACATAGAGCGAAACGTTGGTGTAGGCCATCAGCAGAAAGACGGGGATCAGCAGCAGCGTGCCCAGCAACATGATCGTGGCGCGGCGTCCCACTTTGTCAGAGAAGAGTCCGACGATGGGCGTACCGACCATGGTGAACATGGTGAGCGTGCTCAGCATCCAGCCGCCGAGTGCCAGCGAGGTGTGCTTGGCGTCGACGAAGTAGGTCACGGCAAACGTCTCGAAGGGGAAGATCGCCGAGTAGAAGACCACGCACAGTCCGACCAGGTACCAATACGACAGATTGAAAGCTTTCACATCGCCGAAGACGATCTTGTCCTGCTCGCCCTCGGGCGCCAGGGACGATCTTTTCTCGGCGCGCACTTCGAGAATGTAGTAGCCAACTGCGCCGACCACGCACAGCGCCACGAAGCCGACGCCGATGAGCCACGGGTTCTGCCAGTAGTTGTAGGCGCCCTTGGCCCAGCTGGGTGAGTTCTGTGCCAGGAAGGTGCCGCCGCGCGCCAGCATCAGGTTGATGCCGAGAGCGAAGCTGAGCTCTTTGCCCTTGAACCATTTCGCAACGCCGGTAGTGATGGCGACGATCAGCGACTCGGCGCCCATGCCGAAGACGAAGCGGCCGGCGACCATCATGGGGAAAGCCGCGCCAAAGGCGGTGATGACGGCACCGATCAGGCAGAGCACGCTGAAGATCAGCAGGGCCTTGCGCGTTCCGATGCGGTCGATAAGGATGCCGCCGAGCACCACGGTGAAGATGTTCGGGAAGCTGTAAGCCGCCTGCAGCATGCCGATGTTCTGGGCGGAGAAGTGAAGCTGGTCCTGCAGTAGCTTGGCCAGCGGCTCGAGCGCGTCGTAGAAGTAGTAATTACCGAACATCACCAGGCTGAGGAACATCAGCACCAGCCAGCGATAAAACTTGGTGGGTTCGGGACGGCTTTCGCGCGTGGATTGGGCGACGGACATTTAAGGGCAGCCTCGATTCGATTGAAGCTGCAAAGATATCAGAAGCCAGCAACTAGCAACTAGCGGGTGCTGCGTTCTAGCCCTGGTTTTGGGCTAGGGCGGGAGCTAACGAAGCTTGTCTCATCCTTACACTCTTGCCATGACCACCGTGTGCGGGCTCATGGGAATGGGATGCTGGCTCATGTTGGTGAAGCCGGCGCGCCGGTGCATGTCGGAGAGTTCGCGGAAGGTGTAGGCGTCACCGCCGACTGTGGCCGTAAGCATGGTCATGCTGAACATCGCCGGCTGTGGGGGCGAGACACGGTCTTCGTTGGGGACGAATTCGAGCGTGGCCACGCAACCTCCGGGCTTCAGAACGCCGCGGATTTTCTTCAGCAGCCCGACGTTGGTATTGGGATCGAAGTGATGCAGAAAGTTGGTGAGCAGGACGATATCGTATGGGCCGCCGAAGTCGACTTCGAAAGCGCTGCCCGGCAGCATGTCGTAGCGATCCTGCACGCCCGCTTTCTTTGCATTGTCGATCGCGACCTCGAGTACGGGAGCCCAGTCCAGCCCGGTGACGTGCGCTTGCGGATTATGCTTCGCGATCTCGATGCCGAACAGGCCGTGGCCGGCGGCGATATCCAGCACGCGCATCGGCCCGGTGCGTCCTTCGAGCGCTGTCGACGCCAATGGGCCGGCGAGCCCGGCCATCATCGGAGCCATGCTTTGCGCGAACTCCACCCAGGCGGGATTTTCCGGTTCGACGGAGCCTTCTCCCGGCAACACAGTTTTCCCTGTGCGAACGATCTCGGCGAGATGCTGATAGGGCTGGTGCATCATCGGGTTCGCCAAAAAGCGGGAGATCGGGGCGAGACAAGCGGGCGAGGCCGGGTCGAGAAAGGCTGCGCTTGAGGGTGTGTGCCGGTAGTGCCCATTCTCTTTTTGCAGCAGGCAGGCCACGACGAGAAAGTCGCAGAGAATGCGAATACCGCGTTCGGAGGCCTTGGCGTGCCGCGCAATGGAGGCGACGTCGCCCGGCCCTTCGCCGACGGCGCGGAAGATGTCCAAATCGATGGCCGCCTTGAGCGCGTAGGTCCGCTGATAGGCCATCAGGTTCTCAAAAATGACAACGGGCGTAACGGGGGCGGCGGCTTGTCCTTCTGCGTCCATATGGCTGATCTCCGATCCTGGGTAGCGGTTGTGCTGGCGGAGGAGTATATCGTGTTTTGCCGCTGGGAGCGGGCCGGGCAGCGCTGCAGTAGGGGATGCACCATTTCTAGTGCAACTTCTCGATTTGGGAAAACACTGTCAAGCCCCACAATGGTGATGAAATCGCGCTAATCGATTGCAACGGGACGCGATAGAGTTGCGCCTGAAAGTGCCGAAATGCCACCCGAGTTTGGTATGATGTGTTCATAGAGTCAGGCAAGGAGCGGTTCCTTCCTGGCTCTTTTGCTTTTGGATGCGGCGACTGGCACACGCAGAACCCGCCCTACGCCAAAAGGAGGCGTAGAACGGGCACCCCCTTGGTTCCGGTTCGTTCGTGGAAAGTTGGGAGCGGAGATCTCTATCCACCACCCACAATCCCCTAACTTCCTACGTACCGCGCATACAGGCTTCGCGCGACGGCTGTGTCGGTGGTGCCTTTGATGATTGCCCGTCCGTCGGGGAAGAGCGTCATCTCGTACGGGTCGTGCCAGAATTTCAGCAGGAACTCCGTGTGCTTCACGGTGCCGTGCGGCGAGAGGCGCTTGGTCATGTCGGCGAAGTCGATGGGGCGCTGGCGCTCGTGGATCTGCACCGAGTTTCTTCCGCACATCGAGATGTGCGGTCGGCCTTCTCCGGCGAGATGCACGAAGTCGCGTTGCTGGCAGCAGCGGCAGTCGGCCCGCGGCCTGTCCGTCTTCACCGACGCGTAGTCGTTGGTCCAGACGTCGTACGAGAGCAGCGTGCGGCGCAGCTTGTCACGGGCGCCGACAGAGAGCTTCATCGCTTCAGTCGCTGCGACAGAGGCTACGAAGTTCACCGCCGAATTCAGAATGCCTGATGTATCGCAGGTTTCGACCAGGCCTCGCGGAGAGTCGGGAAAGATGCAGGCGAGGCAGGCAGTTTCGCCCGGCAAGATCGTCATGGTCACGGCGTAGCTGGCGACTCCGGCGGCGTAGATCCACGGCAGGTTCCCGCTAACGGCGAAATCGTTGATCAGGTAAC
Organism: uncultured Acidobacteriaceae bacterium; assembly: GCA_963780495.1. GTDB lineage: Bacteria > Acidobacteriota > Terriglobia > Terriglobales > Acidobacteriaceae > Bog-257. The sequence continues at coordinate 129,715 of CAWACF010000001.1, forward strand.
GCGTCTCGAAGTTGTCGGTGCCGTCGAGGATCAAGTTGACCTCGCCGAGCAGGTCTTCGACGTTGTCGGGCGTCAGGTCGGCGGCGTGCGGCTCAACGGTGATCTCGGAGTTGAAGGCGGCGATCTTGCGTGCTGCGGCAATAGCTTTCGGCAGGGATTCGGCGGCGTCAGCCTCGTCGAACAGCACCTGGCGCTGAAGGTTGCTGGGCTCAACGTAATCGCGATCGATCAAGCGGAGGTAGCCAACGCCGGCACGTGACAGCAGCGATGCCAGCGCCGATCCGGTGGCTCCGCAACCGACGATGGCGATGCGGGTTTTGGCCAATTGCTCCTGTCCGGCCTCGCCGATGGGCGGAAACAGGATTTGGCGGGAATAACGTTCGGAAAACGACAACAGCTACCTCCGGTGGCACCGGCTTCGATTCAGTTACTTCGCGGGAGCGTACTTGTTTATTATAGGTATTCCACTTCAAGTGAGCCTTCCCAAGGCTGAGAATGAAAGTCTTCGCAGTTGCACGGCGCCCAGCGGATATGTGCGTGGGCGACAAAGACTTGGCAGGTCCGGTGCGATGCAGTGTGGCTGGGTAGCGGGTGCGCTGAAGGTCAGAGTTTGAAGACGCCGATAACGCCATTGTTGTGCACGCTCGCGATTCTCTACAGCCTGTCAGGCGGCTCGGCGCATGCGCAGTCCTCACCCAATCCAGACGCGACGCAGTCTGAGACGAACTACTCGACCGGCGCTCTGAACAAATACGAAGGCAAAACAGTCGCGGCCATCGACTTCCAGGGCGTAAACGGGGCCGATCCCGCGCGGCTGCGTCCTTTACTGGCACAACAGGCCGACGAGCCTCTGGATCACGACAAGCTGCGCGCCAGTATCAAGACACTCTATGCCACTGGACGCTTTGCCACCCTGAACGTTGAGGCCGAGGCGGCTTCGGGCGATCGCGTTCGCCTGATCTTCATCGTGACCGAGAACTACTTCAACGGAGTGGTGACGGTTGACGGAACGCCGCAGAAAGGAAATCCGAAGCCGCACCAGTTGGTCGCGGCCAGCCAGTTGGACCTTGGAGATGTTTTCACCGAGGACAAAGTCGTCAGCTCCCTCGATCGGATGAAGAAGATCATGGCCGACAACGGCTACTACGAGTCGGTCATAACTTATGAACTGAAGCCGAATCCCAGCGACAACCAGATGGCGATCCATTTCCACGTGAAGCCGGGCAATCTGGCGCGCGTGGGAGCGGTCACCATCGAGGGCGATGCCGGCATTGCTCCCGAGCAGGTGAGAAGCCTTACGAAGCTGAAGGAAGGAGAACGCGTCAACACGGACCGCGTGACCAAGGCACTGGAGCGCATGCGCAAGCGCTACCAGAAGAACCAGCACCTGGAAGCGCAGGTCACGCTGATCGATCGCAAATACCACGCCGATACCAACCGTCTCGACTACGTTTTTCAGATCGAGCAGGGACCGACGGTCAACATAGCCGCGCAAGGCGACAGCGTGAGCAAGGGGCAGCTCAAGAAGCTGATTCCGGTCTACCAGGAGAACTCAGTTGACGACGATCTGCTGAACGAGGGCCGGCGCAATCTGCGCGACTACCTGCAGACCAAGGGGTACTTCGACGCGACGGTTGAAGTGGAGCGGCAGCCCACGCCGGAGAAGAGTCATCTCGACATCGTCTACAAAATTGACCCGGGTGTCCGGCACAAGCTGGTTGCGGTGAAGGTGGAAGGGAACAAGTACTTCGACACCGCTGCGCTGCGCGAGCGCATGGCGGTTGAGCCTTCGAGCCTGGTGTTGCCGAATGGCCGCTTCAGCCAACAGCTGCTGGCGGGGGATGTGAGCTCGATCAAGTACCTGTACCTGGCCAACGGATTTCTCGATGTGAAGGTCACGGCCGAGCTCATCGATGACTATCTCGGCAAACAGAACGAAATGGAGGTGCTGGTCAACGTCGAGGAAGGCCTGCAGACGCTGGTGGGCCAGTTGAAGCTGGAAGGGACGAGCAGCGTCAACTACGAGCAGCTGGAGCCGAAAATCAGCAATGTGCAGGGGCAGCCGTTTAGCGAGGCCAACATTGCTAACGATCGCGATGCGATCACGTATTACTACTACAACGCAGGATTTCCGAACGTGCAGTTCGAGGCGGCAGCTACGCCGGAGCCAGACCATCCGCAGCGCATGGACGTGATCTATAAGATCACCGAAGGGCAGCGCATTTTTGTCAACCAGGTGCTGGTAACGGGGTTGAACTATACGCGGCCATATATCGTCGATCGCCAGATGCGCATTCATCCGGAGGATCCACTGAGCCAGAATCGGATGGTCGACACCCAGCGGCGGCTCTACAACCTGGGCTTGTTCAACGAAGTCGACATGGCGGTGCAAAATCCGGAGGGGATTGAGCCGAGCAAGGATGTGCTGTTCAACTTGCAGGAGTCGCGGAGATGGACGTTTCGCTACGGCGGCGGTATTGAATTCGCGACAGGCAATATTCCGACCACCAGCAATCCGGATGGAAAGACCGGCGTCAGTCCAATCGGAGTGCTGGAGGTTACTCGTCTGAATTTGTTTGGCCGCGATCAGACGTTGACCTTCCGTGGCCGCCTGGGTCTGCTGACGCGCAGGGGCTTGGCGAGCTACGACGCGCCGCGACTGTTTCATCGCGAGAACTGGCGCATTATTTTCACGACGCTGTACGACAACACGGCCGATGTCAACACCTTTGCTTCGGAGCGACTGGAAGGAGCGGTGCAAGCGGAGCAGCGCTACAACCGCTTCACCACGCTGCTGTACGGGCTGACGTTCCAGCGCGTGAAGGTCGATCCCAACAGCCTGGTCATCGATCCGACGCTGATCGCGCTGTATTCGAAGCCGGTGTTCATCGCCATGCCGACGTTTACCGGAGTGCGAGACCGGCGTGACGACCCCATCAACCCGACTAAGGGCAGTTACAACGCGCTAAACCTCGGACTGGCGACGAGCGCTCTCGGATCGCAGACGAATTTCGGACGGGTGCTGCTCGACAATTCGACGTACTACACGTTCGCGAAGAATTGGGTTTTCGCGCGCAGAACGCAGATCGGAATCGAGAAGCCGTACGGGACGAACAACTTCATCGTGCTGCCGCCGGATAGCAATCTTCCGGTCGAGGCAACGCAGATACCGCTGCCGGAGTTGTTCTTCGCCGGTGGCAGCAACTCACTGCGCGACTTCTCGATCAACCAGGCTGGCCCGCGCGATCCGGAGACGGGTTACGCGATCGGCGGACAGGGTTTGTTCGTCAACAACCTGGAGATACGCACGCCGCCGGTACAACTGCCGTATGTGGGCAACAACCTCGGGTTCGTCTTGTTCCACGACATGGGCAACGTGTTCGATACGGCCAACCACATCATCAGCGGGATGCTGCGCTTTCATCAGGTGTCGATCGCTGACTGCGCGACGCCAGGCAGCAAGACTCCGTGCAACTTTAACTACGACTCGCAGGCGCTGGGCATGGGCATTCGCTACAAGACGCCCGTCGGCCCGGTACGCTTCGACCTTGGGTACGCTTTGAATCCGACTCGCTATCCCGTGCAGGAGACAGGCCAGACGCTGTCGCTGCGCCGGATCAACGTGTTTTTCAGTATTGGACAAACTTTCTGATGAAACGAGCTCTACATTTCGCAATTTGTGTTGTTGTGCTGCTTTCTCTGGTGGCGCCTGTGTTCGCCGGGGAAGTGATCGACGGCATCGTGGCCACGGTAAATCGTGAGCCGATTCTGCGCAGCGACTGGGATGACGCGGTGCGCTTTGAAGCGTTTATGCAGCAGAAGAAGCTTGCCGATGTGCGCGAGGCCGACCGCGTACTGGCGCTGCAACATCTGATCGATCGCCAGTTGCTGAAGGCGCAGATGGGCGATGCCAACTACATGCAGCCGAAAGAAGGGACGCTGCAACAGGACATCGACAAGGTTCGCGCGCAGGTGCCGAACGGCAAGGACGATGCGGCGTGGCAGAAGCTGCTGGCCAGTTATGGATTGAATGAGGCCGGCCTGAAGGAGCATCTGCGTACTGAATTCCAGACCATGAACTTTATCGAGGTGCGGCTGCGGCCCACGGTACACGTACAAGACGAAGACGTGGAGGCGTACTACCGGGAACAGCTGATTCCAGACCTGCAACGCACTGGCGGAACGGTCATAGCGTTTCCTGATGTGGCGCCGCGTATTCGCGAGCTGCTCACACAGCAGCGGATGGACGAGATGCTGGATGCGTGGCTGCACAATCTGCGGCAGCAGGCCGATATTCAGAGCACGGTTGCTATTCCCGGAGTCAATGCTCCGGCCGAAACTCCCAGGGCCTCAGGTTTGAACTAGCCATGACCGACGAAGTGAAGAAAACGGGCTCGCGCAAGCGGCTGTGGATTGAGGCCACGGTCGGAGTGTGCGTGCTGGCGATCTTCATCGGAGTCGCGTGGTTTGTGAAGAGTCCGTACTTCGCCGACTTCGTTCGCCGCAAGGTGGTGGAGACCATCGAAGGCGCAACCGGCGGCCGCGTCGAGATGGCGTCGTTCCAATGGAACCTCCGCCGGCTCTCGTTTGAAGCGAAAGATCTGACCGTCCATGGGCTGGAGTCTCCGGACCAGCTGCCGTACGCGCACGTGGACAGTGCGCTGATTCGCCTGCACATTATTTCGTTCCTGGAGCGGCAGGTCAGCCTGAAGTCGGTTGTACTGGAACACCCGGTCATCCACGTCATCGTCAACGCCGACGGTACTACGAATGCGCCGGAGCCGAAGGTAAAGATCGAGAGCAATAAATCTGGAGTACAGGAGCTGTTCGACCTGGCGATAGCCCGCGCCGATCTTCGCGACGGCATGCTGCTGCTGAACGAGCGCAAGCTGCCGCTGGATTTTGCTGCCAGTGATCTTGCCGCGAAAATGACCTACGATCCGCTTGCCAGGCGCTACGACGGCAGCGTGCAGGTCGGCAAGATGGATCTGAAGTATGCCGACTTCCGCGATGTTCCTGCGACCGCAGACGTGGAGTTCAGCTTGTGGCAAAACGCGATTCAGTTGCGAAGCGTCAAGTTGATCTCGGAGAGAACGACGCTTACGGCCAGCGGGAAGCTGACGAACTTCCAGCAGCCGCAGATCGAAGGGACGTATGACAGCTTGCTGGATATTGCACAAGTCGGAGCGGTGATTCGCGATCCGCAACTGCGCGGCGGCACAGTTCAGCTCGACGGCTCCGGCCGCTACTCCCAGAGGGAGGGTCCGGCCTTGACCGGACGAATGGCGGTTCGCGATCTGGATTATGTCGACAGCGGAATTCTTTTGCGCAAAGCGAATCTGGATTCGAATTTCGCACTAGCCGACAACCGTCTCCAGCTGTCGCGCATTGCGGCGCGCATGCTGGGCGGAACAGTTACTGGCGACGCCGACATCCATAATGTTGTGGAGTCCGCCGCGACCAACCCTCGGCCGGTCGTCAGTGTCCCGAAAAGCAAGGGAAATCGCGGTACTCCGGCGCCAAGCGCCAACACTTCTCAGCAGGATGGTACGGCCCACCTGCGCGTGAGCGGCTTGTCGCTGAACGATCTGGCGCGGGTCTTCTCCACGCGGTCGATGCCGCTGGACAAGCTCAACCCTGCAGGACGCGTGGCGGGCTCTGTGAATCTGGCGTGGAGGCATTCGGTCGCGGACGCGATGGCCGATCTTGCTCTCGACGTTGCCGCTAGCAGCCAGGTAGCGAACGATCAGCTACCGATTAACGGTAACGTGCGTGGCCGCTACAACGCGGTGTCGGGACGTACCGATCTGACGGCGTTGAATATCACCACGCCGCATACCCAGCTGAATGTCTCGGGCTCGCTAGGATCGACCACGGTCGGACTCGCGCTGAAAGCGAACACGACGAATCTCACGGAGTTCCAGCCGATGCTCGCCGCCATGGGTGCCGCGGCGCTCCCGGTCGAACTTGCGGGCAGCATCAACTTCACGGGAACAGTGAATGGGCGGTGGAAGGCTCCGCAGATCGCAGGTCATCTCGAGGCGAATGACTTCAACTATCTTTACACGCCGGCTCCGAAGCCGGGGCTGGTGCAGCCGGTATCGACGCCGGCCGACTCAAAGCATCGCTCGTGGCTGCATCCAAGAGGCGGCGCGCCTCCGCCTCCGCCCCACCCGCCGGCGGTCACGCCGCGTCGTATCCACATCGATCAATTCAGCGGCGACGTACAGTACTCGCAATCGGAAGTTGCCGTGCACAAGGCGGTGATTCAGGAGGGAGGAGCGCAGCTGAAGATCGACGGAGCGACGGCGCTGAATAAGGGAAATTTCACCGAAGACTCGCTCTTCCATGTGCAGGCCACGGTGCGTGACGCCGACGTGACGGCCTTGCAGCATGCCGCCGGAACGGATTACCCGCTGGGCGGCAAACTGAACTTCGCCGTGCAGGCCGCAGGTACGCTGGCCGACCCCCACGGGCAGGGACACATTTCGATTACCGACGCGGAGGCGCACGGGCGGCCGATCAAGAGCCTAACGTCCAAGATCAACTTTGCTAATCACGAAGCCGAGCTGAACGACATTCGCCTGCAGGCGGCCCGCGGAACTGTTGCCGGATCAGCAGCCTATAACTTCCACAGCGAAGAGGGGAAGCTCGACCTCACCGGGCAGAGTATCGATCTCGCCGACATTCCGGAGATTCAACTGCAGCGTCTGCAGACCGCCGGTGTCGCCGAGTTCACCATCAAGGGCTCCGGCACACTGGAGCATCCGGTGCTGAACGGGCACGTGGAGATCTCGAGCCTGGTGCTCAACGGCGACAGGATCGGCAATCTGGTCGCGGACGCGGTTACGCAGGGGCGAAAGCTCACATTGACGGCGCGCTCCAGGTTCCCTAAAGCGACCTTCACATTGGATGGCAATGTCGATTTGGAAGGCGACATGCCGGGCAGTGCAACGCTGAAGTTCGCCAATCTCGACATTAATCCGTTCCTGCCCGGTGGTGTGCGCACCGATGTCACGCAGCACGCTTCGCTGGACGGCGAGGCGGAGCTGTCCGGCCCGTTCAAGAAGCCTGAGCTGCTCCAGGGCAGGCTGCACATTCAGCAGTTCACCGTTGAGGTGGAGCACATCGCCCTGAAGAGTGACGGACCGATGGAGTTGACCTTCGCGAATGAGACCGTCAGCGTGCAGCGTTGCACTCTGGTGAGCGCGCAAACGCATTTCACGCTCACCGGAAACGCAAGTCTGAACGGCGATCGCCCGCTGAATCTGCGGGCAAACGGTTCGCTCGATCTGAAGTTGGCGGAGACGCTCGATTCGGAATTAACCTCCTACGGCATTGCGAACGTCAACGTCAACATCGACGGCACCATGACGGAGCCGCGGATAGCCGGGCGCATCGACGTTCAGCACGCCGGGCTTTCAACCATCGATTTGCCGCTGGGATTCGGGGACATGAACGGGACCCTGGCCTTCAATGAAGACCGACTGGAGTTGGAGAACTTTTCCGGACGAATGGGCGGCGGCCACGTGACCATTGGCGGCTTCATTACCTATGGCCGCACGCTGGGGTTCAACCTGACGATGGACGGCAGCGATATTCGCTTCCGCTATTCCGGCATCAGTGTGACCTCGGACCAGACGTTGCACATGACGGGAACGTTCCAGAACGCGATGGTGACAGGCAATATAACGGTTACGCGTTTTGCGCAGATTCCTTCGGCGGACCTGTCGTCTCTCTTTGCATCGGCCGGGGCTCCGGCGCGGATTCCGAACCCGAAGTCGCCGCTGAACAATCTGCACCTCGAAGTACGGATTCTCTCAACGCCTGAGCTCACGGTGCAGACTTCCCTGGCCAAGCTGTCGGGCGATGTCGATCTGCGCTTGCGAGGAACCGCGACAAACCCAGTGCTGCTGGGCCGCGCCAATATTGCCGAGGGCGATATCAAGCTGGCCGGAACGAAGTATCACCTGGAGCGCGGCGATATCACCTTCATCGACCCGGTGCGCATCGATCCGGTTCTGGATGTGGAAGCGACGACGCGCGTGCGCGATTACGACATCACCATCGGACTGCACGGCACCCTGGAGAGGCTGAACACAACCTACCGCTCCGACCCGCCGCTGTCGAGCGACGACATCATCTCGCTGTTGGCCTTCGGCAAGACGCAGACCGAGAATGCGATGGGCACCGGAGCGCCATCGCCGGGAATCGGACAGGGAGCTTCGGGTGCGCTGCTGAGCGCAGCGCTGAATCAGACGCTGACTAATCGCGTGTCGAAGATCTTTGGCTCGAGTTCGATTCGCATCAATCCGTCGGTCGGCGGCGTGGAGAACGATCCCAACGCGCGCCTAACGATCGAGCAGCAAGTGTCGAACGACGTCACCCTGACGTACATCACCAATCTTGCGCGCTCGGCGCAGGAGGTGATTCAGTTTGAGTACAACATCAACAGCGAATACACGCTCGAAGGCATGCGAGACGAGAACGGCGTAGTGAGCTTTGATCTGCTGATCCGGAAGCGGAAGAAGTAGAAAGTTCGTTGTCGGTAGTCTGTAAGGGTGTGGGGTCTTTCGACTTTAGTTCGCAAGAACACGCGGACCTGCGCTCAGGATGAAGCCCTATCAAGATATAAGCCAGAGCTAAAAGCCGACAGTCGTCCTCTACTACGCTGGCCCTTCGGCCGCAAGACGATTGTTGCCGGGCGACATCGGTTCGCCGGGGTCGGGAATATCCACCAGCGGAAATCCTAAACTTTTCCATTCATGAAAGCCGCCCAGCAGCGGACGCACGTGGCGGATGCCGTGTTTGCGGAGTTGCAGCGCCACCCGGGCGCTGGTCGCTTCGTTTGGTCAAGTACAGAAGAGCACGATCTCCCCGTCGCGCGTGATTTCGTTATTACGGCGCTCCAGGTCTTCCGGAGAAATCTGCAGTGCCCCGGGTAGAGTTCGCGGATCGGTCAGCACATCGAGGGGATGCCGCAGATCGATGATGGTCGGCCGCTCGCCCGCCTCGAGTTGATGCTTCAGTTCGTCAGGCGTGATGCGGTCGCCCTTCACCTGCTCGATGAACCGTTGCCGCTCGCGCCAGCGATAGAGCACGTAGGCGATGACACCGCCAAGAAAGAGGACCAGCAGCCAGCCGCTGAATAGATGAGCATCGGCCACTACCCGGTCGAGCTGCTTGCTGAAGACGAATCCCAGCGTTGTGAAGGCGGCGCTCCACAGCAGCCCGCCGATCAGATCGAAAAGCAGGAAGCGGCCATAAGGGAGGTTCACCATTCCGGCCAGCGCCGGCGCTGCGGTATTCAGGCCGGGAACGAACTTGCAGATGAGCAGAGTACGCGGGCCCCAGTTGGCAAAACGCGTCTCGGTGCGGCGGACGCAGGAATCGGGCTCCAAGGCAATGCGGCAAAGCAGGTTCAGCACCACAGCTCCACGCCGCTTGCCGAACGAATACCAGAAAATGTCAGCCCCAAGACAGGCAGCGGTTCCCACCAGGATCACCAGCGGAAAGCTCATGCGCCCGCGCCCGGCCAGCGCACCTGCGGCCAGCAACAGCGGTGTGGCGGGAATCGGCAGGCCGCCCTGTTCGACCAGCACCCACGCAAAGAGCAGGACATAGCCATACTGCACCACGAATTGGAGCGTGTCGTTCATGCGCTGGTGAGAGAGAACTACCCAGAGTTAATCGATGCGCTTGTGCCCCAGGAAGGTTCCGCTTGAGCGCAGTATATCGTAGATGCCGGGGCGGCCGCAGACGAAAGCCTCGAGCAAATTCGAGTCGGTTCGGCGTCTAGTCGGAGCCGCCAATCTCCTCCTGCAAGCGCGCATGCAGGCGGTCGCTGTAGCCCACCGGGAGCTCGAAGGTGCGGTCGTCAGCGATGAGATAGAGAATGTTTCGCGTCGAGTCGAGCACGGCGGCGCAGTGGCGGCAGTGCGCCAGGTGCTCTTCGATGGCCTGCCGCATCTCCGGCGGAACTTCGCCGTCGATGTAATTCGAAATCTGACCCCAGACGTGTTGGCAATTCAGAACCATGCGCCACCTGCCTTACTGCGGAACAATCCAAACAACCCACGATTGCCGGCCCTCGACTTCAGTTGCGGAGCCAGAATCTTCTGCATCATCAGCCGCGCCCGCAACAGACGCGTCTTCACTACCCCATCGCTGACGCCCAGCGCCTTCGCAGTGTCGGCGATGTTCATGTCCTCCACATCGCGCAAGAGCAGCACCTCGCGGTAGATCTCCGGCAGACTGGCTATGGCATGCTGCAGCATCTCGCGCAGCTCTTTGCGCTCCAGCGCCTGCAATGGAACTTCGCGCCAGTCGCTGATGACAGCCGGGGTGAAGCTGCCGTCCTCATCTTCTGCCGGCTGATCGACTGACTCAAACTTCAGCACACGATCATGCCGCAGCCGGGCACGGGCTTCATTGATGGCAATGGCGACCAGCCAGGTGCTGAACTTGGACTCAGCGCGAAAGCTGGGTAAATTCTTCAGCGCCTTCAGAACGGCTTCCTGCGCGGCGTCCTCGGCGTCCTGCTCGTTCTGCAGAATGGAGAATGCGGCGAAGTAGAGGCTCTTCTCGTACGGCCGCACCAGTTCGTGGAACAGCTCGCGCTCACCCGCGAGGATGCGAGCGATCAGCGCGGCGTCGCGAGAGACCGGCGAGACTGCCGGATCGGAGCTGTGCGGTTGCGCGGTCACGAAAAATTAGCTGAAGCTTACGGCAACGAAATTCTACACACCACAAGATTTGGACACGCGAGCTCGCAAAAAGATACAGCTTAAAAAGTTGAAACAAATAGAAGGTTCGGGGGTCTTACTGTGACATGGGAAAGTTTTGTTCCGGTATTGCTGCTACATTGCTGTTAATCGCGGGCCTATCCATCGCCGGGATAGCCCAAAATCCGGTGGTCGTCGAGCTGTTTACCTCTGAGGGCTGCTCCAGTTGCCCGCCTGCCGATGCCGTGCTGCTGCAACTGAGCCAGCAGCCCGAGGTCAACGGCGCACAAGTGATCCTGCTGGGCGAGCACGTCGATTATTGGAACTACATCGGTTGGACTGACCGCTTCTCATCGAAGCAGTTCAGCGAAAGGCAGAGCGACTACGCCAAGGCATTACCCGCCGAAGTCTATACACCGCAGATGGTGATCGATGGGCAGGAGCAGTTCGTTGGCAACGATGCTGCCGAGGTGCGGACGCGGATTGCCGCGGCAGCGAAGAGACCTAAGCCTGCGCAGGTGTCATTGGCATGGGAAGGGAACGGACGGCTGCGGGTGAGCGTGCATTCGTCCCAGGTAACGAAGGCGGAGATCTTGCTGGCGCTGACCGAAGATGGATTGAGTACGCAAATCGCGAACGGCGAAAACGGTGGCAAAACCTTGCATCATGCGGCGGTGGTGCGGCAGCTAAGCCAGATCGGAGAAGTCACGAATGGCAGTTTCGATAAGACGATAGATGTCGCGCGGAAGAGTGCTTGGAATGCTGGTCAACTGAAAATAGCGATACTGGTACAGGATTCGGCGAGTAAGAAGATTTTGGGCGCGGGAAGTATTCCGTTCGCACAGTAGGGTAGTGCTGTTATTACGAACTCTCAGAACAACGCGTCATACTGAGCGAAGTGACACCGCGAAGCGGACGAACGCAGTCGAAGAGCCTGCCCTGAGCGGAGCCGAAGGGACCGCTATCGCGGTACGAGGTTAGTTTGGGTAGGGTCCTTCGACTCCGGCTCGCAAAAAGCGCGAACCTGCGCTCAGGATGACACCAAGAATTATGCCCCGAGCTTTTCCCAATTTTCACATCCTCTTTGTAACTTCTTTACGGTTTGCGATTCCTATTCATGGCGGCGATGAGCGCCCAATTCAAAGCTAAAGAGGAAACAATGAAGAAGAGAATCATGAGCGTAATGGCCATGTGTATGCTGGCTGGATCGATGTCGGTATTCGCGCAGGACAACATGAAGCAGGACAACAAAGATCAGATGCAGTCCGGCGACACCATGAAAAGCGACAATATGAAGAACGACAATATGTCGCAAAACAATAAGAAGTCTTCGAGCAAGAAGAAATCCAGCAAGAAGAGCTCGTCGAGCGACAACATGAAGAAGGACAACATGTCGAACGACAACATGAAGAACGACAACATGAAGAACGACAATTCCAAGTCGCAGGACCAAATGAAGCAGCAATAATCAGCGCGCGGTTGGGTAGAACGGGCAGCTCAGCGCTGCCCTTTTCCTTTGCTCTATCTCTTCGTCTTTCCGAACTTGTTCGCATCCTCGAACAGCTGGCGCAGTCCCGGTCCTTTCAGATTCTCACGCAGATGAGCCAGTTGTTGCTCGAAGTGGGACAGGGCATCTTCAATATTCTCCGTGTTGGTGAGGGCGATGTCGCGCCACATGGAATAGGGGCTGTGCGCGATGCGGGTCATCTCGCGCAGGGCGCGGCCGCCGATGTGGGTGACAGCGTCATCGTCGCCAAGCTCGTCGCGCAGCACCGAGGCGAGTGCGGTGGCGATCATCTGCGGCAAATGGCTGATCCATGCGCAGAGATGATCGTGGCGCTCGGCCTCCATGGCGATCCCGCGAGCACCGATCGAGGACAGCAACTGTAGATACTCTCGCTGGAGGCCTGTATAGTTTTCGGCCCGGCCGATGGGTGTAACCAGCCAGACCGCGTCACGGAAGAGGTTGGCATCGGCATGCTCGATGCCGCCGAATTCCTTGCCCGCCATGGGATGGCCGGGAAGAACCCGCTGGGCGGCAGCGACGCCGAAAAGTTGTCGCGCCCGTTCGACAAATCGTTGCTTTGTGCTGCCTGCATCAGTAATGAGCGTAGTCGGTGGAGTGAGGGGGGCGATGCTTTCCAGTTGCGAGAGGATACACCCGACGGGGGTGGCGAGGACAATCACATCGCTGCTAAAGATTGCGCGCTGCAGATCGGCTTCCGCACGATCGATGGCGTTGCGCGCTTGAGCGATCTCCAGGACAGGGCGCTTGTCGCAGCCGACGATCTCTCCGGCAAAGTCTGCTTGCTTCAGGGCTAGTCCAAGCGAGCCGCCAATGAGGCCGGTGCCGACGATCGTGATTTGGCGGATGGGCATGGCCGATTACCTGGGGGAATGTTTTCGATGTGCGGGAAAGCTGATCCCTCGTCGGCCTGAAGGCCTCTTCGGAATGACAAAATTAAATCGCGCTCAGCGCAACTAAAATCGTGCTCTGACGACCCCTAAATCGTTCGCCCCACTGCTGGCGCGATCATCCTCAACTGCTCCATCAACTCCGTGAACTGCTCGGGGAAAAGTGACTGTGCACCGTCCGACAGCGCCTCATCCGGCGAAGGGTGTACCTCGATCAGCAGCGCGTCCGCTCCGGCTGCTACGGATGCACGCGCCATCGGCGCCACTTTGTCGCGCAATCCGGTGCCGTGTGATGGGTCGGCGGTAATGGGCAGGTGCGAGAGCTTCTGCACAATCGGGATCGCCGAAATGTCCATGGTGTTGCGCGTGTAGGTCTCGAAGGTGCGGATGCCGCGCTCGCAAAGAATGACATCATAGTTGCCGCCCGACATGATGTACTCGGCCGACAACAGCATCTCTTCGATGGTGGCAGCGATGCCGCGCTTCATGAGCACCGGCTTGCGAACTTTACCCACCTCGCGCAGCAGGTTGAAATTCTGCATATTGCGAGCGCCTACCTGGAAAATATCGATGTAGGGCATCATCAGCTCGATCTGCGAAATCTCCATCACTTCGCTGATGACCATCAAACCGTGAGCATCGCCAGCTTCGCGTAAAAGTTTCAGCGCCTCGACGCCAAGCCCCTGGAAAGTGTAAGGCGAGCTGCGCGGTTTAAACGCCCCGCCGCGAAGCACCTTAGCTCCGGCTTTGCGCACCATCTCCGCCGAACGAAAGATTTGTTCGCGCGATTCGACTGAACACGGTCCGGCCATCACCACAATTTCTTTGCCGCCAATCTCGACGCCGTTGGCGAGCTTGACGACTGTGTTCTCGGCGCGAAAAGTTCGTCCAACCAGCTTGTAAGGCGCGCTGATGCGGTGTACGCCCTGGACACCCGGCAGGACCTCGAGTTCGCGAATGTCGAAGTCGATGCGCTTGCCGACCGCGGCCAGCACGCTCTGGCGTGCGCCGGTGGTGCGGTGAACGGCAAACCCCATCTTCATCAGATGGTTGGTAACCTCCTGGATCTGGTCTTCGCTTGCCGTCTCCCACATCGCTACGATCATGGTGTTCGCTGTTCGCCTTTCGCTGTTCGCTTCGTACCGTTGAAGGTGTCATCCTGAGCGCAGGCGGCGAGCTTTTCGCCGCCGGAGTCGAGGGACCCCTATCGCTCCCTTAATCCCTTGGCTCCGCCTCTGATCCGTTGTGTTCTGGCCCGGGCGCCGGCTCCATCTCCACCGTCTGCACCTGCCGCATCACGTCGATCAGGCGTTCATACACCTGGCGCAACTGGATCTGCGACAGCGGGCCACGATTCATCTTTGCGATGTTGTCGAAGATAATGCGTTCGCGGTCAGGCTCATACACCGGCATCGCCGAAGTCTGCTTAAGCTTGCCAATCTCGACCGCGCAGGTGGCACGGTCGTTGATCAGTTCCACCAGCTTGCGATCCAGATCGTCAATTCTTTTGCGCCAATCCGCGATGTCCATAGCCCAGGCTCGTAGTCCTTTCCCTCGCTGCGAGCTAACTGGTCGCGCCCGCGTGTTGCGTCGCCGCTGTGAGGGAAGACAAGAATTCTGCCACAGCCGCCGCTTCGCTGCCCCGATTTTGTTCAATGCGCTGAACAATTGCGCTGCCCACCACGGCTGCGTCGGCAAAGCCGCCTACTTCGCTGAACTGCTCGGGCGTGGAAACGCCGAAGCCCACAGCAATGGGCAGCTTGGTATATTTGCGCAGGCGCTCGACCAGCGAGTGCGCATCGCCGGCAACCTCCTGGCGGGCGCCGGTGATGCCGGTGCGGGAGATGGCGTAGACGAAGCCGCGCGAATGTTTTGCGATCTGGCGGAGACGTTCGTCGGTGCTGGTGGGAGCGGCGAGAAATATCGACGCAAGTTTGCGGGCCTTCATCGCATGCAGGTAGCCGGCGGCCTCTTCGAGAGGAAGATCGGTGACCAGCGCTCCATCGACTCCGGCGTCGGCAGCCGCCGCGCAAAACTTGTCGAGCCCGAACTGCATGATGGGATTCAGGTAAGAAAAGATGATGAGCCCTGCGTCGGACTGACGGCGGATCTGATTCGCTATGTCGAGGACGCCCGCGAGGTTCGTCCCGTGCTGAAGCGCGCGCTCGCTGGCCCGCTGGATTACTGGCCCGTCGGCGACAGGGTCGCTAAAGGGAACACCCAACTCGATGACGTCGGCACCGGCGCCAATCGCCGCCAGCGCCACATCGCGCGAGGTGTCGAGATCGGGATCACCGCAGGTGATATAGGCAACCAGACCGGGACGGTGTTTAAACTTTATGGTCAAAGTCTTCCTTTAAATCGTCTTTCGTTCACCATGGAGACGCGGAGGGCACGAGAGAAAACATTAAAGAACTACGTGTGTTCCGGGCCTCTGTGGTGAATAAGGCTGCTTAGCAAGCACCCAACTAGAACTGCAAGTTTTCGCGCAGAATTCCAATATCTTTGTCGCCGCGGCCGGAGACGTTAACGATCAGGATGTCCGAGGGCGACATCTTCGGCGCGCGCTTGATGCACTCGGCAATCGCGTGCGACGACTCCAGCGCGGGAATGATCCCTTCGAGCCGAGCCAATGTCTGGCAGGCGTCGAGCGCCTCTTTGTCACTGGCCGAGACGTATTCGGCTCGTCCTTGATCATGCAGCAGCGCATGCTCGGGGCCGATCGCCGGATAGTCGAGACCGGCGGAGACCGAATGCGTCGCGGCAATCTGTCCCGCCGGATCCTGCAATACGTAGGAATACGTGCCCTGCAACACGCCGGGACCGCCCCCATCAAAGCGCGCCGCGTGCTCGCCCAGCGAATGTCCGCGGCCTCCGGCTTCCACGCCGATCAGTTTCACATCCTTATCCTTAATGAATTCGTAGAACGCGCCGATCGCATTAGAACCGCCGCCGACACAGGCGATCACGGCCGAGGGCAACCGACCTTCAGCCTTGAGAATCTGCTTGCGCGCCTCCTGGCTGATGACGCGATGGAAGTCGCGCACCATCGTCGGATACGGGTGCGCTCCCAGCACACTGCCCAACAGGTAATGTGTGGTGCGGACGTTGGTGACCCAGTCGCGCATCGCTTCGTTGATGGCGTCTTTCAGCGTGCGCGAGCCCGACTCGACGCCGCGCACCTCGGCCCCGAGCAACCGCATGCGAAAGACGTTCAGTTCCTGCCGCCGCATGTCCTCGGTGCCCATGTAGACGACGCACTCCGTGCCAAACAGCGCGCAGACGGTCGCCGTAGCAACGCCGTGCTGACCCGCTCCGGTTTCGGCGATGATGCGGTGCTTGCCCATGCGCCGCGCCAGCAGCGCCTGCCCGATGCAGTTGTTGATCTTGTGAGCGCCGGTGTGGAGCAGGTCTTCGCGCTTCAGATAAATCTTCGCGCCGCCCAACTGCTTCGTGAGACGCTCGGCGAAGAACAGGGGAGTGGGACGGCCGGCAAAGTCTGCGAGCAACCTGTGAAGGTCATCGCGAAAGCTCTTGTCCCTGCGAGCCTCGGTGTAGGCCGCTTCGAGCTCCTGCAACGCAGCCATCAGCGTCTCGGGAACATAGCGGCCGCCGTAAGCGCCAAAGCGCCCGACGGTCGCGTGCGCACGCTTGGCGGGAGTAGGCACTGCGTTCGCCGATGAGATAGGTGCTGAGCTGCCGGTCTCTTCCATGGTCCCTCTATGGCTTAGGCGTGTTGCCGTACTGCGGACATGAATTCCCGCAGCCTTGTTTCATCTTTCGTCCCTGGTGCGCTTTCGACACCTGAAACGACGTCCACTCCCCAGGGCTGAAACATCTCGATTGCCTTGGTGACGTTCGCCGAGTTCAGTCCGCCAGCCACGATCAGCGGCATCCTGTCCCGGATGCGTGAAGCGATTCCCATAGCATGGTCCCAGTCGAAGGCAACGCCGGTTCCGCCGCGCTGCTTCGGGGAGCCCGAATCGAGGAGGATGGCGTCGAGACTGTCATGTGCGTCAAGATAATCTTCAAGTTGTGAGTCACTGTTACGCTGTAAGGTGCTGACAGATAGTGCTTTGATGATCTTGCGTTGACCGAGCTCGCGGCGGAAATCCGCCATCTGCGCGGGAATTTCGTCGCCGTGTAATTGCACGCCTGAGAGCCCAAGCTCGTTCGCAACCTCAGCCACTCGTGCGGGCGGCTCATTCACGAACACGCCTATGGCTTCCACTTCGCCCAACAGAGCCGCGACGATCTCGCCGGCCGCTGCAATCTCTACCTGCCGCGGGCTGGGCGCGAAGATGAATCCCAGTGCGTTCGCTCCGGCAGCGATACTCAATTGCGCATCGCGCAGACTTGTGGTTCCGCAGACCTTCACCCAGATGGACTGCTGCCGGGTCATGAGCCTGTTACCGCCGACTGTGTGAGCAGTTCGCGCAAAGCTTCGCCGGGTCGCAGAGCGCGCATCAGTGATTCGCCGATCAGGAAGGCGTCGAATCCCGCCTGCCGCAGCCTGGCAATATCGTCGCGGCTTTCGATTCCGCTCTCCGCAACTTTCACTACGCCAGCCGGCATTCGCGACGCGAGTTGCAGTGAGGTGTTGAGGTCGACCTGGAAGCTATGCAGGTTGCGATTGTTCACGCCGATCAGGTCGAAGCCCGCGTCAACGGCACGCCACATCTCCTCGCCGTCATGGACCTCGCAGAGCACGTCGAGTTGAAGCTCCCCGGCGCGCGAACGCAGGCTGGTCAACTCTTCATCCGAAAGGGCAGCAACGATCAGGAGAATTGCGTCGGCGCCGTAGGCTCGAGCCTCCAGTACCTGAAAGTCGTCGACGATGAAGTCCTTTCGCAGGCAGGGAAGCTGGGTGCGGGACGAGGCAATCTCCAGGTTCTGCAGCGAGCCTTGAAAATAACGTTCGTCGGTCAGAACCGACAGCGCGGTAGCTCCCGCGGCCTCAAGCTCTGTCGCCAGTTCGGCCACTGGAAAATCGGCGCGGATCAGGCCCTTCGACGGCGAAGCCTTCTTCAACTCTGCGATGACAGCAGCGCTCGTGGCTGATTTCTTCTTTAGGGCGGCGCGAAAGCCTCGCGGCTGGTGCCGTTCCGCCGCCTCACGCAAAGCGCGCAAGTCCGCCGCCGCTTTAGAAGTAGCAATGCTGCGCCGGGCTGCGGATACGATTTCTTCCAGCTTGGTGGGCATCAGGGATTGTTGAAAGTATACCTGCTGACGAAGCGGCGGTGCTGCTCTTCACGACAGCGTAGCAGCGGTTTGTTGATGCATCGGAATCGGCTCTGTCGTTTGCTGGAAAGGCCGCCCGCGACTCTGGTGTCGTGGGCCGAAGCCGACTCGGGAGCAAAAATAAAAGGCCTAGACGCTGGCCTGAAGGCCGCCTCTACCGGAAACTTCAGCCGACCGGCAGCGCCTCTCGCACCCGAAAGTTGTACTCATATCAGGCAAAAACACTATTTCCATTGTGTGGGTCCTCGGGTACTCTGTCAGCTATCTTCAGAGACAGGCGGTAAGGATTTGGCGCCATATCTCGATTTCACGGACCAGTCGGTCTGTGGCCGGAGGAATCTGCTCGCCATTCCGTTGCTAGGTTTGGCCATCGTGCTGGGGGTCGGGGTGTCGGCGCAGGAGACGACGCTGGCCCGCCTCAGTCACGAGAGCAACGCCGAGCTTCCGCATGCCAGCATCAGCAATACCTGGAACACTCCGCACACGCCACATCCTGGCCGATCGGTGGCCTTGCCTGCGACTGTGATCTCGCACTCAGCGGCCAATGCGCTGTTTGTGCACTCGGACCTCGACAGAGCACGGGCGCTGGCGGCACAGGCACTGCACCGCAACCCCAAGGATGCGGAAGCCATCTTCGTTCGCATGGAAGTCGCCGCAATGCAAGCAGACACCGCGACAATGCTCGATTCGGCGATGCGGTTGTGCGAGACGGGAGAGGCATCGCCGGGCGATCCGAGGGTGCAGCTTGCCGCGACGCGCATACGGGAGGGGGCTGCGAATACCGCGGTCTTTCGGGTGGCGGTTCCACGTGTGAAAGCATTGTTGGCAAAATCGCAGCAGGTTTGGCCCGACCTGCAGGCGGCGCTGTTGCAGGCGGCGATGGATGGAACACCGGGCCTCGATCCCTATACGGTGTCGCGGGCGGCAGGCATCCTGACCGATTGGCGTATCGTCGGGCCGCTGGAGCAACGACCGTTGGCTCCTGACGATTTCATCTCGAAGGCAGACGATCTTTCGCACACATCCTACCAAAATCGCGCGGTCGAGAGTTTCCAGTTTCCCGATGGACGAGTCACCCTGCCGGATTACCTGTCGCATCCGGGCACTTTTTACGCCGCCGCGCGCTTCGGATCTTTGACGAATGCGACCTGGCGAGTAGTTGCCGAAGGCGCCTCCGGCGTTGAGATTTATGTCGACGGCGCGCGCGTACTGCTGGGTACCGGCCGCGCCCTTCGTTCCAACACCTTTGAAGCCTCGTCCGGCCCGCACCGGGTGCTGGTGAAATTCACACGAGCGGCAACGCCGTTACGCGTGACGATTACGCCGCCGCCGAACGAGCCACGTTCGCCGTTGCCGACGGGAGTCTCCGCACAGGAGCTGGCATATTTATTGGCGGCTGGACACTATGCCGCCGGGGAGTTCGACGACGCGGCCAGGCAGATCGTTGCCGTGCCGTCGGCGAACAGTTCAGCGGCGCTTGCATTCCTGCTGGCACAGTCCGCCCGTCAAGGTACGCCGCAAAGTCTGACAGCGTGGCAGGGGCTCCATGTGCTGGCTCCCGCGGCTCTGGCGGCTGATGTTGCCTTGGCCAAGAGCGCTCTTAAGAATCAGGACAGCGCGAGCGCTCTTCGATTGGTGAACCATGTTCTAACCTCGCAGCGTGACAACGCGGAGGCGTTGGAGATCGCCACCAGCGCCTGGCAAGCGTCGGTGGACGGAAGTGGTGGCGAAGCGGCTCTGTGGATGCGGCGAATCGCCGCTCATCCTTCTTGCAAAACATTGCGGAATGCGACCGAGTTTTACCGGGCTCGCCACCAGGCCGACGCCGCCGAAACGGCGCAGCAGAAACTCGATGGCTGTGCTCCGGAGTCGCTGGACTACGCCAAGGCCCTGTCACAGCAGGGAAATCACGTTGATTCCGTCCGCGCGCTACAGCAGTTGCTGGCTGCGGCTCCGCTGAACCGGCCTGCACGTGTGATGCTCGTTCGCGAGTTGCAGCTAGCGGGCGAGGATCGAGCAGCGCAACAAGCCGGAGCCGAGTGGCTGCGCATCGCACCGAATGCAGAGCGTTACCATCGTCTGGCGGCAGCCGGTTCCGATGAAGAGGCGTCCGAGCAAGACGCCGCTCCGTTCTACGCACCATATCGAAGGGACGCTGCGGCAATCGCTCACGCTATACCCACCACCGCTACGATGGCTGCAGCTGTCGAGCTGCTGGACGATCACGTTGCAATTTCGCGGCCTGACGGAAGCGTCTCGTTGTACGTTCACAGCGTAACGCAGTTGGGGACCGAAGAGACAGCGCAACAGGCAGCCGCTCTCATGGCTCCGCAAGGGGCCCAGGTGGTGACATTCCGTGTTCTGCATTTAGATGGATCGACCAATGCCATTTCTCGAGCGGGACGGAATGCGGCGTCTTCGCTGCTTCCAGGAGACGTGGTCGATGAAGAGTACGTTATTCACTACGCCGGGGACGGCGGTATTCCCGAACATCCCGAGGCGTTTCAGTTCGTCTTTGGAAGTTTCGATGAGCGCGTGCTGAACTCGCGATTCGTAGTGTTGTCGCCCGCAGAGCAGGCCGATCGTGGAGTGGTGATTGCCACCGGAGGAGCTCCGGCGATGAGCGCGAAGGTTGTGAACGGAATGCTGCAGCGGATGTGGTCAAGCGACGACGCAGATGAGGCGCAGAGTGCTCTGACGAACACACCGCGCGAAGGGTTGCCGATTGTGCGAGTGGTGGAGCAGGAGAATGGCTGGTCGGTGCCGAGCAGCGCAGAACATCAGCGCCGCATCGAGACCATCCATCCCGGCCCGCGTCCGCAGGACTCCTAAGCCGCTAGCTTAAGAGCCGTACTCGGAGCGGATGGTGCGCCAGGTATCGACGCTCCGACGCTCGGCTTCCTCGGCAAAGTTTTCACCCAACTTCTGCAGCGTTCCGAAGATCTGCATGCCCTTGTGCAGGTAGTCGGGCGCGTTCTCCCATACCGCTTCGAAGCGCTCTGGATATTCGGAGGCCAGCACGGCCAATCCGGCGGCAGCGCAGGCCATGCCCACGGGCTTACGACCAGTGAGGATCAACACCGCTCCTGCCCCGATCGATCCGAATACAAGGGCTTTTTTCCAGTTCTGCATGATCAACCTCAAACTTTGGATTTAATGCGAAATAAGTTAGAACGATTCCGGCGCTTTCCTGTTGTATCAGGTCGCGCTAATTACGAACACACATTGTAAGCGGGAGGGGACAGCCTGAACCACTGTGCGTCGGGTGGGCTTAGTTCCTGGCGGCAGCTCCGCCTGGAGAAGCAATAACAACCAGCAGCCATCCGCTGCCGCTGCGCAGATCAATATCCTTCGGGGAACTAAGGACGATCTGACCGAGAGGCGGAGTAAAGCCGAACTGCTCCAGCTTCGCGTGTTCAAAGCCGTAAGCTCCGCAGGCTGTCGTCGAAAAGACCCATAACGCCTGTTGCGGGTTCGCACTGTCACCCGCTGGGCAATCGCCGGTATCCGGCAGCTTGCCCCAGACGCCCGACCACGACCATGTGCCAACCTTTCCCTGATCAGACGACACGTAGCCTCGCCCGCGGAATACGTACTCGCCGCCCACCTGCTTGGTAACCCATTCCTCCGAGCTTTCGTCGGTGGAGTTCGTGTCTACGGGTAGGCCCGCGTTGAAGATGCTCTGCGAACTGGCTACGGCACGAGCGCCAACGTGCAGCGGGATGACTTGATGTTCATCCTGAATTTGGTCGAATTGCAGAACGATGCGCGCGCCGGACGTGCTCGACCGCGAAATCGATACGACGTGACCCGTCACATGCGATCCGGACTTAAGGCTCGCGTGGCCGAGTATAACTTCCTGCATCAGCTTGCCCTCGATCTTCTGTCCCGGCTTGGCGCTCTTGGT
The DNA here is from genome assembly GCA_963780495.1 of uncultured Acidobacteriaceae bacterium. Taxonomy (GTDB): domain Bacteria; phylum Acidobacteriota; class Terriglobia; order Terriglobales; family Acidobacteriaceae; genus Bog-257. Next base: position 152,002 of record CAWACF010000001.1, read on the forward strand.
GTTGAGTGACGAGCCAAGCGAGACCGGAAGAGCGGTTCCCACGGGAAGATTTTGAGCGGACAAAACGACGGCGGAGCACAGCAATGCGACGGTGAGTCTTAGAAAAGACATGAGAGAGGCGGGACTGATCCGCGAATAGAAGAAGTATACAAAAGCTACATTAACATCGGATTACAGGCTACGTGGGAGCTGCGTGGGCGCGAGCACGGTTCTTAAAACGGCGGAATTGTTTGGCAACTGCACAGTGATCGGGATACAAAAGCTTGACGAACTCGGTTCTTAAAGGCGGCGCCGGCTGACTGCCACAATCGACGCACTAAGTTTCGTCTTCTACCCGCCCATCACCAAGCAATACGTTACGCCGTAATTCCGGAGGAGGAAAGTCAAGAAGGGCAGAAGGGGATCTGGAGTGAGGTTGTCCAATGGTTGTTGGGAAACCTCACTCAGGTCCTCTTATTGAGAGCCAGCGTCTCCAGGCGGCCCTCGGCCAGTTGCAGCGGTACAACCAGGTTTGGCTGTTTCGCTATCCGACTACAACCGGCAAACTGAGACTAAGAGAGTTTCCCTGCAATCTTGCTGAACTCAGCGTTGATGCTGCTGGCGATGTGCCCCATGCCAGTCAGCGCCCCGAGCGCGATAATTAACCCGATTAATGCGTATTCCACCAGGTCCTGGCCAGATTCTTCCCTGTGAAAAGCCTGCAACGTAGCGAACATTTGATCTCCTCTGTGTTTTGCCGCAGATCGGAAAAGTGGCGCCGTTGCGGCTTTAGACTTGCCTGCAGTTTAGAAGCCGAGTAGTGCAACTACAAGACCACTGATGGCCACATTGTGGGATAGCACTTTCGGGCTTACGATGGCGACATCGGTAATCTGTTGAAAAAATGCAGACATAGTCGGAAGCAAGAGGTAGCTACTTCTGATTGGTTAGGCAATAGGGGTGGATGTACGAGGTTCAATTGGGGAATCACGTTGGGAATACACAGGCGCAGTGTCCCTCAACCCTGGTTATGAGCGGATAGGGCTGCGGAAGGAAGAGTGTCTTGTGCGCCCGTGGAAATTCGAAGTCTCGACCTAATGGTCCTATCCAAATTGATTCTTACGTGTTGTTTGAGACTCGTGGAAGAGCTGTCAAACGTTGTAGGGTGTGACGTAGCGATCCCGGCCCTTTTCCAGCATTTCGCACCTAGGAAAGGGCGCTCCAGACCATAATCACGCGAGCCGCATTCCAAGCGGGTGCTACGGGTGTAAAATCCCGTGCATCTCGCTAGTCAGCCAACAAGACTACAACCCAATCAAACGCTCCACGTAGTTTCCACGGTTCATCAGAAGCGGGTGGCTATTACCCGCGGCGTTCTCGGCCCTCAACTGCATACGAAAACCTGGAGGATAATTCCATGAACAAGGTATTTCGGTTCTTGGCCATTTGCACGACCAGCGTTGCATTTGCAACCTTGTCCATCGCATGGGCGCAGAGCTATACCACCTACGACTTCCCGGGCGCGACTGCCACCACGCTGAACGGCGGTCCCAGTCCACAAGGTACAAGCGTCGGTAGCTGGACGGACTCAGGCGGTGTCATCCATGGTTTCACGTTGACGAAGCATGGCGTGGCGGCATCCTTCGATCCGCCAGGCTCGACCTTGACGACTCCAAACTTCATCAGTCCGCAGGGCACGATTGTAGGCGGCTACAACGATGCGAGCGGGGTTAGTCACGGTTTCGTTCTGGCCGGGGGACAATACACAATTGTGAATTTTCCCGGTGCGAACGGAACCACGCTTTCGGGCATCAATCCCTCGGGTGAAATGTCGGGATTTTCCTGCTCCGACCCTGCCTGCGGCACCACCGGCAATGCCACCACGAACCACAGTTTTGTGGTGTCTAAGCATGGTGGATTCACCAGCTTTGATCCGCCTGGGGCAGTCAGCAGTCAGGCCAGCACAGTCAATCCATCGGGTGCGGTGGTAGGGGCCTACACCGACAGTGGTGCAGTCACCCATGGATACCTGTATTACCACGGGACGTTTGCCACGATTGATTTCCCCGGCTCCGTCTTTACCTTTGCTGGAGGAAATAACCCCTCAGGCTCCATCGTAGGGGCATATACCGATACTGCAGGGGTAACTCACTCTTTTCTACTGAACAATGGAACCTTCACGTCGTTTGACCCTCCCGGCGCCGTCGGCTTCTCGGATGCAGCTGGGATCAATCCGAGCGGCGTCATCGTCGGTATCTATTTTGACTCGGCGGTAAAGGAGCACGGATTTATTCGGACGCCGTAACTGATTGCGCTACCGTATTGGTTGATTTATTGGCCTCACGTCAATGTTCTTTTCTTATGTTGATGTGAGGCCGTTTTATGTACGTTCTTTGTCAGGTGGATTCTGGACATGGAGTCCATCCTGCCAGTCGGGGTGCGATGCTTGGACGCTGGCAAGGATCGCGGGCGTAGCTTGATAGCAATCTCCAGCAGCTATGTTCATGCGTCGATAGATGCGGTACTGAATGCGAAGGCAAACCTAGGTGGGCACAAAATTGGGCGCAGCGCCGAAGCGGACGCAAGTGGCACCGGACAGGAACAGCTGCAATTGAAAGAGAAGAGTGCGGCATCTGGCGCGCCCGGAGAGATTCGAACTCCCGACCTAATGCTCCGGAGGCATTCGCTCTATCCAGCTGAGCTACGGGCGCGCTGTCAAAATTATACACGTGGCGGAGACCGAGTCTGAGATGTGTAACCGCTGATGGAGTTCGTAGCTTCATGTCTCCGGCGCCGCCATACGCCCACCCAAGGCGATGCGAATCAATTCCCTCGGCGAACCTGGTCCGGCTAACTCTCGTATCTATGCTTGCAGCCTGCTTTACCCGCCACGGGCTGCTATGCTTCTGCTCTTGAAGTCCCTGGAGAGATCATGCGAAAGCTGACGCTTGTACTGCTGCTATCTGCCGCCTCTGCAATCTTTGCCCAGACGGGCCGGCATCCCTTCACCTACGATGACTTGGCCACGTTACGGTACGTGCGGGCCGCGGCGGTCTCGCCCGACGGCAAGACCGTTCTCTACGTAGTCAACTACGGCGGCGCGAAAGGTCCCGACAATCACGACTGGTACCTGATTCCCATGTCCGGTGGAGATGCGCGTCAGCTGAGTCTTCCCGAGCACTTCAAGCCGGTGGGATTCACGCCTGATGGCAAGGGATTCTACGGAACGATGCAGATGGGGAAGGTGCAGCAGCTGGCGACCCTGCCGCTGGCCGAGCCCAACACGCCGGCGGCAACCGCCGCCACTCCTACGCCGCTCACCTCACTACCGCGCGGCATGCGCTCCGTGCGGCTCTCTCCGGACGGCCGCCATTACGCGCTAATGGCCGACCCGCGAGTACCCGACCCACTGGACGACGTCCATACGGTGATCGAGAACGATCCCACCAGCCTGTACGTCATCAATACCGACGGCTCGGGCGGCGCGTGGTGGTGTCCCACATTGAAGGATGTGGCTGCCGACGGTATTGCCTGGTCGCCCGACGGCAACTCGCTGGCTGTGCTGTCGCAGACACCCAAGATCGGCTTCCACTATATCCACACCGATATTGACGTGTGTAACGCTTCCGGAACCCATCACATTGCCACGCAGGATAACGCGGGGGCCAACATCGCCTGGATCAACGGCGGCAAAGACCTTGCCTTCCTCAGCACCACCACTCAGGTTCTGACGCCGGATCATGTCTGGACGGTGCCGGCATCGGGCGGAACGCCGCAGGATCGCACGCCCACCCTGCCCGCCAGCGCCATTCATCTGTTCGGCGACGCGCATGGAAATATCTGGGTGAACGTCGCGCGCGGCGTGCAGACGGAGATCGACTCCTTCCAGGGCAACACGCTCACCACTGTTTACAAGTGGGCTGATGGAACGGTCAACGGCGACGTAGTCGCCACGGAACTGGTGTCTGCGCCCGATGTGCGTGTGTTGACCGTGAGCGATCCACAGCACAGCTCAAATGTGGCGGCTGCAACGCCCGGCGGTTTGCAAAAGATCACCCATGAAGGCGATGAGCAGCTGGCGAAGGTCGCCTTGGGGGACGAGCGGGCCGTGCACTGGAAGAGCAAAGAGGGAATCGACCTCGAGGGAATTGTCGCTTTCCCGGCTGACTACACCGCTGGCAAGAAGTATCCCTTCATGGTGATGCCACACGGTGGACCGGAAGCGAACGATGTGCTCGATTTCGACGGCTTCATGAGAGTCTTTACCGGCATGGGTTATGTAGTCCTGCAGCCCGAATATCGCGGCTCGACCGGCTATGGCACGGAGTTCCTGAACGCCATCTATCAGCACTTCGGCGATCGCGCCTATCGCGATGTCGACAGCGCGACGGACTACGCGGTGGCGCAGGGCTGGGCCGACCCCGGCCGCCTGACTATGTTTGGCTGGAGCGCGGGTGGATTTATGACGGCATGGTCGGTGACCCAGACGCACCGCTACAAGGCCGCCATCGAAGGCGCGGGCATTACTGAGTGGCTCAGCTTTATCTGGACCAGCGACATTCAGCAATTCGACTACGACGCTCGCTGGCCTGACAAGGATCCTGACGCCTTTCTTGTTTTTTCGGCGGCCATGCATTCGGAGAGCGTCACCACGCCGCTGCTGATCCTGCATGGCGCGGCCGACGAGCGAGTGCCAACCTACCAGGGGCGCGAACTCTTCGAAGTGCTGGCCGCGCGGGGCAAAACCACGCGCATGGTCACCTACCCCGGCTCGCCGCACTTCCCCACAGTGTGGGAGCAGCGACACGACGTGGTGCGTGAGATCGCGGCCTGGCTGGCCCGCTACAATCCGTAGGTCTCAGTGCAGAAGAAAACAGCCGCCAAGTCTGCCGGCTCGGCGGCTGAAGCCCTGATCGTGCTGCGTCACACGATCAAGGTCAGTTTGCGGGTTGATTTGAATCTTCGCCAACATGCCGCGGTCCTCGTGATCGAGTGTGGCAGTGATAACGAAAGTTCCCGCAATGTTGGGATCCCGGAAATCCATGCGTACCGTAACGCTGGGCAGGGTCCCGACCCCTGTCCTGTTAGGGACGATCACTGTGTCCTGCACTTCAGGATTCGGCCCTCGTTAGATCCCTCGGTCAAGGAAGAACAGAAACGAGATGCATCCTAGCGGGATAAAAAGGAGAGGACAAGTGGCCCAGTCAGTCGCTTCCTGCGGCTTGCCGTGTCAGTTGCAAAGTTGCGCAACTCGTTGCAAGTGACGGCTAAGATACTACGGATCCTAGTAGTAACGGTGCTTCTAATCGGCTGGCATAAATAGCTTGGGTTATCGGTAAAGATCTAAAAAGCGGAAGTCCCGGCAGAGGCAGCGAATGTCACTCCGGCCGGAAAAATACGCGCAAAACACCAAACACTTTGCCGCCTGTTGCCCTGTTAAGGTACAAGGCTGCACATGATGGTCCACCGGAATTTTTCGGAAAGTTTGGGCTAATCGTTTGCACTGCGGACGCAACAATTCGCAACAGGTTGCAAACAATGTGCGACAGAATATTTTGCTTGCTGACGCTGGTAGTCGCGGGGGCGGCTGATTTTGCGGAGGGGAGCGCCGTAGCTCCCATTCTTCCGCGAAGAGCCTGCGCAAGAACGGGAGGCGGCCAGGGTTTTATGCGAACTGCAACAGCGGTTTGGGCGCTTGCGTGATCTCATCAATCTGGGCGAGTTCGTCGGCGTTCAGCGTCCAGTCGCCAGCCTTGGCATTGGCCTCCACCTGTTCCGGTTTGGTTGCGCCCGCGATCACACTGGTGACGGCCTTGCGTGACAGAAGCCAGCTGAACGCCAGCTCCAACAGCGTATGTCCGCGTTCTTCGGCGAAGCGCTGCAAGCGTTCCACCTTGTCCAGATTCGATTCGGTATGATAACGATCGGCAAGGGCCTGCTTCTCGCCGAGCCGCGTACCCTTCGGCGCAGTGCGGCCCTTCTTGTACTTGCCCGTCAATAGGCCGCTGGCGAGCGGGAAGTAGGGAAGCTCGCTCATTCCGAGCCGCTCGATCAGCGGCAGTCGCTCCCGCTCTATATCGCGCACCAGCAGGCTGTACTCATCCTGGCTGGACTCGAATCGTTTGACCGAATGTATGGCGGCAGCGTTTTCGGCCTCCTGCAGTTGCGCGGCCGAAAAGTTCGAACATCCGACATAGCGAACCTTTCCGGTCTTTACGAGATCGTCGAGCGCGCGCAGGGTCTCTTCGATGGGTGTCCTGGGATCCGGATAATGAATCTGGTAGAGATCGATGTAGTCGGTGCGCAAGCGGCGCAGGCTCTCTTCGACCTCGGCCAGGAGGTAGCCGCGCGAGGCGCCACTCTTCTCGCCCAAAGCATTCTGCTTCGAGCCGAACTTCGTTGCCAGAATTATCCTCTTTCGCCGCTCGCCCAGGACTTCACCAAGGATCTCTTCGGACGTGCCGTAGCTGTCCGAGGTGTCGAAGAAATTGATGCCGGAATCGAGCGCCTTATCGATCACTTTGCGCGAAGCCTCGACATCCATGCTGGCAACGTAACCGAAGTTGTTACACCCCAACCCAATGGCTGAAACCTGCAGGTCAGACTTGCCGATCGTTCTATGTTTCACGGGTATTCCTCTCCGGCCTTAGATTATCCGCCGGCGGCCACGGTTTCGGCTGCGACAACACATTTCCGCAGACATTTTTTTAAATACGAGCTGCGGCTTTGCCTTGGGTTTGCAGAAAACTGGGCGATGTCGATAATCATCCTAGCGGTATCCGTTGTACTCTCAGTTGACCAGAATGCGAGCCCGAATTGTATCCCTGATTTTCGTCGCAGCGTTAGCGGTTCCTTTGGCCGCACAGGCGCCACTCGAAACCATAACCATCGACGCGAACGCGCCGGCACACCCGTTTCCGCATTTCTGGGAGCAGATGTTCGGTTCAGGACGAGCCATTCTGAGCCTCCGCGACTCCTATCGTCAGGACCTCTGGGCCGTCCACAACATCACCGGTTTTCATTACATTCGTTTTCACGGCATCCTGAATGATGATGTGGGAATCTACGGCGAGGACAAGCACGGTAATCCTGTTTACAACTTCTCGTACGTTGATCAAATTTACGATGGGCTCCTGGCCTCGGGGGTGAGGCCATTCGTCGAAATTAGCTTCATGCCTTACAAACTGGCCGGCTCGGAATTTTTTCAGTCGTTCTGGTACCGCCCCAACATCTCGCCGCCTAAGGACTATGCGATCTGGGACGACATGATCACGCAGTTTGTGAAGCACCTGGTCGATCGCTACGGCATCGATGAGGTCGCTAGCTGGTATTTTGAGGTGTGGAACGAGCCCAACCTCGACTTCTGGGCAGGAGCGCCGCGGCAGAAGACGTACTTTGCGCTCTACGATCACACCGCGCGCGATGTAAAGTCGGTGAGCCAGCGTCTGCGCATCGGCGGTCCTGCAACCGCGCAAGCGGCTTGGATACCAGACATGATCAAGCACGCCGAGCAGACTCACGTTCCGCTCGACTTCGTGTCTACGCATGTGTACGGCAACGACAACGCCAGCGACGTCTTCGGAACGAACGAGAATATTCCGCGCGACCAGATGGTCTGCCGCTCGGTGAAGAAGGTTCACGACGAGATCAAAGCGTCGTCGCAGCCGAATATGCCGCTGATCTGGAGCGAGTTCAACGCCGCATATGACAACGAGGTCGCCGTCACCGACTCCGTCTACATGGGGCCGTGGCTGGCGACGACGATTGCGCAGTGCGATGGCTTGACCGAGATGATGTCCTACTGGACGTTCTCCGACGTGTTCGAAGAGCAGGGCGTGGTGAAGACGCCTTTCTACGGCGGTTTTGGACTAGTCGCGGCCGGCAACATTCCCAAGCCCTCCTTCTACGCGATGCAGGTTCTGCACCATCTGGGCGATCAGCGCGTAGAGAACAGAAACCCCGATGTACTAGTGACGAAGGCGAAGGATGGCTCGCTTGTAATGGCGCTATGGAACATCGTCAATCCTGGTTCGACTGGCGGGCCGAAGAGTGTGCAGCTCCAGTTCAAGGGAATCGGCCCGGATGCGCGAGCCACCATCCAGCGCGTCGATGAGAATCATGGAAACGCGTTGGGGCTGTGGCAGGCAATGGGCAGCCCTCGTTATCCGTCTCAGCAGCAACTCATGAGCCTTCGTCAGAATTCGCAACTGCCTCAGCCAGAGATGCAGCCCCTGAACAATGGCTCGCTGACGTTGCAGCTGCCGGTAAACGGATTAGCTGTGTTGCAAATCAAATAACATATCCAAATACGCTCTTAATTTCGGTCAGAGAACAACTCTGCCTCGTCAGGCGCTGTTAATCTTGAAGTACCGCCATTCCTGCTAACGAGTAGCCATCATTCCCCGAAATCGCTATCAAAGATCCAGGAGGCTGAGCGACGGCGCGCCGTGGAGGAATGCTATGTACTTGACTGTACAGCCACGGCAAATTTGGAGGAAGCCTTGCGTTTTGTTCCCGTGCTTATTCTTACCGTCCTGACCGCCACCTGGGGTTTCGGACAGCAGAGCAGTTCGCCGTCTGCTGCCGATAAGCCGCCTGCGCCGACTCCAAACCAGACCAGCAACCCTCCACAGCCGCAGTCGGGCGTAGAAACGCTGCCGAACGCACCCAGCACCAGCGCCGCGAACAAGGAGGTCGATCCTTCGAAACAGCAACCGAAGCGCATTCTCGGCATCATGCCGAACTATCGCGCTGTCAGTGCAGGAGCGATACCTCCACCTCCGACGCCGAAAGAGGCATTTAAGATCGCGACCCAGAACAGCTTCGATTATTCGTCGTTTATCTTCACTGGGATCACTTCCCTGATAGCGGAGGGGAACAACTCACATCCTGAACTTGGAAAAGGTGTCGGCGGGTTTGGGCAGTACTACTGGCGCGGCTTTGTGGACAAGACCGACGGAAACTACATGGTCATCTTTCTGATGCCCACCATCTTCCATCAGGACGAGCGTTACTATTCCATGGGCGAAGGTCCTTTCCTCAAGCGCGCAGTTTATGCGGCGAGCCGCGTTCTAATCACGCCGAATTACCAAGGCAAGAATGGCTTCAACGCATCCGAGATATTGGGCAGAGGAGTGGCGCAGGCAATCTCCGCCAGTTACTACCCCGCGGGAGACCGCAGCTTTGGAGACATTGCGACGAAGTATGGCTGGGCCATCGGGCGCGACGCCCTGACGAATGTTTTTCGCGAGTTCTGGCCCGACATCGCCACCCACGTACTTCACCGGCATCCGTAACAGCCATCATCGACATGAGTACGGCCCAGTCGGTCAGCTGCTACTTCGTGTATTCCCAGCGGTCGCCCGTCTGAACCAGTGTCGCCGTGTCCGAAGGATTTGAGGCCAGCGCATCGGCCAGATTAGGATATGCGGTCTTTATCGAGGCAGAGTTGGCCCATTCGGGAACATTCCCCAGCTTGTAGTGATACGTGACCGTGACCGTTTTCGCTCCGGAGCCGTTTGTCCCTGGAGTTGAGTTATCGATCGAGGTCACGTCGCGATTGCCATAACAGAAATTGCCATAGCCCGGCTGCGAAGTGTCGGGCGTCCAGGCCGAGCGGCCCTTGTCCGACAAGTCGTAATTGTTGACCTGTTTTGAAATGATGACAATCTTCTTTTCGGCGGTAGTACGCGCCAGCAGACCCTCCTGCGTCAACGCGTCATAACCTTCCGTCTTAGCATCGTCCGAGGTCGCAGCCTGAACCGGGAACTTCTTGGGAGCTTGCCATAGGCACGCCGGATAAGCCTTGAAGTGGTCGTTAATCGCCGCCTTGTAGGCGAAATCGTTGTTCACGGCCTGGTTGCAGCTCACAGTTGAGAATGTAAGCAGTGCCAGTGCAAGCGCGTAGGAGTGCGTTCGAGGAACCAAGATAACCTTCCTTTTCAATGCGGAATTGCGGGCCCAAAACCGATTCCAGCTCAGAAAACTCTCCAGACATAGTGCCCCAGCAACAGCAGCAGCGCCACGCAGCCGACTCCGCAGAACCAGATCACGAAATTGGCTGTCATCCACGGAGAATTAATTTCCTTCTTGTTCATTTGCGATGCTCCTAAACCAGTTTGAATGTGGTTCGATGCCGGCAGGCAGCTCTGCAGCTGTATCACGAATTTGTTGCCGGAATCCGGGAGGGTAGGAGGCAGGGCGTGAAGTCCAGCTGTGTGAGACTAAGCCGCTCTTTTGTCGGTGAGCACCGCGTCTCTTCGGGTGTAGTGCCAAGCCCACCAGATCAGGGGAAACTGAATCGGCAATCTGAGCCACTGCAGCCAGCGATTTCCCAGCAGTCCCTCAGACGGAACATGGGCGACGGCCATGTAGACGTTAGCGGGAAATACCGCGAGCAGCAGAATTGCCAGTCCGAATGCGGCCGGGCGGCGGAATTGAGGAACAAGAAGGCCGACGCCGCCCAGAATCTCGGCCCCGCCGCTGATCAGCACCAGCAGCTTCGGCCGGGGAAACACCGGTGGAACGATGCGGGCGTAAGTCTCAGGAATTAGGAAATGCAGGATCCCGCTGACCACGAAAATGCTCGCGAAGATCCAGCGCCCGGCCCGTTCCAGCATTCCGCAATACTACTCTTGCAGATCGCAGGTTGCGAGAATGGCCGGTGTTTCTCACAACGATTAAGCGAGAAACGGCTGGAGGTTCTCGCGGATCGCAGTCTCGTCGATTGCTTCACCACGGTTCAGGCGCTCGAGAATCTCGTCGACCACCTGCTTGGCCTGATTGCGTTCTCGATGGAGCAGAAATCCGTCGAATATGTGCTGGCCGCGCATGGCGTTATCGATCTCGGTTTCCTTATCGTGCTCGCCGAGCTCGGTGAAGTAGACGACTTTGTAGCGGCCGCCAAAGTCGCTGTCGCGGTAGATTTCGAACATCACCTTTTTGCTGTCGGTCGTTAGGGGCATGGAACCTTATCCGTTAAATCTGCCTCCGGCCGCTTCGCGGCTGAATCGTTAACTGCCAGAACGCGATCTCAACTGCTAACCGTCGTCCTTCTTAGTCGTCTCCGTGCGCCGTGGCCGCATGTGGTTCTTCCATCGGCGCCGGGAAGGGAACCAGGTTCGCCTCTCGCGACACCGACTTGTGCGTCAGGTTCATGCGCAAGGCGCGCTCGTACTCCGCCAACTGCTCTTCCAGGCTCTTCTTGGTCTCTGCTTTCTTCAGCAGGTCCTCGCGATAGCGCTTCAGGAAGTAATCGATGGTCTCCACGCGAATCTTAATCGATCCGGTCGGCTTATTCTCGTCGAGATCCTTGAATGAGAAGTACGGCGTGCCCGATTTCTCGATGATGTCTTCGATCACGCTGTAAATCGGCGCGTCGTGGCCGCACTTGAAGTTGCTGATTTCCAGCGCCACCAGGTTGGGGTGACGCGCAGTAAACTTTGCCGCCCATATCTTGATGTTGGTGCTGCCGGAATACGCATTCTTCCACACGTCGCGAATGTCTAACGCGTGCGTGATCGAACCGGAGCGAACTTCCTCGCCGAACAGGCGATCGAGGATATCTTCGTCCATCGGCAGCAAACTCTGCGAGAAGACCGGGTAGCCCAGCTTCTGAAACTCCTCCATGATCTCGTGGTTCAGGCCTGGATCGTGGTGATAGACGCGGCCCAGCATCACGATGCCCAGCCGGTTCTCTCGCTCCAGGGTGTCGAGCATCTCACGGGAGCGCTTGCGCATGCTGCGGTCGTAATCTTCGAACGCCTTGAAGCCTTCCTCCAGTGCGCGTTCACTCTCCTCTTCAGAGAGTCCGAGCAGCGGCCCAAAGGTCTGGAACATCTGCAGCCCCAGCAACTTCCTGTCGTCGATGTTCAGGATGGGATCGAGGTACGTGATTCCGTTGTCTTTGAAGACGTCCCCTTCTTTGATGAAAGCAGCCTTCACCGCATTCGGTGTCGCCGTGACCGTAGGACAGGCGTTGGCGCCGCTGCAATTCTTCAGCGGCTGATTCATGGTGTCGATCATGGGGAAGAAGATGGCGTCGAGCGGCTTCTTCACGTGCTTCTGGAAAATCAGGTTGTAGACGTGAGGAATTCCGATCTTCGACGGGAAGCAGGGATCGATGGCGCCGCGGCCCGCGCCCTGCCGGTACATCTCCTGCCCGGTGAATTCGGAGTACACCAGGTTCTCAGGCTGCACGCCCAGACTCTCGAGGTAGCCGCTGAACAGCGGTGTGAACGAATACATGTTCAGCACGCGAGGCATACCGATGCGCACGGTCGCGCGCTTCTTCATCAGCTCGGCACGATTCAGAATAGCTGCCTTCGTCTTACCGAAATCCCATTTGCCGGGAGCCGGTAGCGGATCGGCGACACTCGGGGAATTTCGCGGACGCCACACCTCGTGCGCCGCCAGATCGACGAAGTTGGGATTCTCCTTCTTGATGGCGTCCAGCCCGGCCTTAATGCCGCGCATGGCGTTGACATCTTCGACCTGGCCTTTTTCGCAGGTAGAAATGATCAACCGCCGCTCGCCGGCCTGCAGCGGCACCTTCGACTTGAAGACCGGCAGCGGTGACGCCGGCTCCATTACATCTCCGACGTTAACGTCGATGAAGGTGCGCAGGCAGTTGTTCTTGCAGAAATAGCAGCGCGTGTCCTCGTTGCGCGTGGTCTTGTAGCCGATCTTCTGCACCGCCTCGATGCCAATGAATGTCGTGCGATGGCCATTCTTGTATAGGCGGATCGCTTCGACGCCGGCGCCAATCGCGCCCGACTCGCCACAATGTTCGTGAACGATTACCTCGGGCTCGTGCCCTGCGCCGTGGAAGTGCGAGTGAATGAAATCTACCTCAGACTTCACCGCCGCGAGATTCTTCTGTGTCCCACCCTGTAGGATGAAGCGCGATCCCAGCTTGGCCAGGTTGGGAATGCCGGCCACGTAAAGGAAGATGTTCTTCGGCAAAACGTTTGCCAGCCCGGCCAGGATTTCTTCGCCCCGCCAGCCCTGGCGCTGAAAGTTCACGATGTCCGACTGCATGAATACGGCGCAGCCATAACCGAACACCGGCATCGTTCCTGCAGAAAATGCGATGTCGGCGTAGTCCTCAACCTTGTAGCCGAGCGACTCGGCCGTGCCCTGCAGGAAATATCCATTGCCCGCCGAGCACTGCGTGTTCAGTTTGAAATCCTTGACGCGCCCGTCTTTCAGGATAATGAGCTTGATGTCTTGTCCGCCGACGTCGACGATGACGTGCGGCTCCTTGTAGAACTTCATCGCCGATTCAGTGTGCGCGACGGTTTCCACCAGCGCGACATCGGCTTTCAGCACGTCTTTCAGAACGTCTTTAGCGTAGCCCGTGGTGCCGACGCCAAGGACTTCCAGCGAGCATCCTTGTGCCTCGACCTGCTGCCGCAGCGCGACAAACATGTCGATGGTGTCCTGGATGGGATTGCCGCCGGACAGTTGATACGCCTTGCACATTACGTCGCCGGCTTCGGAGAGCAGCACGGCCTTGGTCGAAGTCGAGCCGCCATCGAGGCCAACGAATCCGCGGACGACATCGCCGGTCGAAAACTTCGCCCCGTTGAACTTCGGCACGCGGTATTTTTCTTTGAAGGCCGCAAGCTCTTCTTCGGAGGTGCTCAGGCCGGCCGCGCCGGACTTCGCCTTTTCCGCCTGGCGGCCAACCGTGATGTAGTCTTCCAGACACTCGGTGCCCATGTAGATGCCGACTTCGGGCTCTTCATCCTTGCCGAACTCGACCGCGCCCAGCGCGGCGAAATACTGCGCGTTCTCGGGAACCTTGATGCAGTCTTCCGGCTTCAGGCCCTCGGGGATCTGGACCTTGCGCTCTTCCCAAGTGCGTGGAATGTTCTGCTGCCAGGCTTCTTTCATGCCGCGTATGAAGCTGTTCGGACCGCCGAGCAGCAGCACGTGCGGACGCAGGGTGTGGCCGCGCGTAAGGACCGTCAGATTCTGCAGCACGATGGCGTCGAACAGGGAAGCCATAAGCTGATCCGGGGGGATACCCTGCTTCTGCAGACCGTTGATATCGGTCTCGGCAAACACGCCGCACTTCCCGGCGACAGGATGCAGCTTGATGCCGGTGTATCCCTGGTCGCAAAGCTCGTCGGCAGGAATCTTCAGCTTGGCATTGATCTTGTCGATGACCGCGCCCGTGCCGCCCGCGCACTTGTCGTTCATCGAGGGAATCTTCTTTTTGCGGCCGGTGTTCTCGTCTTCTTTGAAGACGATGATCTTGGCGTCCTGGCCGCCAAGTTCGATGACCGAGTTCACCTCGGGGTGCATCTTCTCAACCGCCAGGGAGACTGCGGTGACTTCCTGCACAAATTTTGCGCCGACAAGATTGGCGAGCGCGCCGCCGCCGGAGCCGGTGATGAAGATGCGGCAGTTGTGCGGGGCAATACCAACCTCGTCCTGCATGCGCTTGAGGAACTCGAGCAGTTTCTCGGGCTGCTTGGTCTCGTGGCGCTGATAGTCCTGCCAGATTGTCTTGTCGGTTTCGGCATCGACCACCACGGCTTTCACCGTGGTGGAACCGACGTCCATGCCAACGGTATAAACGGCTTTGTGGCCGGATTGCGCGGCGACCTCGCGGGACTTGGCGAGGATGCGCGCGGGAAGGGAATCTTCTTTAGGCGCAGAATTCGTTAAGGATTCAAGACGGACATCGACCTTCTCTGGGCCGTGCTCACAGGATCCGGGTTGGTGAGAGTGACTCACTTAGCCTCCGTGATGTTGCGGGTCGTAGTGCCCGCTCTATGGGCCGGCGAGACTGAAGTCCCGCTCTGCCCTGTGTCGCCTCTGAAGGGGCTTTGTTTTAATTATCTACCTCAACCGCGGGCTTACACCCGCGGCTAAATCAAATTACACCGCTGCGCGGCCAAGTTAATCTCCGAAGTTGCCTTCAACTCTCCGGAAACCGTGCTTCGCCTGCTTCAGCATCCAGTTGATCACACGGCGATCGTTGTAACAAAACGCCAGAATATGGTTGAGCGTCGAGAAGCAGCTCTTCTGGCACTCTTGTTTCATTTCCTTAAGCTGCGCGGTTTCGAACTTGTGGTTCTCGATGGTTCCCCAGTCATAGCCGGCGGAATACATGGGGAAGCACGGAGCCAGCGTTCCGTCCACGCGGACGATCAGCGAGTTGTGTCCCGCGCGGCAGCCCCAGTCGTGCAGATCGCCGTGAATAAAGTTCTTCATCTGCGCCAGGCGCTGCACCGAATTCACCATGTGATATCCGGACTTCTGCTTCTCAATCAGCCAGTCGATCAGCTCCGCAGCCGCGGCATGGTGCTCTTCGCGGATGAACGTCGGATTCGTATACAGGTGCTTGAAGTGCGGCTGTTCGGTCATCGGTGACTCGCAAATGTGGTAGTCGGTGGCGATGCCGTTGTCGTGTGCCAGTTCCGTCAACTGCCGCACGTCATCCATGTTGTTGGCGCAGATATTGATGTTGAGAAACACCGAATATCCGTATTTGTACTGCTTCTTCACTAAGTAGTCGAAGTGGCTCCGAATCGGCACCATGGCCTTCGGCAGACCTCTTCCAGGAACCTCGTCCCAGCTATCTACCGCGAGGTTCACCACGCCCACACCGGCGTCGGCGATCTTGTCGATGACCTTCGGCCACATTAATCGGCCGTTGGTCGGCAGGTAAACCCAGAAGCCTTTCTTGACCGCGTAATAAATAATCTTGTGCGCCAGATCAGGACGCAGCAGCGGCTCGCCCCCCATCAACGCAAGAACTCCTGCGCCGGAATCCCGCAGCCAGTCGATTGAGCGTTTGGCGGTATCTTCGGTCATCCCCCGGACGCTGTTGTCGAAAGCCCAGCAGTAATGGCAATCGAGGTTGCACTTCCACTCGTTGAACAGATAGGCGATGATCGGATGGAAATCGCCCGGGAGCACACGCGAACGGATCCAGGGAAATGCCCAACCCCGCATGGCGCGATAAATGTGCTTGGCGGACCAAGTGCGTCGGCCGTTGGCGGGGAAGTAATCCTCGTCCGGCGCGGCCATCAGTTCGGGGCGCTGGGGGAAAACCGGCTCTGGCAGCGTCTGCAGCTTGCCATCCTTCGGCGGCGGAAGCAGTCGCGGCTGCTCCGGCGGCTTCATTAACAGTTCATGCAGCTCAACATCCAGACGATACGTAGGGGCTGCGACGGTCCCCTCGGGTGTCTGCATTTCAGGCATGCAGCGAAGTCGTCCTTTCTGCGGCTATAGCGGCAGGCGGCTGAACCCTGAGTCAAGCCGAAGGCCTAGATCCATAGCCTCGTCTAAGGTCCGCGAAGGCGGCATGGGCTTATGCCGCCTCTGCGAAACGTTCCTCTTCTTTTTCCGTTATGCCGCGGCCGCGGCCAGTCTGCGCGCCGCCTTTACCGGCACGCTCTTCAGCCGTGTTTTGCCGTTCATCAGGTCGCTGACGTGGAAGATGAAGTTCGCAGCCACGCCTGCGTACCCGTGACGGTGGGGCACGGGATAGAAAACGTTACGCAGCTCGGGATGCTCGGCCACGTACTCCTTGATGTCGTCCAGTCGCTTGCCGCTGGCCTTTAGCGCCTGTTCGAATTCCATACGCGCCTTGACCTTGGCTTCGCCCAGCGCCATCTGCACACGGCTGTGCGCGTTGATCTCACCTTCACCCGAGGTTTCGATGGGCAGGAAGATCATCTCCTTGAAGTGATTGGCGACGGCTGACTGTACGCCGTCCGACTGCGACGAAGGCATGCAGCCGAAGGGCTTCAGCGCCAGCACCATGTGGCAAAGCTGATTCTTGGTGTAGTAAACGTTCTTGCCGACTTCGAGGTGGCCTTCACCACCGCGGGCAAACTGGTTGTAGAACGGGTTCGCCATATCGGCCATCATCTTCTGATCGACCAGCTCGTGCGCGATGTCTCCCAGGCCGTGCACAGCGCGCCGGTACTGCCGAGCATAGATGCGCTCGCCGGCGCCGATCATCCACTGCTTCTGGCGGAACTTCAGCTCGTTCTTCGCTAACTTCTGCAACTCGTACCACTTAGGATTTTTGTAAGGGGCATCGAGCGAGCGGCGAGCAGCGGCACGCGCCTTCACCTGATACATCATGTACATCACCCAGGTGCCGATCGGCTCTACCAATACCTGCGCGCCTTCGCGTTCCAGGAACTCGAACATGTGGAAGTTGCCGTCACCTTCGGTGATCTGCGCCCAGAACTCGCCGATGATCTTCACCACCGGTTTGACCTTTAGACGGTCGACTTCGATGGTTGCCATGTCATTGCGCACGGCAGCCAGCGCTTCCTTGTAAGGGTCACCGTACAACTGCTCGCGCACCTTGAGCAGGGAGTTGACCCAGACCTCCCACTTCTTGCCTTTGTTGGCGCGGACCTTCTTCGCCATCCACTCCGGCAAATCATCGTGGTCTTCAAACGGCTTGCGATTCTTCAGCATGTCGCAAAGCGTGTCCATCGAAGAGTGGAAGACCGCGTCCGTCTTGCCTTTTTCCACTTCATACGGGCGGATGCGATAAATCATTTCGTTCATGATGTCGCCGAGATTCAGCGCATTGAACATGCCCATGCCGAAGTCGACGGTGAACTTCAGTCCGGCTTCACCCGAGGCGGCTTTCACGCCGTCGTTTTGCTGGAAGAGCAACACTCGGAAGCCGTCGAAGCCTGCATTCTGCAGTGCCAGGCGATACTCGGCTTCGTACATGCCGAAGCGGCAGGGGCCGCAGGATCCGGCAGTGAAGAAGATGTAGTTGTTGATGATCTCCTGCTTGGTCAGTCCGCGTTGCTGCTCAAGAGTCTGCAGGTGCTGTACCAGGTTGCCGACGGTGAAGTAAGTCGGATTACACTGACCGTTGTTGCCATACTCTTTGCCAAGCTGAAAGGCTGAAACGTTGGGCACCGGCATGATCTCGCAGCGATAGCCGCAGCCTTCGAACACCGCCTGGATCACGCGTTCGTGCTTCCAGGTGAGGCCACCGAACAGGATGGTTACCTTACTGCGCTCCTCGGCGGTGAAGGGCCGCTCCACCGGGCGCTGGAAGTGGCGCACTGGACCGCTGTCCAGTCCCATCATGCTGGCCAGTCGCGCGCGCTCGTGCGCCAGCTTGCGTTGAATCTCTTCCTCGCTTTGAGGACGCGTCAGTTCATCAATAGGGAAGTCGATGCGAGTGACCGGCATAGTGAAGTTCCTCTTCCTCGAGTGAATTTGATTTCTTTTGTGTTGTCAGTGACTTGCTGAAGGCACTCGAATGGTGCGGCGCAGGCAGACGAAGAGTGCAGGGCTTGCAGTAACGACCGAAAACGGTGAAGGCTCTCACGGCGCAGACGATCCTGCCAGGAAACAGTGTTGGAACACAGTTGAGAAGAAGAATAAGCCACCCTTCCCACTGGCCGCTATTATCTTTGCAATGTCACACGGCAGCAAGCGGCATATGACGAAATGTTGGCAATCCAGTTGCCTACCCATGTTGGCACCTGCGTGCCAACACACAAATGCAATTACTTGACGCTAGCGACAAACTTTTGCTGTAGATGCCGTGCCGCGGGGGGCGGTTTCACCAAATTCCTTTGTCGCTCCCGGTAATGCGAAAAGCAACAGCGGCTGCGGAGGCCAAGTAAGGAAGCAGCGAGAGCCGGAGAGTTGCCGGAACGTCGCCGCGTAAAGCCGTGTAGGTGACTTGACGTGTGTAGAGATCAGCACCGTGGGGCATGATGGGCACGCGCAGGAACTTGCCGCGGGGATGAATCACTTCTCCGCCAAAGCGTGCGGCTGCGAGTACCTCATGCGGCAACTCGGGCGCGTTTCCGCGGTATTCTCGAACGTAATCGCAGACGATCTTGAGGTAGGTCGCCACGCCGGGCCAAATCGCCCCCATGTCGGCAGCTTTTTTCAACTCGACAAAATCCAGCAAGCCTTCTTCCAGCAACGCCGAGGTATTCACAATATCGCAGACGCGAAAGTAGAAGTGCCGGTACATCCGTTGTAGTGTTGCGACGATCACCCGTTCTTCGGGAGCGGGAACCAGGAATGTCATCCCTGCGACGGTTTTCGGCACTCGGCGGGTGACGAAGCGGCGCGCCATTGCGATGTGCTCGCCCGTCTGACCCAAACGCTGAGCGTGAACTTCCACCGACTCCGGCAAGCCGGGCACGGCAAAGTTCCACTTGTTAGCGAGACGATCGCCCCAACTGCGCGGCTCGGTATGCGCGCCCATGCGAGAGGTCATAATCTGCACCACCTGCCGCTCGTCGGCCGTGGTGTAGAGATCGAGATCGTTGCCCAAGTCGGGCCAGTGATCGAGCGACTTCATGACCGTCGTCGGGCAGCCGCCTTGCTCCAGGGCGTCGCAGATGTGGTGCAGGTAGGTCAGTGCATTCTGAACACGAGCCTGCTCCTTTGCCAGAACGGTGTTCGCCCATCCTGCCAGCTCGGTATTGCCGCCCGCCATCTGCGCCACCACCTGGAAGGCTCGGATGACCACGTGGTTCGAATCGGCCAGCGAGACGAGGGCGTCACGCTGATCGCTGGTGAGTCCGGCAACATAGTTGACAGCCGGCTCAGCCGTCGCCGGGTTGAGGGTCAGCTGGGAGAGTACATGGAGCTCCTGCGAATTCTTATTAGGCAAAGTTGGCATAGGAAACCCGGATCGAACGGTAATGGACAACTCAGGTTGGATGAGGGCTGCTGGAAGAGAGTTGGGTGAGTAGGTGAAAGAAGTGCGTCCAGCTTTGACTATGCCGGGGCGTCTAAGAACGCGACTTTCTTTTAAAGGGATTGTCATCCCGACCGGACGTGGGCTGCAGTTGCCCGCCGGAGCGGAGGGACCTGCGGTCGTGGATAATGGCAGCTCTCTTCCAGCGCCGGCAAACCGCAGGTCCGTCGACCTAGCGGCTCACGCCACTCCGCACGGCATGACAATTTGTAGGAGGCGCAATTTCTAGGAAGCTCGACGATGTTCGGGCGACAAAACGAAAAGCCCGGATTCACCCGGGCTTTCACATCGCCAACGGCGCGTTCTTACCCCGTGTAATGCCCCATGTACCCCAACAACAACACCGCAATCCCAAACAAAATGCGATACACAATAAACACGGTCAGCGTCCGTGTTTTCAGATACCGGATGAACCATGCGATCGTCGCGTATCCCACAATCGCCGACACGATGATGCCTACGGCAAACCCGGTCGCCATACCCGGAGGCAAGCCCGTCTTCATTACGTGATGCAGCTTCAGAAGCGCCGCTCCTGCGATGATCGGCGTCGACAGCAGGAAGCTGAACCGCGCCGCAGCTTCGCGCGTGAAGTTGCGGAACAGTCCGCCGGTAATCGTGATGCCCGAGCGCGAGACGCCGGGAATGACCGCGAATGCTTGCAGCACGCCGACGGTCAGCGCATCCGGCAGGTCAATATCCGAAAGCGGCTTGCTGAACTTGCTGCCGCGCTCGGCGATCCACATGATTACGGCCACGATGATCAACATGGCCGCCACCAGCGCCGGCGCGCGGAAGGTAGTCTCGATGCGTTTTTCCAGCAGCGCGCCCGCAATGGCCGCCGGAACGGTCGCGGCGATCATGAACCAGAGCAGTTGCCGCTCGCGACGCTGTTCTTCCGGCGTCAGATCACGCTGATCGTCGCTGACTTCGGAGAAGCGCACCACCTTGCCCCCCAGCGCCGCGCGGATGATCTGGATCCAGGTACGCCAGAAATAGAGAAGGATAGCGAACAAGGTTCCGGCGTGCAGCGCGACGTCGAAGGTTAGCCCGGGATCGCTCCAGTTCGCCAGACCCAGCTTGGTTACGATCCATGGGGTTAGTGCAAGATGTGCTGTGCTGGATACAGGCAGAAATTCAGTGAGACCCTGGATGATGCCCAGGACAATCGCTTCGAGAATGGGCAAGCTACTCCACCGTGCTCCCAAATGTGGGAATTTTATTCGTCACCATGTATATCAGACGCTCGCCACGGCTGGACCAGTCAACATCGTTAGGGTATTGCGCAACTAGCTTCTTGGCGACGGTCAGCGAGCGCTGTGTCGCCTCGTCGGACTTCTTCTGGTCGTTATTCGCCTTATAAATCGAGATCAGCGCCGAGTAGCGCCACGCCGCCTTATACAATGCCTCGGGCGCCTTGGGCGATTGAGGATGCTCTTCGGCATACTTCAGGTACATCGCGCCTTCGTTCTCCGGACACTTCGCCTCGGCTTCCCAATCGCCGCACAACTTGTTGTCGAGCAGGTGATACGCCGCCAGGTCGGCCCACTTTGTTCCTGGATATTTCTTGACGACCTTGCGCATGTATTCTTCGTCGATCTGGTGGTGAAGCTGCGGGTCCTGCATCTTCGCCGAGGGGCGAGACGCCGCATCGGCGGCCTCGATCTGCCAGCGAATGTCGGCGGCGCGATACGCGGCCTCAGCCGCCAGCGGCGATTGCGGGAAGTATTCGACCAGCCGGGAATAGAGCCGCATGGCGTCGAGATCAGCGCCTGCACGGCCACCGCGATGGCTGGCCTCCTGCTCCGAGTCGAACGCCTCGCCATAGATGATCTTGTCGCCGTCCGGCGTGGCTGTTGTGATGACGCCCTTGTCGATGATCCAACCGGTCACGTTGCGGTCGCTCTCGTTGTCCGGATCAGGACTGACGGCAACGGTGCCGACGACGTTGACCCAACCGGGCGTGCGCTCCAATATGGCGACCTCGCGGCCGCGCCCGATGTCGGAGAGCTTGGCCGAGTCGGTGCTCGGGTTCACGTAAATCTCGCCCTGCCGAATCATGATGCCGCGCTCAATAGCCAGCGCGGGTAGCGAGCCGAGCAGAAGAATGGCGAGCGACAGATCGCCGAAGAGTTTGCGTTTGTACGACACGATGGTTGCTCCTGAATTGATCAACAATAGCGGATTGCAGCGCTTCAGGGGAACTCGGGGGGCACCGTCCACAGAGGTCACCAATCGAAAGTGGGTGTCACCTGAACAACAATAAGGTGTCATCCAGAGTGCAGGCGCCGCAGACTTTGCGGGCGCCGGAGTCGAAGGACTCTCATAGCACCATCTTTCCGTGACCGCCGATTGGCGACGGAACCGTGGACGGCGGGTAGAGCGGAACCGCAGGACCGCCATCGCCTGCCATTGAGAAGGAAAGCCTGCTTCAGTCGACGGCAGCCTTCGCCGCCCACTGAAAGCACAACTGATACCCATCCGGATCGAGCAGATACATCTGCTTCATCCCATACCCGGTCACAATCGGGGCGTTCACATCGACATCTCTTCCACGCAGCTGTTCGTAAGCGCCATCGACATCGGGACACGCGAAAAACAATCCGGTATCGCGATGAGCTGCAATGCGGGGTGGATACGCCTGCGCCGGCCGTTCGTCGTTGGACTCGTAAGCAGTGTTCAACATTATCTCTGCCTCACCCAACCGCAGCATCACCCAATGGAAGTAGTCTTCGCCCATCTCGGGCGACGTGCTCACCACCTCAAACCCCAACTGATCGCGATAGAAGCGCACGGACGTAGGCATGTCATAAACCTGCAACAGGGGAGCCACGCCATGTATTTCGAATGCCATGAATCGACCTCACCAAGCGAATTAGCCGTAGCACTCCGCGGAACCACGTGGCCGCATTGTAGTTCAAGCTATAGAACACTTACACGACGCAGAATGGGAGATAGGAGCGCCCAGTGGTCGTCCAGCGGCTAAAATGGCTGCGGCCCATCGATGAGCATCGCCGCCAACCTGTCTGCCATTCACGAGCGCATCACCCACGCGGCTCGACGCGCCGGACGCGATCCGGCGCAGATCGCCCTGATGGCGGTTACCAAAACCCATCCGCCCGAGCGCATCATCGAGGCCTACAACGCCGGGCACCGCCTTTTCGGCGAAAACCGCGTGCAGGAATTCGCCGAAAAGGTTGGCGCTCTCGGCAGTTTTCGCGCTGCCGACTTCCACATGATCGGTCACCTGCAGTCCAACAAAGCAGGTAAGGCGGTGGAAGTTTTTCACGCCGTCGACTCGCTCGACTCCGCCAAGCTTGGAGATCGCCTGAACGCCGCTGCTGCCAGGCTCGACAAAACTCTGGCCGTGCTGATTGAGATCAACATCGGCGGAGAAGACGCGAAGAGCGGCATTGCCCCCGAGTCACCCGGGCTGGAGGAAATCCTGCGAGCGGCTCCCGGCTGGTCGCACCTGCGGGTACAGGGTTTGATGACGGTTCCACCCTTCAGCGACGATCCCGAAGGCGCGCGCCCGTACTTCCGGCGCCTGCGCGAACTCCGCGACAAACTCGCCGCACAGAACCTCCCAGCGGTGAGCTTCGAGCAGCTTTCCATGGGCATGTCACACGACTTCGAAGTGGCGATCGCAGAGGGCTCAACCTGCGTGCGCGTGGGCACGGCCATCTTCGGCGAGCGGCCCAAAGCGTGATAATCCGCGACACTCCGCAGGGTGCGGCCTTCCAGGTGAAGGTACATCCCCGCGCCAGGAAGAATGCCATCGTCGGCCAAGTCGGCGACGCATTGAAACTCGCCCTCACCGCGCCGCCACTCGAAGGCCGTGCCAACGAGGCGTGCATTGCCTTCTTCGCCGACCTTTTGAATGTACCGCGCTCGTCAGTTACCATAGCCGCCGGACAAAGCGGCCGAAACAAAGTGATTCGTATTGCGGGCATGACGGCCACGCAAGTGCAGGAGCGGCTGTCCGCTGAAACTCCGTGACGTTGTGATGAAGGCGGCATCCTTCAGAGGAAGGAGGCAGATCCCTCGCCGGGCCGAAGCCCTCCTCGGGATGACAAATTGAAGGGGAATTGTTGGCGGCGCAACGCGCTGCGCCCCTCCAAAGCAGGGCTTGGCTGGAAGCGGACGCTCGGGAACTGACGGCCGAGTGCTAACGGCTACTAACTGACAACCGACCACTGAGAACCGATAACCGACAATGACTCTCGCCCAGCGTTGGCACGACATCCGCACCGGCTTCGAGCGTCCCTTCTGGGTCGCTAACATCAGCGAGCTCTTCGAGCGCCTCTCCTATTACGCGGCCTTCGCCTCGCTGGCACGCTACTTGCACGAGACACTGCAATTTCCTATTCAGCAAGCCTCCACGCTCACTGGCTTTTTCGGCGGGCTGGTCTGGTTTCTTGCGGTCTTCGGTGGCACGCTGGCCGATCGCATGGGCTTCCGCCGTGCCCTCTCGGTGGCCTACCTGATTCTGAGCTGCTCCTACTTCCTGCTGGGATCGTTAGGTGCTCCGTGGCTCGCGCCCATCCGCAATGCCGTGCCGCTGGCGGCCCTGGCGACGTTTGTTCTGGCCCTGCCGGCTCTGGGCATTGCGCTGGTGAAGCCAAGCGTGGTCGGAACGACAGCACGCGCGTCGAAGGAAAACGTTCGCTCTATCGGCTACTCGATTTACTACACGCTGGTGAATATAGGCGGCGCCGCGGGTCCGCTGGTCGCGTCCTACGTACACCAGCACATGCGCGTGGAAAGCGTTTTTCGGGTCGCGGCCCTCAGCGTTTTCCTGATGTTTATCGGAGTGCTGCTGTTCTTCCGCGAGCCCAGGAAACATGACGACGTCGAGACGGCCAGCCTCGCCCAGGCGGGCAAGAACTTCCTGACCGTGCTCAGCAATCCGCGCTTTATGCTCTTCCTGGCGATCTTCACCGGCTACTGGATCGTCTACTGGCAGATCTTCATTACATTGCCCTTGTACGTCCACGACTACATCAACGCGGCGACGGACACGGAACGCCTCCTTGTGACCGGGCCGCTGCTGGTGATTTGCCTGACCGTGGCGATCAATCTGCTGACGCAGAAGGTTCCTGCGCTTAGCGCGGTGATTCTCGGCACGCTTCTCACCTCGATTGGGCCGATCGTGATGATCCTGAATCCGACGGTGGTGGGTGTGGTGCTTACTTTGGTCGTCATCGCCCTCGGTGAGATCACGCAATCGCCGCGCTATTACGAATACATCTCGCGCCTGGCGCCGCCGGGGCAGCAGGGAACCTACATGGGCTTCGCCTTTCTGCCGCTGGGCGTAGGGTCGCTCATCGCCGGCCCTATCGGGGGATTTCTGCTGCATCACTTCGGCGAAGTTAAACACCAGCCGCAGATCATGTGGTGGATCATCATCGGCATTGGATTACTGACAACCGCGCTGCTGTGGGTGTATGACAAAGTGGTGCAGAAGCAAGTGGCGAGTGCCTAGCGGTTGCATCCTTTGTAGAGGTGTCATCCTGAGCGAAGAGAGGCCGCGAGCGGCCGAACGTAGTCGAAGGACCTCTACTCCCGGAAGGATCGTTTCGACGTGAGCGGTCCTTCGACTCCGGCGCAGACAACGCGCCTCCGCTCTGGATGACACCCAACGGATTTGCTGGGACAATCGCTACTCCCTGACTGGTGCTGCTGATCAGTGCTATGCCCAAGACACCCTCCTACATCGCGGACCACATTCGTCGCGTGTTGCTCGACGGCGCATCAGCGCCGCACACCGAAGAGGTCCAGCGCTTCTTCAAACATGAAGTCAAATCGCGCGGCTGGTACACCGCGGAGTTGCGTAAAGTTGCAGTGCGTTTCCGCCGAACGATTGCTGCCGAGAACGGCATGCAATTTCTTTTGCAGGTCGCCGACCAGCTCTTCCGAGGACAGGTGCTGGAAGAGAAAGTCTTCGCCGTGACCATGCTGCAGGGAATCGTCGGCGATTTCGGCAAGCCGGAGTTTAAAGTCTTCGAGAGTTGGCTCGACCGGGTGAGCACATGGGCCGATCACGACGCGCTGGTCCACTACCTGATCGGGCCGATGATCGCCGAGGATGACTCGCTGCTCTCGCGTCCGCTGCGCTGGGCCAGGTCGAAGAACCGCTGGCATCAGCGCGCCGCCGCTGTCAGCCTGATCCACAGCACCCGCCAGCACAAACACTTCGACCACATCCAGCGCGTGACGGAGATTCTCTTGCCCACCCACGACGACATGGTGCAGAAGGGCGTGGGCTGGATGCTGCGCGAGGCAGCAAAGTTCAATCCCAAGCAGACCGTCGCCTACCTGCTGACGATTCGCGAGCGCACGCCGCGATTGGTGCTGCGAACCGCATGCGAGACCTTGCCGGAAGCGACCAGGGATAAGGTATTGGGGAAGCCTCCCGTCGTACGCCAAAGGGAGGGGTAGTACGGGGCAATGTTCTGGCCCAGTTAAGCTGTACCAGGTTAGAGTTTTCGGTGTAAGTTGCGATACGAACCGTTCTCAACATGATAATTCCATCAATAACAGCCAAACTTAGACAACAGGCTTGAGGATGATTGACGTCTCCAGCTACTTTGTGCCGTAACTATTGTCATACTGATGGGCCGACAGCCGAGTGCTGGCGGTTCCAGCATTCTCGACGGTCATGCGCCGCATCTCGCTGACCAGCCACTCGGTCTCGCGCTTGCTCGATAGCAGTTTCCCAACGGTCAGGGTTTGCCCGTCGCACAGGCGGAGCACGATGTCGTAGTACGGGACTGTCGTCCCATTGAGGGTCTGCGATCGGATCTTCTCGTCGAACCCATCCACATCAGTGAGCGCAATCTCCCGCGTCTTACCCCCGCCGAGTAAACCTACCTGCAACCGCACCTTGTCGCCAATGACCAAGCGCGTGGTTCCCATCGAGTATTGGGCGGCGAAGCAAACAAAGGCGAGCGCAAACAAGCCGAAGAAAATGGGAAAAATCAATGGCGCGCCGAGGTGCGCCACGACGTAGGTAAATCCGCATAGGATGAGGGCGAAAACGCTCGTCCATACCGTCAGGCTACGATTCCGTGCTGGCGGAAAATAGAACTCGGTCCCCTTGCCCGTCTCTCGAACCACCACCGTCGGCCGATCAGGACGCCTCACCTGTGCCGCAACATTCGCAAATTCGCCCGGTTCGGGTGCCGCCGATTCAGCTTCGCAGTTAGAAGCTGCCGTCCGAAACACGGGAACCTCGAACACATCGTGATAGTTGAGGCCCGGCACATCGGCCATGGCCTCTAACCGCCAGATGATTTGGTCTGACAGGTTTGTGTTATCGGTGGGCTGAACATCGCGCGGGATGTGAAAATCTACTGGGATGGTCGTGCCCATCGGGCCAGCATAGAACTGTCCCTGGTCAGCGTCATCGCACCAGAGAATCGTTTCCTCAGTGTTGCGGGAGTTGCCGCTGCCAGTTCGTACCTGGCGAACGCAGGAGAGCCGCAGGTGGAATCCGTGTTCGGGCGAATGCAGAAACCGCGCCTGAATAGACCCTTTCAGCTTGCCTCCGATTACGCCGGGGACGCTGTCCATAGCGAAGTAGGTTGTCCCGAATTCGAGGACCGCCATCGTGGCGCGGACCGCCCGAAACAGCAGGAACAGACCAGCGGCGACGAACGGAAGAAGGATAAGTGACCCCGCAGGGTTGCGCTGCCACGCAGTCGGAAATGCCAGCCAGACATAAGGAAAGATACAAAGGTTCCAGAGAATGGCCGCGATCCAGACGCCGGCCAAGCTGCTGCGTATGGCGGAGTTGGCACGGCCCTCGGCCCAGTCAGCGCGCCACTTCCACGGCTCGCCGGGATGAGCCGACTGGACCTGCTTGTGCCGAGCCATGCGCTTGTTGCCGGTCAGGGCGAGATAGATAAGGCCGAAACCGATCGCGCTGAAAACGGCTCCGAAGAGCAGCAGAACCCACAGCCCCGACTGACTCGACGGACTGGCCATACCACGAAAGGCCGCGAACATCGCCATCAGGCCGAAAAAGGCAAATGCCGCCCCCATCAAGCAGAGAATCGCCACGCCGAATTTCTCGGTCCGGTTCATCTCTGCCATTTGGACACGCCGTGGTGCGGCCCGGCAATAGCGAAGAGGTGGGAGCGACGCCTTTCTTACCTTGACTTGCGACAATGCCAAAGGCTGCTCTTAGGTGTTCGCTTTGTTACGGGTTGGGTACCGCACTCCGCGCAGCCAAACGGCGAAAATCACGCCCCAACTTGCCAGCAAGACCAGAGTGAAGATGCTGGCCTCCGGACCGAAACCGCCACCCGTGAGCAATGACGAGCCGTGAAAACGAGCCTCCAACAAGTGGCCGTTGGCCGGGTAACCGCTGTCGGGCACGCCGTAGAAGTAAATCTCGGCCCAGGCCCATGCCGAGTGAATTCCCAGGGGCATCCAGAGATCGCCGGTCCTGCGCAAAACCAGAACGGTCACCAGACAATACATGGTCGCAGATACCGGTCCCAGTCCATGACCGTTGGGATTGAAATAGTGCAATCCGCCCATGAGCAACGATGTGACGATTGCCGCTGGCCAGAACCCGAACCCCGTCGCCAGCGTGAACAGCAGGTATCCGCGATAGAGAAAGTCCTCAAGCAACGCGCCCAGGAAGGCTAGAACAGCCCAAGCGGCGGCATACTTCCACACATCGAACCCGTGCAACGCTATTGGGCCAAAGGAGAAAACGCCAGCCAGGCGCATCGCCAGCAGCAGAACCGTAAATGACACGAAGCCGAAGACGGCTCCCTGCCAGAACCGGCGCCCGAATGCTCGTCGCCAGGGCAGCCCATAATGGGCAAACGTGCGGCCTTCGATCCGGCTCATAATCCAGGTCGCAATCAGCAGAGGAACGAGAAGCAAGTCAATCGAAAGGACGGCGCCTAACGGGGTCGAGAGATCGGCATGCAAGCGGTGAATCAGAGCATCGACACCGCGACTCATGGCGTAGCCGAGTGACGCAAGGATGGCGATGAAGATGAGCAGCCGCCAACCTGCGCGCAGACCGTTTGGTCCCTTCAAAATGCCATAGTGCGGCAGCGGCGGCGCGGACATGGCCTCAGAAGCATCACTCATAGCGGCTGGTGTCTAAAACACCGTGACGGAACCAGATCTCCCGGAGCCAGGTCAAAAAATCTTAGGACTAGGAATGGGGCAAGTCAATGAATGAACTACGGTTAACTCCTGATCGCAACAATGGCTGGCGTAGTATCGGCTTATCACATGGTGATCGCTGCCGGTCGTATTCAGGACGGCCCTTCCTTCATCCACTTTTCGAGCTTCAGTCCTGTGAGCTTGTTGGCACAGGCGGTGTCTTGACGCCGGGCCAGCTAACCGGCAACCGCTCGGGAAAACGAATCTCGCCAAATCGGCACAGGCGGAGTAGACTTCGTGGCACTCCTGCACCTAGAAAGAGGCTGCCATGAAAGCTTCGCTCCTGGGCCTCTCGTTAGTCGTGGTTTGTTTGGCTGCTACCTCGGCCTCTTCCCAGAATGATCTATACGACAACGGTCCGATCAATGGTTTTAACACCGCTTGGTCAATCAGCTTTGGCTTTACCGTCAGCGACCAGTTCACCCTGGGTACCGACTCGACCGTCAACGGCATTCAGTTCGGTGCATGGCTGGAACCTGGCGACACCATCGAATCAGCCGAAGTATCGATCACTTCGAGTGAATTCGGAGGCACGAGCTTCGTCGATGAGACCGTAAGCTTCACGGCGAGCAACTGCTTCTCGAACGGGGTCGTCAACGTCTGCACCGAAACCGGCAGCTTGACTCCGACCGCTTTGGCCGCAGGCAGTTACTGGTTGAATCTGTCGAACGCCAGCACCGTCGACGGCAACCCGGTGGTATGGGATGAGAACAGCGGTCCGTCTCTGGCTTCGGAGAGCGACCTGGGCACAGTTCCTTCCGAGTCGTTCACCATCCTCGGCAACAGCAACGTGAGCACGACTCCTGAGCCCAGCAGCTTCATGCTGCTAGGTTCGGGGATTGTTGGCTTGGCTGGTATGCTGCGGCGCGTGACCTGATAAGAGCAATGCTTTCCGTCGTGTCCTCCGTGCCTCAGTGGAATTCGCCGTTTCATTTACAATTGATTCCGCAATGAATCTTCAATCGATCCAGGCTGCGCTGCGCGACAGTGGGCAAGAATGTTGGCTGTTCTACGATCATCATCACCGCGATCCCATCGCCTACCGCGTGCTCGGCCTTTCGCCGACCATGATGGTTACGCGCCGCTGGTTCTACCTGGTCCCCGCGCAGGGCGAGCCCGTCAAGCTCGTACACCGCATCGAGAGTCATCATCTCGACTCGCTGCCCGGCAGCAAGATGGAGTACTCGGCGTGGCAGGAGCTATGGCAGAACCTCGAGATCATGCTCAAGCCGTACCACCGCGTGGTGATGCAATACTCGCCCAACAACCAGATCCCCTACATCTCGCTGGTTGACGGAGGCATGCTGGAGCTGGTGCAGAGCTTTGGCAAGGAGATCGTCAGCTCCGCGAACCTGGTCGCTCTGTTTGAAGCGACGTTGACCGAAGCGCAGATCGCCTCACACTTCAAAGCTCAGCAGGCGATCGACAAAATCACTGCCGCCTTCTTCCAGGAAGCAGGGAAGCGCGCCCGCAACGGCGGAACTCATGAGTTCGAGATGCAGCAGTGGATCATGGAAGCCTTCGGGCGCGAAGACCTTGAGACATGCGATCCGCCTAACGTGAGCGTGAACGAGCATAGCGGCGATCCGCACTACGAGCCGACCTCCGCGACCTCGGCGAAGATCAAGGAGGGCGACTTTGTGCTGCTCGATATTTGGGCTAAGTGCAAGCAGCCCCAGGATTCCGTCTACTACGACATTACCTGGACCGGCTCGGTAGGCGCTCCCAGTGACAAGCAGCGCGAGGTCTTCGAGATCGTGCGCGGTGCGCGCGACGCCGGTATCAAGGCCGTCAAGCAGGCCTTCGAGGCCAAGCGCAAAATCTGCGGCTGGGAGGTCGACCAGGCCACGCGCGAGTTCATCGACGCTAAAGGCTGGGGCAAATATTTCATCCATCGCACCGGCCACTCCATCACCAGCGACATTCACGGTAATGGCGCGAATCTTGATAATCTGGAGACCAAGGACGATCGCGAGATCCTGCCCAACACCTGCTTCTCGGTCGAGCCCGGTATCTACCTGCCCGAGTTCGGCGTGCGCAGCGAGGTCAATATGATGATCCGCAATGGCAAGGGTGAAGTGACCGGCAGGATCCAGAACGAGTTGGTGCTCATTTAATGGCGAATCCGCAAAGCTCAGCCGCGCTGCCGCGCAACAGTAAAGCCGCGCAGCAGACAAACTCCATGACCATGATTGCGCCGATTGCGGCGTGGCTGGTGCCCGGTCTTGGCCACATCATCCAGCGCCGCTATATTCGCGGTCTGCTGCTGATGGCGTCCATCTTCACCATGTTCTTCGTCGGCCTGGGAATGCAGGGCAAGATCTACCAGTTCAATACCGGCGACCTGCTAGACATCCTGGGATTTGTTGGCGACGTGGGAACGGGCTTGCTGTATATCGCCGCGCGCGCAATGGATTGGGGTATTGGGAACATACATCGGGCGGTGGCCGACTACGGCACCAAGTACATTGTGGTAGCAGGACTGCTGAATGTGATCGCTATCGTCGATGCCCACCATATCGCCATCGGCAAAAAACAATGACCATCGAACTCTCACACTTCAATGCCGCTCTGCTGTTCGCGCTGTGCGCGTCGGTCGTCTTCGGGATCACGCAGCGCAATACCACCCGCGACATGCTCCGCTACGGCGCCTACTGCTTCTGCATGTTCATCGGCGGCGTGATTGTTGCCGCCTGGGTAATGTGGGCGATCAAGCATTAAGAACCAGTTGTCGGTTGTCAGTTGGCGGTTGTCGGTGCACGCTCCACGATGTGTCATCCTGAGCAGGGGCGCGCTGCCGTTTCGCGCCGTAGTCGGAAGACCTCTATAGCCGAGCCGAACCATCGCTGATTGGCGCCAGCCTGCGGCGACATAATTTCTGCAAGTCTGCGCTGCCCGGTCGTTCCTACGTTGTGGGAATAAGAAATTCCCACACGATCGGAGACCGCTATGCGCCACCATCGCTTCGTTGTCTGCCTTTTGTTGTCCGCCGCCGGATGGGCACAGCCAACCTCGACGCCCCCATCGCTCACCATCTACAACCAGAACTTCGCCGTCGTCCGCGAATTCGTTCCGCTGCAACTGAACGCTGGGGTTAACCAGATCAGCTTCGATGGCATCACGTCATTCGTCGAGCCGAGTTCTGTCGTCCTACGCGATCCCAGCGGCCGCGTGCATCTCAGCATCCTTGAGCAGGACTATCGCAGCGACATCGCCTCGCAGCAAAATCTTCTGCGCGCCTATGAGGGCAAAGAAATCGAATTTCAGAACGGAAGCCAGATCGTTCCTGGGCGGATCATTCGCGCCGGCGGAGCAACGTATGGCAATGGATGTTACGGCAATTGCGGCTATTCCGGCGAGACCATCGTGGAAGTCGGCGGCAAGATCCAGTTTGGACTTCCAGGCGTACCAATTTTCCCCGCGCTCCAGAACAAGGCGCTGCTGAATCCCGCGCTGAACTGGCTGCTACAGTCCGATCGCGCGGCGCAGGTGAATGCCGAGATCAGCTACATCACCGCTGGCCTGACCTGGGAGGCCAGCTACAACGTGATCGCTCCTGAAACCGGCGACGTGCTCGACATGGTCGGCTGGGTCACGTTGCAAAACCACAGCGGCCACACCTTTGAGGATGCTCACTTGCAGTTGATGGCAGGCGAGGTAAACAAAATCACCCCGGCCGCGGATTACATCTCAAGGGCGCAGGCCGTGGAGGTGAGCAGTGCCGCTCCTCTGGTCGGACCCGCCGCGACCGAGAAGGCGTTCGACGAGTATCACCTGTACACGCTGGAGCGGTCCTCGACGCTGGAGAACGGCGAGACCAAGCAGGTCGAATTCCTGCGCGCCACGGGCATTCCCTCCAAGCGAATTTATGTTTACGAGGGCTACGAATTGCCGGATTACCTGCGCAACAACTGGGCCTACGAATTCCAACAGCCCAACATCGGCATGACCAGCAACAAGCAGGTTTACAACATGCGCGAGTTCCGCAACTCGTCGGCCGATCACCTCGGAATCCCGCTGCCTAAGGGACGCATGCGCTTCTATCGCCGCGATAGCGATGGCAGGCTGCAATTCATCGGCGAGAACCTCATCCCGCATACTCCCAAGGATGAGACTCTGCGCGTCTATACCGGCAACGCATTCGACATCATAGCCGAGCGCACACGCACCGAGTTCCACATCGACGGCAACCAGCGGTACATCGACGAGAGCTACCAGATCAAGCTGCGTAACCACAAGAAGGAAGCCGTTCAGGTGCAGGTGGTGGAGCATATGTACCGCTGCGACAATTGGACGATCACCGCGAAGTCGGTTGACTATGCGAGGAAAGACAGCCACACGGTAGAGTTCACCGCGAAGATTCCGCCGGACGCCGAGCAGGTCGTGGCCTACAGCGTGCACTACACGTGGTGAGGGTTCGCAGAATGTCTAGCCATCCAGCGACGCTTCTGAAGAACTGCCCTAATCATTCGAACGCAACGAATGATTAGGGCGCAAAGCTAGAAGCGAAAAGCTCAAAGCTGCTTCGTTATTTCGACGGCGAGAGTATCGGGTCCAGCAGATCGGGTACCGACTCCACTCTCTCCAAGTGCGGATAGCGCATTCCGCCGTGATAGTTCAGCGAGATGGTGAGGAATTTATCGTCGCGCTTCAGCAGCAGTTTGATCGGGTCCTGCGTTTTCTCCGCAGCCAGGATTGCTTCGCGCAGGCCCTTGGCACTGTACTTCTGATCGTTCACCGCTTGCACTTGCATATCAGGAGTAATGCCGGCCTTGAAGGCCACGCTGTCCCACCACACATTGTCGATGTCGCCAGTACCATTGACCGAGAAGCCCAGCGAGGTCGCAAAGGTCGTTCCGCGTGAAGGATCGCTATGTTTCATCGCATCGGGTTCCGTATCGTTGTAGACGAGTTTGTATCCGCCCTGCGTGATGCCATTGGTAGGAACCTGCGGCGCGACGTCATACACTCGCGTGCGGAAGAACCCCGCCCAATCGAACGCCTGCACCTGATTGAGCGCCTTAACCAGGTCGTCCAGCGTATAGGTCACGGTAATGTAGCTGCCGTTGTTGATGCCATAGAAGGCCTTGGCGAAGTCATCCAGCGACCTCTTGCCACGACTCAGCTCGCGAATCTTGGTATCGGCGTCAAGCCAGATGAGATCGGACTCGGGGTAATAGTCGTACGAACGCTGCCAGCTTGGCCAGTCCTCGCTGCTGGCGCCATGCGTCGAGATGATGGGCTGGTTGGTGGTGTCGTCCAACGAACGCCAGGTCCGGCCCGGGCTGATCTCGAAGCCTGCCGCAATTTGCGCGATGCTGTCGTGTTCCTGCTCGAGCGTTCGCAAGCCCGACCGCGCGGTCAACACGTTGCCGTAATAATCAGTCAAGCCCTCGTAGACCCATAGCAAATCGTTTTGCATCGGTACGTTGAAGTTGGGTGTCCACAGATCGGCAGGGCGGCGGAATTTGCCATTCCACGAGTGCGTGTACTCGTGCGGCAGCAGCGCGCGGCCTCCGATTCCGGCCGACCAGTCGGTGAAGTAATTCGCCCGCGCTCCGTCTTCGCTGGACTGGTGGTGCTCCAGGCCTTTGCCGCTGACGACGTCGCTCACCGAAAACAAAAAGTCATAGTGGTCGTAGTGATGAGAGTTGAAGAGCTTCTGCGCCTCGACGACCAGGTTCTTGTGGAACTGTAACTCCTCCGCCGTGATCTCCATGTCAGCAGGCTTGTCGGCGAAGATGTCCAGGAACACCTGGTTGTCGGGGCCGGAAGACAGATCGACGCGCTTGAAGTTAGCACCCGCGTAGAGCGGCGAATCGACCAGCGTGTTCAGCGTGGTCTCCTTAAACTGCACCTCGCTACCGTTCTGCGACTGCACATCCAGGGCGCATGCGAACTTCCAGCCATCCGGCAAGCGAAGGGTGGGCGAAAACTTAATGTCGCGTGAGAAATATCCCGCGGGATACAGAAGCACGCTCTGCCAGGTCAGGTCGGCGAAGGTCAAGGAAATGCGGCCGCGCTTCGGGTTCATCGGTGCCAGGAATTGGAAGTTCACATCGAGACTGGTCGTCCCCACCGGCAAGGCAACATGAAACGCCGACATTTCCACGGTGTCGCGAACCCACGGGATATGCGTACCATTTGCGGTCACCACCAGCCCGGCTAGATTCAGCACCGCATTCGATGGCGAATGTGTTCCCGGCATCCACTGCGGGTAGAGCAGTGTGACCTCGCGTCCCTTCACCGGAATGGTTTCGTGGACATTGAAGACGCGATCGTTGACATTCGTCGCATCGACATTGAGCGAGATCGTGCCCGGATACGGAATATCCGCGGGCGCGACAATAGGCGGCGGAAGTGGCGCGGGCTGAGGGCCGGCAGATTTTTGCGCGTTGGCGTTCAGAGTAAGCGTTGCGAAGACGATGACTAGATGAAATGCAAAGCTCCGGCGAGAGACGAGCAAGCGTGACACACGATCCTCCAAAATTGCAGAGATTACTCTATAACAACAGATCCGACTGCGATGGTGCCTGCCACAGACTGCGTATTAAAAAACACGTTCCTGGTTCAAGTTTGCAAGCCGCAACTGTGAAAGTGGCCGAACCGTTGGTAGCTACGTTTGAACGGGGCCCGAGGTTCCAAATCGTCAGAGGAAAGCTTGGTGCGATATAGCTGAGATACCCCAAGGTAGGCATTCCTCTTCAGAAAGCTGACCCTGGGGACAGAATAATTCAGTGCAGCCGAACGATGTGGCTAGTGCTTCTTGCCGCCGAGCAGGCCGCCCAACGCTCCACCGATGTCGCCGGCATTCCCCGGAACTTTGCCGCCCAACCGCTGATTGATCTGGTTCTGGATCGCGTTCTGCACCAGCGCACTCGTATCTGGCGTGAACTTCGGATTCGAGGTCGTGCCAGTGATCGCGAAGGGCACGCTCTGACTGCCGGCCTTGCCCCCGCCGGCTGCTCCCAATAGTCCGCCTCCGGTTGTCTGGACCTTGGCCACCATTTTGAAGTTCAGATTCTGATTTGCGATCGTGCCTGCTCCCGTTACGTTGCCCAGCGCAGGCATCACCAGGTTGATGTTGTCGGCACGAGTGATGGCTGGCGTAACGTTGACGGTCGAGCTGAAGGTCTGAATCGTTGTGTCGGAGCCGGTCTTGATTCCCGCCAACTGGCCCATGCCCGACATCTTCGAACTCAGATCGAATCCCGCCAGCTTGGTGTTGTTCAGGCTGATCGGGCCCGAGATGTTCAACGCGTCGAGTGGTCCGGCAAGGTTGAGGTTCGCGCTCAGCGTACCTCCTCGCAGAGTTGATCCGCTTGGCAGTACCACGCCGAAGGCCGGCAGCAACGACTCGAGTTCATCGATCGACATCCCCTGGCCGTTCAGGTTCATGTGAATGACCATGGCCTCGCGCATGTCGTACGATCCCGAAACCTTGGCCGTGTTCTTGCGAGCCGAAATATTCGCCGTCAGCGTGCCTTGATGGCTGGCCAAGGTGTAGTTGGTGTTGTACGTGAATCCCAACGGATCTTTCGCCGCCGTTGCGTTCGACACAGCTTTCAGGTTCTTGATCTGCCCGCTGCCTTCCAGCCGCGCCTGGCGTCCGTCGGAGTTGAACTTGGCGTCCATGTCGAGCAGACCCGACATGCCCGAGGTCGGCGCCAGGCCGGCGATCTCGACGGAGTCGTTCTTGAGATCAAGTTGCAGCGGGGTGAGCGACGTGTCATTCGGATTGATCGGACCGGCCGTGCCGTCGGCCTTGACCGTGCCGCCGCGCGGGGCTTTGAGCGAGAGCGTGAACGGCATCTGCGCTCCCGGAGCAAACTTCTTCAGCGTAAGATCGACGCCACTGTAAACCGTCGGAGGCTGTTTCGCCGGAACTTCAGAGATGCTGATCTTGCCGTCAGAGATATCGATCTCGTCAACCGCATAATTGGAAGCTTCTCCGGCGGGCTGCTGCGCACTCGACGCCGGTGCTTTCTGAGCAGGTTTCTGCGCGGCTTGTTGCGAGGCCGGAGCCGTGCTGCCACCCAGGCTTGAGTAGTTCCATTGTCCTGCGGCATTGCTGATCAGCGCGACCTGCGGCTCCTGCAGTTTGATGGAGTTCACGTGGAGCTCTTTGGAGAAAATGAGGGGCATCACGTCGACGCTGACCTTCAGCGACTTGGCCGTAATGAAAGGCGCGTTGCTGAACTTGGGATCGTCGGCAATGGTGATGCCATCGGCGCTCAGAGCGCCCGAGAACAACGAGAAGTCGAGCTTGCCGATCTGGACATTGCGTCCCAGCGCTTCCTGCGCTTTGGACTGCAGCATCGGCCGGAAGCTGTCGGCGTTAATGAAGAAGGGAATAATCAGCAGTAGAACGATGATGACGGCGACGACGATGCCGACGATTTTGACCGGCTTGCTCACGGCGACTCCTCCCAACGGGCAGTTTGGAAAACCAGAGGCGCAATCACGATTCAGACCCAAACAAGCCCGAGAAGACGAGGGCTCCGAATCTGAGCGGTAGCTCAGCGTAACACCTTAGAGGTGCAAGACCCAAGGTGCTTCTCAGAGAGCCGGGAATAGCGGCCACCACAGCTCGCAGCCATTTTGTTTCAGTACGACGAAAGGGAATCTGGATAGCAAATATTAGGGCGCGCGTCTCATGTTCTACTCGAAGAATGCTAAGCCGCCGCAGCTTTCTCATCGTCACGGCCATCGGAGCCCCGGCGTGGCTCCATGCCGCGGCACATCCTGACGATTCTCTATCTCAAGCCTTTGGCGAGTTGGAGCGCGGGAATGGCGGCCGTCTCGGCGTGGCCGTACTCAACACGCAGAGTGGGAAGCGCACCGGCTATCGGGCGGATGAGCGCTTTGCGATGTGCAGCACGTTTAAGTTCCTGCTGGTTACTGCAGTGCTGCAGCGCGTTGATCAGCATCAGGAAAAGCTGGAGCGCGCGATTGCGATTCCTCCCAAGCCGCTCATTTCTAACTCGCCGCTCACCGAGCCGCATGCCGGCGGGACGATGACCGTTTCGGCATTGTGTGAGGCGGCCATGATTCGCAGCGACAATACGGCGGCAAATCTCCTGCTGGATACCATTGACGGCCCTGCCGGACTGACGAGCTTCTGCCGATCGATTGGAGATACGGTCACGCGGCTGGACCGCACCGAAACTTCACTTAACCAGGCGCTGCCGGGAGATCCGCGTGACACCACTTCGCCGGATGCCATGCTCGACGACATGAACAAGATTCTGCTGGGGAATGTGCTGAGAGAGGGTTCGCGGCAACAACTCATCGCATGGATGGAAGCCAATCAGACCGGCCTGGACAAGCTGCGCGCAACGCTTCCGTCAGGCTGGCGCGCCGCCGACAAGACCGGGAACAATGGAGAGAACACGATGAATGACATCGCTGTCCTCTGGCCGCCGAAAGGAAAGCCACTCCTGGTCACGGCGTACATCACACAATGTAAGGGGCCTGACAGCAAGCGGGTGGCGATGCTGAAACAGATTGGTGAGCTCGTCGAAAAAGCAGGAAACTAGTTCCCGCCGCGCCAGGAGCGGTCGGAGAGAAGCACATCGCATGCGGCCAGTGGTCCGCTCAGGAGCATCTCGGCAGTTTGTGGCTACTGACTGCTCGCCGATATCTTCGCGAACGGCACGTTCATGATCGGGTAGCGGCGCCAGTCCTTGTAATCGAAATGCCACCACTCTGTGGGATACACGGTGAAGCCCTCGGCCTCCATCGCGTTCCGCAGAAGCGCGCGATTGGCCCGCTGGTCGGCCGTGCCGCCGGTGTAGTCGGAGTGGGCGCTCTCCGACATTTCGTCGTAGCTGCTGGGCATCGGCAGAATCTTGCCGGTCTTCAAGTCAAAGACGGTCAGGTCAACCGCGCAGCCGCGATTATGGCGCGAGCCCTGTGCCGGGTCTGCGACGTAGATATGGTCGGCCGGTGGCGTCGCATCCCAGAAAATCTTGGTTACGTACCACGGACGATATCCATCGAAGATGAGCAACCCGTAGCCTTGTTTATGAAGGTTGCTGTTAACGCGGACCAGCGCCTCAGCCGCGGGCCGCTGGAGAAACGCGCGCGCCTCTTCGTAGAGCGGTGTCCCCAGGAAGTTGTTCGATGATGCGTAGTGAATGTCGAGCTTCAGCGTGGGATCCAGCTTGATGAGTTCCACCAGGTCGGGCTTGAGAAATTCGCCCTGCTCGACCGGAGGCCGCGCCTTGAGCGCGTCCGCGCGAAGCTCCGAGATGGGCTTCAGCGGCTGAACATGGAAGCTCTGCTGAACCCGCTGCGCAGGAAGGGAGGAAGCCAGCAGGACGCAGGCAAGGAGGGCTCGGACCAAAATCATGCGGAGGATGATAGCAGGGCGTCGGACGACGGGGGGCCGCAGTATACAATTCTCCAACTATGTCAAGACTTCAGGGGAAACGCGCCCTAATCACCGGCGGCACCAGCGGTATCGGTCTGGAAACGGCCCGGCGATTCGTGGAAGAAGGTGCCCGGGTCGCGGTCACCGGTCACAGCGCCGCGGCTCTGGATGCGGCTCGCAAGGAATTGCCCAACACACTCGTCATCGACGCCGACGCGGCAAATGCAGCGGAGCAGGGCAAACTCGCCGACGAAGTCCGCAAGGCGTTTGGACAACTGGACGTTCTTTTCCTTAACGCTGGAATTGCCGACCTGAAACCGCTCGGCCAATGGGACGAAGCGACGTTTGACCGGTCCTTCAACATCAACGTGAAAGGCCCGTACTTTTTGCTGCAGGCGTTATTGCCGGTGTTCGCAAACCCGGCGTCGATCGTGATCAACGGGTCGGTCAACCCGCATATCGGGATGCCGACATCGAGCGTGTACGCAGCTACGAAGGCTGCGATGATTTCGCTGACGAAAACTCTGTCGGGCGAATTGATTTCACGGGGCATTCGCGTGAATGCCGTGAGCGCCGGTCCCATCATGACGCCGCTGCATGCCGGCAGATCGAAGGAAGAGCTGGCCGGTTTCGTCAAACAGATCCCCGTTGGACGATTCGGTAAGCCGAGTGAGATCGCCAATGCGGTGGTCTTTCTCGCTTCGGACGAATCGGCGTTCACGGTCGGTGCCGAGCTGCTGATCGATGGTGGGATGAGTCTGTAAAGACAGTGGCCATTAGCCAGTGGTCAGTGGCCAGAAAGAAGAAAGGCCCCGCACCCTGCGAGGCCTTGTCTTTACCAATTAGCTCGGAGCTCGAGGCCCGCAGCTAGTAGCCTTCTTTAGTACATGCCGCCCATGCCGCCGCCGCCGTGAGGCATCGCCGGTTCCTTCTTCTCTTCCGGAATCTCCGATACCAGGGCTTCGGTGGTGAGCATCAGGGCCGCGATCGAGCCTGCATTCTGCAGGGCCGAGCGGGTTACCTTAGTCGGGTCGATGACGCCCGCCTTGACCAGGTCTTCGAACTTGTTGGTCAGGGCGTTGTAGCCGAAGTTGTTCTCCTTCGACTCGCGGATCTTGCCGACAACGATGGCACCCTCTTCGCCGGCATTGCCGACGATCTGGCGCAGGGGCTCTTCGAGTGCGCGACGCACAATGTTGGCGCCGATCTTCTCATCGCCTTCGAGCTTCAGAGCATCGATGGCTTCTGCACAACGGAGCAGGGCAACGCCGCCTCCGGGTACGATGCCTTCCTCAACCGCAGCGCGGGTGGCATGCATCGCGTCCTCGACGCGGGCCTTCTTCTCCTTCATTTCGGTCTCGGTCGCGGCGCCGACTTTGATCACCGCAACGCCACCGACCAGCTTCGCCAACCGCTCCTGCAACTTCTCGCGGTCGTAGTCGCTCGTGGTCTTGTCGATCTGACCGCGAATTTCCTTCACGCGGCCTTCGATGTCGCCGTGCTTACCCTTGCCTTCGACGATGGTCGTGTTGTCCTTGTCGATGGTGACCTTCTTGGCCTGGCCGAGATCCGCCATCTGCACGTTCTCCAGCTTGATGCCGAGATCTTCAGTGATGGCCTTGCCACCGGTGAGGATGGCGATGTCCTGCAGCATGGCCTTGCGGCGATCGCCGAAGCCCGGGGCCTTCACGGCCGCAACCTGCAGGGTTCCGCGGAGCTTGTTGACCACCAGGGTCGCCAGCGCTTCGCCTTCCACGTCTTCCGCGATGATCACGAGCGGACGGCCGCCCTTGGCGATCTGCTCAAGCAGCGGGAGCAGGTCCTTCATCGAGGAGATCTTCTTCTCGTGGATCAGGATGTAGGGATTTTCCAGAACCGATTCCATGCGCTCCGGATCGGTGACGAAATAGGGGGACAGGTAGCCGCGGTCGAACTGCATGCCTTCGACGACTTCCAGCTGGGTCTCCATCGTCTTGGACTCTTCCACGGTGATGACGCCGTCCTTGCCGACCTTCTTCATCGCTTCTGCGATGATGCGGCCGATGGTCTCGTCATTGTTGGCGGAAATGGTGCCGACCTGCGCGATCATCTCGCCGGAAACCTTCTGCGACAGCCTGTCGAGAGCGGAGTTCTTGCGGCTTCCGTCTTCTTCCTGGGTGCCGTTGATGGCGTTAACAGCCTTCTCGATGCCGCGCTTCAGGGCCATCGGGTTCGCACCGGCGGCAACGGTCTTGACGCCTTCGCGATAGATGGCCTGCGCCAGAACGGTCGCGGTGGTGGTGCCGTCGCCGGCAACGTCGGAAGTCTTGGAAGCAACTTCGCGCACCATCTGCGCGCCCATGTTCTCGAGCGGATCCTTCAGCTCAATTTCCTTGGCTACGGTAACGCCGTCCTTGGTGATAAGGGGCGAACCAAACTTTTTCTCGATGACAACGTTGCGGCCCTTCGGACCGAGCGTGACCTTCACAGCGTCGGCCAGAACATTCACGCCGCGAAGAATCGACTGCCGTGATTCTTCTCCATGCAGAATCTGCTTTGCCATTTTTTCAATCTCTCCTTAGTTCAAGTTCCAGATAAGAACTGTTGTCCGTTGTCGGTTGTCAGTTGTCGGATAAAGCTCGTGGCTTTTTTGGCCTCGTGATCTCTGGTTGCCGCTCAGCTGAATTCAACTGAGAACTGACAACCGCCAACTGACAACGCGCGCTTCACGCGCCTACTTCTTTGCGGCGTGTTCCTTCGGCTTCGCGGCGCCTTCCAGGATGCCGAGCACTTCTTCCTCGCGCATGATCAGGAAATCTTCGCCATCAATCTTGATCTCGGTGCCGGCGTACTTGCCGAACAGAACGCGATCGCCTTCCTTCACTGCCAAGGGGAAGGTCTCGCCCTTGTCGTTGCTCTTGCCACGGCCGACGGCGATGATCTCGCCTTCCTGCGGCTTGTCTTTGGCGCTGTCGGGGATGATGATTCCACCACGGGTGGTCTCGGCCTCTTCTACACGGCGAACCACGATGCGGTCGTGCAGGGGAGTTAGCTTCGTTGACATTCTTTGAACTCCTTTCAACCTCTTGAAGTCTTGTTGGATTCCGTTAATTATTCGCCGTTCCTGGGCCGCAACAGCGGATTCCGGTTCAGCGATCTTTCTTGAAGCTTTGGTACTGCGGGCATACAGGGAGAGAGGACTCCAGAGTCTCTGTTAGCACTCACTCCCAACGAGTGCTAATCATAGGACGTTGCCTGCCGAAAGTCAAGCAATACGTGAGTGGAATACACTCACATTCATTGTTACTGTGTAAGCATCTATAAATAAGTAACTTACGTCATACACCTAACCGATATTCACATGTTTGCCGTGGCGAATCTAGAATCTTAAATGTCGCGAATCCGAATTCTGCCGAGGCCGCACGCTAGAGATATCCCACCACACCAGCAACAGCATCTATGCGAGCAGCTGGCTATCTCTTTACGACGATCACACATTGTTCTGCCGACGGTGAACTTTATAGTTCCCATAGCCCCGACTTTCGCAGGATAATCGGGTTAGTTCAGGTGCCATCGTGCCAGTCGACCCTGGTATTCGAGATTCTTCGTCGTTCATGCTCCCGCCGAAAGCCGCATGGGGAGTTCTGTTGGTTGCGCTGTGCGTAACCGCTCCAGGCCGTGCGCAGACGCAATCACCGCCTTCTGCGGTTTCCAGTCCGACAGCCACAACGCAGACACAGACCTCGACGCCGGAAAAGCCCGACCCATCTGTCGCGCCAATCGCCCCCAGCGGATCAATTCCTACATCGGCGCAGATTGAAGCCGCGGGAGCCGCGGATGCGGCAGCTGCGCCCGACCCGAATGCCAAGCCTGCGGCGCCGGCTGTCCCCAACGGAGTCGATGCCAGCCAGCCGAACCTGGCCCCGAAGTACAACGTCGCCATGATCGGGCAGCGCAATGTTGGAAACGGTCTGGACTTCTACTCGCTCGACCGCGAGATGGCATTGGGCAGACAGCTTTCGCAAGAGGTCGAATCGAGCGCCAAGCTAGTCACCGACCATGTCGTCAACGAGTACGTCAATCGCATTGGGCAGAACCTGGTACGCAACTCCGATGCGCGCGTGCCCTTCACCATCAAGGTTCTCGATAACGATGAAGTGAATGCCTTCGCGCTGCCCGGCGGATTTTTCTACGTCGACAGCGGACTAATTCTGGCGGCCGACAATGAAGCTGAACTCGCCGGCGTAATGGCGCACGAGATCGCGCACGTCGCCGCCCGTCACGCGACGAAGAATATGACGCGCGCGCAGATATGGAACTTCGCTTCCGTGCCGCTGATCTTTGTTGGTGGACCAGTTGCGTATGCCGTTGCCGAAGCGGCGGGATTGCTTGTGCCGCTGGGTTTCCTGAAGTTCTCGCGCGATGCAGAACGCGAAGCCGACCTGCTTGGACTGCAATACGATTACGCCTCCGGCTATGATCCCGAGGCCTTCGTGGAGTTCTTCGAGAAGCTCAACGTTGAGAAAAAGAAGCCGAACGTGGTGGCCAAAGCCTTCGCCACCCATCCTATGAACGTCGAGCGCATCAAGGACGCGCAGGACGAGATCCGCAAGTATCTTCCGGACCGTTCCGAGTACATCGTCGATACGAGCGAGTTCGAGAGCGTGAAAGCGCGCCTGGAGATGCTGGAGAATTCGCGCCATTTGGGAGGAGTGAAGCCGACACCCGGGCGTCCCGTGCTGCTGAAGCGC
Source organism: uncultured Acidobacteriaceae bacterium (assembly GCA_963780495.1). GTDB lineage: Bacteria > Acidobacteriota > Terriglobia > Terriglobales > Acidobacteriaceae > Bog-257. The sequence continues at coordinate 196,001 of CAWACF010000001.1, forward strand.
GCCAGCAACTCCGACGACAGCGGCTCGCAAAGCCCGGATAACGGGCGTCCCACGCTGAAGCGGGCGCCATCGTCGACCTCGACCGACGGTAAGGACTCCGCGACGAAGACGGCTGGCAGCGATTCCACGACGGCAAGCGCCGGCACGAATTCGACGCCGGCTAACAGCAGCTCGACCGACTCGACGCAGGCGGCAGATACGCCGAGCAGTCCGAGCGACGACAATCGTCCGGTGCTCAAGCGTAATCCTTCGTCAACCTCGGACTAAGCAGGAAGTCACGATGAATATTGTCCCGCTGCTAGCAAGTGTTGTGAATCTCGGAATGGGGTTGGCGATCGCTGCCGTAGCCATCGGCCTCACCCTGCGAATCACTATGTTGGTCCAAGGGGGAAAGCGGATCTTTCCTCATCATTGATCCTTCCGAACTAGTGGTCCCGCCGATTGCAGTACCCCCATCATTCTGCCTACAATGTCGCGTATGAAATTGTCCCGCCCGCTACTCACGGTTGTTGCCCTGCTTGTAATCTCGGGCGGCCTGTTTGCCAAGGATCAAAAAGACGAATCCCACATGTCGTCGACCAGCTTTGTCGTGCTGAAGGACGAAAACGGCAAGCCGGTCCGCAACGCGGCTGTGGTGCTTCATCCCGTGGGAAAGCACGAGAAGCAGGAGAAAAGTGGTTTTGAGCTGAAGACGGATGCCGACGGCAAAACCAATTTCGACGGCATTCCTTATGGCCTGTTGCGGGTGCAGGTGATCGCGCACGGCTTCCAGACCTTTGGCAATGATTACCAGATCAACCAGCCGAATCAGCAGATCACGATCCGGCTTCGGCGGCCGCAGAATCAATACTCCATTTACGACAAGCCGGATGGAAGCAGCAGCGGAACAAATACCGGTGGGACTAACGGCACGAACGGCGGCACAGCGCCTCCGCCTGATAAGCAATAAAGACATCTTTCCCTTTTCGCCTTTCGCTCCTCGCCAGACTCGCAGAAGCAGCTTCTCCAGCGGTAGGAAGTGAGCGGTCAAACTCTGGCGGAATGCGAACAACGAAAAGCGTCAAAGTGAGGACCCTTGATCGAAGCCCATGCCCTTTGGACCGACCGTGACCGCTTCCTTGCCGAGGCGGCGAGCGGCCACGCACTGGTAGTCGATGCCGGTAGCGAAAAATCGGCTAACAGCCCCGTCGAACTCGTGCTGATCGCGCTGTGCGCCTGCACCGCCAGCGACGTGGTCAGCATCCTGCGCAAGAAGCGCGAGCCGTTCACCAGCGTCGATGTCCGCGCCGTGGCCGAGCGTTCCGAGGACTTTCCTAAAGTCTTCACCTCGATCAAGGTGGTTTACCGCATTGCCGGGAAGGTGGCGCACACGTCCGTAGAACATGCCGTGAGCCTGTCGGAAGAAAAGTACTGTTCGGTGTCGGCAATGCTGGAGAAGGTGGCGAAGATCGAATCCGTACTTGAGTATGTGGACGAAGCCATCGCGGCAACGAATCCATAGTGGTTTTTCAGCACATGAAAAAACATCCGCACGATCCGCTCGGAGAGGATGTTGTGGCGCGACAGCGCAACACGATTTGGCCGGATGCGGTGCGCAATGCCGCCAGGGTCGACGGCTTTATCCTTAAGGGAAATCCTCGAGCCTCAAAGGTGCAAAGAGCTGGAATCCTCATCTTTGGACTCGGATTTGCCCTGGCCGCTTGTGGTTTTCTTAGCCTCATACTTAACCACCCGCCGGAGAGGGCCGACGTTGCGCTTGCTGTCCTGTCGTCCGGCAGCGGGTATCTCGGATACAAGCTGGTACGCAATGCTTTCTTGCATTGAGGCAATTCAAGCCAACCGTCGTATAATCCATAGGTTTGCCTATGACTACCACTGACACACAACTGCGCCTGGCCAAGCGGATGTCGCGCTTGGGAACCGAAACTGCCTTCGAAGTCCTGGTACGCGCCCGCGCACTGGAGCGGCAGGGACGAAATATCATTCACCTTGAGATCGGTGAGCCCGACATGGACACCCCGGCGAACGTCGTCGAGGCCGGCGTCAACGCGCTGCGCGAGGGTTTCACCCATTACGGCCCCTCGGCGGGGCTGCCTGATCTGCGCGAGGCCATCGCGAAGGATGTGGCCAAGTCGCGGGGCATTCCCGTCCACGCCGATGAGGTCGTCGTGGTGCCCGGCGGCAAGCCCATCATCTTCTTCGTCATCATGGCGCTGATCGATGAAGGCGACGAGGTCATCTACCCCAATCCCGGCTTTCCCATCTACGAGTCGATGATCAACTTCGTCGGCGGCAAAGCTGTGCCGATCCACCTTCGCGAGGATCGCGACTTCCGGCTCGATGTCAACGAGCTGAAAGATCGGATCACCGACCGCACCAAGCTCATCATCATCAATTCGCCGCAGAACCCTACGGGCGGCATCATTCCTAAGGAAGATGTGCAGGACATCGCCGCCGCCATTGGGGATCGCGACATCATGATCCTGAGCGACGAGATCTACAGCCGCCTGCTTTTCGAAGGCGAACCTTACAGCATCGCCTCCGTTCCGGGATTCAAAGAGCGCACCATCATCCTGGACGGCTTCTCGAAGACCTACTCGATGACGGGCTGGCGCCTGGGGTATGGCGTGATGCGGCCGGACCTGGCGACACACATCGCGCGCCTGGCAACGAATTCGACGTCGTGCACGGCGACGTTTACGCAGATCGCCGGTATTGAGGCGGTGACAGGCGATCAAAGCGAGCCCGAGCGTATGCGCCAGGAATTCCTGAAGCGCCGCGACGTCTTCGTCGATGGACTGAACAAGATCAAGGGCTTCTCCTGCCGGCTGCCGAAGGGCGCGTTCTACACCTTCCCGAATATCAAGCAGACGGGGTGGCAATCGAAGAAGCTGGCGGATGCGTTACTCGACCAGGCCGGAGTGGCCGCACTGTCGGGCACGGCCTTTGGCTCATTCGGAGAAGGGTATTTGCGCTTCAGCATCGCCAACTCGATCGAGCACTTGCAGGAAGCGCTGAATCGCGTCGACGAGTGGACGAAGAAGAACCTGTAAGGCCGGACATTCGCTCTTTGTACGACCTTTGGAATTGTCATCCCGAGCTTCTGGAGTTGTCATCCCGATCTTATCGAGTTGTCATCCCCGATCTTATCGAGTTGTCGTCCCGAGCTTCTCGAGTTGTCATCCCCGAACTTGTAGAGTTGTCATCCCGAACGTTTCGAATTGTCATCCCGAGCGAAGCCGAGGGATCTGCGGTTTGCCCGCAGCGGAAAGTCATCCCGCAGTGCCGAGGGCACGACAGCGAGCAAAAACTGGCTCGCCTCCGGTCGGGAAGACAATTTTAAGAGGGGCAGCCAGAGAACCTGGCGGAGAAAAGAGAGCCGACAGCTCTACTTCGCGGCCATCGCTTCGACCAGCGAATGAAATACCTTCGCTCCGTCGGTCATCCCCAGTTCCGGCTCGGCGGCGCGCTCCGGATGCGGCATCATGCCGAGCACGTTGCGGCTGGCGTTGCAGATGCCGGCAATGTTCTCCAGCGAACCATTGGGATTGGCTTCCGGCGCAACCTCGCCCGCGGCGGAGACGTAGCGCCAGACGATGCGATCCTGATCTTTCAGCTCGGCCAGCGTGCGCTCGTCGCAGAAGTAATTGCCTTCCATGTGGCCGATGGGAATCTCCAGCACCTCGCCCTTGGTGAGGCCCTGCGTATATGGGGTGTTCGTCGTCTCTACGCTCACATGCACAGGCTTGCAGACATACTTCAACCCAGCATTGCGCATCAGCGCGCCAGGCAGCAGTCCGGCTTCACACAGGATCTGGAATCCGTTGCAGATGCCCAGCACCAGCCCACCATCGGCGGCAAACTTCTTTACCGAATCCATCACCGGCGAAAACTTGGCGATCGCTCCCGTGCGCAAATAGTCGCCATAGGCGAAGCCACCGGGCACGATGATCGCGTCGCAGCCCTGGAGGTCGGCCGAGTCGTGCCACAGAAAGGTCACGGGTTGCTTGGCAACCTTGGAGACGACCCAGAAAGCATCGTGGTCGCAATTCGATCCGGGGAAGATGATGACTCCGAATTTCATAAGGAGCAGCTCTTGGCAGTCAGCAACAGGCAAAGTCTGAACGATGTTGCCAGCATTAGTTAAAAGACAGCACCATTACTGCCCAATGCCAAGTACCTATTTTCGAGTGTAGCATGGGTTTTGTGCCATCCTGAGCTGCCCGGCATCCAACAAAGCAATGCAGTTTTCACGTCACATCAACGTCACCGGCGGCGCCCTGAAGCGATGGTTCATCGCGCAATGCTACAACTCGCTGGCGATCGGGGCGCTGTGGTGGGCCGGACTGTGGTACCTGCATGTACCTTTCGCCCCCTTTTGGGCTTTTCTTGCCGCCGGACTACAATTCATTCCGCACTTCGGACCGGTGCTCGCCTTCTTCGGGCCGGCAATCGCGGCGCTGTTTGATAACGGTCTCGAAGGCGTTCTCTATGTGCTGATCCTGTACGGCATCGTGATCGTCGTCGACGGCCTCGTGTTGCAGCCGCTGATTATGCGGCGCACCGCGCGCGTGCCCATCTGGGCATCGCTCATCGTACCGATTTTGCTGAGCCTCGTCTTTGGATTCTGGGGACTCCTGCTGGCCGCTCCCTTGCTGGCGGTCTTGTACGCCTACCGCGCGCATAACCAGTCGAAGGCGCAACCGCGGATCGGACGGCAAACACCTCCTGGGCAGGCCATCACCGGTGGCCAACTTATCTCGCCCGGCGGACCGAGCGACATTCAGCAGGATGTGCGCTGAAAAGTATTCGCTGTTACTTCACCCATTCGCACAACCCTTGTTCACGTTACTTCACCAGCCGTCATCCCTGAGCGCAGGTTCGCGTCTTTTGCGAACCGGAGTCGAAGGACCTCTACCCGTGCAGGATCCTTCGTGAGGGTAGAGGTCCCTCGGGTTCGCTCGGGATGCCATCTTGTAAAAGCTGGCCTCAGGGTGAGCGGTGAAAGCGCCCTCACGCCCCCGGATGCACCAGCATCCATACCCCCAGCGCCAGGACAATACACGCGACCATCATGCGGAAGACATTTTGCGGAATGCGGCTTAGCATCCATTTGCCCGACAGCGTCCCAACCACCACTCCCACGGTGGCGATCACAATCATCGGCCACTGCGCCGCCATCTGAGTAAATTGCGTGGCCGCATACACCGGCATACGGAATACATCGACGAGCAATGCAATCGCCGTGGCCGTTGCGACAAACTCGTCGCGCTTGAGATTGAATCCGAGCAGCGCAGCCGAACGAATGCCTCCCTGGTTACCGACCAGTCCGCCGAATATGCCGGAAAGGGCGCCGGAGATCCACGCCGCAGTCCGCCCAAATTTCATGCGCGACGCCAGGCCCGTGATGCCGGTGATTCCGGCAAACACCAGCAGCACTCCCAACACATACCCGAGCACCACGCTTCGCAGCCAGACGTGCAGCAACGCGCCGAGCAGGCCGCCGATGGCAGAGGTGATGCCGAAGCTCCACAGCACGCGACGGTTTACGTGCTCACGAATGACGGCAAAGCGCAAAGCGGTCCCGACGAAATGCGGAACAGAAACGAGTGCGACTGCCAGCTTCGTTCCAAGCCATGCGGCCAGCAGCGGCGTAAGGATGCTGCCAATGCCGAAGCCGGAGATGGCCGCAATCGCTCCAGCAACGATTCCTGCGAAGCTGAGTAGCAACGTGTGGTGCATATCTAGTGCCGTTCGATGGGTTTTAAGTGTATCTCGATGGAGGCGTCCGTATCGATGCAGCAAATCCGACTTCGGAGGGCTTCGTCTTGCTCGCAGGTTTCGCGCTACTTCAACGAGGTGTCATTCCGAGCGAAGCCGAGGGATCGCTACGACCGAACGATCTTTGCCGCGATATCGGTCCTTCAACTACGGTTCGCAGAAAGCGCGAACTTTCGCTCGGAAGACGCCAAGAGAAATCAATTCCAGGATGCCAACTACGCGCTTGCCTGAACCGAGAGCGCTGGTTCCGCTTCGATAGGCATAGATATCGCCGGCTTCAGTTGCCCGGTGAAGACAATCCACGCGCTGAGGGCGCCCAGCGGGATCCACGCCAGAATTCCCAGGTCGGACACCCAAAGCAGGCTCGCGCCCGCGATAAACATGTACATTGTTAGATTTCCGCCGACGGCATTCGTGGCCGCGTGCGCCAAGCTACAGGACCAGATGCTCCCGGTCTTCAAACGCAGCCATCCGAAGATGATCGACAGCAACACCCCACTCACCGTGAAAACGATCAGGCCGGAGTAGGGGTTATCAGGAAAAGCATACCCGCGAATCAAAACAGGGAAGTGCCAGAAAGACCAGATCAATCCCGTTACCACTGCGCTCCACACCGGCTGTTGCGGGAACAAACGCATTTGCAGATAGCTGCGCCAGCCGAACTCTTCGCCGAACGAAGCAAGCGCGCCGGGAACCGCAAAAAGAGTCAGGCCAGCGGCAGCAATCCAAAGATTCGGTATATGAGGAAGAGGGGTACCAGGCGGCAAGACGGCTTTCACTCCGCGCACCATCGAGAGGTCTGCCCTGCCCAGCCCGAGCAAGGGGGCCAACAGCACAAGGCATCCGACCGTGACGAGCGGCAAGAGCCATCCCACCAGGTAATAGCGCCATTTCGAGAGGTTGAGTCGAAGCCCTGCATCAGCAAAGCCTTCGCGAGTTATCCATTTCCGTACGACATACGCCGCGAAGGCCGGTGCAAACGCGCTGGGAAGAACGGCAAACTGAAACATCGGCGTGCGGACGGAGATGCCATGCCGAATCACAATCTCCCACGGTATCCACGCCAATCCGAATGCGATCAGCAGATACACCACAATGCCTTTTGTGCGGGTGTTCATTGAAGCCCCCTCGAAAGAGATTTCGAAAAGCGGGCCTGCGGCAGCAACTGGGAGCGGTGCCGTCCTGCTACCGGAAGAGATGTGGCGGCATCTTATCATCAGGGCCCTAGATTTCCAGCAGATAGTTGCAGGGCTCGGGTTTCAGCCCTTTTTTCCACATCTTCCTCAGGACGCAGGAGCCTGACGGAACGCATAAAATAGAAGTACAGATGCCGCAACCCGAATTCGTTCATCTCCACCTGCATACCGACTTTTCCATGCTCGACGGGGCCTGCGAGATCGAGCGCCTGGTCGGCCGCGTCAAAGAGCTCAAGATGCCCGCGGTCGCCATGACCGATCACGGCAACATCTTCGGCGCGGTGTCGTTCGTCAACGCCGCCAAAGAAGCGGGTGTGAAGCCGATCCTGGGTTGCGAGCTCTACGTCTGCAAGAAGGAAGATCATCGTGCCGCGCCCGAAGGCGATACCTACAACCACCTCATCGTGCTCGCCGAAAACGACCAGGGTTATCGCAACCTGGTGAAGATCGTCTCCGAAGCCTCGCTGCACGGCTTCTATTACAAGCCGCGCATCAGCAAGAAATTTCTGGCCGAGCACTCGCAGGGACTGATTGGTCTCTCAGCGTGTCTGAAGGGCGAAGTTGCCGAGCGGCTGACGGAAGGGAAGTATGAAGCTGCGCGTGACGCTGCCGCCAGCTACAACGACATCTTCGGCAAGGGCAACTTCTATCTCGAGATTCAGGACCAGGGACTGGAAGAAGAGAAGCGCATCCAGACGAACCTGCTGAAGCTGGAGCAGGAGTTGGGTCTGCCGCTGGTTGCGACTAACGACAGTCATTATCTCTGCGAAGACGACTCGCACGCGCAGGACGTGATGGTCTGCATCCAGACCGGCAAGTCGATCAACGACACCAATCGCCTGAAGTTTACCGGCAACCAGTTCTTCGTCAAGAGTCCCGCCGAGATGGCGAAGGTTTTTTCCGGCTACGAGCGCGTGCTGGCGCGTTCGATGGAAATTGCCGAGCGCTGCAACGTTCGCCTGGAGAAGGTCAAAGACCCGTTCCCGCAGTTCGAAGTGCCCGCCGGCTATTCCATTCCTGACTACTTCGAGCACGTGACGCGCGAAGGCTTTGCGCGCCGGGTAACCGTGCTGCGCGAGCTGCAGAACATGGGCCGACTGAAGCATTCACTCGAGGATTACGAAAAGCGCCTGGCGCGCGAGATCGACATCATCCGCCAGATGCAGTTTCCCGGATACTTTCTCATCGTGTGGGACTTCATCCGCTATGCCAAGGAGCACAGCATCCCGGTCGGCCCGGGCCGCGGATCGGCGGCTGGCTCGCTCGTGGCCTACGCGCTCTCCATCACCGACATCGATCCCTTGCAGAACGAGTTGCTGTTTGAGCGCTTCCTCAATCCCGAACGCATCAGCATGCCCGATATCGACATCGACTTCTGCATGAACCGGCGCGGCAAGGTCATCGAATACGTCACCCAGAAGTATGGCCGCGATCAGGTCGCGCAGATCATCACCTTCGGCACCATGGCGGCACGGGCCGCCATGAAGGATTCCGGACGAGCGATGGATATCCCGTACGCCGACGTGGATCGCATCGTGAAGATGGTGCCCTCAACCCTGAACATCACCATCGATGAGGCTTTGAAGGACTCGCCAGCGCTCGCCGCCGCCTACGAACATGAGCCGCAGTCGAGAGAGCTGATCGACACCGCCAAGAAGCTCGAGGGACTGGTACGCAACGCGGGCGTACACGCGGCCGGCGTGGTGATCTCGCCGCAGCCGCTTACCGACCTTGTCCCGCTGCATCGCACCAAGAACGACGAAATCGTGACCGCCTACGACATGAAGGCGGTCGAGAAGCTGGGCCTGCTGAAGATGGATTTTCTCGGGCTCACCACGCTGACCATCATCGATGACGCTCTGCGGCTGATCGAGCAGGTACACAACGTAAAGCTCGACCTCCAGACGCTCGCCCTCGACGACCAGGTGACCTACGAGAAGGTCTTCCACACCGGATTGACCAGCGGCGTCTTCCAGTTTGAATCGCACGGCATGCGCGACGTGCTGCGCCGTTATAAACCTACGGCGGTCGAAGACCTAACGGCCTTGAACGCGCTCTATCGTCCCGGCCCAATCCAGGGCGGCATGATCGAAGACTTCATCGAGCGCAAGTGGGGCCGCAAGAAAATTGAGTACGAGCTGCCCGAACTGGAAACGATGCTGAAAGAGACGCTCGGCGTCATCGTCTACCAGGAACAGGTGATGCAGATCGCCAACCGCTTGGCCGGCTACTCGCTGGGTGAAGCCGATTTGCTGCGCCGCGCCATGGGCAAGAAGGATCCCGAGGCCATGGCCAGGCAGCGCCAGCGCTTCCTGCAGGGCGCAGCTGAGCGCGGCTTGCCGGCGAAGAAGGTTGAGAAGATCTTCGACCTGATGGAGCAGTTCGCGGGATATGGTTTCAACAAGTCACACTCCGCGGCCTATGCGCTGCTGGCATACCACACCGCGTATTTGAAGACGCACTACCCAGTGGAGTTTATGGCGGCGCTGCTGACCTCGGTTTCGGGCTCGACCGACGACGTAGTGAAGTACATCAACGAGTGCCGCGAAATGGGCATTGCCGTCGAGCCGCCCGACATCAACGTCAGCGACGCCTACTTCACGCCGCACGGTGAAGCGATCCGCTTCGGCCTGGCCGCGGTTAAGAATGTCGGACACAACGCGATTGATTCCATCGTAAAGGCCCGCAAGGAGAACGGTGCGTTCACGTCGTTCTACCAGTTCTGCGAGAAGGTCGATTTGCATCTTCTCAACAAGCGCGTGGTGGAGTCGCTGATCAAGAGCGGCGCCATGGACGCTCTGGGCCGCCGTGCGCAGCTGATGGCCGTCACCGACAACGCCATGGACAATGCGCAGAAGGCGCAACGCGACGCGCAGCTCGGACAACACGGGTTGTTCGGCGTCTTCCAGCAGGACGAAGAAAATCAGACTGCGGATAAGCCGCTGCCCAATACGCCTGACTGGGATGAGCACACGCGCCTGGGCTATGAGAAGGAAATCCTGGGCTTCTTCATCACCGGACATCCGCTGGAGAAATATCAGGAGAAGCTGATCGACTTCCACGCGATGACCACCACGCAGGTCTGCGAACTGAAAACCTCGACCGGACGCGGCGAAGTGATGATCGGTGGCGTGCTGAAGGGAATCCGCGTGGCCAAGTCGAAGCGCGGCGATCTCTACGCGCAGGGGCAGATCGAGGACATGAACGGCTCAGTCGACATGCTTTGCTTTGCCGACTCCTATAAGCGCCTCTCGGAAAAGCTGAAACTCACCGTGCCGGTGCTGGTGAAGGGCGGCGTGCGCGTGGAAGAGGGATCGAATCCCAAGCTCATGGTCGACGACATCACGCCGCTGGAAGACGCCAAGCCGAAACTGCCCAGTCATCTGCGAATCAAGGTCTCGCTGGAAACCGCGTCAGAAGCCACGATTGACGCGCTGCACTCGATTTGCGAGGAGCGCAAAGGCGAGGCGCGCGTACTCTTCGATCTGGAGCGCAAGGGCGACTTCACGGTAGTGATGGAGGCGGAAGGCTATAATGTCTTGCCGGACCGGGCATTCATCAATCGCGTGGAAGAGTTGTGCGGGCGTGGCAGCGTTCGCATTTTGGATTGATAAGCACGACGGTCGAGAAGTTTTCAAAGGGCACGGCTTTAGCCGTGTCATTAGGCTTGGTTTAGTGGTGCTTTAAGCCCCCGCGGAGGTTACTCCCGAAGAGAAGTCCCCCGGTGGCTAGAGCCACAGCCATATGAGCATTTTATCGGCACGGCTGAAGCCGTGCCTTTCAAGGACAAGTGGCCAACGCATCGGAGCTGACGCCCAAGCAAACTGGATTGCTGTCCGCGCTGGATTTCTGGATGTACGCGGCCGAAGCCATGTTCCACGCCGCGAACAAGCATAACGACCCAAATATGGAAGCCGTTTCGAAAGCAAAAGACGAGCTGAAAAAAATAGAGGCGCAGATCGAACAGCTGCAAAGCGCCGCGGGCAACAACCAGGACGCCAAAAAGCAGTTGCAAGTGCTGCACGATCGCGTGGATGCGCTGCGCCGCCAGATGTCCGGCGAGCTGACCCCGTGGGAGCGCACCGAGTTGGCGCGTCATCCCAATCGCCCCTATCCGCTCGACTACATTGAGCGCATGTTCTCCGGCTTCAGCGAGATTCACGGCGACCGCGCCTTTGGCGACGATGCCGCGATGATCTGCGGCATGGCGAACTTTCGCGGTAGGGAAGTGCTGGTGCTCGGTACGCAAAAGGGCCGCGATACCAAGCAGCGGCTGCATCGCAACTTCGGCCAGCCCAATCCCGAAGGCTATCGCAAGGCGCTAAGGGCGATGAAATTTGCTGAGAAGTGGAAGCGTCCGGTGATCTCACTGGTCGACGTTGTGGGCGCGTATCCCGGGCTGGGCGCCGAAGAGCGTGGACAGGCCGAGGCTATCGCGCACAACCTGCGCGAGATGGCGCGGCTGGCGGTTCCGTTCATCGCCGTGATCACCGGTGAAGGCGGAAGCGGCGGGGCGCTGGCGATCGCCGTCGCCGATCGCGTGCTGATGCTGGAGAACAGTATCTACTCGGTGATCTCGCCCGAAGGTTGCGCGTCGATCATGTGGCGCGATTCATCGAAGAAGGACGTTGCGGCCGCCGCGTTGCGTATTACCGCAAAAGATAACCTGGAGATGGGCATCTGCGACGAAGTCATCACCGAGCCGGCGGGCGGCGCCCATCACGATCATGACGCGATGGCTAAGACGCTGGGCGATGTGTTGGAGAAGCATCTCTCCGAGTTGGAGAAGTTGTCGACCGAAGGGTTGCTCGACCAGCGTTACAACAAGTTCCGCCACATGGCACAGTTCTTCGAAGTCGTGCCGGTAGGATAGAGTCAGCCACCAGCTAAGCCAGCCCGTCCTGAGTGGGTAATTTCCTCACAGTTAGTGTCACCCCAAGCGCAGGCAAACCGGGGTTGGTCGCCCGAGCCGAAGGACCCTGTCGAGATTGTCATGCTGAGCAAAGTAAGGACGCGAAGCGTCCGAACGCAGTCGAAGGACCTGCTGTCCGCGCACCGGATGCCGATGCCGGCGAACAGCAGGTCCCTCCGCTTCGCTACGCTCCGGTCGGGATGACAACCACCGATGGGTGTCGATAGAGCGGCACACCTGAAGGGCTGCCTCTTCAGAACTTGTGCAACCGGCGTTACCTTCCGGTAACCTTCACCGTGACCTTCCCAATCCCCAAATTATCGAAGCGGTCATAAGCACGTACGACGATCGTGTGCTCGCCAGTCGTTGAAGCAGGTGGCGGAATCGCGCTGTCACCCGCAGTGTTCACCGGAATCGGAATCGTGAAATCGTAACTCTCTGTCTTCGAGTCCGAGATCTGGCCGAGCGGCTCAATCTCCTGCCAGTCTCGCGCATCGATCGAGTACTCCGCCTGATCGATTACCGAGAATCCATCAACCGCGCGGAATGTCACATGAAGATTGCCGCCCTCGGCCTTCGCGCTCAGCGCTTCGATGCGCGGCGGAGTGTTGTCGACTTCGAAGCGCGCGCTGATGGCATCGCCGGTCAACCTATCTTCGGCGGCGCGTGACGGCGAATCGGAAGCGACCACGCGAATCCTGTAGCCTCCGTCGGGAAACATATCGGAATCAAGATTGACGTATCGGTCGTAGACGCCCGACCGCACCAGCTTCCAGCGCGTCTCCCCGTCGCCGCGATAGTAAATGTCATATATCAGCGTATCGCCGTTATCGTCGTGCGCCTTCCACTTCACGGCGATCGCGCTCTTGTCCTTGACTGTGGGAGTCGGTGGCTCGAAGCCTGACACGGAGCTCCCGCTGTCGCTACGCGTTCCCGCCGGCACCCGGGCGCCCGCTACGACGGTTACTTCGTCCACTTCTGGAGCTACGTTCTTGGGAAGATAGTTGACGGTTACGTCGTCGAGCACAGGCGTGCCTTTGCCCGGATGCAACACGGCCTTCCATTGGATGAAGCGCGCGGAAGGCGCGTCAACCGGCTGATTATTCTGCACATCGACTTGCTTCCACGGGCTCCAGTTGCGGTCGGGATTGTCGACATTACCGCTGCGCGCAAAGATCTGGAAGCTGCCATTGCCACGCACCTCGACGCGCCCCCACTTCGAAAAGTTCTTGGCGTCGAAGACATCGCTCTCATACGTGCCCTCGGTAACTGCATGCGGGCCAAGCAGGAAAATCTTGCCGACGTTGCTGCTGGCGACGTAAAGGCCTCCTCTCGGGTTGGGGGCGAAGGCCGTGACCTGGCTGGCGCTCGCTTCGGCCAAATCGCTGTGCTCATTCTTGGTGATGGCAAAAATCCTGCCGCGATTACCCGACCCTGCCAGCAGGCGTCCCGTGCTGTCGAAGGCCAGCGCGTAAACCAGATCGTCACGCGACGACCACAAGGTATCGGGCGAGCCGTCCGGCGTCAGCCGATAGATCTCCGATCCGCCCAGACTGGCGATGGTCGGAATCACGGTAGCCGTTGGCGCGGAACCCGCGCCCGGCGGCCCTGTGGGAGAAATCTGGATTCCGCCGCTCGGCTGTGGCGAGCCGGGCGTCGCGATTACCACGCCCACACTTCCGGCGGGAGCGTTCGGCGGCGGACCGCCTCCACGCTTCTCGCCCGCTCCGGCAGCATAGATGTTTCCCGCGCCATCAACCGCCAGCGCCGTAATCTCTTTTTTGGGAGCGCTATACAACACGAAAGCTTCGCCCTGCGGCGAGATGCGATAAATCAGCCCGCTGCCATCGGTGCCTGCCAGCAGATTGCCGGCGCCGTCCAGGGCCAACACACGAATCTGCGCTTCGTCGCTCTTGAAGAACAGCGACCCATTGCCGTTGCGATCGACGCGATAAATCTCACCGCGATCGCCGGTGCCGATGTACAGCTCCTGCTCGCGATCGAGCGCCAACGCCCAAATGTATTTTGTCTTAGGATCAAAGAAGACCGTCGCACTGTAGCTGGGATCGACCGCGACCGAGGTGCGAGGCTTCTCGCCCGGAGGCGCAGGCTTCGCACCCTCCTGTGCGGCCGCAACTTCCTCCGTGGTGTGGCCCGTCTCCGGAGCCTGGCCGGGCGTGGGACCTCCGTGAACCAGCTTATAAACCTTGCCGTCAGGCGACGTAGCAGCGTAGATCACTCCGCTCTTATCGACCACCAGCGCCTGCACCTGCAGCTCCTGCGGAGCGAAGATGATGCGCGCCTTGCCGTCGGGCGTGATCTTGTACACGCGCGCGGGCGAGCCCGCGGCCGCATAAACATTGCCTTCGGCATCGGAGGCGATGTCCCAGATGTATGTCGAAGGCGAAGTGTAGAGGGAAGTGAAGGACGGAGCTAACGTCAGTGTGCCATCGCTGCTGATGGCGATGCCGCGCGCAGTACCGCGCTCAAAATCGTCGTAGGAGTTCTGTTCCCAGGTGCGGGTGGTCTGCGCCCAGCCGATTGCCAGAAGCAATGGGCAAACAAGCGCCAGTCGAAACAATCTCATCGTGAGTCCTAATCCCAAATGGCTATGGACTAATCTTCAGGCGAACAGCTTGGGCCAATTTCCGCTGCTGCTGATCGAAGCTGTACAGGCAATCCGCGCTCATCTCCAGTGCTGCCGCCACGTGCAACAGATCCGCGGTTCGGGTTCCTAGGCGCGCTGTGGTCTTCTGCGATAACTCCTGTGCGGTCTCGAAGGCCCGGTCGGAAAGTGCTTTCAGCTCAAAGACGCCCGTGCGCATATCGCGTTGAAAATCCTGCCATGAAGCCTTCGCCTGTTGCGAGGTGATTTCCTTCCGAAAGACTCGCAGCTGCAAAGCATTTCCGGTCTCGAGTTCGGCGAAGGACGAGATGATATGCCGATCGGCAGACTTTGCCATCAACGCGATGGCCGAAGCGGAGTTGCTGTCAAACGCATAGAGCGAGACAAGAAAGCTGGTGTCGACGTAAACGGTCAATATCGATCTCGATCCCGGGAAAGAACTTCTGCCCCGGTAACTTCCAACATTCCCTTCCCATAAATCGCCTTGAGACGGCCCAGAAAATCGGGTAGACGGCGCGGCCGCGCAACCTGCTCAGGAACCAGACGAGCGATTACCTCCTGGCGCTTGGTGATCTCCACTTCCTCTCCCTGTCGCAAAAGCCGCTCGATCCGGGGGAAATCGTAACGCAAGTCGCGAACCGTCGCCTTTTTCATGTGATACATCCTAGCATCACATTGGTTTAGAGAGCAAACGCCGTTTGCGCCCGCACTCTTTATTTCCACCGATCTCCGCTCTTCAACAGGTAATTCGCAAGGACATAGTGCCAGGGAATCAACGGAATGAAAATGACGACTATAGCGACAGCCTGGATGTCCGCAGCCACTGCCGCAGTGACCTGGTGGTTCAGCCACAAAGGCAGTGCGAATGCCGCCAGATAGATGGCCTTCCAGGTAAGTTCGAACAAAAGGATGGGCAGCATTTGCACCGGGTACCGAAGTCCCAGCGCGGCCGTTGCCCCCAGTCCGGCGAGCAACGCGAATTGAATGCCGTGCGCGACCGCCAGTTCGCTGGAGTGGTGAATTACTGTAGGCCAGATGTAGACGGCAAGTCCGGCGGCCATGATGAAGTAACAAACCCGCAGCATGTACAGACGAAAGAGCGAGAGTTCGGCCTGAACCGTGGGTGCAATCATGCCGGGGAAGGCTGAAGAATCTATAGTGGAATTCATGTGATGTGCTCTTGACTTGTTCTTTCGTGATCGGAAGTCAGCTGAGCTGTATACGGTGACCCGAGCTCGAAGGTTTCGGCCAGCCCAAAGAAAAATCCCGAGGTCTGGAAAATCGCGAGACCCGGGGTACCCAAAGCGCTCACGTACTCATTCAAACACCGCTAATGAGTGGGGCATCCGTGTTTATTTGATATTCAGCGTGATCACCTGCGAGCCCGTCACGACGTAGTCGATTGGCGTGGCGGCTTCGTCTACTGCCGACTCGCCGACGACCACCATGTCCTGGGTGCCGCGCATACCGTCCATCACATTCATGACCGAGAGCGGCAGCGTGGGCATCACCTTGTCTTCCACCATCGCCTGCGGATTGGCTTCCAGCAGCGATACATAGACATCGGAGTTGGAGTGCTCCTTGTTGAGCAGGGCAATGGTCGAGCCCAGGTCGAGATGGCGCGTCATGGGCGCGGAGAGATGATGCATCTTGTCCAGCGTGTCGCCGTCGCTGACCAGGATGTGCAGCGTGCCACGCGGAGCGGAGGTGGGAATCTTCACGGCAATCTGGCGCAGAATGCTCTCGCCGCGATAGGGGCGCAGCAGCGCTTCAATCGTAATCTCGTCGCCAGGCCGCGCTTCGGTCACATCGGTGCGCGCGCTCTCCAGCCGGGCTGAGCGGCGATCGGGAATGAGGTCGAAATTCAGTTCGACGCCTTCGATCTTCGGCGTCTCGTAAGGGTTCTCGAAGATACGGCTGAAGTGCTCGCCCAGCGCGAGCGCGATGCCATACGCTGTGGGAGTCGAGCCATCGGCAGGCGCGTACATATCTTTCACCGCGAGCTTCGGGTAGCCAAGCACGGAGATATCGCCGTCAAGACGATAGGTCGTGTCCTCGCCGTATTCGTTCATACCCTGGATGGCGTTGAAGACCGTGGCCATCATCGCGGCGGGCGTGATCTTCGCATTATTCAGTACCTCGTAATGGAAGCTCTTCGGATGCGAGACGCCGCGGAAGGTCAAGGTCACGGGTATCATCTGGGGCTCGCGATCGAAGCGGCCCATGATGCCAGCGCGGCGGTCCTGCACGAACGCGCCCACCGTCTCGGTGGTATTGACGATCTTGAAGGAATTCTCGGGCGAGGGAAGCGTTGCCAGCACGGTCGCCTTGGTCATTGGCATATCGATCGAGCCCGACTGCAGCAGCGGATGTCCGCAAGCGAGCAGATGATTATCGTCGATGTAGGTGACGGTGCAGGTGCCGGCGATGTTCATGTCGCCACGCACCAGGATCGCGCTGACGGCCGAGCCGGGTTGTAGCGGCTCAGGCTGCTTATCGTTGCTGACGGACCCTGCGCCCATCACCGGCACCACACCGGCTGAAGCGAAGTCCTTGCCGAAGACGCGCAGCGTTTCCGGGTCGAAGCCGCTGAATACCAGCGGCGTGTCGATCGGCTTCAGCAGATTTGCGTAGGGCGACTGCGGCGTCGCGGCGGTGGACAGGCCGGGGCCGGAGGTCGGACTCGCTACCTGCCTGGCGCTGATATTGGCGGCCTTGGCGAAATCGCCTGCGGACTTATCCATTGCATCGATCTCCAGCATGCTCGACGCGGGAGTGATGCCGCAAATCGGCTCCTTGGAGAACTCGCCGATGCGGTAGGCGATGGCTCCCACCAGCTTGCCGTCGATGTAGACGGGGCTGCCGCTCATGCCGGCGACGACGCCGGTATATTCGACCTTCGCTCCATGCAGGCGCGCCAGGATCACGTCAGCCTGCGGCCCGGCCATGTCCTTTAAAACACCCAGGATCTCCACATCCATGGCCTCGGGCTTCACACCTTCGAAGACCGTGTAGGCGACGGCATGCATGCCGGGCTTCACCTGGTCTTCCGGCATGATCTGAACTTTAGGCTGGACGCAGAAAGAGGTGATCGACGAAAGGCAGACGACGAGCAGCGCGAACGCGCGGTGGAGCATGCTTCCTTGTTCCTTGCCTGGATTCCAGGTCCGCACCCCGGAAAATCCTGGGCCTGCCCATTCCAATTTGGAGACACGAACGTCTAACGCAAGCAGGTATTTCTGCTGTCCCCACCGAAACAGAGAGGCTGAAATTGGATTTATACTACCAGACAGTCTGGCCTATGAGGCACCCCGATGTATCCTAAGAAACACCTAGAAGCTCCTAGTAATTCACCTACCGTGCTTAAACGGTTACGGCCTTGGACGCTTGCACTTCTGGCGAGCCTGTTTTTATTGGCGAATCCGAGCCAGGCACAATCCAGCGGCGGCAGCTCCAGCACCCAGCAGGACCAGCAATCACAACCCAGCCAGGGCCAGCAGGACCAGATGCCGGCCGCTGCCGGCGGTCCGACCGGCGAGTCCGGCCCCATCGCCGTTCCCAAGAAGCCCGAAGGGGAAGAGCCGCCTCCGCCGCCCAAGCCGCACCCGGCCGATGTTCCGCAGTTCTCCCTGCACGTCGATGTGCCTGAGGTAACGGTTGACGCGCAGATCCTGCAGAAGGACGGACGCGTGATCAATCTGCCGCTGGAGCAGGCGCAGGAACACTTTAAGGTATGGGAAGACGGCGTGCCGCAGAAGATCCAGAGCGTCACCATCAGCAAGGCGCCGATCACGGCCGTGCTGCTGGTGGAGTTTGCGGCCACCGACTACAACTTCATGTATGACGCGTTGAACTCGTCGTATGTTTTCGCGTCGCAGCTCCAGCCGCAGGACTGGGTGGCGATCGTCGAGTTCGACATGAAGACGCACATCCTGGTCGACTTCACCCAGGACAAGCAGGCCATCTTCGGAGCCCTGAATAACCTGCGCGTGCCCGGCTTCCAGGAAACCAATATCTTTGACGCAATGTATGACACGCTCGACCGCATGGACCGCATTCCGGGCCATAAGGAATTAGTGGTAGTGGCCAGCGGCCGCGACACCTTCAGCAAGATCCATCTCGATCAGATTCTGAAGAAGGTCAAGGCCACGCCCAACGTGACCATCTACACCATCTGCACCGGAGAGGCTTTTCTGGAGCAACTCGACGCCATGGGTGGCGGCAACCCGGAGATGGCGTTGTACCAGCTCGATTATCTACAGGCCAAGAATCAGATGAATGCCTTCGCTCGAATGACCGGCGGACGCTCCTACTCGCCGCGCCTGCTGGGCGAGTTGCCGGACATCTTCCGCGAGGTGGCGCAGTCGATCCGCAATCAGTACACCATCACCTACAAGCCCACCAACAACAAGCAGGATGGAACCTATCGCAAGCTGAAAGTTGGATTGGTGGGACCTGACGACAAGCCGCTGATTATCAAGGACGAAAAGAACAAGGACATCAAGTACACCATTCTGGCGCGCGACGGCTACACCGCCAAGCACGAGGTTGAGTAGGGAAGCAGGCCTTAGTGCAATAGCGAAGGGCGGCCGCAGCCGCCCTTTTTTTGATCTTCGGCCCGAGGCATTTCAGTGCATATCGCTCATGCCGCTGCCGCTACCGCCGCTCTGCGACAGCATCTTCACCTTATCCACATGCAGTGAGCCGTCGCTGCCCATGGTCCCGGTGACCTGCACGTGATGGCCGATGTGGTCTTGGAGAGCGTCAGGGTTCGAGACCGACACGACCTTCATGTCCTTGTCGGTGACTAACACCGGCTTTTCGCCTGCGCCGATGCACTTCTTGGCGCACGCTTCGTGAGCCGCGTTGGCTCCCTTCGCGCCGCACTTGGAGTCGCTGATCCATCCATCCCAGGTCTGATCCTTGGCAACGGCCAGCGCCGTCATGCAGCACAGATAGAGCCCGATCACTACTAGAACTCTTGCCTTCATATTCCTTCTCCTATTGGATTGGCCGCACATCCGAACGGCCGGTTTTGGTAAGGAACGGAATCAGCCAGAGACCCATCGCCGATGTCGCCGGCGCTGAAGTCCGTTTCCGTCATAACTGCATTACGACGCGGACCACCCCTACAGATTACGTGCTGACAAGTTTATTCCATCCCGAGGGATAGTGCCGGACGAAAAACGCAAGGGATGCAGGATTGAGCACTTCCGCGAGACGAGGTGCGAGTTTAGAGGGATCCAGCTTACTTCTGGCCGGTATTCTCGGCAACGGCAGGAGCTGTCCGCGGATCGGGCTTGTTCTTCTGCTGGTACAGAACCACCTCGCCCGGCTTCACGTAGCCGAGTTGCTCGCGCGCTTCTTTTTCGATGACGCTGGCATCGCCGCGCTGCAGGGCATCAACTTCGTGCTGGAGTTGCTGCTGCTCCATCTGCTTCTGATCGATTTCGCTCTGCAACCTCTGGACTTCGGCGCGCTTCGCCTGCCAGACCTTCATACCGTTGGCGCCGAACACAACTTTATATCCGATCAGAACGGCCAGCACGGCAATGCAGACAGTCGCCAGCAGGCGGCGCATCTGGTACAACCAGCGCCCGGCGATGCGGATGGTGATCTTCATTTAACATCCTTTGAGCAGCCCGGAAGCCGCGATGCTGGCCGATATCGCGGAGTCGCTGCCAGTCTCTAGTGGACTTCGCATCATCGATACAGTCAAGCACAGTTCCTCGAATTAGCGCGGAAGGAATCTCTCTCGATAAGCGATGAATAGGCGAAGATTGTGTGACGCCCCTGGCACCCGCTGCCTTGCCCGCCGATCGCGTGCTAAATTCCTTGCGGAAAAACAAGGAGCTCCCATGACGAATGTTCGCGTTGTGCTCACGACGGTTGGATCGAAGGAGGTCGCGGAGAAACTGGCAACACAACTGGTCGAGCGGCGGCTCGCAGCCTGCGTCAATGTCGTCGGTCCCATGCGCTCCGTCTATCGCTGGAAGCACAAGGTGCAGAATGAAGCAGAATATCTGCTGGTCATCAAGACCACGGCCTCGCACGCCGACCGATTGCAGTCGGCCTTCAAGGAATTGCATCCTTACGAATTGCCGGAGTGCGTGCAGTTGCCGATCGTAGGAGGCAGTGACGACTACCTGAACTGGCTGGCCGCCGAGGTGAGCAGCGGCGAGTAGTTATGAAGGGGCACGGCTTCACAGGCTGCTGAAGATTCTGCTCATGTGCCTTGTGTCAGGGCACGGCTTCAGCCGTGCCGTTAAACCCTTTTATCTGGTTACAGCGAGGCGGCCTTCAGGCTGACGAGCGTTGCTTTTCGCTATCCCCTCGTCTGCTACAATGTTTGCACGAACACTGGTGAGGATAAGGTGTTCGCCGCAGATTTGAGCCCCAGTTTTCTACATCATTTGGGTTGGCCCAGCCGGCCAGTAACCGGTGCAGGGCTTTAGATATCGCCCCACAAGCGACATTTTCGCTTTGCGCGGACGCCACGTTATAGGAGCCTGTTCTGACGTCGCGATCTGATCGTATCGTCTACAATCCGGGCCATCATCGCTTTGCCGTCATTGTCGCCTGGGCCACGTTTTTCCTGATTATCGCCGGTGCTTTGGTCACCAGCAATGACGCCGGTCTTTCGGTCCCTGATTGGCCGACCTCGTTCGGCTCGCTCTACAAGTTGCCTCCGATGGTCGGGGGCGTGAAGTACGAGCACACCCATCGCATGATCGCCGAGTTCATCGGCTTGCTGATCATCGTGATGGCCGTGTGGACACAGCGCGTTGAAACCCGGAAGTGGATGCGCGTGCTGGGCTGGACCGCCCTGGGCTCTGTCATCGGACAGGGAATTCTCGGTGGACTGACAGTTCTGAATTTTCTGCCCTGGTCGATTTCCACTGCGCACGCGACCCTCGGGCAAATGATCTTCTGCATCGTGGTTGCGATGGCGCTGTTCACCAGCCGAGGCTGGCTTCAGGATTCCGAGCCGATCAACGAAACCGACACGACACCGAGCACTCCGATGCTGGCGACAATTGCCGCAGCCTGCGTGTGGGTGCAGTTGATTCTCGGCGCGGCGTTTCGTCACTCGGGAATCAAGCTGCTGCCCCACCTCGTCGGCGCCTGTGTTGTCAGCGCGATGTTGTGCTGGACCATTGTTCGCGTGTTGACCCGTTACGGCCGAGTCGACCATCTGCGCAGGCCCGCGCAACTTCTGCTGGGATTGCTGATGCTGCAACTCGGTCTCGGCTTCTGCGCATACCTTACGCGCATCATCTGGGGACGTGATGCCGTACAGCCTATGGCGGCGATGGTAACGAGCACGGTGGCCCACGTTGCCGGAGGGGCTCTGGTAATGGCTGCGACCGTGGTGCTGGCCATCCAGACGTGGCGCATGATCAGCGTGCACGCCACAGCGACGGCCGCGCAAACTGCTACCGGAAAGGCGGTCATAGCATGAGCACAGCAAGCCAACCGCTTGCGGTTCCACGTGCAGGTCTGGCCGCGCTGGCTGGCGATTACGCCACACTGACCAAAGCGCGGGTGACGACCTTGATCGTCATGACCGCCTGGGCAGGCGCATTCTTCGCAGCCGAGAAATCGGGGACATCTCTTATTTCCTGGGCGCTGCTGCACGCGCTGGTCGGCATCGGCCTGGTCAGCGGCGGTACTGCTGCCATCAACGAAGTTGTCGAGCGTGACCTGGATGCGCTGATGCGCCGCACCGCGCGCCGTCCGCTGGTCACCGGCAGCATGAGCCTGCTGCACGCCTCGGTTGTGGCGTACGGCATGACCATTGGCGGCGTGCTCTATCTCTGGCTGGCCACCAATTGGTTGACCGCAGCGCTAGCCGCGCTCACGTCCGTCAGCTATCTGCTGGTTTACACGCCGATGAAGCGGATCCATCCGATCTGCACGTTCCTGGGCGCATTTCCCGGAGCCATGCCGCCGGTTCTGGGATGGACTGCCATCCGCGGCCGCCTGGACGGCGAAGCCCTGGTGCTCTTTGCCATCGTTTTCTTCTGGCAGTTCCCGCACTTCCACTCCATCGCCTGGCTCTATCGCGAAGATTACGAAAACGCGCGCATCCGCATGTTGCCGGTGGTCGAGAGCGATGGCCGCTCGACCGCCTTCGCCATCGTCATGTACGCCCTCGCACTGGTGCCGGTGTCGCTGGCGCCGACGGTGATGGGCATGTCGGGGTGGATTTATTTTGCCGGCGCGCTGCTGCTCGGACTCGGCATGCTGTGGTTCAGCCTGCGCATGTGGACCATGAAGCTGACGCCGATTGAACCGGAATCAAAAACACGCGCGCGCAATGTTCTACAGGCGTCCGTCATCTATCTACCACTATTGTTCGGACTGATGATGATCAACCGCGCCAGATAGTAGACTGACCCTGTGGCTTCACGAACAACAACTCCCGCTGCCGACAGTAAGGTGAACGCATATTCGCCGGAAGATCTCTCCGCTTCCGGCGTCATTCAGCTAAAGGCGCTACGGCATCAATACGGAGACCGCGTCGCGTTGGCCGGCGTGTCATTCGATGTGCGCCCGGCAGAGATCTTCGGACTGCTCGGACCGAACGGCAGCGGCAAGACTACGACATTTCGCATTCTCTCGACGCTGATGGTACCGTCGGGCGGCCGCGCCCTGATCATGGGACACGACGTCGCGCGAGAGCCCGCGCAGGTACGACGCAATATCGGTGTCGTCTTCCAGGCGCAGAGTATCGATCCAAAGCTGTCGGCGGAAGAAAACCTCACGGTGATCGGGCACATTTACGGACTGGGCGGAGCGGCGCTGAAGAAGCGCGTTGCCGAAATGCTCAGCCGCGTCGGTCTCGCTGATCGTGCCAGGGAAAAAGCTGAGACCTTTTCCGGCGGCATGCAGCGGCGGCTGGAATTGGCGAAGGGACTGCTGCATCATCCCTCAGTGCTGCTGCTGGACGAGCCCACGACCGGCCTCGATCCCGGAGCGCGTCGCGACCTGTGGCAGTATCTCCAGATTTTGCGCGACGAAGAGCGCGTGACCGTACTGGTCACCACCCACTTGATGGAAGAAGCCGAGCGTTGCGACCGCTTGGCGATTTACGCCAACGGCAGCGTGGTCGCGCTGGGAACTCCGGCGGTGCTCAAAGCTGAGATCGGTGGCGACGTGATCATGCTGGAAGCGAAAGAGCCGGATGCGCTGGCCAGCCACATCGAACAGCGCTTCGGCTTGCACCCGACCGTGCTCGACCATCACGTGCGTTTGGAGATCGAAAGCGGACATCGCTTCGTGACCGATGTGGTCGAAGCGTTTCCAGGGGAGATCGAAGGCATCTCGATCCACAAACCCAGCCTGGAAGACGTGTTTATTCGTCGCACGGGCCATCGCTTCTGGACTGATGAGAACAAGGGCGACGCGGGAGAGTAAGGGTTCACCACCGGCACCGAGGACACGAAGGTTTTCGTGTGGTGTCATCGAGAACCTTTAAGGGTTGCCATCCGCATTAAGGATTGTCATCCCGTATGAATTGCCCTCCCGAATTTAGGGCTGTCATCCCGAATTAGGGCTGTGATCCCGAATTAGGGATTGTCATCCCGAATTTAGGGCTGTCATCCCGAGCGAAGCCGAGGGACCCGCGGTTTGCCTGCGAGGGCAGGTCACTTCCGTTGCGCGACGAACCGCCGATCCCTTCGCCCCGGCTGAAGCGTGCGATGACAATTCGAGAGGGAAACGCGGTTTTCGCTAACCGGCAACTGAGCACCGGTAACTGAATTTTATGGCAACTCGCACAGAAACATTTCCCGCGACACTTACTCCCGCCAGCGCCGGCATGCTGATGCCTGCCGCATCGCTCTGGTGGCGCGAGGTGGTTCGCTTCTATCGCCAGCGCGCGCGCGTCGTAGGCGTCATCGCATCGCCGCTGCTGTTCTGGATAGTGATCGGCTCCGGCTTTGGCACGTCGTTTCGCTCCAGCGGAGCAGGTGGCCAGCACTACCTGGAGTTTTTCTTTCCCGGCGCGCTGATCATGATCGTGCTGTTCACCGCCATCTTCACCATGATGTCGGTGATCGAAGATCGCAAGGAAGGCTTCCTGCTTTCGGTCCTGGTCGCGCCCGTAAGCCGCTCGGTGATCGTGCTGGGCAAAGTTTTCGGCGGCGCAACCCTGGCTACTCTGCAAGGCCTGATCTTCCTGGTCTTCGCTCCATTCGTCGGCGTGCATTTCACACTGGTGAGCTTCGCCCTGACGGTGCTGGCGATCTTCCTGGTGTCGTTTTCGCTGACCGCGCTCGGCTTCATCATCGCCTGGCCAATGGATTCCACGCAGGCCTTTCACGCCATTATCAACCTGTTTCTGATTCCGTTGTGGCTGCTCTCGGGTTCGCTGTTTCCGCTTTCCGGAGCGTCGCTGTGGATCCGGCTGCTGATGCGGATCAACCCGCTCACCTATGGGACCGAGGCGCTGCGGGCGCTGCTGTTTCCGCAGTCGGCGTCGACTGATCTTTCGCTGGGCGGCAACTTTGCCGTGCTGGGGCTGTTTACCCTGGTAATGTTTGTGCTGTCATTCTTGATTGCGAACCGGCGCACCACGAAACCGGCAGCCTGATGCAGATTTCGCCCACATTTTATCCGGCGCTCGATGCCGTGCTGAACGGCTCCAGCGCCGTGCTGATCGGAACGGGACTGTACTTCATCAAGCGCGGCCGCGAAGTGGCGCACAAGCGCATGATGCTGGCGGCCTTCGTCACCTCGACGCTGTTCCTGATTTCGTACCTCTACTATCACCTGGTGCTGAGGGCCGGAGTGACGCACTTCCAGGGACAAGGCATAGCGCGGCCGCTCTACTTCACGCTGCTGATTTCGCACACGATTCTTGCGGCCGTCGTCGTTCCGTTCATCCTGATCACGCTGGCGCGCGCGCTCAAGGGCCGCTTTGCCAGGCATAAGGCAATCGCCCCTTACACCTTCGCTATCTGGATGTACGTGTCGGTGACCGGCGTTATTATCTACGTGCTGTTGTACAAAGTTTTCGCTCAGTAATTATCGTGGCGATTCCCGTAGCAGAATCGTTCGTCAATCGCGACGCCGGAGTAGCGCCGGTGCAGGGGTTTCTGCATCGCGCTGAGACAACCGGCGGAGGATTTCTGGTGCTGACGCACGGCGCGGGAGGGAACTGCAACGCGCCGCTGCTGGTTGCATTGGCCGAGCGATACGCGTCCGCGGGTTTAAGTACTCTCCGTTGCAATCTGCCGTTCCGCCAGCGCCGTCCGAGTGGACCACCGTCCCCCTCCGACGCAAAACATGATCAGGAAGGACTGCGCCGGGCGCTGACGTTGATGAGGCAGGAATCGTCTGGTGCTGCGTACGTGGGAGGCGTGTCGTACGGCGGGCGTCAGGCCAGCATGCTGGTGGCCTCGGAGCCGGCGTTGGTTGATGGTCTGTTCCTGCTCTCATATCCCCTGCATCCGCCGGGACGTCCAGCGCAAATGCGGACCGCGCACTTTCCCGAGTTGAAGACACCCACACTTTTCGTGAGCGGAACAAAAGACGCTTTCGGTTCGATCGACGAACTTGAGACGGCCATCAAGCTAATCCCGGCGAAGAAGAAGCTGATTCCGATCGAGGGCGCCGGTCACGGCCTGTTGCAGAAATCGAATCGCGAAAAGCTGCCCCCAGACATCGTCGCGGCGTTCTTCAACTTTTTTCCTCGCCGCTGAAGGTGCACCTTTTCAAAATCCACTGCGCAAGCGGCAAGGTGTAAGATTCTGGCGAAGTTGGGAGGTTCCCTTGCTCGATCGCCGCAGCTTCCTCACGCACACCGCCGGATTCGCCGCCGTTCTTGCCTTTCGCAATGATCTCCTCTCGCAACTACAGAACATGCCATCATCGCTGCCTGACCCGAAGCAGTACGTCAATAACGACGAGGCTTACTGGGGCGAGGTGCGCAGGCAGTTCCTGATTCCCGAGGACGAGGTCTACCTCAACAATGGCACCGTGGGATCGAGTCCTGCGCCGGTGCTGCGCGCTATCTTCGACGGCTACACCTCGACCGAGAAGCTGGACGAAACCGATCCCGAGGACTATCCCATCTGGGGCTATGGGGCGTGGAACGAATACCGCGATCCTCTGGCGGCGTTCGTCGGCTGCAATCGCGATGAGATTGCGCTGGTACGCAACGCAACGGAAGGGAACAGCTACATCGCCAACGGCGTCGACATGAAGGCTGGCGACGAAGTGCTGATGACCGACCAGGAGCATCCGGGCGGCGAACAGCCGTGGCAACTGAAGGCGAAGCGCTATGGAATCGTGGTGAAAAAAGTCGCACTCCCGAAACCGGTGCTGGACGGGCCGCAGGTGTTGAATCTATTCAACGACGCGATCACTCCGCGAACGCGGGTGATCTTCTTCAGCCACATTACGACGGTGACTGGCGTGGTGCTGCCGGCGAAGGAGCTGTGCGCGCTGGCGCGGTCGAAGGGAATTCTTTCGGCAGTCGACGGAGCGCACGTTACCGGCATGATGAAGTTGAACATTCACGACATCGGGTGCGACATGTACAGCTCGAGCCCGCACAAGTGGCTGCAGGCCACGAAGGGTTCCGGCTACTTGTATGTGCGCGACGACGTGATCGATCGCATCTGGAATACGATTGCGACCGAAGGCTGGAACGAAGACAAGCTGCGGGCGGAGCGCTTCCAGCGGATTGGGTCGTCGAATGTGCCGGCACTCGACGGATTGAGGGCGGCGGTCCAGATGGCGAATGCGATCGGCATGGAGAAGATCGAGGCTCGACATCGCGCGTCGGCGAACTTCATGCTGGCGGAGATGACGAAGCGTGGCGCGGAGTCGTGGACTTCTCCTGATCCAAAATCGCGCTGCGCGATCGTGACGGTGAACGTCCCGCCGGTCCAGCGAATGAAGCTCGAAGACTGGCTGTGGAAGACGAAGAAGATCAGGATTCGCGGAGGGGAGCCGTCGAAACTGCGCCTGTCGACGCCGTATTTTTTGCGACAGAAAGATCTGGACAGCTTCCTGGCGGCGTTCGACGAGTACAAGAAAACGATGGCGGCGTGAGTGCCCTTTCAAAGCCACTCAATCTCGAGTTTTTCAGCAACCTCCGAAGGCGCGCCCCTTCAAAGCTGCTCGTGCAGCTCCGTCTGTCTTCCTACGGCTTTCCGCCCGGATTCCATTGCGGCGTGAAGTTGCTATTGGCCAGCCAGCTCACCGGGCCAATCATTGATCCGATAGCGCTATCCAGATGCTCCCAATCGATTTTGTCCACGGTGTCGGTTGGCTGGTGGTAGTCGGTGTGCAATCCGTAGCTCGAGACGGTTTGAGCGATGATACCGTCTCTTGCCAGCGCGAAGTTGTCCGAGCGCGCGAAGAAGCCCTGATCAGGATGCGGATCGCCTACGAGTTGCGCGCCATGGGCGGCCAGCTCCGGCCCAAGGTTGGTGCGCTCCCATCCAGTGAGCCAGAGTTCGTTGGGCTTCACCTTCGCGTCGGCTCGACCGATCATCTCGAAGTTCAGGTTGGCGACAATGTGGGTCAGCGGGAAAGTCGAATGTTTAAGAAAGTAACGCGCACCGACCAACCCGGCCTCCTCACTGCCGAAGAGGGCAACCACCACGGTGCGCTGCGGAGTTTTTTCCTTAGCCAGAGTGCGAGCCAATTCCATCACGGCGACAGTGCCCGATGCGTCATCATCGGCGCCGGGATACATCTTGCCGTCGCGCACGCCGAGATGATCGAGGTGCGCGCTGAGCAGGATGACCTGCTGCGGGTTCTTCTTGCCAGCAATCTTCGCCAGCACGTTCCAGGTGTGTGTCGTCTCCCACGGCGTGACGTCGGCGTGAAGCTTAACGGGCGTGCCTTCGGACAGTGACCAGAGCTCGGTGGCCGCATCGCCGGTGATGAGCCCTGCATCGGGGCGTTCCGGCTCATCGGCGATTTTCTTCTCCGGCCGCGGGCCACGCTGGGACATCCGCTGAAACATCCTCTGTCCATCGGCTGCGATAGGAAACAGAACCACGGCGGCACTGCTGCGCATGTACGCACCCAGGACGCTTTCCATGCTCTGCGCGCCGGCATCAGGTTTGAGCT
This sequence comes from uncultured Acidobacteriaceae bacterium, assembly GCA_963780495.1. Taxonomy (GTDB): domain Bacteria; phylum Acidobacteriota; class Terriglobia; order Terriglobales; family Acidobacteriaceae; genus Bog-257. The sequence continues at coordinate 224,610 of CAWACF010000001.1, forward strand.
TGAGCACCACCACAGCGCCGGGTTTCACCGACGCCGGCGAAACTGAAGGATCGCTCAGGTCGAGCTTCTGCAGCGGCGCGGTAACGTCGGGCTGAGTCGCGGAGATCAGGGCCATCTGTTTGCCTTGGGTGAGCGTGACGGTCTGGCCGCCCTTGTCGAAGGTGATGACCGGAGTTCCCGTGATCTTTCGCGCGCTGAGTGAACCGGCCTGGATGTACTGGCCGTTTTCGGCGGCCGGTTTCAGCCCATAGGATTTCAACTGAGCGGCGATGTATTCGGCGGCGTGGTGCTCGTCCTCCGTACCACTACCTCGGCCGTGCAGATCGGGGCCGGCAAGGTACTCGAGGTGCTTTTGGATGCAGGCGGAGCAAACAGCCGGAGTGGATGTTTTGTCTGCCGCCGCAAGCAGGAGCGGCAGAAGTAAGAGCGTGCAGAGTTGAGTGCGGAGAAAGAAGCGTTTCAAGAAATCGATTGTGCGGGGTTTGCCCGCAGCAGGTCAAGAGCAGTGCGCTGTAGAATCGACATGACGATGAAGAAGCCGGTCGCAATATCGATCGTCTCATTGCTGCTGGCGGTTTGCGGCGTCGCCCAGAAGTCACCGATTCCCGCACGCGATGTACTCTTCGCTTCGGCTGAGGTAGACGGCCAAGGGCAACTCCACATTCGCACGACCGATGGGAAGGACATAACCCCGGCGAAGGACCCAACCCAGGTCGGCTTCGACAAGCCGGACGTCTCGCCCGACAAGCATTCCGTCGCTTGGTTAGCTTTGTATCCCAACTGCTGCACCTCGTATCCCATTCCGCTGAACCTGGTGATGTATTCCGGCGGCACGGTCAGCCGGTTTGCCGGGCATGGCCTGCCAATCTGGAAGTGGTGTTTTCTCCCTGGCGGGAAGATTGCGTTCAAGCAGGAAACGGTACACGGGAACAGCGGCGTGCACTACGAGTTGCATGATGTCGACGGTGGAGTGACGGTGTCGGTGTACGACCACGGGCCTTCCGACGAGGACGACGCATCGAAGCGGCCAGAGTGGGTGAAGGCCTTGGATACGGCTCCGTAGATGGCACCATCCGGCGTTACTTTGGTAATAATTGACTTGACTAACCCAGATTCCTTTGGCATAATCGGTGACATGGAAACGCCAAAGACATTACTGCAAGCGATTCAGTACTTTAAGAACGAGCAAGTTTGCATTGATGCCGTTGCTTCATTGCGCTGGCCCGATGGCCCTGTCTGTCCTCACTGCGAAGCCAAAGAGCCGTACTACTTGGCGACTCAGAAGCGCTGGAAGTGCCGCTCATGCCGCAAGCAGTTCTCTGTCAAAGTCGGGACGATCTTTGAGGATTCGCCGATCTCTTTGACGAAGTGGCTTCCCGCTCTGTGGATGTTGGTCAACCACAAGAACGGCGTTTCCTCTTACGAGATTCACCGCGCTCTGGGAATCTCCCAGAAGTCGGCGTGGTTCCTGCTGCATCGGCTTCGCACCGCACTGCGCAACAAGTCTTGGGACAAGATGGCGTTTGGCGACGAAGGGCCAGTTGAACTGGACGAAACCTTTGTCGGCGGACGCGTAAAGAACATGCACAAGGACAAGCGCAAGCGCTACGAAGGCACGCGCGGAACATGGGGAAAGACCGTCGTGTTTGGAATGCTTGACCGCGACATGCGCCAAGTACGCGCCAAAGTTGTTCCGAACGTTAAGCGCGAAACATTGCAGAACGAAATCATCAACATGGTTAAGCCGGGTGCCACGATATTCACCGACGACTCTCAGGTCTACAACGGAGCTCATCGGCTGTATGTACATGAAGTCGTGAATCACCTTGATGAGTACGTGCGCGGACGCGTACACACGAACGGAATCGAAAATTTTTGGTCGCTATTGAAGCGTACTTTGAAGGGAACTTACGTTGCCGTTGAGCCGTTCCATCTTGACCGCTACGTTGATGAGCAAGTTTTCCGCTTCAACAATCGCGCTACGAAAGAGAACCCGTTGAACGATGCAGACCGCTTCGTTGCTGCACTCGCGCAAGTATCTGGAAAGCGTCTGACATTCAAAGAACTCACTGGCAAGAATGGCAGTCAGGAAGTTTTCTAATAACCCTATTCGGAAGCCGCGTGGCCGGAAGCCGAAGTCTTAGGCTTCGGGCCGCGTTTCGGCTTATCGGCATTCGCGATCTTCTCTGCTTCCAATCTTTGCTGTAGCTCTGTCTTTGAGACGGAGAGTACACTTTTCAGCGCACTTTCAAATCTTTTCATCTCTGCGGTCTTGGGTTGGCTCATGGCCATAAGTGTAACTCCTATCCGCAAGCACCCTCTGGATGGGGCAAGAGAGCGATTAAAAAGGGCCGATGAGAACATCCGACAGCTCAACGGCGAGGTGTCCGAATTCCTTTCTCCTTTTCCAGTTATCCGATTCAGCCTTGGCCCCAACAGAAACATAGTCATAACCGATGAAAATAGAAGGGATTTCGACGTTTTGCGCCAGAGAGTGCTTGCTGGCGCAGGTATTGCCATTCCCCGAATGGGCGTGATCGCCGGAGAGATTGTGCATCACCTTAGATGCGCCTTCGACCATCTCATTTGGCAACTCTCTACACCCGAAGGCAGGCAGAGATTCGCCGCCGAGATCGAGTTCCCTGTTTGCGAGTCTACCCAGGAGTGCGTCCGGAAGCCCGACGGCAAAATTAAACATTCCGCTTTTTGTCGAAAAGTACAGGGCGTTTCCAGCGTCACGGCGCTGACACGAATCGATGGTTTGCAGCCATACAAGAGAAGGGACGCTTGCAACTTTCCGCTTCTGCAAATTCACGTTATCGACAAGTTCGACAAACACCGGGAATTGGTTGATGTCATGGCTCAACCATTTACCAGAACTGTCAGCTACGGTCGCCAGCGGCTTAACACTGTGAAGGATAGCGCAAGCGGAGGAATGCGAGTCGTTAGCGCCGCCGGGCCTCCCATAATGGATGTGTACGGAGAGTTGTCCGTTAACGTAGCGTTCACCGAGCTTCGTGAGTGGGAAACGCAACCGCTTATCCCAACGCTCAACAATCTGCTCCGTTTCACGTCGGACACAGTCGAGTCTTTCGCTGGCGAGTTCGAGTGAATCAATGTGATGGAGTGCTGACATCTTCAATAATCCTGTTGATTAACCAAATGGAGGAATTATGGCCGACAAGGTTTACAACTGCTTCGTCGCGGTGTGCAAAACAGCGGACTGCAACACGCTTATTGTCATGCAAACTCTGGATGAGGTAGACCCGAGAAATCCGCCAACGTCGCTGCCTCTAATTCCTCCCTGCAAAGATTTTCCAGAGTTCTGCGGGCGCTGCAAGGAATCACATATCTATTCTCAGCTAGATATTGACGTAACTCAGTTGGCGAATCAAAAACCCGGGGTTGTGGCGCATTCTTTTGCCCGGGCGCGGCTTGAAGCCGAACGGGAAATCGAAGCTCGGGAAAATGAGCCTCACTGAGTGGAACGGTGGGAGGGTGTGGCCCTGTCACGGCACTTTCGACTTTATTTCGCTTACTTTGGTTAGTCAAGTTAATTATTACCGTTACTTTGGTCACCACGCACTTCTTACATGTCAAGTTGCAAAACGCAACGATAAGGCGCAACCGTAGGAGTTTGCGGGAGATATAAAGGCGTGAGTTTGTGCCGAAAAGGATGCTCAATTTGCTATGCTGGAAGTAGAGTCGAAGTTGTGAAGCCCAGCCCGAGCGGCTGGGTTTTGTGTTTCTGGAAGGCCGCGGGCTCATGCCCCCGCGCTGGGAGTGCCGCCGCTCCGCGACCCGAGAGCTTTTGGCCGGCCTAACCGGGGTCACGCCCCGGGCTAACCCCATGCCGCCGCTTCGCGGCTGGTGTGACCGCGATAGGCCCGACGCCTCTCAAGCAGCAAGGTGGAACTCTGGAGTAATTGGCGTAGGCCCGGGCCCGACGCCTGAGGATCCGGGCCGCAGAGGGGCGACAGCATTCCTCAAAGCGGGCTGACGCCCGCGTGATTGGGAGTCCACTTTTTTCCGAAACAAACCCTCTGTCCGCAACAAGCTTCTCGGGCAGCGGCGTTGACGCGATTTTCATCTACCAATTTCTAATTCAGGGCTGCGTCTTTTCCATCGGAGGGGCGGGGCCATCGGCCTTGCCTCGTGGCAGGAATTCGCATCCAAGTCTCTGAGGAAAAACGCAGAAAGCACAGGTCTGGAAACTTCGTCTATGTCCATTCGTCATTTTTCATGGTGGTTGGCGCGGGTGGCCGCCGGGCTAGTGGTGATGGCCGGGGTCGGGGCTCGCGCGCAGGAGCTTCCCGGTCTGGGGGTGTCGTCGTATGTGGGCCAGAACGTTTCGTCGGTGGACATCGCGGGCCGTCCGGATGTGACGTTGGACAGCGTTCAGGGGCTGATCGCGGTAAAGCCAAATCAACCGCTGACCCAGGATGCGGTGAATGCCAGCGTTTCGGCGCTGAAGGCGAGCCCCGGGGTTACGGATGTGCGGGTCGATCTTCAGCCCTCGGCCGATGGCGTGCAGATTGAGTTCGTCCTGCGACCAGCAATGTATATCGGCATGTTCGAATTTCCCGGGGCGCTGAAGGAGTTCACCTACACTCGCCTGCTGCAAGTCGCGAACTACAACGCGCAGACGCCATACTCGGCGAGCGACATCGGTCAGGCTGAAGATTCCCTGACGCGATTCTTCCGCCAGCACGGATACTTTCAGGCCGAAGTGCAAACCAAGCTCAACGAAGATCGCGAGCACGACCTGATCAACGTGATCTTCAAGACCACGCTCGGGCGTCGGGCGAAGATCGGCAAGGTCGATCTGGTGGGCGCGACTCCGCAACAGACGACATACCTGCGCAATAAGCTGCGCAGCATTCTGGCGCGGATTAAGGGCGGCTCGCTGAAAGAGGGAATGACGTATTCCTATGGCCGGTTGCAAAAAGCAAACGGCTACATGCAGTCGGAGCTGGCGAAGCAGAACTACATTGCGGCGCAGGTGAAGCTGGTCTCGGCCGAATACAATGCCGACACCAATCGCGCCGACATCACCTTCCACATCGAGACCGGGCCGGTGGTGAAGATCACGACCACAGGCGCGCACCTTTGGAAGCGAACCGCTCGCAGCCTGATTCCGATGTACGCCGAGGACGCCATCAATGACGAGTTGGTGCGCGAAGGCCAGCAGAACATCCTGGCGTATTTCCAGAAGAAGGGTTACTTCGACGCCAAGGTGGACGTGAAGCAGAGTACGACGCCGGCCGGAATCTCCGTCGTGTACGACATCCACAAGGATGGGCGCTACAAGGTCGACGAAGTCGCGATTAAAGGAAATCAGCACTTCACGCAGAAGGAGCTGAAGCCGTACGTAAGCGTGCAGCAGGCCAGCTGGTTGTGGTTCTCACACGGCACTTACAGCCAGCAACTGGTGCGTGCCAGCGCGAAGAACCTGACCGACACCTACAAGGCCGCCGGTTACAACGAGGCGCAGGTGGTGCCGACGGTGACGCGCAAGAACGGCGACGTCGAGGTGCTCTTCCAAGTGACCGAGGGGCCGCTGAACGTGGTGCAAACCCTGGCCATCGAGGGGAACAACACGCTGGCGCAATCGCAGTTCGCGCCGCACGGACTGAACCTGGGCCCGGGCAAGCCATATTCGCAGACCCTGGTCGCCAAGGACCGGAGCCTCATCGTGGCGCAGTACTTGACGCTGGGATATTTGAACGCCGGATTCAAAGCCACGGCCAAGCCGGTCCCGGGACACCCGCACGAACTCGACGTGGTGTATCACATTACCGAAGGCCCGCGGGTAGAGACGGCGACGATCATCACCGATGGGCGGCAGCACACAAAGCAATCGCTGATCGACAAGACAGTGAGGCTGAAGCCGGGCGAGCCACTGAGTGAGAACTCGATGCTCAGCTCGGAGAGCCGGCTGTACGACACGAACATTTTCGACTGGGCCGAGGTCGATCCCAAGCGGAGCATCACCGACCAGACGAATGAAGACGTGGTGGTGAAGGTACACGAGGCCAAGCGCAACTCAATCGTGTATGGCTTTGGATTCCAGGTGCTGAACCGTGGAGGCGCGATCCCGAGCGGCACAGTCGCGGTGCCGGGCATCCCGCCGGTGGGACTGCCCGCGAACTTCGTCACCAGCCAGAAAACGTACTGGGGGCCGGATGGAACCTTTGAGTACACGCGGCGTAATATGCGCGGCGCGGCCGAGACGTTGAACTTTTCGGCGTTCGCCGGAAGATTGGATCAGCGGGGAAGTCTGGCATATACACAGCCGTCGTTCCTGGGCACACAATGGCACAGCAGCTCGCTGATCTCTGCCGAACACGATTCGGAGAATCCGATCTTCACAGACAGGATCGGAACCGTGGGCTTCCAGTTGCAGCGCGGGCTGCCCAGCAAATTGCTGCACGGCAAGCGGACCACGAATCTCTTTCTGCGTTATAACTTTCAGTACACCTACATCAGCAATCTGCTGATCCCGCAGCTGGTGCCGCCGAACCAGTTGAATGTCCACCTGTCGACGCTGTCGGCGAGCTGGGTGCATGACACCCGCGACGACGTGCTGGACGCGCATAAGGGGATTTACCTCAACTACGAGTTCGACGTCAGCCCATACTGGATGGGCTCGAATTTCAGCTTCGCGCAGTTCGTCAGCCAGTCGGCGTATTACAAGAACATCGGCAAGGGAATTATCTGGGCAAACAATCTCCGTATCGGATTGGAGCAGCCGTTTGCCGGAAGCGTGGTTCCGATCAGTTCGGCGTTCTTCGCCGGAGGCGGCAGCACGCTGCGCGGCTTTCCGCTGAACGGCGCCGGGCCGCAGCGAACGATTCTGGTATGCGGCAATCCCAGCGATCCCGCGACCTGCTCGAAGATCACGGTACCGGACGGCGGCAACGAGTTGCTGATCATCAACAGCGAACTGCGCTATCCGCTGGACTTCATCAAGAAGGGGCTGGGAATCGTGACGTTTTATGACGGGGGCAACGTTTTTCCCACCGTCGGGTTTCATGAATTCACGCAGTTGTACAGCAACAACGTAGGCATCGGATTCCGTTATGCGACACCGGTTGGGCCGATCCGCATCGATATTGGCCGCAACTTGAATCCGGTTCCCGGAATCCAAGCAACACAGTACTTCATAACTCTAGGGCAGGCTTTCTAATGGCGATTCGCGATTTTGGCATTCCACCACGCGAACCAGGAAGACCGCAGCTGGTTCCACCCCGCAAAAGTCCCAAGTGGGAAAAAATGTTGCTGTGGGCCGGCGCTGCGATTCTCGTCCTGGTCCTGGTCATGGTCATCGGGATCTACGCCGCGCTGCATACCGGGCCGGTGCACAATTACGTGCAGAACATAGTGCAGCAGAAAGCCAGCGCGGCGCTGAATACTCCAGTGCAGTTGCAGAATTTCGTGCTCCATCCGTTGCTGGGCACCGTCGATTTATACGGTGTCGTCGTGCAGGGAGCGAACCTGCCGGCGAATGCAAACGTGCAGGCTGCCGCGGGACCACTCCTCCAGGTGCAGCATATGCAGCTGGGTGTTTCGGTAAATGACTTGCTGCACGGCAAGCTCAGTCCAACGGACATAACCGTCGACACTCCCGTCGTGTACTTCTACGTGACCGCCGATGGGCAGACGAACCTGCCGAACTTCCAGTCAAGCAACGGCAGCAGCAACACGAATCTGTTTGACCTGGCGATCCGCCACATGGCGATCAACCATGGCGAGGTTTATGTCAACGATCGCAAGAACACGCTGGACGCCGATCTGCATGATCTGTTGTTCAACTCGATTTACGATGCAAGCAATGGCGGCCAGTACAGTGGTGTAGTTTCATACGGCAACGGGCATCTGAAGTACGACACCTACGAGCCGATTTCGCACGAGCTGGAAGCGCACTTCAACGCCAGCCGCAGCGGCATGACGTTGAGTAACGTGAAGCTGACCAGCGGCCAGTCGCAGGTGCTGGTGAATGCGACGCTCAATGACTACAGCAATCCGAAGCTGCATGCGAAGTATGTGGTGATCCTCGCGCTCAGCCAGCTTCGCGGCGAGATGCACGATGCCAGCATCCCGGGCGGCGTGGTGCTGGTAAACGGCACGGCCGACTATGCCAGCGTTGCCGGACAGCCACCGCTGGAAAGTGTAGCGATGCAGGGCTCGATTCATAGCCGCGTTCTGCAGGTGCGGACGCCAAGCCTGAACACCGACGTTCGCAACGTCGACGGAAGTTATGCGCTGGCACACGGCAACGTCGACATACACGACCTGACGGCCACCCTGCTGGGTGGAAGCCTGAGGGCGAACGCCTCGGTACGCAATATCACCGGTGAGCAGCAGGGGCGCGTGGTGGCGGCGGTGCGCGGGATATCGCTCGCGGATCTGAAGCGGCTGGCGAATTCCTCAGGGCTCAAGCCGGTAGTGGTTACGGGAGGGCTGAGCGCCTCGACTGTCGCCGACTGGACGGGCAGCGTGAAGAACGTAGTGTTGCGCGCCGATGCGACGGCCGCGGGAAAGCTGTCATCGACCCAGGCCAACAATGCCATTCCGCTGAATGCGGAGATCCACGCGCGCTACAACGGCAAGACGCAGGAGATCTCGCTCAGCAACAGTTCTGTGCGGCTGCCGCAAACGTCGCTGGAAGCTAACGGCACGGTGAGTACACGGTCAGCGTTGCAGGTGAACCTGGAATCGAACGATCTGCATGAACTGGAGACGGTCGCCCAGATGTTCAGCGCGTCGAGCCAGCCTCTCGGATTGCAAGGACAGGCGGTTTTCGCCGGGACGGTCCGCGGATCGGCCAGCGCTCCGCAGATTGCAGGCCAGCTCAACGCAAAGAACGTACAGGTTCGCGGAACTTCGGTGCGTCTGCTACGCACAGGTGTGCAGGCAAGTCCGTCGCAGGTCAGTTTGCAGAACGGCGACCTGGAACTCGGCCTGCAGCAGGGAAAGCTGACGTTTAACGTCCAGACCGGGTTGCGCGATTGGGCGCATACGCCGACCAGTCCGTTTGCGGTGAACCTTAACGCAACGCAGCTGTCGGTTGGAGCGTTGACGCAGGCCGCGAGGGTTTCGGCTCCGATCACCGGCACGCTGAACGCGAACATCGTGGCGCACGGCACGCAACTGAATCCGATCGGGCAAGGCGAGATCAATCTGCGTAACGCGAACATCTCCGGCGAGCCAGTCAAGTCGGCGCAGGTGAAGTTTCAGGGCACTGGCGACACCGTACACGCGAACATGCTGGTGCAGGCAAGCGCCGGCAACGCCACCGGACAGCTCACCTACTACCCCAAACAGGAGGGTTACGACGCGCTGATCCAGGCGACCAACATTCAACTGGCAAAGATCGAAACGCTGCGCGAACGCAACCTGGCTATCAGCGGCACGTTGAACCTGAGGGCGAGCGGCAAGGGAACGCTCAGCAACCCGCAGGGCACGGCGTCGCTCAGCATTCCGCAGCTTAACGTTCAGAAGCAGGAGATCAGCGACATCAAGTTCAATGGCAATGTCGCGAATCATGAAGCGAACTTCACGCTGACCTCGCAGCTGATTTCTACTCCGCTGCGCGCGCAGGGCAAGATTGCGCTGGTCGGCGACTATAACTCCGACATCAGCCTGGACACGCCGGTGATTCCGCTGCAGCCCTTGCTAGCTTCGTATGCACCGGCGCAGGCCGCTCAAATCACGGGACAGACCGAGATCCATGCCACGGTTCACGGTCCGCTGAAGCACAAGGAACTACTGGAGGCGCATCTCAATGTGCCGACTCTGGGCGTGACTTACAAGACAGCGGCGACGACCAGCGCACAGCCCGCGACGCTGCAGATCGCTGCGGTAACGCCGATCCGCGCCGACTACGCGAACGGCGTGCTGTCCTTGCAGCCTGGCGAGATCAAGGGTACCGATACCGATATCAAGTTCCACGGGCTGTTGCCGCTGAACAGCAACGCCGAGTCAACGCTTAGTGTGCAGGGCGGGGTCGATCTGGCGATCGCTCAGGTCTTCGATCCGACGCTCGCGAGCAGCGGCCGGATGGTCTTTGACATCAACGCGCAGGGTTACCGCTCGCAGCCGAATGTCGAAGGACAGATTCGCATCGTGAACGCCGCCTTCTCGACGCCGGATGCACCGTTGGGACTGTCGAATGGTAATGGCGTGCTGACGTTGCGCCGCGACCGGCTGGACATCACGCAGTTCACCGGCAATGTTGGCGGTGGACTGGTGACGGCTTCGGGTGGCGTGACCTACCAGCCGAAGATCCAGTATGCCATCGGGTTGAAGGGCAACGATCTTCGGCTGCTTTATCCGACCAGTGTACGCACCGATCTCGGCTTGAACCTTGCGATGACCGGCGATACTGACGGTGCGGTGGTGCAGGGGCAAGTCAGCATCAACCAGATTTATTTCACGCCCGACTTCGACTTGGCGAGTTTTATGAGCCAGTTCGGGGGCGTAGCTTCGCCTCCACCGACCGAGAGTTTTGCCGACAACGTACAGCTTAACGTGGCCGTGCGCTCGGCTTCGGAGTTGAACGCCGTGAGCCCGACGGTCAGCATTCAGGGCTCGGCGAACCTGCGCGTGATCGGCACGGCAAACGATCCGGTAATCGTCGGACGCGCGAACCTCAGCGGCGGCGATGTGATCTTCCTGGGCAATCGCTACGTGATCCAGGGTGGGACGATTGCCTTCGTCAACACGAACGAGATCGAGCCGGTGGTGAACCTGCAAGCCAGCACGACCATCAAGCAGTACAACATCAACATGCGCTTCCGCGGACCGGCGGACCGGATTCACACTACCTACACCTCCGATCCGGCGCTGTCTTCGGCCGACATCATCCACCTGCTCGCCTTTGGCAATACCGAGGAAGCGGCCAACGCCGCGCCTTCGCAGTCGAGCACGCTGGGCGCGGAGTCTTTAATCGCCTCGCAGGTCAGCAGCCAGGTCACCGGCCGTGTGCAGAAGGCGCTCGGGGTTTCGCAGATCTCGCTCGATCCCCAACTGGGGGCGACGACCGGGAACCAGCAGCAGGGCGCGCGTCTGACCGTGCGGCAGCGCGTGACCAGCAAACTGTACGTGACGTTTTCGACGGACGTGACGACGACTCAGTTTTCCGCGGTGCAGTTGCAGTATCAGTTGAACCGCAAGTGGTCGGTGAGCGGCGTGCGCGACGAGAATGGCGGATTCAGCCTGGACGGCCGCTTCCACAAGGATTTCTAGCCGGTCTGCTCGGAGGGGACCTTGGGAAGTAGTTTGCCGGACGCCTCGCTTCCTCCCCGATAGGTTGCGGGAAGATAGATATTGAAGCTTGTGCCGGTCTGGCCGGTGTTGGACGTTTCGACCTCGATTCGCCCGCTCAGTTTGTCGACGATTCCCTTGATCACCCACAAGCCGATGCCGGTTCCCTGATCGCCCTTGGTGCTAAAAAACGGCTCGAAGATGACCTTCAGATTCTCCTGGGGAATGCCGCAGCCGGTGTCGCGGATCTTCACTACGATCTCGTCTGCGGGGCCTCCTGTGATGGAGAGAGTCAGCTTGCCTTTCTGGCCCATGGCGTCGATGGCATTGGTGATGAGATTGGTGAAGACCTGGCGCAACTCGCTGGGGTAAATCGTTACCTCTCCAGAGATCTGATAATCGCGTTCGACCTCGATATGGGCGGCCTGCAGGCGCGGACGGTACATGGCGTAAACGTCGTCAAGCAAATCGGAAATTCTGGTGACGACGGGCAGCTTGGTCTCGCGATGCGGCGCCAGGGTTTGCCGGCTGATGTTCGACAGACGATGCACTTCGCGCTCGGCGAGGTCAACCAGTTCGGCGGCATCGTGATCGAGCGAAGGACTCTTCTTCAGCAGGTGCATGACGTTGGTGAGCGCGTCGAGCGGATTGTTGATTTCGTGCGCGATCGTCGCAACCAGCCGGCCGGTGGCTGCGAGCCTCTCGGAGCGGCGCAAGGCTTCTTCCAACTCGTCGTTCAGCTTGCGAATCTGTTCTCCGGCCAGCTTGCGCTCGGTGACGTCGCGAATGGCGCTAGTGACAAAGGTGCCGTTCTCGGTTTGCAAAGGGCTCAGGCTGATTTCGACCGGGAACTCGCTGCCGTCCTTGCGCAGTCCGAACAGTTCGAGGCCCACTCCCATGGGCCGGACGTGCGGCTCGGCGAAGAAGTCGCTGCGATGGCGCGGATGCTGGCTGCGATAGCGCTCGGGGATGAGCATCTCGATGCCGTGGCCCAGCAGCTCGGAGCGGGCGTAGCCGAATAGCGTTTCGGTCTGGGCGTTGACCAGCGTGATCCTGCCGTTGTCGTCAACGATGACCATGGCGTCGGGCGCGGCCTCGAGCAGTGAGCGGAATTTTTCTTCGGCTTGTTTTCGCACAGTGATATCTCGTATAGCGCTCGCGACTAGGACGCCGTCGGCAGTCTTGATCGGGCTAAGACTGATCTCGAGCGGAAATTCCGTACCATCTTTACGCAGTCCAAAAAGCTCCAGCTCTTGGCCCATCGGCCGCTGACGCGGATCGCCAAAAAATGACGTCCTATGGTGCAGGTGCCGGTCGTGGAAGCGCTCCGGGATGAGCACCTCGACCGGGTAGCCGAGCAGCTCCAGCCGGCGATAGCCAAAGAGCTCCTCGGTGCGTGAGTTGATCAGGACAATGCGGCCGCGCTGGTCGACGATGACCATGGCGTCAGGCGCAGATTCCAGCAGAGCGCGAAACCTGTCTTCGGAAGTCTTGCGCGCCGTAACATCGCGGATGGCGCTGATGACCATGGAGCCCTGCGCCGTATTGACCGGGCTAAGGCTGATCTCGACGGGGAATTCGCTGCCGTCCTTGCGCAGCCCGTAGAGCTCAAGGCCAACGCCCATGGGGCGCACATGCGGATCGCCGGCGAAGTAGCCGGAGCGGTGGCCGGGATGTTTGGAGCGGAAGCGTGGTGGAACAAGCAATTCCACTTTCTGGCCGGTGAGCTCGGCACGGGGATAGCCGAAGAGCTGCTCGCACTGGGTGTTGGCGAGCACAATACGGCCCTGCTGATCGACCATAAGCATCGCGTCCGGAGCGGCGTCTAAAACCGCTCCGAAGGTAGCTTCAACAGCATTCTCCATGAGCTTCCCCGGTAACAGGATTTTATACCTCGCCACCAATTTTTTGATAAAAAGAGCCGACACTCAGGCCACAGGGCGTGAGCGGTCGGCTCTTCGATATGCGGGTTGGGATGGTCAGGTGAATGCTCTACAAGCTAACCTCGCGATGCAGACGGAAGGTCAGCCGGCGTTCGGCGCCGAAGGTGACATCCTTCTTACCTGTAAGCAGAGCAGTTGTGGTTCCCGCGGCTGCGCCAATGCCGCCCCCAATCAGCGCTCCCTTGCCTCCACCAGCCAATGCTCCGATGAGCGCGCCGCCGCCGGTACCGCCGCCGATGAATCCCCAGTTGCGTTTTTTGTGCGATGCTCCACGAGCCACGACGTTCGACGTGATCAGCGGTATGCGTTGCTGACCCAGGGTGACGCTATCGAGCGTGAGTCCGATCTCACCGGGATGATGGAATCGTCCGGAGCGCCGGGCCATGGTGACGTGTCCGGTGACTGGGGCTCCCAATGGCGCAATGACTTGATTGTCGGCAACCAGCGGCTGATCGAGGACCGCTTCAAAGCGCTCGCCCGGAACTGCCGTGGCACTTGAAAGAGACTGCTGCAGACGTACCACGACCGAAGTTCCGGCGGGAACGATTAACGGCTGCGGCTGACCCGCGTCGGCTTTGTTGACGGCGGCTGTCGGAGCAGCATTCGATTCAATGTTGGCTTGTCCCGGCGCCGTTGTTACGCCCTCGGAGTTGCTCAACGTTGGAGCGCTCGTGTTTGCGCCGGCGTTGGTGGCTTGATTGGCTGACGGTGCCTGCTGCTGATCGGCCGAGACGGCCTGGGCGCCATTCACAGCCTGCGCGGTTTGCGATGGATGGCGATTGCAACCGGCAAGCAGCAGCAGGGCCATCAGAAATAAAAAACCGGAAGAGTGTCGAATTCTTGTGTGCATGAGTCGGGCCTCACCAAAAATCCAACTCTGCTATTGCACAAAGCTTTCCATTTTCGAAGAAGAAGAAGCAGAGACATCAAGCATTTAGGCAGCTAAGGGCGGGCTACCTGCATGAACTTTCTACACGGCTGCGGGAAATCTCAACGGTGGCCGCGAGTTTCGGAGTAGGGCAACATCGCGGGTGCGTGCGCTTCGCTGGCGAGGGACTGGCGAGGTGAGAACCTGGCAACAGCGCGTGCTTCTCCGTGTCGCAGATAGGTTTCAAGGGAGGCGACGACCACGTGCTTTTTGTGGTTGATGAGATCGGCAGTAGCGAGGTTCAAGCGGCTGGAGGCATCGACGACGATACCCTTGTCGAGGATCCGGTCCAGCAAATCAATAAGTTCTCCGCCGGCAGGCTTGCGGACGATGGTCATATCTCGAGCCCATTCCATGACGATCGGCGTTTGGCGAAGTGCCGGTTGCGGATGTTCCCGGTGATCGAGGAATCACCCGAATGTAAAGAGTAGCTATCAATCAATGATGCTCTTCATCCCGACGGGGATGCTCTTCGCCTTAACCTGCGGCGAGACTGCATGTCGTACACTCAACCATTCGGAGCAGCGAAACTATGCGCAATACCTCTGCCGTACTCGTCATGGTCGTAATGCTCGCGCCTGCGGCCGCAATCGCGCAGGACACTTCGTCGAAGGCTGCGGCGGAGCAGCTTCCAACTGTGCCGGGAAAGCTCTTCACCATCACGAAGGAGCCCGGCTTTCACAACGAGCCGACGATTGCCGTCAATCCGCTGAATCCGCAGCAAGCGTTCGCGGCTTATCAGGCGCACGCGAATGTGGTGTACTCGCAGGACGGTGGCGAGACATGGAAGCCTGCAACGGGCACTCCCTCGACCGACTACAAAGTTTCCGGCGACGTCGCCTCTGCCTATGACAAGCATGGTGCGGCAATCCTCTGCTACATCGCCTTCGACAAACTGGGCACCGAGAATTACTGGGCACGCGGCGCGACGCGCAACGGTATTTTCATCCGGCGCTCGACCGATGGGGGCGCCAGCTGGGACAAGCAGGAGCACGCTGTGATCGCGCAGCCCAACAAGCCCCGCATTCCGTTCGAAGACAAGCCGGGCCTTGCGGCCGATGATACTGACAGCAAATATGCCGGCAATCTTTACGTGGGCTGGACGGAGTTTCGCATCGACGAAAGCGTGATTCTGTTTGCGAGCTCGAGCGACGGGGGCGTGAGCTGGTCGGTACCCATCGAGATCAGCACGCACCATGGCTTGCCGCGCGACGACAACGGAGCCGTGGAAGGATTTTCGGCAGCAGTCGGCGCGGACGGAACGGTGTATACGGTGTGGGCGGATGGTAACTCGCTGGCCTTCGCTTCTTCGCACGATGGCGGCAACAGCTTCGAGAAGAGCCGCAGCATTATCGACACTGCGCCGCTTTACTTCGACATGCAGGGATTGGAGCGCGCGAATGGATTTCCGCAGCTCGCAATTGATCCTCGGCATGGTAAGCACGGGCGACTGTACGTCACGTGGAGCGACTATCGGACGGGAGATGTGGGCGTATACAGCGCCGCGTCGGATGATGAAGGGAAGTCGTGGAGTAAGGCTGTGCGGGTGAATTCGAATCCCGAGCATGACGGCACCGATCAATTCTTCCAGTGGCTGTCTGTTGATCCAGTAAGCGGCGCTGTGAACGTGATTTTTTACGACCGGCGGATGGATGTGGACAATCGCAACACCACCGTGTCGCTGGCGCGCTCGACCGATGGCGGTGCGACGTTCACGAACTACGCATGGACGCACGATCCATTTGTCTCGACGTCCTACGAATTTCTCGGCGACTACATCGGCGTCGCTGCTCTGAACAACAAGGTGTATGGGGTGTGGACCGAGGTAGCTCCGCTGGAGGAGCCGAAGGATAAGAACGCACCGCCGGTAAATCGGTTTCGGCCGCATACGATTGTGAGGGTGGGGGTGGCGGATTTTGGGAAGTAGGGTGGACGTTATGAATTGTCACCACGAGCGCCTTGAGTTGGCGCGAGGGATCTGCTTTTCGCGTACGAGAAGCATATCCCTCGTCGGCCTGAAGGTTTCCTCTTGATGACAAGTTAAAAATGAGGCGGTGTCATGCCGAGCGAAGTCAGGGGCCGCTATTCCTAGGGCTATAGGGGTGCTTCGACTCCGGCGGCACGCCTCCGCTCAGGATGACGCGTGAAGAGAGCAGCGACCGCGCCCGTCGATGCCGAGGTTTGTGTCAGGGCATGACTTTAGTCATGCCGAAAGCGGGCATAAAGAGAAGCCCTTAAATTTGGTAGCTCCGGTGGGCACGACTGAAGTCGTGCCCTGACACAAAGCTGATTGTTTGAACGCGAACCTGAAGGTTCGCTCTACCATCGATTTGCGAACGAGAACTCTGAAGATGCGCCCTGCTGTCTGATTCGCGATCGCCAACCTGGGACCGCGGAATTTAGGCAGCCTTGACGAACTCCAGCGATGCCGAGTTCATGCAATAGCGCAATCCGGTCGGGCGGGGGCCGTCGTCGAAGACGTGTCCCAGGTGCGCGTCGCACTCGGTACAAAGTACTTCGGAACGCGTCATCCCGATGCTCGTGTCCATCGACGTCCGCACGTTCTGCTTGGCGATTGGCTCCCAGAAACTGGGCCAGCCGGTGCCGGAATCGAACTTGGTCGCCGAGGTGAACAGCGCATTCTTGCAGCAGATGCAGCGAAAGATGCCCTTGGCATGCAGGTCCCAGTACTGGCCGGTGAAGGCGCGCTCGGTGCCGGCATGGCGCGTGACGTCGTACTGCTCGGGCGTCAACTGCGCGCGCCACTCGGCGTCCGTCTTCACGACCTTGGGGACGCGCTTGGGTCCGATCTTCTCGCCATTGTCCTTGAACTCGACAATCTCAACCGTGTCGCTCCTGGTGGGGGCGGCTTCGGCTTCAGAACTCTTGAATAGGCTCATGAACGCAACTCCTGACAAGGTTACAAAACTGGTCTTCAGAAAGCTTCTGCGATTGCTCATAGTGTACTCACTTGCTCGCGGCCATCGCGGATGGCTGCGAGGCATTACCGGTAATCTGCGAACGGTATAACTGCGGATACATCTGCTGCAGGTTGTCGATCTTGGGCAGATCGAAACGCGAAATGTACGGGTTGTCCGGATGTAGCGTGGCGTAATTCTGGTGATAGCCCTCAGCCGGATAGAACGCCTTGAAGGGCA
This sequence comes from uncultured Acidobacteriaceae bacterium, assembly GCA_963780495.1. Lineage (GTDB taxonomy): Bacteria > Acidobacteriota > Terriglobia > Terriglobales > Acidobacteriaceae > Bog-257. The sequence continues at coordinate 241,907 of CAWACF010000001.1, forward strand.
CGACCTGGGTGACGATCTTGTGCTTGTAGACCTTGGCTTCGCCAAGCTGGGCGATGTAGGCATCGGCGATCCGCTTCTGCTCGTCGTTCGCATAGAAGATGACGGAGCGATACTGCGTGCCCTCGTCCGGCCCCTGGTAATTCAGCTCGGTTGGATCGGTGGCAACGGAGAAGAATATCTGCAGCAACTGGCCGTAGGTCAGCTTCGACGGATCCCAGCTGACCTGGACGGATTCGGCGTGGCCGGTCGTGCCGGTGCTGACGGTCTCATATTCGGCGGTACTCTTGGAGCCGCCGGAGTATCCCGACGTAGCAGTGATCACGCCCTTCACGTGCTGGAAGACGCCCTGAACTCCCCAGAAACATCCGCCGGCGAACACCGCGGTTTCGGTGCCGGGTTTGCTGGCCAAAGGTTGATCGACGGCCGGCTTTGGCAGGCTGGTGACCTTCTCGCTGGCGGCAACCGAGCTGCGGCAGGCGATGCCGATCACCGTGGCGACCAGGAGGGCCGCCAGTCCGAGCTGCAAAGATAGCTTCCGCATAACGTTCCTCTTTCTACTTATCCCGACTGTACCCGATTAGAGTCGTCTCAGCCGGGAAGGTTACAACTCATCGGCGGCCGCCGGGCTATAGTAGTGGGGTCTTGTAAGGAGTACGTGCAGGTGACTTCATCGGATTCAGATAACGGGCACCCGCGGTCCAAACCCGGCCGGCTGCTTTTGACCTGGGGAGCGCTGGCTCTGGCTGCCGCCGAAAGCCTTTGCGTGGCAGCGGTTGGTCTCAGCGGCCTTCGCGTGGCGTTGGGTCTGAGTTCGCTGCTGGCTGCAGGCGCCAGCGGTCCGGCACACGGCTGGCATCGGGAGGCGATCCGCATTCCATTACTGACGATAGGAACGCTGGGCGCCCTGCTCAGCTTGCTGCTGTTGTGGAACGAAGAGAAGCTGCGGCGCAATCCCTCCGCCGCGTGGCGTATGCAGCCGCTGACTGCGAAGCAGCGGCGTGTGCGCTGGTTTCAGTTGGCTGCCGCCGTTTTGACATTGTTCTTGGTGCTGGCGGAAGTTGTTACCCATCCGTGGTTTCACAAAGAAATGTGAAGATTCAGATTAAGGTTTGCCCAGGTTAACGTCCAACAACAGGACGTGAACCTGGGGCACCAAGGGCTTTCGCACGTTTCACAACGAAAAATCTATGGGTTGAGGCTTAGGGAGCGCAGATAGGCAACCACCGCTTCGGCGTCTGCCTTGGTCATGTGAAACTTCGGCATCGGATCGCGCAGGGGCTTGCCGTTGGTCCAGATTGCGGTAGTCAGCAGCGTCACCATCCCCGCGTTGGTCGCCGGGGGGTTACCGGCCAAACGTGGCGCCAGAATCGGCCAGTCGTTCGTTGGCTGCGCCGGCAAGTAGGGAACCGGCGCTCCCGCCAGCCACTGGCTCCGATCCAACGCGCCGTTGGCGAGCCGGGGCGTGTGGCAGGTGCCGCACATGGCGACGTCTTCGACGATATATTTGCCGCGCGCCACATCACCGCCGCCACCGCTGCCCATGGCTGGGACAGAGGACGCCATCTTGCTGTTCTGTGCCACAGTTGGGCGCGAACTCAATGGCAGGAACGCCGCACACACCGCGAGGGAAAAACAGGCCGCCAGATAAGAAAGACTTCTGCCACGCAGACGTGGAAATGACATACGGAGATCTCCAAGTTATCCGATAGGAAGCGCTGGACCGCAACGCTCAGCTATTCAGACTACCACTACGATGCAGCGTCGCGGGAGAGTTTTGGATTCGGACAGGCAGAGCTGTGCGATCAGAAAGCGTACTGCAGACCGAGCGTGGTGTTGTTGGCGTGGAAGTAGCGGGGAGCGGTGGGTCCGACGAAGGAATCTTCGCCATACTGGTAGTAATTCCAGGCGGCCTTGAAGGTTACGCTCTTGTGAAGGCCAACCGCAACGGCCGCGAGCGGGGACTGGAACGTAGAGGCTAGCGGCCCGAGTGGCAGCAGCGGATTGAAGATGGTTGTGCTGCCCTGGTTATCGACCATGCTATATCCCAGCTTGATGTTCACCCTCTGAATGGGCGTCAGGTTCAGCGCGAAGTATCCGTACTGGGTATGGGTTTCATAAAAGCCGTAGGTCTCCAGCAATGTGGGATCGCCGATGCAGGTATAAGAGCCTGATGGAGCGGGGCTGCCCGCAAAACAGACATTCGTGTTCTGCTGAATGGCGTCGAAGTTGTAGGCGATGTCGAGTCCCCAATGAGTATTCGGCATCACGGTGGCGTCGATCATCACTGTGTAATTGTGCTGGTTGAAGGCGATATCGCCGTCGCTGTTTTTGCTGTGTTGCAGTTGCAGACTACCGTTGAAGGTAAGCCACGAGCGCGGAGCGTAAGCAACATTCCCCCGAATGTTGAAGGAACTGGTTGGATCGATGCGATAAACCCAGTTGTCGGCCCCGCCGAACTGAAGATCGAGATTGGCGTGTAGAGCTGTGCCTTTGCGATACCACGCGCCGAGCACGCCGGAGTAGCGATTGATCTCGGTAGTCGGACCGCCCCACGGACTGATGACCCCGGTGAAGGTGCAACTACCGTCAGGATTCAGCGGAACGCCCACGCAGTTCCCGCGATTCGGCAGGTTGGGATAGTAGGTGTCGCCCAGCGCAGCGGTGTAAGATTCGCCCGGTTGGATGGTCTGGTTCTCCCACACAAAACCGCCGCGCACGCCGAAGGAGCGGGCGATGTCGTACTGCACCTGGAAGTCATTCTGCTTGGTGTTCTGGCCGAGCAGGTTGGCGTTGATCTCGTTGATGATGTCGGCGGGAGAACCCGCGCTGTGGAAGAGTAGTGAGCCTGGGAAAAATGCGATCGGATTGAGCAGGGAAGCCGATCCGGCTGAAGCCGCGTTGAAATAGTTCGCCTGCAGGTTCAGGTACGTGCCTGAGACGCTGAAGTTGCGGAAGCGGAAGGTTTCAACCAGGCGCAGCTTGTCGTTGATGTGAATGACAGCAGAGGCATCGGCTGAGGCGGAGTTCCAGGTTGCGTTGGAGTTGCTCCCCGCAGTGTTGGAGCCCGTCACGGCGCTACGGCTAATGAGACCGGAGAACGTCTCGTCAAACGGCGTAGTCATGTTCGCGTGGCTGTACTGGAACTGCCCGTTAAAGTCGAGCCACTTAAGGGAAGACGACACCAGGTTTAACTGCTCTGTGGGCGTGATGGTGTGGAGTTGTTGAAAGAGATTGTAGTTGAAGTAGCCGTTGCAAGTGGGGTTGGCGATTCCATTCGTCACCGGGGTGCTGCACGGGCTCCCGCTATTGAACCACGACACGCCGAGGCTTACCGGGACGCCGTTGGACAGCGGCCAGGAGTTAAACGGATTCAGGTAATAAGAAGTGTCGCCGGCGTAGTACTGGAACATCTGCGTATAGCTGAGCGTGGTCTTCTTGGTGACCCGAATATCGACGCCGAAGCGATAGCCGTTCAACGTGTTATTCGTGTTCTCGTTGGTAAGCGCTTCTGTGCCCTCGTGCACGGTGCTGAAGGCCGGCCCGATGAACCGGTTGCGGTTGTAGTCAATACGGAACGAGATCCGCTGCATGGGCAGCAGGATGAGGTCGAAGTTGTAGAGGTTCTGCCGGTTGTAGTACCCGTGGGGCGAGTTGAGAATGGGCACGGCGGGTGCGCCGGGCGTCGGAGGATTCAGCGGGTTGGCGAACAGGTCGTAATCGAAGTAGTTCTGCATATGCTGGTAGGTTCCGCTGAAGGTGTACCAGCCGTACTTGGCGATGCGGAGGCGAGCAGCCTGTTCCGGATCGCCGCCCCATCCGAAGCTGTTGAGGGTCAGCGTATCGAAGAAATCGGCGTGCGTGAGCGACTGCATGGTAAGCGACTGCTCCAGGATGCGGGCGCCGGTCTGATAGTTCTCCAGCGTGTCATACATCGCCTGGCTGCCGGTGACATCGGAGATGCGGCCGCCGAGTTCGACCGATTGCATCACCTGGAAGTCGCCGATCCTCTTTCCCTCGGTCGTGCCTGAGTCGGAGTTGGTCGAAACGGTGGTCGGCGTTGCCACTGGAGATTGCCCGGAACTTTGCGCCGCACCCCTGCTGACCAGGCACACGCAGATCGCGAGCAACGCCAACCCGAACCAGCTAGCGGCGAATCTCCGTGGACACTCCATTGCCATCTCCCATTCAGCGGAAGAAAACGGGATCAAAATTAGAGCCGTGAATCTGCGTATGACACAAGGTGCAAGCCTGATACTTGGTGGCCTGGTTGTGGAATGAGGGCACTCCTGGCGCTGCTCCGTTGTTGTTAACGGTGTGGCAGCGCAGGCAGAGAAAATTCACGTTGTTGACTTGCAGGAGCCGCGGGTTTGTCGAGCCATGCGGGGTATGACAGGACAAGCACCCTTCATCGGTCTTCACCGGTGCGTGCTCGAAGACGAATGGGCCCATGGTGTCGGTGTGGCACTTGGTGCAGACCGCGAATTGTCCGGGGGCCGTGCGCACCTGGTGACCGGTCTGCGTGCCATGAGGGTTGTGGCAATCGCTGCACTGAATCAAGCCGACATCGACGCGATGCCGGAAGGGCCGGGCGAATTCGGCTTTCTGCTGCACGTGGCAGCCGTAACACAGGTCGGTCTGCTTCTTCACCAGCAGGAAGTTCACGTCGGTCGAGCCATGAGGGTTGTGGCAACTGGTGCACGTCACACCGTTCGCCAGGTGCTCGGACTTGGCGAAGTTCTGGGTTTCCAGGCTGGACTGGTGGCATTTCAAGCAGATGGCCGCGGCCTGCGCCGGGCTGAGAGTTTCGAAGCGAATGATCTTGGTAATATCGCCGCCGCCGTCGACGTGCGCCTGCGCCGGTCCGTGACACGACTGGCAGCCGTGTTCGCCATTCTTCAGCAAGGCAGAGTGGGGCGTGTTGAAGAAATGCTTGTCCCATACCTCCTGGTGGCAGGTCTGGCAGATGTCGTTAGGCGCGTATTGACCAGTGATTGCGGATGTCGCATTGGAAGACTGCAAGGACGATGCCGTGGGTGCCGCAGGGCTCGACTGGTTATTTTGCTGTGCTTGCGCGGCGCGAGGAGGGGCCAGCCATAGGAGCAGAAGCGTCAAGCAGCCAACTCTGCGCATTATGTACCCCATTCCCACTCCTGTTTGAACCGGGGGCGGGCTGTCGAACGAGGCGAAAATTGTGGCGCATTGCGATCTCACTTGCGCCCTTCCCGCGCGGAGCGATGGCTGCCGTCGCGTTCAGGTCAAGGAGTTTTTGGCGCGTATTGGCGCACAGTAACAAACAGCCCGACCGCCGTCAACGAAATTGATAGCTGGATGTCGTGGGAATGGATGTTGGGGCGACGGGTTTATTCCGTAAGTCACAACGTCAGCAATGATTTTCTTGGTGCTCGCCTGACCGCTCGACTATATTTTCCTTGCATTAAGCCTTAATTACAGGCCGCAACCGGACCAGCTGATGAGACCCGACGAGCTCTGGATGGAGGAAGCGTTGCGCGAGGCGCGCCGTGCGCTGGCGCTGGAGGAGGTGCCGGTGGGAGCCGTCGTGGTCTACGAAGGGCGCGTCATTGGGCGTGGATGCAATCGACCCGTCAGCGCGCATGATCCCACCGCGCACGCCGAGATCCTGGCGCTGCGCGAGGCGGGACAGACCATCGGCAACTATCGTCTGCTGGATTGCGATTTGTACGTCACGGTTGAACCGTGCGCGATGTGTGCCGGTGCAATCACTCATGCGCGCATTCGCCGTCTGGTTTATGGCGCTGAAGATCCGAAGGCAGGCGCGGTGCACTCGATGCTGCAGATGCTGAATCATCCCCGGCTCAATCATCGGGTGGAAGTGATGTCAGGCGTGCTGGCCGCGCGCTGTATGGACCTGATGCAGACCTTCTTCCGTGAGAAGCGCAATGTGCCGCTCACGCCGTGAACATTCCGAGCTTGCAGGCAGTGTGCTAAATCAATCAACGCAGATTAGGACACTACCGGCGTACGGCGGCACATGACCTGCCGACTGACCTTTGTTAAACTGAATGAGCTGGTAACTCCGGCCAGTGCAGTCGCGCGCGGAGAGGTGCGTGAGTGGTTGAAACGAGCCGCCTCGAAAGCGGCCATACCTTAACGGGTATCGGGGGTTCAAATCCCTCCCTCTCCGCCATATCATCACGAGGAACTCCTGAATTCACAGGTTCCACGCCAGCAGCTCACCCTCCGACAGCTCACCGGCTGACATTCAATCGCCTCGTTTCTTCGATCCCGTTCCTGACACGTGCTGGATGGACCGGTTGATCGCCCGTGCGGTTCCCAAAACGCATCGCTATACTGCGTGGGCTTATGGCCCCGAAGTCAGGAACGCAGCTGGGACCTTAGGAATAGGGGAAGGGTTCGGCGCTTGCAGCCAGGACTACTGGCGGCAGGTTGTGATGGAGACGCCGCGAGTTACTTTTTCGCGGCCTCAATCTCTGCCACCAGCGTGTCAATCTGGGCGGCTGTGAGCTTATCACCGAACTTCGGCATGCGGCCCTTGCCGTTCGTAATCATGTTGCGCAACTCGTCGGTGGAGAGGGCGGCGGCCTTCTTCGAAGTGAGCGATGGTCCGGCCATGAAGCGTCCGTCGGCATCCTTACCGTGACACTTGGCGCAGTTGTTCTGGAACACGGTGTCCGCACTCAGCGGTTGAGATGGCGCGCTTTGCGCAAGGGCAGACGAGAGCGACAGGAACCACAAGGTCGCAGTCAGGATCAGGCGAGATTGGATCAACTTGGGCCTCTTTAGAGTTGCGGGCACGGCGGCTTGTGCCTTGCCGATGAGAATTGTAATCCGAGTGGTGACCTGCGGACAGCTGGTGCAGCTTACAAGCAAATTACATGCAGGCAATCTGGCGTGATGTTGCCGATGACTGCTGCGACAAGGTCAGACCTGCTAGAGTTTAAGCCGTGGCGCCCTCGGAAGAATACGCGAGTCGTCTGGCCGCGCGTGAGTTGCGCGTCGCCGAGCACGACAAGATTCACATTCAGTTGGGGAACCTGCGCCTGGTCCTGGCCATACTTACAGTCGTCATAGGTTGGCTCGCCTTGGCGAAGCACCTGTTCTCGCCGTGGTGGTTGGTTGTTCCCGTGCTGGTCTTTATCGTAATGGCGGCCTATCACTCGCGCGTTCTGCGCCGTCGCGACTTGGCACAGCGTTCCGTCACTTTCTACAAAAAAGGTCTGGCGCGGGTGGAGGACCGCTGGAGCGGTATAGGTGAAACCGGCGAACGCTTCGACGATCCGCATCACGTTTATGCCAGCGATCTGGACCTTTTCGGCGAAGGCAGTCTCTTTCAACTGATCTCGGCAGCGCGCACCCGCATCGGCGAGGAATCACTGGCCGCGTGGCTGCTTTCTCCTGCGCCGGTGGAGCAGGTGGTTGAGCGACAGGCGTCGGTGAGTGAGCTGCGCGGGGAACTGGACCTGCGCGAGGACTTAGCCGTGCTTGGCGAAGATGCAGGCGTCGGTGTGCATCCGGATTCACTGGTGAAGTGGGCCGAGGAGCCCAATCAGCTGCAGTCTTCGTGGATACCACTCATCGCTCCAGTCCTGGCATTGCTGGCCGCCTTCACGGCGTTTGTGTGGGGCTACTGGGGAATTGCAACACCGTTTCTGCTCCTCGTTGTTGTCGAAGGCTTCCTGACGTACCGGCTGCGGAAGGCTATGGACTCCGTGCTGGAGGAGACGGAGCAGGCCTTTCACGACCTCGATCTGCTCTCGGGCGTTCTGGCGCGCGTGGAAGCGCATACCTTCCACTCACGCCCGTTGCAGCAATTGCAGCGTCAGCTCTCTTCGGCCGCCATGCCTGCGTCCCAAGCCATTGCGAAACTACGGTCGCTGGTCGATCTCATCAATTCGCGCCACAACTTGTTTTTGCGCGCATTGGATGTGCCGCTGATGTATTCGGTGCAGGTGGCCTTCGCCGCCGAGCGCTGGCGGCATACTCATGGCAAGTCCGTGCGAGCGTGGCTGGCTGCCGTCGGTGAAATTGAGGCGCTGCTTTCGTTGGCCGGTTACAGCTACGAGCATCCGGCGGATCCGTTTCCCGAATTCATCAGCGGGCAGGCGTCGTTCGCAGCCGAGCAAATCGGGCATCCGCTTATTCCCGCGATGACGTGTGTGCGCAACGATGTGGCGATCAGCGGAGAAGAACGCGTTTTGCTGGTGAGTGGCTCCAATATGTCGGGCAAGAGCACGCTGCTGCGATCAGTGGGGATGAACGTGGTACTGGCGATGGCGGGCGCGCCCGTCAGGGCGGTTCGACTGGTGCTTACGCCGCTTCACGTCGGCGCCAGTATCCGCATCAACGATTCGCTGCGCGAAGGCAGCTCGCGCTTCTATGCTGAGATCAAGCGACTGCGCAGCATTTTCGACTTCGGCGGCGATCCGCCGCTGCTGTTTCTGCTCGACGAGCTGTTACAGGGGACGAATTCCAAAGACCGCCGCATCGGCGCCGAGGGAGTTGTTCATGCGCTACTTAAGCGCGGCGCGATCGGTCTGATCAGCACGCATGATCTCTCGCTGACTGAGATCGGGAGTTCGCTCAACGGGCATCTGCACAACGTCCATTTGCAGGACGAGATCGAGGACGGAGCGATGAAGTTCGATTACAAGCTGCGGGACGGCATCGTCACCAAGAGCAATGGCCTGGAGTTGATGCGCTTTATCGGCCTGGAGGTATAGCTTCAGATCGTCGTTCGGGTGAAACGTCCGAAGTGGCGCTTGGCGTTCTGCGATTCGATTTCCGTGCGCAATTCCTGCCAGAGATGCTCCGGCACGGAGAGGAAGATGTTCACGATCTCGGGATCGAACTGGCGTCCGGCATGTCGCTCGATCTCACGCCGTCCGGAGGGAATCGATTGTGCCGCGCGGTACGGCCGGTCCGAGGTCATCGCGTCGAAGGTGTCGGCGATGGCAAATATTCTGGCCCCCAGAGGTATCTGATCGCCCCGGAGTCCGCGAGGATAACCGCTGCCGTCATAGCGTTCCTGGTGGGAGTAGACAATCTCGGCGGCTTCCTGAAGAAACGGTATGTTGCGGAGCAGTTGATACCCGAGGAAGGCGTGCTCGCGCATGATGGTCTGCTCGTCAGCGCTAAGGCGTCCCGGCTTGCGCAGGATAGCGTCGGGAATCGCCATCTTTCCTACATCGTGAAGAAATGCGCCGCGGGCGATGATGCGCACACGTTCCTGGGGCAGTTCCATGGCCCGGGCGATAGCTATGGTGAAGGCTGTCACGCGACGGGAATGGCCTTCGGTCTCGGCATCCTTTAGATCGAGCGCATCGCCCAGCGCTTCCAGGGTGATGTCATAGGAGCGTTCGAGATCAGCCAAGGCTTTCCGCAGCATCTCCGTACGGGCTGAGACCAGGGACTCGAGTTTGGTCTGATACGCCACGTTTTCCAGCCTGAGGCGGCGGGTCTCCAGCGCTCGCCTGACCATGGCCAGCAGCTGCTCCTTCTCGAACGGCTTGAGCAAATAGTCGTACGCGCCATTGCGGATCGCGGCCAGCGCGACACTGATGTCATGAACGGCAGTGACCATCACCACAGGAATCTCAGGGAAGTCCTGCTTCATCTTGGAGAGCAGGGTGAGGCCGTCCATGCCTTCCATGATCAGATCGGATAGTACGATCGAAATACTCTCATTCGAGCGCAGAAGGGTCAGCGCATCGCGTCCCGAGGTCACGGGACGGCACTCGAAACCCGCCTGGGTCAGTATGGAACATACCGCGTCCCGAACCGGAGTTTCGTCATCAACAACAAGGATGCGTTGGTCAGCCATAGGGTAAAGGGAGCCAGACCTTAAAACCCGATTGTACTCACTTGCTCTGGAAATTCAGCCTGGCAATTCTTCCAGTGGTTGCGTCGTCCTACGCCAAACGTACTAAGGCGCAGTTTGTGGCCCTCGCGGGCAAAAGTTACATATGAGGTTCGGGCCGCGTGGTATCCGGATGCCACATCGCAGCATCGCGAGGCCAAACAGTCCCCGTCGACATGCGTGCAGGTTTGGCCTGCTCCTGCAGATCACCAGCTTCTCGCAATCGTGTGTCTTTATTAACCGCTTGTTATCAGTGAGTTGCACGTGATGCCAAACTTGAGCCGGGAGATGCAGCAGTTTGGGCAGCTCGATTGCTTAGTACTAAGGTGTTCGCAGATAGATCAAGCGAAGCGTCGACCGAATTCGAAGGAGACCATATGACCCTCAGCATCAGGGAAGTGAAGATGAACGGTGTTGCTCAGTACGGACCTGCCATTCTCGCGCCTACCAAGTCAGAGATCTATAGCAAGGTCTATGAACAGAACCGTCACCGAGTTTATTCCCTGGCGTTCTGGATGACCGACCATGAGCTGGCGGCGGAAGAGCTCATGACGCAGACGTTCTGCAGTGCGTTTGCGGCCAGTCAGGAACCGACCGCCGACGAAATCGATCGTGCTCTGATCAGCCAACTTCGCGAATACATCTCTCTGGGTCCGTTGACCCTTCATTGTGTTCCCAGCGACCGTGTGCTTTCCGTGCGCCGCAATACCATGCGCGTCGACTTGGAGCGTGCCGTGGTTCAGCTGCCGAACACCGAAAGAATGATTTTCCTGATGCATGATGTGGAGCGCTACGACCACACTCGCATCTCAAGTTTGCTAGGAATCTCCTTGCAGTCGTCGATCGAAGGACTACACCAGGCGCGGCTGCGCATGCGCGAGCTGCTGGCGAGATAAAAAGTTTGGCGTCGTATCTCATTCCCCTCTCTTCCTGCAAGACCTTGCCCCTCGAAAGAGGGGCATTTTTCGTTATGGCGTAATGTCCGTTTTTCTATCGCGCCTGCCCTCGCACGCCAGCGAAAGTAAGTAAAGCCAATCCGGACAGCTGCGCTGGTCGATCCCCGCGAAGATCAAACGTAATGACGCGGTCGTCGCTTGGTGAGAAACGGGCTGCCGGTGAATGCGAACCAGCTACTTTTTTGCCGCGGAAGCAAAAACAGGTTGCTTTCTGGCTGCTTTCGGCAGAAAATCCGCAGCACCGCCAGTCGTCCATCCAAGTCCAAACAAGCCGGAGGTTGCGAATGTCAAGGATAGTTCGCTGTTTTGCTGCCGTCGTGTGGGGTTTGAGCCTATTTGTAGCCATCAATGCTTCCGCTGCTGTGAAAAGTCCAGCCGTTTCCATCACCCTCGATCCGAACGTGCCGAGTCCCGCTATGCTAGACACGTCGATCACATGGGTGGCACTTGTCAGCGGCGGACCGCCGGGGGACAACTATGACTTTCAATTCAGTGTCGCCCCGCCAAACGGGCCGAACCAGATCGTACAAGACTTTGATGTGCCCGACACATTTGTTTGGGCCCCGTGGCAGGTGGAAGGTACTTACACAGTTACGGTAGTGGTACGCGATATCTCACACAACCCTTACATCGTGTATCCGCCTGTGTCGGTGCAATACGTGCTGAATCCGTGGGTAACGCAATCCGGTGGGTCCGCGGTGCATCCTACGGCGCATCCTCTGGTGGCGCTGTTCAGTGCGGGCCCGTGTCCCAGCGGCGATTCCATCCGGGTGCGTTTTCACAAGGCCTCAGGCGTGGCTTCGATGACCTCCAATTTGGTGGCCTGCTCCAACAGCAGTGCCAACTTCCTGGTGGCCGGCATGCAGCCCTCGACTCGTTACATGATGCATTGGGAGCAACTTGCCAACAATCAGGTCGTGAGCTCGGGGACGGATCAAGCGTTTACGACCGGACCTCTGCCCTCAAACTTCCCGCCGGGGGAACAGTTTACGGTAAACGTGCCGCCAACCCCGAGGGATTCAGCTTTCCCCGTTGTGCTCTTTCATCTGCTCGCGTTCTGGCCGACTGCGACCGATGTCGCCGGGCATGTGATCTGGTATTTCCCGAGCCCAACGCTGATCACTCGCATGCAGCTGGGCGGAAATTTCTTCACCATGACTTCCACCCAGTTGAGCGAATACGATCTGGCGGGAAATGTGGTATTGCGAACCAACTACAACATTCTGAATGAACAACTCGCAGCCAAGGGTTATCCGCAGATGACTGGGTTTAATATTCACGAAACCCGGGTGTTGCCTAACGGCAATATCCTGATACTCGGCGGACGGGACGAAACCTCTACCGTTTATCAGGGAGGAACACCGGATAACCCGGTGGATATCGTAGGCGATATGATCCTGGTTCTGGATCACAACATGCAGCTGCTATGGGCTTGGGATTCGTTTTCGCATCAGGATCTCTCTCGTGTAGCCACCTTGAACGACAAGTGCTACCAAGGAAGCGGCGGCTGTGTTCCCTTCAACCCCAACTTCAGCGTAGCCAACGATTGGCTTCACTCGAATTCACTGGAGTTTACCGCTGACGGCAACCTCCTCATCTCCGAGCGTGCCCAGGATTGGGTACTCAAGGTCAACTATGCCAACGGCACGGGAGATGGCTCGGTGATATGGCGCTTGGGTCACGATGGCGACTTCACCATCGTGAATCCTTTGCCGCACCCCTGCGGCGACCCCAACGTGTTCTCCTGGTTCACGCACCAGCACGATGCCACGTTTCAGAGGCAATCCGTGCAGCCGGAGATCTTTACCGTGTTCGACGACGGCAATCTGCGCGTTCAACAGTGTGGTGGCGGCGATAGCCGCGGGATGGTGCTGTACGTGATGGAACCGGCCCGGAAGGTCTTCATTCAAACGGCGGCTGACTTGGGTGCGTATTCTTTAGCATATGGAAGTGCGCAGTTCCTGTCATCGCCTTACGGAACCACCGCCAGTTTCGGCAATGGCCGACTGCCTAACAGCGCGCAGGCGAGCGAGGTAGATTTGAGTGGTCACATTGTCTATCAGTTACAGGCGAGCGACAATGCTTACCGGATCTATCGTCAGAGCGACCTGTACACGCCAACAGAGCCGTAAAGAAAACGACGATCCACTGGAATGTCAATGGAAGGGAGCGGTTAGCCGCTCCCTTTTTTGCTAGGAGTGAGTAGGCGTGCCTTCTTCTGAGCTCGCCAGCTGTTCTTCCTCTTCGCGTTTTAGCGGGCGGAGCAAGGGGAAGAGAATTACGTCGCGAATCGACCGCGAATCCGTGAGCAGCATGGTCAGGCGATCGATGCCGACGCCTTCACCAGCCGTCGGCGGCAGCCCGTACGACAATGCCCGGATGTAGTCCTCATCCATCTGGTGAGCTTCTTCGTCACCGCGAGCGCGTTCGCTGAGTTGCCCCTCGAATCGACGTCGCTGCTCCTCGGGATCGTTGAGCTCGCTGAAGGCGTTGCCGATCTCCAGCCCACCGACAAAGATCTCGAAGCGCTCGACCCAATCGGCGTTCTCTTCGGGCTCGCGCTTGTTCTTGGAGAGCGGCGAGATAGCCAGCGGGAAGTCATAGATGAATGTCGGCTGGATCAGGTGCGGCTCAGCGACGAACTCGAAGATCTCCGCGATGGTCTTGCCGTTGGGCGCAGCAGGATCGTACGGGATGTGCGCGTTCGCGTGGTTGTAGCGATGCACCATGGCAGCAATTTGTTCCGTGCTGGAGAAATCTGCCATCACCGGCTTCTCGCCTGCATTCTCAGGCCAGAACTTGAGGATGGCCTCGCGCATCGAAAGCCGCTGCACGTTGCCGAAATCAATCTCATGTCCATTGAAGTGCGTGACGGTGGTGCCGTTCACGTCGAGGGCGATCTGTGCCAGCATCTCGGCGGTGAAGTCCATCATGTCGCGATAGTCCGCGTACGCCATGTAGAACTCCAGCATAGTGAACTCCGGATTGTGCTGGGTTGAAATGCCTTCGTTGCGGAAGTTGCGATTGATCTCATACACACGATCGATGCCGCCAACTACGAGCCGCTTCAGATACAGCTCGGGCGCGATACGCAGATACAGATCTATGTCGAGCGCATTGTGGTGCGTGGTGAACGGCTTGGCGACGGCGCCACCGGCGATGGCATGCATCATCGGCGTTTCGACTTCGACGAATCCACGCCCGTCGAGAAAGCGCCGCATCGACTGCACAACCTTCGCGCGTTTCAGGAAGACCTCGCGCACGTCGGGATTCATCGTCAGGTCGACGTAGCGCCGACGGTAACGGGTCTCGACGTCCTGCAGTCCGTGCCACTTCTCGGGCAAGGGAAGCAGGTCCTTCACCAGGAACGTTAGCTCTTCAACGTGTACCGTGAGCTCATTCGTACGCGTGCGGAAAAGATAACCCTTCACGCCGACGTAGTCGCCAATGTCGAGCAGCTTGTAGAGCTGGAATGCTTTTTCGCCGACAGCATCGAGACGGACATAGATCTGCAGACGCTTGCCGCCTTGCTGAAGGTGTGCAAAACCGGCCTTGCCCTGCACACGGATCGACATCAGGCGCCCGGCAACGCTGACCTCAACGCGTGGGGATTCGAGCTCGGGCGCGGTTTTGGCGGAAAACCCTGCGACGATCTGCGGGATCGCGTGCGTGGTTTCGTAACGATAGGGATAGGCCAGCTGGCCCAGCGCTTCAATCTGCTTCAGTTTTTCTTTTCGTAGGTCGTAGATCTTGTCGTCGAGTGCCACAGTTGTTCCTGGCGCCTATGTCTTGCAAGGCAGATAGTGGAAAACATCGATTATAGATGGTAACGAAGGGAGCCGCGTCAGGAGGTCCTTCCCTGGCTCCTCATCGAGTGCTCCACCATTGCATTGATGGAATCGATCAGGGACGGCGTTGCGATGATGGATCCGGGTGAGGCTTCAATTTCGGCCTGCGCCGGCAGCTCTACGCCGTATGCCGTGTACAAGAGCCACAGCAAACAGGAGGTCAAGTAGGCCACGGCACTCATGCGTGTAATGACGTTGGCATTCTGGAAATGCTTTATGGCGATGGTATCGAGCAGCACCTTGCTGAACATGTAGATCACGAAGCCCAGAGTTATGCCGAACAAGGTGCTGCGCGCGGGGATGCGGAGGCTACGTGCGCCCAGCAGCAGTAGAAGTGCCAGCAGACAGAGCATAGCTCGGGCCGTGCGGTCCACCAACAAGATCGTGCCGCTGACACCGACAAAGCGAGTATCGCTCGAAGAGCTGAATGCGTTGATGCAGGCTGCAAGCAGCAGAATGCCGGTCCCCCAGCGGAAAACATAACTGCCAAGGTTACGAATAGCGGCCAGATTGCGGAAAGCTATCCTAAACAGTTCATCGATAAGCGCGAAGGTGAACAACACCGATATCGCTGCCGCGATCCAGTACGAATAGAAGTAAAGCCGGTACGACACCCGTTCAGTGGCCAATAGGTAAAGGTCGCTTGCGACCTGAAAGATGGTGTACCAGTAGAAAAAGGGAAATTGATAGACCAGACCGCGACGGCGCAGAAAAACCAGCACCCAAACCTGCAGGCAGGGCGTAATCACCCACAGGACATAATCAAGCGCGTGCAGGTGCATGGCACCTCCAGCGTATGCTCTTGCTGCCGTTAAACGACCGGCGCGCGGTACTTGTAGGCAAACGAGGACTCCATGAAGCTGACGAACAGGGTCCTATTCCAGTGGTCAGTCTAGCAGGGCTCCCGACACTTCCGGGGTAGCGCAGGCTCTGAACCTATGTTGCTCGATGCGGAGCCCTCCCTCCGGTGATCCCGCAAACGCCTTCGATGTTCACGCGTCACAGACAGATGTGATAGCAGCGCCTACCCTGAATTTATGCCATGCCCCTCTTCGGAGGGCTGGACGGAGGCCTGCTATGTGCCTGGCAGTTCCGGGAAAGATCCTGAGTATTGAAGGCGAGGACTTCGCCCGCACCGCGCGAGTCAGCTTCGGCGGAATCGTCAAGGAGGTCAGCCTTGCCTACCTTCCCGAGGCAGCGGTTGGCGACTACGCCATCGTGCACGTCGGCTTCGCCATCAGCCTGCTCGATGAGCAAGAGGCGCTGCGCACCTTTGACTATCTGAAGCAGATGGGCGAACTGGCAGAACTGGAATCATGAAGTATGTAGAAGAATATCGCGATCCCGAAGCCGCGCGGCAATACACGGCCAGCATGCACCGCATCGTCACCCAGCCCTGGACCATCATGGAAATCTGCGGCGGCCAAACCCATTCCATTGTGAAATACGGCATCGACGAGCTGTTGCCGCCAGAAGTTACGCTCCTCCACGGGCCTGGATGCCCGGTGTGTGTGACCCCGGTCGAGCTGATCGACAAGGCTCTGCAAATCGCCGCGCAGCCGGAGGTGATCTTCTGCTCCTTCGGAGATATGCTGCGCGTGCCCGGCTCCAGCAATGCCGCCAATAAGAGCTTGGACCTTTTGAGCGTCAAAGCTGCCGGCGGCGATGTCCGCATCGTGTATTCGCCGATGGACGCCGTGCGCATAGCCCAGCAAAACCCGGAGAAACAAGTAGTTTTCTTCGCGGTGGGGTTCGAGACGACGGCGCCGGCGAACGCGATGTCGGTGTATTACGCCAAACAGAATGCCATCACGAACTACTCGGTGCTGGTTTCGCATGTGCTCGTGCCGCCGGCCATGGAAGCGATCCTGAGTTCACCCAGCAATTGCGTGCAGGGATTTCTTGCGGCTGGTCACGTCTGCACGGTGATGGGCTACACCGAGTACTACCCGATCGCCGCCAAGTATCGCGTGCCGGTCGTGGTCACCGGCTTCGAGCCGCTCGACTTGCTGCAAGGCATTTATATGTGCGTGAAGCAGCTTGAGGAGGGCCGCTTCGAGGTCGAAAACCAGTATGCTCGCTCGGTTCGCAGGGAAGGGAACACGCCTGCCCGGCAGGTTGTGGCGAAAGTGTTTTGTGTGGTCGACCGCAAATGGCGCGGTGTGGGAAGCATTCCACAAAGCGGATTAGGTCTTGCGCCCCCGTACGCGGCGTTCGACGCCGAGACGCGCTTCGGGCTCTCGCAGTACACCGCCCAGGAAGATCCCGCCTGCATCAGCGGCTTGATCATGCAGGGGGCAAAGAAGCCGGAGGAGTGTTCGGCATACGGCAAGCGCTGCACGCCCGATCATCCCCTGGGCGCGCCCATGGTGTCATCCGAGGGAGCCTGCGCGGCCTATTACCGCTACCGGCGCCTGCGCACGGACAATCTGTTGCGTGCGGGAGGTGACGTCCGTGGCTGAGGTCAAAGAATTTCAACTGCAATGCCCGGTTCCTTTGAGCGATACAGAGCACATACAACTGGCGCACGGCGGCGGTGGACGCCGCATGCATGAGCTGCTGGAAGGCCTCCTTCTGCCAAGCTTCAGTAATGAGCTTCTGCTGGAGCGGCACGACGGCGCAACCTTACAAATTGGCGGCGCCAGGCTCGCGTTCACCACGGATTCCTACGTTGTGCGACCGCTGTTCTTTCCTGGCGGCGATATCGGCACGCTGGCAATCAACGGCACAGTGAACGACCTGGCGATGTGCGGGGCGCGGCCACTCTATCTAAGCTCAGCGCTGATCCTGGAAGAGGGGCTGCCCATGGAGACGTTGCGTCGGGTGGTTGAATCAATGCGATCGTCAGCGCAAGCAGCGAACGTGCAGCTGGTGACTGGCGACACGAAGGTCGTCGACAAAGGTAAAGGCGACGGCATCTTCATTAACACGGCAGGGATCGGCGTCGTGGAACACAAGGCGTCGATCTCGCCGAGAAATGTTCGTGCCGGCGACGCCATCCTGCTGAGCGGCGATGTTGGGCGTCACGGTATCGCGATAATGGCAACGCGCGAAGGCCTCTCGTTTGAGAGCGAGATTGAGTCGGATTGCGCGCCGCTGTGGAAGCCGGTGAAAGCGTTGCTGGAGGCCGGTATCGAAATTCACTGCCTGCGCGACTTGACCCGTGGCGGGTTGAGCAGCGGCCTTATCGAGATCGCAGAGGGCAGCCGCACGCGAGTCAGCATTGAAGAGTCGCGAGTGCCGGTGCTCGACCAAGTGTCTGGAGCCTGCGAGATTCTTGGTCTCGACCCGCTCTATCTTGCGAACGAAGGACGCTTCGCGGCATTCGTCACATCGCAGGATGCGGATCGCGCTCTGGACATACTTCATGGGTTTTCCGTCAGCAGCGGGGCAGTGCGTATCGGAGACATCCTCGACGGGCCTGAAGGCCTGGTGACCATGAAGACTCAACTCGGCACCGAGCGCATCCTCGACATGCTGAGCGGCGAACAGTTGCCGAGGATTTGCTAACTGGTTTCCCCCGTCACGCTTTGAAGTGAGGCAGGGCACATCCAGAATTCGCGGTAAGGGCTATCCATGAAAGGGCTGAGCACGACGCCGCCTCAACGAAGTTGTGCGAAAAAGCTCTGGAGAGCCGAAGTGTCCGGGATCCTGATTATTGCTTACGGAAACGCGATGCGGGGAGATGACGCCGTTGGTCTGTATGCGGCGCGTGAGTTGGAGCGACAGTTCCACAACGATCCTGAAATTGAAATCATCGCCTGCCAGCAGCTGACACCGGAGATGGCCGACGACATCTCCGGGAGCGAGCTGGTGATTTTTCTGGATGCTTCGAGTGGCGAAGAGCCCGGGACGGTGCGATGCAAGCATATCGCTCCCGCCAACGTACCGGGAGGATGGACACACCACCTAGACCCGCAATCGCTGGTGTCCGCCGCGGAGCAGCTGTACGGCGAGGCGCCGCAGGCGATTTGCGTTACCCTGGCGGGCTGGTCGTTTGAGGTGAGCAACCGGCTCTCTAACGATGCTCGACTTCGCCTGCCGGAATTAGTCCGCCAGACGCGGGAGATCATTACCACACACCGCAAGCAGCTTCCGCTTGCCGCCACGTTTCGCCCGCAATAACACCTTCGGGTTCAAGCGAGTTAGGCCGCGCTGGCTAAGTCGGCGGTCGTGGCGCCTTCGCGCAGCAATCCATCGACACGTCGCAGCAATGCTGATATGCCGCCCGAAACGGCGTAGTCCCGGTCGATCGTATCGTCGCTGGCCAACAGCAGAAGCTGCTTGGGGCACTGCCTCCGGATGGCGTCGCAGAATTCCACTGCCTGCTCCTGATTCTTTCCGGCATTGACCACGATCAGATCATATCCGCCACGTGTGCAGCGGCTGCGTGCTTCGTCCATTCGCAGGGCAGGGAAGACACTGTAACCGTGATCGGCGAGTGCCTTGATTCTTTCCTTGCGGTCGGACGCATTATCTATAAGAAGTACTTTGCGTTGCGGATTCATGCGAAAAGCCAGCCTCCTCAGCTATCGGAATATCTATAAGGAGAGAAGGTTGGCATCGCGAACAGGTTGCATCAGGGACTCGCAGTAAAACGCCAATTTCCGCCCCAACTCAAAAAGGCATATCGCGAGATATGCCTTTTGAAAGTGTTGCTACGCCGAGTTATGCGCCGACCAGCTTTTCCAATATTGACTTGTTGCGGATGGTGAGCGTCGAGCCTTTCAAGACCGCGATCTGACGCTTGCGGAAATCGGCAAGGACGCGCGTTACGGTCTCGCGTGAGGTGCCTATAATCTGGGCAATCTCTTCATGCGTTAGCGCCAGTTTCACCTTGGGCTCGGGCTGGTCGTGCGTGGTTGCGGTCCATTCCAGCAGCAGGCGCGCCAGACGCTCCGGCGCAGAGTGCGAGAGTCCCAGGCTGCGAATCTGCTGGTAAGCGCTCTGGCAATCCTTACTCAGATGCTGCGCGGCCTTCAGGCAAGCGTCGCCATGCTTCTGCAGGAAGTTCAGGAAATCCTCACGCTTGATGAAATTCAACTGGCAGGGCTGGCCCGTCTCCGCCGTAATTTCATAGGGCGTTCCGGAAACGGTGGCGTGCATGCCCAGCACTTCACCCGCTTGTGCGATTTTCAGGATCAGGGTTTTGCCTTCGGCCGAAGTGGTGGAAAGCTTCACGCGCCCTTTGCACAGCATGTAAATTCCGCGTGGCGACTGACCCTCGACGAAGAGCACCGCACCGGCGGGGTAGGATGCCGAATACTTGATCTTGTCGAATGCTTCCAGAGCTGTCTTGGGAAGAGAGCAGAAGAAGCTGTCGCTCCTAAGTTTGCAAATTACGCAATTCTCAACCAGCTCGAAGCCGTAAGGTGATCCCACATTTCCTCCCACGCTACTGACTATGCTAGCACTTTCCCGTTTCTGCACATCCCCTATAAGTAGGAGGGGCAGTGCATTGAAGGGCCCGCGGGCCGGTTCGTGCCGGCAGGTGTTTACTTTCGTAGAGATGCAGGGTTGGCGGAGGCCTCGCTGTCAGCATGAACGAGCCATTAGTGATACTGGTCACATGACGTAGTATCTGCAGTCACAGACCCCGGCCCGTCTGGCGAAGGAAAATCCCGCCCACAACGGCTCAAAAAGGCGGGAAGCGAGGTCTCATAAACTTCGTCCTGTCGGGCCCGGTCTTGAGCAATCAAGACCAGGGAATCGGAATCCCAAATTCCGGTTTGCGCAAGCACCGTCAGGGGGAAGACTTGACCACTCTCCTCTACCCCACATCGCTTCCCGCCAACGGTATTGCGCAGCCCGGCTCAGGCCAGGCGAGGATGGTTGGGAACGGAAGACTGTGGAGGTTTTCGATCGGCGGGCGCGACTCAAAGGGGCTGTTGCAACTCCTGCGGGTGTCACCAGGCTAAGCAAGTAATCGATCCCGGCACTGAAGTACTTTACCCGTTAGACACGAAAGCAACGTTCAGGTTGGCAGCTGAAGTAGCGAAGGAGAGACGAATATGGCGACAGTAGCGACAAGAGAAGCGGGATCCGTCGAAATCGGGAGCACTGGCTTGAATCGCTGGTGGCGCGTTATCGGCGGACTGATGATGAACATTGCTCTCGGAACCTTGTACGCGTGGAGCGTGTTCGTGGCGCCGCTGGAAAAAGAATTTGGATGGAAGCGGGCGCAGACCTCCATGGTTTTCACCATCGCGGTGGTCGTGTTCGCTCTCAGTTTCATCATTGCCGGGCGCTTGCAGGATAAGTTCGGGCCATTCTGGGTTTCCCTTACGGGCGCGGTCCTGGTGAGTCTGGGCTTTTATCTCTGTGCGTTCACCAACAGCTTGACCTACCTGTTCATATGCTTCGGGGTGATCGGCGGATTAGGCAACGGCTTCGGGTACTCAACCCCGATTCCGGTTATGGCCAAGTGGTTTCCGGATAAACGCGGTTTGGCCATCGGACTGGCAGTGGGGGGATACGGAGCCGGATCTGCATTGTTCGGGCCGCTCGCCAACCTGGTGCTCATTCCAAACTATGGCGTGCACACCGCATTCAAAATCCTGGGCGGAATCTTCCTGGTGATGACGGTGATCGGCGCGTTTCTGCTGAAGAATCCTCCCGCCGGTTACAAGCCCGCTGGGTGGACCCCCGCTCCTGCGACCTCAAAATCTGCGGCGACCACGCTAGATTTCACTCCCAGCGAGGTGCTGAAAACTTCAACGTTCTACTTCATGTGGGTTGCTTACGCACTGGGTACATCGGCCGGCTTAATGGTGATCAGTCAACTGGTACCGTTCGCCAAGAGCGTGCATATCTCGAGCGCAGCGCTCGCCACCATGACACTGGTGGTTGGCGCCGTTGGCAACGCCTCAGGCCGCATTCTGTCGGGCTGGATGTCCGACGCTCTCGGCCGCTTGAACGTCCTGCGCCTGATGATCGCGATCTCCGCGATCTCCATGCCGATCCTTTACGCGGTTGGCGGCAACGTTTCGGGACTCTACGTGGCTGTGTTCGTCGTCTACTGGTGCTATGGCACGCAGCTTTCGGTGAACGCCGCGGCCACGGCAGACTTCTTCGGGGCGAAGAATGCCGGCATGAACTATGGCATGCTGTTCACCGCCTGGGGCGTCGCTGGGGTCATAGGCCCACGCATCGGCGGGGTGCTGTTCGACAAGTACAAGAACTACCAGATGGCGTTCTACACGGCCGCGGTATTGGCCGTTGTCGCATTGGTTTCCGAATGCATCGCGCGCCGCCCGAAGCAGGCGTAAACAATCGCGAGTTTAAGACCGTCTACGGTTTCAAACGGTTTGCAAGGAGTGAGCCATGGGTACAGCGATAAAAGTAGCGGGGGTCTCTGACGCAACGAAGACCGCGGTGGATGAATACTTCGCTCCAGCCATTGTTAAGGGACAGGCACTCATAAAAGATTGGGCGGGAGAGCGCGACCGCTTTCGGAAGGATCCCGACGCCTTCTGGGCGGAAGTAGCGAGCCAATTCACCTGGACCAAGCCATGGGACAAGGTCTTTGAATGGGACGGCATTCACCACCAGTGGTTCACCGGCGCGCGCACCAACATCACGGTCAACGCGCTGGACCGTCATGCCAACTCGGAGAACGGCAATCGCGCCGCCTTCATCTGGCTGGGCGAGGACGGCACCGAGCGCATCGTCACCTATCGGCAGCTTCATCGCGATGTCTGCCGCTTCGCTAACGGGCTGAAGTCGCTGGGCGTGAAGAAGGGTGATCGTGTTGTCATCTATATGCCGTTGACCATCGAAGGCACAATTTCGATGCTGGCATGCGCGAGGATCGGTGCGATCCACTCCGTGGTCTATGCAGGCTTGGGACATTCGTCGTTGCGCGATCGAGTGGAAGACGCGCAGGCGCGGGTGGTGATCGCCGGCGATGCCGGTTTCCGCCGCGGCAAGCCGGTTCCACTGAAAGGCATTGTGGACGAGGCTCTTGACGGACTGGAGACGGTCGAGAAGGTCGTGGTCTTCACCCGCGATCCCAAGGCGTTTGAGCCGGCGAGCTCGCGCGAAGTTGATTTCCGCCAGCTGATGAAGTTTCCTGCCGATTGTCCCGCCGAGGACATGGATGCCGAAGATCCGCTGTTCATTCTTTACACCTCCGGCACGACGGGCAAGCCTAAAGGCGTGGTGCACGTGCACGGCGGCTTCATGGTGGGCACGGTCTACCACCTGAAGTCCTTCTTTGATGTCGGGCCGAATGATCTGTTCTGGTGTACGTCAGATATTGGTTGGATTGTAGGGCACTCCTATATCGTGTACGCGCCGCTGTGCGCGGGCGTCACGACGCTGTTCCGCGAAGGTGCTATCGATTTCCCTGACCCCTCGATTGCATGGCAGATCGTGGAAAAATATGGCGTGACCAAGATGTTCACTGCTCCGACCGCGTTGCGCATGTTCATGCGATACGGCGAAGCGCTGCCGAAGAAGTACGACCTCAGTACGCTGCGCGTGATCGCCTGTGCGGGCGAACCGCTGAATCCCGAAGCCTGGCGCTGGGCGCAGACGTATCTGGCCGGCGATGGTAAGTGGGGCTATGTGGTCGACAACTGGTGGCAGACCGAACTCGGCGGTCCCGCGCTGGGTACGCCGGTCACCATGCCGATGCGTCCGGGCAAAGCTGGTCTCGCACTGCCTGGCTGCGAGGCCGACGTGGTCGACATGAATGGCAAACCGGTCCCGCCCGGCGTCAGCGGACGCCTGATCCTGAAGCGGCCGTTCCCGCAGTTCATGCGGACGATCTGGAATAATTCCGCTCGTTTCGAGAAAGACTGGCAGGAATTGCCGGGCTGCTACATTACTGGTGACCTTGCAACGAAGGATGAAGACGGATACATCTGCGTCATAGGCCGGGCCGACGATGTCCTGAATGTTGCCGGGCACCGCATTGGCACGGCGGAGGTCGAAAGCGCTCTGGTCTCGCATCCAGCAGTCGCCGAAGCTGCCGCCATCGGCATCCCAGACGCCCTGAAGGGCGAGGCAATCGTCGCGTTCGTTCAGCTACGAGCGGGACATGAGGCCTCGGAGGCCCTGACCGCCAGCCTGATCGAACATGTGCGGCGTGAACTCGGTCCGATTGCAACCCCTTCGGCGATCAAGTTCGTCTCAGGCTTGCCGAAGACGCGTTCCGGCAAAATCATGCGCCGGTTGCTGAAGGCGCAGGAGACTGGGGCGGAGATAGGCGATCTCTCCACTCTGGAGCAGTGAGAACCGGGCTGTTAATGCAATCGCAATACATACGACACCAGTATCCGAATCTTGTTTTTCGCAATAGAATTGCACGACAACGACGAAACCAGCTACTGATCGGAGGCATTCTCAATGTCCAGCACCCAACAGGCATCCGGCCCAAACATTGATTCCATATTGACTGAAAAGCGGTCTTTTCCACCGCCGCCGGAGTTCAGCAAGAACGCTCACATCCACAGCAAGGAAGAGTATGACAAGCTATGCGCCCGGGCGGCTGCCGATCCCGAAGGCTTCTGGGCCGACATTGCGCGCGAGCTGCACTGGTTTGAGCCGTGGAACAAAGTGCTGGAGTGGGATTGTCCCTGGGCAAAGTGGTTTCTGGGCGGCAAGATCAACCTGTCCTACAACTGCCTCGATCGTCACGTGCAGACCTGGCGCAAGAACAAAGCTGCCATCATCTGGGAAGGCGAGCCCGGTGAGGTTCGCACCTACACGTATCAGCAACTGCTGACCGAGGTCTGCAAGTTCGCCAATGTCCTCAAGTCGCTCGGCATTAAGTCCGGCGATCGCGTGGCGATCTATATGGGCATGTGTCCCGAACTGCCGATAGCCATGCTGGCCTGCGCTCGCATCGGGGCCGTTCACTCGGTGATCTTCGGCGGGTTTTCGGCGAACGCGCTGGTCGATCGCATTACCGATCAAGAGGCCGTTGCCGTCATCACACAGGATGGATCTTATCGGCGTGGCAGCGAAGTCAAGCTGAAACCCGCTGTGGACGAGGCTCTTGAACGGTGTCCCACAGTGAAGCATACCGTAGTACTCAAGCGTACTGGCACCGAGGTCGGGTGGAAGGAGGGCCGCGACAGCTGGTGGCATGAATTGATGGAGAAGGCCAGCGACAACTGTCCGGCCGAGCAACTCGACTCCGAGCACCCGCTGTACATCCTTTACACCTCCGGTACCACCGGCAAGCCCAAGGGAATTGTGCACACGACCGGCGGCTATTCTGTCGGAACCTACATCACCACGAAATGGGTCTTCGACCTAAAAGAAGACGACACCTTCTGGTGTACGGCTGACATCGGGTGGGTGACTGGGCACAGCTACATCGTTTACGGGCCGCTGCAGAATGGCGCTACGTGCGTCATGTACGAGGGCGCGCCAAACTATCCGGCCTTCGATCGCTTCTGGGCGATCATCGAAAAGCACAAGGTCAACATTCTATACACCGCGCCGACGGCGATTCGTACCTTCATCAAGTGGGGCGACGAGTGGCCGAAGAAGCACGACCTCTCGAGCCTGCGCCTTCTGGGCACGGTGGGCGAGCCCATCAATCCCGAGGCGTGGATGTGGTATCGCGAGGTGATTGGCGGTAACCGCTGTCCTATCGTCGACACCTGGTGGCAGACGGAGACCGGCGCAATCATGATCTCGCCCGTTCCGGGTGCGGTGGCCACGAAGCCGGGATCGGCAACGCGCCCGCTGCCGGGAATCCAGGCAGAAGTGGTGACCCGCTCAGGGGAGCGTGTGCCGCTCGGTTCAGGCGGATATCTGGTGATCAAGAAGCCGTGGCCTTCGATGCTGCGTACGGTTTACGGTGACTCCGAGCGCTACGTTCGCCAGTATTGGAGCGATATTCCGGGTATGTACTTCACCGGTGACGGCGCGCGCGAAGATGCTGATGGGTACTTCTGGATCATGGGCCGCGTCGACGATGTGCTTAACGTCTCGGGACACCGCCTCAGCACGATGGAGATCGAGTCGGCATTGGTCGCGCATCCGAAGGTCGCAGAAGCCGCTGTGGTCGGGCGTCCAGACGAGACCAAGGGACAGGCGGTCGCAGCGTTCGTCACGCTGGAGATGGGACTCAATCCTTCGGCCGAGCTGAAGGAAGAGCTGCGTGCCTGGGTCGCGAAAGAGATCGGCTCGATGGCGAAGCCCGACGACATTCGCTTTACCGATCAGTTGCCTAAGACGCGCTCCGGAAAAATCATGCGTCGCTTGTTGCGTGAACTTGCCTCAAGCGGGGAAGTGAAGGGAGACACGACGACGCTGGAGGATATGGGTGTGATCTCGCGGCTGCAGCAGGACGAAGAGTAGAGTAACCAACGAATTGCAACACTGACTCATTAACCCACTCATTCGAAAGCCGGGGATGAGTGGGACGCCGGTCGACTCTTTTGAGAGGGCGGCCAACTCGTCCCGCCGCCAAAACTTAACTACGAATTCTGGACAACCTCTGCGAACCCCATACTCGGACGGGCGCATCTCAAGCGCAAGGCCGAAGTTATGGAAGACAAGCCGCGATTTCCATCTGCCAATGATGACCAGAAGCGCGTGGAGAGTAAGGGCCTCTCGCAGGGTTCCGCCTCGCCCTTACGACCGACGCGCCGTTCCTTTCTAACTCAGCTAGGAGTCGCCGGAATTTCCGCGACGGCCGCGCCACTGCTTGCCAGAACACCAACCGCTCCTCCCCCGGTCGAAGCTCCCCAGGAAACGCCGGCGGCGGTCCCCGGCGCAGTTCCAGTCGTGCTCAACATCAACGGTAAGGATTACCGGTTGAGGCTGGACCCGCGGACGACCGTGCTGGACACACTCCGCGAGAACCTGAACATGTATGGCACCAAAAAGGGCTGCGATCACGGACAGTGCGGCGCCTGCACCATACACATCAACGGACGCCGCGTGAATTCCTGCCTGACGTTCGCCGTCATGCATCAGGGGGACAAGATCACCACGATCGAAGGTTTGGCGCAAGGCGGGGAGCTGCATCCTGTACAGGCGGCATTCGTGGAGTGCGACGGCTTCCAGTGCGGCTACTGCACGCCCGGACAGATCATGTCGGGCGCTGCGCTGCTCAAAGAGCCGGTTGGGCCCGCTGACGAGGATGTTCGCGAAATGATGAGCGGCAACCTGTGCCGCTGCGGCGCCTACGACAACATCGTGGCAGCGGTGCAGTCAGTCCGCAAGAAGTCTTCTTCGCCAATCTGAGGAGCCGAGCTCATGGAGATCTTCCAGTATCAAGAAGCCAAAACGGCTGACGACGCCATTTCCGCAAATGCCGGACGATCGGGCGTGAAGTTCGTCGCTGGCGGCACGACGCTCATTGACTTGATGAAGCTGAACGTCGAAACGCCGCAGGTCCTTATCGACATCAACCGTCTTCCGTTGACCCAGGTTGAACGCACGAGTGCCGGAGGGGTGAAGATCGGCGCGATGGTACGCAACAGTGATCTGGCGAATCACGAGCTGATCACGAAGCAGTACACAGTGCTCTCGCAGGCATTGAAATCCGGAGCCTCGCCACAACTGCGCAACATGGCGACCACAGGCGGCAACCTGCTGCAGCGTACACGTTGTTACTACTTCCGCGATACCGCCTACATCGCCTGTAACAAGCGCAATCCCGGCTCCGGATGTGCTGCTATCGACGGCTTCAACCGCATTCACGCCATCCTCGGAACCAGCGAGCACTGCATCGCGACACATCCTTCGGACATGGCCGTGGCCATGATGGCGTTGGAGGCCACGGTGCACACGCAGAGCTCCCATGGCGAGCGCAGCATTGCTTTGGACGAATTCTACGTGGTGCCGGGCAACACCCCGCAAAAGGAGAACGTGCTTCAGCCCGGCGAGTTGATTACCTATGTAACGCTGCCGCCGCCCGCCAACGGCACGCGCTCTTACTACCTGAAGCTGCGTGACCGGGCTTCGTATGAGTTTGCGTTGTCTTCGGCTGCGGTGGTGGTTCAGATGAACGGCGTCCGAATCGTCCGCGCACGAGTGGCACTGGGTGGAGTCGCCACAAAGCCCTGGAGATCGCCCGAGGCGGAGAACGCGCTTGAAGGACAGGCGGCAAACGAGAAGACGTTTCAAGCCGCGGCAGCAGCTGCCATGCGCGGCGCGCGCCCGCTGCACGACAATGCCTTCAAGGTGAAGCTGGCGCAGCTGTGCCTGTCGCGCGCGCTTCGTGTCGCAACCGGATTGAATGACGACGCCGCTTAGCCGGAGCAAGAGAACATGAGCACTTCCATAATCGGACAGTCCCTCTCCCGCATCGACGGCAGGCGCAAGGTGACTGGAAGCGCGCCGTATGGGGCCGAGCACAACATCGAGAACGTCGCTTACGGCATTCCCATCACCAGCACCATCGGCAACGGAAGGATTCTCAGCATCGATACCAGCGCGGCTGAGAAGATGCCCGGCCTGCTGGCCATCATTCATCATGGCAACGTCGAGCCGATGTATCGTCCGGCGCAGGGCTTCGAAAAGATGATTCGTGCCGGGGAGACGCGGCCCCCGTTCGAAGACGAGGTCGTGTATTACTACGGGCAGTACGTTGCGCTGGTCATCGCCGAGACCTTCGAGCAGGGCCAGGCGGCCGCTGCGCAGCTGCGGGTCAATTACGAGTCCTCGAAGCCAATGGTGCAGCTGTCGGAGTCAGCGGCCCCGAACGATCCTCCCGTCTTTGAGTACTCCCGCGGCGATGCCGGGAGCGCTTTCGCGCAGGCGCCGGTGAAGATCGACTACACGTACATCACGCCGGTTGAGACGCACAATCCGATGGAGATGCACGCTACTATCGCGGTGTGGAACAGCGCTAAAGACAGGTTGACGCTGTACGAGACGACACAGGGTGTGGTCAACCATCACAATACCGTCTGCCAGATGCTCGACATGCCGCTGGAAAACGTTCACGTGATCTCGCCGTTTGTGGGCGCCGGTTACGGTAGCAAACTCTTTCCGTGGCCGCAGTCACTGCTGGCGGCGGCCGGAGCGCGCCATGTGGGACGTCCCGTAAAGGTCACGGTGCCGCGCAATCTGATGTTTACCACCGTGGGCCATCGTCCTTATACACAGCAGCGGGTGCGGCTGGCGGCTACTCGCGACGGCAAATTGCAGTCGACCATTCACGAGGTGTTGCAGGAGACCTCGATGGTCGACGACTACGTCGAGCGCTGCACCGATCCCACGCCGATGCTTTACAGCTGTCCGAATGTCACTGCGGAGCAGCACCTGGTCCATCTGAATGTCGGAACGCCGACTCCAATGCGCGGCCCTGGCACCACTCCCGGGTTATTCGCGCTGGAGTCAGCGATGGATGAGCTAGCGGTCGCGCTCAACATGGATCCGCTGGAACTGCGGCTGAAGAATTACGCGGAGCGTGACGAAGGGAAGGACCTGCCTTGGTCTAGCAAGCACCTGCGCGAATGTTATGAGCGGGGCGGCGAGCGTTTCGGCTGGAGCAAGCGTAATCCCCAGGTGGGGGCGATGCGTAAGGACGGCAAGATTCTGGGCTGGGGTATGGGAACGGCGACCTGGCCGGGAAGCCGCGGTATGGCCGACGTTCGCGTGCGCTTGCTGGTCGATGGCACGGCGCGTGTATCCTGTGCCTGCCAGGACATTGGTACCGGCACGTACACGATCTTCGCACAGGTAGTAGCCGACAAAACCGGCGTGCCGATGGACAAGATCAAGGTCCTGCTCGGCGACAGCGATCTGCCGCCCGGACCGACCTCCGGCGGATCGGCCGCGACGGCCACGGTTCTGCCCGCAATTTCAAAGGCCGCAGAGCAGGTGAAGGAGACGCTTTTGAAGGTAGCGGCGGGCACTGCGAAGTCGCCCTTCCAGGGAGCCGATATCAAGACATTGACGGTTACGGATGGGCGCGTACACGCGCAGGACAAAGATCCGCTGACCGGCTTGGCGTTCCAGGAAGTGCTGTCGATGCGCAAGCTCTCGTCCGTCGACGGGCAGGCGCGCAGCGACGAGACGGAAAGCAGCAAGAAGTATTCCATACACTCCTTCGGCGCGCATTTCTGCGAAGTGGAATTCGATCCCGGCATCGCGCGGCTGCGCATCACGCGCTGGGTAACGGTGATGGACGGCGGCCGCATTATGAACGCCAAGACCGGACGCAGCCAGATTCTTGGCGGTGTGGTGATGGGCATTGGCATGGGCCTGTTCGAAGAGACCGTCTATGACGTGCGCAACGGACATCCCATCAACAGTAACTATGCGGATTACCTGGTGCCGACGAACAAGGACATACCCGATATCGACGTTGTGCTGCTCGACTATCCCGACACATGCATCAACGACTACGGGGCGCGCGGGATTGGGGAGATTGGGCTAACCGGCGTTGCTTCAGCGCTCACCTCGGCTACCTATCACGCGACGGGCGTGCGAGTACGCAAGGTACCGATTCGCATCGAGGACTTGCTGACGTCGACCGTGACCGTATAGAGGTTTCACCTGCACGCGAGACGTAACCCGCTTGTATCGCAGAGATCATTGGTTCAAGGAGCTCTGCAGGCTCACGAGGTTTTGAGGCGTGATGTGAATCAGACCGCCGCGCGGGCTGTCGATATCGGCGATTAGAAGGAAAGCGACCGAGACCACCAACGGCAGAATGTAGAAGAGCCGGCCGCTGGCTTGGGAGCGGCGGCCGTAACCAACCAGCACGTTACAAGAAACAGCCGTCACCATGAGCAGACCCCAGGCTGAAACTGGAATGCGATTCCACCAAGCCGCCTGAGTGTAACCCTGTGAGTTCAATACATCGTTCATGCCCGAAACCGCCAAGGCAATTACCGGTGATGGCTGCGCGACTGCGGGAGCCTGGACTGCGGCCCACATCTCCGTCTGCAACTGTGCGGTGGCATCGTTGATCTGTTGAACTTCGCTTCCACGAGTCCGGTAGAAAGCGATTCGCAGAGCGGTGTATCGGCGAAGCTGATCACGAACACGCGCCGCATCGCTTGCGGGCAAGAGTCCAGCGCGCACATACTCGGTGCCAATGGCGTTGGCTTCGGACTCCTCGTAGCTCTTGCGCAGATCGTAGCGAGTGGTGGCCATCGAAAAACTGAATCCGATGATCAGCGCCAGCAAGGTCAGGGTGGCAGTCTGCACGGTTTCGAAATCGGCGCGTTCTTCTTCTCTCAGGGGGCGGCGTTTTTGCAGGGCAGAGCCGAGCCGTGCCGACAGCCACAGCACCAGCACGGAAGGTACAAACATGAGTATTGGAAAATTCAGCATAGAATCACGGCAGCCCGGGCTCCTGGTGATCGCGTGCCGGAAGCATCGAGTTTGGTCGACCTAAAGCTTACAACGTCCCGTGATCTCTCGGTCGGAAACTTCGAGGCCCATCGCTTGGGGCGGCACTTACGCAAAAGAAGGCACCGGTGGTGGACGGCGCTCTATTCTTCGCTTGCCGGCTTGATGGGCACGGCAATTTCGAGCATGGGACGTCCCATGCGCTCGGCTTCTTCAGGCGAGATGCCCGCCATCTGCATGCGGCGGTTCTGGATCTCGCGGAGCTCGGCGAGAACCAGGCGCTCCTCCTCGACGTATTGTTCCTCGGTGATTTCGCCCTCTTCCAGCAGGGTCTGGAGCTCAAGTAGCCGCTCTTTGATCGGCGTGTCGTCCGTGTATTGCTCTTCGGCGGCACGGGCGAGGGTGCGCATGATGAACTGGAAGCCCGAGATCGGAGACAGCAGAAGATCGTCGATGAGGAACATAATGCGTTCGTATTCCGGGATGTCGTCCCTACTGGAACTCGACCCGAGCATGCACTTCTCGGCACGACTCAAGTCGTGCCCTGATAGAAACCATCCTGTTCCCGAGCGCAGAAACGGGTTTCCATCGGTGAGAGCGCCGGGCTTTAGCTACAACCGGCTAACCCGCGCTGCTGGGCTCCAGTTTCAGTCGAATGTTCACGAAGTTATACGGCGGCCAAGGTCCCGTGTACTTGAAGTTCAGCCGATCACCGAACTTTTTGGCCACTCGATTCACCGCCGCGTCGAACTCCGCTTCGCGCTCGCGCTCCAGCAGGAACGCGGCATTCATGATCATCTTGTCGCCGATCGGCTTGTTGTCACGCGAGGCGACGCAGATGGCCCGTAGCGATTCGTAAATTTCTCGAACATATTCAACGGAGCGTTCTTCCAAAGCTTTGTCGATCATGCGGCCGAGCTGCATCCGTGCGAAGTAGGTCGATTGCAGATGCTTGCGGGTAATCTCCTGGTGGAAGCGGTGGATCTCCTCGTGCTCGCGCTGCAGCTCCTCGACGATGTGATCGCGGTCCCAGGTGACTTTCAGGCCGAACTCCACTTTGCCTGACATCTGCTTCAGCACATCCTTCACCGAGGGATAGATGCTGCGCAGCACCTCGCGAATGTCGTCGTCGGTGCGAAAGACTGTTCCGAAGCTCATGGGGATGATGGTGTGAGTCTTCATCACGGTCTCGATGACGTGCTCGTGCGCGAGGGCATTTTCGCGCGTTGGATCGAAGATGAAGACCGGAGTGCGGCTAACAACAGCGGCGATGTCGCCGTGGGGGACGCCATATACCATCTCGCCGCTGCCGCCAATTCCCATGCGGCCAAACGAGATAGGCTCGCGCGACTGAATGATCCCGTACACGTATCGCCCTTCCTGCCGCACGTCGGGCACAGCTACTGGACCACCCACGTATTCATTCACCGTCGCCATCTTCGGCTCCGATATAGAGGCGACTGGAGGTGCGGGCACCATGGCGATGGGCTGCCGCTTCTGCACTTTCTTCTTTGCGGCCTTGGTTTTGGCCGGCTGGGACTTAGCCGACCGCCTCGTGTTGCTCATAGTTCTCCTTCAATAGAGCGGCAATAGTTTCCAGCAATTCGTTAATGTCGATGGGCTTGAACAGCACGGGAATGCCGAGCTCTTTGGCGCGGTCGGTGGCTTCTGGAGTAGCGTAACCGGTCAGCAGCACCGCAGGCATATTTGGATCCTTTTGACGGGCAAACTCAATGACGTCGAAGCCGTTCTCTTGCTTCTCCAGCGAGAGATCGCACAAAAGAAGGTCGATCAAGTCGTTGGAGATCAGCTGCCGAGCTTCCTCGGAAGACAGCGCAGCGCCCACGTCGTACCCACGCTGTTGCAGGATGAGTCTATAGGTCACGAGAACGTTGGGCTCGTCATCGACTACCAGGATCTGACGCTTACGATTCATGAAGACGCTCAATTCTTATTGCACAGCCGGAAGCTCGATGGAGAAGACCGTCCCTCGATCCAGTTGGCTGCGAACCCGCAATTTGCCGCCGTGATTCTCGATAATTCCTTTAACGATCCACAAGCCAAGCCCGGTGCCGCGCTCACCCTTGGTGGTGACGAACGGTTCGAACATCGTGTGCAGCATGTTTCTGGAAATGCCGCAGCCGGAGTCAGCGACCAGTATGCGAATGACTTCTTTAACGTTATTTTTCCGTACCACGCGCGTGCGCACGCGCAAAACGCCGCCGCTATTCATGCTGTCCTTGGCGTTGACCACCAGGTTCGACAGCACCTGCCTGATCTGGTCAGCCGATCCCAGCGCAGGCGACAAGTTCTTCAGTTCTTTCTGGACGCGAATTCCAGAGCGCTCCAGTTGGCGGGAGAACAGCATGAGCGTGTCTTCGACCACGGTGTTCACGTCGAAGTTCCCAACCTGCTCCGTGTTTCGATACAGACCAAGCATCTGCCGGACGATGCGCGCCACACGTTCAGTTTCGGCTTTGAGGATTTCATAGACCGGACCTGCATCGGGCTTGATCTGATCGGTGAGCAGGAAGATGCAATTCTTGATCGCCTCCATCGGATTGTTGACTTCATGGGCGATGGTTCCTGCCAGGCGTCCAGCGGCCGCAAATTTCTCCATTTCGAGCATTCGCCGTTCCATCTTGAGCTGCTCGAGACGACGAACAGCGGTCAGATCTCGGAGAACGGTTACCGTGTACGCCACGAGTCCGCGCTCATCGTAAATCTTGCCCGAGTGAGCGTCGTACTCCACCTCGTGCAGCGAACCGGGATGGGTGAGCTGGATGGGCGCGCTTTCGCGGTCGGAGAACGAATAGGTGAACTTGGTGATGTAGGCGTCCAGTTTCGCCTGATTCCGCATGTGCAGCGTGGTTCGGCTCCGCTCGGAGCCCAGCAACTCCTGCGCCAGCGGATCGAGCAGCGCGACCTTGGCGTCGCGGTCACATACAACGATAGGATCGCCAACGTTTTCGATGACCAGGTTCAGGCGGTCGCGGTCCTGGCGCACCACTTCTTCCGCCTGACGCAGCTTTTCGTAATTGGCGCGCAGCTCTTCATCCGCACGGCGAAGATCCGTCACATCGCGCAACACGGTGACCATGCCTGTGCGGCGGCCATCAGGGCCAAAGCTCGGAGCCGACACAGCTTCGAAGAGAACCTCATCGCCTTCAATGGCGTCGACCAAAGTCATGTCTCGCGAGGAGTCGTTACCGGAGACCGCCATCGACGAAAGCGCAGCAGAGAACAGCAGGTTATTCAACTCGACGGCGCGCACCCGGCCTTCGCTCACGTCGTCAGGCAGGCGGAAGTAACGCTCCGCGGCCTTGTTCTGGGTGATCACGCGATGTTGTGGATCTGTGAGGATCACCGGATCGGTCATGCTTTCCATCACCGTTTGCATCTGGGTGATAGTGGTCTCCATGTCGATCATCAGGTTCTGGTAATGCTCAACTTTGAAGAGCCTGGCCAGATAACGATTGGCCAACTCGATCAGAGCACGGAGTTCTGCAAGCTCGCTCTCCTTGGCCCCGCGCTTCACCTCGACGACAACCATTGCGGCGTACGCGCGCATGTTGCAGATGCTGCAAACCTGCTCCTGCAATTGCAGCTTCAACCGCGAATGATAGTTCTCCACCGCCACGCACTTGCCGGCACGCGAGCGATCGGCCTCCCAACAGGCGGTATGATTGCGGTAGATCAGTGGATGGAAGTAAAAGTCGGCGGTACGTCTGCCGCGTGCGGGGATGAGCTCCGGCTCGAGTGTGTGCAGGACCCTAGCCAGTGGGTTCTCCAGGGAGAAGAGGGAAGTGTGAAAGCGTTGCAGCAGGGTCCTGGAGCAATATAGAGAGGCGACCGGGGCAATTTCCGAGGTTTCGAAGTTCACCTTGGCAATGAGCGCGCGAGGATGCCCGAGAGCGACGATCTCCTCCAGCAGGACAGGATAGATCTCCTCGGTCCGCTCAATACCAAGCAGGCGAAGGGCTGAACGACGGCTCTTGCCAGCTTGCTCGGGGGCATCGGAATGCACGCGCATCTGCGGCGAAGCCACTGCAACCTCTCTTCGCAATTAACTCCTACAATCGGGCTGTAGAGCGCCGCTTGCGTGCTGGGCGCCTGGTGGTCTCGACGGTGGTGATTTCCTCTTCTTCTTCTCCCGGCCCAAGCTGTGGACGCGATACCAGTCCGGTGAGGCCGACAGCGTCAGCGTACTTCAGATACGTGTCGATGGACGCCACTACCACACGTGCTTCTACCGTGATCAAATCGATGCCGACCAGGGAAATTCGCACCCAGGCGTCGATCACGATACCTTTGTCCAAGACCCGATCCAGTACATCAATCAGACTTGAACCGCCTGAAACTCGCTCTACCGCCATTTCAGATCCTCCTGCTGATCTTCGTTCCTGGGCTTTCTACTTCCTCTTCCTGGAAACTTTTTTAACTGTCTTCACTGTCTTTGCCGGCACGCGTGCTGCCCGCAACTCTGCTTCAGGACCTGCCCGGGGTAGTCGCGTACGCGTCATTTCGGGCAACTGACCAGGATGGGTGAGGTTGGGATCGAACTTCCACCAGTTCAATCCGATCTCCTCCGCCTTGTCTACGGAGCAAACCAAAAGCCGGATCCGAATAGTAAGCAACTCGACGTTAGCCAACGACACACGAACGTCGCCGGCGATCACCAAGCCCTTATCCAACACCCGGTCAAGGATGTCGAGCAGATTCGCCGTTCCTGAAACGGTGGGCACTCTTTCCATGAATGGTCTTCTGATTTACGAAGAGTGTGGAACCGCCGAAGCCTTTCCAGTCCTCCCCCAAGAGCCTTACGACACAGTCAGACTGTTTACCTGCTTCGACACAAGGGCGTATCCTAGCCGACTCAATCACAACTGTCAATTTCGGCTATGACAAACCCACTCAAGTGGCGTTGGTACACTAAAATCCGGAACTCTCGTTGAAATTAGATGCAGAAGGGTTGCCTGGCGGGAAGGAGAAACCTGCTTTTCTTGATCGCACCTTGAGAGACGTATTAACTAACTGCTTACTCCCTGTTGCGGTCTCGTCGTACTGTGAATTTCGGTCACCCACGCAAAACAAGCATCTGCCACGCCGGGCAGGGTTATTTCTCGGAACCGTGTTGACGTAACCGCGGGCGGTCGGCGCGTTACGCCAGAGGCCGCTTCGACCCAGCGGCGGAATGGAAGAGCTGCAAAGTCGACCTCATGTTTGACACCGGTCTGTGGCTCTAGCCGTTGGCGTGAGACCTTCTCAACGCAATTCTGTGGGCAGCGCGTCTTCTTTGCTTCTTGGATTTTAGAGCTTCGGCGCGTTCTTCAGCGGTACGCCAGGATGACACATGCTGTCCGGAACGTGTGGGCGCGGGAGCTGATTCCGAGCTTTCGTAATTCTTAGGCATGTTCTTCTCTCCTTTGTCGTCTAAGTCAGATCTATGCGCTGAGGTTTTGGTTCTGCGGCAGTAAGAATTAAGGTCGCCAAGTCGACCCGCGGTTGAAACAGCCGCGCTCCGCCGGTTAATGTCGATCCATCGATAAAACATTACCGCGTGGGTTAAGCCGTGTCTGAGCGGGATTGCTCACTGAGCAATAGTGAGCAGTCTTCTACACTCGTTTGGCTCATATTGGCATATGGAGAGATACGAGCGGTTCCGTCGCGGAGCTTACGAGGGCGAAATACATGAAGCTAGCTTCTCGGATCGCATTTGGTTTTTTGACGACGGCGTTCGCTTGCTTTGCGACCCTGATGTTGGGGCAGTCCCATGATCGGGAGCAGAACTTATTCGCCTGTAACAACGGCTGGAGCTCGTGCGATCATTCGATGCTGACCGATAGTGACAAGAAAGAAATGGCCCGTTCAAGACACGATCAGAATATTTCTGACTGCGAAGAGTTGTGGTCGTCGTGCAATCGTTCTGCGCTCAGTGCAACAGAACAGACCGAGGTGGACTTCGTGTTGTACCGAGAGGCGATCTTCAATTGTTGGAGGGGCTTGGGACGGTGCGATTACGCCAAACTGACGGCCTCCGAGGTTGCCGCGGTGACAGTGGCAGAGTACCGGAGGAACGTCACCGATTGTTGGAACGAATGGCCTTCGTGCAAGCTCTCGAAGCTCAGCGCAGCCGACCGGAGCGACGTGGCCGTGGCTCAACATCAACATAATGTTGCGCAGTGTTGGGAGGGTTCGCCTTCCTGCGATCGTGCCAAATTATCGGCAACCGAATTGGATGCTGTCAAAATCGCCGAGCATCAGCGCAATTACCTGATATGCCTTGACGGCGCCAGCGAATGTAACCCGTCAGAATTAACGTCAGGCGAAGCCAGCATAATCGCCAGGGGCGGAAAAACGACATCACGATGAAAGTGGTATGCATCATGGCTCTGGAAAATCAGACCAAGGCCCGCAAAGAGCGTACTCTTGTTCTTGCAGGTGTGGAGATAACTTGCTGAGGATTGCTTGGAATGGCGAGTATTCCAAAGGATGAGCTGGTTATCGGTCCAATGTCGCGTGTGTAAAGGCGACCAGTTCAGAGCTGAACCTCCCGAGACATGGCTGGAGCGCGTCGTCCTGCCGCGCCTGTTTCTCTGTCCAGGTCGGTGTATAACTTGCTTCAAGCGGCGATATCTGCCTACATTCCAGCGGTGGACGGCGTTGCCCAACTCGTGGCGCTGAGACCCGCAGCATATCTATCGTTTAGAAAAGGCCCCTTTGGCTATGAAATGTCCTACCTGTAGCAGTGAGCTTTCCAAGATGTGGCGGACCGGCAAAGACGCATTTCCCGGAGCGGTGCCCCTGCAGTGGAAGTGCGGTGTGTGCGGCGGAAAGTTTACCCGGGCCGACGTGCGCCCCGTTTTGAACCCGGAACCAGCGCGTGAGTAACGCGCCCACCTCTGGAGAAGCCCCGCGGATTCCACTTGTGTCAGATCGTAAGAACCTGATACCAGCCACTCTAGTTGAAGAAACGGCACGTTGTCGACCACCGCTATTGCTAGTATGCGAGCGACACCGGGTGACTGTCGAAGAAAGGCGTAGACTTTTATAACGAATGATCCCGGTTGACTCGAGACTCCCAGGGGACAGCATGTTGTTCAACTGATGGAAGGAAGGGGGCGCGCGGATATTCCCGCGGTCGCCAGCGCGAAATCGCATCGAGCCCGAATCGCAGAGGTGATTTGATGATGAAAGCGAAACGTACTCGAAAGTTCGACTCCGGACTGTTTCTTGCGACGATCGGAACCGGACGAAAGATCATCACCTTCGCAAAAGGTGAGACAGTGTTTGCTCAAGGTGGTCCAACGGACGCAGTGTTTTACGTGCAGACGGGCAAGGTCAAGCTGACGGTGGTTTCGCATGCCGGAAAAGAAGCCACGGTGGGAGTTCTGGGAGAGGGCAGTTTTTTCGGAGAAGGCGGCCTCGCAGGTCAGGCTGTCCGGATGGGCTCAGCGTCGGCAATGGCGGACTGCACAATTCTGAGAATTGAGAAGAAGGCCATGATAGAGGCTCTCCACCGGGAGCGGTCGTTTTCGGAGCTGTTCGTCTCGCATCTATTGGCACGCAACATTCGCTATGAAGAGGACCTGGTCGATCAACTCTTTAATTCCAGTGAGAAGAGACTGGCGAGAATCCTCCTGTTACTGGCTCATTTTGGCAAAGAGAGTAAACCGGAAGTCGTCATCCCAAAAATCAGCCAGGAGTCGCTGGCAGAAATGGTTGGCACCACGCGTTCTCGAGTAAGCTTCTTTATGAATCGATTCCGCAAGCTTGGGTTTGTCGAATACGACGGCAGCGGAATGCAAGTGCATAGTTCTCTGCTCAATGTAGTGTTACACGACTGAGCTAGGACGCCCGAATAACCTTTCCGCCACTTCTTTGCGTACTGTCCACTCGACTGGAGGCAACTGACGATCCACATTGCGATCGCTAACTTCGGTCTGCTTGTTCCCACAGGATAGACAACCGCTCCGACCTGATCCAAACTTCTGGTAGAACGGCGGCGCCGAAGGATGATCGGAAGTGCAGGTGTGCAACCAGATCCGTCGCGGATGGTGCTCCCATTCCGATCGGAGACCATGACTGAGAAGGGTGCGTCCTGCACCTTTGCCGATTAGACCAGGCGTCACGCCAAAGAATACTACCTCGATGTCGGGAAAGCTGCGGCGGTCGAACTCCAGCAGACCTTGGTCGATTCCCTCATAACACAGAGCGAAAACATCGGTGGCCGGATCGTTAAGGATGGCGGTCAACTCGTCGTCTGGTAGGCGAAGGCGGCTGAACCAGAGCCAGGGCTCGCCAACCTCTCGAAAAAGACGGCGGTACCAGGCGCGATCGGGCTGGTCGACGTGACGAATTAAAAACTTTGACCGCGCGAGCGACGTTTCGCTGGGAGGTCGGTACATTTCAAGGTAGGTGACAACGCTGGCTATCTTGCCGGGAGGCAGGTCGATGTAGCCATTTTGCATGATGAGGAAGTATAAGGTGCAAGCTCAGAATGGCCAATTCTCGCATGGCTCTGCACTTTCGGCACTGGCAATACGCGGCCAGGTCCCGCCGACGCTTTCCGCGACGAGCCGGTAACCATGTAATCGGCCTTACTCAAACTGTCTCCGGAACGCCGCGAGTTGCTGCTTGAGTTCATTGATCTCGTTACGCAAGGCAGTAACCGCCTCTTCCAATCGGCTGATGCGCTCCTGATCAGGCGAAGAACTCGAAGGCGCAGCCATTCGCGGCAACATCAGTTCTCCGGCCTCCATTTCGCCAGAAAAAAGGAGATGCGCGTAACGGGACTCCTTGGTACCCCGCTGCCGAGGCAGCACCACTACCAGCGGAGGCTCGCGTTGCATCAGTTTTTGCAGACTGGACTGCACCGCATCCAGATCCTCGAAGTGATGCATGCGTTCCGTGCGTCCGCGGAGCTCTCCCGGCGTTTGAGGCCCGCGTAACAGCAACACGCAAAAAACAGCGGTCTCACCACGAGAGAAGTTGAAGGTCTCCTGCAGTCGATGTTCGTATTTGGTCACGCGGCTGTCCGCACTACTGGCCGGACCCGCCAGCCCGCGGTCGTACAATCCATTCAACGCGTCCCGTACCGCATTTTCTTCCAAATTCATGACCGGATCGCGGTTATTCTTCTGGTTGCAGGCGTTGATTAAAGCGTTCGGCGACAACGGATAATAATCCGGCGTCGTGAGGTCCTTTTCCACCAGCGCCCCCAACACGCGCGCCTCAATCTCGTTCAGTACGATGTTCATCAGCTTTCGGATGGAGAAGGAAGGATAGCACCTAAAGTCCGATTGCCGGAGACCGTGCTAGACAGGGGGGAGCAAGCCACCGTATGGATCGAGAAGTCGCTCAGGGACGATTCTCAAATCGAAACCAAGCTCATACGGATGCCCCGGGTACACCACGAAAGCGCTCAGCAAATGTTTCCGCATAACAGTGTTTACAGCCCGGGCTGATTCTCGTGCAGCCACGAACAGGATTCCACGTTGAATCAGTCCACTCGATGCTTGATTGCACACTCATAAACTTTCTCGGGTCATCGAGAAAATGTCGCATCGGCAGAATCACAGAGGGTCAGTGGCCCCTCACTTCGGCCTGCCCAGCCAGGAATACTGCCAGGCCGCCGAGACATTCTGGTAATTGCCGCCAAACCGGATATAGGTGCCGTCGCTATAGCTGAATTTCAGAGATTGGTGCTTGGACACGGGAACTGAGAAGGTGCCTCCTATGCGGGAGCCTGTCTGCTTGGATTCGAGATTGCGAATGCCGTTCAGGCTGGTGATACCGCCGAACCAGAAGTTACCATCGAGCGAGACCCACAGCCGCTTCGCCTTCTTGAAGTCGTAGCTCAAGTGCCCTTCGAACGAGCCGACCGGTGCTTCGGTTTGGGGCTTGGGAGCGGGAATGTCGAAGGATGCATTGTTAGCGGTGTAGAACCATACGCCTGCGTATCCATCGAGCACCCATTCGCCCCAGCGTTGCGAATACCCGAACTCCGGCTTGAACGCCCAGCGGTTGATACCCCAGTTGATTAGCTTCGTGGGATCGTATTGACCGGTCGGCGAGATTATCTTCAGGCTAGCCCCCAGCAAAACCTTTTGCTTCCACTTCACGAACTGCTGCGCTGGCATTGCTGGACCGCCCTTGAGGTTCACCGAGAGTCGGGCCGATAAATCCAGCAGCCCTGACCGGTAAATGGATCTTTGGTTGCCCAGCACGCTACCCGAGAAATTTCCCACGGCGTAGGGCAAGGAGGCGGTGATATTCGCCGAGTGGCCAAAGAAGCCGAACGAGTGGTAGTAGCTTACGACCGGCACACTGTATGTACCGGTGGCGCCGGTTATGGGGACTGTCCCGTTAAAGTTAAGGCCTCCATCGTAGAAGCCCCAGGTCAGGGTAATTGCGTTCGAATGCAGCGGAGTGATGATATAAGCGCGCGGAGCAAGATCTTGGGCCCAAAGTACCTGAAGCGAACATATTGCTATCGCTGCCGGCAACACGAGCTTGAAGGAAAACCACATTCTCGATTTACGAGTTTCCCGTGAGCTACTCGATCGGACTCAGCAAGCGACCTATTGGTAGCGTATGTGAGGCCAGGCATCAGCAATGAAAAAGAAGGCCAACCGGCGTTCCCAGTTGGCCTTCGACGGCATTCGTTTGTTACTGGGCAGTCGATGCCCCATGATGCGCTCGGGCCACCGGCGCAGCTTTCGGGTAGGCATTCTCGCTCGGCTTCACCACGCTTTCGTCAACCGGCGTCGTGTTCTGCAGATCAGCACACGCGTTCTCGTCGGCTCCCTGCGGTACCCAGATGATATCGGCTACCTTCTGCTGGCCGGTGCCCTGACGGACCTCGACGCGGCTCGGGTCGATACCCTGCTGCTGTACCAGGTAGGCCTTCGCGTTCACTGCGCGCTGCGCTGCCAGGTTCATCGGATGACGCTTCTTGCCCGTGCCTTCCATCGGCGCCTTCTCGCCATCCGCGTAACCTACGATGACGATCTTGGCGTTCGGGTCAGCCTTCAGACGGCTGGCTACGTCGTCCAGGATGGCCTTGGCCGTGTTGTCCACACGCCACGGTCTCTTCAGATCCGGGAACTGGATGGAGTTGGCCTTGCTGCAAGTCGGCGGTGGCGGCGGTACTTCCACGTTCACCGTGCAAGTGCCGTTGCCGCTGAGGTTGCGGGCATCCGTGGCCGTGACCGTTACCGTGATCGGTCCAGCTGCGGCGCCTGCGGTATCCAGGGTGGCCGTCGTGCCGGTGCCGCTGATGCGGCCGGCGCTGGAGCTATACGAGTAACCGGTAATCTGAGCAGAGTCGGGGCTGCTGGCCGTCGCCGTAATCGTCGACGGGCTGCCACCCTGCACTGTACTCGGGTTCACCGAGCAGCTGACCTGCGGCGGGTTCATCGGCTTCGCCTTCACCGTGAAGTTCGCTGCGCAAGTTGCTACATTGTTCTTCTTCTCTTTCGGATCGGTGGCTGTTCCCGTAACTGTATAACTGCCAGGAGCGAGGCCG
Source organism: uncultured Acidobacteriaceae bacterium (assembly GCA_963780495.1). Lineage (GTDB taxonomy): Bacteria > Acidobacteriota > Terriglobia > Terriglobales > Acidobacteriaceae > Bog-257. The sequence continues at coordinate 284,372 of CAWACF010000001.1, forward strand.
GTCGTATCCACGTTGCCCGTTGAGCCGTTGCCGGAGATCTTCGCGCCGCTGCTGCTCCATTGGAAAGTCAGCGTGTGCTTGAGATTGAAATTCTGCGGAGTGAGATTGGCGGTCACCGGATCGCCTGGATAGACCTCTGTCGGCGCAACCGAGCAGCTGGCCGTCGGGGGAATCGCGGGCTTGCCGCCGAAGTTGTAACTGGCTCCCGCCAGCAAGCCAGTCATGGCGGTATTAAAGATGAACAGGTGATCGGTCGGACGATAGTTCTCATACAGATAACGCCAGCCCACCGAAGCGCTCCACTTGGGAGTGAGGTTGTAGGTTAATAAACCCAGAGCCTGGTAATCCAGGTTGGCTCCGCCTGCACCGGCGTCGCCGGACACCATGATGGACGCCTTTTCGCCGAGAGGCAGTATGGCTCTGGCGCCGCCCAGACCGTCGACCCAGCTGGCTGAGCGCGAGCGGCCTACGCCCACAGGTTCAACGGTTAGATTTTGGCCTACATACCAGTAACGAATTCCGGCGAGAGCATCAAACTTGAAGTGCTCGGCGTTGATCAGCCGGTATCCAATCTTCGGCGTAAAGATCGACTCCGTCAGATGGATATTCACCGAAGTCTGACCAAGCTCGTTGAACGGTATTCCTCTGTTGTCGCCTAATTTTACCCAGAAGAAGTCCACCGGAATGACTAAACGTCGTTTATCCAGTTCGACTGCTATCGGAATGATTCCCTTGAGGGTATGGAAGACATCGGAGAAAGGGACATGGATGCCGGCGTCATGGCCGAGCACGCCGACGGTGCCGTGTATTCCCGGGAACCAGCCGTAAATCGCGATCTGGCCGCGCCAGCCGTCGCTGTCCTCCGGTGCCATCGAGGTCTGTGGCTGAGGGTTGGGCGGCAGGGGAGTGGGCGGAGCCGGGCTCGCGTCCGCAGCTGTCGGCGGCGTTACGGCAGCCACATCGGAAGGACCCTGGGCAATTGCGCTTAGGCAGAACATCAGTTCCAACAAGACGGTGCATATCACGGGAAGCGTTTTACGGAAATTCATTGCATCTCCTAGCATCCCGCGAATGCGCTGCGAGAGTTGCCTGATATTCGTTTGGCCGCGCTCAATGGGTGAGGTTAACGTGATTGCAGCCTCCCCCACCCTTTCGCAGAGATTACTAATCTCCTGCAAGACCTGTGCGCGGCAAGGCCCTGATTCACGGCCAGTCGATCGTCGGGCCAGCAGCCCGTTAGCTACCTGCCTTTTGTACGGCAGGTGGTTTCCAAGTCCCGTCAATGATGGATGGTGGTGTCTCTTTCGGCCAGTACAGACGCATCATGGGAATGAACTTCGCTTTTGGCGCGGGCAGCCAGTTGGCTTCCTTCGCCTTGCCCGGGGAGTCGGCTTGTAGATACAAGTCCACTGAACCGTCTGCGTTAGTCACGAATTTATTACGCTGGCTAAGGGTGTAACGGTTGAGCGAGTTGGGTACGAAGAAGTATGACGCATCGTACATAGTGATAGACCAGAAGCCGTTCACAGGAGGCATCTGTCCCTTATCGAAGTGAATGACATACTTGTTCGAAGCGGCATCAAAGTCGACGCCGCTTCCGTCCTTTTCGCCAGTGGGATAAATTGCATCCTGAGGCCGGTTGGCGCCAAGACCGATGGCAGTGATGAACGCCCGATCCAGATAATCTGTACCGTAGAGACCCGTCTTGCTGAAGACAAGCCACCCGTTTACAGGCTCAACTTTCTTGGCAAATTCCATGACCTTGGCCTGAGCCAGTTTCGGCACCGCCTTGATGGCCTCTTTGTCGAACGCCCCGAGCTTGCTAGGATCAAAATCCTGGCCGGGTACCAGCCCGATCTTGGCCATGTTCGCAACCATCGGTGCATCGTCAGCCGATGGTGGATTGGCCTTCATCAACTGTGCCAGGTAAGTAAAGTAGGCGACAACATCAAGGTGATCAACCTGGTCGCGGATCGCAGTCTTCATGTCCACGTTGGGGTCAACCTGACCCGCAGGAGGAGTGTAGGGCTTGCCATAGGAGCTCAATGGAACAAGCGAGATCTTGTCCTGCAGGGCGTGTACTGCAGCGTAGTCAGCAGGGGTGCCGGTGCAGTAAATTCGACCGAGGAGCCACACCATCGAAGTGGGCGACTTGTATTCCGTCACTCCTGCGGGCAGAGTGCCCGACCAACCTGGCCCCGTGATGGCGTACTTCTGCGGTTTATCGCCAGTAGTGCGTTTGCCCGGAACCTGGAAAACCTCCGTCCATCCATCCAGCATCGGCAGCAGGTAGTAGCGATCCCCCATGTCGGGAACGCTTAGGATCCAAGGCTCCTTTGAGACGTCGAGCCACGCGTTCGTATACAGGGTATCGGCGTTGGGGGCGGTGACAGCGTGGTTGTCGACGGCGGGATACGTCCGGAACTTGAGAATTTGTCCCATGGGCGCGTGTGCCGCATCAGGTGCGGCTACGTTGGTGAATTGCTTGCGCGTCATGTCCATTGTGACCAGCGGGTAGCCGTAGATGTATGCGTCGACAGCGGTGCTCACTGCTTCTTCGACACCGGGCTGGCCACTGGCTGCCGGTTTCGTGCCCGAATCCGAACAGGCGATCAATCCCAACGCCGCGGTAAGAATCAACGACAGAAATGCATTTCTACCTTTCATCATGATCTCCAATCCTTGGGGCCGTTAATGACCAGCCCCTCGGCTAATTTTCTTCTTTAATTTCCCGCAATACCTTTGTTTTGCAAAATCCTGACCACTACCCGCCGATTGTCCGCCTGACCTTCCGCCGTCGTGTCGGGTGCGACCTGTCTGCTGGTGCCCATGGCTCCCGGAGCCAGAATGTTGGTCAGTGGGATACCACCCTGCTGCTCAAGAAAATCAGTTACGTTGTCGGCACGCTCGGTGCTGAGTTTCTGATTCAAGGCCGCAGATCCTACCGAAGATGCATACCCCTTCACTTGGATCACGTAACCGTTGATCGTCTTCGCCTTCTGCGCAAGTTGGACAAGCTGAGGTTTGTACTGCGGTTCAATGGCGACTTTTCCGTTCGCAAACAGAACCGTAACTTCGCCCAGGATGTTGTATTCACCGAGCTCACCAAAGCGTTTGTTCGCATCCGCGATCGCGGCTTTGTTGGCTGCGATCTTCTGCTGCTCGGCGGTGAGCTGCGCCTGTTGTTGCTGCATCGCTGCCTGCTGCTGCTGGATCTGCTGCTCGGTCTGTTGCAGTTGCTGCTGTTGTGCCTGAAGCTGTGCCTCGGCTGGAGCTACGCCTGCTTGAATGTCTTGCGCGTTCTTCAGTTCGGAAGCCTTAAACTTGACGCTGTCGGCTACGAGTTGGTTTTGTGCGTTGTTGGATCCTTTGACCTCGACCGGAAGGCCGGGGACAAGCGCCGTCAGGCCCATCTGCTTCTTCCGCATATGGAGCCCGCCTTCCACTTCTTCTACCTGTGTGTTGTCGGTGAGGAGGACGACTACGCTGCCGTCCGGAGATTTGACGGTCATTGTGGCCCCACTGCGTCCATCGATCACTCCCTGAATTTGGGTTTGAGCAACGGCCGCTCCACAAAGCAGCAGAAGTGCCGTCACTGAGAGGGTTGCTACCAACGCGATTCTGGTAATCTTCGGTCTTTTCATGACTACTCCTTCTAATCAGACATTTCTGATCTCAACATTCGCTTCTTAGTCAGCACCGCTTTGCTGCTTCGTTAAGGCAACTCAACTTCAGCGCAGGCTCAGGTCGTGCGCGGCTCTCTTTTTCACTTGCCGCTCAAGGTGCCGCCGCCATGAACCGTCTGTGCCCGACTTTCTTCTGGCGCTTCAAAACAATCTCGCTCTCTTGCCGTAACCTTGCAATCGTGTTTCTTTTCCGCGGAGGCAAGCTCTGCTTTGGAGGAAGTGATTCCGGCCGTAAGCAGGCACTTCATGCAGATTGATTCGACCGTCCCGCCAGGACCCTCCACACGCTTAAACTGCAACTCCGTAGTCATATTGCATTCGCCGTGCAGACCTCACCGAGTAGTTGTCACCTTCGGTCAAACTTTGCCTGAAACAGGAAAGTAGATACGCGGTGCATTGTTTCTTGTTGCAGGTGTTCCGCCACTCTTACGGAGACGTGACTTCGGAGCCTATCAGCTGGAGAGTAAAGGCTTTTTGAAGGGGCCGCAGAATTAGGCAACAAGGAGAGGCAGTGTTAGCGGACGATATGTCGCCCCCAGGGTCGCCATTTCGTCCTTTCTTATCTCTGTGCCATATGACGGGCAATCTGTCAGCCAGAACAGCAAGGTGCAGCGCACTTACTTCCATGTGTCCCCATGCAGCGCGCTGCCTCTGAGTGATTCAATTAGGTCCATAGATTTTGTGTCCGAGACCTTATGGAATACGACAGTCGGAGGCTCCGCCGATAAATCCATAGCATTCAAGACCCGCAAGTACACGCTGGATTGAATGTGTCTGTGAAGATCTTCCGCGTTTTGCCATTGCTCCAAGTAGAGGATCTTGCGGCTAGTGTCGACCGTCTCGTAGATGTCACATCCTAAGCACGTAGCCTTGGTCCGCGCGCCACGTTGCGCAATCCTGAGAATTTCTAAGATGGATTGCTTATTCCCCGGGCTTGGCAACAGTTCCACCAGTGCAATGATCATTTGTTGCCCTCGATCCTTTTGCGGCCAATTTTAAGCATTTGAATCGATGTGCTAATGCAAGACAGGTGCCAAAGGCGCGAGGATAGGCACTGCTGGGAAAAATGCTCGGGGTCAATCAGTTGGAGAATTCGGGAAGCACGACGGGGATAAGAAGGATCACTACGAAGGTCGGTATTTCGCCCCTATGCTTCTACATTCGATTTTCCATTTCGATTGGGTATGCCGAGTCGCCGCATTGCAGAGTACAGCGTAGAGGAGTTCATTCCCAGAAGCCGAGCGGCTCCTGCTGGGCCCTTGATCCGCCAGTCAGTCTTAGAGAGAACTGAAACAATGTGCTGGCGTTCCGCCTCTTTAAGTGTTGGGGAGGTAATATTACCGGCGCCAGTCGGCATATCGAGGTATAACTGGCCGCCGTTACTGACGATCACGGCTTGTTCGATGACATTCCGCAATTCGCGGATGTTGCCTGGCCAAGAGTAGTTTTTCAGCAGATCCATAACTCGTTTTGGAATCGAGTCGACCTTTTTGCCCATTTGTTTTTCAAATTCACCGACAAAGCTCCAGACCAGCGAAGGAATGTCCTCGGGACGTTCGCGCAACGGCGGCAGCTGAACAGGAAAGACGTTCAGCCGATAGTAGAGGTCTTGCCGGAAGGTGCCGTCTTTCACTTTCTCAGCTAAATCGCGGTGAGTAGCAGCAATAACGCGCACATCGACGCTGATGGTCTTAGGGCTGCCGAGGCGCTCAAACTGCCCGTCCTCCAACACGCGCAACAACTTGGCTTGCAGCTCCAGGGACAATTCGCCGATTTCATCGAGAAACAGAGTGGACCCGTCCGCCAATTCAAAACGTCCAGCCTGTTTGGTCAATGCACCTGTGTATGCGCCTTTTTCACGACCGAAGAGCTCACTTTCGATTAGAGTGGCTGGCAACGAGGCACAATCAACCTTAACCATCACTCGGCGGCTGCGGCGACTTAGGTTGTGAATGGCTCGCGAGACTAGTTCTTTGCCGGTACCAGTTTCCCCCGTGATGAGCACTGTGGAATCGGTCGGCGCGACCTGCTCGATTCGCTGAAAAACCTTCTTTAGCTTCGTGCTTTGACCAACAATCTCGTCGAAACGGCCGTAAACCCTAATCTCCTCGCGCAGATAATCAGTTTCCGCCTGCAGTCGTTCCCTTAACTTCTTGAGCTCGAGCTCTACTTCTTTAGCGCAGGTCACATCAGTGTCCACCCCCATCAGACGATCGGGATGCCCATTCTTTCCGCTTTGCCGGCGCCCACGTGAGGCAATCCAACGCACGGTTCCGTCGGGACGGACTATCCGAAACTCCGTACTCGTTTCCTTTCCTGATCGCATCGCGTCATTTATGATCCCCTGCACCGCTTCCCGGTCTTCGGGATGGACCGTATCGAGGAATTTCTCGAGTGTGAAGTCTTCGGCCCACGGACGCCCAAACAACTCGAACGCTTTCTGCGTAGCCCAGATTTGTCCAGTCTCGGGCACGAGGGTCCATAAGCCTGCATTTGCGGAATCAGCCGCTAAGCTCAACTGCATTTCGCTCTCACGTAGTGTTTCGTCACTCTGTTTTCGTGCCAGCGCGTTTGCGAATACCTGCGCGATGACCTCGAGTCGTTTTTGCAAAGCCTCGGGCCAGTCTCGTTCTTTCTGCGTCGCGTCGAAGCTCAGGCTGCCAAAAACCTGACCACCACCTGCTGATAGGGGGAATACCAAGGCGGACTTGATGCCGTAATAAAGCCAAGTCTCTCGATCTCGCGCGGCTTCTGCGGGGAGGTCGGCCATCGCTGAAACGCAAACAATTTGCTTAAGGGCGATCTTTCCCAGAGCCCAGGGAAACATCTCGGTGGCAATCGCGCGATCTGGAGGTGGAGCAAGATCTCTGCTTCGATGAAGATGAGTAATAAATAGTTCTTTGGGGTCGTCCGGGCTGGCCTGCCACAGCGCTGAGTGATCGATCCCGAGGCATTCACAAATGCTACTTTGTGCCTGTGCAATTTCGGAGTCTACTTGATCGGGCGGAACATTCACAAAGCGAGAGGAAAGGTTAGCTAATAAGGTCTCGAATTGCAGACGTTCTTCCAGTTTGGCTTCGCGATCGGGTTCGGTCTGAACGATCACACTCGTGCCTCTCAGATCATTTGCAGGCTACCAAAGGGCGCAGAGCGGTACTTCGTGAGCGATATGCTACGCCCAAAGCCCTCGGCATCCACTAAAGGAGCCCTTCACAGTCCAACGCCGATGAATCAGCGTTGTTCGGTTGGGCTACCTAAAGTTCACACGAAGTGGCGATGTCGGAAGCTGTTTTTTGAGAATAAGGGATTGTATTTCGAGCTAGGTTAGCCAACAAGTTAAATTCCGCTGACCATCTCGATGTAGCACGTTGGTGCTGACTCTCGCCTGCTCGACTCATCCCTGTAACAAGCGAGCATCGAAGTCGATAACGAGTGAAGGCGACCGACGATACCTCATACGTCGAGATCAGTCGTTCCAATCCCGATAAACGCGCCAGTGTCAGGAAGTCCACTTGTTCGCGCAAGACGCTCCTCAAAGATGCCGAGGAAGCGGCCGACTTGGTACTCCAGCCGCGGCGCTTCTGACGGGCTTGTTTCCCGCGAGGATTGCCATTCGGCGGAACGGGCGTTACACGTCAAGTTGACGCACGGAGCAATCTCCAGAACGCCATTGCGGGCCGTGAGGGGAAGTGCTAAAAGCGTGTCGTTCCCCCTCAGACATATCTCTCTTCCAACATCACCGCGGCGCTAGCATCTAGTTGTTCAGCGCGACGTACCTCTTCGAAACGTGCAAGCAGATCGTCTGGTCGCAGTCGCCGTTTCTCAGCTCCCCGAAAGTCATATATGACTTGGCCACGGTGCATCATGATCAAACGGTCTCCCAAGCTCGCCGCCTGTTGCATCGAGTGTGTCACCATCAGGGTAGTGAGCTTGTCCCGCACAATCACCTGCTCGGTCAGGGAAATCACTAGGTCTGCACTCTTAGGATCAAGTGCCGCGGTGTGCTCGTCTAGCAAAAGCAGCTCAGGGCGCAACCAGGTGGCCATCAGCAACGTGAGTGCCTGACGTTGTCCTCCCGACAGACTTCCAATAACGTTGGCTAAACGGTGTTCAAGTCCCATATTCAACCGGCAGACCTCGTCGCGCATTCTCGTCACCAGCGACGCCTTAAGCCCCCAGCCCAGACCTCGGCTGCGGCCGCGGCGGGCGGCGAGGCTCAGGTTCTCCTCGATGGTCAGGGTGGGAGATGTTCCGCTGAACGGGTTCTGAAACACGCGCCCGATCAACTGGGCGCGCCGGTATTCAGGCCACTTCGTCACCACGCGTCCGGCAAGCCGGATGGTTCCTTCGTCCACAAAAAATGTTCCGGCGACCGCGTTCAGAAGAGTGGACTTTCCCGAGCCGTTGGTACCAATAATGATCACCCAGGAGCCAGGCTCGAGTTCCAAATCCACTCCACGCAACGAGTGCACCACGTTCGGCGTTCCCGGATTAAAGGTTTTCGATAATGCGTGCAGCTCAAGCATGCGCTCTCTGTACCTTTGCTTTACGAAGGAGCTGGGGCACGATCAGCGCGCAGAAGACGAAGCTGGCCGTGATCAGCTTAAGGTCGTTGGGATTGAGCCCCCACCGCAGCGCTACCGCCACCAGCAACCGGAAGAGCACGGAGCCCATGACTGCGCCGACGATCGTCATGCTTACCAGATTCGTGCCGACCAGCGCCTCGCCTATGATGACGCTGGCCAGTCCCCAGACCACCATGCCGATTCCCATCCCCACGTCGGCAAAGCCCTGGTATTGCGCCAGCAACGCTCCAGATAAGGCGACTAGCCCGTTGGATATCGACAATCCGAAGACAATCATGTTTGCGTCATTCACTCCCAGAGCGCGCACCATCTGCGCGTTGTCTCCCGTGGCCCGCATCGCCATTCCGAGATCGGTGCGGAAGAACCAATACAGCAACACAGCCGTCAACACGACGGCGAGAAGGATGGCTGCCAGCACGCTAGCATCGCGTGCGTTGACCTCCCATCCAGCGGCGCTGAACGTCGTGGTACCGCGCATGAGCTTCACACCGATTCGCTCGGATTGGGTAACCAGCGTGTTAGCGGAGAGCAGCGAAATATTGCTCCTACCCATCACGTGCAGATTGATGGAATAGAGGGCGGTCATCACCAGGATGCCAGAGAGCAGGGAGTTAATCTTGAAGCGCGTGTGTAGTAACCCGGTGCAGGCACCTGCAACCATCCCAGCCATGAAGCCTGCCAACGATGCCAACGGCGGAGTGACGCCATGTACCAGCAGAATCGCAGCGATGGACCCGCCAAGGGTTATCGATCCATCCGCCGTGATGTCCGGGAACGCGAAAATCCGGAAGCTTATAAAGACCCCCAGGGCCAGTAATGAGAGGATCAAGCCGATGGTGAACGTGCCAATCAGAAGACTCATGCGGCTTGGTCTCTCATCGGACATCCGATACTGCCGCAATCCAGCAGGCGCCCCGGACAAACTCGCTCTGATGGGGTCCGGCTGCCTCGCGGTGGTCGGCGAGAAGGTGAAGTACTCCCTGCAAACTCTCAGTTTCAAACAACGTAGTGACCGTCGCTTTCAGATCGATGTCCCCTTTCTTCAGTGGACGATAAGAGAACGCCGCAGCGTGAAAGTGTCCCACAGGACAAGCCTCGGCGCCGATTGGGCGAAGCAGGCTTCCTATCGGCGAACCTGCGGAGGCTGACGCCACGCCGCAAAGCAAAACCAAAGATCGCGGATATAAACGCTCCGTGCTGAACGACAACCAGGCTCGTACGTCGGGATACCTGAACGGAGCGCCGTCAAGACCAGCCGAGGCTGCGGGCGAGCGTCGGAGCGCAGCTCCAACCAGCCCCGCCGATTCCGCGACTGTGACAATCCCGATCGTGTGTGCACCCGTGATTTCTAGAGAGGCACGTACCAATTCAGATAGTGGGACAGGGCGTTCGGCCGGCGCCGATTCAAAGCGCATCAGTTGGCTGAATCCGCCCTCGCAGCGCAGCCCGTACAGAACGTTTAGCTCCGGTACCAGTTCGCCGCTGGCAATCATGAAGTCGGGTACATTCGTCCCATCGGTTGGCAGGTAAGCTGCCGAGCCGCCCACCGCAAGAAATTCTCCAAAGCGAACCTGCGAATCTTCGAAGTCGTGACCAAATGCTCCCAAGCCGAGACCGAAAGATCCAGATGGAAACTTGACTGCTCTGCAATCCTGCGGGCCGAAGCGACAACCGTGCAGCAATGCGGGATTGCCGATTCGTTCGCACACCAACGGCTTTTCTGGCCCATACTCGACCACTTCATAAGAGGCCAAGGATGAGCGAAAGCGGCGTATCTCCGCCTTATGCTGCAGGGGCGTGGTACCGACTACTCCCGACAGCAGGATCGGTGAGAGCTTGCACAGATCCAGGATCAGCTTGGCTTTTTCCGAAGGGCTGGTGACAACGAGACTGCCGCCGATATCCTTCAATTGGTTGTAAAACTGCATCAGCAAACCAATGCCGGCAGAGCTAAGATACGGGACGTCTGCCAGATTCACTCGAAGGCTGTGCGCACCGCCGCGGATCAACTCTTCTAGGTTACTTCTCAGATGCTCGGTCCAATAATTGTCGAGCCGGCCCCTTACCTTAACTTCGAGCGCGTCTCCGACTTGCTGTGTGACGATCTCCATGAGGCCTTACGGAATGACGTGTTGCGAATACTCTGCTGGAATCGTAATGCCGAACTGCGCAGCGTTGCTGCGGCTGATCGATACTTCCTCGACCGCCACTTCTTCGAACGGCAGGTCTTTCGGATTGGCTCCCTGCAGAACCCGAGCGGCAAGTTTTCCCGAAGCTATTGCTGCATCACCGAGCGTGACACCCAGACACGCCAGGCCGCCACGGGTTAGAGCAGAACATTCATCCGTGATCAGCGGCAAGTGGGCATCGTGCGCGCCCTTCACCGCGCCTTCATACCCTGCAATGGCGGTGTTGTCTCCGGGGACCCAGAAGGGCGAGCCTTCTTGGACGGTTTTCCGCCCGGCATCTTTGCCGCCACCGGCTTCTTCTTAGCATGGATGACGCGTCTCCCGCTGGCCAGTTCGGTTTCGACGCTTTCCACCTGCAGCAGGGATGCCGGCTTACTGAAGAGTTCGGCCAGATAGTTGTCCTTGCATTCAACGGAACAGAAGTGAACGGCAAATGGCAGTATGGCACGTTCGCGGCGCCACTTTGGATCAACCACCGCTTCCCGACGGGCTGCTTGCGTTCCTACATTCTCCGCCGCAATGCCATTAATCCAGGTCTCGTCTGGTGCCTTCACGTTTCCGCAGTAGTCACACAAAAATTGAAGCATAAGAAATAAGAGTGAGTGGCGGCGCAAGACGTTGTTCCAAGAATAAACTTTAGCGAAAGCCTCATGAGTGTGGCCGCCGGTGTGGCTGAGGAGCTCGCGACAGCTTTCTTGAGTCCAGCCTGACCATGGCCTAACATAGGCCGCAGAGCGCGACGGGAGTCGAACGGGTTGCGGAGGGGCAAATGATCCGCTGGAGCGCACGATCTTTGAACTCGTTAGTTCTGACGGTCGTGATCTGTACTTCCTGCATTCTTGCCACAGCTCGCCTTGCAGCTCAGGCTGCATCGCCCGAATCCAGCCAGGCAACTCAGGGATATCCGGTGGATGTGGATGGCCGTGAAATCCTACGGATTTTCGAAAGTGTCGGCAGCTTCTCCGCACAAAAGCGAGCGCAGGCCATTGCGGATCGTTTGCAGTCACTGGTAAACGACCCCACGATTGATCTCGATGAAATCAAGGTAGTCGACTCTCCCTTCGGTACATCGATCGAACTTCGTGACAACGTTTTGCTCGTTATCACCGATAGCGATGCACATCACCTGCAAGTATCCCGTTCGGTCCTAGCGAATTATTACGTTAAACGGATTCGTGAAGGCATCCGCGCGGCTCGCGAACAGCACGGTAAGAAGTTTCTGATCTGGGCCGGGGTTAAAGCTCTCATCACACTGCTCATCTATCTGGGACTTTTGTGGGTGATCGTCGTCGGCTTCCGCAAGCTGCTGGCCATCCTGCAACCTGCCGCGGCGCGCTTTGAAGGAATCAAGATCCAGCAGACAAAACTACTGGAGGGTCATCGCATCGCTGCCCTGGTGGGTGTGCTCATCCGAGGACTGCGCCTAGCCCTTCTAATTGTCGCGACCTGGATATTCCTGGGCACGGAGTTTAACTACTTCCCATGGACACGCGAACACGGCAGGCGTCTGCTCGACTACATCACTACGCCCGTGATGTTCGTTATCAAGGCGTTCGTGGGTTATTTGCCGAACCTCTTCTACATCCTCGTGATTGTGGCGGCGATGGTGTACGTCATGAGGTTCGTCAAGATGCTGGCCCGCGAGGTGGAACTCGGCAATATCCGAGTTCCCGGTTTTTATCCCGAATGGGTGCAGCCCACGCACAAGATTGTGCGCTTTCTGCTCATCGCCTTTACGGCGGTGATGATTTACCCGTACGTACCCGGGTCGGGCTCTCCTGCATTCAAGGGCGTCGGTCTTTTTATTGGTGTGCTGTTTTCGTTGGGATCCACTTCGGCCGTCGCCAATGCCATCGCCGGCGTGATCATCGTCTATGCGCGCGGATTTCGGGTAGGCGACTGGGTCAAGATTGGCGAGAACACAGGCGAGATCAAAGCGATGACAATGCTGGCGACGCACCTCGTGACCATCCGAAACGAGGAGATCATGGTGCCGAATTCCGTGGTGCTGAGCGCGTTCGTCACCAACTACAGCATGCTGGGGCGCACCAGCGGTCTGATCCTCCATACCTCGGTGACCATTGGCTATGAAGCGCCCTGGCGGCAGATTCACAACCTGCTCATCCAGGCGGCGCTGAAGACGAGACATATCCTCGAGGAGCCCGCACCTTTCGTCCTGCAGAACGCGCTACAGGACTCGTACGTGCAGTACGAGATCAATGCCTACACCAACGAGCCCAAACTGATGGTCTTCACCTACTCTGAGCTGCATGGCAATATTCAGGACTGCTTTTATGCCGCCGGAGTGGAGATCATGTCGCCAATTTACTCCGCTCTGCGCGATGGCAATCGCACGCAGATTCCCGCGGAATTCCTCCCTGCTGACTACCGGCCGCAAGGCTTCCGAATCGAAAAAGACGATGATGCTGCGGCAGCCGCCTCGGCCAGCAAACCTTGAGGAATACCTCCCGTGTCTTGCAGGATAAACGTGGCCTTGCAGAGCGGCGGCAGAATCGAACCCTGGTGACGACTACTTCACTACGCCCTGCTTCCAGCAGGCTGGACCGTGGAGACAGCTCAACTCCCGAGTTTCTGGCAAGCTTTTGCTGCGTTCGGGTTAGAAGGAATTCGACTTCGCCTCACAGGAGGTTGTGACTGCCATCACAGCGGATTGGCAAAGAGGTCTGGCATAAACGGGGCATGACCAGTGTGGGCGCCCAATGCGCATTTCTCAAGGCTTCTCCCGAGTTGAGAGGTTCGTTGCAACTACCCGGCAATCGACAGCGTTTTTGTGCCGGCCAAATCCTGTTCCGGGAAGATCAGCAGGCTTTCGGAGTCTTTCTTCTGTTGAAGGGGAAGGTGCGGATGAGCGTCCAGAGTCTTCCCAAGCTCGACCGGCAGTTCTCCGCCGGCTCCCTGATGGGACTGCCGTCGACCTTCACCGGGCGTCCTTATAGCCTGACGGCACAAGCCATCACCGATGCTGATGTGCTGTACATTCCGTCCGAGCCGTTTCTCCAGTTGATGCGAGACCGGCCGGATCTATGCCGCGAGGCTACCGAGATGCTGGGCCGCGAGGTGACATTCATTCAAAGTGCGCTCGCCGAGAGACGCAAGCAGGCCAGCTCGAGAAAGTTTCTGGCTGACGAAATTGCCTTGGGTTCGTAGCGATCGGGGATTGGTTCATTCGACTTCAAAATCAGCAACACGGACGGGAGTTGCGCCGCCCGTCGAATCTATTGCCCGTACCTGTAGCTCATAGGATCCGGGTGGCAGCTTGTCCACCGGGAGTTTGAGGCCGAATGAGACTACCGGGCTTCCTGCACCCGGGGCGGGAAGCGGGCCACCTGTTTGCACCTTCTTCTCTCGCGACTTCACGTCCAGCACCAGCATCTGCACGCCAAGCTTAGGCGGATCCGCGCTGGCAAGCCGAGGATCGTAAACCTCTGCATAGAATACTGCCGATTCATTGTGCTTGAAGCGGGCGTCGGCGGAGGGAATAATCTCCATGCCTTGTGCCACCAACGGAGTTCGGTCCTCGAGCATCGCCGCATCCAGGCTCGCCGACTCCTGGTTCAGCGGCCGCAACTCCTTGCTCAGGGCTACGGCACTCATGCTGAACTGTTGGGCGTTGTAGCTGTCCACTACCAGCGGCATCTGAAGTCTGCCGAAGCTATCCGCGCCGGAGGTGAACGCAACCTTCAGGTCGTAATGTCCCGCCTCGATCTCAAACTGATTCTGATATTGATAAGGTTTCTTGTAGAACTCCTTCACTTCATCCTTGCTTTCGAAGTCGAACTCCACGTTGTCACTGAAGCGCGCTGCGATCGTGCCGTCAGATTTGTACGCGATGCCGAGGACGTCGATCTCGGCGTGCTCTTTGCCTTTCAGTTTTTCAAACTTAACGGCACTGGACGGGATCTCAATCGCGAGATTTACGCGAGCGGTGTTCGCCGCCGTATAGAAGTAAGGAGCCCTCATCGAAGCTACGACTGTTCCCGCATTGGAGCCATTCGCTGAGGACTCCAGTTGTTTTTCGACCGGCTTGCCGGCGAGCAGGTCCGTCGACCTCACATTGCAATATCCGCTGCGTGACCGGACGATCGTTCCGCCGCGATCGATCTTCACCTTCAGTACATGGCAAGTACCTTCTTCAGACGCAGGAGGCGTATAGCCCAGCACGTAATATTCGTTCTGCTCGTTGGCTATCCTCTGGAGGCCTCCCAGCAAATCGTTGGTATTCACGATGACGAAACCGCCGGTGCCGGCCGCCAGTTCGTAAAGGATCTGTTGGTTGTTTGTGACATCGGACAACGTGGGAAGGAGTGCTCGCGACTGACTGTAGGGCGCAACCGGCAGCGGATTGGCGCCCATACCTGGCGTCCCGACGCCACCACCGCCGCGAGCACCGCCGGTGCCCGGACGACTGCCTCCACCTGTTCCGGTTGAGCCGGTATGGCCTCCTCCTCCGCCTCCGTTATGTCCACCGCCACCTCCGCCACCACCACGCTGAACATAAACCAAGCGAGCGGGAGCGGTGACGTCATCCGTAGTGCCGGTAAAGTCGAGCGTGGCGGTTATCAGCTTGGCCGGAGCATCGGGGAAAATCTCAAGCGCCGGTGCAGCACCCATGGGCGTGATTAGGCCGCGAACGTCGATCGGATACACCGCTACATTAGCCTTGTTACAGGCGTTGATGGCTGCGGTGAGTTCCGACTCGCGTTCCATCGTGTTCGGATCGCTTGGATCCATGGGGAAGCCGGCGGAGAAAAGCACAAGGGTCTTGCGTCCGGGAACAGCTGCCACACTCTTGGCCAGGTTGCGCAATGCCAATAGCAGCGTGCGGACGCCAAAGTCGGCCTCGGGATTCACCAGCTGTGGAATACCCATCGCAGGCGCCGAGACGGGAGTCGCCTCTACATCAGGATTGTCTGGCGCAGGAGTTACAGCCGCGAACTTTATGTCGCGGACCACTTTCTTCAGCCGCTCGGCGTTGGTGGTGAAGTTCTGTGCCACACGCAGAGTCCCGCCGAAATCGACGATGGCAATATAGCGGTTCGCTCCAGTATTCGCATCGAGAAACTTCAACGCGGCGTCGCGCGCTTTGGCCTGATCGCTGACATTCATCGTCGAGTTATCGAACATCATGACCATGTAATGCTTGCGATCATTTGTGGCGGCATCGCTTTCGAAGGAAAAACTCTTAATCGGCTGCTCCTTATTGTCCTCCCACACCCGAAAATCACTCTGTTTCAGGTCCTTGATGTATGTACCTTTCTTGTCGGTAACCACCGTATCCACCAGAACCAGGCTGGTTTCCTTCGTGATGGTCGGCGGCGAATTGCCGGCATTCTGCGGCTCAGACTGCTGCGCTACCGCTCCGGATGCTATCAAGAGCGCAAACAGAATCGCCTCAACCAGTGCTCTATGGGCCTTCATCGCTTGAACCTCACTACGGTATTTCGACCGCGCTATTCTGTGCCGCCAATTGTCCGTCTTCTCCCCGCACAACCAGCCGGACTACGTAATTTCCGGGCTTCACGTCGAAGTTACTCTTCAAAACCAGCCCTGATCCTAGCCGCTCCTCAAGCGTTTCGTCCTTCAAATGCAGCTGCAGGACCTTCTGAGTTCCGCTGATGAAATTGCCGTCGCTGTCAAATATCGCCGATACGACCGTCAGGTCGTTATTATTTCTCCCGTTGTCCTTGCGAAAGTGAATGTGCCGCACATCGACGCGCGCCACGACCGAAAGCTTGGCGTCATTCTGATCCGGCTTGAAGAATTGCGTGTGCACTTCCAGGGGGATATCGCGAACCTCTTCGCGAGAGAAGACCGCGTCTTCAATGTCCTGCTTTGCCTGCTCTGTCGCGTCGGCCGGGCCCTGGGGAGCGTAGTAGCCCTTGCGCGCCTGAATTGTACCTTTCGCGGGCGCCTTCAGCACGATTTTCAGCTTGTGAAATTTCCCATCCAGCTTCAGGGTCTGCGGGGTAAATGCCAGCACATAGGAATACTCTGGTGGAGAAGCCAGGCGCCGAAAACCTTCGCGCAAGTCGTTACTGTTGTGGAAGAATGTGCCGCCCGTCGCGTCCGCCAAGTCGGCCAGAATGTCGGAGTCCTGCTGGTGCTCGGTGATGGCGTATTGCTGCACAACCCCGGCGATGGTCGGAGATGGCACTCGCTCTATGCTTACGTCCGGTACATCGGTGTAGAGCCCGCGAATATCCAAGGTGTTGATGACCACCTTGGCATGCAACGCGCGCTCCATCGACTCCAGTTCCGATCTGAGCTCATCAGGATTGATGAAGCCGGGCGAAACGAAGACAATCGTTCTCTCCCCTGGCATTTCTGCCGTTCTGTGAATCAGATTTTTTAGGATCGAGAGAGCCATCCGTACCTGTGAATCGTGGCGCGCCAACTCTTCCAGCGCCGTGGTTTCCGCCAGAGCCTTGGCCTGGTTGTACATGTTCGGATCATCGAGAAAGGCACAATCCCACGCATCCTGGGTAGCCATCAGAATGGCGCGCTGGTCCTGCTTGTTCTGGATCAAGTCCGCCATGTAGTAGGAAATGTTTGGGCAAGGAGTAACCGCCGCCTGACCGATGGGATGTGGGCTGATGCGGTCCAGGGTCGCCGCCAGTTGGATTCGGTCATCTGAAAAATCAAGCTGGGTCAAACCCGATGTCGTGAAGATAGCAGCACGCTCGTTTGGCGACATCTGGGCAAGCTGCGGCTTCAAGGCATTCCGAGCCTGCGCCAGGTCAGTGTACCTGGCGTGCACATCATCGAACAGGTATGCGACAAAACGGTTCGGCATGTCCGCCGCTGAGGAGGGTGCTGGATGAGGGCTGTCGGTTGGATTCGGCGGGCTGGGGCCGTTGGCAAGGGTCGCCGCGCGCCGGTTTTTTCTTCACTGAACTTTGTGATCGTCTGCGGCTTGCCGTTATCCAACAGCTGGAAATCTTCCTGCTTCAGGTTCCCAATGGGCTGGCCTTTGGCGTCGCGCACGACGACCCGCATCTCCACCAGGTTCACCTTTACCTTGAAGGTAGTAGTCTCATCGCGGGAAGTGATCTCCGGCGGATTCTGACTGGCTGCCGCGGGTGCCGTCGAGCTCGAGGAGCGGCATTCGCCTGAGACCAGGCTCGCGGCGCAAGTGACGACATCATCCCGCATTGAAAAAGGATGGTACAGACGAGGCTTGAGAATCTCTGCGACATGGCGAGGGCTTCGCCGGCTCTACAGGCGGTGTGTTTACAACTGTACGCGACGCTAGCGCAGAACTCTACTAAAAGCGTTCCGAGCTGATTTTTGAAGGAGTTATTGAATCTCGATCACACTGCCGCCGGCCGACTCCTGAAGCTCTTTCGCGCGTTCGATGACACGGTTCGTAAACGCAAAGATCGATTTAGCGTGCGGCGACTGATCGCCTTCGAGAACAATCGGCTGGCCACTATCGCCTCCCTTGCGGATGTCGGGGTCGAGCTCGATTGAACCGAGGAACGGCACGCTGAATTGCCCGCCGTCGCTGGCCGCCGCCCTTGGAGAAGATGTCGATCTCGTGATGGCAGTGAGGGCAGACGAAGTAACTCATGTTTTCGACAATGCCGAGAATATCGACCTTTACCTGCTTAAACATCTCGATCGCTTTGCGAGCGTCCTGCAGTGAAACGTCGCTCGGGGTGGTGACGATCACTGCACCAGTGACCGGTACCGTCTGGACGAGCGAGATCACCACATCGCCGGTACCCGGTGGAAGGTCAATGATCAGATAATCGAGCTGCCCCAGTCCACCTGGCTTAGGAACTGCTTGATGATCGAATGCAGCATTGGTCCGCGCCACACCAGAGGCTTGTCCCCCGGGCTGAGAAAGCCAACCGAGATGACCTTCATGCCGTAACGCTCGGGCGGCAGAATGCGGTTCTCGCCGACCACGGTTGGTGCCTCGCTAGACCCGAGCATGAGCGGAACGTTGGGGCCATAAACGTCGGCGTCCATCAGGCCGACCTTGTGCCCATGCGGGCCAGCGCAATGGCGAGATTGACGGCGAGAGTGGTTTTGCCGACGCCGCCTTTGCCGGAACCCACGGCTATGATGTTGTTAACCCCGGGAAGCGGCTGTGGTGCAGGCGCTGCCTGGCCGGGCATGTGCGAATGAGAGCTCACGAGTGTCTTCCTTAAGTATTCAAAAAGTAGGACGCAAACCTCGATTATATCCGCCTGGGTGAGTAGGTTCTCCCGTTTACTCCTCGGGACTCTGGTCGTGGCAGTCTGGCCGGCACGGCGAGTTCTCATCCATAGGCTGTATGAAGCGATCCCTTTACAATTCGTAACACACATTCGGGAGCTAATTTGCTCGCTGCTTCGTATGTTCAAACAGGAGGCCTTGCGCCCGTTCCCTTCGTGCCCGCATCGAATCCACTAGAGATGAGTTCCTCACCAACCGCTCTGGCCGTTCATACGGAGAATGTCTGCCGCTACTACCCGATGGGCGACACGTTGATTCGTGCCGTCGACGGCATCTCTCTCGACATCGCTGCAGGCGAATTTGTCGCGCTGTTAGGTCAATCCGGCTCCGGAAAATCGACGCTGCTGAATCTGCTTGCCGGTTTGGATCGGCCGTCTTCAGGTGCAGTCCTGGTTCGGGGACGCGATCTGGCCAAAATGTCATCGGAAGAGCTGGCGGGTTATCGATGCAACGATGTCGGAATGGTGTTTCAGGCATTCCACCTGATCCCCAACATGACGATCACGGAAAATGTTGAACTCCCCATGCGCT
>CAWACF010000002.1:0-125944 GCA_963780495.1 uncultured Acidobacteriaceae bacterium
CTACGGGGTTTGTACCTACATCTAAAGTATGTGCCACAGAGGAGACACGAAATCATGCAGAAACTACTGCTAATGACCCTGCTGGTTGGCTTGACTGCGGGAGCGGTAGCGCAAACCAGCGACTAATCTCGCTACCGAGCCGGCCATCAGCAGCAATGGTCCGGTGGTCGCCGGCTTCGGAAACAAGCTGCCGCCAAACGGACATCCGACCGAGATGAAGATCGCCAAGGAAGTGCGCACGAGTTGTTGATGTTGCCTTACTACTCGCTCTTCGACGATCTCGAATACAGCGTGCAGGGCCGCACCGTCACCCTGAGCGGCAGCGTGACCAACATGCACTCTGAGACCCGGCAGGACGCGGAGCGGGTCGTGCAGAGGATCGAGGGAGTGGAGAAGGTGATCAACAACATTACCGTCGATCCACCGGCGCCTTTCGACCAGCAGATCCGCGAGCAGGTTTATCGCAAGCTGAACAATACCGCCGGCCTGTCGCAGTATTTCTGGGAGGCGGCGCCCAGCATCCACATCATCGTACGCAATTCGAATGTGACGCTGAAAGGTTACGTTGACAGCGAAGGTGACAGGGATCTCGCCGGCATCACGATAAGGGAGCTCGGCAACGCCTTCACGGTGAAGAACGAGTTGCAGGTGATCAAGTAGCAAAGCGAGAGGGCATAGCAAAGCGAGAGTGATCGAAACGGCGGAGTGCATCCGCCGTTTTCTTCGACTCCGCAACGCGAAGACAGCGCTGCTCCGCTCGGGATGACGCCAGTCTGATGAGGTATCCCAAGCCCTAACTAGCCCCTATCCACTAATCCCTATCCCTTGCTTTACGTCATTGCCCAGCGCCCGCTCCAAAGCTTATAGTTAAGGGTTTGCTTACCAGTCCGGTAGCTCTCCCTCCGGACACATTCCAGGCAAACGCGCGCGAACTCTTCGCGTCCGGAGTCATCATGATCAAACGTGCACTACTTCTCCTTTGCCTGCTTGCTATCGGGCTTGGCACCCTCAGCTATGCCGATGAGGGCATGTGGCTGTTCAACGCATTTCCCAAAGACAAGGTCAAGGCGAAATATGGCTGGGCGCCTGACCAGGCCTGGCTCGATCACGTGCGCCTGTCGTCGGCGCGCGCGCCCAATGGTTCGTCGTCGTTCGTCTCGCCCGATGGACTCATCTTTACCAACCATCACATTGCGCAGGAATGCATTCACGATCTGTCCACCGGCGGCAAGGATTACATGAAGGACGGTTTCTATGCGGCGACGCAAGCCGACGAAGCCAAGTGTCCGGGCATGGAATTCCTGGTGTTGCAGGACATTACGGACGTGACCGCGCAGGTGAATGGAGCGGTGAAGCCGGGCATGTCGACCGCAGATGCCGGCAAGGCGCAACGTGAAACCATGACATCGCTGGAGAAGCAGTGCTCCAGCGGCGACATTCGCTGCGACATCGTGACCCTGTACTCGGGTGCGATGTACAACCTGTACAAATACAAAAAGTATGACGACATCCGGCTGGTATTTGCGCCGGAATTTTCCATAGCGTTCTTCGGCGGCGATCCTGACAACTTCGAGTATCCCCGCTACGATCTCGATATCTCATTCTTCCGCGCCTACGAGAACGGCCAGCCGGCAAAGACGCCGAACTACCTGAAGTGGCAGCCGAACGGCGCGAGCAATGGCGAGCTGACTTTCGTCTCAGGACATCCGGGACGCACCGGCCGCCTGCTCACGATGGACCAGATGGGCTTCCTGCGCGATTACCAATATCCGCTGCAACTAACTTCATACAAGAAGCGCATTGACGTGCTGATGAAGTTCAGTGCTGAGTCGGCGGAGAACGAGCGCGAGGCGCAGAGTGATGTGTTTGGGTTGCAGAATTCCTTCAAAGCTGTGACCGGATATGAAGACGGCTTGAAGGACAAGGAGTTGATGGCCGGGAAGGCTGCCGACGAGAAGAGCCTGCAACAGTTCGTCAGCTCCGACCCTAAGCGCGAGCAGGAGTTCGGCAACCCCTGGACGCAAATCTCGAAGGCGGTCGATGTGCAGAAGCAGACCTACAAGCCGCTGCTGTATATCGATCTGATGGGTGGGTTCCGCGGAGACCTGGCGCGTTACGCGCGCTTGATCGTACGCTCCGCCGATCAGCGGCAGAAGCCGAACAACCAGCGCTTCCGGCAGTACACGGATTCGCAGTTGCCGACGCTGCAAACGCAGTTGTTCTCCACCGCACCCATTTACAAGAACCTCGAACAGGTGTTACTGGCAGAGAGCCTGGGCGAAATGCGCGATGAGCTCGGCGCCGACAATCCTGACGTGCAGAAAGCGCTGGCCGGCAAGACTCCCGAGGATCGCGCCAAGGAAGTCATCGACGGAACGAAGCTGGATGACGTGGCTGTCCGCAAACAGTTGTATGAAGGCGGCGCGGCCGCGGTGAACGCCAGCACCGATCCCATGATCGTGATGCTGCGCGACATCGAGCCGGATGCGGACGCCATTCACGAGCGCGACGAGAACCAGGTGCAGGCCGCGTTGCGGCAGAGCGGCGGCCAGATCGGCAAAGCGCTGTTCGCGCAGAAGGGCCTGAGCGTGCCGCCGGATGCGACCTTCACGCTTCGGCTTAGCTATGGGCCGGTCGAAGGCTACAAGCTGGACGGCAAGGACGTTCCCTGGTTCACGACTATGGGCGGCGCGTATCAGCATGCGGCCGAGCATGGCAGCAAGCCTCCATATCAGCTGCCGGACAGCTGGATCAAGTCGAAGGATGCGATCAACCTGAAGACGGTGTACGACACGGTGTCGACGTCGGACATCATCGGCGGCAACTCCGGCAGTCCGGTGATCAACAAGGCCGGCGAGGTAGTGGGTATCATCTTCGACGGCAACATCGAGTCGCTGGCGTGGAATTTTGCCTACACCGACAAAGTGGCGCGCGCCGTGGAAGTGGATTCACGCGCTATCACCGAGTCGCTGAGGAATATCTACCACGCGAATGGATTGTTGGGAGAGTTGGGCGTGGCCTCGGCACCGCAGCCGCATTCGAAGACCCGGATGGTAAAGCCGGTGAAGCAGTAAAGAGTTGTCGGTTGTCAGTTCGCAGTTGTCCGTGATTCAGAGGGTGCCCCATCCAAGCCGAGTTTGTTTGGGTGGGGTTTTTCTTGGTGGAAGAAGAGGCTTGAGTCCGGTGTTCAATTCCCCTAACAAAGAAATTGTCATCCCGACCGACGGCCTTCAGCCGGAGCGGAGGGACACTGCTGTTCGCCGGCAGCGGCACCTAGTGCGGGAATCGCAGATCCGGCGACTACGTTTCCAACAGCCCACCAAGCGCAAAAGCGGAGCTCGGCAGGGAACCCGTTTTCGCTCCGCCCGGGATGACAATTCCTGAAGGGTTGTCGGCGCGCACAGCAGCGCACTTCCCCACAAACAACAAAGGCGCGATCAACTCGCGCCTTTTGTTCACTACTCACGATTCACTGCCCATTATCCACTACCGTTACGCCGCGCTGGCGGAGTTCTGCATGGCATGCTCCGGCGTCTCGCCGAGGTGCAGGGCGTTCTGATGCATCTCGCGGTAGTGTTTCGGAGTCGCACCCACCAGGCGGCGGAAGACGCTGGTGAAGTGGCTCTGGGTTTCGAAGCCGACCAGCGTTGCAACTTCGGCCAGCATGGTGCGAGTCTCGCGTAGATGCTCCTGCGCACGTTCCACCCGTTGCCGCATGACGTACTGATGCGGCGTGGTACCGGTACTCATCTTGAAGAGCTTCGAGAAGTAATACTGGCTCATGCCTACGGTCCGCGCCAGCTCTGAGACCGAGAGATCATGCGCGATGTTCTCGCGAATGTGCTGGAAGACACGTTGCAGGCGGCGGGGAGGCAATCCGCCGACTACTTCGACGGGAGCCAGGGTGGCGCCAAGGTAGGCGTCCACCACTTCCTCGGCCAGGTCGCTCTGGAGCGAATGCAAGGCGAGAACCAGGACGTTCATGCCCTCGGTTTTTGCGCCCACGTGAGCGGAGAGGGCGTCGTTGCACAGCGCGGCCCGGACTCCGGGCACGCGGTTGGCGGCAACCGAAGCACCCACGCCGCGGCTGCTCACTATAATTCCGCGCTCGGCATCGTGCCGCAGCACCGAGAGAGCAACCTGCTCGGCGTAATCGATTCGTGCCTGACCCTGGACCATGGGCGCAGCGTCGGACACTTCGTGTCCAGCGGCAACCAGCTTCGCAGTCAGCTGTTCTTTTGCCTGTTGGGCCGCTTCATCGGAAGCAATTGCAATTCGCACTTACGTATCCTCCATTGGAAATACCGCAATTCACCTCAACGCACCTGCGCAATCGAGTTAACCTGCCCGCGAAGATGCAAGCGCATCTTCTGCGGTGACGGGCAAGTCCTTCTGGCTCGGAAATCGACGGCAGGGACGGCACGTTTCCCGTCCATCGCCGGCTGGGCGCGCCATTTGCTCGACCAGGTATTGATTCATCACATCGGTACAGCGCAAAGTCGCTCCGGCTTGACGCAACTCATCGAGCAGATCCTGGCCTCTCGCATCCATTGCGGTAAGACCGCAGAGATCAACGGTGAGGGAGGCGGCACTGGAGATGCCCAACCCACGGCCGACCCGTCGCAGTTCGTCCACCCAGGGACCAACCAGACGGCCTTCCAAAACCAGCGAGAGAGTATCTGCCTGTCGCTCGATGCTGATGCGCAACACTCTTCGTCCTCCCCGACCTCGTAACGCCAGCTTGCCAGCGAACCAGCCGAGGCGACGGCCTGAAGCTCTAGAGGCTTCGAGCGATTGCCCGGCGCTGGCCTCCGAAGCACTGGTATTCAGTGCAAATGCGTGGCCAGTACCAGAGTGTTGCAACAAATACGTTAAGTCGCTCACAGGTTGGAGCTTGTGGCGACGAGTAGTTGCAACAGGAGAACGCAAAACATCATAGTGTCAAAACCTTGAGTCAGTTTTTCGACAGTGGAGTCAGATATCCGACGCCATGCGCGAGATGTCACCGCGAGAAATGCGATGCTTCTCCATGCGATAGAGCAGCGAAGTGCGCTTCATGCCCAGGCGAGCGGCAGCACCGGTGGGACCGCCAATTACCCAGTTCGATTTGTGCAGCGCTTCCAGGATGTGCTCGCGCTCCAGGTCACGCAGAGTCTTGCCATTGCCATTGGAACCGTTCGGCGCAGGCGTATCGTAGGTGAGCCTCAGTTCGCCGCGTGGGGGCTGCAGATCAATGCCGTTGCTCAGGATGACGGCGCGCTCGATGAAGTTTTGCAGCTCCCGCACATTGCCCGGCCACGCATAACGCGCCATGGATTCCAGCGTCTCGGTCGGGATGCGCTGTACGTTGCGATTCATGCGCCGCGAATATTTGCTGGTGAAGTAGCGGGCCAGCAGCGGGACGTCCTCGGGCCGCTCGCGCAGCGGCGGCAGGTGAATCGGGAAAACGTTCAGGCGGTAGAAGAGATCGCTGCGAAATTTCGACTCCGACACCATCGAGCTCAAACTGTGATTGGTAGCGGCGATGACGCGCACATCGACTTTCTGTGTCGCGTTGCCGCCCAGCCGCTCAAACTCGTGCTCCTGCAGGACGCGCAGCAGCTTGGGCTGCAACTCTATTGGGATATCACCGATCTCATCGAGGAAGAGCGTGCCCTGGTGCGCCAGTTCGAAGCGGCCGATTTTGCGGGCGATGGCGCCGGTGAACGCCCCGCGCTCGTGGCCGAAGAGTTCGCTCTCCAGCAGTCCCATGGGGATCGCGGCGCAGTTGATCTTGACGAAGGTGCGCTCGCGGCGCGAGCTGCGATCGTGAATGGCGCGCGCGATCAACTCTTTGCCGGTGCCGGTTTCGCCTTCGATGAGAACGGTTGAGTCGGTGGGCGCGACCGTCTCGACCTGCTGCAACACGGAACGCAGGACAGGACTGGAGCCGACGATATCTTCAAAATCCTGTTCGGCGCGGATCTCTTCTTCCAGGTACGATTTCTGTTCGCTGACGCGCTCAGCACTCTCGGAGAGCTTGCGATGCTCCAGCGCGTTCTTCACGCCGATTGCGACCTGCTGTGCAACCTGCCGGAGAAAATCCAGGTCGGCCTGGGTGAAGGCCGAGTCAATGCGGCTGCCCAATGCCAGCACGCCGACGACCTCTGAACTTTTGTCATTCAGCACCAGGGGAAGAATCATGCTGGAGCGCAGGCCTTCCGCGTCGATGACCCACATACGCTGCGGCGAGAACGGCACGTAGCCAGGACCGTTGCCCGCCAGCATAGGTTGGCCGTCGCGAAACGCCTTGCCAGGATTTGTGCCTTCCATCGGCAGTTGCATGTCCTTGTGCACGAAGCCGCGGCCGTCGGGAAAATCGAGTGCGTGGACACGGAGCATGTTGGCATCGTGCGGGTCGGGCAACAGGAGAGAAGCTGAGTCGTGCGAGATCAGGCGCCGTAAGCTCGTTGAGATAGCTTGGAAAAGATCACGCAGCTCGAGATTTGAGACGACGCTGTTGTTGACCTCGAGCACCAGTTGCAGGCGGTCGCGCTCGCGCGCCAACTCTTTTTGCAGCAGAAGCGATTCATCGTAGTGCAGCGCGTTATCCAGGGCGACGGCGACCTGCGCGGCGACCAGCTTTCCGAACTCCAGCTCTTTCTCGCTGTAGCCGCCTTCGTCAGCCCGTCCAAAGCCTAGTGCGCCGACGCGGCGATGGGCCGAGGTCAGCGGGAAGACGCAGAAGGAGTTGACTCTGTGCTCGCGGAAGAGTTCGAAGGCCCGAGGGTAGTTGCGCAGCTCGTCGGCGGAACAGAAGTTGCGAACCGACTGCGTCTTCCAAACTTCGCCGCCGGTGGAGCCTTCGACCGGCAGGTCAAATGTGTGCGGCGCCGAGTCGGCAAGCGACGACTGCAGCACGTGTATCCGCATCTGTGCGAGCTCGTCGTTGTATAGAGCGACACTCAGGTAGTGGAACCCCAGGAGCTGGTGCAGCGACTCCGCCATGTTATCGAAAAGCTCAGACAGGTCGCGGTGCGAGGCGATCGCGCGCGACACTTCCACCAGCGCCAAATACTTCCGGGCGAGCGCTTCGATTTCCTGCGTCATAGTTGGCGACAAGCGGCGTGCGAACCAGCAATATTGAAAGGCCAGTCTCGGTAGCTAAGCAGAAACAAAGCGCGGAGACCGGTTGCTACGGGCTGCTTGGGTTTCATAATAATGCCGGAAGTAGTTCCATAATCTGCGCAGAAACACTACTTAACATAACTTTACGCAAAGAGTTACGAACCATCGGCGGTAACCTTACTCGTCGCCCGACGTTTGCGTTAACACGTCTTTCATAGTTAGAACGCCCTTCCGAAGTTGATAGATGAAATCAGATGCTTGGCCGACTCATGTTCTCGATGTTGGTAAGCAGCAGGCCGATGTCGGTTGTGCGATAAACTGCCAAAACCCGCCTATCCCGCGGAGGGCACGAGTATAAAGAGTGTGGCAAGCTTGCTGCCCACGTGCGAAGCGATGACAAGTTCCACTACCATTGCGCGAGGAGAGAAAACGTCGTGAGCGGAAACAATCCAGCACCCGGTGGACCGGGCATCGAGCCCCGGTGGACAGGTGGCGCAAAAGACGCAGTCGGCACGGCCTACTCCGTTTCCAGTCGTCTCTGGTACACGCTGGCGAATGGCGTCAATACCGAGATGTACTATCCGACCATCGATACTCCTCAAGTCCGTGACATGCAGTACATGGTCAGCGACGGTGAGACCTTCTTTCACGACGAGCGTCGCAACACCATCAGCAGCATCGAACTCATCGATCCCGACGCGCTGGGCTTCAAGATCACGAACAAGGATCCCGAAGGCCGCTACACCATCGAGAAGCAGATCATCGGCGATCCGCACCTCAACTGTCTGCTCATTCACACGCGATTCGATGTAATACCCGAGTGGCGAGGCCGCCTGCATCTCTACGTGATTTGCGCGCCTCACCTCAACATCGGCGGCTGGCATAACAATGGAGCCGTGGTGCAGACCAAGGGGCGCCGCTTTCTGACCGCGCATCGCGATAACGTCTATCTCGCGCTGGCCGTGACTGCGGGCTTCACCAAGTTGTCCTGCGGATACGTTGGCGCCAGCGATGGCTGGACCGACCTGTCACACAACTTCAAAATGGACTGGGAGTACGATTCCGCAATCGACGGCAACATCGCACTGACCGGCGAGATCGACCTGTCACGCGGGTATGAGTTCACGCTGGGCCTGGCCTTTGGGCGCAGCCAGCACTCCGCGGGGGCCACGCTCTTTCAGTCCCTGTGTATTCCCTTCCAGTCGAACGTGAAGAACTTCATCGATCAATGGCACCGCACCCGCCGCCGGCTTGCGCTGGTGGAGATGAACCACGGCAAACTGACGGACGCGGAGTCGCAGTTGTTCGCGCGCAGCATTAACCTGCTGCTGGCGCACGAGGACAAGCTCTATCCCGGGGCGATGATCGCCAGCATGAGTATTCCCTGGGGCGAGGACAAGAGCGACGACGAACTCGGCGGCTATCACCTGGTGTGGACGCGTGACATGGTGCAATGCGCCAGCGCTTTGATGGCGGCCGGCGACGCGACTACCCCGCTGCGCGCGATGATCTATCTCGCCATCGCGCAGCGCGAGGATGGCGGCTTCTACCAGAACTTCTGGATCGACGGACAGCCTTACTGGACGGGGATTCAGCTCGATGAGGTTTCGTTTCCCATCATTGGCGCGTGGCGCCTATGGGAAGCCAACGCTCTGGGAGATTTCGATCCCCACATCACGGTCTTTCGTGCCTGCGCGTACCTGATCCGGGAAGGGCCGGCCACCGCCGAAGAGCGCTGGGAAGAGGCTGGCGGCTACTCACCTTCCACGCTGGCCAGCAATATCGCAGCGCTGATCTGTGCGGCCGAGATGATCGAGGCTCGCGGCGATAAGCACACCGCCGAGTTCATCCGCACCTATGCCGATTTTCTGGAGTCGCACATCGAGCAGTGGACGGTGACGGATCAGGGAACGCTGGTGCCCGGAATCACCCGGCATTATGTGCGGATCAATCCGGCGTCCAGTCATGGCGGCTCGCGGGGAGACGAAGATCCCGACACCGGCGAGTTGATGCTGGCGAATCAGAAGCCCGGCGATCGCTATCTGTACCCGGCGAACCAGATCGTCGACGCCGGATTCCTGGAGCTGGTGCGCTTTGGCATCCGCAAACCCGGCGATCCGTTGATCGAAGACTCGCTGAAGGTCGTCGACGCCTTGCTGAAAGTTGAGACTCCGTACGGCCCGTGCTGGAAGCGCTACAACCACGATGGCTACGGCCAGCGTGCCGACGGAACATCGTTCAAGAGCTGGGGTGTGGGTCACTCCTGGCCGCTGTTGATGATGGAGCGAGCGACCTACGAGCTTGCCTGCGGCCGCGACATCAGCGTGTTTCTGCGCGCGGCGGAGAATTTCGCCACCGGCGTCGGCCTGTTTCCCGAGCAGATCTGGGACGCTCCCGACATCCCGGCAGAGCACATGTTTTTCGGCAAAGCCACGGGAGCAGCTATTCCGCTCATGTGGGCCCACGCCGAGTATGTAAAATTGCTGCGATCGGTTGTGGACAAGAAGATCTTCGACTGCATTGACCCGGTGCAGGAGCGGTATTGCAACGATAAACCGCGTCGTGTAATCGAAGTATGGAAGATGAATCGGCAGGTGCGCGCGGTTCCCGCAGGAGCTCTGCTCCGCATTCAGGCGTCGTCACCGTTTGTGCTGCACTGGAGCGACGACGAGTGGAATACGGCGCACGACTTGCCCTCGACTATGACGGCGCTGGGGATTGAGTACGTGGACATCCAGGTGGACCAGTCGCAGAAGGCGCCGCTGCGATTCACCTTCAACTGGCCGGTCGACAATCAATGGCAGGGCTCGGATTTTGTGGTGCAGGTGGAGCATCCGGCGGAGACATTGAAGAAGTCAGCCGCCGGATCTTAAGCGCTCGAGTCAAACGGCCGTTGTTCGGGTAGCAGGGATCTTGTTCGCGTGATGCGGACGTCATTCAGGTG
Organism: uncultured Acidobacteriaceae bacterium; assembly: GCA_963780495.1. GTDB lineage: Bacteria > Acidobacteriota > Terriglobia > Terriglobales > Acidobacteriaceae > Bog-257. The sequence continues at coordinate 10,052 of CAWACF010000002.1, forward strand.
GAGCGGGTAGTGCGGACCTAGTCCGGGTAGTGCGGACCTTCAGGTCCGCGTCCAACCTGACTTTATTGTGATTCAGGCCGGCTTCAGCCGGCGAAACAACGCAATCATGAAAGGTGGCATACGTGAGCAGTCAGGTAGAAGCTAAACCTCGCGAAGACCAGCATCCTTCCGCAGGCGGATCGAAGAACCAATCCACGGACCACAAGAAGCTGGAACAACTCTGCATTAACACCATTCGTACGCTGGCCATGGACGCCGTGCAGAAGGCCAACAGCGGACATCCCGGAACGCCCATGGCACTGGCGCCTCTGGCCTTCCTGCTGTGGGACCGTTACCTGAAATTCAATCCGCGCAATCCGCACTGGCCGGGCCGCGACCGCTTCATCCTGTCGAATGGCCACGCCTCCATGCTGCTGTATGCCATGCTGCACCTCACCGGCTTCGACCTCGCGCTCGATGAGTTGAAGCAGTTCCGCCAGTGGGGATCAAGGACGCCCGGCCATCCGGAATACGGGCTGACGCCCGGCGTCGAGACCACGACCGGCCCGCTAGGCCAGGGAGTCGCGAACTCCGTCGGCTTTGCTATGGCGCAGCGCTGGTTGACCGCGAAGTTCAGCAAGAACGGCAACAATCCTTTCGACTATCGCACCTACGTTTTCTGCGGCGACGGCGACTTGATGGAAGGTGTCAGCAACGAAGCGGCGTCGATCGCGGGACATCTCGGCCTGTCGAACCTGATCTGGTTCTACGACAACAATCACATCACCATTGAGGGCAGCACCTCACTGGCCTTCAGCGACGACGTGGCCACGCGTTTCCGCGGCTGGCATTGGAATGTGCTGAACATCGCCGATGTGAACGATCTGGAGTTGGTTGATGTGGCCATCCGTGCGGCGCAGCGCGAGGTGGCGCGTCCAACGCTGGTGATCGTCGACACGCATATCGGCTGGGGTTCGCCGAATCGGCAGGACACTAAGGAAGCGCACGGCGAGGCCTTAGGCGCCGATGAAGTAAAACTGACGAAGGAAGCCTACGGCTGGCCTCCCGACGCGCAGTTCCTCGTCCCCGACGAAGTGAAGGAGTACATGGGCAAGGCCGTCGAGCGCGGCGCGAAGTGGGAGAGCGAGTGGAACGATAACTACAAGTCGTGGTCGAAGGAAAATCCGGACCTGGCGAAGATGTGGCAGCAGATGTTCGATCGCGAACTGCCGCAGGGCTGGGACAAGGATATTCCGACCTTCCCGGCGGACGCCAAGGGTCTGGCCACGCGCGAGTCGAACTCGAAGGTGCTGAACGCGGTGGCGAAGAACGTCCCGTACCTGATGGGTGGTGCGGCCGATTTGTACCCGTCGACCAAGACGCTGATCAATGGCGAAGGTAATTTCGAGAAGAACGATTACGGCGCGCGCAATTTCCACTTCGGTATTCGCGAGCATGCGATGGGATCGGTCGTGAACGGCATGTCGCTGTCGCACTTGCGTCCCTATGGTTCCACGTTTCTCATCTTCACCGACTACATGCGGCCGCCGATTCGCCTGGCGGCGATTATGGACATACCGTGCATCTTCATCTACACGCACGATTCGATCGGGCTGGGCGAAGACGGACCAACCCATCAGCCGATCGAACAGCTGATGTCGTTGCGGGCCATCCCGCGCCTGCTGGTCTTCCGTCCGGCCGACGCCAACGAGGTCTCTGAGACCTGGCGCGTGATTATGCCGATGAAGAAACAGCCGGTGCTACTGGCGCTGACCCGCCAGGGAGTGCCGACTTTCGATCGCACGAAGTATGCGTCGGCAGCCGGTCTTGCCCAAGGCGCCTACATCATGGCCGACTCGGGCGGAACGCCTGAAGTGATCCTGATCGGCACCGGATCGGAAGTACAGCTCTGCGTCGGCGCGTACGAAAAGCTGACGGCCGAAGGCGTGAAGGCGCGCGTGGTTTCGATGCCGTGCTGGAAGCTGTTCGAGCAGCAGTCTGCCGAGTACAAGCGGAAGGTTCTACCGCCCGAGGTGAGGGCACGCGTCGCCGTCGAAGCCGGCACGACGTTCGGCTGGAAGGAATATGTCGGCTCGGAAGGGCTCGTCGTCGGTCACGCGGACTTCGGCGCATCGGCTCCGATCAAGGAGCTTATGAAGCATTTCGGGTTTACGGTGGATGACGTCGTTGCCAAGGCGAAGCAGTCGATCAAGAACGCGAAGAAGTGATTCACCACGGAGGCACGGAGGATCACGGAGATTTTCGTGTCACTCCCCAGTCGCCGGGCGCCACTCATTCGCAGTTTTCGAATGAGTGGGTGGTTGCGTCCAGTTCTCATAGACAATCGTGTCATCCCGAGGCGGCAGCGCCGAAGGTGCGCCGCGGAGTCGAAGCTCCCCTATTACTGGGGTCGATCCTTCGACTCCGTCTCACAAGACGCGCTCTCCGCTCGAGATGACACTTGCTTTTTTGTATTTCGCTTTTCTCCGTGAGGTTAGTGTCTCCGTGGTGAATATTCCTTTACCCCGCAACTTTCCTGTTTCTCTCGCATCTGCCACTGAGTAAATTCCTTCCCGGAGCGAACTTATGAGCACACTCGTACAGCCTGCCCCGCAAAAGCTGAAAACTCCGACATGGCCGAAAGGCGACGATTGCCTGGTGGTCATCTTCGGCGCTACCGGCGATCTCACGCATCGCAAACTCATTCCCGCGCTGTACGATTTGGCATGTGTCGGCTGCACCACGCGCAACTTCCAGGTGCTGGGCATTGGACGCACCAAGCTCGACGACGACGCTTTCCGCGCCCGCCTGCACGACGGTGCAGCACAGTCGAAAGATACGCGCAATTTTTCCGAAGAGGGCTGGAAGGATTTCAGCCAGCGCCTGCACTACCTGGTCGGCGACGCCGGCAAGCGGGAGTTCTATCCCCAACTCAAGCAGAAAATCGAAGAGATGCAGAAGGACGGCGCCAGCAAGAACGTGCTCTTCTACATTTCGACCTCGGCCTCACTGGCTCCGCCCATCGTCGAAGGCCTGGGCGAAGCGGGCCTGGCCAAGAACAGCGAAGGCTGGACGCGCATCATCCTGGAAAAGCCTTTCGGCAGCGATCTGGAAAGCGCGCGCGAGCTGAACGAAATCGTCTCGAACGTTTTCGAGGAGAGTGCGGTCTATCGCATCGACCACTACCTCGGTAAAGAGACGGTCCAGAACATCATGATGTTCCGCTTCGGCAACTCTATGTTCGAGCCGGTGTGGAACCGCAATTACATCGACTACGTGGAGATCACTGCGGCCGAGACGCTCGGCGTCGAAGCTCGCGGCGCGTTCTACGAGGAGACTGGCGCGCTGCGCGACATGGTGGCGAATCACATGCTCCAGTTGCTGATGCTGACCGCAATGGAGCCACCCGTGGCCTTCGACGCAGACACCGTACGCACGCAGAAGGTGCAGGTGCTGCGCGCCATCCAGCCGATGACGAAGGACCAGGTCGCGAAGTACACCGTGCGCGGGCAGTACGGCCCGGGCGAGATCGACGGCAAGCGGGTGCCCGGCTATCGCCAGGAGCCGAACGTCCACGCCGACTCGCTGACCGAGACGTACGTCGGGGTTGAGTTCCACGTCGACAACTGGCGCTGGGCGGGCGTGCCATTTTATGTGCGCGCGGGCAAGCGGCTGGCGAAGTCGTTGACCGAAGTTGCCGTCCACTTCAAGCGCACGCCGCAAGCGCTGTTCTCACGCAATCCCGAGGATGTGCACCACAACGTGATCAGCATGCGCATCCAGCCGAATGAGGGCATCTCGCTGAGCTTCGGCGCCAAGCAGCCGGGGCAGGAGATGCGCGCCATCCGGGTCGACATGGACTTCTCCTACAAAGACGCGTTCGGGACCGAGACGCCGGCTGCCTACGAGACGCTGTTGCTCGACGCGATGCGCGGTGATCCCACGCTGTTCACGCGGCGTGATGAAGTCGAGGCTGAGTGGCGCATCATCACACCGATCGAAGAGGCGTGGCGCGATCTTCCGCCGCCCAAGTTCCCGAACTATCCGGCAGGAAGCGAAGGGCCGGAGGAGGCGAACAAGCTGATCCGGTTTGACAAGCAGAGGTGGAGATCCTTGCTGGGCGAGGATGGGAAGGAGTAGGGGAGATCGCTTTGTGTTTGTAAAGCTGAGGATTCTTGGAATTGTCATCCCGACCGGAGGCGCTTGCGCCGGAGTGGAGGGATCTGCGGTTCATGCGCAATGAATCCGCCGCCGGCGGACCGCGGATCCCTCGAATACGCTCGGGATGACAATCTTGGTCGCCTGGCAATCTACCGACGCAGCCAATCCCCCCACGACGAGGTCCCTCGGTACTATACGAACATCATGGCTCGGCTACGCTGAGGATGACGCCGGACAATGAGAAATGTGATGAGGCGAAGGGTTATCCCGCGGGCACTGGGACTGGCGCCGGCGTCGCCACCGTCTTTAACTTCACCGCAATATCGATGAACGCCAGCGCGGCGCGGCTGAGGGCTTTGTCCTTGCGGAAGACCAGCGCCAGATCGCGCTGAATGCTTGCGTCGGCCAGTGCGACCGCGGCCAGCACCTTCGCCTGCAGATCTTCTACTACATTCGAACGCGCGATGAATCCCACGCCCACCCCCACCGCGACGAATCGTTTCAGCAGTTCGCTCGAGTCCAGTTCCATCGATACCGTCGGCTTCAGCCGGCGGTCGTGGAAGATCGCCTCCAGTGCATCGCGGGTGCGCCCCAGTTTGGGCAGCAGCAGTGGGAATTCGATGATCTCTGCGACCGTCGCTTTTTTTTGGCGCGCCAGGGGATGGTCGGGTGGCGTGATCACGATCAATTCGTCGCGATGAATGGGGACAACCGTGAGCCGCTTGTCCGGCACCGGCATGGAGACGATGCCGAAGTCGCAGGAGTTCTCGATGATGGCTTCGAGAATCTTATTGTGCTCCAGTCGCTTCACGCTCACGGCTACGCTGGGATACTGCCGCTTGAAGTCGGCAAAGACCTCGGGCAGGATGTGCAGGCAGGTGCCTTCGTTGGCGGCGACCACGATTTCGCCGCGCGGTATGCGATGCATCTCGGCCAGAGCGATCAACACGACACGGCGCTGCTCGATCGTTTCTTCGGCGTACTTCTGGAAGACTTTGCCGGCCGCGGTGATGGCGACCTTGCCCCCGCTGCGGTCGAGCAGCTTGGCGCCCACTTCTTCCTCCAGCGCGCGGATCTGCGCTGAGATGGCGGGCTGGGTGCGGAAACGCCGCTCCGCAGCGCGCGAGAAGCTGCTGAGCTTGGCCACTTCGAGAAACGTTTCCAGCTGATCGAAGTCCATAAGCGGCGGCTAGCTGTTACGCCCTGGAAAATTCCGGTTGAGCGCGGCCTTGAAAGGGACTGCCTTCAGGCGGTCCGAAATCTTGCCAAAATGGGGACGGCTTCAGCCGCGGAGGGCGTGATCATCGAGTGGTCAAGGCCATCGAGTTGCCGCAGAGGCTAGAGCCTTTCCGATTTCGCGACGCGCGCGGCACGGCTGAAGCCGTGCCCTTTCAAAACCTGAGCTTGCTCAATAGTTATTACTGCACGTCTTTAACGGTTTGTCATCCTGCAAAAATCACAGAGTTTCGACGATTTTGCGGGTCCATCAGATTCAATACACATCGAGGTCGTGCGCCGAGACCACCACCCCCGGGTAATGATCGCGAATCTCCTGCAGCATCTCGCCTTCCGGTACGCCGTGGAACATCTGGTGATAGAGCACGAGCAGCTTCGGTTTGGCTTGCGTGGCAATGGCGGCCAGCTCAGTAGTCGAGGTGTGAAACGCCTTGAAGTAGGCCTGCCATTGTGGCGAGTCCATCTCGCTGTGCGCCCCGGAGGCATAGGCCTCGTGCAGCAGCACATCGCATCCGTTGCAAGCTTTCACCACCGAATCCGCAGGAGAGGTGTCGCCCGAGATGACGATGCTGCGGTTCGGCGTATCGAAACGATAGCCGAGCGACTCATCCCATGAGCCGTGTTTCACGGCGAACGCTGTCACCGTGACGTTTTCATCCTTGTAAACCACGCCGGGCTCGATCTCGTGTACATCGACAAGGTATCCGGTGGTATTGCCGTGTTCCAGTCCTTCAGTGCGGATTGCGATGTCCTTCTTCCACGCCGCCAGAATATTCTTCGTCATATCGTTGGTGCCGCGAGGTCCGTACACGGCGAGGTGATCGGTTCGGCCGAGCACCCAGGGGGTGAAGATCAGGTCGGGAAGCCCGAGCGTGTGATCGGAATGCAAGTGAGTGAGGAACAGCGTGCGCAGCTTGGGCATCTCCAGTCCGGGCACACCTTGTCGCGACGCGGCGGCGGCGCGGCGTACGATGCCGGGTCCGCAGTCCACCAGATAACTTTGTCCATTGACGATGACGGCGACTGCCGGGCCCGAGCGGTCGGGATCGGCGTTGGGCGTTCCTGTGCCCAGCATGACGACTTGCGTAACGGGCGAGGCGCTGGCGAACAGGGAGCAGCAGCACAGTACCAGGATCAGTTGAATGCGCATAACATCCTTCAGGGAAGCGGCCGTGCTCATTGCGGCCGCGACCGAATTTCAACGTTGATCAACACCGGCACTGGCACTCCGTCCTTGGTTGCCGGCTTGAATTTCCAGCGTTGGATCGCCGCCTGCGCTTTATCATCCGCGGCGACGCTTCCGGATGATTGGATCACAGTCGGATTGTGAGCCAGGCCGTCGGTTCCTATTTCAACTCTGAACACAGCAGACCTTTTCGCTTCGTTATAGAAGCTGGAATCGGGGTCCGGTGAACTAATCGCCTTAGGAGGTTTCACCGTGGGCTTCGACGTTTTCAACGGCGCGGTGGCGCCTTGGGTTGCCGTGCTTGTTTGTGGAACAGCAAAGGAAGCAAGGCAGAGGGTGAGCGTAATAGCCGCAAGCAGGGTTTTCATCGGTAGAATCATACAATCCGGTGCAGGAATTTGTTTGGAGTGAGGATGAGCGAACCGTCGACTACATCGCACCTTTATGTGGGCACTTCCGGCTGGGCGTATACGATTTGGAAGCCGGAGTTCTACCCAAAGAATGTTGCATCGAAGAATTTCCTGAAGCATTATGCCACGCAGCTCAACACGGTCGAAGTGAACTACACCTTCCGCCGCAGCCTCACGGAGAAGGCCGCGACCGGTTGGATGGCCGATGTCGGCCCGGACTTCCGCTTCGTGCTGAAGGCCAATCAATACATCACGCACATTCGCAAGCTGCAAGATTGCGAAGAGCCGGTGCAGCGATTTCTGGTGACTTTGCAGCCGCTGGCGGCGCAGCTCGGCCCCGTATTGTTTCAGTTGGGCCCGACGCAGAAGGCCGACGTCGGCGTGCTCCGGGATTTCCTGGCGCTGCTGCCGCGCAACTTCAAAGCGGCGTTCGAGTTTAGGCACGCGTCGTGGTTCAGCGACGAAGTCTACCAAGTGCTCGGGGATCGCGACGCGACATTGTGTGTCGCCGAAACCGAGAAGCTGACCACGCCCGAGGTTCGCACCGCGAATTACGTTTACTACCGCTTCCGCCAGCCGAGCTATTCGGCAGACGAGGTGAAGAAGCTGGCCGAGCGAGTGCGGAAGTGGGTTGGTGAAGGTGTCGAGACCTATGCGTTTTTCAAGCACGAAGAGGATCCGCGCTCGCCGCTGAATGCGGTGGAGTTGTTAAGAGCAGCAACTGGCAATTAGTGACTAGCAATGGGCAGAAACCCCACGTGTCGAAAGGCGCGAGACATGGGGCACCCGGATTTCCCGTACCCGGTTGGCTATTCCCGGCGCCGCTCCTGCACCCGCATACTTTCCTCGTGCAGAGTGCCGATCCCAATCTGCGGCTGCTGAATTCGTTTCTTGACTATCTGAAGGTCGAGAAGGGGCTGGCCCCGCTGAGTGTTTCGGCTTATCGCTCCGACCTGGAGCAGTACTCGGAGTTCCTGCTTAAGCGCAAGCGCGGCCTCAAAGACGCTCGGCGGCAGGATGTGCGCGACTTCCTCAACTCGCTTTTCGGAAACGGTATCGATGGACGCAGTGTTGCGCGGAAGCTTTCCGCGCTGCGGCATCTCTACAAGTACCTGCTGCTCGATCGCTACATCACGGCCGACCCGACGCTCAACATCGACTCGCCGCGGCAATGGAAGGTGCTGCCTAAATCGCTGGCCGCTGACGAAGTCGAGAGCGTACTGCAAGGGCCGCCGCATGCGAAGGACGATCGGTTGTCTCAGGCTTTGACCGCGCGTGACCGTGCAATGCTGGAAGTGTTTTATGCCGGAGCGCTGCGCGTGTCGGAGGTCGTCAACCTTAAGCTGGAAGATCTGAAGCTCGAACTCGGATATGTGCTGGTGCGCGGCAAGGGGGACAAGGAGCGCATTGTGCCGCTGGGTCGGGCGGCGCAGGAGATTGTGCGGGAGTATCTGCGGGACGCGCGTCCGGCACTGGCGGCAGGGAAGACGTCGCCGTTCCTGTTTATCGCTCGAGGGGCGAAGGGGATCACACGGCAGCGGGTATGGCAGATGGTGAACGCGGCGTCGGCGCAGTCGAGACATGCGAGCCCGCACATGCTGCGTCACAGTTGCGCCACGCACATGGTGGAGAATGGCGCCGACCTGCGCACGGTGCAGACCATCCTCGGCCACGCCGACATTTCGACGACACAGGTATATACGCATCTGGCGCTGGACCGGTTGAACAAGGTGTATAGGAAGCATCATCCGAGAGGGAAGGGCAGAGCGGCGGGGAGGCAGGAAGGTTCGTGATCACCGCAGAGTGCAGGTGCGACGTTCCGCGACACCTGGGGTGTAATGGACCGCGAACGGTGGGTTGTCGAGGATCGGGTAGAGCGGCGCTTTAGCGCCGCGTCAACGCTGCATTGATTTTTGTTGTCATCCCGAGCGAAGCCGAGGGATCTGCTGTTCGCCGCAGCGGCATGGGTGTCGTAGGCTGAAGCCGGCTCCGGAGGGGAAGGGCTTGCGGGACGCGGACCTGAAGGTCCGCTCTCCCCCCGAGCATCGAACTATGACCAAACGCGGCGCAACCACGGTCGAGAAGGCCATCGCGAAGTTCATTCGCGCGCTTGAGGAGCGGAATGCCTCGCCGCACACCGTCAAAGCCTATCGCACCGATCTGGCGCAGTTTGCCGAGTACGTTGGTCCGCAGGGCTGGCGCGACATCGATCATGTCCTGATCCGCGGCTACCTTGCGAATCTCTACGAACGCGGACTGAGCAAGACTTCCGTGGCGCGCTCGCTGGCGGCGCTGCGCTCGCTCTACAAGCATCTGGCGCAGGAGGGCAAGGTTGAGCAGAATCCTGCTGCTCTGGTATCCACACCAAAGCTGCCGAAGAAGCTGCCACGCGTTCCGACCATCGAAGAGGTCAATACAGTTCTCGATTCCGAGATGCCGGAGTGCTCGGCCTTCAACGAACGCGACCAGGTGATCCTGGAGCTGCTTTACGGCTGCGGCATCCGCAACTCGGAGCTGATCGGCATCAACGTTGACGACATTCGCTGGTCGAACGAAATGATCCTGGTGCGCGGCAAGGGGCGCAAGGAACGTTATGTGCCCTTCGGCGAATCGGCGAAGGCAGCAGTTCAGGCCTATCTGCCGGAGCGCCAGCGCGTGCTGGGCGAAACCAAGCGCACGGCGGAACGAGCACTGCTGGTGAATCTTCGCGGATCGCGGCTCACGACGCGCAGCGTTGGCCGCATCGTCAAGCAGATCGCGGTGGCGCGCGGACTTTCACCGGACGTTCATCCGCATACCCTGCGGCACGCGTTCGGCACGCATATGCTGGAGGAGGGCGCAGATCTGCGCGCCATACAGGAGATGCTCGGCCACGAGCGGCTCTCGACCACGCAGCGCTATACGCAGCTCACGGTGAAGCACGTGATGGATGTGTATGACAAGACGCATCCGCATGCGAACAAGGGCGGCAGCTAGCTACATCTCAGGAGCGGGCTGCAACGGCGCGACGGTCTACGCCTGGGCAGCGGACCGCAGATCCCTCGACTCCGCTTCGCTCCGCTCGGGATGACAATTCGTGCCGCTTCGCTCAGTTCGGGATGGCAGTTCGTCCGGACTGGCTGAATGCTGAGCGCTGAACGCTCTCTTGCCAACTGCCGCCTCTGCTTCCGCATCTCACTGCGCTCAGGGGGAGACAAACACTATGCAAACCGCACACGAACTATTCATCCACGAGCTACAAGATATGCTGGACGCAGAGCAGCAGCTGGTCGAGGCCTTGGGCGCACAGGCCGAGGAGAGCTCACGGCCAGAGCTGCAGAAGGCGTTCCAATCGCATCAGGCACAAACCGAGAAACAGGTCGAGCGCCTGCGTCAGGTCTTTGAATCGATCGGGGAAGATCCGGAAGAGGTGGAGTGCAAGGGCATTCGCGGCCTTATCGAGGAACACGATCACTTCAAAGAGGAAGAGGAGCCGGCGGAAGACATTATGGACATCTTCAACGTCGGCGCCGCCGAGAAGGTGGAGAGCTACGAGATCTGCGCCTACGAGTCGCTGATCCGGCTGGCCGATCAGATGGACCACACCAAGGCCTCGAAGCTGCTGAACCAGAACCTGAAAGAAGAACAGGCCACGTTGAAGAAGATGCAGGGCTTCTCCAAGAAGCTGAAGCCGGAGAACATGGGCATGGACGAGGAAGAGGAATCTGACGAGGAAGTGTCCATGGAAAGCAATTCGGAGCAGTCCTCCAATGGAGCCCGCAAGAAGAGCGGCTCGCGTCGCAGTGGAAGCCGCCGGGCAGCCTAGGTTATAGATCGACGTCGTGGTTGACCCCCGCTCATTCGAAAAGCGCGAATGAGTGGGGCACCCACGCACATTCCCCATCCCCCTCACTCGAAGAAGCCGACAGGAATTGAAAGTCTCCCGTTCACCGGGTTTTCACAAACGCTCTACGCCTGATACACTTGCAGCGCTAAAAATTCCTCTCATCTCATGAGTAACGCAGGCTCCCCAGGTTCCCCGAAAATTCGGCTGGTGCTGCTTTGGCATATGCACCAGCCTTTCTACAAAGACATGGTCACAGGCGAATACCGCCTGCCCTGGGTGCGGCTGCACGCGCTCAAGGATTACTACGGCATGGTGAAGCTGCTGGACGAGTTTCCGGAAGTTCACCAAAACTTCAACCTGGTCCCGTCGCTGGTGGCGCAGATTCAGGACTACGCTTCCGGCCACGCGCACGACCCGTTCCTCGAGGTCGTCTCCAAGCCTTCGACCGAGCTCACCGCAGCCGACCGCCGTTTTGCGCTGCGATATTTGTTCCAGGCGAATCCGGTAAACATGATTGGCCGCTACCCGCGCTATTGCGAGTTGTGGGAACGCTACCACTCTACCTGCGAGAGTCCGGAGGGGCCCGAGTCGTACTTCGTGGCGCGCGACTACGCCGACCTCCAGGTGCTGTCGCAGCTGGCGTGGTTCGACGAGTTCTTCCTGACCGAGCCCGACATCGCCGCGCTGGTGCAAAAGGGCGAAGACTTCACGCGCGAGGATCAGTTGCTGGTCATCCAGCGCCAGCGCGAGATCCTGGAGAAGGTTCTCCCCGCCTATGCCGAAGCGGCTAAGCGCGGATCGATCGAGCTTTCGGCGACGCCCTACTACCATCCCATTCTGCCGCTGCTATGCGATACCAATGCCGGCGCGGAGTCGACGCCCGGATTGCCGCTGCCGACGCGGCACTTCAAACATCCCGACGACGCGGCCACGCAGATCCGCCGCGCCCTGGATTCGCATGAGACGCTCTTCGGCGTGCGTCCCAAGGGGCTGTGGCCGTCGGAGGGTAGCGTATCGGAGGAGGCACTGAAGCTGGCGGGTCGCGAGGGTATCCAGTGGATGGCGACCGACGAGGGCGTGCTGGGGCGCACGCTCGATTACAATTTCGCCCGGCACAACAACGATCACCTGCACGCTGATGCCGCCAAGCGGCTGTACAACATCTATCGCTACGAGAAGGACGACACGCGGATGCACATGGTCTTCCGCGATCATCGGCTGTCGGACCTGATCGGCTTCGTGTACTCAGGCATGCCCGCACGGGACGCTGCCAAGCACCTCATCCAAAACATTAAGGAATCAGCGCGGCCCGTTCTGGCGGAAGGCAAGAACGCCGTCGTGTCGATCATCCTGGACGGCGAGAATGCGTGGGAGTATTACCCGCAGTCGGGACGGGAATTCCTGCGGCGTTTCTACGATGCGCTGCAACGCGACGAGCAGATTGAGCCGGTGACCATCTCGGAGGCGATCGCGAGGCATGACGAAGCGGAGTTCGGGCAGCTCAAGCGTCTGGTGCCGGGCTCATGGATCGATGCGAACTTCAATGTCTGGATCGGCGCGCCCGAGGACAATCTGGCGTGGGACCTGCTGGCCGAAGCGCGCGACTACTATGATCGCCACGCCAGTCGTGTCTCGGAGGAGCAGCGCAAGATCGCCTGGGAAGAGTTGCTGATCGCCGAAGGCAGCGACTGGAACTGGTGGTACGGGCCGGAGCATCACTCGGCCAACGATCGCGACTTCGACGAACTCTATCGCAAACACCTGTCGAACGTGTATCACGCGTTGGAAGGAATTCCCCCGGCGGAGTTGAACACGCCGATCATCCAGGGCGTGCAGCGGCCCAGCTACATTCCGCAGACGGCTTATGTCAGCGCGCGCGTCGACGGGTTGGTGAGCGGGTACTTCGAGTGGATGGGAGCGGCCAGCTATACCTCCGATCAGCGCACCAGCGCGATGCATGGCAAGCAGTTCCTGCTGGATGCGGTGTACGCAGGACTCGACGCGGATTCGGTTTCCGGGCGGCTCGATTTTTATCACGGCGTGCCCGAGGGTGCGTACCGGCTGGTGGTGAACCTGGAAGTGTGGAGCTCGCAGGGAAGTCAGAAAGCTGCACCGAATTCTTACCGGCTAACGGTGGACGCGCAGGGGCGTCAGGTGCATAAGTGGACGCTGACCAACGGTGAGGAGCGTCACCGGCTGGCGACGTTTTCCAGCGAGAACGGCAATGCGGAGACCCAGGGCGTAGAAGTAGCGCTGAATCAGATCTTCGAGATGCGCGTGCCGTTTGAGTTGATTAAGGCGCAGGAGGGAAGCCGGGTTCGTCTGCGCTTCGCTATCTGGAGGGAACACCTGCCGGTGGACTCGCTGCCGCTGGAAGGCTGGATGGATCTGCACGCAGTCGCCGAAGAGGAGCTGGCGACGAATCTGTACAGCTTCTCACCGCAGGATTGAAAGGTGGTTGTCGGTTGTCAGTTGTCGGTTCCCCCCGACTCGAGCGCTGAGCCCGAAGGGCGTAATCTGAGTTACCGTGGGCGTGAGCCCGCGCTGTCGGGCCATACGAGGCCCAATTCCCGTGGGGGCAGTGTTCTGGACGATATTGTTTTGAAGGGGCGCAGCTTCAGCTGTGCCGGTACGCTTCCCTTTTTGTTTTTTGTTGTCATCACGAGCGGGCTTTAGCCCGCGAGGGATCTGTTGTTCGTCCCGCGCATGAAATCTGCACCCTCCAGCGATGATCCTCCCTCAGGCCTCTTCGTCGGCTTGGCGACGGTGGATGTCAGCTACACCGTCGACGAAATTCCGCGGCGCAACCAGAAGATTTCCGTGAAGGCGCAGCTGATCACGCCCGGAGGCCCTGCAACCAACGCTGCCTCGACCTTCGCCTTCCTTGGTGGCCGAACGACTCTGGTGACGGCTGTCGGCGGACATCCGCTGGCATCCATCATCCGCAACGATCTCACACGCGCGTCGATCCATCTGCACGACATGGCGCGCGGTCGCAGCGAGCCTCCGCCGGTCTCTTCGATCCTGGTGCACCGCGCCGGCGGCGAGCGCACCGTCGTCTCGGCAAACGCCGCTGTATTCTCAGCGATCAATGCGGAGTTCGCTCCGCGATGGCTTGCCGGCGTCTCCATCATGCTGCTGGACGGGCAGTACATGGCCCTGTGCGTTGCCGCCGCAAAGGCCGCACAGGAGCGGGGCGTCCCGGTTGTGCTGGACAGTGGGAGCTGGAAGCCGGGAATGGCGCAGCTCTTGCCGCTCCTCAATACGGCGATCTGTTCGGGAGACTTCCGCCCGCCCGGTTGCCGCACTGAGGACGACGTCTTCGAGTTTCTTTTGTCGCGAAAAATTCCCCGCGTGGCCATCACGCGCGGCGACTCAGCAATACGGTTCGTAGAGGACGGCAAGCGCGGCCAGATACCTATCCGCCGCATTCGGCCGGTGGACACCCTGGGGGCAGGCGACATCTTCCATGGAGCATTTTGCTATTACGCCTGTCAGACGGGCCGGACGTTTCGTGACGCGCTCATAGCGGCGTCACGCGTCGCCACGTTCTCCTGCCGATATTCAGGCACGCGCTCCTGGATGGAACGCTTTTAGGGATGAACCACCGGCGGCCCGCTCTGCACTTTGGATTCCACGCATTGGTGAGAACGCTCCCAGCGCTGAAGCGACCCGTCCCATGTAGAGCACACTTTCTGCCGCCCGCACTTCACACAACGGGCGAGAATGACAGTTCGCCTCTTAACTTGCAGCAGGGAATGGGAGAACGTGACCGCAATAGGCTGAGGCGCTTGGGTCATTGGGTTACAGCTTTCCTGGGAGAAGAGGTTTGGACCAAAGTGCCGCAAACTCTGGCGCTCTGCAAGCGCCACGTTACGCCAACCGGGCAGAACGAACGAGTAGCAGCCGGGGCAGCCTGACCAGCTCTGCTGCGCATCTCAACAACCGAGAATCATGCACGTTCCCCGTCTCATCATCTCGATGCTCCTCTCGTGCGGTTCGCTGTTTGCCGCCTCCGACCTTCGCCAGATTGGCATGGTCAACGTTCCCGGCGCGCCTGGCTTTGTCGACCTGGCGTTCTGCAACGGCATGCTGCTGATGACCCATCCGGGCGCTTCGGCTGTCGATGTCTATGATCCCGGCCATCGCCGGGTGATTGCGCAGGTGACCGGGTTACCATCTCCGCGCGGCATCGCCGCAGATGAGCAGGGCGGGCGCGTCTACGTCGCCGATCACGACAGCAAGTCCATTGCGGTGATTTCGACTGATGGGTGGAAGGTCGTCGATTCTATCGGCCTGCCAGGGAATCCCGACGCGCTGCAACTGGACGGTGCCGGCAAGCTCTTCTGGACCGACGCTGATGCCGGAACGATTTCGCTGCTCGACCTGCACACCAAGCAGGATGTGGCGCAGACCGATGTCGGCGGCACGCCACGCGACCTGGCGTACGACAGCTCGCGCAAAATCCTCTATATGACGCTGCAGGACGTGCACCAGATCGTCTCTGTCGACGCGAACGCGAAGGTCGTCAATCGGTTTACCTTGAACGCCTCGCAGCCCACCGGACTGATCTACGATCCGGATTATCACGAGCTTTATGTCGCGGTGCGTTCCGCCGTGGTTGCCGTCAGTGCCGACACCGGAGCGGAGATCGATCGCGTAGCCGCGCCGGCTGGCGTGGACAGTTTGTGGCTCGACTCGCAGTCGCACACGCTGTATGCGGCGAGCGAAGGTTCGCTGGTCACGATCAATGCCAAGGGAAGACTGAGCGCAGCCGATGAGATCATTCCGCAGATCAAAGGTCACGTCGTGGCGTTTGACGCGGACAAAAACATGGCGCTGCTTCCCGGAGGCCGCGAGGGTAAGTCAAAGCTGCTGATCTTCCGGCAGATGACGCCGCAGGGACAGGTGGCCCCGGCCCGGGCCCGGTAAAGAACTTCTCCGGCTAAACCGCCTCAGTTCGACGAAACTTTGAAGACCCATGTCTCGAAAAACGCGAGACATGGGGCACTCGGATTACCCTGGACGCTGCAATTTTCCGTTGAGGCGTTTCGATCTCGCCACCCCCGTTCAAAAAATCTTTTCCTTCTGCAGATCGTCCACCACCACCTGCACCACGCCATCAATCGCCTTATCGATCTTCTTCGGATTGGGATTGAAGGTTTCGCTCAGGCCGGTCCAGATGAATTCTCCATCCGGCGTCGAGGTTCCGTAGAGAGTGGTTTCGACGCGCACTGTCTTGTCCTGCACCAGGTAGCCCGGGCTATAGACTACCGGATAGACGTGGCTGTAGTAGCCATAGAACGAGTTGTAGTAGGGATAGGGAACCGCGTAGGCCTGTCCGGGAATGTAGGTGGTGTCGTTCTTGACGCTGACCAGCCGCGTGACCAGTACCGCGTCGATCTGGTGCTCCTTGATCTGCGCCTTGAGGTAATCGGGGTCCATCTTCGCTGACTTGGTTCGCAGCAGGATGTTGTATCCCGGCACCGCGTGGATACCCAGACTCTTCAGCCGGTTGGACATGGCTTCTTCGAAGTCGGTGCGAATGGCCGGGTTGTCGCTCATGCCGATGACCAGCACTTTCTGGAAGTGCTGCCCGGTGTAGGTGGGACTTTTCACGCTGGCCAGCAGCTTGGTGCTCTTGCAGTTGCTAACGCCCGACAGAGACAGCAGGACCGCCATTACCATCGCGAAGGGTTTCACGGGCTCTCCTGGAAGAAAATTTGTGGAGTGACAGGAGGATTGTACAGGGAAGGAAGAGAGCCAAAACCCCCACGTCTCGAAATTCGCGAGACATGGGGCACCCCGCACCCGGTGGTTGCTAATGGCTGACGGCCAGTTGCGGTTCTTTCGCGGTGTAGTGGGAGTCGACGTAGTCGTTGAGGATCTTGGTGAACTCTTCGACAATGTGATCGCCCTTGAGTGTCAGCATGAGGCGGCCGTCTACGTAGACAGGCGCCTTGGGCTCTTCGAAGGTTCCCGGCAGCGAGATGCCGATGTTGGAGTGCTTCGATTCGCCGGGCCCGTTGACGACGCAGCCCATTACGGCCACCTTCATCTCTTCGACGCCTGAGTAGCGTGTCTTCCAGACCGGCATTTGCTCGCGCAGGTAGGCCTGAATCTGTTCGGCCATCTCCTGAAAGAAAGTGCTGGTGGTGCGACCGCAACCGGGACACGCCGTAACCTGCGGGGTGAAGCTGCGAATGCCCATCGATTGCAGAATCTGCTGCCCGACCATGACCTCTTCGGTGCGATCGCCGTTAGGCGCGGGCGTCAACGAGACGCGGATCGTGTCGCCAATACCTTCCTGCAGCACGACGGCCAGCGCCGCAGCGCTGCCGACGATGCCTTTAGAGCCCATGCCGGCTTCGGTCAGTCCCAGGTGCAGCGGATATTCGCAGCGGCTCGCCAGCTCGCGATAGACGTCGATGAGGTCCTGCACGCCGCTGACTTTCGCACTGAGGATGATCTGCTCTTTGCGCATGCCGTAGCCGACGGCCAGCTCGGCTGAGCGCAGCGCGCTCTGCACCATGGCTTCCATCATCACGTCGCGCGCGTCTTTCGGTTCGGCCAGCTTGGAGTTCTCGTCCATCAGGCGGGTGAGCAGCTGCTGATCGAGCGAGCCCCAGTTAACGCCGATACGCACCGGCTTGTCGTTCTCGATGGCAACTTCGATCATGGTGCGGAAGTTGTCGTCGTCCTTCTTGCCGATGGAGACGTTGCCGGGATTGATACGGTACTTCGCCAGTGCCGTCGCGCAGGCGGGATACTTCTTGAGCAGGATGTGTCCGTTGTAATGGAAGTCGCCGATGATAGGCACGGGCACGCCCAGCTTGGCGAGGCCGTCAACGATGTGCGGCACGGCTTTTGCAGCGGCATCGTTGTTGACCGTCACGCGGACGAGCTCCGAGCCGGCGCGGGCCAAGGCCATGCACTGGCGAATGGTGCCGTCGATGTCGGCCGTGTCGGTATTGGTCATCGACTGCACCACAATTGGTGCATCACTGCCGACGCGAACTCCGCCGATGGTGGCGGTATAGGACTTCCTGCGCTGAATTTGAGCCATACAGAGGTCTAAGGAAAGTTTATCACGGTGAGGAGGGTGGCTGGTTTTGGAGTCCAGAGTCGCGGCTCGTCATGGTAAACCCCCCATACAAGCCGAAATCGGGCTTGTATGGGGGCACCCTGGGTAACTGTTGGTAAGGGCTTTGAAGACACTAAGGACAAAGAAAGGGAACCCGGAACCATGGATTTCCGGAAACCTTAGTGGCGGCGTGACATCTGAATAAGTACTACGTCGATATAGCGTTGGACTTGCGGTCCAAACGGCGGGACAATATGGTAGTGGCCGGCAACAACTTGTCCCATACGGGGTTCATACTTTGGGATAGACCGGTAGGGTGAGGTCTGTCTTTCTGCTGGCAGGGCTGAAGAAGGTGTACATCATGCGTTCCGCAATCCGTTTATTTAGCGTTGGCGCGCTGGCGCTGTTGTTGACGTCCTTGGGCGTTGCGCAGAACCAGGGTTCGTCTACTCAGGGATCGAGCACGCCGAGCGCTTCCGGCCAGGATACCCCAACTCAGGGTGCATCCAGCCAAGGCTCCGGTACCCAGGGCACAGACTCCAATGGTCAGTACCTGCCCGACAAGCCTGAGAAGAATGCTCCCTCGCCCAGCACGATGAACAACATCGATGCCATTGGCAATCGCAACGTTGGTTGCGATAAGGGCATGGGCAACTGGTACTCGCTGGATAAGCAGGTGGCGATGGGGCGCTCCTATTCGCAGCAGGTGGAGCACGGCGCCAAGATGATCAACGACCCGGTGGTCACCGAGTACGTGAACCGCATCGGCCAAAACCTGGTGCGCAATTCCGACGCCAAGGTCCCTTTCACCATCAAGGTCATCGATACCGACGAGATCAATGCCTTCGCGCTGCCCGGCGGATTTTTCTATGTGAACTCCGGCCTGATTCTGGCGGCCGATAACGAAGCCGAACTCGCCGGCGTGATGGCACACGAGATCGGACACGTGGCTGCGTGCCACGTCGCGCGCGAGCAGACGCGCAGCAACATCGCGAACCTCGCCAGTATCCCGTTGATTTTCGTTCCTGGCGGCTGGGGCGTTTACGAAGCTACCCAGGCGGCCATGGGTATCGGCGTGCCGTTGACCTTCATGAAGTTCTCGCGCACGTTTGAGGCGCAGGCCGACTTCCTCGGCATGGAGTACATGTACAAGGCCGGTTACGATCCGCAGTCGTTCATCTCGTTCTTCGAGAAGATCGAGGCGCAGGAGAAGAAGAAGCCCGGCACGCTGGCCAAAGCATTCGCTTCGCATCCGATGACGCCCGACCGCGTTGCCGCGGCACAGAACGAAATGCGGACGGTACTGCCGGCGCGGCCGGAGTACATCGTGGATACTTCGGAATTTGAGAACGTGAAATCGCGGCTGGCCTCGATCGAGAACCGCCACAAGGTCACCAACGACCAGAACAACAAGGACCGTCCAACGCTACGGCGTGCGACAGCCGACAACCCGTCCAATGGAAGCGGCAGCGGCAGCGGGAACGGCAGCAGCAGTGGATCGAGCAATGGCTCGGGTGACGATGATCGTCCGACGCTGAAGCGCAGCGACGGCTCGCAGTCCTACCACTAAGCCAGCGACATTCAGTCATTGAGGGCTCCCGGTAAATCGGGAGCCTTTGCTTTGTTCACCCCCTCGGCCTGACCCAGCTCTTGGGCGTGGGATGGAATGCTACTTTTGCGGCAAGCGGCGACATTTTTCTGGTACTAGCCACATAGGTGGACTACACTTGCGCAAAAATTCGCCGGCACTCTAGCGCCGGCGACAGCGACGAGGGGCGGATATGTTTCGTCGACTTGGGTGTTCGTCGGTTGCAAGCTCTCTTCTCATCTCTTGTGTATTCCTTCTACCCGCAGCGGTCGCAACCTATGGCGCAACTGCGAAAGAAGAGCTAGCCCGTTTCAACGAGAAAGATTTCCAACGGGTTGAGAGCCTGGCCCGACGCGGTGATGCCAATGCCTCGGCGCTGCTGGGGGTGGCGTACGAGGAAGGTATCCGCGTGCGGCAGGATTTAAGCCAGGCCATCAAGTGGTACCGCCAGGCGGCGATGCGCGGAGACGTTAAAGTACAACATCACCTTGCCTTGATGTATGAGCAAGGCAAAGGCGTGATGCCGGATTTCTCCGAGGCTGTCCGCTGGTACGAGAAAGCGGCGTCGCAGGGGTACGCGCCTTCGCAGTGCAACCTGGGGAATCTTTACGAGAACGGTCATGGCGTGCAGCGCGATCCGGCACAGGCTGCGAAGTGGTACGAGGTCGCTGCGCGGCAGGGCGACGCCCAGGCCCAGAGCAATATCGGCTACATGTATAACCATGGCGAAGGCGTGGTCCACGACGACCAGCAGGCAGTGTTCTGGTATCGCAAGGCCGCGGAGCAAGGATTCGCCATCGCCGAGCGCAACCTGGGCGTAATGTATGTGCTGGGTCAGGGCATCGAGGCCAACGAAACGGAGGCGATGCGCTGGTTCGCCAAGGCAGCGGAGCAGGGCGCCAACCACGCCTTGGTGAATGAGGCGCTGTTGTACATGCAGGGAAGCCAGACAGCACACGATTATGCGGCTGCGCGGAAGTTGTTATTGCAGGCAGTGTCGGTGGGCGTCGAGGACGCCAAGCCTTTGTTGAACCGATGCGAGGCTGCGTTGGAGAGCAGCAGGGCGTCCGAGACGGCGAGCGCAGCACAGGGGCATATGCACCAATAAGAGTCAGGGTTCCTCGGGTCTGAATCACTTTGCGACGGACAGGAGGGTAGGTTTTATGTCACGTTGCGTCTTGTTTTGCAATTCGATTTATCGTGCCGTCAAGAGCGTAGCAATTCTGACGTCGGCGGCAATGTTGGTGCTGGTTCTGAGTTCTGTGATCGTACAACCGGCCAGCGCGCAGACTTATACGCTTACAACCCTCTACTCATTCACCGGTGCACCCGACGGACAATGGCCTCTTGGGATTGTGCTGGATCCGCAAGGCAGTTTATACGGTTCTACACAGTACGGTGGGCTGGTTAACTGTGGGCCCGTGCGGCGGCCATTGATCAGCTGCGGCACTGTGTTCAAGCTGGATACGTCCGGACAGGAAACGATTCTCCACAGGTTCACTGCCAGCGGGGGCGACGGTATGGTTCCTGAAGGTAGTGTCATGCGCGACAGTCAGGGCAACCTGTACGGCACAACGTACTATGGCGGCGACCCCAGGTGCTACCCCGGTGGTGAGTATTACGGTTGCGGGATAGTCTTCAAGCTGGATCCCAGCGGGCAGGAGACCGTGCTCCATAAGTTTGAAGGCGCCACGAACAGTGACGGAGCAGCACCGGCGGCACGTCCGGTGCAGGACGCGGTCGGTAATTTATACGGAACGACAAGCAATGGCGGGGATGCGCAGTGCATCCCGCATTACGGCGAACCAGGCTGCGGGACGGTGTTTAAGATTGATACAGCCGGTCACGAGACGGTGCTGCATCGATTCACCGGCGCGCCGAATGACGGCCAAATTCCCTCCGGCCTCATTATCGACGCCCATGGCATTATGTACGGCACGACAACTTTTGGCGGCAAGTATGACTTCGGAACCGTATTCAGGGTGGACCCCAATGGCAATGAAACCATACTTTACAGCTTCCGAGGCGCTGCAGTTGGTGACGGCGCAGTAGCAGGCGGCACCCTCACTCGCGATTCACAAGGCAACCTCTATGGCACCACCACCGACGGAGGCAATCTGGGATGCGCGAGCCTTGCGCCGGGCTGCGGCACGGTGTTTAAACTGAGTGCCTCCGGACGAGAATCGATCCTCTATCGCTTCACCGGAATCAACAACGACGGCTTCCCATACTCAACGCTGATTCTGGATGACGCCGGTAACTTATATGGCCTCGAGGGACTTAATTACATTGGAACCGTGTTCAAGCTGGACGCATCCGGCCATGAGACCATGTTGTATAGTTTTGGGTATCAGGAGCCATTTGAGCTGTTGCCGGTACCGGGCCAGGCGGGCAGCTTCTACGGCGCTCTGTATACCAGCACGCTTATGGGACCAGGAAGCATATTCAAGCTGGTGCCAACCGGGCAGTAAGCCGAAAACTCATAGCGAAACTGAAGGCTGCCGATGCGTTTTGTCCTAGCGCATTCGACAATGCTTTGATGCGTACAGGCGATCAACACAAAGGGGCGCACATGGCGCCCCTTCCCCTTTGCATTACGATTCTTCTTACGGCAACCGCTGAGCCAGCCCCGGCAGCGCTTTCATCAGGTCGTTGTAGATGACCACCGCCGCGAAGAGCAGCAGGAAGACGAATGCGGTCTGGTATATCCGCTCCTTGATGTGGATGCTGATATCGCGCCGCATTACCGACTCGATCACTAGCAGCAGAATGATTCCGCCATCGAGGATAGGGATCGGCAGCAGGTTGAAGATGCCGAGGTTGAGGCTGATCATGGCCATCAACTGCAGCAGCGGAGTCCATCCCGGCTGACGTGCGGCGTCGCCCGACGCCCGCGCGATGCCGATCGGCCCTTCCATCTGCTTGATGGAGACTTTGTGCTCGATCATCTTGCGGACCAACTCGACGATCAGCATCGAGTACCGCTTGTTCTCCTGCAGCGAGACGCTGAGCGCCTTGCTGAACGGCAGCTTCTCGACCTTCATCGGCCCGGCGATGCCGAAGCCCAGGCGATAGCCGACCTGGCCGCTCTCATCCACCTTCATCGGCGACATGGTGTAGTGCATTTCCTTGCCGTCTCGGCCAACAGTTACATCGACCGGCTTTTCACCGTTCTCCTGCAGGTAATGGATGATGGCGAAGACCGACCGCATCGGAATGCCGTTGATGGCGACGATGTGATCGTTAAGTTGAATACCCGCTTTTTGGGCAGGCATATTCGACATCAGTTCGGTCACCGTGACGTTTTGTTCCGGTTGCCAGCCGACGCTGCCGTAGTCGTCGGTGCCCTCGACGTCAGGCTTGACCTGCTTTTCCAGGAAGGTGTTGCCACGCTCAATGGCGATACTTACCGGCTGCTTGCCGCTGATCATCACCTTCAGCAGCACGTCTTCCCACGTGGGATTCTGAGCGCCGTCAATGCGCACGATGCGATCGCCCTGTTCGATGCCGGCCTTCGCCGCCGGAGAGTTGTCGAGCACCCAGCCGACCACCGCAGGCTGGTCAAAGAACTCCGGCCGCTCGTAGTGCACCATGAAAACGCCGGTGAGCAGAGCGATAGCCAGCAGAATATTCATCACCGGCCCGGCAACCGCGATCACGAAGCGCTGCCAGCGCGGGTGCGACATGAACTCGTCAGGCGCGCCGCTGCGTGCTTCCAGCGGATTCTCGCCTGCCATCTTGACATAGCCGCCGAGAGGCAGAGCGCTGATGCGATAGTCCGTTACGCCGCGTTTAAACCCAACGAGCCGTTTACCAAATCCGATTGAGAAGACGTCCACCCGGACGCCAAACCACTTGGCGGCAGCATAGTGACCGAACTCGTGTACCAGGATCATGACTCCCAGCACACCGGCCATGGAAACTACCGCAATGAAAAACGATTCCATATACCTCTTTACGTAAGAAAAGCTAACTAGGATCGGGCTGGCACGACTTTTCCACTCCGGCTTGCCGACTGCACTTGTTCATGCGCCCGCCGGCGAGCATCTGCGTCCGCTAGTAGTACTTGGTCTATAGATTCTGGAACGTAGGCTGACGTTTCATCAACAACGATCTTTATTGTAGCCGGAATGTCTAGAAATCCAATACGACCTTCGAGGAACGCCGCCACGGCCACCTCGTCCGCAGCGTTGAGAGCGATGGTCTTTGCCCCTCCCGCTTCGACTGCTTCATACGCCAAACGTAAGCAGGGAAATTTATCGAAGTCAGGAGGCGTGAAGTCCAGCCGGCGCAGCTCCTGCACCGGAAAACGCAGGTCGGACTCAATGCGTTCCGGATATGTCAAAGCGTAGAGAATCGGCAGCCGCATATCAGTTACAGAGAGTTGAGCAAGCAGGCTGCCATCCACAAATTCAACCATGGAATGAATGGTGCTTTGGGGATGGACCAGCACGCTGATGTGATCAGGCGGCATATCGAAGAGACGACAAGCCTCGATCACTTCGAAGCCTTTGTTCATTAGAGTTGCTGAATCTATGGTTATACGTTTTCCCATCTTCCAGGTGGGATGATTCAAAGCTTGTTCCACCGTAATTTCGGAGAACGCCGACCGCGGCGTGTTGAGGAACGGACCTCCGGAGGCGGTGAGCCACACGCGCTGCACTTCATCGCGCCGTCCGCCACGCATGCACTGGTGGATAGCGTTGTGCTCGCTGTCGATCGGCAGCAGCGGCTTGCCTTGGCGTCGGGCCTCGGCGGTGATGAGATCTCCGGCAGCGACGAGACACTCTTTGTTAGCTAGCCCGAGTGTCTTGCCGGCTTTGACCGCTTCGTAGGTAGCTTCCAGTCCTGCGACGCCGACGATTGCGCTTACCACGAATTCTGCATCGGGATGCGTGGCGACCTTCACGGTTCCAGAGGATCCGTGCAGGACCTCGATGTCGCCGCTCAGACCGGCTTGCTTGAGCCTGTCGAAGAGCTGCTCGGCGGCTGGCGCGTTTGCCATCGAAAGGATTTCCGGACGCCAGCGTCGCGCTTGTTCGAAGGCGAGATCAACGTTGTTACCTGCCGCCATGGAGGCGACGGAAAAGCGGTCAGGAAAACTCTCGACGATGCTGAGGGTGCTCTTGCCGATGGATCCGGTGGAACCGAGTATGGCGATGCGTTTCATCAAACAATAAGTATCCCACGAAGCGAGAGTTTCTTGCGCTTCTTTGAGGTCAGGATGAGGCCGGTTAGAGCGGACCTTCAAGTCAGGGGCGGGGCCGGGTGAGAGCGGACCCTTCGGGTCAGGGCGAGGCCGGGTAGAGCGGACCTTCAGGTCCGCGTTCCCTGCGGGCTTCCGGGTGAGAGTCGGCTTTAGCCGACGACAGGCGCGTCAAACCACATATCGCCAACCAAGCCTCGCAGTTTGCTGCAAACTTCGTTGGACAACCTCTGCCGTCGGCTGAAGCCGACTCCGAGAGAGAAATAAAGGGCCGAGACGCTGGCCTGAAGGCCAGCTCTACCCGACCTCGCCCCTGGCCTGAAGGTCCGCTGTACCTGGACTTGCTGTACCCGGATTTGCTCTACCCTGGATTTGCTCTACCCTGGATTTGCTCTACCCTGGATTTGCTCTACCTGGACTTGCTCTACCTGGATTTGCTCTACCCTGGACTTGCTCTACCTGGATTTGCTCTACCCTGGACTTGCTCTACCCGAGCTCGCGCTACCCTTGGGCATCACTACCCCGGCAACTCTACCCGGCGGCAACTCTAGCGGAAAATTTACGGCGCTCGGAGTTTTTTAGGGATTGTTTAGCCCGGCGGCCACTTGCCAAACTGACCTGATGAGAGGTTCCCTTACAATTTGTTCAGTCCATCCAGGGCCGCCACTTTGTACGCCTCCGCCAATGTGGGATAGTTAAAAACCGTATCGCGGAAGTATTCGATCGTGCCGCCCATCGCCAGTATGGCCTGTCCAATGTGCACGATCTCGGCGGCGCGTTCGCCAATGATGTGCACCCCCAGTAGCTTCAGCGTGTGGGGATCGAACAGCAGCTTCAGAAATCCCTGATCGTCGCCCAGCATCTGTCCCTTGGCTAATTCGGCATAGCGGGAAATACCGACTTCGTACGGTATCTTCTCGGCGGTAAGCTGCTCTTCCGTGCCGCCAACCATGGAGATTTCCGGAATGGTGTAAACGCCGTAGGGAATCAAGTTCGGAGGAATGTTCCCGCGAACTCCGAAGATATGACAGCTGGCAAGACGGCCCTGCTCCATCGAGGTGCTCGCCAGGGCAGGGAATCCGATCACGTCTCCCGCGGCATACACGTGCGGAATCGACGTCTGATAGTTTTCGTCCACCACGATCTTCCCGCGTCCGTCCGGCACCAGCCCGATAGCATCGAGATTCAGCAGATCGCTGTTAGCCTGCCGGCCGACCGTGTACAGCAGCGCCGAACCGTGTACGGTCTTGCCGCTCTCCAGTTTGGCGAAAACGCGGTCGCGATCGTCGTCGAAGCCGACCTGCACGACTTTTTCGCCGAGCCGAAACACGGTCCCCAGCTGCCGCAGCTGGAAGCAGAGGCTCTCCACCACTTCGCGATCGACAAAGTCGAGCAACGACGGCCGCTGATCCAGCAAAGTAACTTTCACGCCCAGCGCGGCAAACATCGACGCATATTCCAGCCCGATGATGCCCGCACCCACGACGATCAGTTCGCGTGGCATGTCTTCGAGTTCGTGAACCTGGTCGGAGTCGAAGATGCGTTTGCCGTCGATAGGAATGTCGGAGCTGTGCGCAGGGCGGGTGCCACAGGCGATGATAAAGTTGTCGCCACGCAGCAGAGTGTAGCCTTCGTCGCTGGTGACTTCGATGGTATGCGGGTCGAGGAAGCGGGCATTACCCTCGTAGACGGTCACGCGATTGCGGCGAAGCTGCGCCTTGATGACCTCGATCTCCCGCGCCATGACGGAGTCGGAGCGAAAGACCAGGTCGGCCATCGAGATGGCTTCCTTCAGCGCACAGCCGCGCCCGTAAAACGTACGCTGCCGCAATCCGCTGAGGTACAGAATGGCTTCGCGAAAGGTTTTGCTGGGGATGGTGCCGGTGTGGACGCAGACGCCGCCGATGGTGCGTTTGCGCTCGACCACCGCAACCTTCTTGCGCAACTTGGCCGCGCAGATGGCGGCCTTCTGTCCGGCGGGACCGCTGCCGATGACCACCAGATCGTAGACGTTATTTGTGGCTTGCGCAGGCAAAGACGCGCCTCCCAGTGAATCCGGTCAAAGGTGAGCCTACCATCTTGTGGGAAGAAAGGCAGAGCTGGCGTGAAGCGAATTCACCTACATTTGACAAAATCAACGGTTTGAAAGGGCACGGCTTCAGCCGTGCCGCAACACCGCCTAATCGCTCGGCTTTAGCCCCGGCAGGTAGTTTCGGCGAGCGTTCAAACTCCCTCAATCCATCTCCCGCATCTGGCTAGTAGCGCTCTTCGGTCCAGAAGTCTGCGAGGTGCTGTGCTGATTGAGCCACTCGGTTTCATTCAGCAGCGTAATCGGCGGCATGTGCTGCTTCTGCAACCCCTGATTGATTGCAGGCAGCTGTGCGGCAGTCAGCTTGGTGAAGTCGTCGATGACATCCTGAAGCTCGTGTGCCAGCGACTCCGCCCGCGCCACCTGGTAGTCGGTCGGTCGGCCTTCGTACTGGTTAACGTCGCCGTAAAGCTCACCGACATGCTCGCGGATGCGCTCCTCGCCGGTGATCATGCCGCCTTCTTTTGTAGCTACAATCTTCGAACGAAGTTCGTCGGCCTTCGTCGACAGCGATTGCAATTGCGCGCGCAGGGGGTAGCTCTCCGGCAGCTTGGCTGCGTCGTCGCCCGCCGTATCGCGCACGTTCTGGATATTCGCGACCGCAAAGCTCATGTGGTTGAGTGTGCTGACCAGCTTCAGCGCCAGATCGTATTGCATCTTGCGGTCGGCAACGGTGTACTTCGCACGCGGATCGAGCACGACGTTCAATTGCCCGGTATAGGTGTCGTCGCCCTTGATCAGTTTGACGGTATACGTTCCGGGCATTACGCGCGGACCTTGTGCCGCCTGGAAAAGCGCGCTGGCTCCGGGGGGAAGGATGGGCGGCGGCAGATGCATAGACCAGGAGATGCGGTTAAGTCCGCGATGCTTGCTGCGCGGCGAGTACTCCAGTAGCTCGGTGTTGCCGTCGAAGATCTGTACCTTCAGATCGCCGAAGATGTGCCGCTGGCGCTGATAGTAGGTGATCATCGCATCGCTGGGACGCTCCGGGCCGACGAAGGCTTCGTCGCCCTGCGGCCAGCCGCCGTTGGAATTGAAATACTGGATCGCCTTGCCGTCCATAACGACAGCATTTTTCGTCATGAAGTCCGGCGTAAGCGAGCGCAGGGGAGCGACATTGTCGATGATCCAAATGCCCCGGCCGTGGGTCGCCAGCACTAAGTCGGAGGTTCGCGGCTGCACTACGATGTCGCGGACGGCGACCGCCGGAAAGTTGCTGCCCTTGTATTGTGCCCAGTGCGCACCGTCGTCGACCGAAACCCAGAGTCCGAACTCCGTACCGACGTAGAGCACGGAAGGATCGACCGGATCCTGGGTGATGACGTGCGCGTAACCCTTCACTCCGTTTTCGGCCAGGTTGAGGGAGGTCCACGTTTTTCCGTAGTCGGTCGTCTTATACGCGTAGGGCGCCATATCGCCGAAGGTGTGTCGGTCGAAGGTCGCGTAGGCATTCGCCTCATTGAAGCGCGAAGCCGCGATGGTCGACACCCACGAGTTTGGCGCGAGTCCCTGGATATTTCCAACAACGTTCGTCCAGGTCTTCGCGCCGTCGCGCGTGATCTGCACATTGCCGTCGTCGGTGCCGACCCAGATGATCTGCCCGTTTTTTGGCGACTCCGAGATGGAGTAGATCGAGGTGTGCATCTCGGCGGCGGAGTTGTCGATGGTGACGCCGCCCGATTCTTCCTGTTTCTGCTTCTCCGGATCGTTGGTGGTCAGGTCGGGAGAGATGCGATCCCAGGACTGGCCATGATCGCGGGAGCGAAATAGGAATTGGGCACCAATGTAGATTGTCCCTTTTTCATTGGGGCTGAGCGCAATCGGCGCGTTCCAGTTGAAGCGTAGCTTCTTCTCGTTGTAGTTGGGGAAGGGTTTGATCGATCGCACTTCCAGAGTGTGGCGATTCACGCGTCCGATCTCACCACCCTGTGATTCGGCGTAGACGTAGTCGGGATCGGCCGGATCTTCAAAGGCCCAGAACCCGTCGCCCCCGAAGACGTTCTCCCACTGCGCATTCGAAACGCCGCCCGGATAGGAGGAGTCGCCGATCCAAACGCTGTTGTCCTGCAATCCGCCGTACACGTGATAGGGATCGGCGTTGTCAGTGCTGACGTGATAGAACTGCGAAATTGGCAGATTGATCTGGTGCTTCCAGCGCGTGCCGCCGTCCTCGCTGCGCCACAGGCCACCGTCGTCTCCGGCAAACACAATGTTCGGATTGCTGGGATCGATCCAGACGTCGTGAAAATCGCCGTGCGCGTTGGCAACAAAGCTGAAGCTCTTGCCTCCGTTCACGCTGAGCAGCAGGCCGAGATCCGGTTTGAAAACCTTGTTCTCATCTTTAGGATCGACGATGAGGTTCGCGAAGTAGAACGGCCGCCACACCATGAACTGGCTGGCATCGAGCTTTGTCCAGGATTGTCCGGCGTCATCGGAACGATACAGCGCGCTGGATTTCGACTCGATCATCGCGTAGACGACATTCGGCTTGGCCGGCGCAACCGCCAGCGCGATTCTTCCCCAGGGCTTGGCCGGCAATCCCTTGCTGTTGGAATCGGTCAGCTCGGTCCAGTGCTCGCCGCCATCAGTGGATTTGAAGACGCCGCTGCCGGGGCCGCCCGAACGGAAGGTCCAGCCCTGGCGGCGAACATCCCACGTCGAGGCGAAGATGGTGTTCGGATCCTGACGGCTGGCGCTCAGGCCGCCGCACCCGGTCGAGGGATTCGGGCCGCCAAGAACTTTGCGCCAAGTCTTGCCGCCGTCGGAAGTTTTATAGACGCCGCCCTGGTCGCTGTCATTCCACAGATGTCCGACCGCGCAGGCCACTACGTTGTTGCCGTTCTTCGGATCGACCAGGATCTTCGAGATGTGCTCGGTGCCACCCAGGCCGACATTCGTCCAGTTATCGCCGCCGTCGGTGGACTTATAAATGCCATCACCGATCGAGACGCTGTTGCGTACCCAGCCTTCGCCGGTTCCCACCCACACAACCTTCGGATTCGACGGATCGATGGTGATCGCGCCAATCGACTGCACCGGTTGGCGGTTGAAGACCGACGTGAAGGTCGTGCCACCGTTGACGGACTTCCACACGCCTCCGGTGGCCGCGCCGACAAACAGTGTCATCCGGCCGTTAATCGTGATGGCATCGACGGCGGCGACGCGGCCGCTCATGGTCGCCGACCCGATGTTGCGGGCGGGCAGTCCAGAGATGGTGGCGCTGTCGAACTTCACCGGCGTTTGCGCGGAGAGTTGAAGCGCGACTCCCATGAATCCTGCGAAGAGCCATTTTGATAGGCGAGAAACTTTTATGGCAGAACCATTCATTGCGAAGTCCTTGTCAGGGTCTGATCGACCAACCACGAAACTCTGGCCTGTCCAGCCCGGTTGCGTCTATTTCTTCAGTGAGGCGGGAACCGCGAAATCGCTGGACGGTATCGGCAGGTTAACCTCAACCTTATCCACGGTGACGGTAAATCCGTCCGGATTGTTCTTGGAGCCAGAGGTGATGGAGTAGGGGAACATCACGCCGGCCACCGGACTGTACGAGCCGAGATCGGTGAAGGTCTCCTTCACGGCGCCGCGAATGAATTCCTGCGTTTCTTTGCGGATTTCCAGGTAGGTGTCGGGATCGAGATAGTAGTAAACGATGTCGCCGTTCTTCAGCGTGACCTTCAGTCGTAGCGCATCGTCGCCATCGACCGTGTCATGCCCGAGGAACTCGACGGTGTTTCCTTTAGCCTTGTAGTCGACGAGCGGACCTTCGAAGTCGGAATTCAGTTGCAGGTCGCGCATGTCGTCTTCGCCCAGGAACTCGGGATCCTTCCTTCCTCCGAAGGGCGAGATCTGCCAGCCGCTGGTTCCGTCGTATGCCTGCACCGCGGTCATGCCGGCGATGGAGAAGCTCTCGCGAATCATGTTAGGCCGCATGTATTCATCGACGATCACAATGGGAGTGCCGCCCGTAACCGAGCTGCCGGTGATCCGGAGGGTCTTGATGGCCTTTATCTTTTCCAGACCACCCTTGGCCTGGATGTTTTTACTGACCAGCTCGTCAGCGGTCTGCGCTAGTCCGCAGATGCCAAGGCAACAAAGAGCCACAAAGAGGGCGAGCCAACGTTTCATGCGGCAACCTCGAAGATTCCAACTATAACTATGAGAAACCGTGAATTGTACATCAACTCAGCCTGGGGTATGGGTGGCCGCCCAGGACGGCTGAGATCAGATGCGCCAAATTCGCCGTAGGCGTCGGATTGAGAGTTCCATCCTATCTCCCGGTACCGAGCAGGGCTGCTGGAAAGTAGCTCACCTTTCTCAGCGGGCTGCGTCCATATTCCTGACGGACCTCCCCAGTTACATCGGACCACGGCCGGTTGTGCAGGTTGTTAAGCCACCTGGCTATGCCGATTCATAAAAATATGCGGCCGCGTGTCGTGGAGATTTTCTTTGCTCCAGGAGATGGCGGAGGTGTCGACAACGCAATCTTTTTTGCTTCGGGAGGACCTACAGAAACATGAATGCCTGGATTAAGCGCGGTTGGAACAAGTGCTGCAAACAGCCCGTGGTTGCTGCTCTCACACTCGCCCTGGCCGCCTCGTTCTTCGTTTACACCGTGCACGGCCCGGTGAAGGCCGGCGTGTCCTCGAACAGCGCGCCGCTCGACAACAGTCAGGTGGGCGCATTACTTTCGCTCGATCAGGCGATGGAAGCCGTCGCCGCGCGCGTTACTCCGGCGATCGTCAACGTCGCCGTCACCTCGCATCCCAAGTCGCAGCCTGCCTCGGAAGGCGGCATGCCCGACGATCTGCAGCGCTTCTTCGGCGGGCAGGGCATGCCGCAACAGCAGCCGCAGATTGAACGCGGCATCGGCAGCGGCGTGATCATTTCGCCCGACGGCTACATCGTCACTAACAATCACGTGGTCGACGGCGCCACCGAGATTAAAGTTACGCTCAGCGACCGCCGGATCATGACGGCGAAGCTGGTCGGCACCGATCCACTGACCGACCTTGCCGTGATCAAGATCGATGGCAGCAATCTGCCGAACATTCCGATTGGCGACTCGTCCAGCCTGAAGCCGGGCCAAACGGTTCTCGCCTTCGGCAATCCCTTCGGATTCCGCTTCACGGTTACGCGCGGAATCGTCAGTGCTTTGAATCGCCCCAATCCGACGGCTGACCCGCGCAAGCCGGGACAGTTCATCCAGACCGATGCGGCGATCAATCCGGGCAACTCGGGTGGACCGCTGGTGAATGCTCGCGGAGAAGTTGTCGGTATCAACACGTTCCTGTTCTCACCGTCAGGCTCGTTCTCCGGAATGGGATTCGCAATCCCGACGCAGATCGTGAATCCGGTGGTGCAGTCGCTGGTGCGTAATGGCAAGGTCGATCATGCGCGCATGGGCGTTGGCATCACCGACGTTACTCCGGAGAACGCGAAGTTCTTCGACGTGCACGACAGCGATGGAGCCGTTATTACGCAGGTGGAAGCTGATTCCGCCGGGGCGCAAGCCGGGCTGAAGGTTGGCGACGTGATCACGGAGTTGAACGGCAAGAAGGTCAGCGACGCCGGCCAGCTGCAGATGGAAATCGGCGAGATGACGCCGGGAACGAAAGTCGATCTCGCGGTGATGCGCGACGGGAAGACGATCTCGGTTCCGGTCACCCTGCAAAGCATGGATACGGGCGACCGCGACAACAAGGTTGCACAGAACAGTGACGACAAGCCCCGCTGGGGAATTGGCATCGCCGAACTGACGCCTGAGGTTCGCGAGCAGTTGAATGCGCCGGACACTCTGCACGGTGCGGTGATCGAGCGCGTGCAGCCGGGTAGTCCGTCGGACGATGCCGGACTGCAGCCCGGACAGGTGATCGTGGGTGTCAATCGCCATGAGACGAAAGACGCTGCCGATGTTCAGAAGGCGCTGACCAGCATTCCGAAAGGGCAGGATGCGCTGGTGTTGATCTGGGCAAACGGCGGCAATACCTTCCGCGTTCTGCATTCCTCTAACGGGGCCTAACCCGAAGCAGGCCGCCGCGCCGTCTCACGATCGTGCCGCAAAGCGATTGGGGATGGCGCGGCGGGTTTTTGTTGCATGCCGCATACCGATCGAAGCGGGCCGATGCGTTCACAGCATTTGGGTTGTTATCCCGATCGTAGGCGGGCTATTCTTGCCTGCCGGAGTGGAGGGACCTGAGGTCCGTTTGCAGCGGAAGGATCTTTCCGCTACCGGCAAACCGCAGATCCCTCCACTACGCGTCCGCCCGATCCGCAAAGACAGCGGATCGAGCGGACGCTCCGGTCGGGATGACAATTCACGAGAGTGGGATAGCGGTCCTTCGACTACGTCCATCGGGTCCGCCTCTTCACTTCGCCCAGGATGACAATTCATGAACGTGTAATAAGAAGCGGCTCCCTTGCGGGAGCCGCTGTCAGGTACAAGCTGGGTGGCGTTAGAAAATCAGCTTGCCCTGGAATTGGATGATGCGTCCCGAAGGCAGTCCGGGTGCGAATGCACCGTAAGGACCTGTCGGAGGCGCGGTGGTGGTGAGAACCTTACCGAAGGTGCCGCCCTGCGCGGGATCGCCATCAGCAAAGTTGTTATCCGGATTGGTGAAATTCGGATGGTTAAAGATGTTGTAGAAGTTGGCACCGATGCCAAAGGCCATCCTCTCCGTCAACTTGAAGTTCTTGTTGATGGTGAAGTCGGAGTCAAAGAAGCCCGGGCCCCGGAATCCGTTGCGAACCTGATTAGGGAAGGCCGTAGTCGCGGTGGCGAACTGATTGAACGCCAGGCACGTGCTCAGGCCGTTGGAGCAGTTACCCTGCGCAGGTCCCAGTACCTGGGCCGGAAGGTTGAGGGGAGTGTAGTTGGGGATGGTGACGTTCCCGTCAATGACGGTTAACGGCAGTCCGGTCCGGGCGAAGAAGTTCTGCGAAAGCGTCCATCCGCCAAGTGCGCCGTTCATGTATTTGTTGCCAAACTTGAACGGAGTCTGCCAGACGTAGCTCGCGCTGAACGTGTTGCGAATGTCGTAGTCGGCGCTGCCGTAGTTGTAGCAACGCAGACAAGTGGGATTGATCTGATACTGCACAGTCGATGGTGTCGTGCTGAAGGTCGCGTTGGTGTTGTTGTAGGGCGTTGAGAGAACGCCGTTATTCGACACCTCGTCGATTGCGTGACTCCAGGTATAGCTGGCCTGCACCGTAAAGCCGTAAGTCACCCTCTGGCTGAACGATGCGGTCAGGCCGTTGTAGTTCGAAACGCCCGCGCTGGAATACTCCTGCACGGCGCCGAAGATGGAAGTCGGCGCAGCGGTCGGAAATGGCGCGTAGCCTGCGCCATAGGCATTGAGGCCCTCGTTGTACACGGGGACATCGACGCCGTGGTTGCCCACATATCCCAGGCTAAGCGAGCTCTTATCGCCGATGGCCTGCTGGATGCCGAAGCTCCATTGCTGGTATGACGGTGTGTGGAACGTTCCAGCCTGGTTCCGGACGATTGGAGCGCGGAACGCGGAGCCCAGTTGTCCTTGCAGGCTAGCGAACGACGCTCCATTGGAGAAGCCGTTCATGATGGCGGCTGCTGACGCTGCCGCCTGCGCCCCCGCACCGTTCGCGGTGGTGTCAGCCCAAGCTGCGTTGGGTAGGCGCTCTTCTACCAACTGCGGCATGTTCAGCATAAACTGATCGCCGATAACCGCCGGCAGAGCGTCGTAGAAAATACCGAAGCCGCCGCGAACCACCGTCTTGTCGGAGCCGCCCGGCGACCAGGCAAATCCCACGCGAGGCGACCAGTTGATCTGATCGGTGCTGCGGAAGATCTGGTGACGGTTGGCGTCGATGATGGAGTTGTACGGCGTATCGGGCGTCAGTGCGCCGGCAGCCAGCAGCGAGTTGAAGGAGCTGTCGAGCAGCGCCGAGCAATTCAGCTGGCAAACCGGGTTGGAATTGTGTTCGGCACGCAGCGCCAGAGTGAGCTTGAGAGCCTTGTTGACCCGCCACTCATCCTGCGCGTAAAGTCCCATGCCCCACAGTGCGACCGGCTGCGTCTCCCGCGAGGGGAAGCGCTGGCGGTACTGCACCGCATTACCGTTGAACAGCTCCTCAGCGCTGGTGATGAACACGAGGGGATCATTCAGCACGCTGAATTGGTAATCGGTTATGTCGTACCGGCGATAGTTCACGCCGAACTTCAGGTTGTGGGCTCCCTTGCTCAGCGAAAAGTCATCCACAATCTGATACTGCGTGGTGTTGCGGCCCTGGGGGAAGTTGAAAACATTGCCACCCACTCCGGTCAGGTTCAGACCGTTCCCGTTCACGGAGTAAGGGAACAGCCCGGGATCGTTCTGAGTGAAGATAGCTCGGTAATAACTACCGGCCACGATGAACTGGTTGGTCGCGTTGGGGTTGAACACGTGGTTCCACTGCGACTGTCCGTCATATGCGGGCTGATAGCTGGCCGCGCTGAAGGCGCTGTTGATTGGATCGGCGATCGTCGCCTGCGTGCCGTGGTCCATGCGCACACGCCAGAACACGTGGTCCTTGTCGGAGAAGTTCTGGTCGACGCGGCCGCTAAGGATCCACTCAGTACCGGGCAGTGCCGGTGTGGCCTGATATTGCCCGATGCAGTTCCCAACAATGTTCACGCCGCAGCCACCGTCTCCCGGACCAAACGCAGTTGCGTTGTAGCCCGGAGCGTTCTGGAAAAGCCCAAAATACCGCCGGTAGAGCGGCACTTCATTCGGTGCAATCGCTGACAGGTTCGCCAACGTGGCGGCCATGAAGTTAGGGGTCGGTGCGAACACCGGCGTGGTGGAAGGAACGATGTAGCGCAGGCCTTCGGTGTCGACGAAGAAGAAGGTCTTGTCCTTCTTGATCGGGCCACCTAACGACGCTGCCCACTCATTATTGTTGGCGAACGGACGCGGCGTGCCGTTCAGATTATTGAACCAGTCGTTGGCGTCCATGGCGCGTCCGGTCCACCAGTATTCGGCGTTGCCGTGATACTGGTTTGTGCCCGACTTGGTGACGTAGGAAACCTGGGCTCCCGCCTGCTGTCCGTACTGACCGGAGTAGGCGTTGTTCACCACGGTCGCTTCCTGAATGTCATTTTTCCCCAGCGTCAGGTTGGTGGCGCCCGAGTTATTCAGGTTCAGGTAAGGATCCATGTCGTTCTCACCGTTAATCGTGAAGAGATTCGACGTGGACGGAAGACCGTAGCTGCTGAAATTGCCATAGCCTTGTCCGGTGTTCATGGTCACACCGGGCGCAGTTTGCGCGACATAGGTAATGTCATTGCCGCCGTTAGGCTGGTTGGCGATCATCGTCTGGTTATAGTTTGTGGAGAGATCGGCGTTGTCGGCCTGCACCAAAGGCGCAGCGGAGCTGACCTCTACTGTCTGGGAACTGGCGCCCACCGACAACTTCAGGTCGCTGATGCTGGCCTGGCCGACGGCGACGTTCACGGTCGTGTCCGACTTACTGAAGCCGGTTGCCGTGACGCTGACGTCGTAGGTACCCGGCTGCAGCAATGAAAAGCGGTAAGCACCATTTGCGTTGGTAGTGGTCGTGCGGCTTGAGCCGGTGGCCGAACTCTTCAGCGTCACCGTGGCTCCGGAAACCACCGCCCCACTCGGATCGGTTATCGTGCCGGTGAGATCGCCGGAGACCAGCGACTGCGCCAATAACGCCGGCGCCGTCACTGCTGCGATCAACAGCACGAATAACGTTCGGCTAATGCAGCTTCTTACTTTCATATGCCCCCACTGTTGCCTTGGAGATACAGAACAGTCCAACGTCTCCGCTTGCGTTGAATGTCTGACCGTATAAGTGCACGCTGCGCTCCGCGAAGCGTGCAGCCTGTTCCCCAGCGAACATCGTGGGACGAGTCGTGAAGAACGTGGGTTAGGAGGCAATCACAGGCTTGTGAGAGGTGTGATGTCACAAGATGGCAACAACCGCATTCGTCGGGGATGCGTAGAACTCGTGCGGCCCCGGCGTTTCGTGCCGCACGAATGCGCAATGACTTATGAAATTGTGTGGAGACGTTGCAGATGAGCGGCGAGCGCCTGGCGGTAATTGCGTCCCACCGGATAATGCGATCCATCTTGCATCACGATTTGCGAAGGCTTCTCGATCGGCGTTGCGCCGCGATCCAGACGATTGCAGTTGATGATCACGGAGCGATGAATTCTGACGAAGACCGCGGGATCGAGCCTGTCGATTACGCGATGCATGGGCTCATGTAGCTTGCTCTGGCCATCGAGGGTATGGAGAATGACGCACTTTCGCGCCGCTAAAACTGCGATGATCGTATCGGTCCGTACTTCTTCGCGAAGACCGTCACAATCCACCGTAAGCACGGCTTCGTAAGCCAGCGCGGAGTTTGACCCCGCAACGTAGCGTCCTACAAGGTAAAGCAGCTGCTTCGCCTTGCGGTCGTAGATCTCCGTTACCGCCCGGTTAAGCGATTTACGAGCGGCCTCGGCAACAATCGGAATGACCAGGTCCAGCGAAGCAGACGGCGCTGCTGTACCTTCGGAACGTTCCTTCAGTGGAAGTACCAGAGGCGCGAAGGTGTCCTGCGCATTCGCATCCAGCCAGTCGCGTGGCAACAAATTCGCCCGGATGATCAGCAACTCCGGTACAAGATTGTCGACGTTCCTGTAACAAGTCCGCCAATCCCGCGATTCAGCCACTACGGTCAGCAGTGGATCGAACTCCATCACCGCTTTCAACTGTGCCCGCACGTCGTCATCGGGATCGCACACTACGACCCGGATGCCTCCTTCATGCTTTGCCGTGACGGGAGAATATGCCTGCGCCGTCATGCCCATAGTGCCCCGATGTCTGACTAGCAGTTACACCACCAAGCGCTCGGCCCGGAACGATCGCACTCGCCCCGTGCAACCCTGTGCCGAATAGACGCGCGGCGAGCTCAGAAAGATCGGCGCAATATTCGATTGCACTCTGGAGAGGGACAAGACGCTAGCCTGAGGGGCTGCTGTTCATCCTTGTACAGGTTCGCACTCGATGTGCGTCGACGACGAGTCAAGTGTCCGGGAGAGGACAGCCTGTAAACAACAACGTGTGGTTGCGCTTGTTTGGAAAAGCCGCTGCGCGGTATCCTTCCGATGGTTTCTAACCAGCCGAAGACCCGAACACTTGGCAAAGAGGCCTATGTTTTACCCGAGTCCTGGGAACGACTTTCCGTCTCACCCTTCGCACACCCATGCAGAAGGGCAATCAGGCCGCGTGGCACGGCAAACTTTCCGTCGGAAGCGGACCAGCGAATGCTGACGCGCGAGGAATCGTCTAACGCCTCGGCCGGCGTTATACCGGCTGACGCTGTGCCCGTGGAATATTCGCGGTTGGAGCGGCGTCTGTTCTTCGGGCTGGGCGCCATTGCTCTTATCTACGCGTTTCTCGCGGCGCTGGCTACAGTCGCGGATCCCGATCTCGGCTGGCATCTGGCGACCGGCCGTTGGGTCGCCCAGCATCATCATGTGTTCACCGGCGATCCTTTCTCCTATACCGTCCCCGGAACGCCCGCGATCTACCCGCCGTTCGGCGGCTTCATGCTCTACGGCCTCTACTTGCTGGGAGGCTTTAAGCTACTCTCCTGGGTGAGCGCGCTGGCCTGCGCCGCGACCATCGCCTTGCTGCTGCGGCGCGGCAACGCCGTAACCGCCGCCATCGCGATTCTTGCGATACCCTTCATCGCCTATCGCAGCGTTCCGCGCGCTGAGATCTTCGCCATCGTTCTCTTCTCCGCTTACCTGTCGCTGCTTTGGGAGAACTACGAGACCAACAAGGCTCGCCTGTGGTTGTTGCCCGTGCTCATGCTGGTCTGGGTCAACGTCCACTACAGCTTTTTCTCCGGACTCGGCCTGATGGTCGCGTTTGGCGGAACCGATATTCTGGAGCTGCCCTTCGCCGAAACACGACAACAGGCGCTGCAAAGGCTCAAGCGAGAAATCCCCTGGTTCGTGGCTACGCTGCTGGCGACGCTGGTCAATGCCTGGGGATGGAAAATCTATCCGGCACTCATTGACTACACCCACGTGGTGGGCACGCTTCACATCAATGAATGGGCGCCGGCGAAGTGGAACTGGAGCAATCCGCTTCTCACCTTCTCCCTGCGTAATACCGGGGACATCTTTCTGCTGCTGGTCGTCCTCATGGTGATCGCCATCGCGGTGGCTCTGCTGCAGCGGCGGCTCGGTCCCGCAATCCTCCTGCTGGCGGCACTCTACGAGAGCAGCCGTCATCTTCGTACCATCGAGATGGCCAGTTGCCTGGCCGTCGTGGTCGGCGGCTCCATTCTTTATTCGGTAGTCGTGTGGATTGGCTCGCGGATCCCCAAGGCGCGCACGCGCTTGATTGTGGCGAGTGTGGCTGCTGGAATTTTCGCCCTCACCGCGATCATCCGCACGGTCGACGTTGTCGACAATTATCACTACGTGACCGAATTCAACCTGTCGACCTTCGGCGCCGGACTCTCACCCTGGTATCCGCGCGGCGGAGCCGACTTCATCCTCGACCAGAATCTTCCCGGCGAAGTCCTCAATACTTTCAACGAGGGCGGATACCTGGTCTGGAAGCTCTTCCCGCGCTATCGCGATTACATGGATGGCCGCGCCGTTCCTTTCGGCAAGGCGCTGGCCGAGCATGGCGGCGACCTGCTGACCAAGCCTCTCGACAACCCCGCTTGGCAGCAGGAGGCGGACAAGTACGGCGTCAACACCATCATCTTCCCGCTGACCCTGGATGAGATCTCGCTCGACCGCCTGAAATACGACTGCAAGAGCATCCAGTGGCGGCCAGTCTACCTCGACGAGATGTCGATTGTGCTGGTTCGCCGCAAGCCTGAGACCGAAGACCTGATCCGGCGCTTTGAAGTCAATTGCGCCACTGCGCCAGTTCCGCGCGAGCCGCTACCGGTTGCGGCCGCCGCATTCATTTCGTGGATGCAGTCCGCACGAGTGTTGCTGGCGTTGGGCCGCAACGCCGAGGCGCTGGCCGCCATCGACAACGCGGTGAAGATCGCCCCCGACAACGCGCACGCGCATTGGTATCGCGGACAGATTCTCCATGCCATGCAACGCAATTCCGATGCCGAGGAAGAGTGGAAGCAGGCAATCGCGCTCTCGCCGAAGGAAGCCACACCGTGGGACTCGACGGCTGACTTGCGCGGCAATGTCTGGTACGAACTGGCGGATCTGTACCATCACCAGGAACAGCGGGCCGATGCGATCGAGGCGCTGGAAACCACGCTCCAGCTCTCCTCCGATCCCACGATCAAGATGCAGGCCATGGCGAATCTCGGCGCACTTTACATGGATACGGGCAAGCCTGCCGACGCCGAAAAACAATGGCGCGCGGCGCTGGAGCTCTCACCCAACGACGGCCTGGTGTGGCTGTCGCTTGGCGATCTGTATCAGACCCAGGGACGCCTGCCCGATGCTATTCACGCCATACAGCAGGGCATACAGAACACCACCGATCCGACGACGAAGGCGACGGAGCTGGTGAAGCTGGCGCGCCTCTACTTCATGACTCGGCAGCCGAAGGAGGCGTTGAAGGCGCTGGACGACGCGGCCAGCGCGGCTCCTCCCGAAATGTTGGCGGACACGAAAGGCCGCAGCTTCAGCTTCAACATCGCCCAGGGACGCTCCGCGATGTATTTCGCATTGGGCGACCTGAAGGAGGCCACGACTTATCAGGAGCAGGCCGTGCATCTCGATCCGGATGCGCCCGACGCGTGGATGCATCTGGCAAAGCTGTATGAACGCCAGGGAAGAACGGCCGATCAGCAGAAAGCAGAAGAGAAAGCCAAGGCGCTTGCGCCAGCTGCGCCGAAATATTGAGAGCGGAAGTCCAGCGGCAGGCGGGATGAAACTTCCTTAGCCCAGAGCGGCAGCTCTGGGTAAGGGTGAGATCGAAGGTTCCAAGCCCCTCCAGCACGAAGTGGAGGCCGCGCACATTGCCTGGGTGCATGGTTACGAAAGGACAATTACCCCGTATTGTACTTTCGTAATCTTGCGAACTTTCCTCAACGGAGTAGGCTGCAAGGTTGGGCATACGCCCATGCTGCGGGATTGGTGTCTTCTCGTGGTCGCGCGCTCTTTGAAATCGGGATCAGATGCGCCGGTCCGACTCGCAAACCGTTGCTTTGTCAGAGCTAAGTCTCTTCCGCTCTAGATATTACGAACAACTCCTTGCGCCACAAGATTTTGCAGACCGTCTCTTTTGTTTTCAATATTTTAGAGGCGGTACGGGGGAGGGGGTATACCTCGAGGTACTCGAGTCTTTCAAGTTGGGAACGCCGGAGTGGGCTCGTCGGCCTGAAGGCCGCCTCGCTGGGTCGTTCAAAATGGACTCGTGACGGCACGGCTGAAGCCGTGCCCTTTCAAAGCTGCCCCCTTTCAAGGCTGTCCTCCTGAGGTCATTTAGCAACTGTAATCCCCACTCGATGCGAAGATAGCGGCTGGACGCGGACCTGAAGGTCCGCTCTACCCGTGCTTTCCTATCTGTTATATTTGGCCTTCATCACGCGAGCGAACAGGAGCGGCTCTTATGGCAAAGAGTGTCAACAAAGTCATTCTTATCGGTAATCTTGGCAAGGATCCGGAAATGAAGTACACGCCCGGCGGCATGCCCGTCGCCCGCATGACACTGGCGACCAACGAACGCTTCAAGGACAAGGAAGGGAACTGGCAGGATCGCACCGAGTGGCACAACTTGGTCGCCTTCCAGCGCACCGCCGAAATCGCCGGGGAGTATCTGAAGAAGGGCCGCACCGTCTACATCGAAGGCAGTCTGCGCACCAACTCCTGGGACGACAAGGAGAGCGGCCAGAAGAAATACCGCACCGAGATCATCGTGAACGACCTGGTGCTGCTGGGCGGGGGACGGGAAGGCGGCGAGAGCGGCGGTGGCGGTGGCGGATACAGCCGCAGCTCCGGCAAATCATCCGGCGGGGGCTACGATCAGCGCGTGCCCGAAAACGAGCCGGCAAGCACCAGCAGCGGTCCGGAAATCACGGACGAAGACATTCCGTTCTAAGGCGGCAACTCCGCCCCAGAAACACTTTCACCACAGAGGCACGGAGGTCACGGAGAAAAACCAGAATTCTCTGTGTTCTCCGTGCCTCTGTGGTGAATTCGTTTTTCAGCTAGTCTCTAGTCGCTCTTACTGTTGCACTGCCTGAATCGCCTTCGGATGCACAGCCTCGTTCTGGATCTGCGAGGCGTTCCAGCCTCCTCCCAAAGCCTTGACCAGCGCGACTTCCGTGACCATCTGCTGGCCGAGTAGCTGTGTAGCGAGACGCTGATTCACCAGCAGCGTGCTCTGCGCGGTAATCACATCGAGGTACGTTGTGACTCCACCGACGTAACGATTGTTGGAGATATCCAGCGCGCGTTGCGCTGCGGCAACGGCTTCGTTCTGCGTAGCCTCTGCTTGCGAAAGCTGGGTCAGACCTGTGAGTCCGTCCTCGACCTGCTGAAACGCCACCAGCACGGTCTCGCGATAGTTGGCGACGGTTT
The DNA here is from genome assembly GCA_963780495.1 of uncultured Acidobacteriaceae bacterium. Taxonomy (GTDB): domain Bacteria; phylum Acidobacteriota; class Terriglobia; order Terriglobales; family Acidobacteriaceae; genus Bog-257. The sequence goes on from CAWACF010000002.1 coordinate 52,368, forward strand.
CGTCGTAGGCGTGCCTGGTATAAGCCAGGTTCGCGCGGTTGCGACCGCCGTTGACTACGGGTTCAAGCAGGTCTCCGCCGAGCGACCAGATCGCGCTGGGAGCGCTGATCAGGTTGGTGATGTTGGTGCTTTGGAATCCGCCAGTGCCCGACAGCGTGAGCTGCGGATAGAACGCCGCTTTCGCCACGCCGATCTCCGCGTTCTCGTAAGCCATCTGCCGCTCGGCTGTGGCAATGTCGGGACGGCGTTCGAGCAGGTCAGACGGAAGTCCGAGCGGAACGGGGACCGGCGTTTCGGTCAAAGGCTTGATCGGTACGCTGAAGGTTGATGCCGAATTGCCGGTAAGCACGGCGATCGCGTGCTCGAACTGGTCGCGCTGCTGTTTGACCAGATAAAGCTGCGCCTGCGTCGAAGTGAGAACGGTTTGCTGTTGCGCCAGATCGAGTCCGGAAGCGACTCCGCCGTTGTGGCGATATTCGACCAGCTGCAAGCCCTTCTGCTGGATCTTCACGGAATCCAGCACGACCTGATACTCGGCATCGAGCTCGCGAAGGCTGAAGTAATCCGCCGCAAGCTCCGAGGTGAGGACGAGGTTGACGTTGTACATGTCAGCAGCCGTGGCTTGCAGGTTGGCGTTCGATGCTTGCATATTACGGCGAATACGGCCGAAGAGATCGGGTTCCCAGTTCATGAAGAAGGGAACTTCGTAGGTGCTCTGTGTCAGAGGATTGCCCAGCGTCAGCACTTCTGGACGAGTCCCGGAGTATCGGGTGCGCGCAGCGTTGGGGTCGACTGTAGCTTGCGGAAAGAAAGCAGCGGAGGTGACACGCGCCAGCGAACGCGCTTCCTCCAGCCGATCCTTGGAAGCGAGCAGCGACTGGTTCGCGGCGAGCAATTGCTGCTCGTAGGCGTTCAGCTCAGGATCGTTGAAGACCTCCCACCAATTGCCTTTCGGCAGGCTGTCTTGGGGAGCAGCAACCCGCCACGGAGCCGGCGTTTTGTAGGCATCAGGAGCAGGAACCGGCGCGGCGGGCCGCTTGTAGTTCGGGCCGACGGCGCAACCAGCCAGCAGGCTGCAAACCAGCGCAGCGGCGGCGGTGGTCAGCTTCTTCATGAGTGCTCGCCCCCTTGATGCTGGGGAGCAACGTTCACCTTCTGTCCCTCCTCGATGGAGTCGGAAGGATTGACGATCACCAGGTCGTTGGCGTCGACGCCGCCGACGATTTCCAGAGTCGTTCCGTAATCACGACCGATGCTGATGTGCCGCAACTGCACCTTGCCATCGGGTCCGACTACCGCGACCTGAGCGCCTTCACGGCGAAACAGCATTGCGTTGACCGGAACAGTGACCTTTTTCGCATTGATGTTTGGCTTGAAGTGCACCTCGCCGAATGAGCCGGGAAGAAGTTTGCCGTCCTTGTTGGGCACATCGACTTCGGTGTTCAAGGTTCGAGCGACGGGATCGATCGCATCGGCCGTGCGTGTCACCGATGCTCTGAATTTCTGGCCGGGAAATTCCTGCAGTGTGACTACAGCGTCCAATCCGTCGTGGATCGCTGGAGCATAGGCTTGCGGAACCGAAACATAGACGCGCAATGGATCGGTGCGCGCGATGTCAAACAGCTCTCTGCCCGCAGCTCCAGCGCCGGCATTAATCAGAGCTCCAGGGTCGACAGTTCGTTTGGTGATTACTCCGTCGAAAGGCGCGTAGACGTGCTTGAAACCTTCGAGCTCCTGCAAACGTTTCACGTTGGCATCGGCGGCTGCGAGATTCGCCACAGCCTGCTGATAACCGCTGCTCTGCGTGTCAGCTTCTTCCTGCGAGACCGAATCGGTTTTGCGCAGCGACTGATAACGGTCGGAGTTAATCTTCGCCAAATCCATTGCGGCCACGACCTGCTGGCGAGCCGCGCGTGCCTGCATCAATTCCTGATCGACTTCCGGCGTGTCGATGTCGGCCAACAATTCACCCTGCTTCACATGCGAGCCGATGTCTTTGTACCAGCGCAGCAGATAGCCGCTGGTGCGCGCATAAATCGGCGACTCAACGTAGGCCTGCAGGGTTCCAGGCAGAACCAGTTCTTCGTCGGGCTTCTCCGCGGTGGGATGAACCACGGCAACGCTCAGTACTGCGTCCTGCGTGGTGGTTTCCGCCAACACACGGCTGGCATGCATTCTGGTGAGCAGCGAGATAGCGCCTGCAACGAGCAGAGCCACGACGATGAGGCCGACAAAGAACAGCGCTTTGCGCGGAGGCGCAGCCGCCAGCTTGGGAGGAGGCGTAATTTGTGGCGGAGCATGATTTTCCGTGGTGCTCTGTTGCTGCATGTCTTCCTCCACGTGCGAGCTTTGCTGCATGGTCATCTTGTCTCAACCATCCGAAGAATTAGGACTGCTCCGCTGCTTTGCGTTCACGGCGGCCGTGGATGATCGCAAAGACAGAAGGTACAAAAAACAGCGTGGCCACCGTCGCAAACAGAAGGCCGCCGATCACGGCACGTCCCAGGGGAGCGTTCTGTTCGCCGCCCTCTCCCAAGCCGAGCGACATTGGCAACATACCGATGATCATGGCCAACGCGGTCATCAGCACGGGACGAATACGCGTGTAACCAGCTTCGAGCGCCGACTGCACCGCGGGAGTTCCCGCCGCCATGCGGTCGCGTGCGAACGAGACCATCAGAATGGAGTTCGCCGTGGCCACGCCCATGCACATGACCGCGCCAGTCAAAGACGGCACGCTCAAGGTCGTATGGGTCAGCAGCAGTATCCAGCAGATTCCGGCAAGCGCACCCGGCAAAGCGGTGATGATGATGAACGGATCGAGCCAGGACTGGAAGTTCACCACGATCAGGAAGTAAACCAGCATGATAGCCATCACCAGACCGACGCCGAGGCCGATAAATGAAGACTGCATAGTCACCACCTGCCCGCGAACCGTCAGCCGAGTGCCTCGCGGCAGCTGGTGCCGGAAAGGTTCCAAGACCTGGTTCACGTCGCGAGCCACCCCGCCGAGATCGCGGTCCTGGGTGCTGGCATAAATATCAATGACCGGCTGCACGTTGTAATGTGACTCGACGGCCGCTCGCGCGGTGGGCCGCAGTTGCACCAGGTTGCTCAATAACTGCTGGGTGGGCGCGGTAGCGCTGTCGACCGGCGTCTTCATCAGATCCTGGAGCGAGGTGACGCGATATTGCGGCGACTGCACAGCAATCTGATACGTCACGCCGTTGGCGGGATTCAGCCAGAAATTCGGAGAGGTCTGAAAGCTGCCGCTGAGGGAAACCAGCACGCTCTGAGCGACGTCGCGAGCGTTGATTCCCACCTGCGTCATGCGGTTGCGATCGAAGTCGAGATGCAGTGTGGGGAGATCGAGCATCTGCTGGACGTGCACGTCCGCAGCCCCCGGAATCTTCCGCACTTGATTCGCGATGCGCTGCCCAATCTCGTAGTTGGTCACCGTGTCATACCCGGTGAGCTGAATGTCGATCGGTGCCGGCAATCCGAAGTTCAATATCTGCGAAACGATGTCGGCGGGCTGGAAGTAGAACTCCACGCCGGGAAATTGCCGCGGCAGTCCTTCGCGCAGGCGGCGAATGTAGTCAGCCGTTGGGCGGTGATTTTGATTCAAACCCACCAGAATCTCAGCATCGCTGGTGCCGATTACGCCGGAATTCGCGTAGGACAGGTTGATGCCGGAGTAGGGAAGCCCGATGTTGTCGAGGATTGTGTTGAGTTCGTCTTTGGGGATCTGCTGCCGCAGGTAACCCTCGATCTCATCGCACAGTCGCGCTGTCTCCTCGACGCGCAAGCCCGCACGCGCACGCACATGGAGTCGCATCAGGCCGGCGTCGACGTTGGGGAAAAAGTCCTGCCCCAGGAAGAAGACCAGGCCCATCGACAATATGCAGAAGGCAATGAAGCAGGCCGCGAAGACCTTGCTGTGCTCAAGAGTCGTCTCCAGCAGCTGGAAATAACCGTTGCGGAACCTTTCGAAACCGCGTTCAAATCCGCGCTGAAAACGCCCAAAGGCTGTCTTGGGTTCAGCTGCTTTATGTTCGTGTCCGCGCATGATGTACATCACCAGCGTCGGGATCAGGGTTCGCGAGAGGAAGTAGGAAGCCAACATCGCGAATACCACGGCCTCCGCCAGCGGCACGAACAGGTAACGGGCCACGCCGGTGAGGAAGAACATGGGCACGAACACAATGCAGATCGAGAGAGTGGAGACAAAGGCCGGGACCGCGATCTGCGCCGCACCGTCGAGAATCGCCTGGCGCATTTCTTTGCCTTGCGCCAGGTTTCGTTCGATGTTTTCAATTTCTACAGTTGCGTCATCTACCAGGATTCCGACCGCCAGCGCCAGACCGCCGAGCGTCATGATGTTGATGGTCTCGCCCAGCGCGCTCAAAAGCAGCACGGACACGAAGATCGACAGCGGGATCGAAATCGAAATAACGATCGTGGGCCGCCAGTCGCCGAGGAACAGCAGGATCATGCAGGCGGTAAGCGCGGCGGCGATCAAACCTTCGCGCAAGACACCGTTAAGAGAAGCCCGCACAAACAGAGACTGATCGAACAACGGTTTGACCGTCACTCCCGGTGGAAGCGACTGCAAGGCGATCGGCACCATGCCCTTTACGGCCTCCACAATGGTGAGTGTCGATCCCCGACCGATCTTATACATGGACATCAGGACGCCGCGTACGCCGTCCTGGCGAACGATATTGGTCTGCGGCGCAAAGCCGTCGCGGACGTGGGCGACGTCGCGCATGTAAATCGTCGAACCATTAACGGTCTTTACCGGGAGATCATTGAGCGCCGCAATCGTGTCCGGAGCGCTGTTCATCTCCACCTGATACTCGAGGGAGCCGAGTTTCGCCGTACCGGAGGGCGTGATCAGGGTTTGCGCGTTCACGGCGTTCACGATGTCGGAGGGCGACAATCCCTGGGCCTGCAGACGCGGCATATCCAGATCGACCTGCACCTGACGCATCTTGCCACCGTAAGGGTACGGCGTGGCTGCGCCCTGCACCGTCGCCAATTGGGTGCGAATGAAATTGTTTCCCAGATCGAACAGTACCTGCTCCGGCAGGGTTTTGCTGCTGATGCCCAACTGCACGATCGGTGTGGACGAAGCCGTGTAGGTGATGACCAACGGAGGTGTGGTGCCCGGTGGCAAACTGCGCACCGAGGTTTGTACGATGGCCGTCACCTGGGCAAGCGCCGTCTGAATGTTGGCTTGCGGCTGGAAAAAGATTTTGATGACGCCAATGCCTTGCACCGATTGCGACTCGATATGCTCGATATCGTTTACCGTCACTGTCATGCCGCGTTCGGAGTTGCTGACGATCCGCTCCGCCATGTCGGTAGGCGCGAAACCATTGAAATTCCAGACCACGCTGACGACGGGAATATTAATGTCGGGAAAGATATCGACGGGCGTGCGAAGAATGACCAATGGCATCAACAGAATGATGACCAAAGCCATGACGACAAAGGTATATGGGCGCCGTAGCGCGAGGGCAACAATCCACATTAGTTTGCTATCAATGCCAACCGGCGCCGGATAAAGCGGATAGGGCTGGTCTCCAGGAAACTCTAATATGATACGATACGATACGTATTGGATTCAATGAAAGCTCGCTACCATGCAAGAAATAATCACTTCTCGACAAGAAGATCCCAGTAACGATCAGAACGGCGCGAAACGGTTGCCGGGAAGACCGCGCAATGAGCGCTCCCGCCAGGCGATTCTTCGCAGCACGCTGAAGCTGTTGCGCCGACACGGTTTCGCCGCACTCTCTATCGAAGCAGTGGCCGCCGATGCTCACGTCGGGAAAGCGACCGTGTATCGCTGGTGGACCACGAAAGGTGCGTTGGTCGTCGAAGCGTTTGCTTCGAGCATCGAGAGCGAACTGCATTTTCCTGACAGTGGCTCGGTTCGCAAGGACATGAGCGTGCAGATGAATCAATACCTGGAAGTGCTCAGATCGCGCAGCGGCCGCATCATCGCGGGGGTCATTGCCGCAGGCCAGTCTGACCCGGGGCTGATGGAGGAGTTTCGCGCGCGATTTTTACGGCCGCGCCGGCAAGAGGCATATCGCACCTTGCAGAGAGGCATCGATCGCAGAGAGCTTCCGAAAGATCTCGATCTGGACCTAGTTCTCGATCTACTTTACGGCGGCATCTACATGCGCTTCCTCATACGCCATGACGAGCTGAACGAGGAATATGTCAACCAGGTTTGTCGAATCGTGCTCGCGGGCGCCGCGAACGGATCGTTATCGACCAACCATAAGTCCAAGCGTCGCAATGAGTCGGCCTTGGTTAAATAATTACGTATTCTAGATACTCGCCACAGATCCCCCATCCACACGCAGATTCGTCCCGGTAATGAACGAAGCCTGTTCCGACGCCAGGAAGACAACAGCAGAAGCCACTTCCTCGCTCTCTCCCGGCCGTTTCAATTCGATGTGAGGACGATTCGTCGCCAGGAACTCCGCCGTGACTTGCTCCGGCGTGATGCCTCGTTCCTTCGCAAGCTTTCCTAACATGTCAGAAACCAGAGGGGTCATAATGAAAGCCGGCGAGACGGTGTTCACCAGAATTCCGTCCATCGCATAAGCCTTGGAAAGGCTTTTAGTGAGATTGTTGAGAGCGGCCTTGGAGGCATTGTAGTGCGGCATGAAAGCGTCCGGCTGCGTGCCCGACTCGCTGGAGATGTTGATGATTCGCCCCCACTTCTGCTTCTGCATGTGAGGCAGAACGGCGCGTATGGCCCGAACTGCCGAGAGCACGTTGAAGTTCAATATCTGGAGCCAGTCCTCGTCGGTCAGCTTTTCAAACGGCGCGAATGCGCCTACGCCGCCGGCATTGTTCACCAGAACGTGAACCGTTCCGAAGCGCTGCACGACCTCCGTGGTCATGCGAATGATGTCGTCCGCTTTCGTCGAGTCCGCAGCGACACTCATGACCTGGGCGCCGGTGTTCTTCGCGATTTCGCCGGCTGCCTTCTCCAAGTCCTCGAGGTTCCGAGCCGCGATGGCGACCTTGGCGCCTTCTGCTGCGAAAGCTGTGGCAATGGCCTTGCCGATCCCTTTGCTCGCGCCGGTGACGAGAACGATCTTGCCCTTCAATCCAAGTTCCATTCGTAATCTCCCTGGAAATCAGATTCACCCGGAGGGAGTAGGGGTTCAGGGCCAGTGCTGCGGGATTGCCAAAAATGGCTGAAGATGCACGACAGAGCTGGGAATGGTACGCTGTCGCCATGGCCGATGAGAAACCGGACCGCAGCCAGAATGCCGCCGTCATTTGGGCGCGCTATTCGCAGATTGCGTTTGTCATTCCCGCCGCCGTCGTTATCGGTCTGTTTCTCGGCAAGCTGCTGGACTATTGGCTGCACACACACTGGCTGTTTCTGGTGGGAATCATCGTAGGCGCCGTTGCGGGTTTCGTCGATGTCATCCGGACCGTGATCCGGCAGACGAAATGAAGCGGCTCGGTTCGTAGGATACTCGCCATGTCCACGCCAGAATCGAGTTCTCCGGCAATCGAAGTCTTTCTCGACAGAGCTTTGCCTCGGATTCGAAGATTCATGTTGGTGTTGGGCGTCTCCGGAATGCTGCTCAGCCTTATCTTCTTCCGCTGGCCTGCGACCGCTGGCTTCGTTGTGGGCGCCGTCATCTCGTATGTCAACCAGCACTGGCTAGAGCAGGCAGTTGAGGCGCTGGGCGAGAGGATTACCAGTCAGAACAGCGGCGAGCGGGGAGGCCTAATCGTTTTCCGGGCGATGTTGCGCTACGCCCTCATCGCAGCTGGTGCCTATGTTATATTTAATGTTTCGTTAGCAGCGCTTTACGGCTTTCTGGCAGGCGTTTGTCTTCCAATCGCAGCCGTGGCGTGCGAGGTCGTAATCGAGATTTTCATTACACTGCGACGCGGAACCTGAATTTCCTGAACAGCATTTGGACACACGTTACCGCGACGCCCGGGGTGTGCCAAGGCTGGTTTTTCGCAACACAAATTCGGTCATAGAGTAAGCATTCATGCCTGAGCAACTTTGGTTAACCGCATTACTGAATAAGTATCTGGCAGGGCCGGCAAACAGCCTGATGGGGTTGTTCCACGTGCATGCTGCCAATCCCCAGGCGCCGTTTACCAATTACGTAGCCATGGAGTTGTTGGTCTCCGTGCTGCTGGTGCTGTTTTTCATCGTTGTCCGCGCCCGGCTGTCGGTGGACAATCCCGGCGCACTGCAGCACATGGTCGAGGGCATCAACTCGTTCGTCAGCGAGCAAAGCCACGAAGTGATCGGCCACGAATACGAGCGGTACGTGGGATATCTTACGGTGCTGGGGTTGTTCATCCTCGGTGGGTGCCTCATCGGCTTGATCCCCGGATTTGAAACCGCGACTGCCTCGCCATCGGTTCCGTTGGGCTGCGCCTTGGTGACCTGGTTCTATTACCACATGCACGGCATCCGGAAGAACGGCTTCGGCTATATCCGGAACTTTATCGGCCCGGTGTGGTGGCTGGCTCCGCTGATGTTCATCATCGAAGTCTGCAGCCACCTGGCACGAATTCTGTCGCTTACCATCCGTCTCTTTGCCAATATGTTTGCGAGCGACATGGTGACCCTGGTGTTCTTTACCCTCTTTCCGATTGCAATTCCAGTGATCTTCATGGGATTGCACGCGGCGGTGGCGATCATCCAGACGTACATTTTTGTGCTGCTGGCGACGGTGTACATCGGAGAAGCGGTCGCGCACGAGCACTAGAGGCGGCGACTGGCAACTAGCAACTAGCAATGAGTAAGAGGCAATTGTGCCATCTTGCTGATCGCTAGCGGCTAATTGCTAGTTGCTATGTTGTCAGCGTGAGGGCGTCAGCTCGGTGAACGTCAACCACCCACTGGCAACGATTCATAACCCACCCCATCGAGCGCAAAGTCGGCGCTCGCCGGGGACCCGGAGGAGAAACACAATGCGGAAAGTGATGATGATTGTTTTTGCGCTGATGGCACTCATGATGGTGGCCATGCCAGCGTTCGCGCAGGACGCGGGAGGCGCTGCTGCTTCTAACCACGGTAACTATGTTGCCATCGCCGCCGGTTTCGGCATCGCGATCGCAGCCGGCCTGGCCGGTCTGGGACAGGGCCGCGTCGGTGCAGCGGCTTGCGAAGCTATGGCCCGTAACCCTGCTGCCCGTCCGGCGATTCAGCTCGCGCTGATTCTTGGCCTTGCATTTATCGAGTCGCTGGTGCTGTTCACGCTGGTTATTATTTTCGCCAAGGTCGTCTAGGTTTTTCCCGGTTTGATCGAGAAGCCTCATCCGCGGATGGGGCTTTTTGCTGCCCGGAAAAGAAAGTGCGCCACCGCGGAGGCACGGAAGACACCGGAGAGAGTTAATGGAAAGCCGGTGACCTCCGTGCCTCTGTGGTGAATACGCTTTTCTGCTTCAGCGCTCTACAATCGTCTTCATGCCGGGGATCCTCGATTACGACAACGTGACCAAAAACTATGGCCGGCCCTGGTCGAAGCGCCGCGTGCGGGCGCTGAACGGCTTTACGTTGTCGCTGGAGCGGGGCGAGATATTCGGCTTCCTGGGGCCGAACGGGGCGGGAAAGACCACGGCAATTCACTTGGCGCTCGGGTTCATGAGGCCCTCGTCGGGCAGCGGACGCATGTTGGGTAAGCCGTTTGGCGATGCGCCGACGCGTGCGCGCATCGGATTCCTGGCAGAGAACGTTGCTCTTTACCATCGGCCTGCCGACAAGTTGCTGCGGTTTTACGGCGCGCTGAACGGCATGCGCCCGCAACGCCTGCGCCTTCGCGCCCGCGAGGTTTTGCGGCAGGTGGAGCTTGCGCAGGAGGCGGACCGCAACGTCGCGAAATTCTCCCGTGGCATGCAGCAGCGCGTGGGACTGGCGCAAGCGCTGATGAACGATCCCGAGCTGCTGATACTCGACGAGCCTACGTCCGCGCTCGATCCCCTCGCGCGCGTAGCCATGCGCGAATTGTTGCTGGAAGCCAATCGCGCCGGCAAGACGATCTTCCTCAGCTCGCACCTGTTGTCAGAGATCGAGATGATCTGCCATCGCGTCGCCATCCTGGATAAGGGGCAGGTGGTGAAGCTGGGCAAAACGGAAGAGCTGCTGGTGACCCGCGATCAGTATGAAGTCGTGGCGCGAGGAGTTCCGGCTAACAGCTTCGAGCTATCGCACGCCGCGGGCGGCAGGATCACGTTCAGCGTGCCCGCTGCCTCGCAACGCGACGCGTTGGAACGAGTGTGGGCGCTGGGCGGCGAGGTGCTCAGTGTGAATCCCGTGCGGCGGACTCTGGAAGAAGTGTTTGTTGAGCTGACTAACAAGGGAGACGGCGCTTGAGAGCGGTGTCATTGATCGCCCTGAATTTCCTCCGCGAACACCGCTGGCCGGTGCTGATTCTCTTTGCTTGGATCGTTCTGACCGCTGCGGCGGCGGGAGATTTCGGTAGAAGCCGTCCGGTGAATGACGACGTAATCTTCTACTGCCAGCAGCAGGCGATCTACATTTGCGTCTTCAGTGCTTTTCTGGCGGCCGACGCAATTCACAATGAACGTAAATCACGACGAATTTTGCTGGTCCTGTCCAAGGCGATCAGCCGCGGCGAATATCTTCTGGCGGTCATGTTCGGGACATGTACGATGGCAGTCGCTTACGCTCTGTTCTTTGGATTATGTGGAGTGTGGCTCACAGCCAAGGCGGCATTGCCGAGCAGCCAGATCTGGTCGATCGTCATATTGATTATGGCGGGATCAATCATCGCCGCGACGGTGGCGATGTTCTTCTCGACGTTCCTGAACCCGTATGTAGCGACCGCGATGACGGTGCTGCTGTTCTGCGCTCCTGCGGTATTCCGAGCGCAGCGCCACGCATGGTCATTTTGGCTGCCTGGGCTGCCCATCCTGATGGACTTCCTGCGCTTCAGCTTCCGCCCAGATTGGATCGTCAACTGGTTCGCGGCAATTATTGCGATTCTGCAAGCTGTGTTGTTCTGGGTCTTCGCGGCGGCGGTCTTCAACCGGCGGGATATCGCTGTGCCCGTTGAATGACCGCTGCAACGCAAGTCTTACGGGTGTGCTGCGCTGCGGGTTTTATTCTCCGTTATGGGAACAACCTCGTCGGCTTCTTCCGCAGTGTTGCGCATGACGTGGGCAAGCAGCGCGATCTCGCCCTGCGCGACGGTGACGTGATAGCGTGCGTTGTTCGGCACCGCCGGGTCGCGGCTCAACAGATACAGAAGCTGCATCAGTTCCTGCAACTTATTGTTGGCACTGTCGAGCATGTTCGCAGTCTTCCAATCTGTAGCGCCGTTGTATTGGCTGTCGATAGCGCAGCTGGGGGACGGCTTCGCTGGTTGTGAAACGGGATTGACTTGATTGCGCGTTTCAGGATCTTTGTAGTGCGGCTGGTTCAAAACTCTTCCCTCATCGAAATACATCACTACATTCCTTCCGTTGAAAAAGTCCTTCGGTTCCGAAAGCGAGAGAAGTGTGACGCGATTAACATATCGATGCCTACGCGTCACATCCTGATTCCCGAATTCGGGCGAAAACTCTTGAAGAAACGCTTCCACTAACAGAGCCGCGCGCAGTGCAGCTCAAAAAGTTTTTCCCGGTGAAGGGCGTGTTTTTCGGGTGTGGTCGAAGAGAAAAACGAAGCGGCGGTAAAAGCAACGGCGGACAGGAATGCTGCTACCATGGCGGGGCTTCCGGTGTGATGACGTCCGGCGACGCCCTGAGCCGGAAGCAGAGGTGAGAAGAAGACGTACAACACCGCTGTCAGCAACAAAAATGAAATGAATGCCTGGCGGTGCAGCGTCATGCAACTCCGAGGATGGCAGAAGTCGTGAGCTGGTTCAACCCACAACTCCACGGATTCGGTTGAATGTTCTGATGCCTACTTAATTAGGTCTTGCGCGCTTTGCAGGGCGTAGTCGAGCACACGACCCGGCAGCACACCCAGATAGATCGTCGCAATCAGGCTGATCGCCAGCCCGATTCCCAGCGAAACCGGGATGCGAGCGACAGGCGCTTCCACCCGCTCATCCCGCATGTACATATAGACGATCACTCGCAGGTAATAGTAAGCAGCAATTGCGCTATTGATCACACCAATGATGGTGAGGCCGACGAGGTTCGATTTCAGGGCGGCAGAGAAGACGTAAAACTTGGCGAAGAATCCGCCGGTGACCGGAATTCCGATGAGCGATAGTAGGAATATGGTGAGGATGGCGGCCAGCAGCGGCGAGCGGCGGCCAAGCCCGGCGTAGTCGTCGAGAGTAACGTATTTCTCGCCGGTAGATGCGAAGTGACTGACGACTGCGAACGCTCCGACATTCATGGCGGCGTAAGAAGCCGCGTAGAAGATTACCGCGGAGATGCCAACCTGCTTGGCGGCAGCAAAAGCGACCAATATATATCCCGCGTGCGCGATCGACGAATACGCCAGCAGACGCTTCACGTTCTGCTGCACCAGCGCGCCAATGTTGCCGAGCGTCATCGACAGGACGGCTGAGACCCAGACCATCCAGAACCAGCCGGGGGCGGTGGTGGCGAACAGTACACGCAGAAGAACCGCGAAGGCTGCGGCTTTCGGGCCGGTAGACATCAGCGCGACTACCGGCGCGGGCGCGCCTTCGTAGACGTCAGGCGTCCAAATGTGGAAGGGAGCGGAAGCAACTTTGAAGCCCAGTCCCACGAACATGAGGCCGACGGCAAGATACGCCAGCGTCGAAGGCTGGCCCTGCAAGTAGTGGGCGATGCCGTAGACGTTAGTCGTTCCGGTTGCACCGAAGACAAGTGCGACGCCGTAGAGAAAAAACGCGGTGGCAAATGAGCCGAGCAGGAAGTACTTCAGCGAGGCCTCGGCGCTTTCGGCAGCACGCCGACGCATTCCGGCCAGGATGTAGGTGGAGATCGACGAGATTTCGAGCGCGATGAAGATCAGCACCAGCTCGACCGCTGCTGACATCAGCATCATGCCGACGGTGCCAAGAAGAATGAGAGCGTAGTATTCGCCCGAGCGGATGCGCTGCACTTCCAGATATTCGTACGACGTAAGGATGACCACGAGCGCGATTAGCAAGACAACAACATGGAAGAAGACGCTGAAGGTATCGACGCTGATGGTGTTGTAAAAGGCGTTGCCGTAGTAATTGGTCTGATAAGCGGTAGCGGCGAGGCCGGCCAGCGTACCAAGGATGGCGATGATTCCCAACGGCTTCTTGGGATTTTGTTCGGGAATAAGCGGATCGACCAGCATGATGATGATGCCGAAGATGCTCAGCACCAGCTCTGGCAGAATCCGTATGTAGTCGACGGCCGGAATCATCGTCCGATCACCTTTAGAAATGCTTCAGTCATATGAGTGCTGGCGCTCGAGGCCGCCTGGGTCACGCCGGAGAACTGGTGCAACGCGCTCACTACCGACGGATCGATGGAGTGCAGCCACAGCATTGGCGCTACGCCCATTACGATCGAGGCGACAACCAGCGGCCACAGCGAAAGCTGCTCGCGGGCATCTAGGTCGCGCAGCGTTTTATTCTTCGGATTTGTGACTTCGCCGTAAAAGATCCGCTGATACATCCACAGCAGGTAGCAGGCGCTCCAGATCACGCCCGTGGCCGCGATGATTCCGTAGATCTGCTTCGCCTGGAATGCTCCGCTAAGCACCAGAAACTCGCCGATGAAGCCATTCATCAGTGGCAGCCCAACCGACGATAGCATCACGAAAGCGAAGAAGACGGCGTAAATCGGCATTGGAGTCGCCAGACCACCGTACTCGGAGATGTCGTAGGTGTGACGGCGATCGTAGGCCATCCCCAGCAGCATGAAGAGCGCGCCGGTGGAGACGCCGTGATTCAGCATCTGGTAAACCGCGCCATCGACCCCGAGCTGCGTAAAACTGAAGATACCGAGCACCACAAACCCTAAGTGGCTGACGGAGGTGTAAGCGATCAGTCGCTTGATGTTTGGCTGGATCATGGCGACGAGCGCGCCATAGACAATGCCGATGATCGCCAGTGTGATGATCCACGGCGCGTTGCGCCGCGCTTCTTCAGGGAAGAGCCCCAGGTTGAAGCGCAGCAGGCCGTAGGTGCCCATCTTCAACAGCACTCCGGCCAGCAGAACCGATCCGGCCGTCGGAGCTTCCACGTGAGCGTCGGGCAGCCAAGTATGTACAGGGAAGAGCGGTACCTTGACGGCGAACGCGACGAAGAAGCCGAGGAAGAGCCAGATCGCGGCCTGTCCGAATCCGGCAACTTGTCCGTTCTGAATCGCTTGCTGAATCGTTACAAAATCGAAGCTGCCGGTACGTGCGTAAAGCCAGATGATTGCCGCCAGCATGAAGACGGAGGCGATCATCGTGTACAGAAAGAACTTCACGGCGGCATAAATCTTGCGGCCGTGGCCGTACATTCCGATGAGCAGCGCCATCGGAATCAGGGTGGCTTCCCAGAAGAAGTAGAAGAGGAAGAGGTCGAGCGCCATGAAGACGCCGATCATCGCTGTTTCCAGGATCAGCATCAGGACGAAGAATTCCTTCACCTGATGGTCGATCGACTTCCACGAAATCAGCACGCACAGCGGCATCAGGAAGGTGGTCAGCACGACCAGCCACATCGAGATGCCGTCGATACCGAGGTGGTAGTGGATGTTCGGGTGCGAGATCCAGGGGATGTTCTGCTCGAACTGGAAGCCGCCCTGCCCACGCACGTAATGCCAGGGAAGATGCAGAGAGGCGATTAACGTGATCAGCGAAACCGCGAGCGCGAAGTAGCGGATATCGCGATCGCGCCGCGGAATGCACGCCAGCAGGATCGCTCCGGCCAATGGCAGAAATGCGACGATGGTCAGGATGTTTTGGTCGAGGAAGTTCATCGCAACCCCCTCCACACCATGAAGGCGATTACGGCGGTAGCGCCGACAGCCACCCATCCGGCGTAAGAGCGAATGTTGCCGGACTGCATGTGACGCAGCGCGTCGGAAGTTTCCTGCGCTCCGGCTGCGCCGCCGTCGACTGCCCCATCGATCAGTCCCTTGTCGATGCCCTTCCAGAAGACATTGGTCGACAGGCCTATTAGCGGGTGAATAATCACCGCTCCATAAAGTTCATCGATTTTGTACTTGTTCAGCACCAGCGAGTAGAGGCCGCCAGCCGACTTCGCCATTCGCGCCGGCAAGTCGGGGCGTTTCCAGTAGAGGTACCAGGCGAGCAAGAATCCCAGTATGCCGACTCCGACCGAAATTCCGGTGAAGATCAACTCAGTGCTGGAGCTTTCTTCCTCAGCTCCTGCTGCGGATGCAGGAAGCGATTCGCCCGCCAAGGCGGTCCCAGGCGATGCCGACTGGAACACCGGAGCGAGGAAGGTTCCGAAGCGGTCGGAGCCCTGCAGAGAATGTGGAACGCCGATCCAGCCTCCAGCGAGGGAAAGAACGGCCAGGATCAGCAATGGCACAACCATGATCCAGGGGCTCTCATGCGGAGCGCCATGACCGTGGCCGCCGCCTGTCGCATGCGCGTCCTGCGCGTCGTGAATCGCACCTGCGTGTCCGGCATGTTGCGCGTCGGTGTCGTGGCCGTGTCCGCCGGTTTCAGGATTAGGGCCGCGGTATTCGCCGAAGAATGTCAGGAACCACAACCGGAACATGTAGAACGAGGTCATGCCGGCGGTGATGACGCCGATCGCCCACAGGATGTGCGCGCCGCTGCTCCAGGTTGACCACAGAATACGGTCCTTTGAGAAGAAGCCCGCGAACGGGGGAATGCCCGCGATAGCGAAGGTCGCAACGGACATCGACCAGAAAGTGTAGGGAAGGTATTTTCTCAGTCCTCCCATGTTCCGCATGTCCTGCTCGCCGCCGAGGCCGTGAATGACCGAGCCCGCCGCCAGGAAGAGCAGTCCCTTGAAGAAGGCGTGTGTCATCAGGTGAAAAACGCCTCCAATGTAGTCGGCAACGCCACAGGCCATGAACATGTAGCCAAGCTGCGAAATCGTGGAGTAGGCCAGCACCTTTTTGATGTCGGTTTGCACGATGCCGATAGATGCGGCAAAGATCGCGGTCAGCGTGCCGATGACCGCAACTGCCAGGCGCGCGTCGGGTGCACGATTGAAGATGGCATTCGAGCGGGCGATCATGTAGACGCCGGCGGTGACCATTGTTGCGGCGTGAATCAACGCCGATACCGGCGTGGGACCTTCCATGGCGTCGGGCAGCCAGACGTACAGCGGAATCTGCGCCGACTTGCCGGTCGCGCCCACCAGCAGCAGCAGGCCGATGGCAGTCAACAGCCCCGCGCCAGCGCTTTCCACTGGATATTGTCTGACCAGCGGCCACAGGCTACCGTACTGCAACGTGCCGAAATGCTTGATGAGCAGGAAGAGCGCGATCAAGAAGCCGAAGTCGCCGACGCGGTTGGTGATGAACGCTTTCTTGCCGGCGTCGGCGGCGCTCTTCTTCAGGAACCAGAAGCCGATGAGCAGGTATGATGCCAGGCCCACGCCTTCCCAGCCCACGAACATCAGCAGGTAGTTGTTCGCCAGCACCAGGGTCAACATGAAGAACATGAAGATGTTCAGATAAGCGAAATAGCGGTAGTAGCCGCCTTCATGCTCCATGTAGCCGACGGAATAGACGTGGATCAGGAAGCCGACCCCGGTGACGACCAGCAGCATGATCAGCGACAACTGATCGAGATACATGCCGTAGTCGACCGTGAAGGATCCGACGCTCAGCCAGGTGGCATAGCGCTCGATGTGCGGGATCTGGTCCGCCGGCAGATTGAAGAACTGCGCGGCCACCCACAGCGCCATACCGAAGGCCGCGGCGGTCGAGCCCAGGGCAACGGTATTTACCAACGCTTTCGAAAAGCGCTTGCCCAGCAGACCGTTGATGGCGGCGCCCGCCAGCGGGAGCAGCGGAATGATCCAGAGATGCATGCTCATAGTTTGAGAAGGTTCACGCGATCTACGTTCAACGTCTCGCGCGTGCGGAATACGGCAATGATGATGGCCAATCCTACGGCCGCCTCGGCGGCCGCCACTACCATGACAAAGAAAACAAAGACGTGGCCGTCGAGCGACTTGAGCTGCGCCGCGAAGGCGACGAACGTCAGGTTCACGCCGTTCAGCATCAGCTCAATGGATAAGAAGATGGTGATGATGTTGCGCTTGATCAGAAAGCCGGCGACGCCGCAGGCGAATAACACTGCGCTCAGAACCAGGTAATAAGAAAGAGGAACCATTAGTCTCCCTCCCTCCGCGCCAGGACCACGGCGCCCATGATAGCGATCAGCAGCAGGACCGACGTGACCTCAAATGGCAGCAGATAATTCCGGAAGAGCAGATGACCGACGGCCTGGGGATTTCCAAAGACGTCGCTGCCATTCATGATCTCCGGGCCGCCAATGGAAACGCGATCCAAACCGGTGAGGTGGCTGATGAAGCCGGCGGCGATGCCAAGTCCGATGATCAGCGCCGGCACGCCGAGAATCTTGGCTACCTGGCTCTCGTGGGGCAGTCGCTCTTCTTCGCCGGCGTTGAGCAGCATGATGACGAAGACGAACAGCACCATGACCGCGCCGGCATAGACGATGATCTGCACGGCGGCGACGAACTCCGCGCCCAGCAGCAGGTAGATCAGCGCCAGCGAGCCCATCACCACAATCAGTGAGAGCGCGCTATTGATGGGGTGCTTCTGCACCAGGAGGTTAATCGCCCCTCCTACACACATCAGCGCGAAAATGAAGAACAGAATGATAGCGAGCATCTTGGTAGAGCCGGCCTTCAGGCCGGCGTCAAAAGCACCTATGTTTGCGGTTGGCGATGGTCTTCAACGGCCATCGCCAACTTGGAAAGTTTGTCAGCGCAGCGAACGCGGCGCCGAAGCGCCGCTCTACCTTACTTAATCGCCACGATAAACGCAGTCACGACAATATTTGCGATGGCCAGGGGCAGCAGGAACTTCCAGCCGAAGGCCATGAGCTGGTCATAGCGGAACCGCGGCAGCGTGCCGCGGACCCAGATGTAAATGAACATGAAAACGAAAACGCGTACGGCGAACCAGAAGACCGGCAGCAGCGATTGCACAATCGGCGGTCCGAATGTTGGACCGGTCCAGCCGCCCAGGAACAGAACCGACGCCAGGCAGGCAACCGTCACCATGTTTGCGTATTCGGCCATGAAGAACATGGCGAATTTCATCGAGCTGTATTCGGTGTGATATCCGGCGACGAGTTCGGTTTCGGCTTCCGGCAGGTCGAAAGGAATGCGGTTCGTCTCCGCATAGGCCGCCATAATGTAAATAAAGAAGGCGACGAACTGTCCCTTAAAGATGTTCCACTTGGGAATGAAGCCCAGCCATGTGCCGGTCTGCGAATTGACGATGTCGCTCAGGCTGAAGCTGCCGGCATAGATCAACACGCCGATCAACGAGAGCCCCAGCGCCAGTTCGTAGCTGATCATCTGCGCAGAGGCGCGCAAACCGCCCAGCATCGAATACTTACTATTGGAAGCCCACCCGGCTAACGCTATGCCATACACGCCTACCGACGTAACGCCCAAGATCACCAGCAGGCCGATGTTGACGTCCGTGATCTGGAGCGGCGTCGAAATACTGCCCAGCTTGATCCACGGACCCACCGGGATGACTGCGATAGAGGTGAGCGCGGTGGTCACAGCGATGATTGGCGCAAGCATATACAACGGCTTGTTGACGTAAGGAGGTGTGAGGTCTTCCTTAAAGATAAACTTTAAGCCGTCGGCCAGCGGCTGCCAGATGCCGAACGGACCGACGCGGGTTGGGCCCCAGCGGTTCTGCATGTGGGCAACAACTTTGCGTTCCAGCAAAACGGTATAGGCCACGGCCGTAAGCAGGATGAAGACCGCGAGTGCGATCTTAACGATCGAAACCAGGATGAACGTTCCAATGCCCATTTATCTATCAGTTCTCAGCCGTCAGCTCTAAACCACTCACCGAATTGTCATCCCGACCGGGAGGCGGGCCGCCTTTGCCCGCCGGAGTGGAGGGATCTGCGGTTCTGCCGTCCCTGCGGGACTTAAGACCTATTGCGCCGCCGACCGCGGGCTTACGCCCACGGCTAAAACAAATGTTGCCCTTCGGGCTAGAGACCGCATTCAAACTCTGCGCAAAGGGGTGCGACCGGCCAAATCCGCGGTCCTACTCGCCCATCCGCACCATCGGGTCGTACCCGGGAGCGCCCTCGTCGTCCGTCGGAGCGTGATAGCGTTCGTACACGGTGTTCAGCGTCGCCGAGTAATGTCCTAACGTGCCCGAGGTAAACAGCGTGTCGTTTGCGGGCAAGATCAGCTTCGGATCGCCTGTTCCGGTCGCGCCGGTGATCTGCACCAGTTGCGTGTGCACGTCCTGCCCACTCAGCAAATTCAGCCTTGAAATGTTGTATCCGGGAACCAGCCGCTGAATTTCGTCGAGCATGGCCGTCGGATCGTACGGACTCATCTTCGGCTCCAGATTGTTCTCGCTTAGCCACACCGCGTGACGATCGGCTTCGCCCGACTGCGCTCCGCGCGTCTGTCCCATGTCGGCGCGCGTACCACCACCGCCGAAGGGCACGAGCTTGTGCACGTCGTAACCCATGCGCAAGGCGATGCGAACGATACACTCGAAGTCATTGCGCACGCCCGAGAACTCGCCCGCCTTCTTGATCATCTGCACGTCGCCGCAGGTGTTGGTCGTGGTGCCGCCTTTCTCGTAAGCGTTGGCGACCGGGAGAACTACGTCGGCGATGGCAGCCGTCTCGGTCAGGAACATATCCTGCACGACGACAAAGCTCTTCGAGAGAACGAAAGGATCAATGTTGTAGCGCGCGACAGGATTCGACCCGACGATGTAGAGAGCCTTCAGCTTGCCGTCCTTGGCTGCGTCCATCATCTGCAACAGGTTCATGCCGGGCGTCTTCGGAATCTCGTCGAGCCACTCCTCGTGAAACCTGGTGGCGCTGCTCACCGGCGCGTAGCCCGGCAGCATGTCGGGGTAGAGACCCATGTCGGCTGCGCCGCGCGAGTTGGCGTAGTCGCCCAGGCATATAAACTTCGCGCCCTGCGCGAGTCCGAAATCGACAAGTGTCTTCACGTCACCGTCGCGCAGTTCCGAGCCGAAGATGATGACCAATTCCTTTTCACTCTTCAACGTGTCGCGCAACTGGGCCAGAGACTCGCGGTTCAGGCTGGGCGAGGCCACGGAGTCCGCCGCAGAATCGTTGCCGGCGAGGAATTGTACGAACGAACCCTCACTGCCGGGCGCGATCTGGGCGTACGCTGCCGCCTGCCGGCGCAGCTTGATCGACGCCGAATTGGCGATGTAGACCTTAGCGCGATGCAGGCGAACATTGCTGCGGATCTGCCAGGCAAGCAGCGGATGCTGGTTCGTAGGGTCATTGCCGATCAGCAGGATCGCCGGTGCCGTGGCAACGTTTCGCATGGAAGCCGTTGCGTCAGGCTTGGCCGCCAGCGCCGAGGCGAAAGCAGGGAAGTCGGCGGTGCGGTGATGATCGATGTTGTTTGTACCCAGCACCAGCCGCGCGAACTTCTGCAGCAGGTAACTCTCTTCGTTGCTGGTGTGGTTAGAGCCGATCACGCCGACCGAGTTCGGGCCGTCGCTGGTCAGCACCTGCTGGAACTTAGTCGCGATCAGATCGAAGGCCTGCTCCCACGTCGAGGTGACGAACTTGCCGTCGCGCTTGATCAGCGGTTGCTGCAGGCGATCGGGATTATTCGCGAAGTCGAAGGCGTAACGTCCCTTTACGCAGAGGAAGTCGCCGTTGATGCCGCTCTTGTCGCGATTGTCGCCGCGAACGATCTGCATGCCGGTGTCGGCGCGGCGCACGCCCAGCGTAGTCTTGCAACCGTCGCCGCAATGCGTGCATACGGTGCCGACGTGCTTCATCTCCCAGGGACGCGTCTTGTAGCGATAGGCTCCGGAGGTTAGTGCGCCGACAGGACAGATGTCGATACACATGCCGCACTCTTCGCATTCCAGATGATCGCCATGATTGGGCGCGATGATGGAGCTGGAGCCGCGGTTCTGGATGCCCAGCGCCCACACGTCCATGCCTTCACCGCAGGCGCGAATGCAGCGGTAGCAGAGAATGCAGCGCGGGCGGTCGAAATACACCACGGGCGACCACTGTTGCTCGTCGCGATGGTTCTTCAGGTCAATGAACTTCGATTCGGCGGCGCCGTACTTGAAGGTCATGTCCTGCAATTCGCATTCGCCGCCGGCATCGCAGACCGGGCAGTCGAGCGGATGGTTCGCCAGCAGCAGCTCCAGCATCGACTTGCGCGCCTGCTTGATCTTGTCGGTTTCGGTGGCGACCACCATGCCCTCGGCAACCGGCGTTGTACACGCGGTCTGCAGCTTGGGCATCTTCTCGATTTCGACCAGGCACATGCGGCAGGCGCCCTGCAGCGACAAGTTAGGGTAGTAGCAGAAAGACGGCACCTCGATGCCCGTGCTCTTGCAGGCTTCAATGAGGAGTGTCCCCGCAGGAACGGTGAGTTTCTTGCCGTCGACAGTAAGTGTTACGTCAGCCATAGAACCAGCAATTAGCAATCAGCCTTTAGCAATTAGCCAAAATCAAAATAGTGTCATCCCGAGCGGAGGTGCGCCGCTTTTGCGCACCGGAGTCGAAGGACCCCTACACCATCGCAGGCTCCGCCGCCTTCTCATACGGACACGGCTGGCCGTTCAGGTGCGCTTCAAACTCTTCGCGGTACTTCTGCACATACGAGATGATCGGCATTGCCGCCGCATCGCCGAGCGGACAGAAGGTACGCCCCAGCATGTTTTCCGCCAGATACTTCAAGTTGTCGATATCTTTTGCCACGCCGCCGCCCGCATGCATTCGGGTCAGCGTCTTCTTCATCCAGTCGGTTCCTTCACGACAGGGAATGCACCAGCCACAGCTCTCGTGCTGGTAGAACTGGGTCACTCGCAGCGCGAACTTCACCAGACACATGTGGTCGTCGATGACGATCACGCCGCCCGAGCCCAGCATCGAGCCGGCTTTCATCACTGAATCGAAGTCCATCGCAATGTCGATCTCATCCGGCTTCAGGATCTGCACCGACGATCCGCCGGGCACAACGCCCTTCAGGTTCTTGCCCTTCACCATGCCGCCGGAAACCTCATAGATCATCTTCTTGAGGTTGTAGCCCATGGGCAGCTCGTAAACGCCGGGCTTCTGCAACTCTCCGCTCATGCAGAACAGACGCGTGCCGCCGTTGCGCGGCGTGCCCAGGTTGGCGAACCACTCGCCGCCGCCAAGGATGATGTGCGGCACACTGGCCAGGGTCTCGGCATTGTTGATGACGGTAGGCCCGCCCCAGAGCCCGACAACCGCCGGGAAGGGAGGACGGATGCGCGGTACACCGCGTTTGCCCTCGAGCGATTCCATCAGCGCCGACTCTTCGCCGACCTCATAAGCGCCCGCGCCGGAGTGTACGAAGATGTCGAGATCGACTCCCGATCCGAAGATGTTCTTGCCGATGATGCCCTTTGCGTAAGCATCGGCGACTGCCTTCTCCATGATCTGAATCAGATAGCGGTATTCGCCGCGCAGGTAGATGTAACCGGTCTTGGAGCCGACGGCGAGAGCGGCGATCATCACGCCCTCGATGACGGCGTGGGGATCGTGCTCGAAGATCAGGCGGTCTTTGCAGGTACCCGGCTCGCTCTCATCGCCGTTGCAGAGGACGTATTTCGGCTTGGGCGAGTCCTTAGGCACGAAAGACCACTTCATGCCGGTAGGGAATCCGGCGCCACCGCGGCCGCGCAGGTTCGACGCCTTGACCTCATTGATGATGGCGTCGGAGCCCATTCCGATGGCTTTCTGCAAAGCCTTATAGCCGTCGAGCTCAAGGTAGCGGTCGAGATTGGTCGCGCCCAGGCCAAAACGCTTAGAGACGACCTTTACTTCATCGGGATGGGAAACTAAATAAGCCATGTCTGGTGGTAGAGCAGGACTTTAGGCCCGCGTCTCCGGTCACTCGCACTCACTCGGGCGTTAGCCCCGATCAAAACCTATCGCCGGCTGAAACCGGCTAAAAAACTCAATGTTGCCGCTGACGCGGACCTGAAGGTCCGCTCTACCCGATCAGCGCTACTGCTGTTCCTTCTTCTTCAAGCTGTCGATCAACTGATCGATCTTCTCGCTCGTCAGATTCTCGTGGAAGTCGTAATTCATCATCATTGCCGGAGCCCATGAGCAGGCGCCGATGCACTCGACCTCTTCTACCGTGAACAGGCCATCCGGCGTCGTTCCCTTATTCGCGACGCCCAGCTTCCTCTTGCAATGTTCCAGAATGTCCTCGCCGCCGCGTAGCAGGCAGCTGACATTGGTGCAAACCTGGAAGTTGTACTTGCCGATTTGCTTAGTGCGCAGCATGGAGTAGTAGCTGACCACGTTGCGCACTTCCAGGTCCGACAACTCCACGCGCCCGGCGATTTCGTGAATGGCCTCGTCCGTCAGCGCGCCGAGTTCGTCCTGGATATAGAGCAGCATGGGAACGAGCACCGAGCGCTTGGTCGGATAATGCGTGACCATGGTAGCGAAGCGTTGTTCGAGTTGGTCCGAGAATTTCATTTGTTTCGCAATTAGCAACTAGCAATTAGTAAGAACAAACCCGGCACTACCAAACTCCGGCGTCATCTTGAGCGCAGCATTCGCTATATCACCAACATCACTGCCACTGCCGGCGAACCGCAGATCCCTCGGCTTCGCTCGGGATGACAAAATCGCTGCCTCTGCCTAACGGTCGCAATCTCCCAGCACGATATCGATGCTACCGATGGCTGCGACTACGTCGGCGATCAAGCGGCCTTCGCACATTTTGCGCAGGGACTGTAAGTTCGCAAACGAGGGCGAGCGCATGTGGACCCGGTATGGCTTGGCCGTGCCGTCGCTCACCACGTAATATCCCATTTCGCCACGGGGCGACTCGATGGGCATATAAACCTCACCTTCAGGCACCGTAAAGCCTTCCGTCACAATCTTAAAGTGATAGATGAGGGCTTCCATCTGGGTCTTCATCTTCTCGCGGTCGGGCAGAACCACCTTGGGAGCATCGGCTTTCGAAGGCCCTTCCGGCATGCCTTCCAGCGCCTGCATGCAGATCTTCTGCGACTCCCGGAGCTCAGCGACGCGCACCAGATAGCGAGCGTAAACATCGCCAACGGTCGAGGTCGGCACGTTGAACTTGAAATTCTCGTATCCCGTGTACGGCTTGTCTCGGCGAAGGTCCACATCCACGCCGCTGGCTCGAAGCGTTGGCCCGGTCGCGCAAAGCGCAATGGCATCTTCCGCGCTGATATACGCGACGTCCTTCAGACGATTTACAAAGATCGGATTGTTCGTCAGCAGGTTCTCGTATTCGTCGATGTTGCCGGGGAAGCGGGTCAGAAACTTCTTTGCCCGGTCAAACCAGCCCAGCGGCGGCTCCATCGAAACTCCGCCGATGCGGAAGTACGAGGTCATCATGCGCTGACCGGAAACCGCTTCGAACAGTCGCAGCACATCTTCGCGCTCGCGGAAGCAGTACAGGAACACGGTCATGGCGCCGATGTCCATGGCGTGGGTGCCCAGCCACACCAGGTGTGAATTGATGCGGGTCAGTTCGTTCAGCAGCACGCGCAGCCATTGACCGCGTGGTGGAATCTCCATCCCCAACAGCTTCTCGACCGCCAGGCAATAGGCCAGGTTGTTGGTCATGGGGCAGAGATAGTCGATGCGGTCGGTCATGGGCACGACCTGCTGGTAGAACTTCGCTTCACACGTCTTCTCGATGCCGGTGTGCAAGTACCCGATGTCGGGCATGATGCGCACAATAGTTTCGCCATCGACTTCGAGCAGCAGCCGCAGAACGCCGTGCGTCGAAGGGTGCTGCGGGCCCATGTTCAGGACCATCGTCTTGTCTTGCGACGGGTCCAGTACCGGCGTGGGAGTCATGTGCGCCATTAGCGGTAGCCCTCGACGGGATAATCCTTGCGGAGAGGATGGCCTTCCCAATCTTCCGGCATCATGATGCGAGCCAGGTTGGGATGCTCATCGAAGCGAACGCCGAACAGGTCAAAAACCTCGCGTTCGAAGAAATTCGCGCCGGGCCAGAGAGGCGTGAGCGAATCGATATTGGCGTCCTCGCCTGGTAGCCGTACCTTCAGGCGTACGTACCTTTTATTTGTTGTGGAGAAGAGCTGGTACACGACTTCGAAGCGCGGCTGTCGCGGGTGCCAATCCACGCAGGTAATGTCGGCAAGGGCGTTGTACTGCAGCTGCGGATCGTTTTTCAGCGCCAGGCAGGCGTCGCGCAGGGCGACGCGATCGACCCAGATCGTAAGCTCATTGCGATCAAACTTCGCGCCGGTGACGGCAGCGGCGTTCATCGCCATAAGTGCCGCGACTTCGGGACGTTCTTTCAGCTGCTCGATGTCGGTGATTGCGGGCTCGAGTGCCATGCTAGATCTTCTCCGCCTTCCCCTGCTGGTTCCAGTCGAGCACGCCCTTCTTCCAGACGTACCACAAACCCGCGAGCACGATGCCGATATAAACCAGCATCTCCCAGAACCAGAACATGCCCTGGCCGGAGGCTTTCAGCGATTTTTCCACGACTGCCCAGGGATACAGGAACACGGCCTCGACATCGAACAGGATGAAGAGCATCCCAACCAGGTAGAACTTCACGGTGAAGCGCTGGCGGGCGTTGCCGACGGGTTCCATGCCGCACTCGTAGGGCGACATCTTGGCCGGATTGTATTTGTGCTGTCCGATGAAGTACGACAGACCCACAATCGCGCAGGCGACACCTCCGGCGACGAGGATGTGGATCAGCAGCGGAAGATAGCGCGCAAAATAAAAGTCCGGCATGATCGGCTGGTGCTCAGGAAAGCTGGTGCAACCACGGGTAAACATTTGAGTTTAGAAGTTGATAGTGAGCGATGTCAACCGCACGGCGGGCAGGATTCATCAGGGTTTCACGAAACACGGATTGCTTCTCGACATCGGTATCACAGGGACGAACAGCTCGTCATGGCGTATAAGGTCGTATATGCGTGAAGCCGGATCGTTCTTGCTGTTGTTTGTACTTGCGCACATGGCACTCGCACAGCAACGCAAGCCGTGGGACAGCAAGCCATGCAGGGAGCACCCAAGCTCGTGCGGCATCTTGGTCACATTCAATCTGCCGCTCAAGAGTCCTGAGGGTAACGCTCTCCTTGTGCCCAACACAGTTACGGTTGACGTTCCGCTGGAGCTCCACGCCACAAGGGTCGTCGTATCAAGTTACCCTTTAGGAACGGAAGTAGGTGATATTCCCTCCGAAAGCTTCGTCGAAATGCGAAGCTCCCAGAAAGTCGGCAAATACTTACGGTTTCGCGGCGAAATTAAGAAGTGTACGGACCAAGACAGCCTGGAAGTGAATGTCTATTGCAGAGGCCATGAGCGTTATCCGATCGACGCCGGGGTTGGCGGCGCAATCGAATGCATGGAGATCAGGTCTACGGGCGCCGATCAGCCTCCGCCAACGAAGTGAACAATCTCGAGCCGATCACCATCCTTCAGCGATGTTTCCTGCCATTGTGTGCGCGACACGATCTCGCGATTGAGTTCAACGGCGACGCGGTCGTCCTTCATGCCGAGATGCTCGATCAGTTGCGCGAGGGTGAGTGAGTCAGCAAAGCTTTGGTCGTTGCCGTTGATCATGAGGCGCATGAGAACTAGTTTCCAGTTTCGAGTTTAAAGTTGCAAGCGGGAGTCTTCGATATCGTGTCGGAAAGTGGCGGGCACCGTGCGATGTTGCCGAATCGGGCGCACGCTGCGAATAAAATCGGATTCCCCCCAATTAGCCAGAAATCACAAAGCGTCAAATTTTTACAAGACATTCGTTGCCCGTCCGCGTCACTATCTCTACACAGTCTCGATCCAGCGTTGGCTGGAATTGCGGTCCCCAACTCTTAGAAGAGGAGCCCAAATATGGCAGTCAAACCTATTCCAGACGGTTACGGTACGGTCACGCCCTATCTCACCGTCGATGATCCCGCACCGGTTATCGAGTTTCTGAAGAAGGCTCTCGACGCGAAAGAGATCTTCGCCATGCGCGACGACAAAGGCAACATCGGACATGCAGAGGTGAAGGTTGGCAGCTCGATCCTGATGCTGGGCAAAGCGCACGACCAATGGAAATCGCGGCCCGGCAATTTCTATGTCTATGTAGAGGACTGCGACGCCATCTACGAGAAGGCGCTCGCAGCCGGGGCGACTTCAATCAGCAAACCCGAGACGCAGTTCTATGGCGATCGCCACGGCGGTGTTACCGATTCGCAGGGCAACAACTGGTGGATCGCGACCCACGTGGAAGACGTCAGCGATGCCGATATGAAGCGGCGCGCTGAGGAGCATCAGAAGAAGTAGGCCGCCCAGGCCCAGAAGTAATTTCCAGCGGTGAGAGCGTCTGTCGCGCTGTTTGGAGTAGGCGCTCTCGACTGCGACTTGAACCCCGGGATATAATTTTCCTTTACGCGCACTGTTTCGGAGAAATTCGGAGCGGGCGTACCGCTGTGCCCCTCCGTCTGCGGACCGGGCCGGCGCCGGTTGGCACTTATCCCAAGTCATTTAAGATCCGAGGTTTCGCATGTCAGGCCACTCGAAATGGGCAACAATCAAGCACAAGAAGGGCGCGCTGGATGCTAAGCGCGGCAAGATCTTCACTCGGCTAATAAAAGAAATCACCATCGCGGCCAAGAGCGGTGGCGATGCGGAGAAGAATCCGCGCCTGCGCACGGCGGTAGCGGCGGCCAAGGCAGAGAACATGCCGGCCGACAACATCAAGCGCGCCATCCAGCGGGGCACAGGCGAGCTTCCCGGGGTTTCCTACGAGGAAATCACGTTCGAGGGCTACGGGCCGGGCGGCGTGGCGATCCTGGTGGAAGTCTCGACCGACAACCGCAATCGCACTGTCAGCGAGATCCGCCATGCCTTCTCCAAGAACGGCGGGAACATGGGTGAGGCCGGTTCGGTGGCCTGGATGTTCGCGAAGAAGGGCGACATCGTTATTCCGAAGGCCGCAGCCAAGGAAGACGTTCTGATGGACCTGGTGCTGGAAGCCGGCGCCGACGATTTGAAGGATGATGGCGACAACTGGGAGATTCTGTGCGATCCATCCGCTTACGAGGGTGTACTGGAAGCGGTAAAGAAGGCCGGCATCACGCCCGAGGTGGCCGAGATCGCCATGGTGCCGCAGAATTACACCAAGCTGGAGGGCCACCAGGCCGGGACGATGATCCGCTTGCTGGAAGCACTGGAAGATGGCGATGACGTCCAGCACGTGTATTCCAACTTCGACATCGATGCGAAACAGTTGGAAGAAATGGCGAGATAAGGCGCCTGTCGGCGCTGGGCCGTCAGCTTTCAGTCAAACAGATTCATGCGACGACCGCCCCCGGGCGGTCGTTTTTGCTTGTTACATTTCTTGACGGCCAGTAGGCGCGTTCCGGCAGCAAGCTTCCAAGGTAAAACTCCCGCCCAGCCACTGCAGGACGACCTCAGATCAGCCCAGGACGCGGTCCTGAATGCGAGTTCCTGATGCACCCGAGCCGGCTCTAGCTGTCGACACCACGGCCGCCGCCTATCGCTATACTAAAAGCATCATAAGGAGTCACCGTGGCCACCATCGCTGAAACCTCCGCTCATCTCACGGAAATTTCAATCCATCCTCCCAAACGCCTGCTTTACGGCCCGGGGCCGGGGCAAGTGCATCCGCGGGTCTATCAGGCGATGGCGCAGCCGATCGTCGGGCATCTCGATCCCTACTTCTTTGAAATCTCGACCAACATTCAGCCGCTGCTACGGACAGTCTTCGGCACTGAGAATCAAATGACATTCGTCATCTCGGCGACCGGTAGCGGCGGAATGGAAGCAGCGATCAGCAACTTCGTTGAACCGGGAACCAAGGTCGCGTCGTTTGCCAACGGTTTCTTCTGTGACCGTCAGGCCGAGATGGCCCGCCGTCAGGGCGGAGAAGTGGTGCGGCTGGAGAAGCCATGGGGAGAGGTTTTTGCCACCGACGAAGCGGCCGAATTTATTCATCGCGAGAAGCCGCAGGTCGTCATGTATGTGCAGGCGGAGACATCTGCGGGAGCGTACCAGCGCGGCGACAGTATTTGTAAGGCCGCGCACGACGTTGGAGCGCTGGTGATCGCCGATTGCGTGACCTCGTTGGGCGCCATGCCGGTCGAAGTAGATAAGACCGGAATCGATGTAGCCTACAGCTGCTCGCAGAAGGGGCTGAGCTGTCCTCCGGGGCTTTCGCCGATAACAGTGTCTCCGCGCGCGATAGACTGGCTCAAGTCGCGAAGGACGAAGAATCATTCCTGGTACTTCGATATCAAGCTGATCGCGGACTACCTGCTGGAATCGCGCCGCTATCATCACACGGCGTCTGCGACGATGTTCTACGCCCTGCATGAGGGCCTGACCCTAATCGAAGAGGAAGGTCTGGAGAAGCGCTGGGAGCGCCATCATCAGGCGCATCTGCAGTTCGTGAAGAAGATTGAGGAGCTTGGGCTGGCGATGCTGGTCCCCGAGGAGCACCGCATCTGGAACCTGAATACGCCGAGAGTTCCGCAGGGGGTAGACGACGCAAGGGTGCGCGCCACACTGCTGAAGGATCATGGCATCGAGATAGCCGGAGGATTTGGCCCGCTGGCCGGCAAGATCTTCCGCGTGGGGCTGATGGGTCCTCTGGCGACCAACGAAAGTGTCAACGAGTTTGTAGAGTGTTTCGCGAAAGCTCTGTGGTCTGCGGGATACAAAGGCTGATGTCGACCTTCTCACCAAAGTCGGAAAGAAGCATGAGGCAATGAGTTCGACCTGCATTTCCCTACTTTGGGGAGGCGGGCAGAGGTACGATCGATGCGAGCCTGGCATCCTTCCTTACGCTCGAGAAGTCGTCTTCCTTATAAACATCCGTAAGGCCTGAATACCCGTTGTCCTTCGCCTTTTCGAGGCACACCAGACAGTTGTCGATCTGTCCTAGCCTGGCATAAACCCTAGCCATCATGAAGTCCTGCTTCGCACGCTGATCCCGATCGGTGATCTGAGCTGACATACCCCCGTTCGAGCTGTGCAGCAGTGCGTCAGGATCAAGTTGCACAGCGCGGGAATATTGGCGCATGGCAAGGTCCATTTGATCCTGTGCAAAGTAGGTAAGGCCGAGATTCACATGGAAGTTGGGCCGGACTTCATCGAGCGCAATGGCCTTATTGAAATACTTCACTGCGGCAGGATAGTTCCTGTCAATGTAGGAAACCACGCCCAGATCGTTCCAGGCTTCCGGATAGTTGCGGTTGTACTTGGTCGCCTTGGTAAAGTCCGCACGCGCTGCGGCGAACTGACTGCTCGATAACTCGGCCAAGCCGCGCTTGTTGTACAGCTTCGCATGTTTCTTGTCCTTGCGCAGGGCTTCGGTGAAGTAAGTGATCGCCTGCTCGTAATCCTTTTGGGCGCGGCAAGCATCTCCTGCCTTCTCCAGTTCAGCCACAGTCATGGACTGCATGGCCGTTGCGCTCGGTTGCTGCTCGTCGCAAGGCAGAGCAATCGAGGTTGCCGTCAACATCGTTACTGCAACCAGCATTAAGAGGACAGTTCGCATAACTTCTCTCCTACAAGCGCCCTGCAGGCGGAAAAATGGACGGAGCCGAGAGGACGCGTTCCGCTATGTCATCCGCCATATCTTTTGCGCGGTAGTACTAACTGTTCAGAGCATCCTTCGCAACATCAGACCGTTCCATATCCCTGTGTGTATCGCAAGAAGAGCTGAGAAGTCGGTGACGGCGGGACGTGTGCCCGGTGACTAGATTGAGCTGAGTTCCCGGAAAGGGAATGACCACGCCAAGAGAAAACCCGCTCTGTACAAGAGCGGGATGGATAACGAGCCGAGGGGACTGAATGCGAGAAGCAGCCGATCTATGCGGTTCCTAGGCGCCGCAGTACGTTTTCGCGGAAGCCGCGGCTCAGCGTCAGCTTGGTCCCGTCGCGCAGCAGAATTGCGTAATCCCCGTACAGCGAGGGTCGAAGCGTCTTAATCCGGTCGACATTCACCAGCGTCGACCGGTGAACCCGCAGGAACTGACGCTCTCCCAGCCGCGACTCCAGCGATGTGATGGTCTCGCGCAAAATGTGCGTGTTCGCGCCCACATGCAGGCAAACGTAATTGCCGGCCGACTCAGCCCAGTCGATCTCGTTCGGCTTCAGGCAGACAATCTCGCCGTCGGCCTTAATCACAATGCGCTGGGGAGCGTTCTTGCGTGAATCGAGCTCCGAAAGAAGTCCGAGCACGCGTCGCTGGAACATCGCTTCCGACGGATGCTGCAACTGCTTGCGAGCATGATCCAGCGCTTCCGACAGGCGCTCTTTCACCACCGGCTTTAGCAAGTAGTCGAGCGCATGTACCTCGAAGGCCTTCATCGCATAGCGGTCGTAGGCGGTGACGAAGATGGTGAGCGGCATATGCTCGTCACGCAGTGCCGACACAACTCCGAAGCCGTCTGTCTCCGGCATCTGAATGTCGAGGAAGACCAGGTCGGGCTTTTCACGCTTGATGGTCGAGATGGCCGACTTGCCGTCGCCGCATTCAGCCACAATTTCAAGGTCAGGTTCTTCCTCCAACAGGCTGCGCAGGCGCTCGCGGGCTAAAGCTTCATCGTCACTAAGCAACACTCGAATGGGCATGGCTGGTGCTGACCTCCTCGAAATAGGCGCGGAAGGGAATGTGGATTTTGACGATGCAGCCTCCGCCGGGCGCATCCTCCAGGGTCAAGCGATGATCTTGGGTGTAAAGCTGCAGCAGGCGTGCCCGCGTGTTGCGCAGGCCGACGCCTTCCGGCGGAACGACGCCGCCGAAGCAGGTCAGACCTTGTCCGTTGTCGCCAATCTCCATCCAAAGCTCGTCAAATACCTGGCGCGTGGAAATGCGGATAAGGCCGGGCGCAAGGCGCGGGCCAATGCCGTGGCGGATCGCGTTTTCCACCAGCGGTTGCAGGATCATATTCGGAACCAGCGCCGAGAGCGTGTTGGGTGCTATATCCATCTCCACCTGCAAGCGATCCTGGAAGCGCGTCTGCTGGATGTCGATATATTTCCGCAGCATCGTGAGCTCGCGGCTGAGCGGGACTTCATGCACGCCCATCGCATCCAGCGAAAAGCGCAGCAGGTCGGCGAGCTGAAGTGTCATGTGCTCGGCGGCGGGCCCGTCATTGCGTGCCAGCGCGGCGATCGAGTTCAGGGTGTTAAAGAGGAAGTGCGGCTCCAATTGGATCTTCAACATCTCCAATTGCGCCAGCGCCAACTGCGCTTCGAGCTGCGACGATTGCAGCTCCCGCTCGCGATATTTGGCGTAATAGTCGATGGCCTGCGTGATCAGCAGAATGTACCAGTAGCGCTGGAAGTCCATGAACGCGCGGGACAGGACGTGCGCGACGGCTGGAACGTGAGCTTCGGGAGTCCAGGTGACGAACGGTTCCAGCCACACAATGATGGCCGCGCCGATGAAGGTAAGAACGATGCTTGCGCCCAAGTGCAGCGGAAGGACCCTCTGCCAGTTGCCGCGCTCGAAGGTGAAGCGGCGGGCGAGGGCATACACCGGCGGGGTCAAGAGCGACCAGATGAAGGAAATGGTTATGTTCCATGCGAGCAGCTGGGCCCAACTCTCAGGGCTGCCCATGGACGCCGTGTAGACATGCGCACCGGCGGCGCTGAGAAAGGCCAGCACCGTCCAAAGCACGAAAGCGACCGCCCAGACCCGCACCCACCGCTTCAGGAAGCGCTGAACGCGACCGGAACCGGGATCGACGTCAGAAAACACAATGCCCGCTGGAGAACCCAAATCCTCGATCATGGCGAAGTACCTGAATTCTGCGCTAAACCCCACGCGCAGGACGACGAGCCACACCCAACGAGTGATAGACGAAATCCACCAAAATTTGTTTCCGGAAATTTACCGGCATCGCGGGAAAAGTCGCCAGGGCTTATGATCAGTGTGGTTCAGGGCGCCCAGAGTGTCCGCTAGTGGACATTAGCCTTGCCGTATGCAGGCTCCCATGTATGCATGAACTCGGAATTGCCGCCTCGATCCTGGAATGCGTAGAAAAGGAAGCGCAACGGCATCCGGGAGCTCACATTTCGAAAGTGGGAGTGAAACTGGGGGAATTGGCCGGCGTCGATCCGGACGCGTTACAGTTTGGCTTTGAAGTGCTGGTGAAGGACACGGACTTCGAGCCGCTAGCCTTGGCCGTGGAATATGTTCCCCGAGTGCAGCGCTGCTCGAAGTGCGAGTATGAGTTTCGCATGACCGAATTCGATCCGCGATGTCCGTTGTGCGGCGACATCGGCACACAATGCGTCAGCGGAGAAGAACTCGACATTGCTTACATGGAAGTGGACGAATGAATCGTATTGCCGTCGAAAAGAAGGTTCTGAACGAAAACCAGATCCTCGCTGAGCAACTGCGCGAGCGCTATCGTCAGAACGACGTTCTCTGCGTGAACCTGATCAGCTCTCCCGGTTCGGGCAAGACCGCGCTGTTGGAGCGCACCCTGGAGCGCATGGACAAGAGCTCGCGCGTAGCGGTGCTTACAGGTGATTTACAGACGGAGAACGATGCACGCCGGCTGGCAAAGTTCGGCTTTCCGGTGAAGCAGATTACCACCGGAGGAACATGTCATCTCGACGCCAAGATGATCGAGAGACACCTCGAAGGCTGGAAGCTGGAAGACCTTGATTTGCTGATCGTGGAGAACGTTGGGAATCTGGTGTGCCCGTCGAGTTACGACTTGGGCGAAGATGCGAAAATCGTGCTCCTGAGCACGACCGAGGGCGAGGATAAGCCGCTGAAATATCCGTCGATCTTCTTCAAGTCAGAGCTGATGCTGCTGACGAAGATTGACCTGTTGCCGTATGTACCTTTCAAGGCCGAGCTAGCGCGGGGGAATGCGCGGCGCGTGCATCCAGGAATGGAGATCATCGACGTATCCAGCACGACGGGGGAAGGTCTGGATCGGTGGATGGAGTGGCTTGCGGCGCGACAGCGGGCGAGAGCTGGAGTAACGAGGTAGACGCAGGCCACGAAGTAAGAAAGCCCGCGACGCGCGCGGGCTTTTTCATTGCAGAACGTCAGCCTATCGGGAACTGGTGGCGGCCGCGTCGCCTTGCTGGGCTGTTAGCCGCGCGTTGTTGCGCTGCGCTACGACCTTCTTGGCGTTATCGGCTAGTTGCTTGGCCTGAGGTAGCAGATCCAGCGCCTTTTCAACCTCAGGATCGGTCTCCGCGTGAACTCTCATGCCTTCCTGTTGACCAAACTCGTTGATAAAGAGTTCAGCCTTGATGTTCGACTTGATCCAGTCCATGTTCTCCGCCAGGTCCGCCTCCGTGAAGGCGATCTTCTGCTCGTCGAGGAACTTGCGGAACTCCTGCATCACGGCGTCGTCGACCTGGAACTGCTTGTTTACCTGATGGTTGATCACGTAGTGCTTGGCAAAGTTAAAGAACGCATACTTCTCCAGCAGGGTGTCCTCGAAGCGATTCGTCTTCTGGTTCGGAATCTTGACGTCGGGCGTAATGCCCCCGCCGCCGTAGACTGTCCGGCCGCTGTCGGTCATCTTCACTTCGTGATTGGTGACCGTCTGGTCCGCGTTGTCGCGATCGTTGTAGTAGTAGTCGTACAGCGAGACGCCGTCGTAATTACGCTGAATCAGGCGTCCGCTGGGTGTGTAGTACCTGGCGGTAGTAAGGGCCAGGCCGGTGTTCTCGGACAACGGGTAGACCGTCTGCACAAGGCCTTTGCCGAAGGTAGTCTCGCCTGCGATCAAGCCGCGGTCATGGTCCTGAATCGCGCCGGCCACAATCTCCGCCGCCGAAGCCGTTCCGCGATTCACGAGCACGACGATGGGATAGTCCTTGCCCCCATTACCGTGCGTTGCGCGGTAAACCTTCTCAGCCGAAGCCCGACCGTGATGCGAGACGATGACCTGTCCCTTCTTCAGGAACTGATCGGCCACGCCGACGCCTTCGCTCAACAAGCCGCCAGGGTTCTGCCGGAGGTCGAGGATGAGGCCGTGGATGTCGCCGAATTCATCGAGCGCGTCGCGAACTTCTTTTTCGGTCGTCTCCTGGAAGCCGGAGACGTGAATGTAGCCAATGCCGGGACGAATCAGGAAGTGCACGTCGACGCTGTAGCGGGGAATCTCGTCGCGGATAACCGTGAAGTCCAGCGGCTTGTCATTGCCCTCACGCAACACGGTAATCTTAACGCTGGTGCCTTTGGGTCCTTTTAGCAGTTCGGCAACGTCGCTGGTGCTCATGTTGTCGGTCTGCTTGCCATCGACCGCGATGATTACGTCGCCGGGACGAATACCCGCTCGATAGGCAGGCGCGCCAGCGAACGGCGCGATCACGATGACTTTATTGTTGCGAGGGCCAACTTGCATCCCCACACCGTAATACTTGCCGCGCTGCTCTTCCCGGAGTGCGGCGTAAGACTTGGGATCAAAGAAATTGGAGTGTGGGTCGAGCACGCGCAGCATGCCTGGAATTGCGCCGTTATAAATGGCTTTGTCGGGATTGACCGGCTCTGCGTAATTCTCCTGCACGACCTTGTAGACGTCGCTGAAGGTCCGAAGGCTATCGCGAATGTCCCCATCGCCGCTGGAGGACGCTGCTACCGACAGCCGCTGCCCAAACAGCATTCCCAGACAACCGCAAGTGAAGATGATGGAGAGTACAAGAACCGCGGAGCGACGCGAACTACGTGCCATGTATATTTCCTTCGACGACCAAACCCGCGCAGCGCATGAGACGCTCGACGGATCCCGATTGGCTGGGATGAATCTTTGAGACCGGCGCACCCTTAAGACATCTGCCCGCAGTATACCATGGAGTACACAGGCACTTGAGAGCTCTCCCCAGCTGCCATCTTGGATGCCTGACAAAGTTTGAGGGTGCGAAATCTGTTGCTTCCCCGCCTGCGTAACAGACGGTAGAGAGAGGAAGCCGTTAGCAAAACAGCAACCGGCAACTAGCAATTGGCAAAGGTCGAAGTCTGTGAGCCCTCTGACTCGGTTCGAGGCAGATCGGCCAGAACAAAGGCTGATAGTTTGCTGGCTAACGCGGCCGGTTGTGATTCGCTGGTTACTAGCCGCTAGTTGCTAACCGCTACTGCTGGTCGCTAGCTTCGCTGCTATCATGAACTTATGAGCCTGCCAGACTTAATCTTCATTTCGGGGTTGGCTCTGGTGCTCGTAGGGCCGAAGAAGTTGCCTGGGTTGGCCCGTCAGGCGGGAAAGTTCATGGCCGAGTTCAAGCGCGCCAGCAACGAGTTCAAGCGTCAGTTGGATACCGAGATGTTGAACATCGAACTGGAAGAACGCGCCAAAAAAGAGGGAGAAGATCCCAGGATTCTCCCGCCCGAGGAGCCGTGGGAGCGGCTGATGCGGCCCCTGTCAGAATCAGTCAGCCGCACCAAGCAGGAATTTGTTGCCATGGTGAACCCGGATGGACAGGCGCCCAAGCTCAAGGAAGAGGAACCTTCTTCGCCCGCTCGGCCGGCAGGTACCGAATAGTCGATGTCCACTCCTGTCCTAGAAACCGCCCAGAAGCGTGCCTCCGAAGAGATGACCGGCATGAGCTTCCTCGAACATCTCGAGGAGCTGCGTCGCCGCATAGTTCACAGTGTGCTTTACATTCTTGCGGGCTTCGGCATCTGCTGGTGGTTTCATGAAAAGATCTTCGCCATCATGCAGCGGCCGATCGTGGTGGCCTTGGCCAAGAACCACCTGGATACCAAGCTCGTCTACCTGAATCCCACCGACCCGTTCAATATGTACATAAAGATCTCGCTGCTGGCGGGACTCTTTCTGGCTTCGCCCTTCGTGCTTTACCAGGTGTGGGCATTCATCGCGCCGGGACTCTACCGCAATGAGCGGCGATATGTCATGCCGTTCATGGTGAGCACAGTGGGACTGTTCCTGGCCGGTGGATACTTCGGTTACAAGATGGTTTACCCAGGGGCCTTGGATTTTCTGATCCGGTTCAGCGGCCAATTCCAGCCGATGATCACGGTTGGGGAATATACCGACCTCTTTCTCACGATCATCGCCGGACTCGGTGTCGTCTTCGAGATGCCCATCCTGATCTTCTTCCTCGCGCTAATGGGCATCGTGAGCGCCGGTTGGATGTGGCGCAACTTCCGCTACGCCATCCTGGCCATCTTCGTGATCTCCGGCATCATCAGCCCCACGCCTGACATCACGAACATGTGCATCTTCGCCGCGCCCATGATTGTGCTCTATCTGTTCAGCATTGGCATCGCCTGGTTCGTGCATCCGACGCAGCGCAAGAAGCGGGCCGCGAAAGCCGCCGGCCACTAGCTGTCGTCGCCAACTCCTCTGCACCCGGCTGAGGTACTATCTCATCTACACTTCATCGCCACCCGTCCATCCTGTTTGGAGTGAAAGCATGTCCACAGCGCCTTTGATCACCTCGCCGGACCCAGCTCATCAGGCTTTTCCGAAGCTCACTCCTGCGCAGTTGGAGAGAATTCGGCCTTACGGCAAGCTGCGGCACGTGGCTGCTGGTGAAGTTCTCTTTGAGGCGGGAGACAGCGGAATTCCGGTGTTCGTCGTCCTGTCGGGGAGCATGAACATTCTTCAGCCCTGTCCCTCCGATTTCAAGTTGCTTGTGACGCACAGAGAAGGTGGTTTCTCAGGCGAATACACCATGATCTCAGGCCAGCACGCGATGGTGCGCGGACAGGTTGGTGAGGCGGGCGAGTTTATCGAGATTCCGGTCGAAAGCTTTCGCTCGATGATCGCCAGGGACGCGGAGCTGAGCGAGCTGTTCATGCGCGTTTTCATTTTGCGGCGGCTGGAGTTAATCCACCACGAGGCCGGTAATGCCGTCCTGCTGGGTTCGAATCACTCGCCGGCAACACTGCGCCTGCGGGAATTCCTCAGTCGTAATGGGCACCCGTATCGCTACATCGATCTTGATAGCGATGAGAGATCGCAGTACATGCTCGATCACTTTCACGTGAAGGTTGAGGATGTCCCCGTCGTGATCTGCAACGGGCGAAATGTGCTGCGCAATCCCACCACCGCAGAGCTGGCGGACTGCCTGGGGCTCAATGCCAACATCGACGAGTCACAGGTGCGCGATCTGATCGTGGTCGGTGCAGGGCCGTCCGGTTTGGCGGCAGCTGTTTATGCGGCTTCGGAAGGCCTCGATGTGCTGGTGGTTGAGGCAGCGGCACCGGGCGGACAAGCAGGCTCAAGTTCGAGGATTGAGAACTACCTTGGTTTTCCGACCGGAATCTCCGGTAGCGATCTGGCGGGACGTGCGCTGGCCCAGGCGCAGAAGTTCGGCGCCCACATGATGGTCGCTCGCAAAGCCGTACGACTGCATTGCGACCGCCGTCCGTATCAGGTGACTCTGGATCAAGGTGCTCCGCTTTCGACACGCTCTATCGTGCTCGCCTCCGGAGCGCAATACAACAAGCCGCCGATCAAACACTTGGAGAAGTTTGAAGGCTTGGGCGTGTATTACGGTGCAACTAAGATGGAGTCGCAGCTCTGCGCGGACGAGGAAGTGGTGGTTGTCGGCGGCGGGAACTCCGCGGGTCAGGCGGCGGTTTTCCTCTCACAGAACGCGCGCAAGGTCTACATGCTCATACGTTCGACGCAGCTGTCGGATACCATGTCGCGGTACCTGATTCGACGCATTGACGAGAACCCGAAGATCGAGCTCCACTACCAGACCGAGATTGTCAGTGTGGACGGCAGAGATCACTTGGAGTGCATCACCTGGCAAGACAAAAAAGATGGGCAGACCTCGAGTCACAACGTACGGCATCTGTTCATCATGACCGGGGCTTCCCCTCGTACGGAATGGTTGCGTGGCTGCCTGGCGCTCGACAGGAAAGGGTTCGTGCTGACTGGCTACGATCTGGATCGCCCTACGCTGCGCGAACTGGAGTGGCCGCTCTCACGTCCACCGCAGATTCTTGAGACCAGCCTCCCGGGAGTTTTTGCTGTGGGCGACATTCGCGCCGGAAATGTGAAGCGCGTGGCCTCGGCGGTGGGTGAAGGGTCGATCGCGATTCACCTGGTGCACCGCGCGCTGGCAGAGCTCTAATAAAAAACCGGCGGAAACACGATGAGCACAGCTCGCCAGAACTGTGCTCAAGGTTCAAAACGCGCCAGTGTTTCTCGCCAGTCGCTACTGGCAGGTTTCACTCACCATTTTCAGGGTGCTGACCTTCAGGTCCATCACGGGAGAGCTGCCTGCTTCCGATTTCTCACTGGCTTCTTTTTTCTGCTCCATCGCGGGCGATACCTTTGTTTCCATGCCAGTGACGGTTACGGTGTGACCCTTGTGCTCGCCCAGGTTCTTGCCCCAGAGTTCATACATCTTGCCGTCCTGGCCCATCAGGTAATAGCCGTTGGCGTCGCTTCCTTGCTTGATGCAGCCAGTTACCGACATCGTTTTGCTGCCGGCGTCCTGCGCACTCGCCAGCATGGGAACTAGCGTGAACAGCGCTAGGGGAGCCAGGAAAAAAGTCAGCTTCTTCAAATGTGACATGAGTCATGCTCCTTTCGACTCCGATGGTTCGGAGTATAAACGTTTGGGCACCGGCGGCCATAGGCGCACAGTTGGACGGGGAATACCCACGACTTAACAAAATACTAGCGACGATGATACTAGCCTCGAAGGTTTGCCGTCGAAGCGCGTCGAGGGTATTGAATTCTTGTGGCCACCCCACTGCGACTTGGATGTAACCGCAACAGGAAAAGGTGGTTTTAGGGGGTTACGGCAGAGCTTGCCGCTGACTATAATCAGAGATGGACATTCGACATGACCAGCCAGATCAACAAGATTAGCCTCTACTTCGCCGGCACCGTCCCGGCGTCGAGGATCGGTCTGCGCTCGATCTGGTCGAGGATTACCTCCACCCGGGCCGACGTCAAGCTCGCTCCATGCATGGCTCGCCCTAATCTCTTTTCCGGCGACTAACGCTGTTTTCCTTCCGCGCCTCCCGCGCTAAAACGGTTCAACCAGACTGTTCCGCGGGTCGACCCAAGCTCCGGCATACAACTCGTGCCGCAAGCCATATGGAGGAAAACACCATGTCCGTCAATACTCTTACTCCCATCGCCGGTCCGAACATCAAGACCGCGCTCCCCGGCCCCAAGGCTCTGAAGGTTCTCGAGGGCGACGAGCGCTACGTTTCGCCGTCTTACACGCGCTCATATCCGATGGTCGCCAAACGCGGCCGCGGTTGCATCGTGGAAGATGTCGATGGCAATGAGTTCCTCGACTTCTCCGCCGGCATCGCCGTGACCTCCACCGGCCACTGCCATCCCGAGGTTGTCGCCGCCATCCAGAAGCAGGCTGCCGAGCTGATTCACATGTCCGGCACCGACTTCTACTACGAAAGCATGGTCACCCTGGGCGAGCGCCTGTCGAAAATTGCACCCATGAAGGGGCCGCACAAGATCTACTACGGCAACTCCGGCGCCGAGGCCATTGAAGCCGCGCTGAAGCTGGCGCGCTATCACACCAAGCGACAGAACATCATCGCTTTTTACGGAGCGTTCCACGGACGCACTATGGGCGCTTTGTCGCTAACGGCTTCGAAACCGCAGCAGCGCCGCCGTTTTGCTCCTCTGGTTCCAGGCGTGACTCATGTCCCCTATCCGAATATCTATCGCGGAACTTCCGGGGGAGAGAAAGAAGCGGAAGCCTACGCTCTGGATTGCGCGCGCTTCATCGAAGACAAGCTATTCAAAACCACCTTGCCTCCTGAGGAAGTTGCGGCGATCTTTGTCGAGCCGATCCAGGGCGAAGGCGGCTACGTGGTTGCCCCAACGGTCTTCA
Source organism: uncultured Acidobacteriaceae bacterium (assembly GCA_963780495.1). Taxonomy (GTDB): domain Bacteria; phylum Acidobacteriota; class Terriglobia; order Terriglobales; family Acidobacteriaceae; genus Bog-257. The sequence continues at coordinate 93,364 of CAWACF010000002.1, forward strand.
TGCAGGAGCTGCGGCGTATTTGCGACCGTCACGGTATTTTGCTGGTGGCCGACGAAGTGCAGTCGGGCGCAGGCCGGACGGGGAAGTGGTGGGCCATCCAGCACACCGGCGTCGAGCCCGACATCATTTGCAACGCGAAGGGAATTGCCAGCGGTATGCCGCTTGGCATCATGATGTCGAGGGCGGAGATCATGGACTGGGTTCCTGGCTCGCACGCTTCCACCTTCGGTGGCAATCCGGTCTCGATCGCTGCGGCGCTGGCGACGATGGACGTGCTCGAGCGCGAAGGCATCAAGAATGCCGAAGTCGTTGGCGGCTACATCATGAATCGGATCGGCGGATGGCCGAAGACTCACGACCTGGTGGGCGATGTGCGAGGACGCGGCCTGATGATCGGCGTAGAAATTATCACCGACAAGAAGGCCAAGACGCAGGGCGGCGCCGAGCGCGACAAGATCGTGGAGCTGGCGTTCGAACGTGGCGTTCTGCTGCTGGGCTGCGGTCCAAACACGATTCGCATCGCGCCTCCACTCATCGTCACGAAGGAGCAGGCGGACATCGCGATGGATGTGTTGGAAGAGTGCATCAATATCGTCGCGGGGAAGCCGCACTCCAAGGCAGCCACGAACGGCCAGCAGACAGGCGCTTAACAGACCGTGAACGTGAATGAAAAATACCCACTCCAGCGGGGCTGGAGTGGGTTTACTTTTTGCTACTGCGGTATAAAGGTCATTCCGTGAGGACTGACCATGCCGGTCACCACCGGGGTGAGCACGCCTGTCTCAAAATCGAGGTCACCCACGAACCCACCACTATCACTGGCAGAGTAAGCCGAACCGGGCTCCAGGAACGGTGCGGTGATGGCGTAGACGGCCTCGCCGGGAGTATCCGCCACCAGCATGGTCCCCGTCGGAGAATTCAGGAATACCGTATCATCCACCGTTATCGGTGAGCCTCCGACGGTGAGCAAAACACGATATACGCTTTGGTTATTTCCCGGATTGCGGACCACAACCAGCTCACCGTCAGCCTGGCTGTCGAGAACAATATCGCCCCCGATATCGAAAGTCATGGAGTCTGGATCCTGCAGGTTGAGTGTGACGGGCTGACCGGTGGGTATGTCGAGTGCGGAAGCGTTTCCATACAAAACCGGCGTCAGGCTAAACGTGCCTCCGCTAGTCGTGAATTGGACTATGGCCGGCTCGTTGTTCGGGTTGTGTAGCGGGTTGGAAGCTGAAATGTAGACGTTACCATTCAGAAAGGTGAGGTCGTCATACCCGCCACCATGAGGACCGGTACCCAGGAAATATTGGTGCTTCACTACCAGGGTTTGAGGATCGAGGATGTACAGACGCGCGTTGCCATCTTCATTTGCGGTGGCCCAGAGGTCTCCAGTTTGCGGATTGATCTTCAGTCCATCGTTGTGACCGACCAGGTTTATTTTCTTGATCACATGCCCGCTGAAGTCATACGCGACAATGGTGGAGGGAGTCGAATTCAAGCCATTGGGCGGACCACCGTTGCCGTAACCAATGTAGACGGCGCTGCTATTGAAGGTAATGGAATCCGGGGCCGTGTATTCCCCCGGCACGCTCTGGGCAAACAAGGAAACCGTGTACGGGAGTTGTGCCTGCACGGCCGGATTCAGCGGGCGAGCAGAGGCTAAGACTCGTTGGGCCTTCAGCAAAGACGGAGTCGTTAGGAGCAGCACAAATGCGCTCGAAAACAGGATACGAGCAAAAAGTATGGAGTGATCTTTCGGTTTGCGTTTCATTTAATCCTCCTCACCGCAAATGACTTCCCGTAGCCTAACCTCGCAGTAATCCTCAGCGGATTAAGCGGTCGTTAAAAAAGAATGAAAAGTAGACGAGTTCCGCTCCGAAGTGCCTACGGACCTCGGTGGCAGTCGGCACGGCAACATTGCCACCGTTGTAACCTCGGGACTACACTGCCTTACGCCATGGTTCCAATATCAGGAATTGCTCTTGCACTGTTTCTTGCGCTGACCTCTATTTTGGCGACCGCGCAATACACTGACGTCGCCGCCATGAACGATCTCGGCGGACCGAAGGAATTTGCCGCCCGTCGCGCCGAGCTCGCGGCCAAGCTGAAGACCGGCTACGTCCTGCTCTTCGCCAAGACGCAGGAGCCGGCCGCCGCGCACTATCGCGAAGACAACGATTTCTACTACTACACCGGCCTGTCCGATCTCGGCGCCATCATGTTCATGAACGTCGAGAAGCAGACCGTGGTGATCGTGGAGCCGCAGCAGAGCCCGCGCGAGATCCAGGTTTACGGCGCCAACCTGCTGGGGATGTCGAAGGACGAGCAAAAAGCGCTGGGCTATCCTGTCGTGATGCCACTCGCCAGCTTGGATCCGACGCTAAGCTTCCTGTTCGGGTCGGGCCAGGAGAACGATCTGTGGGTGCGACTGGGCTTTGCCGACAAGCCGGATGGCGCTCGCTTTGAGACTGGACGCGATTATGCCGCCGAGTACAACAATCCCTACGGTCAAAGTTTGCCTGGCGATCGTGATGCTCTCGTAAAACTGCGCGAGCGCTATCCTGCCGCCCACTTGCGCGATATCACCGGGACCATCGACCAGATGCGAAATATTAAGCGTCCCGGCGAGATCGAGGTGCTGCGCCGCAACGGCCGCATCAGCGCCTTGGGTGATCAGCAAGCCATCGAAATGGCGCACCCGAACATGTATGAGTACCAGATCGAAGCCGAAGCCGAATATGTCTTCCGCAACGCAGGTGCACAGGGCCTCGCGTATCCCGCTATCGTCGGCTCAGGCATTCACGCCAACACCTGGCACTACTTCTTCAACCGGGATCAGATCAAGCCCGGCAGTATTGTGGTCTTTGACTTCGCTGCCGATCTCGACCACATGACCATGGACATCACGCGGACCTTCAATATCGATGGCAAGTTCACGCCCGAGCAGGCCAAGTGGTACAACGTCGATCTCGAGTCGCAGAAGGCCGTCATTGCCATGCTCAAGGTTGGAAATACCTACGAGCAGGCTGCCGACGCGGGCAAAGCCGTCTTCGAGAAGGCGGGAGAAGGCGCACAGTGGATGGGCTTTCCAGGACACTTCGTTGGTCTCGCCACCCACGATGTCATGATGCCCAAGGGCCCAATCCAGGCGGGACAGGTCGTAACGGTCGAGCCCATCGTCGAATTTCCCGACAAGCATTGGCACTTCCGCGTGGAGGACACCATCCTGATCACAGCGAACGGTCCCGAGATTCTGTCATCGGCAATTCCCAAAGAGATGGCGGATGTGGAGAAGCTGGTGGGTACGCAGCCCGCACCACAAGTTGTAAAGTGATTCGTAGCATTCAACGAAGTTAAGACGGGGTAACATAGAAGGGCTGAGTTCTTAGGGAAGGTCTGCCTGTGCCTGAATTGCGTAAAGATCCAATCATCGGACGATGGGTCATCATTTCTACGGATCGCTCGAAGCGTCCCTCCGATTTCATGCGGGAGCCGGTCAAGATGAAGGGCGGCTTTTGTCCCTTCTGCGCCGGCAACGAGAGCAAGACGCCGCCCGAGGTGTTGGCGTACCGTCCCAATGGCGCTTCCGCCAACAGTAACGGCTGGACGGTGCGCGTCGTGCCGAATAAATTTCCCTCCTTGGGCATCGAAGGGAACCTGAACCGCCAGGCCGAAGGCATGTTCGACAAGATGAACGGCATTGGCGCTCATGAAGTCATTGTCGAGACGCCGGACCACGGCATGACCCTGGCTAACTTACCCGAGAAGCGTATCGAGGACGTGTTCTGGGCCTTCCGTGACCGCATTCTTGATCTGAAGCAGGACCGGCGCTTCAAATACATCCTCATCTTCAAGAATCACGGTCCGCTGGCCGGGGCCACGCTGGAGCACTCGCACGGCCAATTGATCGCACTGCCGATCGTACCGAAGCACGTGGTAGAAGAACTCGAGGGCAGCAAGCAGTACTACATTTACAAGGAGCGTTGCGTCTTTTGCGACATCATTCGGCAGGAGACTGAAGCCGGTGTGCGCGTCGTCGCTGAAAATGACGGATTCCTCACGCTCGCACCCTACGCGCCGCGATTTCCGTTCGAAACCTGGATCCTGCCCAAGCGCCACGAATCCGCGTTTGAAAATGCGTCGTCGCAGGTGTATGAAAGCCTTGCGAAAGCAGTGAAGAACTTGCTGATGCGCGCCGATCAGGTGCTGGACAACCCTGCCTACAACCTAGTGCTGCACACCGCGCCGGCGCAAGAGGCGTCGATGGACCACTACCACTGGCATCTGGAATTTATGCCGCGGTTGACGAAGATCGCTGGCTTCGAATGGGGAACCGGCTTCTATCAGAACCCAACTCCGCCGGAAGAAGCCGCGCGATATTTGCGCGAGGCACGGATCGAGGCGCCGCAGACCGTGACAGTTCCGTAGAGAAACATCTTCGGCGCTGATCCGAATCCAGCCTCGCCCGTCGGAGTGATACAACTTTGAGCCAACGTCGCCGCACGAGGCTCGCTACCTTTTGTCCGTCTTCGTTATCCAATCTCTATGGGCCTTGAGGCACTGAAAAATCGCGCGCGTTTTCTCAGCGGACTTTACAGCGACCTGCTGGAGACCGGCATCCGCTACTTCTTTCCGGGCTCAACCTTACAGCGCGTTTCCGAGGGCGCCGAGGAGATGCCGGGTCTGCTGGGCGCGGTTCCCAGCGGCGGGGAAGTACAGTTTGAGTGGATGGGAGCGGGCTATTCGCTCACCGCCAGTTCCAAGCTGTCCGATCATGAGCGCCGGCTGCTGCGCAGTATCGGCCAAGTGTTATCGGCTCGTTACCAGTTGCTGACGAATGAGACCCTGGCCGCGCAGAGCTTTCAGCTCTTTCGCGGCCTGCCGGAAGACCGATTCGTTTCGGCCTTCCTCGATCCAGGTCCCCACAGCAGCGCGGAAAGCATTGCAGAAATTCCCGACCGCATTGCCGATGCCATCGAAGTACTGCGCACCAGCAGCATGAGTACCTACGAGAATCGCCGCATCTCGACCGGCGTGCTCCTCTTCGGCTCCATGCCTGAGCCTTGTCACGCGCCGCCGGAGACGCCGCCGCACGCCCTTCCGTATTCTCATCAGCTCACCACCATACGCAGCTTTCACCGCCTCTGCGACGGATTGCGCACCATGGCGCTTGTGGACCAGAATGGCCTGCTGGCGGAGTTGATCGACGTCCACGAGTGGGCGGAGCCCTATCGCGACATGCCGCTGGCCGTGCCGCCTTCTGCAATGTATATCGACCATGCGCGCGCCACCTTGTGTGGCGGGCATGTATGCCTCGTGCTTTCTCCCAACGGTGAGATCAAGGTCTACAACGATGGCGTTCCAGTCTTTCGCTTCATCGACGGCAAGTGGCGGCTGGTCGATGCGCGCCATCGCTATGGCATGTGGAAAGAGGCCATCGGTAACCCTGAACTGGCGGAACGTCTGTTTTCGGTCGCACTGAATCTCACGGAGAGCCGCCGTGGTGCGCTCTTTGTTGTCCTTGACGACGCCGAGTCGGCGCATGCCCTGGTATCGCAGCCTGATCTTCTGGATCATCTGAATCACGCCGACATTGCTGATGGGGTCACCAGCAAAGATCAGTTGCACTATTTGCTGCGCGACAAGAGCATTCTGGACGTCCCCTCCACGGTGCTGGAGAACATTGCGCGTATCGACGGCGCCGTCGTGCTCTGCAGCGATGCGAATCTGCTGGCCTTCGGCGCGATCCTGCATCACCACTCGACAGAGGAGGCGCTGAATCGTACCGTCGAAGGCGGTCGTACGACCGCCGCCATCGCGGCCTCGCACTACGGCACCGTGCTGAAGATCAGCGAGGACGGGGTAATCTCGATGTACCGCAGAGGCCAGTGTCTGTGGGAGATGTAGAGAGGCCCTTTTACAATAGGTGTAGTGCCGACCTCGCCACAAAACGAATTTCAGTTTGATCTGACCGGCGGACACCCCGCGCTCGACTTGGCCAACACGATCAGCCGGCGAGACAACCCTGAACGCCGCAGGGAGCACTTGACCAGCTATGCGGACCTGGTCTCATTTGCCGTGCAGGACAAGATTCTCTCGCCGAAAGAAGGCAAGGAGCTGCGCTCTTTCGCGGAGAAGAATCGCCGCTCGGCTAGCCGCAGTTTTCGCAAAGCAATTGAATTACGGGAAGCGATCTACGCGGTCTTCGCCGCCGCCGCGCGACGCAAGTACCCGCCCGGCGAAGCTGTGCGGGTTGTTAAGGATTACGCTCTCGAAGCCGCGCAACAGCGAAATCTTCTCGCCACAAACGGCGGCTTTCGCTGGGAGTGGCAGACCGACGTCAAGAACTCTCTCGACCGGGTTATCTGGCCCCTCGGCCAGGCTGCCGGCGAACTACTCACCTCCGACGAACTGAAGCTGGTGCGCTGGTGCGAGGCTCCGGACTGTCAATGGCTCTTTCTCGATCACAGCCGCAACCGCAGCCGCCGCTGGTGTGACATGAAGAGTTGTGGCAATCGAGCAAAAGCTCGCCGACATTATCAGCGCGTCCGCGAATAGCGTTATTCGGTTCGTGGCTGCGGAGTAATCGCCAGCTTCAATAGTTCGGTGCCGCGGACTACTTCCACCTCACAGAGCTTGTTGCTACGGTCGTCCGTCAACAAGCGATGCAGGTCGTCTACATTTCCGACAGTCATGCCGGCAAAGCGCACCACGATGTCGCGCTCACGCACGCCCGCACGCTGGGCCGGCGAACCACCGACCACATTGAGCACCAGCAGACCGCTCTCGGTCGGCAAATCGTAATAACGCACCAGCCGGCGATGCAGCGAAACACCTTGCCCTATTACGCCGATATAGCTGCGACGAACCAACCCGTCGCGTATCAACCGGGACGCGACGAACTCCGCTGTATCCGCGCCGATGGCGAAGCAGATTCCCTGAGCGCCCATGATAGTCGCGGTGTTCACGCCAATGACTTGCCCGCGAGAGTCGACCAGCGGCCCACCGGAGTTGCCGGGATTCAGTGCCGCATCGGTCTGGATCACGCCATCGATCAGCCGCCCGGAGCGCGAGCGCATGGTCCGGTCCAGCGCGCTCACTACGCCGGCCGTCACCGTGTGCTGAAAGCCCAGGGGATTGCCAATCGCAATGACCAACTGGCCCACCGCGAGTCTTCGCGAACTACCGAGCGGCACCGAAGGCGCCGCCACACCGCTGCGGATGACCGCCAAGTCGGTGTCGGGATCGTCGCCGACCACTTCGGCCGGGAAGCGCTCGCCGCCCGCCGTGGTGACCGACAGTGCGGTCGCCGCGTGCACGACGTGGCTATTCGTCAGGATGAATCCGTCGGGAGTAAACACGAATCCTGATCCAGCGCCTTCGCCTCGTGCCTGCTTGACTTGGATGTGAACCACGGCCGTACCAACTCGCTGCACCGATCCCACAACCGCGCGCGAGTAGCTGTCCAGCAGTTCAAGGTCGGGATTCGTTAGAAGGTCCTGCTTTTCGTCTACCGGAGCGGAATCGAGTTCGTCGCCCAAAAAATGAAGAGATCCCATATCACCTCGTGACATGTGGATGCTGAGTTGACGGGATTCGATTCGCCACACGAAAGATGGGCGCGTCAGAATGACAAAAGGCACACCCTGCGGTGTGCCTCAGTTGAATCTGGGAGCGAACTAGCGGCCGAAGTACTTGGCGTTACGTTCGGCGTAATCCTTCCATTTTTCCGGCAGATCGTCCAGCGCGAAAATCGCCGATACCGGACACACCGGCACGCACGCACCGCAGTCGATGCACTCGACCGGATCGATGTACAGCATCTCCTCAGTACCATGCTTCTCGCTGTCTTTCTTGGGGTGAATGCAGTCCACCGGACAGGCATCGACGCAGGCTGTGTCCTTCGTGCCAATACACGGTTCCGCGATCACATAAGCCATAAAGCAGTGTCTCCTCAGATCTTTCTATGCGTTAGGTGGAGAATACCCGGTAAGAATAGCTACTCCGATAGTACCAAAACCCGTCGCGTTGTGGCGATTACGAGCTACGCCACGGTTGCGGGCTCGCGCTCGCTGGCCGGTTCGTACTCCACGATGTAGCCTGCGATAGCACTGGCAGCGACCGTCAGCGGGCTGGCCAAATACATCTGGCCGGGACCGCTACGTCCGGGGAAATTGCGGTTTTGCGCGCTGATGACCACTTGGTCGGCACGCTTCGAAACGCCAGGGCCGGCATTGATGCAGGCACCGCAACTAGGCTCGATCACGTGCGCACCGGCGCGCTCGAAGATATCGAGATAGCCCTTGCCTACGCAGTATTCGCGAGTTTCCTGCGAGCCGAACTGAAGGTAGAACTGGGTGTTCGCGGCGACTTTCTTGCCCTGCTTAAGGGCATCGCTAAGCACCGCCGCGTACATATCCATGTCTTCGTTCTTGCCGGCAGTGCAGGTGCCGCCGTAGGCGATCTCGACGGGTACCGGCGTGTTCAGCTCGCGAACAAACTTGCCATTGCCCGGATCGCCCGGGGTGGCGACCATCGGGTAAATGTCGTTAGCTTCGATCTCGATCACGTGCGCGAAGTGTGCGTCCTGATCGCTGTACAGGCCTTCGGTCAGAGTCTCCGCTTCATTCTCGCTCATGCCACGCCGTTCCATCAGGAAATCGACGACCTTCTGATCGGGTGCGACGATACCGGTGAAGCCGCCGATCTCAGCTGCCATATTCGTCATCGTTGCGCGCTCATCAACACCCAGCGCTTCAATGGCTTCGCCGGAGTATTCGATGACCTTCGCCAGTGCTTTGCCCGAGCGAATGTACTCCATCGACAGCAACTTCAGGATGAAATCTTTTGCAGTAACGTTCTCGCGCTTTTTGCCGCGGATGATGACCTTTACCGACTCCGGCACCTTCACACGAACATCTTTGGTGAACCACGAATTGAAGACATCAGTGGTGCCGATACCGAAGGCCACGCAACCCATCGCGCCCACGTGCGGCGTGTGCGAGTCGCTGCCTACGTTGAGTTGGCCGGGCAGAGCGTAGCTCTCGGTGACGATCGAGTGGCAGATACCTTCCGAGCCTTTGCGGTCCTTCAACTCGCCATGCAGTTTGATGCCGCGCGATTTGGCAAAATCTTCCTGCTTGATCTTCAGCTGGGTCGCCAGATCGAGCAGTCCCATCTTCTTTTTTTCCTCCGACATTACTTCGTCCAGAAAGGTGAGGTGGTCGCGGAAGAACATAATGGTCTTCGCGTCTGTGACCGGCTCTTCCTTGCCGAGAAAGTGCTCGAAGAAGATCGCCGCCATCGGCGTGACGTACTCGTGGCTGAAGCGCAGATCGGTGCGCGCGAATCCGGTGTCGCCGGTCTTAACCGCCTCCACGCCGACCTTGTTCGTGTCGTGCAGCATGTGGCGGGCGAAGATCTTCTCAGCAATCGTCATCGGCCGCGGTTTGGTCGTGATCGGCGGCAGGAAGGCTTTACCTTGCATGCGCGCTACATTGAAAGGGAAGAGACCGCCGTATTCGATGACCTGACGGGTGATCTCATCCTCACCTTCGGTGAACTTTACCAGCGGAATCTCTTCTCCGGCGCGAATCCGGTCGATCATGCTGAAGTCGGTCGAGGTGAGCACGCCCAGGTTCTGGCAGTTCTGCTTGTAGATGCGCTCGATGTTTTCGGCGATCACCAGCTTGATGCCGGCCGACATCTCGGCGTAGGGAGACTGCTCGCGGCTGGAGCCCTTGCCGCGGCGCTTCCCGCTGACTGCCGCGACAAATCCCCCGGCCTTCACCGCGCCACGTGCGATTGGCGTCTCGTTGCCGCATTTCAGGCCGGTGTAGGGAAACTCTCCCAGCGTCTCATCGAAAAAGAAGCAGATGTGTGCGGGCGTGATCTCGTCGGTGGAGATGTCATCGCGCAGCTTCGGATTGCGCTCCGGATGCTGCGTGTCCCACGGGAGATCTTCGCCGGCAAGCTGCCGCTTGATGAGCTCGGGATCTTCAGTCAGAAAAAGGATTCGCCCTTGCAGACGGACCATATCGGGGCGCTTCTCAACGCTTCGGTTCAACAGCGAGTTGTTCACCCAACAATTTTACCGCAGTCACAGGGGAGTGTGACGGAAGCGGCTTGGGATGCTTGTAAGGCCTACTTACGCCCGCGTCTTCGCGTACTCTGCCACCGACGGCAGTTCCTCCAGCCCGCGCCCGGCAAACATCTCGGCGAAGTTCTGGATAAGTTCCTGGTGGATCAGGCCATTGCTGGCGAGCACCTCGCGGCTGTCGAGGCGGAAGGGCGTTCCGTCGAAGCGGGTCACGGTGCCTCCGGCTTCCTGTGCGATGAGCACGCCGGCAGCGGTGTCCCAGGGATTCAGATTGAACTCCCAGTACCCGTCATAGCGGCCGCTGGCCACATTGGCGAGGTCGAGCGCGGCCGAACCGGCGCGACGGACTCCGTGCGAACGCAGGGTGAGCTGGTGATAGAAGTGGATGTTGGGATTCTTGTGACGCTTGTGACTTGGGAATCCGGTTCCAAGGAGTGACTCAGCCAACGCCTTGGTCTTTGAGACTTGAAGCTTCTTCCCGTTCAGGGTTGCGCCGTTTCCGCGCTCGGCGGAAAACATCTCGTCTCGCGTGGGGTCGTAGAGCACGGCGACTCCAAGTTGGCCATCTGAGCGGACCAGCGCGATGGAGACGCAGAATACCGGATAGCCGTGCGCGAAATTCGTGGTGCCATCGAGAGGATCGACGTACCAGCGATACTCAGCTTCGGTTTCGGTGCGCGTGCCTTCCTCTCCGACAATGCCGTGCTCCGGCCAGCGCGCTTGCAGTCGTTCGACAATCAACTTTTCGGAAGCACGATCCGCTACGGTAACAAGATCGACATCTCCCTTGTACTCGATGGTGACGTGCTTGGCGAAGTAGCCCATCAGGAGCGCGCCGGCTTCTCGCGCGATCGGCTCAACTTCTAGAAGGTACCCGCTCATTCATTCCCATTCTGAGTTCCGCCGTTGCGCGGAGCAGGCGTAACTCCGTCAACCCGCGGTTTGCGCACGGTGTCTTCCGCGATGTAGGCAATTTCGTGCTTAAAGATAAAGAGATTGGGAGCACCTTCGCGGGTGAGGCGAACCATGCGGCGGTCGTAGTACTCTATCCAGCCCCGCACAATCTCGCCACTCATCAACTTGATGCGTACTGGCCGCTGTTTCTCGCCAAGCATCTTCAGATAATTCGCTTCCTGACGAGTGTCGTCGGGAGGAGGTGTCCTGCCTTTGTGGTTGGTTTCACTGCCGCCGCGAAAAGCCATGCATCGATTCTACATGCGATCTCTCAGGTGTGCGTGACACGATTTGGGTGTTGTGAGACGAAGCTGCGCTTGTGACTCTTGCCAGACGCAACACTTCTTAACAATGATTTATGATTTGAAAGTAGCTCCCGCGAGCTCTTAGGCTGCATCATTTATCTTTGCGGTCCGCATCATAAAACTTGCAGCATTGTGACAGCTTGCAGCCTCGATGCAGCTCGGTGCGCGACACTTTTTCGCGTATTGAGGGTTAGGAAGAAGGTTGCAAGTACAACGATTGAACCCTGCTCATGTTTCAGCACGCTAGCTATTTTCTGTTAGGATCTGCGCCCACCTTGATTGCGCTCTCGCTGGCGCTGGGAGCGCTCATTTACTTCGGACTTCATAATTGGAGCGCTGTCGCGGCGCTGTCGCGCAACCGTTCCCAGCTACTCTCCGTAGGGGCCGTGCTGGCGGCGATAGTCGGCTGGCAGGTGTATCAGACGAAAGCCGCGAACGCCTTGGACCAGGATTTTTTCTCCATTGTCCGGGCCATGCCACATGCGCAGATGGCCACGGCCGAGTCGTTGGCAGCATCAGGTCTGCCGGTCGTAGCGACCTATCACAACGATAACTCTCGAACCGGTCAGAACACGCTGGAGACGTTGCTCACCCCCGACAACGTCAATGCCGGGCACTTCGGAAAGCTGTACTCGTTTCCGGTCGATGGGTACGTTTATGCGCAGCCGCTGTACATGCCGCAGGTGGCCATTCCGGGCAATGGCATTCACAATGTCGTGATCGTGGCTACGCAGCATGACAGCGTTTACGCCTTCGACGCGGATTCCCCAACGCCGACACCGTTGTGGCAGGTGAGTTTTGTCAATCCCGACGCAGGCATTACAACGCTGTTGGCCAGCGACGTGAACGCCAGCGACATCATGCCCGAGATTGGGATTACCAGCACCCCGGTCATCGATGTCGGTAGCAACACCGTGTATGTTGTAGCGGCAACGAAGGAGAATGGCGCTTTTTATCATCGGCTGCATGCGCTCGACATCACCTCCGGTGCGGAGAAGTTCGGTGGGCCGCACGTCATCCAGGCTTCGTATCCTGGAACCGCACAAGACGGCAACGACGGTGTGTTGAATTTTGCTTCGCATTTTCAATTGCAGCGCGCGGCACTACTGCTCTCCAAAGGCAAAATATACGTCGCCTTCGCCTCCAATGCCGATTTCGGCTTGTATCACGGATGGGTGATCGCCTACGACGCCATCACCATGAAGGAGTATGGAGTCTGGGTGTCGACGCCGGACAGCTACCAGGGCGGGATCTGGATGAGTGGCTGCGGCATCTCCTCCGACCACGACGGCAATCTTTATCTCTCGATCGCCAACGGGCCTTTTGATGCAGCCGGTCTGGAGCCCGGGTCGAACTTCAGCGACAGCGTCGTGAAGTTGAAACCTGGCGCGCATGGAATTTCGCTGGTGGATTTTTTCACTCCTTACAGCCAGGCAAAGATGGCGCAGGATGATTTGGATCTTGGATCAGCAGGCGTAATGCTGCTCCCCGATCAGCCGGGATCCTATCCGCATCTGGCGGTCACGGCAGGAAAGAATGGCCACATTTACGTTTTGAACCGGGACAACCTCGGCGGATACTTCAGGGGCGGTCGCAAGAATCCGCAGGTTGTACAGGAAATCGCCGGTCAACTTAGACAGCAGATGGGAACACCCGCCTATTGGAATGGACGATTGTACTTCGGAGCAGGCATCAGCCCTGCAAAAGACGGGATCAAGGCTTTCAATATTCGCAACGGTGTGGTCAGTGCGGTCGCAACTTCGCAGAGCGCGGCTATGTATCACCTGACCCGCAGCACGGTCAGCGTCTCCGCCAATGGAAACAGCAACGGCGTCGTCTGGGCCGTCGATAATGACGGATATTACAGCGCCCACCCCGGCCCGGCTGTGCTGCACGCCTACGACGCCAGAAATCTTGCCCGAGAACTGTACAACTCCAGCCAGCGCGCCTCGCGCGACAATGCGGGACCAGCAGCGAAATTCACAGTGCCGACAGTCGCCGGGGGCAAGGTCTTCGTGGGTACTGCCGATCAGGTGAGTGTCTACGGTTTGCTGGCGGGAGCAGGGAATTAGCTGCCCTCCACGTCCTGGAAACTCGTCGTGCGACATAAAAGCGTGTCGATCCGCACCTACGCAATGCCTCCAAATGCGATGATGAAGTGCAGGAGTTACCCATGCGCTCGCCTCGATTTGCCTATTACTGCACCCTTTTGCTGGCCGTTCTCTTCATCTTGGGCGCATCGCTCTCGTCTCAGAGCAGTTCTTCCAGTTCGCCCGACCACCGCGCCACCAGCACGCCGTACACCGGCGACCTATCTATCTTTGAAACGCCGGGGCGCGACGCGAAACTCCACATCAAGGACGTGATGAAGATCCTAGGAATCGGGCCGGGCCAAACCGTTGCCGACATCGGGGCCGGCTCAGGCTGGTTTACCGTTCGCGCCGCGCGTACGGTCACGAATACCGGTGAGGTCTACGCGGTTGACATCAATCCTGAAGCGATCAACTACATCAACGATCGCATTGACAAAGAGCAACTGAAGAACGTCAAGACAATCCTAAGTAAGCCCGATAATCCTGAACTGCCCGCCGACAGCATCAATGCCGTCCTCTTCCTCAAGGCCTATCACGAGATAGCAAACCCGGTTGTCCTGATGCGTAATCTGCGTTCCTCACTCAGGCCCGGCGCTCGCGTGGGCATCATCGAGCGTAACGGAAACGGTGCGGACCACGGCATCGAAAAGCAGGTGGTGCTGCGCGAGGCAGGCGAGGCTGGCTACCGCCTGCTCGGAGAGCACGACGACCTGGTAAAGGGCGACAAGATGGATTACTTCCTGGTGCTCGGTGTGAAGTAGTCACTACTGCGCCGCGCAGCATTCGCTTTGCTTTCCTTCCGACAGGACTTAGAATGACGCACCATGAGCACGCCCTCGCCCACTTTGGCTCCATCCGATCCCATCATGGCCCGGCTTGAGGACCAGATCGACTGGTACGACCGCAAGAGCTCGCTGAATCAGCGCATATTCCGGCGCATCAAGATCACAGAGATTCTCGCGGCTGCTTTGATTCCTTTTGTCTCGGTCTTCCGGATGCAGTTTGTCAGCTACGCCACGGCCGGACTGGGGGTGTTAATCACCGTCCTGGAAGGCATGCTTCATCTCAATCAGTACCAGCAGAACTGGATCAACTACCGCTCCACTTGCGAAGAGTTGAAGCACGAGAAATATGTCTACCTGGGACACGCAGGGCCATACGCCTGTGCGAATGATCCGCATGCCCTGCTGGCCGAGCGAATCGAGTCCCTGGTCTCCCAGGAACACGCGCAATGGGCTTCCGTGCAGCAGCAGGGTGCGAAGGACAAGAACTAGCCTGGAGAGGCTACTGGGTAACCGATATTGGGCGCCATCTTTATCAGCTATCGACGCAGCGACTCGCAAGGCGAGTCCGGCCGCCTGTTCGACGACCTGGTCAGGCAGTTTGGCAAGAGCGCGGTTTTTATGGACGTCGTCGGCATCGACGCCGGACGTGACTTTCGGCGGGCGATCGATGACAGCGTTCAGAATTGCAGCGTCCTGCTGGCTATGGTTGGTCCGCTGTGGCTTCACGCAGCCGACGAGCACGGGAGTCATCGGCTCGACGAGGAGACCGATTATGTGCGGCTGGAGATTGCCGCTGCGCTGCGGCGCGATATACCCGTCGTACCGGTGCTGCTGCGCGGCGCGAAGATGCCACGGTCGGAACAGCTTCCAGAAGAGATCGCCGATCTGGCCTATCGCAATGCCGTTGAGCTGACGCACGCGCGCTGGAAATCGGACATGCAGGTGCTGATCAAGGCTTTGCGGCCGATGGTGAGCGACGGGACAGTGGTGACGTCGAGCAATGCGCCAGGGGCCGCGATTGACCACGCTGTCGTCCAACGAATCTCGCGTGAGCTGGCGACTTACATTGGTCCCATCGCCGAGATCGTGGTCAAGCGTAAGGCTTCGAGCTGCCATTCGGAGGACGAGCTCTGTCGCGATGTTGCCACCGAGATCGACAGTCAGTCTGACCGCGACAAATTTCTCGCGGCACTGCGCCATTGATCACTGCAACAGCTTGAATGCCTTCTCCAGGCTGACTCGCATGCGGTTAAACGACGCCGTCACCATCGCGATTTCGTCGCGACCCTTCACCGGCAGAACCGGCACGTCCTTCTCGCCTTTGCTCACGCGATCAGCGGCTTCCGAAACCAGCGTTAGCGGCCGTATCACAATGTAGTACACGCCAATATCCAACGCGATCATGGTCGCAACCATGGCAACAATCAGGTACAGAAGCAGGCGATGGAATGCCTGGTTAGCAATCTGAATCGGCAGCGACATCGGTACCGAGACAATCTGCGCCGCAACGACGGTGCCCTGCTTCCAGCCAAAGCCATGCCGGGGTCCGTACTTCGCAATCATCGCCGCGGGCGCAACGGTGGGCGTGCTGTGGCATTGCAGGCAAGGCGCATCGGCGGCGATTGGCGTCGCGAGATACAGCGTGGGTCCAGCCGTAGACATTCGCTCACCCGTGACCTGCTGCTTATCTCGGTGGTCGCGCAAGTAGTTGATCACGTCGGCCTCCCAGTCCAGAGCGTGATGCGCGGGATTCGTCGGGTTAAGCGTGGCCTCGTGATACTCGTAATCCGGATACTGCGCATGAATGTGATTGAAGGTCGCCAGGGCGCTAAAGGCAGGAACCGTCTCCGGCTGAAATGTACCATCACGCTTTGAGCTCTGTTCGAGGAGCGGCGCTATTTCGTCGGCGGTGTAGTCGCGAACCGACTTGGCGTTGGTCATCATCAGTTCGGCCTCTTCCAGGACCTCGCGGCGGGCATTGTTAATCAGGAAGTTGTAGGCAACGTCGGCGATGACGAGGCCACAGGCGCCGAATAGCACAATCAGGATCAGGTTGAACTTGGTGAGCAGCTTCATGAGCGTCCCCGTAGCACCTCGATATGGTCAAGAGTCTACAGTAGCTCAAGAAGAAGCCAGCAACAGGCAGGGGGCCCTTATTTACGGCAGCACATCAACGCGCAGCAGGTTGAGCTTTGCGTCGAATGGAACTGTTCCGGGGCTGTGCATGACTCGCAAGACGGCAGCAAGAAAGAGAATGCCGGTAGCGGACTCCGGCTTGAGGTCTGTCAAGACAACAGGGTCGACATTGTGCGTGCTGACGCCGAAGGATCCGGTCGCCATCACCTGTGTTCCAGTCGAGGCATCAGCATCTGGAAGAATGCGCATGGACCAGTGAAGATCGCCGCTACAGTCAGGCTGATCGCAAATCAGGAGTTGCAACTGGAAGCCTGCGCCGTTGAGGTCGGGATCGGGGGTGATGGTGCCTGCGGCCTGGATGTTAAACATGGAAAACGAGCGTGGCCGCCCCAGCAGCACAGACCCTAATACGACCGTGCGTCCGGGGGTGCTGGGCAAGGTAATAGCGCGAGGCGAATTCGTTATCAGAGTGCGCGCCTGCGCGTAACCTAGGCAGGAGCCGCTGATGACCAGCAGAACGACCGCGATCAAAATACGAGAACGCATGGGGCCTTGTAGTTCAGATGAGTCTGTAACG
Source organism: uncultured Acidobacteriaceae bacterium (assembly GCA_963780495.1). GTDB lineage: Bacteria > Acidobacteriota > Terriglobia > Terriglobales > Acidobacteriaceae > Bog-257. The sequence continues at coordinate 110,316 of CAWACF010000002.1, forward strand.
AATCCTTAACATAGACGGTGAGGGAGAAAAGGGCAAGAACTGGTGCACTCGGGGAATTGCCGCCAGGGAGTTAGGGTCGGGCTTCAGGCGCAATCGGTCTGGAGTGCACGAATCGAGCGGGGAATCGATCAAGCCCTGGCTCGCTTTAAGGCGCACAACGCTGACTCGACCGCGTCCATTGCTGCTGTCAAGGTCAACTCCTGTCCTACGTTCAGTAGTTCTTTCGCGTCATTTTTCTGAACGGTGTAATGAAACAGGCGCGGCGACTGGTAGTCGAAGATCACGTCACCAAAGGCGTTGCCATTACGGATGCGGATGGCGCGCTTGCCAAGGCTCGTTGTCGTGAGTGCAAGGCGATGGGACTCCATCAATCTATGCAGCTGCGTCTTATCGAAGCAATTCACGTCGTACATGCAAATTCCCAGAGCCGCCTTGCCCGGATAATAGCGGTCGAGCATGGCTTCATATTCCGGCATCTGGCCGCAGGTGTTCGAGTCGGACACGCACCAGCTGAGATCGCCGGTACCACGAAATCCGCTGAAGCCCAGCTTTAGAGCTTCACGCATCCCGTCGTCGAGGAAGGCCACCATTTGCTGACGATCGAAAGAGCCGCCTTTCAGGTAGCTCTCTTGCGGAGTAGCCGTTAGCAGCGCGCCGCGCGACACTTCCTTGCAGACATCGATGCCGCCGTCATCCAGGCGGGAGAACAGTGCATCCATGCGCTCTTGCGGCAACACGCACAAGCAGCGCTCGCCGCGAAGCAGCCCGACCTGGACGAAGGGAGCAGCAGTTGCCATCTGCTCTTCGGGGTTCCGATAAAACAGGCAGATGTGATCTCCGTTGCGAAACGATGCCACGTGAATATTAGCTGTCATATCCTCAGTCACCGACCAGCGTGAAGTAGCGTAATTTTACCCGGGGAACCGCACAATGCGGCTCACCGATCGACGGATTTTTCTAGTTTAATTTGACACCACCGGTGACCACGCGTCTTTGAAAAATCCTCGCTACCGCAATGTGGGACTCAACCTGCGCCGCAATCGGTGCAGCGCGCCTTATCGTCCGGCAAAATCAATGATTGCCAAATCCATCGGGAACTCATCTTGCCTTGGAGCGGGAACCGCGAGTCTGCCCTCGCCCCAGTTACCGCCGATACCCGGAGCTGCGGCAAATTTGTCCGCCGGTATCTGTCCGTCGTAGTCGAAGGAATCGATGACGTAGGGAATACCGTTCGATCCCAGAACCGAAGGCCCGTCCATCAAGTGGAAGTGCAGGTGCGGCGCGGAAGTGTTTCCGGTATTGCCCAGCTTACCCAGAACTTGGCCACGTTTGACTTTATCTCCGGTAGAAAGAGTGACGGAACCCTTTTGCAAGTGCGCGTAAAAAGCGTAAACGCCGTTACCCAGGTCCAGGACCACATGATTTCCGTCGACGTTTTGGATGTTGATGGTCTTGGGATCAGGCAGCGAGCCTGGTGTTTGGTCGTCCAGCGTATTGAGCGTGCTCACCACCGTGCCATCCGCGACGGCGAGAACATCGGCGCCATAGCAGACGTAGTTGTGAACCTGGCTCGGATCGCCGTGGACTAGCCGTCCCTCGGCATCAAGCTTCATCCAATCGATCGCGAAGCGCTGCGCGAAGTGGAGCGCGCCATTTACCGGCATTCCGGTCGCGCGATGAACGCTCGTGGCGTCGCAACAGCCATTGGCTGCCACCCAGCCCTTTCCGGCGAGCGGCGGCGAGATCACCGGGACGCTTGTTCCCACGGCGAAGCTGGCGACTGTGTACGTTTGAGCAACCGGAGAGCCGGGCGTTCGTGCTGGAGCGCCCGCCCCCGTCAAAGTCATGCGATGCACCAGATGGGATGGAATAGGAACCCCCTTGTCCAATGCAATCTGAAGAAGCAGCAGCCGCGTTTCGTTGAATGCGATCACCGGGCTGTCCGGCTGCGTATTAGCGGTGGTACGTAAATCGGTCAGGAGCGTTTTACCTTCCCAACTGGCGAGCACATGCGAAGTATCTGCCGCATCAACGGCCTCAACTTTTTGCAACTTCGATGCCGTCGGACTGGCGTTGGTCAGGACCAACTCGTAGACCAGATGCATCTTGCCGTCCGTGCCCAGGAACGCCTGAGTACTCGGGGTCAATGGCGACACGATCAGCGGAGTGTACTGATCAACCTGGGCCTTTACGATCGGGCCCGACGCGAAAAACAGCAGCGCAAGAAAGCAATGTCCTGCGCGCAGCGAAACTTTCATGGATAAGCTCCCAAGCTGATCCGTCTGGATACGCAATGACTGCAAGACAAGATCAACGCCTGTCGGTCATCGTAGCCGGTTTGTCACAGCATAAACGGCCGCTTTAAGCCGCGATCAGGATCGTAAGAAATATACAGCCTGCCATTGTTCTGTTGTGAGGTAATAGCGAAAACGCATCTTTATTGTCTTGCAGAGGGTTGATGTGACCAACATCACAGCGTGCGCCATTGACTAGACGAGACACTACTCAGTCGCCCAACCATCCCTGACAGTGAGCTGCAGACTTGAACACCCATGACTTTCCCGCCACGACGGCTACAGAGACAATCGACACCGCAGCCCCGATAGCTCTGACATGGGTTGACTTGCTCGATAAAACAGTGCCGGTTCTAGCGAGTGCCTCACTGCTGTTGTCATGTGTGCTGCTGTCTCCTAAGAAGGAGCTGTGGGTCGATGAAGGTTACACGTTGCAAGTTGTCGCAGATCCAAGTGCTCGTCACATCGTTCATGCACTGGCGAATGGCGTGGATGGCGGCATGCCGCTTTACTACTTACTCGCTCACATTTGGGCCGGAATCTTTGGAACCGCGCTAATGTCGCTCCGGTTGCTCACGTCGCTATTAATTGTCGGCGGGATGCTCATCCTGTGGCGGGAATTGCGGCGATGCTATTCACCTCTCGCTGTTGCGTTGGGAATCTCACTGACAGTACTAGTTTCTCCCCTGTTATTGAAACAAAATGCGGAGCTTCGTTTCTATGGGCTCTTCTTTTTGTGCGCCGCTTTAGTTTTCGCGCTTGGCAACCGGCTGAGTCAGGGACAGCACGGGCAAAAACTGGTGATTTATGCCTTGGTCGCCCACGCTGCGCTATTGCTATCCCATCTTTTCGGCGTTTTCTATAGCGGAGCAAGCATCCTGGCATTGGTCTTCACTGACTATCGCGGTAGGAACTTGAGGTGGGGGTTATATGCGACCCTGCTTTCATCGTGGGCGGTGCTTCTCATATGGATCGGGCCGATCCTCAAAATTCTTGATCTCGGTCGGCCGCACAACTGGTCTCCACGTCCCACCGTCGCAATTCTGAGCAAATTTGTTGGTGCACTGTCATTAGGGTTTTGGATTGGATTGCTGGTCTGCATTGACATATTGCTGATCTGCAAACGAAGTCAACGGGAATTTTACGGTCCCGCGCCTGGGGTCGTACTGATACAGGCGGTAGCGTGGCTGCTTGTGCCGGTTGCTCTTGCCGCGGCAGCATGTGTTAGTTCCTGCCCATTTGTCGATCGCTACTTCCTGCCCAGTCTTCTCGGTGAAACAGCGCTCTTGGTATGGCTTCTGGATTTCACAATGCAACAGCTTGAACTTTCAAGGGGCGGTACCATCTGGAAATTGGCTTTCACCATTACGACGTTGGGGGCCATCGCGTGGCCAATCTGTACGAGCTTGTCCGCCGAGAAAGACATCACATTCCACTGGTTGAACCATTCTCTTGGGAGCGAACTGCCTGTCCTCGTGGAGGATGCGAATACGTTCGTTCCCCTCAATTTCTACGCCGGTTCCGGCCCCGGCTACTACTACGTTCTTGATTGGACATCGGCTCTGCGTTCGCAGTCCTTGCATGCGACCGTACAAAGTAAGTTGATGAGAAACGCAAAGCTCGCTGGTTACAATCGCGACAGAATTCTGGACCCGACGGAAGCGCAGTGTGATTTTGATAGTTTCATTGTTCTGGATAGTCCGGGCATTGCGTGGTTCGAGGGCCAAATTGCAGGTAACCCAGCGTTTACGATCCAGAAGCTTGGAGATTTGGGCTTCGGGGACCCCGGACCCGCTCACGTATGGCTCGTCAACCGCTTATACCGCAGTCCGGCGTGTTTCAACCCCATCAAAAAGTAAAGGGCGATTGGGGAGCGCCAATCGCCGTTAGGGTTTAGGGTGGATGTTTTTTCGGAGTTACCGCGGCGTGCCTACGAAACCGCTGTTGACCGGCGGGGTACCGAAGAAGCCGACGATAGCGCCTGCGTCGTTGATGCCGTTAACTACCGTGGTACCCACGCCACTGGGGTCGTCGATGTTGACGTACTGACCACTGCTGACCGTGTACAGGAAGCCATGGGTCAGGCCGCCGGCATCCATGTAGGAGCCAACCACTTGCCCGTTGTTGTTCACTCCCAAGGCCTGCGTGGAGGTGCTGTTGGGGTAGTCGAGCTGCAGGAAGACTCCGGCATTGAGCAACCAGCCGTGGTTCACCTGGTTGGTATCGATGAAGAACCCGCAGACCTCTCCAGAATTGTTGATGCCGGTCGCCTGTGCTCCGCCGACGGCGCCTGGAATCGTGATTACTTCAAAGATACCTCCCACTTCGTCATACACGTAAGGGAAGTCGGGCGTGCTGTTGTTGGAACTCAGGCTGTAATAGCCTGCGGCCTGCTGATGGTCGTTCTGGCTCAACAGCTGGTTGAACGGCGTGCCGGGGAAATCCACATTGGTGAAAGTGCCGTTCGAGGTGTGGTAAAACCCGTGGGTGACCGAGTTGGTGTCGACATAGAAGCCGGACGTCGTAACGCTGTTATTGATGCCGATGACCTGAGTCATGGTCGAGTTCGGATAGTTCTCAGGGGTGAAGGTCCCGGGCAAGGTCAGGACGAATCCCTTGTTGTTGATGAAGTTCTGGTAGCCGGCAACGACCATGCTGTTGTTGATCCCCAGCAACTGGGTAAAGGGTGCGCTGGCACCGGAGGGATCGTTGACGGTAGTGAAGCTATAGCTTTGCGCCCACGCTGACGTGCTCACGACCAGGGCGATGGCTAACGCGAAAAGTAAATGCAAGCGTTTCATGGTGATTTCTCCTCTTTCGTGTTGGTTTCGCAGCGATGGTTGCAAAGTCTTGGTCCAGGTGGCGATGGCCGCTCTTAAGCTTCAGGTGCTGCGATCCTGCAAGAGCCGCAATCGCCTACACCCTGATATGTGTTATTCGCAGACAAATCCCCTCACGTTTTCAAAAACTTTTTTGCCGGGATTACAGGAGTACGAAGGTGCAGCGATGACGCGGCGCTTTTGGGGTATAATCCTGCGCAGTAAGATGGCGCAATGACCGCTATCCTGCCCATCCCGTAAATTCAGGCTCTATCGTCTTAGTTCAGGGGGAGTTCTCCCACATTCCTGGGAGGAAAGCTCCTGAGCCAAGGCCTCAACGAACGGTGCTAGTCAAGGAACCGCGATGTCGCCCGATCGGGAGGATGTGACGAGGCTGCTCCAGTTGTGGCGGAGCGGAAACAATGAGGCTCTCGACCAGTTGATGCCGATCGTCTACGACGAACTCCGGCGTTTGGCGGCGAGATGCCTGCGGTCCGAGCGACCGGGCCACACCCTGCGCGCTACGGCCCTGGTGAACGAAGCTTACCTGCAGTTGTTGGACGCCGATATCGGGTGGCAGGACCGAGCGCACTTCTATGCCGTGGCGGCGCGTGTAGTGCGCCGCATCCTGGTGGAGTATGCTCGCCAGCGCGGGCGGCAAAAACGTGGGAGTGGGGAAGCGATGATCCCGCTGGACGAGGCCGTCATTGTTGGCCCGGAAGCTGCCTCGACCGTTCTGGAATTAGACGAGGCCTTGCAGCGCCTGGCTGTCATCGACGCTCGCAAGAGCGAGATCATTCAGTTGCTCTTCTTCGGCGGCATGACCTATGACGAAGCTGCCGCTGCACTCGACATCTCTCCCGCCACCGTTCACCGCGAACTCAAACTAGCCAAAGCCTGGCTGCATCGCGAGCTGGCGCAGAGCCAGTCATAGAGACCGGTATGGACACTGCCGAGCGCTGGCGACGGACGGAAGAACTGTTTCACGAGGCGCTCGATCTCGCGCCGACAGACCGCGTCGCCTTTCTCCGCGAGGCCTGCGGCTCGGATTCGGAGCTGCTAAAGGAAGTGCAATCGCTGCTGCTGTCCGCCGAAGAGTCGATCGATTTTCTGCCGCAGGCGGTGTCCGAGGTGGCGCACAGCATGAAGGCCGAGAACGGCCCTGACAACGTCACAACTAATTTCGGACCAGTGTATGGCAGAGTCACGATCGCTCCAGGCACATTACTTGCCCATTACAAAGTTGTTTCCTTGCTGGGCGGCGGAGGCATGGGCGAAGTTTATCTCGCCGAGGACACCCGGCTGCGACGCAAGGTTGCGCTCAAGCTTCTGCTGCCAGATCTGATCACCGATCCACGCGGCTTGCTCCGCTTCGAGCAGGAAGCCCTGGCGGCTTCGGCGCTGAATCATCCCAGCATTCTCACCATCTACGAATTCGGACAGGCGGACGGGCTCAACTTCATCGCCTCTGAATTCGTGGACGGAGCCACACTGCGCCAAAAAATCGGTAAGCACGGTCTGGAGTTGAAGGAGGCTATCGACATCGCCATCCAGATTGTCGGTGCTCTCGCCGCCGCGCATGCGTCGGGCATTGTGCATCGCGACATCAAGCCGGAAAACGTGATTGTTCGCAACGACGGCATCGTCAAAGTATTGGATTTCGGAATTGCCAAACTGGAAGTAGGCCGAGTGGGGGCGGTAGCGCGGCGCGCAACCACAGCCGTTGTGGCTGTGCAGACTACGGAAGCTGGAGTCGTGCACGGCACTCCGAGATATATGTCTCCGGAGCAGGCGCGCGGCTTGCACGTCGATGCTCGCAGCGACCTGTTCAGCCTGGGCTCGGTTCTTTACGAAATGATCACCGGAGCCGTGGCTTTCGACGGGTCGACTACCAGCGATGTCATTGCCGGCATCCTCAAGGACGAGCCGGCACCCCCCAGGAAGTTCGCGCCCGACACGCCGCCGGAAGTGGAGCGCATCATTGCGAAGTCACTATGCAAGGACCGTGCCCGCCGATATCAATCAGCCCAGGAACTGCTGACGGATCTACAGAACTTCAGTCGGGAAATGGCCTTCCAGGCCAAATTGCAAGAATCTCCGGCACCCCAGTCGAGGCCGGGGCTAACTCCGACACCGGCTCCGGCGCCCTACGCGCCGGTTACTCAGTCCTCTAGCGGATCATCGTGGTTGTGGCGCTCGCTCCTCTTGCTGGTTCTCGTCGCCGTGGTCGGGTACTTCGGACTGAAGAAATATCAGCAGGAACATTTGTCCAAGGGACCGCGAAGCCTGGCCATACTTCCTTTTCGCAATTTGAATGGAGATCCGCAGACAGACTTTCTCGGCTTCTCGCTGGCCGATGAGATCATTACTAAGTTGGACTATGTCAACTCGCTCACAGTACGCCCATCGTATTCCATCGATAAGTATCGCGATCGGGTGGTCGATCCCAAGATGGTTGCGGAGGATTTGAAGGTTGACACCTTGCTTACCGGTACCTTCATTCGAGATGGCGACGACCTGAGAATAACCACTCAACTGATCGACGTGAAAGCCGACAAGATTATCTGGCGCGAAGCCTTCGGCTTGAAGTATGACAAGCTATTGACGGTTCAGGACCGAGTAGCTCAGCAAATCATCAACCAGCTGGAGCTGAACCTGTCGCCTGCCGAGGCCGCCAATCTCAAACCCGAAAAGCCCATCAGCACCGCAGCGTATGAAGACTATCTTCGCGGCATCGATCTGTACTCCTTGAACGAATTTTCAGAAGCCATCCAGATGCTGGAGAAAGCCACCAGTCTGGAACCGAATTACGCGCCTGCGTGGGCGCAACTTGGGCGCGCCTACACCACCAGCGCCTCGTTGCTGTTTGGTGGACAGGAGCAGTACGGAAAAGCACAGGCCGCTTACGAGAAGGCGATCGCGCTGAACCCTTCACTGGCCGAAGCCCGCATCTACATGGCTAACCTGTTAACGGATAGTGGTCGAGTGGAACAGGCCGTCCCAATGTTGCGGGCGGTTTTGCAGGAAAACCCCAACAACGCTGAAGCCCACTGGGAACTCGGCTACGCTTATCGTTTCGCGGGCATGCTGCAGGAATCGGTGCTGGAATGCGAACGGGCGCGCGCCAACAATCCGGAAGTCAAGATCAGCAGCTCCGCCATGAACAGTTACCTATACCTGGGAGAATACGAAAAGTTCTTGCAGAGTTTGCCTGCAAACGATTCGGTCTACATCCTTTTCTATCGCGGCTTGGGCGAGTACTACATGAGCAACCGCGAGCAGGCGGCCCGCGACTTCGACCGGGCTTTCGAAAAGAATGGCTCACTGCTTCCGGCCGCAGTGGGAAAGGCATTCAGTTATTCCATCCATCGTGAAAACGCGGACGGAATAAAATTACTGGGAGAAACAGAGGAGAAGATCGAAGAACGCGGCGTCAGCGATCCTGAGGGCATGTATAAGGTGGCTCAAGCTTATGCTGTTCTAGGCGACAAGGTCTCGGCACTTCACATGCTCCGTCATAGCATTGGGGGCGGGTTCTTTTGCTATCCCTACCTGGCGCATGACCCCCTGCTTCAAAGCTTACACGGTGAAGCCGAATTTCAACTGCTGCTGGAACAGGCGCGACATCGACACGAGCAGTTTAAGGCCAGTTTTTTTCAGGACTAAATAAGGCTCGCGGCGCCGAGCTAATTCCGGCCTCACCATTGTGAAATTCCGTGGACTGTTAATGAGAACAGACTGGTGCGAAAGGGGGGACTCGAACCCCCACGGTTTTACCCGCCAGATCCTAAGTCTGGTGCGTCTGCCAATTCCGCCACTTTCGCATTTATAATCAATTACTTACATGCACCATTTCTGGTGCATCGCTTACTGCTACCGTTTTTGCTACCACTTCTTTCCTTTTCGTCATATCCCACTGCGCTTGTGCTGCGGTGCTCATCGCGGCAGCTTCGGGGTGAACGTACCGCTGCGTCGTCGTGATGTTGGAATGGCCCGCAATCCGCATCAGCGTGAACACGTCCGTAATCTTTCCCATCTCGGTTAGATAGGTATGGCGAAGGGTGTGCAACCCTGCGTCTCGATCGAAGCTCACCTTGCGTTTCATATCACGGGACTGGCCGCTGAGTGTGTAGTGACTGAGCGGCTGCTTCGGGTTGTCGATCGCAGCGAATACGTGGGAGCACTTCGACCGCGCCATCTGGCGCAATAGGACTTCCCGCATCGTCGGGTTGATGTTCAGCTTGCGGCGACGGGCTTCGCGCTTCAGGCCGCGCTTGACGTCAATGTATCCCCACAGATCACCGTTCGGTTCCTCCAGCAACTTCACGCAGTCGCGCTGAAGCGCAAGCAACTCCCCCTCGCAGATCCCACAGTTACGTGCCAGGATCGAAGCATCACGTAGCTCCTCCGGTGACTCATCGAGCCACCGTTGGTACTCGTCATCGGTGAAGATGAACTCCCTCTGGCGCTCACAACTTTTGCTCTTAGGGAAGAGTTTGATCTTCGGCACTTTCGGGATGAGTCCCAATGTATCGCAGGCGTGGTGCATGGCTTTCCGCAGCGTGGCAAGGTAACGATTTATCGTCGTCTTGCCGACGGCCTTGCCTTTGTCAGGCTTCCACAGCAGCATGTGCTGCTTGAACCGCTCGACCAGAGCAGCGTCGATCTTAATCAGTGGGCAGTCGGCGAGATCAGGGAACGTCAGCAGGCGAGAGAAGCACACGCGGTAGAACTCTACCGTAGTGGGCTGGTCTTCGTGGGTCTGGGCGACCCACGTCAGGAAGGTCTTCTCGAACTGGCTGAGCGTTATGCGCTCGGCCTCGGGAGCTTCGAGACCGGCTTCGACTTTCAACATTCGATGGTAGGCTGCGGTCGCGAGTTCAGCAGCTAACTTGCGGTTGCGGCTTTTCGTGCTGCGGAAGATTTGCTTGTTCTCGTACCGGAACCGATACCAATAGACGTCGCCGCGCTTACTGATCTGCATGAGGCCACCGTGGGTTGAACTCCAGATGAAATCATCTCACGGATCGTGGAAGGCTGGAAGCGGATCGAGTTTCCGATCTTGATGAACTCGATGCGGCGATAGAGTATCCACGCTCTGACTGTAGCAACGCTGACCGAAAAGATGTGGGCGACCTGGGAGATGGTGAGGAGAGGTTCGAGGTCGTCGGGGAACGAGGGATAAGTGCGGCAGGGACGATTAGCGGGTGTCATGGTTCAACTGTCGCAGAATCGAGTCGGCTACCAAAGGTTCCGAAGGTACATTGTCCTTTCGGGATCTTGCTGTCCAGCGACTCTTGCATTTTGGCTCGCCCGGCGCGATGATGATCGCGACAGCGGCTGAGCCAGCCACTGTCTCCTACATCACGGCCCACTGGCCAAGGCCCGTAGCGGGTGCATAACGCTGCGGGCCTTTGTCTTGCCTCCCCGGTCACCATCGGACAGTATACTCATGGCATCTGGCGCTCCGGCGCCACCTGCGCGATCCTGACCTTGGCACCGACATGGCCCGACCGGGGAGCCGCAGCGTACCGCGGTCCCCCTCCCGGTCTCTCGAAATGGAAACCTGAATCCCGACGATCCCCCCAACTAGAGGCACTACTCCCCGATAGTGCAGCAGCAACAGCCTGTCGAGGCGATCCCTACCAAGGGTCGCCCGCCGCAACCTTAATTTCCCTGGTCGGAAGTTATGCGTTGAGGTCTGAAACCCCCAGCTTCGGCGTCGTCGTCTGCAAAAAACGGTCGGAACTTATGCGTGGAATAGTCCGTTGGTCCCGGCTGGCGGCCGCCCGTAAACGGGTCCCCGGCCGCATCGAGTGTCAAGGACGATCAGGTACGCTGGCCCAGCCTCATCACCATACGTGCCACATCCATACCTGTCTCGCGGCGGGGTGCCCCCGGCAGGGGGTCGCCGCTTCCACGAAACGTCTCAACTGAACCGCACTACCTGACACAAAGGCCTCTAGTTGGGGTCGAGATGTCGAGACCGCTCGGATTGCCGTTCAGTCTGCATTGACCGGACACTTTGTTCTCTCTTCGGTCCACGCCACCGATGCCGTTTCAGCGCTTCACCGGTTCCTCGACATGGGCGTCGAATCGTTCCTCGTTGCTTCTTCGGTCGTCGGCGTGGTTGGTCAACGCCTCGTCCGCCAGATCTGCCCATCTTGCAAAACCCAATACGAGCCCACCCCGGCCGAGCGCACCTTCTATCAAGAGAACGGTGGACCGGAACGAGATGTCTTTTTCCACGGCGTCGGGTGCGACTTCTGCGGGCCAAACGGGCTTTCGGGACCGCGTCGGTGTCTACGAGCTCTTGCAAATCACGCCAGAAATCAAGCGCCTGGTCGTTGGTTGGGCCACCCAAGACGAAATTCGACGACTCGCCGAACGCCAAGGATGCGGAGCCTCCTCCAAGAAGGTCTCGAGCTCGTCGCGAACGGTGTTACGACCGCTGCCGAAGTTATGCGAAACATCTACTCGATATGAAAAGGAACCCGATGACGAAGTTCAACTACCTCGCGATGTCACCACTCGGGGTCACCCAAACGGGTGTCGAGATTGGCGAATCAGCAGGTGCTGTTCGCCTCTCGCTGATCGACAACGGCTTCCGGCCAATCGAAGTGTCCGAGAAGCGGTCCATCTTGCAGTTCGAGATCACGAAAAAGCGCGTGCCACGAAAAGACCTCATGCACTTCTGCCGCCAACTTGGCGTCTTTGTCAAAGCTGGCATGCCAATCATTGACGGTCTCGAACTCATCGCCACCGAAACCTCGCAGAAGGAATTGAAGAAGGTCGTCACCGAGATGGCCGAATCCCTGCGAGCCGGCGCCACCTTTGCCTCAGCGGCGGCTGCACATCCCGAGGCCTTCCAGCCATTTCACCTCGGCATGCTGCAATCGGCCGAACTCACCGGAAACCTCGATGTCGTGCTCGCACGAATTGCGCAATACATCGACCGGGACTGCGATGCTCGCAGTCGTCTCACCAGCGCCCTCGTCTATCCCGCCATCGTCCTGTTGGCTGCGATCGGAACGATCATCGTTATGGCAACCTTCGTGTTGCCTCGTTTCCAGACATTCTTTGCTTCCCTCAATGCAAAGCTCCCACTTCCGACCCGAATGTTGATCGGAGCATGTTCGTTCCTGTCATCCACGTGGATGCTCCTCATCGGCGGGGCAGCCGCATTGGCTGCTTTGTTGGCGCTCACGTTGCACTCCCCAACGGGAAGGGCCCGAATCGATGCGATCATCCTCAAACTGCCCATCATCGGTGATCTCGTTGAGCATGCAATTTTGGAGCGGGTCTGCCGAATCCTTTCTTCGATGCTCCGAGCAGGCGTCTCACTCCCAGAGGCCATCAACGTCTCAAGCACATCAACCAACAATGCCGTCTACCGCCGAGGCCTCGGCTTTATTCGAGACAAAATGCTCGAGGGCCAAGGAATAGCAGGACCACTTGCTGAGACTGGACTGTTCAAGGGTCCGGTGCAGCAGATCTTTCGCATCGTGAGCAACTGGCACGGAGTCTATAGCAGCTCGAAGTTGCTGCCAGTTACTACGACCGAGAGCTCGACTACCGAATCAAGCGCTTCACGAGCCTGTTCGAGCCCGTTGTCATCTTGTTCGTTGGTTTCATCGTCGGATTTGTGGCGCTCGCCCTGATCTCAGCTATGTACGGCATTTACAGCCAAGTGAAGGTGTGAAATGACTATCAACTCTTGGAAGCGTTTTGCTTCCACAGCAGCACAAGCCCGTCGGCGTTCAGCCGACAACGAGCGGGGCATGACCCTGATCGAGCTCGTCATCGTCCTCCGTCCGTGCTTCCCATCATTGTTGGCGGGATTGTCATGGCGACCGTCACCTCATTCACGACCCAGACGGAAGTTTCCACCCGACTCGGCGACTCAGCCGACGCCCTGCGTCCACCGATTTCAACCGTGACGTCCAAAGCGCACTGCAGGTAGCAGCGACGCAACCGACGACTTCGCCAGGCGTTTGGTCTTCTGCTTGTGTGCCTTCGAACGAGCAGTCATTCCTTGGTGCAATGGAGTGGGACGGAAGCACCATTGCGTCTTATTGGACCGCAACCTCATCGACCAACGTCCTTGAGATCATTCGCTGACTGTGTTCAGCAGGCGCAGAGCAAAACCAAACGGTGGTGGCTCGCAACGTCGCTGTTGGACAGAGCCCGATCGCTGTTGCTTGCTCGCCAAGCTGCCAGACCCTGACGTCCCCATGGATTAGCTCGGCCGGAATCTCGAGCATCTCGCTTCCCGTCAGCACCCCCACGAGCGAGCTCAACTACCAACTCGCTGCCATCCCTATTTTGGACGCCATCGTCCGGTAATCAGTCACCGGGTGGTAGCCCCACGACCACAACGACATCAACGACCACAACAACCATTCCTGTCACCACGACGACGGTTCCGGTCACCACGACAACCATTCCGGTTACGACGACAACCATTCCAACGCCGCCAACCAGTCCCGGTGTCCTTGAACTCTTGAACTCCGGTACAAACGTGCTGTCGACCACTGGATCGGCCAATGTCGTCAAGGCAAATGGATCGATTCTCGTGAACTCCACTTCCTCGGGATCGGTAGTGCTGAACGGGTCCAGCGATGCCATCTCAGCGACTGGTTCACTCAAGATCAATTCGTGCAGCACAACCCAACCAACCGGTGGTGCTTGCCCGAGCAAGTGGGTTACCGAAACGGGAAGCGCAATTACCGTGACGTCTCCGATTTCGATGCCTTCAGCGGCAGCCGATCCTTATGCGTCACTCTCGGCACCTTCTGTCCCGAGTGGCAGTGGCACCTGCACACAATCTGGTTCCACCTGGACCTGCACACCGGGCGTCTATTCATCCGGTCGTACCTTCTCGGGAGCTGGTCAGACGATCAACTTCCAACCCGGGAACTACCTGTTCGAGGGATGTACCCCGCTCACGGTGTCCGGGTCGTCAGAGACCGTCAACTTCGGAACCGGTAGCTACATGTTCGGTGGAGGAATCGCCGTCACAGGATCGAGCGCCAAACTCACGAGCGGAACCGGTGGCGTCTTCTTCTACGTCGGAGATCCGAATGGGAAGGATCAGCTCGGGATGAACACCTCCCAGTTGGAATTCACCGGAGCTGGCTGACGGTCAACCTCTCCCCGATGACGACGGGCACCTACGCCGGCATCCTCTACTACCAAGATCGGGCCGATGACTCGAGCATGACCATCACCGGAAGCGGCAATGCGACGACGAGCTACGGCGGAGTCATCTACGCACCAAAGTCGGACCTCATGTTGAAAGGTTCGTCAGACTCGATCGCCGTCAAGGGACTGGTGGTCGGTGCACTAAGCCTTACCGGATCAGCTGCGACGGTGAATGTCGGATGAAGCTCCGTCGATCAAAACCAGTGACCAAGTCGACCAACGAGACCGGCTCGACCTTGATCGAGGTCCTGCTTGCCACCGTCATCTTGTCGGTGAGTGGCGTAGCAATCCTCGCGATGACCGAAACCTCGCTTTCGGGCTCGGCAGAGCACCGCAGCGTTGCGGTGGCCAATACCCTCCTCGGTGACTACGCGGAGTCACTCAAATACCAAATCGAGCAGAGTCCTTCAGACACCTTCGTCGACTGCCCGACTCCGGCTACCGGCGTACAGAATTATGTCCTGAGTTGGTATCAAAGCCACTATCAGCAGAGCAGCACCTTCACGGTGCCAGCCAAGTATTCGGTTTCGATCACTGCGGTAGCTCCTTGGAACAACTCGACCTTGGCATTCGACACCAATGGATGCCCGACGACTGGGACCAACTATGACGCCACCGGGCTTCAGCGCCTCACCCTCACCGCAACTGGTCCAAGCAACGTCCAGGAATCAATGACGATCGTCGTTCGAAATCCCGCCTTCAACCAGGGGTACGCAAATGTCGGAATCTGAAAACGAAAACAAGGAATCGGGTGCCGTACTCATCCTGGCCATCCTTTTTCTCACCGTTGTGGGACTGATCGCTGCATCGCTCGTTTCGCTGACGGGAACCGACCTTCGGGCATCAACCGTGCTGACCGCTGGTCGTGGAGCTCAATATGCGATGGACAGTGCCCTTGAAACCGCGGTGCAGACCGTCCGCTACCAGGCGACATCCTTCAGCGGATCAACTGGCACGGTCTGTGGCAGCGTCGGGACATCGACCACCCCCGCATTCCCCGTGATCAATGCCAACACGGTGATGGTCATTTGCACCGGTTCATCGAGCAAAACGACCACGCGACCGTGTGGCGGCAGTTTTCCGTGTGCCAGGCACCTGCTGGGACAACACCAAAAACCGTGACAACGGCTGAAATTGCAAGCTGCACATCGGACCCTGCCATCGAAGCACAGGTCGATTTCGACGACTTCGGCTCAACCGGGACCTTGAATTGCAAGGTCGCAACGGGAAGCACCTGCGGCGATGGCATGACAATCACCAGCTGGGTTGTCGAGGCTGGCGAATTCCCAAGGCGACTAGGACTTTCTCGTCC
>CAWACF010000003.1:0-73091 GCA_963780495.1 uncultured Acidobacteriaceae bacterium
CCGGTGACGGCGATGTCGCGGTCAGTGACGTTCAGCACGGGATCGCCGGGGATGAGCGACGCGGTGTGGCCATCGGGGCCGAGGCCAAGGTGTGCGGCGAGATCAAGCACCGGCGGCTTCCCGGCAACGGACTCGAGCGTGTGCGCATATTTCTGCGCTGCCGCTTCGGAATCCGGCACCTCTACCGGCATGGCGAAAATCTGTTCCGGAGGAATGGGCACGTGCTGCAGCAGGCTGTCGCGCAGATGAACGTAGTTGCGGTCGGGATCGCCCGCGGGCGCAATGCGCTCGTCGATCTGGAAGACGTGGACGTTGGCCCAGGGACACTCTTCGTCCGCGAGGTCGGCCAGCATGACCCAGGGACTCTTGCCGTGGGTGACAGCCATGACGAAGCGTCCACGCGCAGCGACTGCAAGAGCGCGCGCATCCTCGGCGATGACCCCTGCCGCGCGCTTGGCCAGCGAAGCGGCATCCGGGTAGATTTCAACGTTCATCGTGTCTCCTGGGAATTCGCCAACGCTACGAATTGTCATCCCGACCTGAATGGTTCGCTAGCTTTTTCCGACCCGCTGCTTTTGCGGGTCGGCGGATCGCGCAGTGGAGGGACCTGCTGTTCGTCGCATCGCAAGAAATCTTCATGGGTTGGGACTTCAGCCTTGTAGCGTCACCTTCCTCAATCGTAAAGCGGCTTCTAACGGCGGAAAGCAGGTCCTTCGACTCCGCGGCGCAAAAGCAGCGCTGCTGCGCTCAGGATAACAACCTTGTAGAAAGCGGCGGCGCACCTGAAAGGTGCGCCTTCAACACATGCCGTCTATTTCCCTGCAGCTTTCTCCAAATGTCCGCCGAACTCATACCGCATGGCCGATAGAAGTTTGTCCGCGAAGTCAGCCTGGCCGCGCGAGCTGAAGCGCTCGTACAGCGCGGTGGTGAGCACGGATGTAGGCACGCCTTCGTCGATGCCGGCTTTGATCGTCCATCGGCCTTCGCCCGAATCCGAAACGCGGCCGGCAAACTTCGCCAGCTGTGGATCGCCCATCAATGCGGTCGCCGTCAGGTCCAGCAGCCACGAGGCAATGACACTGCCACGCCGCCAGACTTCGGTCACATCGGCGAGGTTGAAGTCGTACATGTAGTGCTCGGGATCGCGCAAAGGCGTAGTCTCGGCGTCTATCGCTTCCTTGTGCTTGCCGATGTTGGCGGACTTAATCACGTTCAGCCCTTCGGCGTATGCGGCCATGATGCCGTACTCGATGCCGTTGTGCACCATCTTGACGAAGTGCCCGCCGCCGTTGGGGCCGCAGTGCAGGTAGCCTTCTTCCGAGGTGCCGCCGGCCTTCTCGCGGCCGGGCGTGCGGTCGATGTTGCCGCGTCCCGGGGCCAGCGTCTTGAAGATGGGATCGAGGTGTTGTACCTGCGCCTGCTCGCCGCCGATCATCATGCAGTAGCCGCGCTCCAGCCCCCAGACCCCGCCGCTGGTGCCGACATCGACATAGTGAATGTTTTTCTTCGCAAGCTCTTTGGCGCGGCGAATATCGTCGATGTAATAAGAGTTACCGCCGTCGATGAGGATGTCGTCCTTCTCCAGATGAGGCACGATGCCGGCGATGGTCTCGTCCACCGCGGCTGCGGGCACCATCAGCCAGATGGCGCGCGGCTTGGTGAGCTTGCTGCAGAAGTCCTGCAGCGAAGATGAGCCGACCGCCGTCTCCTTCACCAGTTCTTCAACCGATTTGGGGAATACGTCGTAGACCACGCACTCGTGTCCCGCCTTCATGAGGCGGCGAACCATGTTCGCGCCCATACGTCCCAGACCAACCATTCCGAGTTGCATCGCTCGCTCCTGTAGTTAGAACTTGATGGAAAATTGTTTTCACCACAGAGGCACGGAGCGCACGGAGAAAATCGCCCTTATTCTCAAACCTCTGTGTTCTCCGTGCCTCCGTGGTGAATTGTTTTACTTCGCTCCCTGCGCGACGACTGCGCTCTTCGACTCGATGACTTTCAACAACTCGGTCCAGGAATCCACGAAGGATTTTGCGCCTTCCTTCTGCAGTTGCGCGCCCAGCGCATCGACATCGACGCCGGCTTTCTTGAACTCCGCCAGCACCGCTTCACAGTCGCCGCCGTCCGTCGCCATCAGGTCGCCGATTTCGCCGTGATCGGCGAACGCCTTCAGCGTCGCCTCGGGCATCGTGTTCACCGTGTTGGGAGCGGCCAGCGCTTTGATGTACATGATGTCGGGAGCCTTCGGGTCTTTCGTTCCGGTGCTGGCCCACAAAAGACGCTGGGGATTGTAGCCGGACTTCTTGATCGCCTGCCAGCGCGGCGTGGCCAGCAGATCAACGTACGCTTTGTAAGTGCGTCCTGCGATCGCGATGCCGAGTTTATTATGGAGCGCTTCGGGAACCATCTTGGCGGCTGCAACGTCCCAGCGGCTGATGAAAACCGACGCCACCGATTCAACATTGGTCGGCAGGCCTGCGGCGATGCGGCGCTCAATGCCGCGCAGATACGCTTCAGCAGCCGCGAGATATTGCTCGCGTGAGAACAGGAGTGTCACATTGACGGAGACGCCGGCGAAGATAGCTTCTTCAATCGCGGGCAAGCCTTCGGTGGTGCCGGGAATCTTGATAAACAGGTTGGGCCGCGCCGCGCGGGCGTGCAGATCTTTCGCGGCAGCCAAGGTGCTCGCCGTGTCGTAGGCCAGCAGCGGAGAAACCTCCAGCGAAACCCAGCCGTCGACGCCCTTGGTCTGGTCATAGACCGGGCGGAACAGATCGGCGGCGCGCTTCAAATCGTCGAGCGCCAGCTCGAAGAAGAGCTCCTCACCGGCCTTGCCTTCGATCAGCAGCTGGTTGATCGCAGGATCGTAGGTAACGCTTTTCTTGATCGCCTGGTCGAAAATGGTTGGGTTCGACGTAAGCCCGGATACCGAGAGCTCATCGATATAACTCTTCAGCGTGCCTTTGTCGAGCAGGTCGCGAGTAATGTTATCCAGCCAGAGACTCTGGCCGCGATCGTGCAATAATTGCGTCGCTTTCATTGCATCACCTCAAAATGGCAGGATGGAAATCTATCAGTCAGGCAAGATGCCTTCAACTGGTAAAAGTTGCAGTCAGAGCTGCTGCTGCCGTGGAAATGGACGGCGGCAGTGAATCAGAGTATTGCGACACTATACAACGAGTTTGCGGAATTTATCAGGGATTCATAATTCCGGCTATAGGTTGCGTTGGTTAGCGCCTACCCATCGCAGGATATCGACGTCTGGTCTTAAACTCGGGTGTCATCCTGAGCGGAGGTGCGCTTCTTTTGCGCACCAGAGTCGAAGGACCGCTACCTCGGCCGGGACCTGCGACTATAGGGGTCCGTCAACGATGCGTGCCGTGTGACGCTCCCGAATCGTGACCTTCGCTTTTTGTAAGAGAGAATATTGCAATGCCAACTTCTGCGGATGAACTCAATCGCCGCTTTGGAATAACTAATGCGGCCACCGTCGTCGAGGGAAAGGGCGGACTGCCAAAGGTGCGGATCGCGACGCCCTCAGCCTCGGGCGAAATGTATTTGCATGGCGCGCATGTCACGTCGTGGAAACCGGCGGGTACGCAGGAAGTTTTGTACCTCAGCCCGCGCTCGCTATGGCAGGACGGCGCTGCCATCCGCGGCGGTGTGCCGATCTGCTTTCCCTGGTTCGGCAACAAAGCCGACGACCCAAAAGCGCCGGCTCATGGTTTTGTGCGCACGAAGTCGTGGCATCTCGATTCCATCGAGCAGAATGATGACGGAGTTTCGGTCACCATGTTCACCGACAGCTCCAAGAGCACCCAGAAATGGTGGCCCTCGGAATTTCGACTGCTGCATCGCGCGACCTTCGGGCGGGAGCTGGTGCTGGAGTTGGTGGTGACCAACACGGGCACCGCGCCCTTGCGTTTCGAAGAAGCGCTGCATGCGTACTACAAAGTGGGAGATGCCACCAAAACCAGCATCTC
This sequence comes from uncultured Acidobacteriaceae bacterium, assembly GCA_963780495.1. GTDB lineage: Bacteria > Acidobacteriota > Terriglobia > Terriglobales > Acidobacteriaceae > Bog-257. The sequence goes on from CAWACF010000003.1 coordinate 3,987, forward strand.
CGGTCTCGATCATACGCAGTATCTCGACAAAACCGACTCGTTTCGCGAAAAGACGCAGAGCGGCGACGTGCTGATCAAGGCCGAAACCGACCGCGTATACCTCGATACCGAGAAGCCGCTGCGGATGGTCGACGGTGTCCTACATCGTAAGACTGTGGTCACAAAAGAAAATTCCCGGACCACCGTGATCTGGAATCCATTTCCTGAAAAAGCCGCGGCATTGAAGGACCTGGGGCAGGATCAGTGGAAGTCGATGCTGTGTATTGAGGTGACGAATGTAGGGGAGTATGCGGTGGAGCTTGCGCCTGGCGAAAAGCACCGGATGGTGGCGCGGGTCACGGTGACGAGCTAGGAACACGTGAATCGTAGGAAGACCTGTCGTGCCTACGGCACTCAGTCTTGTTCCCCACCGTGAACGGCGGGGCACCCTTGTGTGGCGCCTAAGGCTCCAGATGAGTGCTGGATTCTGGTAGAGGTTCGACGTGTCCATGCTGACAGAATGATCCAGATCCCGGAACCTTGCGTCCTTCGACTCACAACATGTGGCAAAACAAGTCTCCGCGCGCCGTAGGGCGTGCCACAGGTTAGCCCGCCGTTCACTGCGGGGAACATGACCCGTTTATGGCCCGAGTGCCGTAGGCACGCCACTCTAACCTGAGTTATGTGTCCTCGATCACCGAATTGATGACAATCTCCGAATAGCCTTGAAGAGTGGCTCACACTTACTCATCACTGCTGGTGCATTGCGTCTTCAGCACGAGGAGCGTCGGAAAGATCCGCAGTATCTTTGGAGATATTTCCAAGGCATTGCGCGCGGAAAAGAAATTCCTCTGATCGTTGCCGGGGGGACGACAAACCACGTGCACCTCCTATTGGACCTGCCGACGACCATGCCGGTCGCGCATGCGCTCCAGCACCTGAAAGGCAGTAGCGCCCATTGGCTCAACTCTGCAGCAACTCCGTTTGCGTGACAGCAGGGTAGGCGCTTTCGCGATCGGCAAGTCGCAGCAAGAGACCGTGCTCGCCTACATCGCCAATCAGGAAGAGCATCACAAGAAGTACAGTTTCGAGCAGGAGTTCGTCGCGTTGTTGCAGAAATATGGAATCGCGTACGACAACAAGTTTGTGTTCGGGTGAATGTCGTGCCTACGGCACTCTGAGATCCCAATTTGCACCTTGTTCCCCGCCGTGAACGGCGGGGCTAACCTGTGTGTCGCCCACGGCGTCAAACAACGCCGAAGTGATGGTCAATCCAATTCATCGGTCCTGCTGGCGGCTTTGCACGCCTGCATCCACCCTTCTCGGGCTCACCGTGGTTTGCGAGAGCATTCTTCGCTTCAGGCTGTCGTAGATCGGCTCGCTTTGCAGCAGCATAGTGACCAGCATAGCCGTGAGTGATGCCCCCAGCAGGCCCAGCGTGAGATCGGCGCGGCCCGTCATCTCCACTGCGAGAACGATGCCGGTCAAGGGTGCGCGCACGCTGGCCGTAAACAGCGCTCCCATGCCGACGATGGCGCAAGCTACCGGAGAGACATGCGCAGATGGGGCAACATGATTGACGATCCCTCCGAAAACCGCGCCCGAGGAAGCGCCCAGCAGCAGCAGCGGCGCGAACAATCCACCGGGACATCCCGCAGCGTAGGACCATGGTCCGAGGGCGAAGCGCACCGCGAAAATGGTCACCAGCGTGGCAAGTTGAAACTGGTTGGTTAGGATGGCCTGGGTGATCAGGTCGCCGCCTCCGACCATGTCGGGCACGAACCAGGCGACAACGCCGACCACCGCGCCGATAATGGCCGCGCGCTGCAACGACGAGAGCCGCATCATGTTGTCGCTGATGCGCAGCAGACGCATGATGACCCAGTTGTAGATTGCGCCGCCAACACCCATCACTATGCCGAGCGCGAGGAATGGCCACTTGCTCCAGTTTTCCGTGGGGCTCACCTGCGGCACATTGAAGCTCAGCGTATTGCCCAGCATCAGGCGCATCAGCCAGACGGCCACGGTCGCCGCAGCCAGTGTTGAAACGAGCAGCCAAGGAGTAATGCTGCTGGTCAGCTCCTCGAAGACGAAGATCGATCCGCCGATGGGAGCGTTGAAGGCCACGGCCAGTCCCGCGCCTGCGCTGGCGGCCTGCACCACGCGGCGGTCCTCGCCTTCGGGCAGCAGATAACGCGAAACTAATACGCCGAAGGTCGCGCCCATCTGCACCGTCGGACCTTCGCGCCCGAGCGCCAGACCACTGCCCATCGCCAGCAATCCGCCGAAGAACTTCACCGGCACGACGGCGGTGGATGCGGGTTCGACTTCACCGCTGAATACCGCCTCGACGCGCTGCACGCCGCTGCCCTCGGCGGTCGGCGCGAACTTAATCACCAGCAGCCGCGCCAGGCACGCTCCTGCTGCGCCGAGTACTACCGGAAAGATCCAACCAAGGTACGCGTGGTGGTGGGCATGCATCACCAGCTCAGTGCGCCAGGAATCAGAGAGGATGAGGAAATAGCGAAACAGTCCACCGACAACGCCGATTGCCAGGCCACCGAGAACGCTGGCGGCGACCACGCGATAGAGGCGGGGATAGACAAGTCTCATGGGCGGGCGCCGATGGAGCTAGGACATTCTAACCGGAGCGTGGAGAGATGAAGAATCAGAGGCTGGACGGGTTCGAAAATCGCGTTTTTCGCCTCCCCCCTGGTCCAACACCCGGACCAGGATGGGGCGCCCCCGATTTCCGGGTCGTGCAGTTGTTGCCGGCTCTCGGTTTCAAATCGCCAGGTCTCGAAAATCGCGAGACCCGGGGCACACGGATTTTGCGGGACAGCGGACGAGACTTACGGGCGCTGCGGGTCCCAGCCTCCGCCCAGCGCCTGGTAGAGCTGCACGTAGTTCTGCATCTCCTGGAACCACGCTTGCGAGAGCTGCAGTTCCGAGGTGAAGTAGTCCTGCTCGGTCACCAGCACCTCAAGGAAGCTGGTGACGCCGCCTTGATAGCGAACGGTGGCCAGGCGCGCGGTCTCGCGATAGGTGTCCGTCTGCTCCTGGATCTTCATGCGGTACTTGCGCGAGTCGGTGTAGCCGACCAGGCTGTTTGACACGTCGCCAAAGGCCTGGAGCACGGTCTTCTTGTAGATGAGCTCCGCTTCATCGCGTTGCGCCCAGGCCAAATGGTAATTGCTGCGGATGCGGCCGCCCTGGAAGATGGGCTGCGTGATCTGTCCGCCGACTGCCCAGAACGTTGCCGGTCCTGCGAGGAAGCTGGAGATGGCGATGCTCTGCGCGCCGAATTCGCCGGTGAGCGCGATCTGCGGGAAGAACAGTGCCTTAGCGACGCCGACATTGGCGTTCGCTGCCACCAGGGATTCTTCATCGCGACGCACATCGGGGCGCCGCTCCAGCAACGTGGAGGGCAGTCCCACAGGGACATCGGGAAGGTGCGCCTGATCGACCAGGGCAAGTCCGCGCTGGATGGCCTGCGGATTTTTCCCGAGCAGCAGACTGATGTTGTTCTCTGTCTGCTCGATCGCCTGCGTCAGAGAGATGACTTCGGCTTCGGCTTGCTGCACCAGAACCTGCGCCTGGTATACGTCGGTGATGGCCGCGTCGCCGCCCTTGTACTTGATGGTGTTCAGGTTCAGGATCTGCTTGTCGGCATCAACCGTCTCATGCGAATAGGTGAGCTGCGCGTCGTATTGACGCAGCAGGAAATAATTTTGCGCGACCAGCGAAATGAGCGTGGTCTGCACCACGTCGCGGCCATAAATCGTCGCGAGCAGCTGTGCCTTGGCTGCTTCGGTCATCCGGCGATACTGTCCCCAGAAGTCGACGATGTAGTTGAGCTGCAAACCGGCAGTGTCGATGGTCGGCGCTCCGGTGAAGAGCGGCGTCGATTGCTGGTTGACGATCGAGAAGGTGCCGTTCAAGGTCGGAAACTGATTGGCACGCGTGATGCCGAGATTCGCGCTGGCTTCCAGAATGCGCGCCGCGGCGATCCGCATGTCGTAGTTGTTGGCGAGCGATTCCTTGATGAGCGCCTGCAGCGTGTCATCCTGGAAGACCGTCCACCACTTCATCTGCGCAAAATCTTCCGAGGCCTGCTGCTGCGCGGCGGCGCTGGGCTGCTGCTGCGTGGCGTCGGGCGCCACGCCGCGATATTCGCCGGGCACGGACAGCGGCGGACGCTGATAATTCGGCCCCAGCTTGCACGCCGCCAACGAAAGCAGCAACACAACGGCAGTGAAGAGTTTCACCTTAGTCATGTCCGGCTCCTTTCGCGCTTGCATCTGACGAAGGCCCGGGTGGCAACTCCTTCTTCTTGCCGCCCGCGAGCCACAGCCCGAAGCGTTCGACCACATCGAACGAAACCGGGATGAAGAAAATCGCCAGCGCGGTTGCCGCCAGCATGCCGCCGATCACCACCGATCCCAGCACCTGTCGCGAGATGCCGCCGGCACCGGTTGCCGTCCACAGGGGCACGCAACCGAGAATGAAGGCGAAGGCCGTCATCAGGATAGGTCGCAAGCGCAGCTTGGCGCCGGTCAGCGATGCGTCGATCAAAGTTGCGCCCTTGTCGTATTCCATCTTGGCGAACTCGACGATCAGAATGGCGTTCTTCGCCGACAGTCCAATCAGCATGACCAGCCCGATCTGCGCATACACGTCGTTGTCGAGATGGCGGAAGAAGAGAGCGACGAATGCGCCGAAGACCGCAATCGGCACACCCAACAGAACCGAGAACGGCAGCGTCCAGCTTTCGTACTGCGCCGCCATGATGAGGAAGACGACCAGGAACGACAAGCTGAAGATCGTCGTCGGACTAACACCCTGCGCGGCTTTCTGCTGCTGATACGACATGCCGCTCCAGTCGTATCCCATTTGCGTGGGCATGGTCTGCTTGAAGACATCTTCCAGTGCAGCCATGGCCTGGCCCGAACTGTAGCCCGGCGCGGCGTTGCCGTTGATCTGCACCGACTGATACAGGTTCTGCCGCATGATGAACTCGGCGCCGGAGCGCGGCTGGGTACTAGTCAGCGTACTTAAGGGCACCATATCGCCGGCGGTGTTCTTCACGTAGAACTTGCCCAGATTCTCGGAGCTGGTTCGGAATGCGCCATCGGCCTGCACCCAGACCTGCCACTGCAGTCCGAACTGGTTGAAGTAATTGATCAGCGCGCCGCCCATGAAGGCCTGCAGCGTCTGATAGACATTGCTCAGCGGGATCTGCTGCGTCAGCACCTTGGCTTTATCGACGTCGACGCCAACCTGCGGCACGCCGAACAGCGCGGTGGTCATGATGCCGGAAAGTTCAGGCCGCTTGCGGGCCGCCTGGATAAACGTCTGCGTGTTCTTGGCCAGGAAGTCGGTTCCACTGCCGGAACGGTCTTCCAGAATGAAGGTGAAGCCGCCGGAGGTCCCCACCCCCAGAATGGCAGGCGGCGGGAAGGCGAAGGCGATGCCGGAGTTGACCTGCGAGAGCGCGCGGGCCAGATGCAGCTTGATGCCGTCGTAACTGGTCTCCGGAGTTTTGCGCTCGTCCCAGGGCTTGAACGACACGAAGAAGAATGCGCTGTAGGTAGTCTGGACGCCGCTCAGCAAGCTGTAGCCGATGATCGAGCTCACGCTCTGGACGCCGGGCGTCTTCATCATGATGTCCTCGACCTGGCGCGCGGCTTCCGAAGTGCGCTGCAGCGAGGAGGCGTCGGGCAATTGCAGTCCACCGAAGACATAGCCTTGATCTTCGTCGGGCAGGAAGCTGCCGGGAACCTTCGAGCCGAAGAAGGCCGCACCTACGCAGAGAATGCCGAGCAGGATGAAGGCGAATCCGGCTTTGTGAATCAGGTGGCGGCAGATGCCGACGTAGCCGTCCGTCGCACGTCCAAACACCCGGTTGAACCAGCGGAAGAATGCGCCCAGCGGACCGCGCGATTCTTTCTTCGGCCGCAGCAGCATCGCCGACAATGCCGGGCTGAGCGACAGCGCGTTGAAAGCCGAGAACAGCACCGACACGGCGATGGTCACAGCGAATTGCTGGTAGAGCTGCCCAGTAATGCCGGGCACGAACGCGGTCGGGATGAACACGGCAGCGAGAATCAGCGCGATGGCGATGACCGGGCCGGACACTTCCTCCATCGCCAGCTGGGCAGCATCGTGCGGCGTCATACCCCCTTCGATGTGATGCTCCACGGCTTCGACCACGACGATAGCGTCATCGACCACGAGCCCGATGGCCAGCACCAATCCAAAGAGAGACAGCGTGTTGATGGAAAATCCGAGAATCGGGAAGACGATGAAGGCGCCGACCAGCGACACCGGAACCGCCAGCAGCGGAATTAGGGTTGCGCGCCAGCCTTGCAGGAAGATGAAGACAACGAGGATAACCAGCGCGAGCGCTTCGATCAGGGTCTTCCTGATTTCATCGATGCCAGCGGTGATGGCCAGCGTGGTATCGAGTGGAACGCTGTAGGTCAGGTCCTGGGGGAAGCGACCGCTGGCCTCCTTGATGAAAGCCTTGACTTCGTTGGCGGTCTGCAGCGCGTTGGCTCCGGGCGTCAGATAGATGCCTAGCAGCGCTGCCGGCTTGCCGTTCGAGCGGCCCAGCATGCTGTAGGTCTGCGCACCGAGTTCCAGCCGGGCAACGTCCTTCAGCCGCAGTACGCCGCCGTCGGGGGTGGCGCGAATGATGATCTCGCCGAACTCTTGCGGCGAAGTGAGGCGGCCGGGCGCGCGCACGTTATAGGTGAACTGCTGTCCGGCGGGAACCGGCTGGCCGCCGATCTGGCCGGCGGGGTTCACTGCGTTCTGCGCTTGCACGGCGCTGATGATCTCGGGCACCGTGACCCCAAGATTGGCCAAGGTGTCAGGATTCACCCAGATCCGCATGGAGTACAGCCCGGCGCCGAAGACCGACACCGAAGCGACGCCGGGAAGACGAGTCAAGGCGTAGTTCAGGTTGATGTTGGCGTAGTTCGCCAGGAAAATGTTGTCGTAGGTGCCGTTGGGCGAGGAGAGCGACAGCAGCAGCAGCGGCGACGACGTCGACTGTTGCACGGTGATGCCGCTGTTGATCACGGCACTGGGCAGCTGCGAGTTCGCCTGATTGGTGCGCATCTGCGCCAGGATCTGGTCGGTGTTGGCGACCGTACCCAGCGCGAAATCTACCGTCAGCGTCATGCTGCCGTTGCTGGCGCTGGTGGAATACATGTAATTCATGCCGCTGACGCCGGACATCTGCTGTTCGATTGGCGTCGCGACGGATTCGGCAATCGTCTGCGAGTCGGCGCCGGGATAGGTCGCCAGCACCTGGATCTGCGGATCAGCAATATTGGGGAACTGGGCCGTGGGCAAGCTGAGCATGGATACCACCCCGACCAGCACCATCAGGATGGAAATACACATCGCCACGATCGGACGATTGATAAAAAATTTGGGCATGATCAGTTGCTCCCTGCCGCGGCGGCCGGTGGCACGTATGGCTTAGCCACGACCGGTATGCCCTGCCGCGCCGCTTCCGGATCAAGCGCGGCGAATTGCTGGATCTTCAACAACCCGTCGACTACAACTTTCTCGCCCGGCTGAAGCCCTTCGGTGATGATCCAGTTCGGGCCCACGCGATCGCCCACCTTCACCGGCCGGAAGACGGCTTTGTTCTCGGGGGTGACCACCAGTACCTGGTACATCGACTGCACCTGCATCACCGCCGGCTGGGGCACGAGCAGCGCGCCTTTGGTCACGCCGCTCTCGATGCGCACACGTCCGAAGCCGCCGGGACGTAGCGCGGCATCGGGATTGGCAAACTGCGCCGCAATCTGGATGGTGCCGGTCTGGGTTCCAACCTGGCGGTTGACGTAGATAATGGTGCCCTTCGAGGGGAAGGGCTGATCGTTTGCCTGGATGTATTCGATATCGCTGGTATGCGCTTTGGAGATCGGGATCTTTCCGCTGATGACCTGAGTTACGGTCGGCGCAAGTTCCAGGAACTTGCTTTCGCTGATGTTGAAGTAAGCCCAGATGGGATTGACCTGTGAGACGGTCGTCATTTTGGTCGCACTGCCGACCAGGTCGCCGACCTGCGCGTTGGAAACTCCGGCGATGCCGTCGATGGGCGAATAGACTTTCGTCCAGCCCAGGTTCAATTCAGCGTTCGCCAGCGCTGCCTTCTTCGCCTTGAGCTGCGCCTCCCAGGACTGCTGTTCGGCGACGTCGTTGTCGAGCTGCTTTTGCGGAATCGCGCTCTGGGCTGCCAGCGGCGTATCGCGAGCCACGTCAGCCTGCACTCGGGAGAGATTCGCTTCCGCCACGGCGACGTCGGCCTTGGCCTGATCGACGGCAGCCTGATATTGCCGCGGGTCGAGTTCGAATAACAGCTGGCCTTCCTTCACGAAGTAGCCATTCTGATAAACCTGCCGCAACAGGTAGCCCTGAACTTTGGGTGTGATCTCGGCGTTGACCGGGCCGTTGAGCTGCGCCACATATTCCGCATAGACCGGCACATCCTGCTGTAACGGTTCCACCACGCTGACTTCCGGTGGGGTCGGCTTCGGCGCCTCCTCCTTCTTTTCGCATCCGGCGAGCAGGATTAGTCCGGCAAGCAACGCCAGAATGGCCGCGGCACGGCAGAATCGCCGTTCCGGTGAGGCCGGGTGAAACGAGGTTTCAGTGCGTGCGGGCGCGACTGCGGTTCGCATGACAGACTCCTGCCTCGGACTCAGCGACGGATTGGGCACAACTCGATTCGCTAGCGAGGATTATGAGCCCTTTTTCTAGCTGAATTCGGCTGGTTTTACTACTAGTAATTTTCTTAGTTGCTTACATTTTGCGGCCCTTGTAGAGTGCTAGAACTCGTTACGCTCACCCTTAGACAGCAGTCGATCCCGAAAGTTGAGCCGGAACCAATGAAGCATGTGGTGATTGTCGGCGGCGGTTTCGCCGGACTGAATTGCGCCCGCAAACTGGCGGTGCATCCGGAGATCCGGATCACGCTGATCGATAAGAATAATTACCAGCAATTTCAGCCGCTGCTTTACCAGGTGGCCGCCGGATTTCTCGCGCCCAGCAACGTCGCCTTCAGCCTGCGCAATATGCTGGTGCGCCATCCCAACGTCGAAGTCACGATGGACGAAGTGGTCTCGGCCGATCTCGACTCGCGCACCGTCACCACGGCGCACGGGAAGACTTTTCAGGGCGATTACCTGGTGCTGGCCGCGGGATCGGTGGCCAACTTCTTCGGCACGCCGGGCGCCGATCAGCACAGTTACCCGTTGTATTCGCTGCATGATGCCGAGTTGCTGCGTTCGCGAATTCTCGCCGTGCTCGAAGCCGCCGACCGCGACCAGTCGCTGATCGCCAAGGGAGCGTTGAACTTCGTCCTCGTAGGCGCGGGCCCGACGGGCACCGAGATGTCGGGCTGCCTGGGCGACATGATTCATCGCTCGCTCAAAGAGGAATACCCCAACCTGCCGCTGTACGAAGTTGGCATCCACATGGTTGACATGAGCGGTGCCGTGTTGGGCGCCTTCTCGGAGAAGGCACAGGTTTACGCCGCCAAGATGCTGGAGGAGCGCGGGGTGAAGATTCACCTGCACATGGCGGTGAAGGAAGTCGCTGCCGGTCACGTGGTGCTGTCGGACGGACGCAACATTCCCACGCACACCGTGATATGGGCCGGCGGACTGCGCGCCTCGGACCTGTCGACCAAAGTCGGCCTCCGCCCGGGGCACGGCGGGCGTCTCGACGTTCAGCCGGACCTGACCGTCGAAGGACATCAGGACGTGTTTGCTATCGGGGACTTCGCCAACATCACCGAGCGGGAACGAGTGCTGCCGCAACTGGCTTCTGTCGCCGAGCAGGCAGGCAAGTGGTGCGCGAAAAATATCCTCGCCGACATGAACGGTGACGAGCGCAAGCCGTTCAAGTATTTCGACAAGGGCATCATGGCGATGATCGGGCGCAGCGCCGCCGTCGCCGAGATGGGCCCAAGACGCTACGAACTCGAAGGCCCAATCGCGTTCACTGCATGGCTGGGCGTACACGCTGCTCTGCTTTCGACCACGCGCGCCCGCATCGAGGCGTTCGTCGAATGGGCGTGGGACTACTTCAGCGAAGTGAAGGGCGATCAGGTGCTGGACCGCTTCGGCCAGGAAGATATTGACTGGAACGACGACAGCGACGCCACCGCACCACCGCAAGCCCAAGCCAAGCGCGCCACGGATTCCTAGAAGATTGCTGCGAAGGGCAGGCCGCCAATCGCGGTGGTAGCTTGTGATAAGGCCTGTTATCGCCACCTACATCGCCCGATGTCGTCACTTGCGCTCTGCGTCGCAGCATCAAATCGCTGCTCATAACCCCAATCCAGAACGAAGAGATTGAGTTGGGGCAGGTACGTGACTCCCGGTCACCGTGGTGTTACGCTCTCGTGTTAACTTTTCCTGATCCACGACGCGGTCACTTTTTGAAATCGGGGACTGACATGAAGAGCGGCACGATAGGAACTGCGATTACGCACATCAGTTTCGCGCTGTGCCTTTGCGCTGCGGCATCCGCGCAGAATACTCCCGGCTATAACCATCCCATTCCGCCGCAAATCATGACGCCTGACACGGTGGAGACGCCGATCGGTACCCTTAAGTTCTTTGACGGTTTTCCGAACAAAGAAACAACCCAAAAGCTTTACGACAACCTCGATTTCATGCGCGGCACCGAAGTCTTCCTCACCTTCGTTCCGGCTGCGTCCATCGAAGCAGTGCGCCGGGGGATGGTGGAAATCGGCGCAACCAAGTCGAATCAGGGCCTAATTTTCGAACAATTGTTGGATTCCAGCCCTTTATTGCTTACCGGCAATACCGACACGGTATACGCATCGGTGATTCTCGACTTGGAGAAAGACGGTCCCACGGTCGTCGAGATTCCTCCCGGAAGTGGCCCGGGGACAGTGAATGATGCCTTTTTTCGGTTTGTGATCGACATGGGCGCTCCTGGACCTGACAGGGGCAAAGGCGGTAAGTACCTAATCCTCCCTCCCGAATACAAAGGCAGTGTGCCGGAAGGTTATTTCGTAGCCCGCTCTACCTCTTATATCAACTGGCTGATTCTGCGTGGATTCTTGGTGGACGGAAAGCCGGATGCCGCCGCGAAGAGTTTCAAAGAACACTTGAAGGTGTACCCGCTGTCGCGAGCAAACAAGCCGCCGGTGATGCAATTCTTTAACGGCTCCGGGAAGCCCTTCAATACCATTCACGCAAACGACGAAATGTTTTACGAAGAACTGGCGACGGTCATTGCCAAGGAACCGATCGACTTCATCGATCCGGAGTTACGAGGCATGGCCGCGAGCATTGGCATTCGTAAAGACAGGCCATTTGCGCCTGATGCGCGCATGAAAGCTATCCTCACCGGTTCGGCTGCCGTAGGAAATGCAACCGCACGCGCCATCGCATTTCAAACCCGCGACCCACAAGCCTTTTACTATGAAAACAGCCGATGGAAGATGGCTTTCGTCGGTGGCGATTACAAGTGGCTCATCGACGGGGGCATCGGAGGGCGTAATCTGGACGCCCGCACGCTTTTCTTTTACCAAGCTACCGTGAATACACCCGCCATGGTGTTGAAGACCCCAGGAGTCGGGTCGCAATATGCATACACGGAACAAGATGCTAACGGAAACTACCTTGACGGTTCAAAGAACTACCGGTTACGCATTCCGGCCAATGTCCCCGCGAAAGATTTCTGGTCTGTCGTCATATACGACCCGCAAACGCGCTCTGAACTGCAAACCACGCAGCCCTTTCCGAGCAAGAACAACAAACGCAATCCGCTGGTCAGCAACCCCGATGGTTCAACCTATATTTACTTCGGTCCCAAGCCGCCTGAAGGCAAAGAAGCAAATTGGATTCAGACGATACCGGGCAAGGGCTGGTACACACTCCTGAGACTATATGGCCCGCTGGAGCCGTGGTTCGATAAATCTTGGAGACCTGGTGAAATTGAACTCGTGGGAAACTGACTGGTCAGGACTGAAGCGGGATGTGCGGCAAACGTGAGACCGCCACCGTGGATTGCAACCTTTGCTTCCTCGGATACAGAACTGCGATTTGGGATTCAGCTGGCAAGTCGGAGATGCATAAGTCTTCAATCGGCGAACGACTAACAAGAGTCAAGGGTCGCTCCCGCACCAGCGACGGCGTTTTGTAAAGGTACGACTGGCGCAACATCGCCATATCACAAGTTACTCAATTCTCTCAGTAGACTGGATGTGGAACCTGGCACGAACCGAGCCCGTGGCCACGCTTGCGTCGTGGGCTGGTTTTGCCCACGACGCGTGGACGCGGGGCGAAACTGCTGTTAGCCCACCGTGCAGCGAAAGCGGAACGGTGGGTAGGCGTTCTTTAAACGGCGCTAAGTCCCGGCAGGGACGGTACCTGCCGCCGGCTGAAGCCGGCTCTTGCCATTGAAGATCTCTACCCAGGACTCCGCTGCGCTCCTTCCTGGGCTATCATGACGCCGCCCTCCGGGCTCGGACGATACCACTTCAACTGATGCGCCGCATGCAGTCGTCCGTGACCAGCTGTCGAAATATCGCCATTGCACTCGTTGACTCGAACCCTGATGTGACTTGCTGTCGCCTCATTAAGCGAACCAATGGCGATCGGCCTTTCCACAGCCTTTACAATGAACTCCTCTGATGCCCTCTCCAGCTCAAGCCGCCCTGCTGTCGTGGTCCATACCCCCGGCTGCGACGTTTGCGCTCTTACTGACGGCGGTGATTTACCTTCGCGGCTGGCTGCTGATGCGCCGCGCCGGAGTCCCCTTCGTCCCGACGTGGCGCATGGCGAGTTTCTTGCTCGGACTACTTTCGTTGTGGGTCGCACTGGCCTCGCCCTTCGACACCTTCTCCGGATTTCTGCTGACCGCGCACATGATGCAGCACATGGTGCTGATGATGATCGCGCCGCCCTTGTTGCTGATGGGCGCGCCGCTAGTGCCGCTGGTGCGCGGGCTGCCGGTGTTTGCGGCACGTGAGTTCGCGGGGCCGTTCCTCAACTGGCGAGTAGCCACGCGCATCGGCAATGCGCTGATTCATCCCGCGGTCGCGCTGATCATCATGGGCGCGGCGATGTTTGTGTGGCATACGCCTCGGCTTTATGAGTTGGCGCTCGCCTCGGGATCGTGGCACGAGTTTGAGCACGCCTGCTTCTTCATTGCCTCGCTGATCTTCTGGTGGCCGGTGATTCAGCCCTGGCCCAGCCACTCCGTTCGTCCGCGCTGGATCGTCGTCCCGTATCTGCTGATCGGTGATTTGCAGAACACGGTGTTGTCGGCGATTTTCGTTTTCTCCGATCGCGTGCTCTATCCGTCGTATGCGACTACGCCTCGGCTCTTCGGGCTGTCGGCCCTTGCCGACCAGGTCGCTGCCGGCGCGATCATGTGGGTGATGGGCTCTACTGTGTTTCTGATACCGGCGATCGTCATCGCTGTGCAATGTTTGTCGGGCCGCAAACCTTCGCGGGATGCCGTTGCCCGGCAGGAGTCGCAGTCGTTCGATACCGTCTTCACCATGGCGCGACGGCTATGGTTTGTTCCACGAATGTTGCGTCGACGTTTTTCGGCAGGCACGGCGGAGGCAATCACGTTCGTCGTGATCTTCGTCGCCGCAGGATTGTGCCTGGCGTCGCTAGCCTCCGGAGGATCGGACGACGATGTGGCATTGCGAACTTCGCAAGTATCGGGGCCGTTCGTCGTCTCGGTGTTCGCCTTGCCGGGAGAGCTCGATGCCGGCCGCTCCGAATTCAGCGTGCTGGTCCAGGACCGCGACACGCTACAGGTTGTGCAGGACGCAGACGTCGGGTTACAGCCTAGACAGGCAGGCGCTTCGGGACCGACCGCGATCGTTCACGCTACGGTTGATAGCTCCGAGAACAAGCTGCTGCAAACGGCGGAGGTTGACTTGCCGTCCGAAGGAGACTGGACTCTCACTGTTCACGTTGTCCGGGATAAGCTAGGCTCCGAGCTTGCGTTGCCGCTGCGCGTCGTGAAGCCTGAGGCAGGAATAGCGATCCACTGGTGGTACGTGGTGTTCGCAACCTTCGCGGCAGTCCTGATATTTACCTACTGGCGAAGACATCGCGTGGCAAGAGCCTTGCCCGCCTACCCAACCCCAGCCGGCCTCGCCTAAGCTATCCAGCTTAAACAAGCAGACTAGCACTTATAGGCAATAAATTCCTGGGTTCGTATGAGGTGTAAGATTTACATGTCAAGCTGAGAAATGCAACAATAAGAACGTAAGTAGCTGATAGTAAGCTAAATATAAAGTTCGAAAATAGCGCCAAATTCCCTATCGAAAATGCTATAGTTAAAGTAGAGTTGAAGTTTAGAAGCGGCTTCTGGAGCCGCTTTTCTTATAGACCCGGCAAATGCCGGGTTTTGCTGTTTATGGAGGTTTTTCGACGGCAGATTGCCGCGAACCCGTTCGGCACACTAGATGGCGGCTGAAAGACGCGCGAGGCCAGGTTGTTTGAGCAGGGCTGTTGGGTAGGATATTTTCGGGTAGAGCTGGCCTTCAGGGCAGCGTCCAAGCTGTTTATTCCGTGTCAAGGTCGGCTTCACAGATTGCTAAAAAATTCGAACTGGACGGCTCGTCGGAGTGAAGTCCGCCTCGCTACTTCGAAAATAAAGAATTTAAACGGCACGGCTGAAGCCATACCCTTTCAAAACAATCCAGGAGGAAGGTTTTCAGCAGTCTGTTCAGCCGGCGGCTCAAGCCTCGCGTCACCGGTCCGAAGGCCGCCGCTGTCCGGCTGTAAGGCCAGTCGAGCCGGGATGATGTACTACGTTGTGGCATAAGCCGTAGCTGCCCTTTATGAATCTTGCTGCAACTTTTCGTCTGCGCGCAGGTTTATAAACGCAGGCATCGAAAGGACTCATCGCATGAATCGCCGCATCCTTGGCTGCACCGCCCTGCTGCTTGTGATCGTCGCCGCCGGTGCGTACGCCAAGAAGCAGAAGCCGAACAAGGCTGCCGATGAGCAGAAGCGCGCGCTGCATGCGATCGATCGCCTGACCTTCGGTCCGCGGCCGGGCGATGTGCAGTCCGTCACGGCGATGGGCGTCGACAAGTGGATCGAGTCCGAACTGCATCCCGACAAGATCGACAACAGCGCCATGCAGGCACGGCTGGCGGAGTATCGCACGCTGAGCATGAGCACGCACGACATGGTGCTCGCCTTCCCTTCCGGGCAGATCGCCAAGGCGGCGATGGATGGCAAGGTGCAGATGCCGAGCGATCCTTATCGCCGGGCGATCTATATTGCGGCGGTGGATCGCGTCGAGCAACGGCAGGAGCAGAAACAAAGCGCCGCTGACGCCACGGCCAAGCCTGCCGGGAATGTGCAGCCTGCAGATCTCACGCAAAAACAAGCCGCGCGGAAAGAGGCGCACAGCACCGTCGACGATTTGATCGAGCTCGCGCCGGGCGAGCGCATGCAGCACATTCTCGCACTGCCGGTTGCTGAGCAGCATGACATCTTGCAGGGCATTCCGTATCCCAAGCGACAAGCGCTGCTGGAGGGACTTTCGCCGGAGCAGCGGGAGACGGTGGTCGCGCTGAATCATCCGGAGGCGGTAATTGACGGGGAGTTGCAATCGGCGAAGTTGTTGCGCGCCGTCTATAGCGATCGACAACTGGAAGAGGTTCTCACCGACTTCTGGTTCAATCACTTCAACGTTTTCATCGGCAAGGGCGCCGACCGTTATCTCGTCACCGCCTATGAGCGCGATGTGATCCGGCCGCACGTGCTGGGCAAGTTTCGCGATCTGCTGATTGCTACCGCGCAGAGTCCGGCGATGCTGTTCTACCTCGACAACTGGCAGAGCGAGGGGCCGAATTCCGAGGCGGCAACGGGACGACCGGCGGCGCTCAGCGCAAAGCAGCCTTACGGATCTCCCACGAATACAGCGAGCGCACAAAAGCGGCGCACTGGCCTGAACGAAAACTACGCGCGTGAGTTGATGGAGCTGCACACTCTGGGCGTCAACGGCGGCTACACCCAGCAGGATGTGACCGAAGTCGCGCGTGTCTTCACCGGCTGGACGCTGGACCAGCCGCAGCGCGGCGGAGGCTACATCTTCCGGCCGCGGTTGCATGAGCCTGGCCAGAAGACACTGCTCGGCCACCAAATCAAGCAGGACGGCGAGAACGAAGGCATCGAAGTGCTGACTCTGCTCTCGCGCCAGCCGGCGACGGCGCACTTTATCTCGACGGAGCTGGCACAGCGATTCGTTTCCGACGATCCGCCAAAGTCGCTGATCGATGCCATGTCGAAGACCTACCTCAAGACCGATGGCGATCTGCGTGAGGTGATGCGAACGATGTTCCGCTCGCCGGAATTTTGGGCGCCTGAGGCTTATCGCGCACGGGTGAAGACACCGTTCGAGTTTGTAGCTTCGTCTCTCCGGGCGACTGAGGCAGAAGTACTCGATCCCGTTCCACTGTTGCAGGTGCTGAACAAGATGGGGCAGCCGCTCTACGGTTCGCAACCTCCGACCGGATATTCGACGAAGTCGGACGTGTGGGTGAACTCGGCTGCGCTGCTCGATCGCATGAACTTCGGCTTGGGGCTGGCGAGCAACAAGATTCCGGGAACAAGTTTCAATCTTGCGCAACTGATGAACTCTGCGAGCGTGGCGAGGGACGGGGCGCCGACGATGGACAATTCAGCGGGCTTCGGCGACACCACCGATCCATATCAGGTGGAGCTGAAGCTGGAGCAGATGTTGCTGGCGGGAGATATTTCGAAGCAGACGCACGACGTGATCGAGCAACAGATCGTCGCTCCGCAACTGACTGCGGCGGGACAGAGTAAGCCGAATGCGCCGAACGCGAACGTAATTGCCGGACTGCTGATTGGATCGCCGGAGTTTCAGAGGAAGTGAAGAACAGTTGTCAGTTGTCAGTTGTCAGTTGTCAGTTGTCAGTTGTCAGTTGTCAGTTGTCAGTTGTCAGTTGTCAGTTGTCAGTTGTCAGTTGTCAGTTGTCAGTTGTCAGTTGTCAGTTGTCAGTTGGAAGTTGGAAGTTCTTACTGAATGCTGAGTGCTTTTGTGCTGAATCTTAATCGCCAAGTGCGAATTGCTGATCGCTAATTGCTAATCGCTAACTGCTGGTTGCTAGTTGCTTCTTATGATCACTCGACGAGCATTTCTGAAGAACGGCGCTATGGCCGTGGTCGGCACTGCGGCGGTGCCATCGTTTCTCACCCGTGCAGCTTGGGGTGCTGTCAATCCCGGATCGAACAAACGGCTGGTAGTGATCTTTCAGCGCGGCGCGGCCGATGGGCTGAACATCGTCATCCCGCACGCTGAGCCGTCCTACTTCACCATGCGGCCGAGCATCGCGATCCCGCGCAACCAGGTGATCGACCTGAACGGATTCTTCGGCCTGCATCCGGCGATGACGTCTTTCAAACCGCTGTGGGACCAGGGGCATCTCGCGATCGTGCATGCCGCGGGCTCGCCCGACACCACGCGCTCGCACTTCGACGCGCAGGACTACATGGAGTCGGGCACGCCCGGAGTGAAGAGCACGCTGGACGGCTGGCTTAATCGCACGCTACAAGGCACCCCAGCAAACCCAACAGCGGGACTTGCCGGGGATCCCGCCACGAGTGCGTCTCCGTTCCGCGGGGTCGCGCTCGGCACTTCCCTGCCGCGCATTTTGTCGGGCAAGGCCGCAGCCGTTGCGGTTAGCAATGTGAACGGCTTCTCGATCGCGAATGGCAATCCCGCGGCCGCACCGCTAGGCAATACTTTCGAGGCGATGTACGCGCAGTCGGTCGATAGCGTTTTGCACGGCACCGGCAACGAGACGTTCGAAGCCGTCAAGATGTTGAAGTCGGCCGATCCGCAGCACTACACGCCGGCAGCGGGTGCGGACTATCCCAAGGGCCGCTTCGGTGACGCGCTGAAACAGACGGCGCAGTTGATCAAAGCGAATCTCGGCGTACAGATTGCGTTCACCGATATCGGCGGCTGGGATCATCACGTCAACGAAGGCGCGGCCGAAGGCCAGTTGGCGAACGTGCTGCGCGACTTCTCGCAATCGATTGCCGCCTTCTGGACCGATCTCGGACCACTAGGGGAGGAGACGGTGATCGCGACCATGTCGGAGTTCGGACGAACGGCGCGTGAGAACGGCAATCGCGGTACCGACCACGGTCATGCCAATGTGATGTTCCTCCTCGGTGGCCCCGTGAAGGGCGGACGCGTTTACGGACAGTGGCCCGGCTTGGATCCTGCGCAACTGAACGAAGGGCGAGACCTGGCGCTCACGACGGATTTCCGCCGCGTGCTAGGCGAAGCAGTATCAAAGCATCTCGGCAATTCGCAGCTCAACACCGTGTTCCCAGGATTCGCAAACTCGCCGCGAGAGTTCGTGGGATACGTCGGGTAACACATTTGTCGTCAATCAACGCATTCTTCCGAAGCAAACCCTAACCTCCTGGCATGACGCGGGTAGTGGGGTTCCTAGCGACTGACAACCGGCAACTGACAACTGTATTTCAGAATCTCTCATCCAACGCTCTTGGCCCATCTATCAACTGATATGCTCGACCCGAAAACTCAACTGCGCGCATTTGTGTTGGCGGCCATGGTTGCCGCTATCCTGCTCACCGCCGGCTGTCACCGCACTTCCATTAAGTCGCCACTAAACGCCAATGCCTTCGTCGGCGAAGGTGGCCAGCAACAGCCTACGATGCTGGCGGTTTACCTGCCTTGGTTCGGACAGCCTGGACACATCAACGTCGGCTACTCCTCGCAGGATCGCGTGGTGATCGAGAAGCAGATCGATGAGGCCAAGCAGCTCGGCATCTCGGCGTTCGTGGTGAACTGGTATGGACAGCACCACACCTTTGAGGACAAGGCTTACACGCTGATGCAGCAGGTGGCGGCGGAAAAACAGTTCAAGCTCGCCATCATGTACGACGAGGATGATTCGGATCCGGCGAACGAGACTGACAACATCATCTCGGACTTGCAGTACGCCTACGATCGGTATATCGGGCCAAAGGCTATCGTGCCGCGTGACGCGTACCTTCAGTATCAGGATAAGCCGGTGATCTTCATCTTCCCCAAGGGCGGACACGCGGATTGGGCGCGCATTCGGCAGGCCGTCAACGCGTGGGAGGACCCTCCACTACTCATCATGAAGGACGTTCATCCCGAGTGGGCGAATGATTTCGACGGATTCTACGCGTGGGTGAACCCGGGCAAGCAGGGCTGGCAGCCAAACGGCAGCGCGTGGGGTCAGCAGTATCTGGACAACTTCTACAAGACGATGGTCACGAAGTATCCCGATAAGATTGTGGTAGGTGCAGCGTGGCCGGGCTTCAACGACTCCAAGGCGAGCTGGAGCCAGAACCGCAAGATGGACTCGCGTTGCGGCCAGACTTTCAACGACACGCTGCGGATGTTTCGGCGGTACTACAGCTCCGACCATCAACTCCCATTCCTGATGATTGAGACGTGGAACGACTATGAGGAAGGCACTGACATTGAGAAGGGGGTCGACACGTGTAAGTGATGAAGTCTGCTTTTCGCTCTTCGCTTTGCGCCAGAGATGATCCGCGATTCGAGAGCAGAATTCGTGCATCGCCATTCGGAGACGTCAATCCTTAACATCAACTCTCCATGCTTCCAATTTCATTTCGGCAACTCTCGCCTTCTCTGGCAAAGAGCGAACAGCGTTCATACCGACGAGCCCGCGCGAACTAGGGCGGCTGCGCCCTTCGTACTACGTGGATTTTCCCCGCATAAATCCAGCTTCCTCAACTTAGGACGGCGGCTGCGCCGACTATACTGATTACAACCTACTTCGCGTTCAACCTGCGGTTCGATCGGTTCGTCCGCCTTTTATCAATCTCTACAATTGATGGAGCAAGTGAGTGATGCAGTTTCGTTCGCCTGAAAATCTATGCCGCGTATTATCTGTAATTCGCCATGACTTGTGGACTCCCCTTCTTTCCGTGCCTCTCTTGCTGTCGTTGACAGCATGTGGAGGCGGCAACATGGCCTCGACGCAATCGCCGGCTCCTACTTTGCAGCCTGCGGGTACGGGTGGCACGGGTTCTTCCGGTTCCGGTTCACAAAGTTCACCGTCAGGATCGCCCTCCGACGGCTCTTCGGCGAGCGGTGCGGGCGAAAGTTCACCCCCACCAGCGCCCGCGCCTTCGGGACCTCCGGGAGTTCCCGCGGGAGCGACAACACAGTCGGCGGTACAAACTCTTCCCGACTGGCAATGGTGTACGGCGGAACTGAACGGCCATGTGTGCGCCAGCGGGCTCGGCAACGCAACTTCAAACATGACGCCGAATCAGGCCGATCCCTCGCTGAGCGGCAAGTCGTCGCAGTTTACGCTTGGCGGTCCGACGCACTATTCGAATGCGCTGTGGTGGAAGAACTTCCAACCGGACAGCACGTCGACACACTTTGTGTACGATTTGTACTTCTACATGAAGGACCCGACTGCACCGGAGGCGCTGGAGTTCGACATGAATCAGAGCATGAACGGAAGTCGCTGGACGTGGGGCACGGAGTGCAGCTATCGCAACACCGGATATTGGGACATCTGGAACTCAGAAACGCTGCGATGGGAGACTACCGATGTTCCCTGCCCGGTGGTTTCGGCCAACACCTGGCATCATCTGACGTGGACGGTTGAGCGGGTAAACGGGCAGGCGCACTACATCAGCGTGGAGCTCGACGGCAATGTCAGTAAGGTTGATAAGTACTACAACCCGCAGCCTCATTATCAAGGGGTAGGGGTCAACATCGCGTTCCAACTGGACGGGGACTACCGGCAGGATCCCTATTCGGTTTGGCTGGATAACGTGAGTTTTTCGTCGTGGTGATGAAGGTCGTCATCGGTAATGAGTTGTGATCCCGACCGTAGGCGATCTTCTTTTGGTCGCCGTAGTCGAGGGATATGAGGTTTGTCGCGAGCAGACAACACCCTTCCGCTACCAACGGACCGCAGGTCCCTCGACTCCGCTCGGGATGACAACTCTTATGGGATAGCCGCCGCTTCTACCGCTATGCCGGCACCTGCTCGGCGCGCAACTTGTGCTTCAGGTCGGCGGCGATCAGCTGCCCATGAAACCGTCCGTTCTCGATGAAGATCTCGCTGGTCCGCATTCCCGCCACGATGACGCCAGCCAGATAAATGCCAGGGACATTGCTCTCCAGTGTCTGGCGGTCGACGGTCGGACGCTTGTCTGCTTCGCCGCCCAGCCTGATACCGAGCGAGCAGAGAAATTCGAAGTCCGGATGATAGCCGGTGAGCGCGAAGACGTAGTCGTTCGGCAGCGTGACCTCGCCCTCGGGAGTGTCGAGGATGACGTGTTCCAGCGTGATCTCGCGCACGCTTGAGTTGAAGTATCCGGCGACCTGTCCGGCCTTGATGCGGTTCTCGATGTCGGGCTTGATCCAATACTTCACCGATGGGCTGATACCCGGGCCGCGATGTACGAGCGTGACCTTCGCGCCGTGACGCCACAACTCCAGCGCCGCGATCGCCGCTGAATTCTTGCCGCCGATGATCAGCACGTTGAGCCCGAAGAAGGGATGCGGCTCGCGATAGTAGTGCATGACCTTGGCCAGGTCTTCGCCCGGAATGTTCATGTAGTTGGGGCGGTCGTAGTAGCCGGTGGCGAGGATGAGCTTGCGCGCGTGGTATTCGCGCTTGTGTCCATGGATGTTGGTGGTGTGCACGACGAAGTTGTTGTCGCTGCCTTCGATCTTCTGCACCGGCTCGTACTGGCGCACATCGAGCTTGTAGAACTCGGTGACCTTGCGGTAATACTCCAGCGCCTCCTGGCGAGTGGGCTTCTGGTTCGGGCTCGAGAACGGGATGTCGCCGATCTCGAGCAGCTCGGGCGTGGTGAAGAAGGTCATGTTGCTGGGATAGTTGAACAGCGAGTTCACCAGACAGCCCTTGTCGATGTTGGCTACCGTGAAGCCCGCGCGCTTGGCATCAATGCCGCAGGCTAGACCAGTTGGACCGGCGCCGACAATGACAACGTCCAGCGAGAAGATGTCAGAGGATTCGCAATCCATGCAGTAAGGATATCGTGTTCGGCAAGAGGACGGTGCGGGCGGGTCCGGAGGGATGGATTAGTTATGAAATGACGATATTACGACAGTTATCCTGACGTCGGATGTGCTAACGGCTCAACTTCTCTGACGAAAAACTGTCTAGGGCTGGCACCCATTGCCAAACCTCTGCCCTTGTCACGGATGTACCAGATTTCTTCGTCATTCGGGTCAGAAACAAAGGTGCGAACACAGTATCCACCGCTGAGATGTATCAGGATGTCCCGTGTATGCTGATCCACATCGAGGCGTTCTATCGTGCATCCGTCGAGCTGCGCCGCTAGTTGTCCAATCTCGTTGTGCTGCTTGCCTTCAACTTGAGCCTGGCGCGAACCAAGAAGCACTCCCTCCGGGCTTACGATGTGCCATGTCGGTTCACACCAAAGCCACAACTCAGAGTGCTCGTCGGGCTGAGTCTCGATATCAACTATTAAGGAGTTGGCCGCAAGCGACGCAGAGGATACTTTGCGGCCCAACAGAGACGCAAGAGACTCTCGCACAATGTCTTCGGCTGTTTTTGCCATATACGACGAGTCTAATCTTTGGGTAGATGTTGTGAACAGGCCATATCACTCAAAACCCCTGCTACGAGTCAATGAGTGCAAGCCGATTTATCGGAAGTTGACTCGATTTTAGACCGACATAGTTGCAAAAAACCCAACAACGAGCAGCGGCACTGAAGCCAGTTCCACCAAGCCCATGAGCCATTTCGGCGCACCACGTACCGCAGCTACGAAACCGAGAACCATGGCCACAGGGGCCAACAGGAACAATAACGCTAGATGGAGAATTTCAGGGTCTTCCCAAGGCGGTCCGAAACCACTTGGCCGGAGTTCGTAATACGCGAAAGTGCCAGCAGCGAGAAGCGCATTTGCAGTCGCAAACCCAAGCGCGACGAATCCGATAGGCAACAACGTCTTAGCGTGTTGACGGCGATAGAGGACTACCCACGCGCCAAGCATGATTAAAAAGGGGCGAGCATGTGAGGAGCCACGGTACGATTCGCACAGGCATCGTTTCTCAATCTAAGCTAACTGTTGTAATCAGGCCTTATCGTAACCAATCTCTCGACTCCCGGCTTACCGCGATCGAGAGCCTTCATCGATATACAACGTCAGGTCAAACTGCCGGGTGGCTTTGGTTGCCTGTATCAGCGGATGCACCTTGACGTTCGGGTAGCCGCGCTTTTGGTAGAAGTCTTGAACGGTATTCGGCACATCGTCCAGGGCGCGGCAGTCGCCTCGGCGCATGTCATCGAGCGGCAGCAGTTGCTCGATGTCTTTCAGCGAGAAGGCTTGCGCCCATTGGATCCGGAAGTTGCGCAGCTGATAGCGAACGCCGTCCTGCACCGTGACGTACATTACGCCCGCGTTGGCCGGAGGGTCACTCCGGGAGAGAGTAGTCAGGTCAATGTCCGGGTAAAGATAGCACTGGCTTTTTAGAGCGGCGGTCAGGGATAGTCTCACCCGATCCATCAGGTCTTTCGACGTGCCCTGCTGGTCGACCACCAAAGCTTTTGCTTCTTCAATCTGAGAGCGAGACAGATCATTCCCTCCCGTGACAACCACCTCCTTGACGGTAATTTGGTCGTCGGAAGCTGGGGGCGCGGGCGGTTGGGCTGCCAGGAAGATCGAGACCACGATCACACAGAACGCCACTTCGCAGAAGCGCTTCATTGATCCCTCTAGTGACCTTGAGAATTCGTCGGCGCCGACATCCCTGAGATGATTTGCCACTTGCCATCGGGCTGGCGCAGCCAGGTGTGAATGACGCGGACGTTAAAGGGCTGGCCCACGCCGCCCTTGCCGGCCCACACTCCGCGCATGCGATAGGTCGTGGTGGCGTAGTCGCCCTTCACCTGGATGACGAGCCGTTCCAGATCGTTCAGCCTGAAGCTTTCGCCTTTGCTGGTGTGCGTGGTGATCCAATCGGTGATCTGCGCCTTGCGTACCGGCTCAGGACTCACCGAAGGCCAGCCGAGAAAGTCTGGATGCCACAGCGAGCGATAGGCGTCGAGATTGTTGGCCTGAACGTATTGCCAGTACGCCTGCTCTTGCGACCAGACCTGATCGGCGTCCTGTGCTAAGGCTGCGGTGGAGAGCAGGACGACAACAGCAACAGCAGCGATGCGGTGCATATTGCCTCCGGGAAACCGGTGCAGGGCAATCATAGCGTGCCGGATCAAGCCGGTGCTCCAACTTTCGACAGAGTTATATCGCGGCACGATCACTGGATTGATTGGTGCCCGACAGACAAAACCGCCCGAGCGGGGAACTCTCTCATTCCCCGCCCGGGTACAAGCGATCCGGCCATGAGTTCGGATCGCAAGTTCCGATCTCCGAACTCTGGTTTTAGTTCACGCTGATCACGGCTATCCCTGTCGCGGGTACGCCGTTCACGTTCCGGCAGTTCGCCTGAACGATGTAGGTTGCCTTCAGCGCGCCCGCGGCAAAGGTCGCGGTGTTGGCTCCGGTGCCCTGGATGGCATTCTGCGAACCCGTGGTCATCCAGGTACAGCTTTGCACCTGGCTCCCATCGCTGAAGGCGGCGGTAAACTGCTGCACGCTTCCCGAGGGCATGACGATGGGTGACGGCGTGATGCTGATGGTTGGGTTAGCGGCACTGGCTGATACGAGACTGGCCAGAAGTAGTAGACAAAGCAGCGCATGTTTCATCGGGAATCTTCCTCCTGTGCGATTAGGTTGGACCTTACCCCAATGTTGAATCGCGGCCGGGGCGCACCGTCCGCGTGATGGGCCCGATGATGGTGCAGCTGGATGGCTGGTTCAAGACTCCGGCGTGCCATATCTGCATCGCTGCCGGTAGTCCGTGTAACCCTAGCTAGAATCGAAACTTGTGGGGAAAGATATGCAAGACGTGAATAGTCAGCACTAAAAACAGCGCACGCGGATTCGGGTTTTCCGGCACCTTGATGCCGCTTGCCGGCGGGCGTATTAACCCGCACCGGCGTCCAGTTCCGGCGGCTTCTTGAGGATCGATGAGCGGCTTCCGCCGACAACGGATCGACTTGCAAACAAAAACCGGCGCTTCGAGGGCCCAAACGAGAGTTCCGGCTTTCGCGGGGCGCCGAGTCACGTTACACTTGGCGACAATTACGAACCTGGCGCCACAGAGAGAGACTGCGATGAACAATCTGGCCTACAGCAGTAAAGGTTTGGCTCTCACCGAGCAATTCGAAGGTCTGCGACTCACCGCTTATCAGGACTCCGTCGGTGTCTGGACGATCGGCTACGGACACACCGGCTCCGATGTTCATCCTGGTCTTACCATCACGCAGCAGCAGGCCAGCGATCTGCTGCGGAAGGACGTGGCCAGCGCCGTGGCTACGGTCAACCGGTTGGTGTCGGTTCCCTTGACGCAGAATCAATTCGACGCGCTGGTGGATTTCGTCTTTAATGCGGGTGCAGGAAATTTTGCCGACTCCACGCTGCTACGCGACTTGAACGCCGGCAACTATGCCGGAGCGGCGGCGCAATTTCCGAGATGGGTGCATGCGGGAAATCAGATCCTGCCAGGCTTGGTGACGCGACGTAACGCCGAACAGGCGTTGTTCCTCCAGGCGGACGCGACGGCGCAAAACGCGGCCGCCGCAAAGGGCGCATCGGGATCTTAGAGAGTGACGGCGAGACCGACGCCGGGGAACTTACCACTTCGGGCGAACAGCAGATCCCTCGCTGCGCTCGTGATGACAACTCGAGTTGAGACGCGGAGCCTTGCATCGAGGAGCCTGCTGGGAGTTAACTCCGAGTCGACCTGGCTCGCAACTGCTCTGTAGCGCG
The DNA here is from genome assembly GCA_963780495.1 of uncultured Acidobacteriaceae bacterium. GTDB lineage: Bacteria > Acidobacteriota > Terriglobia > Terriglobales > Acidobacteriaceae > Bog-257. The sequence goes on from CAWACF010000003.1 coordinate 29,918, forward strand.
ATCGGAAAGGTTTACACGGTGCGACGAGGACTGCTGCTCGGCTCCGGGCTCGCGAATCTCCAGCGGCAGCCGCCAGTTCCTGGCAGAGACGTGTCCCGCATGCACCCACGCGATGCGCGTCAACATGGATCCTGCCACGCTCGATGCCGCCGCAAACTTGCGCAACCGACGCGAGCGATCGGGTCCGGCAAACGCCGCGGCGATACGCAGCGCCAGCGGTATCGGTCCGCTCAGCACTCCGCCTATGCGGGTAATCATGCCGCTGCGGCCATGCTTCAGCGGTTCCATTGCAGGCTTGCGATTGCTCTCAATGCTGACGCCCTCGATGGTCTCGATAGCCGCGGCGCCCATGCCCAGCGTATTCAGCGCCGGATTGTCATGGCCGAGCAGCTCAAGGATCGAGACTGCCGAATTCAGTCCGGACATGCCGAAGTGAATCGGCAGCGTGCCGACATTCTCGTTCCACACGGGAATGACGCTGGCGCCGATCAGCACTCCCGTATAGTTTGAGAACGGCATGCCAGCGAGCGCCGAGAACCCTTCCGAAAGATCACCAAAAAAGCGAAGCGGCGCCGAATTAAAGCGGCGATCTAACAATTCGGCGAAAGCCGCCGCGGCGGAGGCCGTGCCGAAGACAGCCAGCGTCCAAGCGCCGACCGACATCGGGCTCTGCGGCTTGAAGACGCGCATCATGCCCAGGAATCGCGCGGGACGTCCCAGGTCGGAGATCAGCAGGGCGCTGGAAACAGCGGTTCCCACTGCGGCGATGTAGCGGCAGTCGCGCGTGAGTTCACGGTCGCCGCCGATCCAGCGCGATACCATGCCGAGGACCGCTGCCGATCCGGCGGCGCCTCCGGCAAAGAAGTATGGAGGGATCTGCCAGGTCCAGGCCGGCTCTTTCAGCATCGGAATGCCGTAGTAGCCGGTCAGCGAGGAAGCCACGGGAAACGGAGCCCCTGCGGGGCGAATGCCTGGCCCGTCGACGCGACCCTTCTTTTCGGCCTCGCGCCGAAGCTCGAGCAGGCGCTTCTCGCGCGCGGCATCGATGTACCCCGTTGTGGGACGATACATTGGATCGCTCATCGTTTCGCGCTCCCCAGGAATGCAAAGACACTGCCGAACAGCAACAGTCCAGCAGCTACCGCAGCGCCGGTCCATCCCGCCTTCAGATATTGGGTGGGAACTTCGGGATTCGGCGGCAGATTGTATTGGCGCGGATCGCCACGCACGATGAAGAAGGCGTGAATGCCTCCGACGCTGGTGTACTGTGGGTCGTAGACCTGCGCATCGTCCATGCCGCGCGACTTCAGTTCCTGCATGCGCTCCACGGCGTCGATCCGAAGCTGTTCGAGTGGCCCAAACTTAATCGACTCCGTCGGACACGCTTGCGCGCACGCGGGCTTCAGTCCGACTTTCTGGCGGTCATAGCAGAAGGTGCACTTGAAGGCGCGGCCGTCGTCAGGATTCTTCTGCACAACGCCGAAGGGACAATTCACCACGCAGTATCCGCAGCCGTTGCAGACGTCGGGTTGCACGAACACGCCACCGAACTCGGTGCGCACGATCGCGCCGGTAGGACAGGCTTCGAGACAGCCGGCATTCTCGCAGTGCTTGCAGACGTCGGAGGAGAACTCCCACGAGAGATGATCCGTGGCATTTCCGCCGAAGCCGGGCTCCAGCTCGCCTTCGACGAACTTCACGTGTCGCCAGGTGGAGTGTCCGACTGCGCCAGTGTTGTCGTAGGAGTTGCCGGACCAGTTAAATCCGTCGGCCTCGATGCCGTTCCATTCCTTGCAGGCGACTTCGCAGGCCTTGCAGCCAATACACAAAGTCGAGTCAGTCAAGAACCCTGTGATGGTTGCGCTCATGCGGGCTGCTCCATTTTCTCTTTCAGCTCCTCAAGAACTGCGAGACCGCGCGGACGGCGTCCTGGCTCGATGTCGCAAAGCAGAGCCTTGGTCTCCATGATGCGGACGTTGGGCTCTTCTGAAATGACCAGCAGATCATTGGTGCTGTCGCCGGTGACCACGCCGTTGGACCCCCAGTGATAGGGCAGGCCGACCTGATGCACCGTGCGACCCTCGACCCACAGGGGCCGCATGCGCTTTGTGACCAGCACGCGCGCTTCGATTTCTGCGCGAGGCGTCATGATTGTCGCCCAGTCTCCATGCACTAAGCCAATATCAGCAGCCAGCTCGGGTGAGACTTCGCAGAACAACTCCGGCTGCAATTCTGCAAGATGCGGGAGCGTGCGCGACATGCCGCCGGCAGTGTGGTGCTCGGTCAGGCGATACGTCGTGAGCACGTGCGGGAAGCGCTCGTCGGCAAACTTTGCATAAGGATTGTCGGGCCGCTCCTTGCGATCGACTGCGGGATTGAAGACGCGCTGCGGATACAGCGGACTTCCGAACTGCGTCTCCAGAGGCTCGTAGTGCGTGGGAAGCGGGCCATCCTTCAGTCCGCTGGTGACGAACAGCCATGCAGTGCCATCAGGATGCAGGATGAACGGCTTGTCGCCGGCGATGGCGTCCATGCCTTTGGCACCGGGTTTGGGCCGGTAATCGGGGGGCTTGTTCTTGTCGAAGTCAGGCACATCGAGGCCCGTCCACTCTCGCTTCTCCTCGTCCCACCAGACGAGCTTCTTGCGCTCGCTCCACGGTTTGCCGTCGGGACGCGCGGAGCAACGGTTGTAGAGAATGCGAATGTCGCCGGGCCAGGAGAATCCCCAGCCATGTCCCAGATAATCTTCCGGCTCGCGCTGATTGGCCTTGTTGAGATGCTCCTGCGGATAGATGCCGCAGTAGATCCAGCAACCACTAGCGGTGCTCCCGTCGTTTTTCATCTTCTTGAAGTTGGGAAGCAACTCACCGGTAGTCAGATCGCGGCCGTTAATTTCCTTCAGAATCTCGGGGACGTTGGGCTCATCGTGAATGCCGCGAGTGCCGTACGGCCAGTGCAAAGCGTTGAGCGGCTCGTTGCGCGGGCACGGATCGGCCGCGGCTTTGGCCTTCAGGCGCCGACAAAGATGGTGCATGAACCAGGTTTCGCTGCGCGCGTCGCCCGGAGGATCGACCGCCTTGGTGCGGAATTGCACCAGACGCTGGGTGTTTGTCTGGCAGCCGTCTTTCTCAGCAGAACCGGCGGCCGGAAACAGAAATACCTCGGTCGCGATTTCTTCCGGCTTCAATTCACCGCGTTCGACTTCAGGCGAGTTGTACCACCAGGAAGCACTCTCCACTTCGACCAGGTCGCGCACTACGAGCCACTTCAACTTCGACATCGCTGTGCGTTGCAGGCGGGCATTGGACGCACCGACAGCGGGGTTCTGGCCCATGATGAACAGGCCGTCCACCTTACCATCCTGCATATCGAGCCAGTATCCGAAGTGCGAGTGGTCGCCGGTGACGCGCGGCAGGTAATCGAAGCACCAGTCGTTTTCCCTCGTGGCCTTGTCGCCGTACCAGGACTTCATCAGGCTGATGAAGTAACTATCGAAGTTTGACCAAAGGCCAGCCGTCGCCTTGTGCTTCTTGATATAGCTCTTAAGGTCGTTGGCGTCCTTCTCGAAAAACGGCATCGGCAGGTAGCCAGGAAGGATGTCATACAATGTGGGAATATCGGTCGAACCCTGAATGGAGGCGTGGCCGCGAAGGGCAAGAATGCCTCCACCGGGACGTCCGATGTTGCCCAGCAGCATCTGCAGGATTGCTGCCGAGCGGATAATCTGAACGCCCTTGGAGTGCTGCGTCCATCCCACAGCGTAGCAGATCGCGCCAGTCTTCTCCGGACCCGATGCATTGCAAAACGTCTCCGCAACTTTCAGGAACAGCTTCTGCGGCACGCCGGCGTGCTTCTCCACCAGTTCAGGCGTGTAACGCGAGAAGTGTCGGCGCAGGATCTGGAAGACGCACTGCGGATTCTGGAGCGTAGGGTCTTCTTCGTAGTCCGACATCTGGGCAGCTTCGCCGCCGCGATCCTTGCCGTGGCCGCCGGCTGCATCGGAATGTCCAGCTTTGGATCCGCCGGAAGATTGCGCTTTATTCTTATCTTTCGATCCCTTGGGGAGCCAGGACTCGGGGTCGTATTTCTTCTTCTGATCGTCCCATCCGGAAAAGACGCCGCCGAGATCTTCGGTATCGCGGAAGTCGTCGCTGACGATCATGGCAGCGTTGGTGTAGTGCTGCACGTACTCGTGAAAATACTTGTCGTTCTGCAGGATGTAGTTAATCAGGCCGCCGAGGAAGATGATGTCGGTTCCGGCACGCAACGGCACCCAGATGTCGGCGGTCGACGAAGTGCGGTTGAAGCGTGGATCGACGTGAATGATCTTGGCGCCGCGTTCTCGCGCCTCCATCACCCACTGGAAGCCGACCGGATGGTTCTCGGCCATCGACGATCCCATGATGAGGATGGCGTCCGCATTGGCCAGATCAGTTTGCGCGGTAGTCGCGCCGCCGCGTCCGAATGAGGTGCCCAGACCGGGCACCGTGGAGCTGTGTCATATCCGGGCTTGGTTGCTGACGCACACCATGCCCAGACCTCCTGCGAAAAGTTTCTTGATCAGGTAATTCTCTTCGTTGTCGAGGGTCGCACCGCCGAGATGAGCCACCTTGGTCGTGTGCATGACGGTCTCGCCGTCTTCCTTCTCCTCGAAGCTATTCTCGCGGCTATCCCATAGGCGATCGGCCACCATGTCCATAGCCTTCTCCAGCGGGAGCTCCTCCCACGCTGTGGCATACGGGCGGCGATACTTCACGCTCACCAGGCGCTTCGGATGAGTGTGAAGCTCGAAAGTGTCGGAGCCTTTGGGACAGAGATGCCCACGTGAGATCGGCGAGCCGGGATCGCCCTCGATGGAGATGAGCGAACCGTCTTGGTGGAAAACCATCTGCCCGCAGCCCACGCCGCAATAGGGACAGAGAGAGCGCGTGAATTCCGCATCGTGATTCTTGGGGAGAAGGGTTTTGGTGCGCTGGCTCATCGCCTCCGGTCCGGTGCCATCCCCTCCGGTCCGGATCTGGCGAATGACGGGCCAACGGTCAAGCAAATCTTTGATCATGCTGAACTCGCTTGTGCTCAGGCTGCTTTTTGTTGATCAAACTCGATTAGTGCTGTGGCATAACCCGCGACGCGTCTATCGAACTTATCATAGGCATCGGGAGTGGCGTCGTTGGTTGACGCTCTCCAACACCTCCAGGAGCAGCCATGTCGGGTTGGATGGCGGGGACAATGGCCGCGATGCCATTTCCAATCGAATGCGACCGCGAATTCCGGTGTCGCTCAAGCCGCAAACCAGCACGGGCTCGACCCCCGCTACAGACACGCACCGGATCGGCTCCAAATTGTCGGATTTCTGCTGCCAGCCTGTTTTTTCGTAACGGCTTTTCGCAACATGTTGCAAACTATTTGACACGTATTCCAAGTTGAAGCAGAATTCTGACACTTTGTTTTCCGGGTCAGACCGTGTCGCTGCCGCTCTCCTTATGAGTTTCCAGCACTGACGGCTTGCGGGTGTCAGGAGCCGGGGTTCGGAAACGGAGACCATACACACAATTTGTTGCTCCTGGCTGTTTCGACTAACAAGAATGAAGAGAAGAGGACTGTCTTGACAAAGAGATTCTTGCCTGCGCTTACGGCGCTGCTGCTTGCCGCTTTTTGCGAATTACAAGCCCAAACATTGACTAACCTTACTCACCCGGCGCCCGATGGGGCCGAAATTGAAATGCTGCTGACCGATGGAACCGTGCTGGTGCAGGGTTACCAGGGTCAAGACTTCTACAAACTCACTCCCGATAATACCGGCAGCTATATAAACGGCACGTGGACGCAGCTCGCCAGCCTGGAGTCGAACTATGACCCGTATGCCATGGCGGAAGCGGTTCTGGCCGACGGCCGGGTGCTGATCGAAGGTGGCGAATACAACTTCGGCTCATTCTCGTTCACGAATCTGGGCGAGGTGTACGATCCGATCGCGAACACGTGGACGCCGCTGACTCCTCCGGCCGGGTGGGACTATATCGGCGATTCGCCCTGTGCAGTGCTGCCGAACGGCGACTTTATTATCGGCCGCAAGTTCGACATGCAGATGGCGGAGCTCAATCCGCACACGATGACGTGGACGGCGTTGGGATCGTCCGGCAAGAGCGACTGGAACGCCGAAGAGGGCTGGACGTTGCTGCCCGACGGCACGCTGTTGACGGTCGACGTGCTGAACAACCCTAACTCGGAGCGTTATATTCCCTCGCAGCAGACGTGGGTCTCCGACGGCAGCACCATCGCCAATCTGCAGGGGCCGCCGGAAGTGGGTTGCATCCAATACGGTGGAGGACAATACTGCCCGCCGGGAGAAACCGGCAATGCGGTCCTGCGTCCTGACGGATCGATATTTGCGACGGGGGCAACGCACACGGGCGCGCCCGCCGGGCATACTTCCGTCTATCGTCCGGGACCTACGCCGCAATCTCCGGGCACCTGGACCCCAGGCCCTGACTTTCAGAACGGCGATGACGCTGGTGACAACTTTGCAGTCCTGCTCCCTAACAGCCACGTGCTGGTGGAAGGCAACAGCGGAAGGTTCTACGAGTGGGACGGCACCCACTTCACGCCGACGCTCAGCAGCCTGGGAGGTCCCCTGATCGTTCTGCCCAATGGACAGGTTCTGGTTGGCGGTTCGCAGGTCTACATACCCGGCACGGGAGGTGGTCAGATTTATGCGCCGATCGTAATCTACGCGCCAACGAGCGTGACTCGCGGCCAGACTTATCACGCAATCGGCCGCGGCTTCAATGGCTGGTCGCAGGCGGCGTCGTTCGGCGACGAGTTTGAAACGGCGACCAATTATCCTCTGGTCCGTATCGTCAACATCGCTACCGGACATGTCTTCTATGCCCGCACCCACGATCACAGCACGATGGGTGTCGCTACCCGTTCGTTCCCGACGTACACCTATTTCGACATCCCGGCGAACATGGAAACCGGAGCCAGCAAGCTGTACGTGGTTGCCAATGGCATCCAGTCGAATGCTACGACCATCACGGTGAACTAGCCGCAGCCCAACTTGGATGACAACCGTTCTCCTCCTGCGCAAGAGACCTCAGGTCAGGCAGGGGGAGAATGTTTTCGCGCTCAAGACGAACGCTTGGCGATACCCCCTCAACTAGACATTGTGTTGCCGATAAGAATCGGCGATGCTAGAGACTTGGTGAGCTGGGTGTCTTTGGGCCCACCACACATCGATGGACGTTCTCAAGAAACTTTTCGAGAAGAGCTTCGGCGCTCCTGCGGAATTCGTACGTCCCCTGCGTGGGCAGCTGGGCGGATCAGAGCGGAAGCTGTTCCGCCTGGGCAACGCGGCGCGTACTGCGATTGGCGTTGTCTACGATTCACGGGAGGAGAACATCGCCTTCCTGGAGTTCTCACGGCACTTCCGGCGGCACGGACTGCCGGTTCCGGAGATCTATGGTGAGGACCTCAAGCGTGGTGCTTACCTGGAAGGGGATCTCGGTGATCTGACGCTGTATGAGTACCTCTCCAGGAACCGCTCCGGTGGGGCGATTGCGCCGGAAGTGATAGCGGCATATCGAAATGCGGTTGCGACCTTGCCGCGCTTCCAGGTCGAGGCCGGCCGAGATCTGAATTACAAAGTCTGCTACCCGCGGGCGCGCTTCGACCGGCAATCGATTGCGTGGGACCTGAATTACTTCAAGTATTACTTTCTGCGGCTGTCGGGTACGCCATTTAATGAGCAGCGCCTGGAAAACGATTTTCGCCGGTTGACGGCTTTTCTGCTCAAGGCGAAGAGCGACTACTTCCTCTATCGCGACTTTCAATCGCGGAATATCATGCTGCGCGACGGAGAGCTATTCTTCCTCGACTACCAGGGTGGCCGCCATGGGGCCTTGCAGTATGACATCGCTTCCCTGCTTTTCGATTCGAAAGCTGACCTGCCGCCTGATGTTCGTCAACAGCTGTTCGAACACTATCTCGACGAACTGAGCAAATTCGTCGAAATCGATCGCGATGATTTTCTGCGCTATTACTACGGGTTCGTTTACATCCGCATCATGCAGGCATTGGGCGCATACGGGTTCCGGGGATTGTACGAGCGCAAGACACATTTCCTGCAGAGCGTGCCGTTTGCGCTGGCCAATGTGCGGTGGCTCCTGGATAACGTTGAGCTCCCCATCAAGCTTCCAGCGCTGATGAAAGCGTTCGGGACCATGCTGGGCTTGGAAACGCTGCAACCTGCCCCCGAACCCGATCGGTTGACCGTACGGGTATCGAGCTTCTCGTTCCATCGCGGCGTGCCGCAGGACAATAGCGGGCACGGCGGAGGCTTCATTTTCGACGCTCGCGGATTGCCGAACCCCGGCCGCGAAGAGCAATTCAAGTCGCTGACCGGGAAGGACCGCCCGGTGATCGAGTACCTGGAGCAATATCCGAACGTGCATCAATACCTGTCACATGCTGAGGCGTTGGTAGATGGCAGCGTGAGCAACTATCAGCAGCGTGGATTCAAGCATCTCAGCATCGCCTTCGGCTGCACGGGCGGACAGCATCGGTCGGTGTACCTGGCAGAGTCACTGGCGAAGCACCTGCGCTCGCTGGAAGGAATCGACGTGATTCTGCGGCACCGCGAGCTGGAGAAGCTGCCCTGATGCGCGGCATGATTCTGGCAGCGGGTTTGGGAACACGGCTGCAGCCACTCACCAACGACCGTCCCAAGGCGCTGGTCGAGATCGATGGCCGCTCGCTGCTGGAGCTTGCGCTTACTCGCCTGCGCAGCTTCGGCATTAGCGACGTCATCATCAACGTCCATCACTTGGCGGACAATATTGTCGATCATCTGCGCGCGCACTCGAATTTCGGCATGAATATCGCAGTCTCGCGCGAAGAGGTACTCCTCGACACCGGCGGCGGCCTGAAGAAGGCAGCATGGTTTTTCCTGCAGGATGGCGGGGATGAGCCGTTCGTTGTGCACAACGTCGACGTGCTAAGCTCCATTGATCTCCACCAAATGGTAAAGGCTCATCTCGCCCGAAAGGCCATGGTCACATTAGCGGTGCAGGGCCGAGATACCTCCCGGCATCTGCTTTTCGATGAAGATCTTCGGCTTTGTATCCGGGAGGTTGCGCCTGGCCGGGACGGCGCGGCAAATCCGTCATCGTTCTCGCCGCTTCTGCCCCTAGGCTTTTGCGGCATCCACGTAATTTCTCCCAGAATATTCTCATTGATGTCGGAGGAAGGCGTGTTCTCGATTATCTCTACCTATCTTCGGCTGGCCGCGCAAGGCGAGCGCATCCTGGGCTTCCGCGCGGACGAGTACTACTGGAGAGACCTGGGCACGCACGAGAGTCTGAGGCAGGCTGCGCGTGATCTGAAAGATGAGGTTGTGCCGGACAGCCTATCCAGTTGACACTGGCCAATTCGGATGCGGTGCTAAGCAAAGAGAGCCATCGCAAGCTGATCTTCCTCTGTCACACCTTCGTCTACACGGTGAAAGGTACAGCCTCGGAGAGGTCGACCTTGCCTTGTAACCTGCCGTTGAAAGCCTATTGGTAGACCTCATCCGGGCTTCGAAGGGAACGCCTCACAAATAAAAATAGAGGGCAGCTATCAGCTGCCCTCCGGTGAAACGTTGAAGTTAGGTTCCGATTACGGCTCGGGAACGTTGGCGAACTCGACGTTCTGAACCTGAACGCCGCCGACGGCCACGCGGCCATCGGTCCAGGTAACGAAGGCATGCTCGCCCTGGGCGGTGGCATAGTCATAGTCACCGGCGTAGCAGGGCTGGACGCCACCGTCGTTCTGGGTGGGCTGAGGAATCAGTTGGTCGCTGATCTGGATGTTGGCTCCCCAAGTCGCGCCGTTGTCGGCAGACTGTACGCCGTAGCGATAGTAGCTGCATCCCGGATCAGTAGCGGTGGTGCAGGCCGTGGTGGCCTGGCGACGGTCATACCACGAAACCGTAACCTTGGCTTCGAGGCGGGTGCCGATAGCGTCGTAGTTGACCGACAGCGAGGGCATCCACTGGGTCTTGTACTGACCGCCCGGATCGTCGTTCAGCTTGATCGGAGCAGACCAGGTCGAACCGTTATCGGTAGAGCGAACATAGTAGATGTCACCGTGGTCGTTGGCAGCCTGCCCGGCGCCGGCGTACACGTAGTGCACGACGTTACCCGAACCGACACCCGGCTCGCCCCATCCCATATGCCGCCAGATGGGAGCGATATCCGCAAAGTAGGGATTCGAGGAGCAGGTTCCATCACCGGCAGCGTTGAAGCGCGGACCCATGGTGGAAGAGGTCCAGGTGACGCCACCATCGGTGGAGCGGAACATGATGTTCTGGCGGCTGGAGAGTCCACCGCTGCCCTCATCCATGCCTGCCACGAAAACGGTGCTGGTGTAACCCGTGTTGGACGGCGGCGGGCCAACCGGAGAGCCAGTGACCTGAACGTCGCGGATAAAGGTATTGGTGTTGCTGATGGTCACCGTGGTCCAGGTGGTGCCGTCGTCGGAGTACACCAACTGCAACGCGCCCACGCCAATCTGATAGTTGCCGAAGGAGATGTACATGCGGCCGTACTTCTTGCTGTACGGGTTGTTGTCGACCCACAGGGACTCACGGTCGTCAGCGCCGCTGTTGTGGGCACAAGCGCCCACGGTCCAGTTGATACCGTCGGGCGAGGTCCAGAGACCGATGCCCTGACCGCCGCAACCGGTGGCCAGGTCGCCGGCAAACCACTTGTTGAGCTTCGAATTAAAGATCACGATCGGGTCGCCGTAGTTGGTTCCGTGCCCGCTGGCGAATGGAGGCGGAGTGATCTCGGTAAAGGTGGCGCCACCGTCGGTAGAGTAGGAAGTACCCGAATAGTTGTTGCCGTTGTGATCGTTGTAATTCACAACCACCACGTTTTCACTCGGACGAGTGCTCTTGTAAACCATGCTTTCGCTCTTGGTGCAGCTGCTGCCCGAGGTGCAGGTGCGATTGCTGACCAGAACGTTAGGCGGTTGGGGAGCGTCATTATTCAAAGCGTCACCGTCAACGTCCATGTCAGGACGCGGAATGACACCGCATTCCATCAGTGCCAAGCCGGCACGCATATTCTCCTGCTGCAGCAGGTGCAAGCTCGCAATCTGCGAGCAGTCAATACCGGTGGATGTCATCTGCGCCTGGGCTAAACTTGGCCCAAGCGTACACGCTGCCAACATCGCGGCTGGGAGCGCGAAACGGAGCATACCTCTAAGATTTGTACTCATTTCTCTCCTCTCTCCGCGCCAGATTTGCCCTGGCCCGAAGCTTCAGGCTGCGTACTAGAAGTGGGCACCGGGGCTTTCGAGGCAAAGTACTCCTCGTCCATCCAGATACCGGTTTTTTCCTTTAAGGCTTTCAGCTCGTCGCGCAAATTGTCCGCTTCGAGCTTCTTTTCGATCTGCGAGGACACATCGTTTAAATCTTTACGGCTGTTTTTAACAAGCTGAATGAAGACGAATTCGTTCGGGCCGTCGGCCAACTGCGTCCACTGCCCTTCTTTCAATCCGAAGGCCGCCTTGTCCATCTGCGACGGCAACTCCCCGCGCTGGAAGGTCAGCGGATCCGTATCGGCAACCACATCCGGCACGCCATGGGGTGTCGACTTGATGATGGCGAGAACATCCTGATTCGAGGCGATCGCTTGCTTCACCTTGGTCGCCATGGCTTTCGCCTGTTCCGGCGTAAGGTTGGGAGAACCATTGGCGTTGGGGTTTCCCATAATGAAGACGCGGCGGATCTTCACGACATCGTAGTCTTCCAGGTGAGCGTCGTAATATGCCTTGATCTGCTGCGGCGTGGGCTGAGCCTGTTGCTTCAGCCTGGTGAACTCGGCATTGGACAGGATCTGCATCCGATCGATTGCCATCTGGCGCTGGACCAGCGGATTGTCCTGAAGGTTGTTTGCTTTCGCCTGCTGCGACAGCATTAACAACGACGAGTAATTTTCGGCCAGACCTTTACGGCTTAGGTCAGCCGGCCCCTGCGTCGTTTCCAGATCGGAGACGTACTGCTCGAAAGTTCCCTCGGTGATCTGGAGATCGCCGACCTTCAGAATGATCTTGTCTTTGTTGACCGAACTGGTCCTCGTGGTGGATGCGGAAGAAGCGTTCTCCGCGGGCTTGCTGGAATCAGAACCGGGTTGGGCCTGCGCCTGGCCGATGGCCGCGAAACAAACGCTGAGCAGGAAAGTGCGACAGACAAGTCTACGAACGCTGTGCAATACAGCTGAATCCCTGTACAAGTAATACCCTTTCGCCCCAAGGTGCGACCGGCTTTCCTGCTGCGGCTATATCGAGCAGGTTCGGCGCAGTCTTAAACCTGGAGTTCTAATGCAGTAATGAGTGGGAAATTGCAGTTTCCGCCCGGAAACGGAGCTTATGTCAAACTCGGTCGCCAAAACTACATGCGATAGTAGCGAAGTCTCTACATTCCAGCAACTCTAAAGTTGTGTTCACATTGCAAAATAATGTCCTTAGTTGCGGAGTGCTAAGGCTGGGAGCGCAGGCAAACAATGTCCGCTCCCGCACAACTCCGGTCCGGTCGAGGCTAATTAATTGTGTGCGAGGACGCTGCTCGTGCCGTCATCGCCTCGGGCGGAGGCGGTGAATCAAAATAGAGCGACTTTTGCGGGTTCCGGAGGTGCCACTGAATCCGAAGCAACGTTCCAAAGCTGCTGCTCATCTACCCGGACGTTAGCTAATCCCGCTTTGAGGCCTGGAATGTCGCGCCCTGCTCTCTCTGCTGTCTTTGTTTTGACTGCCGTAGGCTGCCTGCTAACTGTCAGTGGTTGTGGAGGCGGAAGCTCCAGCGGCAGTAACAGTAATGTTTCAATCGTAATTTCTCCAACCAGCGCGACCGTTGCTTCGGGGGGCACACAGCAATTCCAAGCCACTGTCACCGGCTCCAGTAACACCGCAGTACAGTGGGAAGTAAACAGTGCGGTGGGCGGTAATGCGCAGAATGGAACGATTTCAAATACTGGCCTATACACCGCGCCCACGACTAATGTGTCGTCGCAGGTAACGGTAACGGCTGTATCAAGCGCGGATCCGACCAAAAGCGCGAACGCGACTGTGACCATTACTGCGGAAGCGCCGCCTCCACCGCCGACGATAAGCGTGACTATCTCGCCGACCACAGCGACGGTTGCCGAAGGCGGCACGCAGCAGTTCACCGCTACCGTCACGGGAACGACGAATACGGCCGTGACCTGGTCGGTGGATGGTGTGAACGGCGGGAACAACACGGTGGGGACGGTGAGCACCGGCGGGTTGTACACGGCTCCGGCTACGGCAGGCGGACATACCGTCACGGCGACCAGCGTTGCCGATTCAACCAAGAGTGCCAGCGCGTCGGTCGCGGTACTGACGATGACAATTTCGCCGCCGAGCGCAACCTTGGCGCCGAACGGCACACAACAATTCACCGCAACGGTTCAAGGAACGAATAATGTTGGCGTCACCTGGCAGGTAGATGGGACGAACGGGGGCAACAACAGCGTGGGAATAATCACTGCTCAGGGGCTGTACACCGCGCCGAGCCAGGATGGGGCGCATACCGTCACGGCAGTCAGCTCCGCCCTACCCTCCTACGCGGTCAACGCTTCAGTGACCGTGACCGGCGGCCCGGGGGGAACCGTATCCGTGCTGACCTATCACAATGACGATGTACGCGACGGCGTCAACCAGAATGAAACGATTCTGAATCTCTCCAACGTGAATCCGCAGCAATTTGGGAAGTTGGCGGCGCTTGCGGTGGATGGACAGATTTACGCTCAGCCTCTGTATCTGCCGAATCTGACGATCAACGGGGTCCAGCACAACGTCGTCTTCGTCGCCACGGAAAATGACACGGTCTATGCCTTCGACGCCGATGGGCTTTCGGACACGCCGTTGTGGATGCAGCACCTGGGAACGCCCGTCCCGGTCAACGATCTTGAGGGCATCAAGCCATCGCTCGGAATCACGTCGACCCCAGTCATCGACAGCACCACTGGGACGATATACGTTCTGACCGACGGCCTGGAAAATAATCACAAAGTGTACCGGCTGCATGCGCTCAGCATCGCCAGCGGATCCGAGAAATTTGGCGGCCCCGTGGTGGTAACCGGAACCGTCGCGGGCACCGGCTGGGACAGCGTCAACGGGCAAATCACACTGGAAACCAACTGTTACCAGCGCGATGGCCTGGCGCTCGATCCGGCCACCAACTCAATTTATATCGGCTTCGCGCATTGCAATCACGGCTGGGTGCTGGCCTACGACAAGGCTTCCCTCCAGCAGACGGCCATTGCGAACATGACGCCGGATGGAGCCGGAGGCGGCCTGTGGGGAGGAACGCCGGCGATTGATGACAACACCGGCGACATCTACCTGATTACGGGCGTCGATCTGGGCGATCCCGCACCCGACTACAACGACTCGGCCATGCGGCTCAAGGCGAGCGATCTGTCCGTGCTCGACTACTTCAAGCCCTCCAACGAATCGTTTCTGCGGCAGAACGACGCCGACTTCGGCAGCGGTTCTCCCATCATCATGCCCGACAATCCCTCGCAGTATCCCCACGAACTGATCGGCGGCGGCAAGGACGGTCGCATCATCGTGATCAATCGTGACAATATGGGCGGTTATCAAGAAACCGACCATGTGATTCAAGAGGTGCAGACCGGTACGCAACAGTTCGACAACATCTTCGCCACGCCGACCTATTGGCAAGGAACACTCTACTATCACTGTGAGAATGATGTAGTGAAAGCCTACAGCTGGGATTCCAACACGGGTCTAATCTCGACCCATCCAATCTCGCAGGGTAATGACGTGTACGGGACACATGGAGCGACTTCATCGTTGTCGTCGAACGGCACGTCGGACGGCATCCTTTGGGAGATCGAAGCGACCAATGCGCAGAATGGCGCCGCGGCAATCCTGCACGCCTATGACGCCAACAACCTGCAAAACGAGTTGTACAAGAGCTCCTCGATGGGGGCACGAGACAAAGCTGGACCGGCAATTAAGTTCAGCGTGCCGACCGTCGCCGACGGGCATGTCTTCCTGGGCACCCAAACGGAGCTGGACATCTACGGCTTGCTGCCGCAACAGTAAGCCTTCACTGAAGCACAGCGGGCCTGCGGGCCCGCTTTTTATTTGGAATCTAACGCCGTTTGGGGTTTTGCTTCGCAGCCTTTTTCGGCTTAGCCGTCTTCTTCTTGGCGGGTGGTTTGCCGCCACGAGCTGCGGTTTTTCGCTTGTTCTTTTTGGCTGAGGTATCCAGTTCATCGAGACCGAGAACGTTCAGCACCAATCCGTCTATGCGATTGTCCGCCGTGCGATAAGGAGTGAGCCGCAAATCGCACCAGCGACCGTCGGAGCACCTGACCCGATGCTGCGCCGCCCGAACTTCGGAGATCACATCGAGCATCATCTGCTCCAGATTGCCGACGTCAACTTTGAGCCGCAAGCGAGTAATCGGCCTGCCCACATCGGTAGCCGTAAGACCGAGCACCTTGCCTGACTGCGGAGTAAAGCGACGCACACTAAGATCCGGCCCCACCATTACCACGGGGAGGTTGACGCTGTTCAACAGGTTGGTCAGATCGTTATTGAGCTGGGTCAGCAACTCATTGCGGTGTTGCATCTCCTCGTTGACGGTCTGGAGCTCTTCGTTCGCTGACTCCAATTCTTCCTTCGAGGTCTGGAGCTCTTCGTTCGTGCTCTGCAGTTCCTCATTGCCCGACTGAATCTCTTCATTTGCAGATTGCAGCTCTTCGTTGGTCGACTCCAGCGCCTCTATGATGGACTGCAGATATTCCCTGGTGGACGCGAGCTCCTGCCGGAGCTGGGCAATCTGCTTCGCTTTCAACGTCCGCTCATCTTCACTGAGCGGCGACGACGGCATCTCCGGCGCGGTTGAGAGCGACGGGCCGTTTGGGGTCTCAAACGTAACCAGAAAGCTGCTCTTGTCTCGTATGGGAGTTCTGAATGGCGTCACACGCAGCGAGATGAGCGACGAGCTGCCATTGCTTTCTACCTGCACATTCGGCCGCACGGCATCTACGCCACTTTTCCGCGCCTCGTCGATCGCGTTTTGCAAATCGAAGAGCAAACCGGGACGGGCCATCTTCAGAAGATTCAGGCTAACTTTTCCCGCAGGCAGCTCCAGAAAGGGCCCGGTATGCCCTTTCGTCTGAACGATCTCTAGTTGATCGTTCACTACCACGGAAGGAGGAGCATAGCGAGCGAGCAACAGGCGATCGGCTTCGCGCTGCAAATCCACTGGCATGGGTACCGATTCTGCCGCAGCCGCCTTCGCCGCCTCGTTGTGCATGTTGTCACCCGGATTGTACTCGGCCATCTGCACCGAAAATCCAAACGGCAGAGGGGTAGGTACCGATTTCTTGCGGTAGATTTTCTGTTTCTTGTCGGCCATGTCGAAGAGCTCCGGTCCTGAGCCCAGCAATCCTTCGGTGTTTCCAATCATAAGGAACCCATTGGGATTCAAGGCATAGTGAAAGACCGGAATGATTCGGCGCTGGAGAGACTGACTCAGGTAAATCATTACGTTTCGACAACTGACCAGGTCGATACGTGAAAAGGGAGGGTCGCTGAAGACGTTTTGCGTTGAAAAGATGCACAGGTCACGAATGCTCTTGCTGATCTGGTAGCCGCTGTCGATGCGGTGAAAGAAACGCCGCAACCGTATCGGGGAAATGTCCGCCTCAATCGTTTCTTTATACAGGCCCGCGCGCGCGCGCTGAATAGCTGACTCGCTTAGATCGGTTCCGAAGATTTGAATGGAGACGTCATTGCGTTCTTCGCCAAGAAATTCCACCAGAGCCATTGCGTGCGAATACGTTTCTTCACCGGTGGAACAGCCGGGCACCCAGATGCGAATGGGAGTCATGCTGCTTTGCCGTTGCTTCAGCAGATCGGTGTAAACGACATTCTTGAGAGCATCGAATGCGTCGGGATCGCGGAAGAAGCTGGTGACATTGATCAGTAAGTCCTGATAGAGCGCCTGGATTTCGTCACGATCTCGCTGCAGGAGCGCCACGTAGTCGGACAGCCCCTCAATCTTGTGCAGCGCCATGCGGCGCGCAACGCGGCGTCCGATCGTGGGAAACTTGTATTCGGAAAAATCAACCCGGGTGACACGGCGCAGCATCCCGAACAACTGGTCCATCTGGACGTCTGAGGTCGCGCCTACCTCTTCCAGCTCCAACCCGGAGCCCAGCACATAGGGATGGTGGGCGATGCGGGTCAGTTCTTTGGCGATTCCTGCCGGGGGCAGAACGCGATCAACACATCCGGAAGCGATGGCGCTGGCCGGCATGCCATCGTACTTGGCAGAACCGTCTTGCGCAAACGTGATCCCGCCCTCCCCTTTGATCGCGGTTAATCCAATGGTTCCGTCTGAGGCCGTACCGGAGAGAATCACGCCGATAGCATTGCTGCCCTGGTCAGCGGCCAGCGAGCGCAGAAAGATATCGATGGTGGTATTGACGGGTCGAGGCTGCTCGCGTTCGGCGACGTGCAGCACGCCTTTCCCGATGGTCATCTCGCAGTTACGCGGGATTACATAAGCATGGTTGGCAGTAACGCGCATCCGGTCTTTCACCTCGAGGACCGGCATTTTCGTGGATCGAGCCAGAATGTCGCGAAATGCGCTTTCCCGCGAAGGATCGAGATGCGGCACGAAGACAAAGGCCATCCCCAGATTCGTGGGGAGCGCTTTCAGAAAAACCTGGCAGGCTTCCAATCCACCTGCGGAAGCTCCGATGCCAACTATGGGGAAACTTGGGCTCTTGCCCGGTTGTGCTTCGGAGTCGTTGTGCTCTTTTTTTGGCGGCGGGGTTGCCACTTCGGCGTCACTCATGAATTGCCTCTTCGTTAGGCGCCAGTGCTGCGACGACGTGCTGACAAGGAAGGAGGCTCGGACTTATCCTATTTTTCAATTACTTCAATCGCGACGTGGCGGGCGGGACTAAGCATTGTGCCAATGTCTGGCACTCCTGGAAAACAATATTTAACGATCGCGCGAATTCGTCCATCAGCCGCCGGTTGGTATCCCGCAACTCAACCGATCGCCGAATCGCCGCCCGCACCGCCTCGGGAACAGGAGCCTCGGAATGAGAAGCGCGAACCTCGTCCACATGCCGATGCGACCAGTGGCCGGATAACCAGTGATCCAGTTCCCCTCGCGTGGCATGGACAATTCCCTTAGCTTTGTCATTGGGGCGAAGAACTGGCAAACCAAACTGCTGCTCCCATCGCTGCACGGTGCGGACACCTTTGCCGAGATAATTGGCAATCTCCTTCCACGATGTGAGAAGTTCCGATTTCGCAGGAGCGCTGTGTGGAACCATACTATCCCCCGGAGGTTGCATTCATACTAGATGCAGGGGGGACACACTGCAACAATAATGCCCGAGATTTCCAGTTTCAGCGCCTGTTTGCTGCTTCGCGAGGAGCGCTAAGACGCTTTGTGTCTGAGATAGCCTGGTGAGATCCGCGCCTTAGGCGGCGCGGTCGTTTCCCTAGGAGAGGGCGGCCGCAGACCGGCTTGCGGCAGTAGCTTCCCAATCAACTCGAGAAGAGCGGTTGGGCCGCTGCTGCCCTTGATAAGCACGGCGTCCACGCTCTCTACGGCGCTTTGCGGCAGTTTGCAGTCCCCAGTCAGCATGATAAGAGGAAGTCGTGGAAACATGACCCGCAAGTCACGAGCAATCTGCTCACCGGTCTCTCCTCGAGCCAAATGGTAGTCGATGACGGCTAAATCGACCGCCATCTCTGAAGGTAATTGGAGCGCTGACCTGTGGTCGGTTGCGGTTACAACAATGCAGCCGAATTGCTCCAGCATCATCGCCCGAATCCGCAGATTGCCGGACTGATCATCGACACAGAGAATGGCGGGCTTGCCGGACAACGTTGGGCTTCTTTCCAGTCGTACCTGGCGCGGAGTTCGTCTGCGCCCGGCGCAACCATCTTCCCAATGAATTGGATGCTTGTATTGGCTATGGCCACAAGCAGGTTTAGATAATTCTGCTGTTTTTCTGCCAGCCACCAATCGCGTACGTGCTTCGGATACTACACCGCCAGTCGATGATATTGAATCGGCCAGCGATGCTTGGCGAGTGACCCTAGCAAAAAGTAGACGGATGGATTTATGCGTTTTTCATAGGAAGCCTGCGAGCGGGATCGGTGACGGCGTCGATCTTTACCGCGTATGTGGAGCGCCCGGCGATATCTTTGTCCGTGATGAGATGCACGTCGAGCAGGCCTTCGGAGCGGAAACCTGTACGCAGGAAATTCATCTCCGCCAGGCAGCGACTCCATCCCTCCAGCCACAGCATCAACTCCTTGCGCTGATCTTCTGTGCCTTCAAAATGCAGCAGGATGTCGATATCGCTGCCAGGGCCGGCGGTGGCATTCTTTGTACTACCGATAAGGTAAAACGATTTGACCCCGAATTGCCGAGGATCGAGTTGCGCGGCGATGCGTTGCGCCATGCGATAACGCCAGCGCCAGTGCTCGTCGCCGGAGCGCCCAAGGCTGGTCATTCCGGATTCAACCGGAGTGACTTCTTTGAGTGGGGGCGCCAGAAAAGCGACAGCCTGATCGATCTCGGCATTCATCAGCACGCGCAGAATCTGGCCATTGGTCTCGCGTGGGATATCAATAACGCGCAGCGTCTCCGAGAGGTGAGCGAATTCGGGCAGAAGCTCCTGCAAAACATTGTGCGACTCCTTGAGGAACGTCTCACGAAAAGCGTTACCTTTGTCGTCGGGATAGAGCGGCAGATAGCGAATCGATGCTTCGACCAGGTCTTGAAAGAAATGCGTACCGAAGGACAGGTCGGGCAGATAGTTTCCCTTCTGGCGTGCTACTTCGATCAACATGGCCGTATTGTTGATGTCGGAGTAAGTCACCGGCACGCCAAGCTTGATGTCGCCGCGGCTGCCCCATCGTCCCGGGCCAATGAGAATGAACTGCCGTTTGGGTAAGAGTTTGTTGAGTCGCCCGACAGCGCGTCCGATGTCGCGCATGTGCTTCTCATCGGAAAGATGACTGTATCCTTCGAGATCGACATACACGATGTGCGTGATCTCCGGAACCTTGCCATTAGAGACGAAACGGTTGGCGGAAAAAATCACACGTTCGGGAGCCAGATCCGGCGGAATGGCCACGGGCGCGGCGTCGACACTGTAGCTCTGCGGACGGCATTGCAGAAGATAGAAGTCGTTGCCGTCATAGGCGAACTCGATGTCGACCGGCTCGCCCAGCTTGGCCTGCAACAGGCTCAGCAGTTCGCGAATGTAGCTGACGAAAGGCGTCTTGCGAATCAGGCCTTCGAAGGTGAAGACAACGGTCTGCTTGTCGAGATCGGGAAGCGGGCCGACGGGCTGCTCGATGCGATCGTGGTTCACCAGGGAGACGATGTAGCGCATCTGCGGATAACGCGTGCCGCAGTAGCGCAGCAGTTCAGTTGCGTCGACAGTTTCGAAGGAGTTCGTCTCGAGATTGATAACGTCGACGCGCCGAGGCGAGTAACGCAGAACCTCTTCGACGGTAACATTGGCTCGCAGGTTCGGCTGGCCCGGCGCGATGAGCACCGGATAGTCGTCGCCGACGCGATCGACAGCGCGCGTGCCCAGGCCGGGAACGAGACGGATGAGGCCATCGCTGCGATTGATGCGCGCCGACCAGCGGAACTCATTGTTGCTGAAAGCCACACCCGAGCAGGCGGGCAGGAAATATTTGCCGATCGCCTGGCCGACGACTTCCTGGATGAGGATGCCCATCTCCTCGTGAACGTCGAGCAGACCGCGCTCGGCTCGATACTCGGTCGGATCGGGTCCAAAGATCGACGCGTAGACTTCGGCAATGGCGTCCATGAGCGCGGCCATACGCTCTTCTTTCGTGCCCTGGTTCCCCAGGAAGAGGCTCTTGTACTTGCCGGAGAAGGCCGAACCGGCGCGGTCCTCCAGAAGGCTCGAACTGCGAACGATGATCGGGCGGTCTCCGAGATCGTCCAGCGCAAGCGACAACCCTTTGGAGAGCTCGGACGGAAACGATGAGCTCTTGAACAGCGCCACCAGGTGTGGATACTCCTGCCGCACCTGATCGATCTCCATGTACTTCCAATTGAGCACGTCTTCCAGTTCGTTGTGATGAACGAAGTGGAGAATCCAATCAGAGGTGACGTACCAGGTCTTGGGAACTTTCACCTGCCGCAGCACGCTGTCTACCGGCGCATGCTTATCAATGATTTTCTTGGCGAGGAAAAGCCCGGCGCTCTTGCCGCCGAGCTTGCCGTGGCAACGGGGCGGATAGATGATCCTGTTGATCAGATCGTAGAAATCTTTGACCGTGATCGCGTTCTTGCCGACGTTGATGAAGTCGAGGCTTTCGGAGAAAAAGCGGCGGATGAGAGAGACGCGCAAACCTTTTTGGGTCGACAGCGACAGCTCGCTCTCGTCGATATCGGTGTGACGATAACGCTCGATGGCCTCGATGATCTCGCCTAATGGCGTGTCCAGTTGCTCCAGCGCGCGCACCAAAAAGCTGGATTTTTCTTCCTTGATCCACGCGGTGACACATGCCAGGATCTCGTTCTCGCTGAGGTGTTCGCTGGCCAGGCGAAAAGCTTCGGCGGTCAGGTCCGCGGTGTGGCTTACGCGTTCGCGGCGCAGTGGCCGGTTCTCTTCTCCCACGACTGTCTCGCCGGCGATCGGACCAATGCCGGCACGTTGCAGCAACTCCTTCGCGTCACCAAACCCTTTCCAGCTCAAATGGTTGACCAGCTTGCGCGAGATCAGTTGCAGAAGAACGGGATCGGTATCGCGCAAAAATTCCAGCACAAAGCGCCAATCGTTGCGCTGGGTCGCACGGCCATCACGCGCGGCGATCAAACCGTCGAATGCGGACTTGAGACGCCGCTGCATGATATGACTGGAGATTCGCTCGGCTATCGTCTCGATGAGCTTCCGCTCTTCCTTCAGGAAGGGACCTTCATCGGATCGCGGCATCTGCTCACGATAAGAGACTTCGACAGCCCCAACCGGGGCGCCCTGTACGACGAGGTTGGCGCTCTGCGTCCAGCTTGTCGGCCGGAAGTTCGCTGACTCGACGATGTTGTTTTCGAAGATGATGCGGGCCTGGCAATCGTGGGGATATTGCCAGCCGTGTGGCAGGATTTCGACGATGCTACGAAAAACCAGCTCCAGCGGCAATTCGGGCCGGTTCAGCAGTTCGTCTACGCGATAAAGGCAGTTGAGTTCCTTGGCGCGCTCCTGGAGCTCGCGCAAAATGGTCGCTACTTGCGTCTCATCTCGACTCATGACCCGTTACCCGTCTGGCCTCGTATGCTGTCTGTCATCACCACGCCGCGCGAGCTGCGTCCGTCCACACGAACCGTAACCGGCGACGCAGGCCGCACGTGTCGCACCAGTTCGGTCTCGCTCACCACCGGCTGCTGGTTCAGCCATTCCCAGCGGATGGGAAACTGCCCGTCGTGCCGCACCATGAAGTAGGTCGCGCGAAAACTCGAAAGATTATGGAAAAAGTGAGAGCCCTGACTCAGCTCCACATTCATGTCCGGAAGTGTGGCCTCGACGATGGTTCGCGCTCCCGAGATCTGGCTCCAGTCTACCGGAATGCCCAAGGAGGAATGCGAACTCCCCCACCGTCCGAAGCCGATGAGAACGTAAGGCCGATGTTCGTCACTCAGCTTTCGATTGATGGCCTCAAGGTCTTTCGCGATCTCGGGCGTTCGCATCGGCGAAAAGTTTTCCGGGCGAACGAACACAATATCGCGGAGGCCGGTCTCGGTGCCGTTACCCATCACTCTATCGGCAGCCACGATCGCCCGCTCGTCGACTAGGTCGTCTCCGCTAACTTCTACCACCTCCGACGACACCGCCATCGGACGGACCTGCAGGAATCCCAGGCGAAACTTCGCCGGCTCATTCGACGGTTGCTCCATCGTGGCAGCAAATTCGATTTCAACCTTCGCGGACAAGGCTCGCTCAGCCGCGGCGAGAAGCGCCCGCACAATATTGTTGAGGGGAAACTGCTCCAGCACCAGCAGCGGAGCGAAGTCGATGACACGTGCCCCGCGTGCCCCGATGCCGGGGATCATCCGGTTGCGTGCGGAATCGAAGGTCGATGCGACAAAACGGAGCGTCTCATCTGTTTCCGCGTCTTTGAGATTGGCGCGCACCATGTACTCGGTCTCGCTGACTGGATCATAGGCCGGGGGCTTGCCCATGTTGACAGCCCAGAAGTCCGTCTGTGTTCCACGGAACATCTCGTTCACTGAGGCAAACGGCGGCGGCTTGCGCGGATAAGCGGGAGAATAGGTCCAGGTAATGCCGCCGTCGACGATGGTCTTGCCCAATCCAAGCGCGAGATTCACCACACCGTCTTCCGGTGTTGCCGGAGGCAAGGAGTAGAAGTTGTAAGAACGTCCTACTCCCGACACATCCGGATAAAAACGGTCGTCGTGCCGGCGTCCAACAATCTCCTGGATAATCACCGCCATCTTCTCTTCCCGGGGATCGCATCCGGTGGTGCGGATATAATCCCGCGCTTCACGGAAGTAAGTTGAGGCATAAACAAATTTGATCGCCTCGATCAGATGGCGGAAGCGGGCGTCTGGATCAAGCTGATTGTTCGGGATCATCTTGGTGGCGTAGACGCCGGCGAAGGGGCGATCGAGTGCGTCTTCCAACAGGCTCGACGAACGGATTGCCAGCGGGCTCTTCACCTGATCGCTCAGGGCGCGAAGATCGCCCAGCAATTCAACGGGAAAATCGGCCTGCTGAAAGGCATGCCCGATGTGTTCGTCGGACATCTCGTCAAACCGAAGATCGAACAGATGATTAAGCTGAATGAAGTCGTCAAAGCAGTCGGTGGCTAAGACTGCCATGGTCGGTACGTTTACTTCAACGCCGGGGCACGAGGCGGAATCGATTGCGCCGGACAGCAGGTCCTTAATAAAGACCAAGCCGCTGGCCTTACCTCCGAGCGAGCCGGTGCCTATGCGCGTGAAGCGAAAGGTACCGTCCCAGAAGTTCCGGTCAAATGCCGGAAGATCGGCAGATTGAGGCTTGGTCTCGATCATGACTGCCTCCGACCGCCAGATGAGGAAGCCGCCACAGGATTAATCGAACTGTGGCGGCTGCTGAATTAGACCCAACCGCGTTCGTGACAAGCCTTGGCCACCCGGCCAATGGCAATGGCGTAAGCGGCGTCGCGCATGTAGAGGTTCTCGCGACGGGCGAGTTCGGACACAGCGAAGTAGGCCGAGGTCATCTTGACGTCGAGTTTGCCCAGCACCTCGTCCTTCTCCCAGAAGTAATTCATGTTGCTCTGCACCTGCTCGAAGTAGCTGCAGGTAACGCCGCCGGCGTTGGCGAGGAAGTCGGGGATCAGCAGGATGCCGCGGGCATGGATCTGCGCGTCGGCATCGGGCGTGGTCGGACCGTTGGCGCCTTCGACGATGATGCGAACAGTGGGAGCGATCTTGCCGACGTTGTCGCCGGTGACCTGGTTCTCGATTGCGGCGGGAATCAGGATGTCGACCTTCTGCTCGATCCAGGCATCGCCGGGAGCAGTTCGTAGCCGGCTGCGACAGCCTTGGTCTTGTCGATACCGCCGAAGCGGTCGGCCATCGACCGCAGCTGCTTCCAGATCGACGCCGTCCAGTTTGCGATAGGTGTAGGAGACCTGGTCGGCCTGGTCCCAGCAGGAGACAGCAATCACTTTTCCGCCCAGGCGCTGATAGAGTTCGATGGCGTATTGCGCCACATTGCCGAAACCCTGCACGCTGGCCGTGGTGTTCTCCGGCTTGATGCCGAGTTCCTTCAGCGCCTCGCGCAGAGTAAAAACCACGCCGTAGCCGGTGGCTTCCGTGCGGCCTTGCGAGCCGCCCATGTCGACGGGCTTGCCGGTGATGAAGCCGGGATAGCGGCCGCCGTGGATTTGCTCAAACTCGTCGAGCATCCACAGCATGTGCTGCGCGTTGGTCATTACATCGGGGGCGGGCACATCGGTGATGGGGCCGACATTCTTTGCCACCTGGCGAACCCAGCCGCGGCAAATCTGCTCCTGCTCGCGCTGGCTGAGGTTATGGGGATCGCAGATGACTCCGCCCTTAGCGCCGCCCAGCGGGATGTCGACCACCGCGCACTTCCAGGTCATCCACATGGACAGGGCGCGGACCGTGTCGATCGTCTCCTGCGGGTGGAAGCGGATGCCGCCTTTGCCCGGTCCGCGCGCGTCATTGTGCTGCACGCGGAAGCCGCGGAAGACCTTGACGGTCCCGTCATCCATGCGCACCGGAATGGCGAAGTGGAACTCGCGCAGCGGATAGCGCAGCAAATCGCGCGTGGCTGGATCCAGGCCCAGGTATTCGGCCACTTTGTCGAATTGAGCTTGGGCGATCTGAAAGGAATTAAAGGCTTTTTTCTTGGCAGGTGCTGCTTCGGAGCGATCTTTTTTCGTCGCACTAATTTCAGGTGCTGCAGTTTCAGACATAATGCTTCTCCAAATTTCTATAAATGCGCAACTTCTGATATGTTCTGGGCCAGGGGGCGAACAATGACTACCCGCACATGAGCCTGTGACCGCCTGCCGCAATCTTCTATGCTATCAAGGCGGCGCATTAACCCCAGCCTCTTTCCTTCGGGAGAAGATTTCGCCCCCTTTATTTCAGTGCGCCCGATCCAGGAATATTGCCAGGCCACGAAAACGCCTGATAGTCGCCTCCAAAGCTGATATAAGCGCCGTTGGCGTAGCTGAATTTCAGCGACTGGTGCTTGCTGAGGTGGGGAAGCCCGTGGCCCCGACGCGTGAGTTCCTTTGTAGGGTGGCGGGATTCGGAACGCCGTTGACGCTGGTAATGCCGCCAAACCAGAAGTTGGCGTCCAGCGATGCCCACATGCGCGGCTTGAAATCGTAGCTCAGGTGACCTTCGAAGGCGCCAATGGGCTCCTGGCTCTGCGAGCGTGTTCCGGGATAATACTGGTTCTGGGAGAAGCAATCGGGATTGGTGGTGAAGAGCCAGCAGCCGGCATAGCCGTCCAGCACCCACTTGCCCCAGCGTTCCGAGTAGCCAAACTCCGGCTTAAAGGCCCAGCGATTGATGCCGATGTTGACCAGCTTCGTCGGATCGTATTGCCCCGTCGGCGCCGGGACCGGCAGGCTGACGCCAAGAGACGTTTCTGCTTCCACTTCATGAATTGGGGCAGCTTCATCGCAGGGCCGCCTTTCAGATTCACAGAAAAGCGGACGAAGCCGTCGCCGATTCCCGAGCGATAGAGGTTCGTCTGTTGGTTGACGATTAAGCCTTCGAAATTTCCCACCGAGTACGGAATGCCGCCCGTGATATTGGCGGAATGTCCGAAGAAGCTAAGCAGTGATAGAAGGTTGGGAGAAAGATCTCGATATTGCCGCTGGCGCCTGTGATGGGAACCGTAGCGTCGAACAGATGTCGCCGCTCAGGAAGTTCGTAGTGACGGTAAACGCATTCGAGCCGACCGGAGTGATGACATAGGCGCGCGGCGCAAGGGTCTGGCTGCCAAAGAAGCCGGCAACACGAGAGCAGAAACAGCACCATGGCTCGAAGTTTAGCGTGCACTTACTTTAAGTCCGGCTCCTGGCATCACTCTGGTGAAACGAAAAGTCTCAAACGGAACACGGCTCGGCTGCGTGACCGGCGATAGAGGCAGCCGAGCCGTGTTGATCTACATGCATCGCGGTGGCCTTACTCGTGACTCTGCGGCTCGGTGCCGTTAAGGCGGTACACCATCGCTGTCTTGGTGACGCCCAGCGCGAGCCAATCCTTTACATCTCGCTGCAGGCTTACGTAGAACTGAGCTACCAACTTCTTCTGCTTCTCCGCGACATCTTCCTTGCGAGCGAACTTCAGTTGAAAGGCAAACTCGCCCACCAGGGATTGTGCTCGCCGCGGGTACGCCACAAACCGATATCGCACTTGCCTACGAGTCCTTTACCGAAATCTAGCTGACCCAATGGAAGCAGGACTTCCTCAACAATGCCTCCATTAACCAGACCGATCCGCTCGTCGGAGGTTTTCTCTAACGCTGCGAGTGCCGGAAACACTTCATCAGGGTGGCCATGGAAGTGCGGTCGCCTTCATGCATCTGGCTCACACCGAACTGGCAGTTGTGCGAGAACAGGATGCGATATCCGCCGATCTGGTCCTTCAAGGGCAGAATCTCGGCCTTAAACTTGATGCGATAGGCGCCGGCAATTTTGGGACGAACGTCAACGGCGGTGGCCGCCCCCTCGTCCGGATGACGGAACTTGAAGACGATCTCCGGATCGCCCGCGGGGAAACCATCCACATAGGCGATTCGACGCCGCAGGATGAAGGCGTTGTTGTAAAGCCGGAAGTCAGGGGTATCGCCAAAAACGATCTCCCGGATTTCCGGCCGCAGGCCGGCCTCAGCGTCTGCAACGAAGCCAACACCACACTGCTTCGCAGTGCGCTGCACCAACTTGCCGAAATCCCGAAAAGCCTGCACGGAAACGAACCGGTCAGGCTTGAGGATCAGCTTGGCTTCCAGATAGGTGATGCGGTCGAGCGGCGTTCCGTCCGCATAGGTGGCGGCCGCCGCTGCCGTCATCGGTTTTGGGGCTCGGCCGACTTGACTGGCTTGGCCGCCTTGCCCTTTTTTGACTTGTCCTTATTCTTCTTTGTCTTCTTCTCTTTTTTTCCTTCTTATCCTTGCCGTTCTTACCCACAAGTCAGCCTCCGGAATTTCACAGGTGATGGATCGCATACCTGGGCTGAAGCTTCAGCCTAGGTTCCGGCGATGCCTTTGTTCTGGAGCACGCGCACGACGACGCGACGGTTCTGCGCCTGGCCTTCCGCCGTCTTGTCGCTTCCTACCTGGCGGCTCTCGCCCATAGCGCCTGGGGCCAGCATATTGGTCATAGGAATGTGGCCCTGCTGCAGCAGAATGTTGGCCACATTGTTGGCGCGGTCTTCGCTCAGCTTCTGGTTCAGGGCGACGCTGCCGACAGACGAGGCATAGCCCTTCACCTGGAGCATGTAGCCGTTAATGGTCTTGGCTTTCTCGCAGAGGGCGGTCAACTGCGGAACATACTTCGGATCAACTTTGATCTGTCCATTGGCGAAGTAAACCGTTACCTCGTCCATGATGTAGTAGTCGTCGAGCTGGCCAAAGCGCGCTACCGCAGCCGCGATGGCAGCTTTGTTAGCCGCGGTCTGCTTTTCCTGCTCGGTCAATTGCGCCTGCTGCTGCTGCAAGGCTTCGTTCTGGGCCTTCAAAGCAGCGTTCTGCTGTGCCAGTTCTTCCTGGTTCTTTTGAGACTGTTCCTGAGTTTCGTGCAAGCCGGCCTGAATGGACTGCGCCTGCTCCAGATCGTTACCCTTGAAGGTGACCGAGTCCGCGACCAACTGGTTTTGAGCGTTATAGCTCCCCTGCACCTGGACGGCAAGTCCGGGAATGAGCGCAGACATCGCCATCTCTTTTCTACGCGCCTTGAGCACGCCCTGCACCTGCTTGACCTGCGTGGCATCGGTCAGCAGGACCACCAGCTTCGGGGTATCCGAAGTCTGCAGGGTCATGGTCGCGCCGCTGCGTCCTTTGATCAGCCCTTGCACCTTTACCGTTTGGGCAAAAACCGCTGTTGTGAAAAGTGCCAGCACTACTAAGGAGAACACTGCAATTCGCACTAACTCTACCGCTCTACGTTGACTCATAACCTCTCTCTTTTCCCGTACAGTTGGTTGAGAATTCGTTTTGTTTCGCGAAGTTTTGGCCGAACCCAAACAGCATCCTCGCCGAGATCGCTTTCACCCTCGAGCCCCTACCGGATACGGTTAGCTGCACCCGTCGAAATGATCTTTTGGGCTTCTAGTATGTAAACGCGGGGAGGCCACCGTGCGCTACTAGGAAAATTACTAGACGATGAAAGTGGTTCAGCTAGCTCCCCCGGAGATGGACAGGTGATCACAACCGCTATGGAGGAGCTCTGGGTGCTACTTTTCCGATGGCCAAAGCGGCTCGTCCCCGACCACCAGCAAAGACAAGTCAGCTCGAAAAACGGTCGATGAGGAGTCCGTGACGCAAGCCGCGATCGCTGACGGAGAGCCTGTCCTTCGTAAGCTTATCCATTACGGTCTCGACGATGCAGGCGCCGGCAAGGATGACATCGGCCCGCTTGGGTTGCAATCCAACGATCGTGCGCCGGTCGTCTGCAGACTTTGAGCGGTACAGTTCGATCTGGCGCTCCACCTCGGCCCGTTCGATCACCGAACCCTGAATGACGTTGGGATCATATTTCGCCAGGCTGTGCTTAACCGCAGCGATATTGGTGATCGCACCGCCCATCCCGACTAGAGCGTCCGGTGAAGGACGACCGTCCAGCTGCACCAAGTCTGTGGCGATCGCGTTCAGGGCGGCCTGCATCTGGTCAGGAGAAACAACGCCGGACAGGCCATACTTTTCCGTGTAGCGGACTGCGCCGACATTAACGCTGAAGCGCTCTTGCACGACCGAGCCATGACCGAAAGTAAACTGAGAGCTTCCGCCGCCGGTGTCGAAGATAGCCAGAGAGCCTTCAGCCAAGCCCAGGCCCGACTTCACGGCGATGTAGGCCAGCCTTCCCTCTTCGTCGCCGGAGATGACTTCGATCTTCACCCCGCAACGCTGTTCGACGGCATTGATGAACTGCTGGCTGTTACGCGCGGTGCGCATGCCCATCGTCCCGACGGCCGACAGCTGCGCGACATCGTTCTTGCGCGCCTCTTCCACCATGGCGCAGATGGCAGACACGGTACGCTCCATGGCGTCGCTACTGATTTCGCCGGTCTTCTCGAGACCTTCGCCAAGACGCGTGATCTCGGCGCGATCGACGATCGTGAGCCAGGTGCCATCGGTCGGCGCTCGCTGATATTGAACTTCACCGAGTTAGTGCCGATGTCGATGACCGCATAGCGTGGCATGGCTACTCCTTAGCTCGTCATTCCGACGAGTCGCTTCAGGCCTCGCGGATAGCTGACGTTTTCGTAGCGGTCGAGACCGAGCTTGCGAACCGTCGCGATCACCTGCGCAGCATCTTCCAATTCCATAGCGATGGTATGGTATGCTTGCCGTCGGCAATCACCTCTGCCAGCTCGGCCATGCAGCCGTCGACCGTGTAGCGGGTACGGGTCTTGTGAACCTTCACTACCCGCATGCCGGGGACGGGCGTGATGAGCTCCTGGATGAATTGATCGAGCGTGTATTCACTGCGCGACAACTTGGGCGGGGGACCCCCAGAACGTCGAACACCTTACTCACGTCAGCTGCAGGAAACGGGAAGCCCTGCTTCAACACAGGCTTCCACTGTTCAAGGCCGTCAGGATTCGCACGCTGAAATTTCTTGATGTCCATCAGGCCGTCGCGAACTTTTACGTTCTCGGAATTGACCGGCGAGAGGAAGTAGATCTCGTCGCTCCCCTGGGTGTCGCCGGCCTTGAACGCCGAAAACGGATTCGCCGAACCGGCAAAGTTATCGCCAAAGGCGCGCCATTCCCAGCGCGGAATGATTTCTTTGCTCATAATGAATCCTCAATTCCTCACGAGCTAAAGCTCGCTCGGCACCATGAAGGTAGCCGACGCGAACGCTGGCCTGAAGTCAGCTCTAGCCGCACTGGCTTGAAGTCCAGCTCTACCAACACTGGCTTGAAGTCCAGCCATACCCGAACACTGGCCTGAAGTCCAGCCATACCCGAACACTGGCCTGACGGCCAGTTCTACCGGAACGCTGGTCTATGGCCAGTTCTACCAAAAAAAAAAAAAAAAAAAAAAAAAAAAAAAAAAAAAAAAAAAAAAAAAAAAAAAAAAAAAAACTCGAGTGTCGCCAAAAAATCACTACGAATCCTGCTTCATGATCAGCTTGCGCAGGACCACTTGATCCGGATTCAGCAGTCCGCGATGCGTTGCGGATTGATGCTGGCCACGATGATCAGGTCGGCTTCGTTGTTCACGTTGTTGAAGATGCCCAGCCGCTTCATCTTCTGCGCCTGATGCTGGTTGTCCTCGGTCGGGCTGAGGTAATGCACCAATCCAGCCTTATAGCGGTGCAGCAGGAACAATGTGCGCCAGCGTCATCAGTCGCTTTTTCTGCAGCGACTTCTCGAAGGTGTTCATGTCGCGGATCGACAGCAGCTTGTGACCGTGACGATCATGAACATCGGCGAAGATCAGGTTGCCGACCTTTTCCTTTGAGTCGTTCCAGATACTCAGTTCCAGGAAGTCCGAGCCGGCTGCCACCGGACGCAACTGCGGCCGGTACTTCGGCTCCAGCTTGTTGTGCTCCGCCCAGATCTTCAGCCAATCTTCCAGCACCTTGGGCGGGACCTCCGTCTGCACCAGATGCTGGTGCTGCGTCGAACCTTTGCCCATGGCCATCGTCGTGGCCGTGCGGCCGGACGACGCCATCAGCGCGGCGTCCAGACGAGGACCGCCAACCAGGGTCTGCGGCGTGCGGTAGGGCGACTCCAACAAGCGGAACTTGCGCTGCAAGCGTGCCAGCGACAGCATGCCGTCCTGTTTGAGAGCGCCGGCGAACTCCTCCGCCGCCAGTCCATCGATCTGGTGACCGCCGTAGGTGATGAAGTTGAAAACAAATCCCATCTTGCCCAGCTCTTCGGGGAAGTTCTTCATCTCTTCATCGCTCATACCGGTCGTGTCCCAGTTGAAGGACGGCGACAAGTTGTAGGCCAGCATCTTGTCGGGAAATTCCGCGTGAATGGCTTCGGCAAATTCTTTCGCCTCATGCAAGTCTGCCGTGGCCGTCTCCATCCACAGGATGTCGGCGAATGGCGCGCAGCCGAAAGTGACTTGGCAATGGCAAACTCAAGACCGGCCTGCGTCTGGTAATAGCCTTCCGGCGTCTTGCTCAGCTCGCAATCCCAGGGAACATCGATGCCCATCGACCTGGCCTTCTCGCGAGCCTCATACCACGAAGCACGCTTTGAGAACGCCAGCCACTCCTCCGGCCGTAAGCTCAAAGGTCTCGCCCTGGCTGACGCCGAAGACGATCTCCTCAGCGACAGCTTGCCGGTATGTCTTGAGGTCGGCCTCGGCCTGCCAGGCATCCAGAAAGCGCGGCATGACTTTATCCAGCATCGCTTCGACCGGGCCATCCGATTTTCTTGTACGCCTCGGCCTGTTCTTTCATCAGCGGCAGCAGTCCATTCTTCTCCAGCCACTTCTTCGCGGCAGCGTATTCCGGCTCCGACATCGCGAACATCAGGTGGCCGCGAACCTCTTCCACGCCGGCCTCGAAGAACTTCCGATGCAGGGCGAGAACAACAGCCTTGTAGCTGGGGACATCGAGGTTGGTGGCTCCCAGGATGAAGGGCTGGTCACGCTCGTCGGCGCAGCCGTCAAGCAGGCTGGCCGCCTCGGCGTCGGTACGCGCGACGATGATGCCGGGCACGCCCATAACGTCGAGCTGGAAGCGCGCCGCGTTCAGCCGCAGCACCTGGTCGTTCTCCGATACCAGCACCTTGCCGCCCTGGTGACCGCACTTCTTCACGCCGGGCTTCTGATCCTCGATGTGATATCCGGGAACGCCGACTTCTACGAAGCGGCGAATCAGGTTGCGGACGTGCGCATCGCCGCCGTGGCCGGTGTCGGCGTCGGCAATGATGAACGGCCGGTAATCGAACTCGGGTGTCGTTCCAGTTGCTCGGCCTTCATGCGCGCCCGCGAAAAGAGCTGGTTGCGATCGGCGGTGAGCAGCGCGCGAACAATGACTGCGGCTTCGTCGGGCACCTGGCTCAACGGATAGCTGGCCAGATCGGCGCCGGGATCTTCGGTGATGCTTCCCTTCGCCGACGTCGCCCAGCCGCCCAGATAAATGCCTTCAATGCCGGCTCGCTTGATCGTGACGGCCTGTCCCGGAGAGTACGGACCAAACGTCGTGATCGACTTGCGCTCCTCGAACAACTCTCGCAGACTCTCATAGAAGTCTTCTGCGGCCTGCCGCGCGACCGGATACGCGGAGGGGATAGTGCCTCGCTGTTCGGCTACCTGGCGCGCCGAGTATAGACGGACAATTCCCTTGAAGCGCGGGCTACAAATCCATTCCTTCACCTCGCGCACTCGATCTTCGAATGAGTTCATATCGCTCCCCTGCTCATGTCGGTTTCGTAGGATTATCCAGCAGTTGTGGACCGAAACTTAAAGATCTACCTCACGCTACTCTTCTTACAACAAATGGCGATGATCCAGTTCGCATCGTATCCGGTTTCGGCTCGTAAACGCGAACTAACTATGCACCGAACCATACCGGGAGGCGGTGAGAAATGTCACGGTAATTTGTGATGAGGGTTATTCCGGTTTTTCGTCGGCCGGACAAGCGATTGCAGCGGTCGTCGCCTTTGCGCGACCTAAGTTTCCCGAAGCATGATCCGCTGCACCGCCGTGGCGCGTCCGGTATCCGGATCGCAGTCGATCAGCGTCGCGCACAGACGAACGTCGTCGGTAGCCGGCTCAAAGCGCGACGGCATGTTGGTCAGGAAACGTTGCAGGATCAGTTCCTTCTGAACGCCGATCACGCTCTCATACGGGCCGGTCATGCCGACGTCGGTCTGCACCGCCGTGCCGCCTGCCAGCACCTGCTCGTCGGCGGTCGGAACATGCGTGTGCGTGCCCAGAACGGCAGTCACGCGTCCTTCCAGATACCAGCCCAGCGAGATCTTTTCCGACGTGGCCTCGGCATGGAAGTCCACCAGAATGACTTTCGCGGTGATCTGCTTCAGAAGTTCGTCGGCCAGGCGAAACGGATCGTCGTTGTTCGCCATGAAGACCCGGCCCTGAAGATTGATGACGCCATAGGGCACGCCGCTGCGGGTACGTCCCTGGTACCAGCCGAAACCGGGCGAGCCGGCGGGATAATTCGCCGGACGCAAAACCCGTCGCGCAAGCGAGGCTTCGTTGCCGTTGGCCGAGTTCATGTAGTCGATGATCTCGCGCTTGTCCCAGACGTGATTGCCGGTGGTGATGACATCGATGCCCGAGTTCGAACAGTTCCTCGGCGATCTGCGGGGTGATGCCGAAGCCGCCGGCGGCGTTCTCGCCGTTAGCGATGGTGAGATCGACCGCATGGTCCTTTTGCAGCTCTGGCAGGCGCTCGTGAACGATGGTCCGGCCGGGCCGGCCGAAGATGTCTCCGACGAAGAGTATCCGCAAGGGTGGCAATCCTTAGGCGCTAAGTGAAATCGATGGTACCACGCGATAAAGAGGCTCGGTACACACTGCTCAGCGCAAGAAAAAGGCGGCCCGGTGAGCCGCCTTGTGATCTTCAGCAATGACTATTTGTGCGCGCTGCTGCCGGCCGAACTTGCGGCGGCTCCGCTATGCGTACCTCCCACTGAAGCAACTGCCGCCCTGCCGCCGCCGTGGATCGGGGAGGCAATCGCTTCGTCCGCGAAAACACCTCCGCGCGCCGGCTGCGCGAAGACGTGACCATTTGTGTTCTGATGTGCTGCCATCCCGGAATGCGGAGCCGCGAAGACAGAGTGGCTGGCAGCCGCCGTCGCTGTATTCGGATGTACGAATCCATGCGCGCTCGTCGGCGCCAACGGCGCGTCCCGGAACCAGGCTGGCGAAGTTCGGAGGAATGCGTCCGCCCGGAATCGAGAGCGGCGCAGTGCCCGCTTTACCCACGAGAACTGTCGGCGACGAAGTTGCCGTTGCCGTGGTAACTGGAGGAGCCGGGGCCGTCCAACCAGCCGGAGCCTTGGTTACTCGGGGAACCACCTGATAAGCGTTTGCGAACCACTGGCCGCCGCTGTAGCGGCCGGGCACCCAGGCCCATCCCGCGCCATTGATGAACGCCCATGAGCCGTAGTGGAATGGCAGCCATCCCCACGGGTACGCCGATGCCCAGGAATATCCCATGCCCGGATAGAACATCCACGCCCCGTTCATGTATGGATTCCAGTCGATCATCGAGCCGGCAAAACCGTAAGGCTGCCACACGTAGCCGTAACCGCCGGCATAAAAGAAATCGCCGTAATAGTTCAGATCCTGCATGCCATAAGCGTGGCTTGGACCTCCGTATCCCTGGTTGTCAGCATAGGTCTTGCCGTAGTCTTGGCGTTCTTTGTTCCAGTTGTCGAACTGGCTTTGCTCAACGCCTTTCGCGACCACGTCCTGAGAGGCAGCCTTTAAATTGACGGTGAGCGTTTCTTTCTTACGCACGATGACAGGCCTGAGCCTGACCTTCGAGTTGGGCTTCGCCCTTGAAGACGGCGACCTGAAACTGGTCAGGAGTAGCGCTGACTCTCATCAGGCGTGTCGCGTCCGACCGCCAGGCTGCGATCGCCCACGGTGATCAGATAGGTGTCGTCACTCTTAGAGGCGGTATCGAGATAAACCAGCCCCCTTTCCACCGTGAGCCGATTGATCTTGCTGCCGGCATCGTTCATCAGCAGCTGCGTGAACTTGACCTCGGAGTTTTCGGTGAGTCGCAGAGCGCTCTGATTCTCGAATTCCACCTCAGCCAGCCCGTCGGCACCAGTGACAATGCGCGTTCCTTCGACGACGGGCGTGTTCAGGATGGCGCGCTCCAGTCCCTGGCCGGCCGCACGATCGATCTCTACCTGCCCCTCTACGGAACTGAGGCGAACAATTCTGACGTGAGAGTCGGCAAAAGCGGCTACGGCAATCCCGGTAACAGCGAAGGCCAACAAGGCGAATGTGGAAAATCCTGGAAACGTTTTCATGATGTACTCCTGGGCCTCAGGGTCTTGACCTGGAAAGACGGTGCCGGGCTGCCCTCGGCTGGATGAGCCGCATCGCGGCCTCTCTGCTTACCCTTATTAAACACCAGTTCGGATGTAAGTATTCGCGAATCGGAGGCAGAAGTTGTGAAACCTTTGTGTCTGCATTGTCCTTTAACTTACTGATGAAGCGAGCCATTACTGCTGGCAGAGGGTTCGGCGGATGTGTCGGGGTCGATCATCTTCTGCAGAATATGGCGGGCGCTCTGGCGGGTGATATTCATCAGGTTGGGATCAGCGGCGATCTTGCGGAGCATAGGCGCGATCACGTGCAACTCCTCGACTTCGTGGCTGGACTGCAGGTTTTCCAGATCTTTAAGGCACTGATCCATCCCCAGCTTGTCATAGCGATATTGAAACTCCAGCTTGCGCTCGTAGTCGAAGGTTGTCGCAATTCCGGAGAAGAGCTTTGTCAGCGCCTGCACATCCGGGTTTTGCGAGTAGTTGAAAGTCGACGAGGCGTGCATCTGGGGGGACTGATATTGCAGGGTTTTGCTTCCCGTCTGCGCGATGTGCTTGATGTGCGCGTCGAAATTCCCCTGAAAGTAATTCAGCTTTTGCGCCAGGTCGAAGATTTTCTGGCGATCGTTGTCCCACATGATGAAGTCCCGCTCAACAGGATCGGTGTCGGCGTCCTTGTCGTCCGGATGAGGAGTGCCGCCGAAGTGGGTCTTACCGTCGGATCGGACCGCGATGGAATACTTTGTCCAGGGAATTCCCTGCGGCCAGTCGAAGACATAAGTCACGCTGACAGCGCCGGACGTCGGCGAGAGCGCTGTGGAAGGCTGCTGAGCAAACAGCGATGAACCGGTCAGAAGGAAAAAGAGAAGGCACAGCCGTTTCATTCTGGAGAGAGATTCTATCAGCGGCCGGCTGCCTGGCGCTGCAGGGTTCCGGCGGTGTGCAAATGGCAGATGGCTATCGCCAACGCATCGGCGGCGTCCGGAGGCTCGGGCGGTTCCGGCAAGTTCAAGAGCCGCGCGACCATAATTTGCACCTGCGACTTCTCTGCCCTGCCGTAACCTACAACTGCCGATTTGATCGATAGTGGAGAGTACGCGACAACTTGAAGGCCAGCCTGAGCAGCCACCAGCATCGCAACCCCACGCACGTGTCCCAGCTTCAGGGCCGACTTGGCGTTCACTGCGTAGAAGACGTCTTCGATGGCGACCTGCTCGGGAGACTGTGCGGCAATGACCGCATGCAGACCTTCGCAGATTCGTTTGAGGCGAAGCTCCAGCGCCTCGCGGGGCGATAAATGAATCGCTCCGTAGCAGAGAGGATGCAGCGCACCGAGGTCATCTTGCTCAACCACGCCATAGCCGGTGTATTCTCCGCCGCAATCAATGCCGAGAACTCGCATCGGGGCGAGTGTAGCAGGCCGAAGTCGAGAATGCAGCGACGACGAGGTTACCAGTCGGGATACGAGCGCTACCAGCGTTCCAGGGTTACCGCCGCAGGCGAGCGTTGAGCCTGCCTGTCAACATCAACCCCAGCATCCGGAAGTCGCTGATGAAAGACCAGAAGGGATGACCGAAAGTGGCGGGCGTGTTCCTTTCCAGCAGAAAATGTCCAGTCCAGGCGAAGCCATAGCCAAGCGGAATCCACAACAGCGCGTACCAGGGATGATGGGTCGCGAACGCAGCGATGGCGACCGCCAGACCGAGCAGCGTTCCTAATGCGTGCATGCAGCGATTACCGGCGTCGGCATGCTGCTTGAGGTAAAAGTCAAAAAACTCCTCGTAGGACCCGAACTTTTGCGGCTCGACCATCGTAGTTAGTGTTGGCACAAGAGTGTACACTTGCTGCCGTCATCTCTTAAACTCTTTCCAATTCCTGCAGATGGTGCCCTCAACTGAATTCGCGACGCAACACGACCGGGAGGCTTCTATGAACCGGCTGGCACTCCGGCTTGGTTTGGTCTTCTTACTAATTTCGGCTAGCGCAGCTGCCCAGAGTCCATTCGCGCCCAAGGTGAGCGGCCCGTTGTCACAGCGGGTGGTGGCTTACCAGATCGACGCCAAGTACGATCCGCCGACACACACGGTGGAAGCCACCGAGACGCTGACGTACCACAACCTGACCGGGCAGGCGCTGGATACGTTTCCTTTCCACCTATACCTCAATGCCTTCCAACCTCAGTCCACATGGATGCACGAAGCGCATCGAGACGGCAGCTTTCGTACCAGCAGCTTGGCGGAGTGGAAGGAATCCGATTACGGCTCAAACGTCGTTACGTCGTTTGAAGTTGTCGGCATGGGCGACCTGACCAATCAGATGAAGTTCATCTCCCCGGATGATGCGAATCCCGACGACAAGACGGTTTTCCAGGTGAAACTGCCTCGGCCGATTGCGCCGGGACAGGATGTAACTTTCAAGATTTCCTTCAAGGCGAAATTTCCCGAAGTCGTTGCCCGCACCGGCTACAAGCGGACGTTTCTGCTGGCGGGACAATGGTTTCCTAAAGTTGGAGTGTGGTGGCACGGCCAATGGAACTGCCATCAGTTCCACGCCCTGACCGAATTCTTCGCCGACTTCGGTACCTATGACGTGAAGATCACCCTGCCGAAAGATCAGGTGATTGGCGCCACCGGCGTTCAGGTCGCCGATCAGGATAACGGCAACGGCACGAAGACCGTCAGCTTTCACGCCGAGGACGTGCACGACTTTGCCTGGACCGCCGATCCCAATTACAAGGTGATCAATGAGACCTTCGATGGCAGCGTCGGACCGGTGAAGATACGGTTGCTCAGCTATGACAGCCACGAGCGCGAGTGGCAGCCGTACATGATCTGTGTCAAAGGCAGCATGAAGAAATTTGACGAATGGTATGGCCCGTATCCCTACGCGCAGCTCACGGTGGTCGACCCTCCGCATGGCGCGGAGGAGGCTGGAGGCATGGAGTATCCGACGTTCATCACCGGAGATAGCGGCTGGTATATCCCGAAAGGGGTTCACCTAATCGACCTGGTTACGGAACACGAGTTTGGTCACCAGTATTGGTACGGAATGGTCGCTACAAACGAGTTCGAAAATGGCTGGCTCGACGAGGGTATCAACAGCTACACCGAAGTGAAGGTCATCGACAGCTTCTATGGTCCAGACGTCAGCGTCATTAACTGGCTGGGTGGACAACTGGGCGAACGCGAGATCCAGCGCATGGGGTATTTGGGCTCTCCCGACGTTGATCCGCTGTCGAAGATGAGCTTCCAGGACATGAGCATCGGCACCTATGGCGACATTACTTACGGCAAGACGGCGACGATGCTGATTACGCTGGAAAAGATCATCGGCGAGCAGACATTGCAGCGGGCTGTGCATACTTACTTTATGCGATATCGCTTTACTCATCCAACGCAGGAAGACTTCATGAAGACCATCAACGAAGTCTCCGGCCAGGACTTGAGCTGGTACTGGAATCAGGCGGTCTACGGTACCCAGGTAATGGATTACGAGGTGCTGCGCGCCGACTCCAATCCTGTGAAGTGGTGGGACGCAAATCTGAAGGAGAAGAAAGGCGAGACGGAGTACGAGACCCAGGTCATCCTGCATCGTAAGGGCGACTTCATCTTTCCGGTCGAGGCCGTGGTGAAGTTCGACAACGGCGACTCGACAATCGAGCGCTGGGACGGCAAAGATCGTTGGGTGCGATATGTCTACCGCAGGAAGGCGCAAGTGGAGTCAGTGCAGATCGATCCCGCTTACCAGGCAACCATGGATCGAGACTATGTGAACAACAGCCGGGTCACGGAATCGCAGCATGGCGCGGTTCACAAACTCACGACCTACTGGATGTTCTTCACTCAGTTCATGGCGCAGATGATCAGCTGGTTAGCTTAGCGGAGGCGAAATGGCAGACGAACAAAAAGGCGTTGTAGCTGCCGGATTCGGCCTCTTGTGGCGGCGGCAGGGTGTGTTGTGGTGGGTGTTCGTGGTGAACTTGGTTTGCGGCGGGCTGGGTGCGCTTCCCGCAATGGTAACGCTGAGCCGGGCCCTCGGCCATTCCATGGCGGGAGAGAAGCTGACTAAGGGCTTCGATCTTGGGATGGTGGAGGAGTTGACACGACTACCCTACATCAACCTTATGCGCTCCACTGTCACGATGTACATCATGGCGTTTCTGTTTCTGCTGTTCATGATATTCGTGAGTGGAGGAATTCTGGAGACCTATCGCGTGGACCGTCGCCTGACCGCCGGCGAGTTTTTTTCTGCATCAGGAAGTTTCTTCTGGCGGTTTGTCCGGCTGGCTCTGCTGTCCATCATTCCTTTCGTGATCGTCAGCATGTTCTACCAGGGGCTTTCCAAGGCGGCGGATCATATCGGCGACCGCGCCATCGCTGATCAGGTGGGGATCTTTCTGAGCCTTGCCGCCTTCGTCATTTTTCTGCTGCTGGCACTGTGGGTGCGCTTGTGGTTCGATATCGCGCAGGTACGCGCCGTAGTAATGAACGAGCGCGGTATGTGGCGCAACACCTGGCGCGGCTGGCGGATCACCTGGCACGATCTGCGGCACCTGTATCGCGTATACATCTGCATCAGCCTGGTGGCATGGGTAACGCTGGCGGTCGGAGTGATTATTTGGGCGCATCTGCCACCGGCCACAACCGGGCTAACGTTCCTCGTACTTGAGCTGATCGTCTTCGCACAACTGATGATGCGGCTGTGGCAATTGTCGAGCGCGATGACCTGGTATCAACGGCATCCCGAGCCGGTAGCCGTGGTAGAGGTTGTAGAAGTCGCGACGGTGGAAGCGCCCGAGACCGTCGTCCCTGAGCCGCTGCCGCCGGGCACGCCTGATCCGGAGCTGCCACCGGCCGACGCGTGAGATTGACTCGGCGCCGCCTTAGCCAGACACTCAGCGCTCTGGCGAACTAAGCCGAATCGGGCCCGCCTGCTGCAATGCCTGACACTCCGATCGATTCAGTTGGACGAACCACGGCCTCTGGCCGTCGAAGGAAATCGCCATCGAGAATGGGTCAGCTTGTCCACAGTTTGCAAGCTGCTCTGCCCAGTGAAAATCCCGCTGCGCTCGCGACCGTACTGGCCACATATTAAGCACTGATGCAAGCAACAAGGCCGCAGCGAACCACTTGAGGCCGTAACGCTCGGCCTCCGACAGCACCGAGACCAGGAACCAGGCAAGCAAAACGAACGGCAGAAAAAAATAGCGCGGCCCGGAGACTCGAGTTTGTAGGATCGACAGGTCGACTCGGCTTGCGATGATGTATGCTGCGCCACACCATAACGCAATCAGAAACATGTAAGCGGGGCGGCGGAGTACAAAGGGACTTAGCCACGCCAGGAACACAAGAAAGATGGCGGCCGCGATCCAGATCAGGTGGTCGGTCGTGCGCACGAAGTTTCCCGCTAGATAACCACCGATAAACTTGGGGAGAATTTCTTTCAGATTGTGGGTGTTCGGTAAGCCGACGGTTAGTGGTGCAGACGCATGCAGCATGGCAAGGGTCTGTGCGCTGCAGCAGAAAAGCGCCGTTATGAGTATTGTGAACTCGCGAAACTTCTGCTTAAGCAGAAACACTCTAAGTACAAGAAAAGGCGCCAGAAGAAAAATCATCGGCGAGGAAAGTCCACCGAGAACTGTGAAAGCGAGCCTCCACTTGAGGTCGGTCGACTTTGGATCCCATAGCGCAACCAGAAAAAGCAGCAGGCTGGCCCACCAGAAGGTATACAGCGGGATGCCGAATACTTCAGGATCGCAAGGAACCAGAAGCGTGAATAGTGCCAGCAGCGGCCCGCCCCGTAGCATGATGGGGGAGAGTGAGATAGCCATGCACACGCCAACAACGAATATCCAAGCCAGGATGGTGCTGATCAGCGGATAGTACAGACCGCTGATCGATAGCGATACCGCCGAGATCAACTTCGGAACAAAAATAAGGTAGCCGTTCACCGGATAGAAGAGAGACTTCCATCCATGCACCAGTAGTCCGGGAATAATCTGTGTGCCGTCTTCGTCCCATACCTGGGGGTGCAATAGCTGTGCCGAGCGGCGCCAGTACAGCAATAAAAAGAATAATAGAAACAAGAGGAAGTAATAGAACGCTCGATTAGGCAATCGTTCGCGGAAAGCGATCTGCCGCGAATTGCGGCGCCATTCTGACGAGTTCGGAATGGATGGCGGCTGTCGCGTGTTCGACGGAGAATCCTCGCCAGGCGAGGGCATAACCTGAAGTATAGGCTTGTTCGGGCGACGCATCACGAAACCGCATCAACTCTGGGAGAAACAGTTGAGACCGTTCCCGTTTACAATGTTCTGCAACATGAAGTCGCGCTCTTTTTTTATGTCCTCCGCTATCGTTCTGCTTCTGATCGCTGCTCTGGCGGGCTGCAGCAAGTCGCAGCCTTCGACATCCGATGGTGCTTCCGGAGGTCCTTCGACTTCGAGCGACTCCGCTGCGACTGCTCAACCGGTTTCAGCAACCAGCGGTTCCGTCAGCAACAACGTTCCTACCCCCGACATCAATGGCAACAAATCCATGCAGTATGTTAAAGAGATTGTAGCCTTCGGCTCGCGGCCACCGGGTAGTGACGGACATCAGAAGCTGGAGAATTACATCGTCTCGAAGCTCAGGGGCGTCGAGGTCGAACAGGATAAATTTACCGCGCAGACGCCGGTCGGCAAGGTTCCTATCAACAACATAATCGCAAAATTCCCCGGCAAGAAGAACGGCATCATCGTCGTGGCCGGACACTATGACACCAATTATCCGTTGCCGAAAGACTACGTCGGCGCCAATGACGGTGGATCGTCGACCGCTTTGCTGTTGTCGCTGGCGGATGCCTTGCGCGGCAAACAGCGCGATGGCTACGGCGTTTGGCTGGTCTGGACGGATGGCGAAGAGGCGTTCGTAAAGTGGACGGACAGCGACAGCCTGTACGGTACAAAACAATTGGCGCAGAAGTGGAAAGCTGACGGGACCGCAAGCAAGGTCAAGGCATTCATTCTGGTCGACATGGTCGGCGACGCCGATCTTGACATCCAGCGGGACGCGAATTCGACGCCCTGGCTGACGGATCTTGTTCAGCGGGCGGCTACGAACCTCGGGTACCAGTCACACTTTTTCCAGCAAACGGTCGGCATGGAGGATGATCACATTCCGTTTGCCAAGATCGGCGTACCGGTGATCGACCTCATCGATTACAGCTACGGTTACAACAATGTGTTTCATCACACCGCCGAAGACACAATCGACAAGCTCAGCGCGCAATCGATGGCAATTACCGGCAACGTGGTGATGGAGACAATCGAGTTGCTGGACCAGCGATAGGGTGCTCCGTTCCCTGCCA
>CAWACF010000004.1:0-237488 GCA_963780495.1 uncultured Acidobacteriaceae bacterium
TATCCGGTCAGCTAGTGGCCGAAGGAGTAACCCAGGGTCACACCCGCGCGCGTCGCGTGTCCGCTGCTGAACTCCACATTGTTGTTGACGAAGTACTCGCGAAACTC
This sequence comes from uncultured Acidobacteriaceae bacterium, assembly GCA_963780495.1. Lineage (GTDB taxonomy): Bacteria > Acidobacteriota > Terriglobia > Terriglobales > Acidobacteriaceae > Bog-257. Next base: position 108 of record CAWACF010000004.1, read on the forward strand.
TGGACGAACGAACAGCCCGCCATGCACGAAGAGCTTAATTCCAGCCCCCACATCGCCCATGAAGTGATTCGTACTAACGTAATTGGTGCACTGGTAGGTATAAGGATTGCAATTGTAGGTCTGGGTGTAGAAGCGCGTACTTAGACCTCCGATACCTCCAAGCAGTTCCAGTTGAGCATGTTTGCCTAAGGGAGGCGCGTAAATCGCGTTGAAGTCATAAAAAATCGGACGAAAAGGCTGATAGCCGCCCCAGAGATTCTCGCTGGCTCTCCAAGCTACTTCACCCTCCACTCCCAGATGTCGCCAGAAAAGATAGTCCCCGCTGAAATTCAGATAGGCTCCGCCGCCAATCGTCTGCGGACTGTGATTGCCCGAAGCGCTGTTTGACGAGGGAGCCAGTACTGTTCCGACTCCGAAGCCGACATCAAACTGTGGCGGCTGACCGTATTGTGCGAAAGCGGCTAAGGCAGACAACAGGCAAAACAGGATTGCTGAGGCAAGGAAGCGTTTCACAACCGGGGTCCTCCGATGGGTCAAACTCAAGTGAGACGCTGGATGCCGCAAGGGATGTATGCCAAGAATTGCGATAATTTTTGGCAATGCCCCTGTATCGCAGACAGCGAGAGTAGTGTCTGGTTACGAAAGCTGGCCCCGCCGCAAGTAACGGCTATGATGGAAGCGTCAGCCAAGCAGGCTCGACGTTAGCTAGGTCATGACGACTGTTCCCTGGCAGGGACATATTCCATCACGTAACGCGCGGCTCCTTGTCTGGCTGCTGCTACTACTTCCCATTATCGTGGCGGTTCTCTACCCGATCGCTCAAAACTATCTGCGGGCGATTTCCCTGTTGGAACGCATTTCCGACCCTCAAGCCAACGGATGGATCGCCAACTACGACCTACACCCGGTTGAAGCGCGCGATACGACATTTGATTTTCGCGGTAAGGCGATCCCAGCTCGCGTGTACCTGCCTCGTGGCGTCGGGTTCGCGCCAGGAATTGTTGTTGTGCACGGCATGCACGAACTCGGCATCGATGAGCCCCGCCTGGTAAGCTTCGCGCGGTCACTGGCAGCCAGCGGCTTCTTTGTTATGACGCCGCTGGTCCCGGGTATCGCAGATTATCGTGTACAGGCCGAGTCGGCAGACGTGATCGGCAGCGCCGCCCGTGGTTTCGCTCAGCAATTGGAGGTGCCAAAGGTCGGCATCTTCGCGATCAGCTTCTCCGGAGGTCTGGCGCTACTTGCCGCCAGCGATCCGGAATATACGTCGGCAGTCGCGTGGGTGGCGTCGATCGGGGGCTATTACGATCTGGCGCACGTGCTCAGATTTTTTGCGACAGGGGAGGCTCTACGTCCCGATGGCGCGGTTGAGCACCTGCAACCGCACGAGTATGGTCCGCTGATCGTCATCTACGACGAGCCGCAGGATTTCTTTTCCACCCACGATGCCCCGCTGGCGCACCGCGCGCTCAAGCTTTTGCTGCATGACCAGGGCAAAGCCTCCGAAGAGCTTACGCGGGAGATGACACCCGCCGGGCAGCAGATCATGCAGGACATCTACCAAAAACATCGCGAGAGTCTCGCGCCCGCAATTGTTGCCGAGATCAACAAACGCAGCGAACAACTGGCAGCCTCATCCCCTGCCGGTAACCTGAAATTTTTGCAGGCGCCGGTGCTCCTGTTGCACGGCTCGGACGACACGATCATTCCGCCGACAGAGATGCTGTGGCTCAAGCGCGATATTCCGCAGGGCCGCTTAATCGATGCTCTGGAGACACCGGCCATCGGCCATGTCGAAGTCGGCAGTAAGATGACGCTGCGTCAACGGCTCGCCCTTGTACACTGGATGGCGTTGATGATTCACACCGCCCGAAGCGGGAGCTCAAGCACAGGAACGACAAATCTGCCTGCCGGCGCGTGGATTGCGAGACCTTTCGGACGAGGCTTCTGATCGCCGAAACGGCAACATAAGACACTTCAGATTTAGTTGACACTCACATGGTCACACTCTCCGACATCCAGCAGGCGCAGCAACGATTGCGCGAAATTGCTCTTCGCACTCCGCTTATTCCCTACTTCCCTCCACCGGGCATCGCCGCGACCGGCTTGCACGGTCTGCTCTGGCTCAAACCTGAGAACCTGCAACCAATTGGCGCGTTCAAGATTCGCGGCGCATACAACAAGATTGCTTCGCTCACCGGGGAAGAACAGAGCCGCGGCGTTATCACGTACTCCAGCGGCAATCATGCCCAGGGCGTAGCGTATGCGGCGCGAGCGCTGGGAGCGAAGGCCGTCATCGTGATGCCGCGAAATGCTCCGCGCCTGAAGATGGAGAGTACAGCAGCGCTTGGAGCTGAAATCGTCATAGTTGGTCCGGCATCCAGTGAGCGTCTGCATAAAGCGGAGGAACTCGCCCGACAGCACGGCTATGTCATCGTGCCGCCCTACAACGACGAGCAGATCATCGCCGGGCAAGGCACGGTGGGCCTGGAGATCCTGGAGGATTGTCCGGACGTCGATATCGTCCTGGTTCCAAGTGGTGGCGGCGGCTTAATCAGCGGGGTCTCGGCAGCAATCAAGCTCAGTGGCTCCAAGGCGAAGGTTATCGGGGTTGAGCCGGAGCTGGCCAATGACGCGCAGCTGAGCTTCCGCAAAGGCGAGATTGTCGAGCTCCCCGCTGAAAGCGTTTCCAGCACACTCGCCGACGGGCTGCGAACGCAATCGATCGGTCCCGTAAACTTCGAACACATACGCCGCTACGTAGACGACATCATCACCGTCACCGAGAGCGAGATCCGTAGCGCAATGCGACGCATGGCGATCAACGCACGCATCGTCAGCGAGCCCAGCGGCGCCGTGACGTTCGCGGCGTGGCTCTTCCATTGTCAAGAGCTGCCGCAATCGCGAAAAGCGGTTGCGGTTGTTAGTGGAGGCAACGTCGATCCACAGCTACTGGCGGACGTATTGGCCGGCACGGACTGATATCGCCTGCCTATCGTAAAACTGGTTCACCACGGAGGCACGGAGAGCACGGAGGAAGGCATTGCCTCTGATGACTCTTCTTCTTCAGGGCGTAAAAAGCAACAAGTTGCCTCTGCCTTGATTCCAGGTTCTCTTTCCCTGACCCTTCCGTGTCCTCCGTGCCTCGGTGTTGAAAACGAATCTTGTCTTCGGCGACCAGCGTTAGAATGGAAGTATGGAACCCCGCATATCCCGCCTGGAGAAAGATCAGGTCGACGAAGAGACCGGCAAGATCTACGACGCGTATCTGAAAGAACGCGGCAACGTGCCCAACATGTTTCGCACGGTGGCGCACCGGCCTGAAATCTTTCGGACCATGATCGCGCACTTCCGCGCCGTGATGAACACCGGCACCGTTCCGGCAAAGCTTAAGGAACTGGCCATCGTGCGCACTTCGCAGCTCAACGGATGCGAGTATTGACTCGCCTCTCACACCGCCTTGGCAAGGCGGCACGGCTGGAGCGAGGAACAGATCAGCGACCTCGCTAATTTCCGCAACCGCTCCGATTTCACCGATGCAGAGAAAGCAGCCATTGAGCTTGCAGAACGCACGACACTCGATTCGAATCGTGTGGATGATGAATTCTGGCAGGAGTTGCGCAAGTATTACGACGAAGGCGAGATCATCGAACTGCTGGCGGCAATCGGGCTATTCAACTACTTCAACCGCTTCAACAATGCGCTGCGCATGGAGCCGACGAAGTAGGAAGCAACTAGCAACTGGCAATTTGCGAGTCGACAGTGATGTGTAACGGCACGCCAGTGACACGAGCAGCTGGTGCCCGCCAAACAACGATCTTCTAGCGCCCCTACTGGCCGCTAATTGCTAGTTGCTAGTTGCTCACTGCTGATTTTTGGCGCGAAGCGCATGCCGTAGAAAAGCACTATCGCCGAGAGAGCGACTGCCAACACCATGGAACTCAAACCTATCTCCAAGTTGGTGCGGTCAGAGATATAGCCGATCAGTGTAGGTGAAAAAGCATCACCAAGCGCGTGGATGGTGAAGACGTTCACGGCAATCGCTGTGGCTCTGATACGAGCGCTCACTGAGTTCACCAAGGCGGCGTTCAGTGGAGCGGTATTCAGCAGCAGAAAGAATTCGCCGAGAAAGATCGCCGGGTACATCGCCGGCCCTTTCCAGAAAACCGCGACAACGATGGCGGGGATCGACAACGCCATACCGATGGCGGAAACCAGTTGATACGCCGCCGGTGTCCGGCGCAGCAGGCGATCGCCCAGCCAACCGCCCAGCAGCGTAGCTACCGTACCCGAGACCACCGTCATGCCACCGAAGATCAGGTTGGCCTGATCCAGATGGAGGTGCCGCATTTTCACCAGAAACGTCGGCATCCACACTTGCAGTCCGCCGATCGCGAAGGTCATCATGGCCGCGCCCAGCGTGATGGTCCAGTAAGCCTTGTTCCGCACCAAGCCGCGAATCGAACCACGCTCTTCACTGTCGGCCAGATGATCACTGGCGCCGCGCACCGGCTCGCGCAACGCGAGCACGCCCAATCCCAGGAAAAATCCCGGTATGCCGCAGATCATAAAAGGCGCGCGCCATCCGTAGTGATGTCCCAGATAACCGCCGACAATGAAACCCAGTGCGCTGCCAACAGGTGTCGCCAAATAGAACAAGCCCATCACACGGCCGCGAATGTTTTCAGGAAACAGGTCCGACAGGAAAGCGGGGGATATGGCGACGAAAGTCGCTTCGCCGATGCCCACGATGACGTGGCGCAATAGCAGTTCGTCATAGGTGTGGGTGACGGCGCTGAGCATAGTGGCCGCGCTCCACACAAAGGCACCGGCGGCCATGATCCATTTTCGCGAGTAACGATCGGCCAGCGGCGCGATCAGCGGAGCAGCCACCATGTAGCAGATGAAGAACGCCGATGTCAGAAAGCCGACCTGCGCATAGTCGAGATGAAATTCCTTTTCGATCAGCGGCTGCACTGCGTACAGCACATTGCGATCGATGTAATTCAGGAAGTTCAGCCCGGTAAGCAGCAGCAGAGCGACGATGGCACTCTTCTTCGCAGGCATCGGTGGGCGGAGGATAACATGCCGCGTTGAATGCCGCGGTGCCTGCCGCGTAAAAACTCTTCCGAATCGAGAGATGAACGAATATGCTGTGGTACGGCGAGGAGAATCGGTCAGCCAAGGCGGAAGCCCAGTCCGCGGAGTCGCGCGGCATTGCTGTCTCTGTATCTGCCGAGCGTTACTTGTCTACCCTTCTCAGCTAGAGCATTCCCCGGCAATCAAATCTTTTTGTGGAGAGTTCATGAAGCGCCTGCTGCCGTTTCTACTTTTAGTCGTGTATTCGTGCGTTGTTTTCGCTCAAACATCCGACACCGCCCCCGCCACCGCGTCGGCTACCACGCAAACAGCGCCCGCGGCGCAGCCTGCACCATCCTCCGCGCCACAGGAGCGGATGTTCTTTCCTAAGGATTGGTATTGGGGATGGGCAGAGTTCGATCTGGCTCCGCCCCACAATGAGATTGACCCCAATCTTTGTGCCGCCAACGCCGGCAATTATGGCGGCGTGAACGCACAATGTAATGCGTTCGCGCGTTATCAACTGTCGGGAGCCATCGAGATTCGGCCGATTGGCCGCACCATCGCGCGTCGCATCAATTTCTTCTTCGATCCGAATTTTCTCTTCGGCAAGAACGTTCCCCAGACGCTCTACACCTGGTCATGGCAAGGGATCGGTATGGAGTACAAGTGGGGCGTCGGCATCGATCTGCCGAAGCGCTTTGAATTTCGCTTCACCCAGCATCCGAACATGGCGCGCTTTGGATCGCGCGATGAGCCGCTGGGGCCAGCATGGCTCGGGCCAAACGGTCCCTGGGGCCAATACAACACGATCGGCATTCGTAAGTACTTCGGAACTCGACGCGAGGACACGTTCTAGAGACGGGACTTCAACGTCAAGGCATTGAGATCGTCGGCAAGAAGGCCGACAACATCTCCGTGCCTCAAATTCCGCCCAGTTGAAAAGATTCATTTCTTCGGGCGGGGATAGCGCGCGATCACGACTGTCCCGATGCCGCCGCGCGGACGGAACTCGCCTTTGATCTCGGCCCACTTCGGTTTGGCCGCGCGCACCACGTCTTCGAGGACCCGGTTGACGATATTCTCCTGGAAGATGCCGAGGTTGCGATAGCTGGTGAGATATTCCTTCAGCGACTTCAGTTCCAGACACTCTTTGTCGGGCATGTAACGGATCCACAAGGTGCCAAAATCGGGCAGCCCGGTCTTCGGGCATACCGAGGTAAATTCCGGAACGTCGATCAGGATCTCGTAACTCGGAAACTGATTCGGCCAGGTCTCGATGTCGGGAAAGCTTGCATCCAGGCCCGCCTCGGCGTGCTCCGTCGTGTAACGCTGACTCTTTGCCATGGCTCTATTGTAGCTTTACAGAAGACGAACTCGTCGGCTTCGCTAGCCTGTGCGCCGTTGCATGGTTTCTTCTTTTTCCACCGGTCGCGCAGCGTCAGCAACTGTTGCGGCTATCGGTTTCACCTTCTCAGGTGGAGGCTGCTTCAACGGAAGCGTACCGTCGCCACGCACCTGGATTATTTCGGAGTTCAATTCTGCTCCGAGCAGAATCAGAAATCCCGACCAATAGAGCCAGATGAGAAAGGCGATGCCGCCTCCCAATACTCCGTAGGTTTTGTTCAGGTGGGCAAATCTGTGTAGGTAAATGCTCAACCCATTCGACAGCAGAACCCAGCCGATTACCGCGAGCAGCGCTCCTGGCAAAATCTGAAAAAATCGCTGCTTCAGATTAGGGGCAAGAAAGTACAAGGCGTGTATAGCGATCACGACGAACGTAATCGCAAACACATAGCGCAGCACCGGCCATATCATCGCGTAAATGGGCGCCAGATCCAGCCTGTCTGCCAGAAATTGCCCGAACCGCGGTCCCAGGATCATGAAAGTAAAGGCCAACGTGATCAGGGTTCCGGTGATGAAGATCAATTCGATCGCCAGCAGGCGAGTCTTCCACCATGGCCGTGTCTCGGGAACGTCGTAAGCGACATTCAGGGCTTCAATCATGGCGGAAAAGCCGCTGGAACAGGTCCAGATCGTGCCCAGCAGGCCGAATGACAACAGTGCTCCGCGGCTGGGGGTGATCACGTCAGCAACGATCTTTCGGATCAGGCCCATGCTTTCGGGTGGCACCACCCGGGCCAGGGTGCTGACGATGGTATTGAAGAGGTCAGGAACCGGCAGGTAGGCCACGATTGCCGCCAGGGCAATCAACGCCGGAAAAAATGCCATTACGAAGTAGTAGGAAAGAGCAGCAGCAAAGGAAAGAACATGATTCAGAACAACATCATTCGCTGTGCCCACAATCACTCGCCTGACTCGCCCCTGTTGCATCATGAACCCCGAGTAATGTGCGCGTACTACTGCTCGGATGACGATGTCCTCCCGAAGGTTGAGTCGGCCGCGCAGTTCTGCGTCTTCCTGCGGCTTGCCACATCAGATAAACAACGGGTAACTGAGATCGGACTGACACCGGCTACTCCCTTCACCCCGCATGTTCATCCATCTCACGCGGACATAACGAAAGCGTAATGCATGGGAAGTTGTGTCCTACGTTATACTTATAGTTTCTAAAAGAAATGGTAGCCGCATCTGATAACGGCCTTCGGCCTGTGAATGGCAAGCGAACGGGACTGATCGTCATTGCTGTAATCGTGGCGGTGGTTGTTCTGGCGGCCTTCGTCTCGCTTCATCGTTCTCAGGTAACCATTCGAGTGGGTCAAGCGGAGCGCGAAACCATTACGGCCAGCATAGCCACCAACGGCAAAATTGAAGCCCTGAACAACTTCCAGGCATACGCTCCTATGCCCACGACGGTGAAAAAGATCTATGTACAGCAGGGCGCGTGGGTAAAGCCCGGCCAGATGCTGTTGCGTCTGGACGACGCCGATGCCCGGCTCCAGGCGGCCAAAGCAGAGGCTCAGCTGAAAGGCACGCAGGCGGACCTAACCGCGGTGCAGGGCGGAGGCACACAGGATGAGTTGCTGACCACCCGTAATGCCCTGGTGAAGGCCCAGACCGACCGGGACGCCGCTGAACGAAATCTGCAGTCGATGCAGAAGCTGCTGCAAACCGGCGCTGCGTCGCAAGCCGAAGTAGATGCCGCGCACAACCGGTTGAAAGTCGATGACTCACAGGTTCAACTGTTGGAGCAGAAATTAAAAGAGCGCTACTCGAAGCAGGAGATCGGGCACGTCGAGGCGCAGCAGGCAGAAGCACGGGCTTCGCTGCAAGCCGCTCAGGAAGTGTTGAAGAACGCCAATATTTTGGCGCCGCGGGACGGAATGGTGTACTCCCTGCCAGTGAGGGAAGGCGCCTTCGTCAACACTGGCGATCTCCTGGTGCAGGTGGCAGACTTGCACAAGGTCCGGGTGCGCGCTTTTGTCGATGAGCCGGAGATTGGCAAACTTGAGCCGGGCCAACTGGTCGAAATTACCTGGGACGCGCTGCCGGGCCGCGTGTGGAAGGGTACGATCGAGACACTTCCGACCACGGTTGTGCAGCACGGCACACGCATGGTAGGTGAAGTCACGTGCGTGGTGCAGAATGACGATCTGAAACTTTTGCCGAATACGAACGTGAGTGTCGCTATCATTACCATGCGCCAGCAGAATGCTCTGACGGTTCCTCGCGAAGCGATTCATCAGGACGGTGAGGGACAGTACGTGTTTCAAGTCGTCAACGGAGAATTAAAGCGGCGGGATGTAAAAACGTCTGTATCGAACCTGACGCGGGTCGAGGTCACGAGCGGCCTCTCCGACAATGCGGTGATCGCGTTGGGCGCGCTCAATATGCAATCCTTAAAGAGCGGGATGGCAGTAAAACCAGCTACTCCATGAGATTCGCCTTTTTCAAATTTTTTACCATTCTTGTGCTGTTGTTCGCTTTCGCAACTGCCAGTCTTGCCGATCCTGAGGCCAGCCAGCTGCTCTCGACCGGCCATGTCAGCGAAGCCGTCACTGCGCTAAGCAGCCACGATGACGCACAATCCCTCAACCTCATGTCGCGCGCTTACTTCGCCATGGAGCGGTGGGATGAAGCCGTTAAATATGGCGAGCGCGCCGTCAATCTAGAGCCGCAAAGCGCCACCTATCATCTCTGGCTGGGCCGGGAATACGGGCGCAAGGCTGGCGCTTCCAATCCGCTGAGCGCCGCTGGACTGGCCAAGAAAGCCAAGAACGAGTTCGAACGTGCGGTGCAACTCGATCCCGCAGACGTCCCGGCCCGCGTCAATCTGGCGCAGTATTACACCGAAGCTCCCGGCTTCATGGGCGGAGGACTCGACAAGGCGACTGCGCAAGCTGTGGCCGTTCAGTCTTTGAACCCCGCTATGGGACACCTGATCCTGGCTCGAGTTGCAGCCAAGGACAAGCGCTATCCGGATGCAGAGAACGAGTACAAGGCAGCAATCAAGCGAAGCAGCAACCCCGCGGACATGTGGCTGCAGTTGGCGGCCTTCTACAGACAGCGTGGGCAGTTCGACGCGATGCAGAACGCGGTGGGCGCGGCCATCAGCCAGCCCCACAAGCCGGCGCAGTCGTATTTCGACGCCGGCAATGAGCTTTTCTTAGGTAGCCGAGACTTCACGACGGCGATCGACTATCTGCAGAAATATCTGTCATCGGGCGAACTGGTTGAGTCCGCGCCGGCGTTTCGGGCGCACTACCTCATGGGTCAGCTCCAGGAGAAGATGGGGCATAACAGAGCAGCGGCAACGGAATACCAAGCCTCTCTGGCAATGGCCTCGGAGTTCGTACCGGCCAAGAAGGCTCTCAACCGCGTGCAGTGAAGAGCGCATTCACGTTTAATCTAGAGCACGGGATGTACTCGAAAACCCGGCAATCCAGAACGAATCCGCTGAGATGGTGCGCGAGGATCGTGGCTCTCGCTTGGGCCCTGCTTTCACTGAGCGCCTCCAGCGTGGCTGCCGATGCAGCCGCCACTCCAATTCCCTTTCGCAATGCCATCGATCTGGCGCTGCAGCACAGTGGTGTCATGGGCATCGCTGCCATTAATCAGTGGCGCGCACAAGCAGCCTACAACGAACTGCGCGGCAACTACATTCCCCAACTCACAATTGGCTCCGGACTGGGATATTCCTACGGATTCCCGCTTACGTTGGAAGGCTCGGCGCCATCGCTGGCCAACGCGACAACAGTGGAGTCCTTCTACAATCCTGCGTTGCGGGAGTTCATGAAGGCGGCAAAAATCGACTGGAAAGCGACCTCCCAAGATGTGCGCGATAAACGCGATGCAGTCATTCTCGACACCGCATTGACGTACGCGCAGCTTGACCAGCTCACGGCCAAGGTCGCCACGCTGAATGAAGCCCAGAAGGCCGCAGAGAAAGCTCAATTCGTCAGCGAGCAGCGCCTGCAAGAGGGCGTCGACAGCAAGCTTGATGTAACCAGGAGCCAGTTGGTCGCCGCGCGAATCCGTTTGCGAATCGCCGAATCTCAGGGACAAGCGGACGTCTTACGCGAGCACATGTCTCAGTTGTTGGGAGTGCCTCCGGAATCGATAGCTACCGATCCCCAGTCGATGCCGCAGATTCCCACAATTTCGCAGGATGCGGACTTGCCGGCACGCGCTGCCGATAACAGCCCGGAGGTGAGGCTGGCCCAGCAGAAAGCAGCCTCCGCCGAGGCCCGTGCACTGGGGGAGCATAAGGCCGCGGTCTACCCCACAATCGACCTGGCGTCTCAGTACGCTTACCTGGCCAAGTTCAACAATTACGATCTCTACTACCTCGCCTACCAGGCGAATAACTTCAGTGGCGGATTGAACCTCCGCATTCCCATCTTCAACTCTGTTCAGAAGGCGAAGGCTGAGGAAGCAAAGGCCGATGCGCTGATGGCGAAAAAGCAAGCCGATTTGACGACCGCGAAGGTTCGCGAGGATGCGCTGAAGCTGCAGCGCTCACTCCGGCAGCTTTCGGCTGCCCGGGATGTAGCCAAACTCGAGTGGGAGGTGTCGCTGGGGGACTTGGACGCGGTCAAGGCCCGCGAGCAGATTGGGCAGGCTAATGTTCGCGATGAGCAGAATGCTGAGTTGGACACCGACGACAAGCATGCAGCTTATCTCGATTCGGAGTTCGAACTCAGCCGGGCTGAGTTACAGCTGATGCGGCTTACCGGTGAACTCGAGAATTGGGCCGTTCCGACCCCATAATCAACCGTTTACTGAGAACCTAGAAACGCATCTAACATTAGGAATCTCAATTAGTTCCGAGCGCCTCTAACAATGGTACGATGTTAGAGTACTTTTGACTGAGGCCCAGGTTAGAGCTCGGGTGATGCCTGTCCAACCTCGGCTATCGGCGCCAGTGGCTGTGCCGCTGAAGTGTTGTGGCCGATTCAAAAGCGAGCTCGACGCGAGCAGATTGAGACTTAGCTGACATTATGCCTTTGAAAACGCTGTTCCTGAATCCCCCTTCGTTCGAGAATTATGACGGCGGCGCCAGTTCGCGCTGGCCGGCCACCCGCGAGATCGAGTCCTATTGGTATCCGGTATGGCTTGCCTACCCGGCAGGTATGCTGGAGGGCTCGCGCCTCCTCGACGCTTCCCCACACAAGGTGAATGCGCAGGAGACCATCGAGATCGGTAAGGAGTACGAATTTCTCGTGCTGTTTACCTCGACGCCGGGCTTCCAGGGGGACATCAAACTGGCAGCCGCAATGAAGGCGGCAAATCCGAAACTGAAGGTCGCCTTCGTAGGACCGCATGTCACCACCCTGCCCGAGGCATCACTGCAAGAGGGCGAGGCCATTGATTTCATCGTGCGCCGCGAGTTTGATTTCGCTGCCGTCGAATACGCCAACGGCAAGCCCCTCAGCGAAATTCTCGGCATCTCCTATCGTGGGCCGAACGGAACGGTCGTGCACAACCCTGATCGTCCGGCGGTGGACAACCTCGATGCCCTCCCGGATGTGGTCGATGTCTACAAACGCGACCTCGATCCCCGCCGCTACAACGTGCCGTTCCTGCTTTATCCGTTCGTTTCGCTGTACACCACCCGGGGCTGTCCGGCGCAGTGCACCTTCTGCCTGTGGCCGCAAACGCTCAGCGGCCATCCGTGGCGCAAACGTTCCAGCGACGCCGTCGCGGCGGAAATGAAGAAGGCCAAAGAATACTGGCCGTGGGTGAAGGAATTCTTCTTCGATGACGACACGTTCAACATCCAGAAGGCACGCACTATCGAGCTCTGCGCCAAGCTGAAGCCGCTGGGCTTGACCTGGTCATGCACCTCGCGTGTGACGACCGATTACGAGACGCTCAAGGCGATGAAAGAAGCCGGTTGCCGCCTGCTCATCGTCGGCTATGAGTCAGGCGATCCTCAGATCTTGAAGAATGTGAAAAAGGGCGCCACAGTCGAGCGTGCGCGTGACTTTACCCGGGACTGCAAGAAGCTCGGTCTGATCATTCACGGCGATTTCATCCTCGGACTCCCCGGCGAGACGAAGGAGAGCATCCGCCGCACCATCGATTTCGCCAAAGAGCTGGATTGCGAAACGATTCAGGTGTCGCTGGCTCACGCTTACCCGGGAACCGAACTTTACGATTACGCCAAGGCGAATGGCTTCATCCTGAATGAAGGCGCGCAAATGGTGGATGCGATGGGGCACCAGGTCGCGATGATCGAGTATCCCAACATCTCGCGCGACTACATCATGGAAATGGTGCATCGCTTCTATGATGAGTACTATTTCCGGCCAAAGGCGATCTTCCGCATTGTGAAGCGGGCGGCGTTCAATTCGACGGACCGCAAGCGTCTGTACACGGAAGCGAAGTCGTTCCTCAAGCTGCGTGCTGCGCGAAATCGCTCGGTACAGGAGACGCGCAAGCAGCAAGCTGCGAGCGGATCGGTTCCACCTCCCTCGGGCCCCGCCCCAGGAGCCGGCGCCGGCAGCGAGCCGAAGACCGCTGAACCGGTCAGCGCCTAGAGGACAGGGGTGACCTTCCGCAAGTACCTGGTCCTGCTGGCTGTGACGGTTTTCGCCTCCCTCGGCAATGTGTGTCTGGCACGCGGTATGCGAGCCTTTGGGGCAGTGACGGTAAGGAACTGGCCCCTGCTGCTGACCGCTTTCGCGAATGTCTGGACTGTGGCGGGTATTGTCCTTCTAATTCTGTTTTTCGTCAGCTACCTGAACGCTCTGTCTTGGGCCGATCTCACGTACGTTCTGCCGGCAACGGCTCTCGGCTACATTCTGACAGCTGTGCTGGCCAAGCTGCTGCTGCAGGAACCGGTGCCACCCACGCACTGGGCCGGTATCCTGCTCATCACCATCGGAGTCGGATTTGTGGCAACGGGCCCGTCCACGACTACAACTCGATCCGCTCCCAGCCAGGATCGTGAGCATGCAGTTCGCTCCGCGCAACTGATCCGTGACGACGCTGGAGGTGGGGAATAACCGCAGCAATCATTTGGATGGGAATCGGTTCGGTCGTCGTCACCTCGACCGCTGGTGATGTACTGCAGGCTCACGCCATGCGTCAGATCGGCGATCTGGGCGCAATTCGTCAAAGGCACGGCCTGGTGGAAGCGTCTCGTCGAGTACTCTCGAGCCCCACATTTATGCTGGGCCTGCTGTTCATGGCGATGGCCTTCTTCAGCCTGCTGATCTCGTTATCCTGGGGTAGTGTCAGTGTGGTTGGGCCAGCGTCCGCTTCGCTTACCTTCATCGCCAATGCTGTCGCCGCGCAGATTTTTCTGAAGGAACGGGTGGACCATCGCCGTTGGCTGGCAGCATTGTTCGTGGCTGCAGGCGTGGCCCTGTTGGCGCGATAAGCCTACCGACGGCTAGCAACTGACGATGGCGAATTATCATCTTGCTTAAGGCAGAGCTGATTTGTAGCTATTGGTTCACGAGCGATACGTCGGCGTGACGGCTCCATCGGCTCCTGGCGTGGTGGTTTTTGAATCCAAATAGATAGAAAGGCCTGGCCCCTCGCTGAGGTACAGCCGACAGTCACTCATCATGAAGAAATTCGTTTTCCTCTGTCTTGCCGCCTTAGCCTTGGCTGGCTGCTCATCCAGCAAACCCGCATCGTCGCAACCGTCCCAGGCCGCTCCTAAGCAAGCGGAATACGAAACAGGGCGCGTCACGTTTCAGAAGCTGTATCTATCGGCTCGCGGTTGGGCGGGAGATGCCACTCCATTTCGTCTGCAATCGCAGTACACGCCCGATGCTCCGGTCACTGAGGGGAAGGCAGGATTATGGCGGGCCTCGTTCGCCTCGCCGGCCCGGCGGATGATGAAGATGTTTATCTGGTCAGGGTTGGTGGGGCCTGATGCTCCTGAGCAAGGCGTCACGTTCACGACAGAAGACTCATGGAACTCCTCAAACACCTCAACTCGAGTCTTCAATTTTGAATTTCTGAAGATCGACAGTGACAAGGCTTATGAGGTCGCCGAGAAGAACGGCGGCAGTAAGCTCACTAAGAAAGATCCAAAGCAGCCGGTGTTCTTCGTGCTCGATTGGGACAACACCAAGAATGTATTGCTTTGGCACGTCATCTACGGCACAACGCAAGACGACGCCAAATTGCGGATTGCCGTGGATGCCTCGACTGGAGCGTTCGAGCGAATCGAGAAATAGATTTCCGGATGAGCGGCCGCCGTCCCCCATTTTTCCGAACTGTCGAAGGTCACTGGCTGGCCACACGCCCGGTGATTTTTTCGACAACTACTTCTTTGCAGCCTTCCAGCCCACCCAAACCGGGACACCGTTGTCATCCCGCAAGGTTGTAGTGTTGTTGCCGATCGTGATTTCGCGAGCCAAGACTTCTTCGCCTTCGGTGCCCATGTTTTTGGCGCCCACCACCTCGATCTGGTCGCCTTTTTTGAACGAGGCATCGATATCTTTCAGAAAGTCGGCCGGGGCCAACTGAACCAGGACTGTACCTGTATCGGTTTTGACCACCAGGTGCGTTCCCTCGAAAGCGCCGGGGGTTTCGTGTATATCGTCGATAACACCCTTTATCTTCACTTGATTGGCTGCGTCATACTTGGGCCCCGTATTACTGGCTTTTTGCGCCATAGCTGAACATGTGAATAGAACGGCAATCGCCAGAAGGATCTGCAAGCTGCGTTTTGCTTTCATTCTCTGTACCTCTTACTTCTTACGTCGCGCGGCTCGTGGCCGTGACCTGCGGAATTCTCGTAGAACTCCGACGATTCAAAGGCTTCCAGACCTTGGGTCCGCGTTTCCAAAACCGGACAGCCAAACTGGGACAGCTCGGTCTTCACGTCAATGTTGAGCTACAAACCTTTTCAACTCAAGCCAAAACTAATTGGGGGTGACCAGAACTGCAGTGAGTTCGGTCACCAAAAGTGGTGACCGAGGATATCAATTCGGAACGAAATTGCCCATACGTGATCGGAAAGTAGCTCGAATATAGCCCTTTCGTGTCATAATCTTGCCACCGATCTAGGACTAGATCATTGAACAGAGCGCAGGTTTGGCCAACATTCGGTCCCAGACTTCTGTCACGACTTCGAGTTGTCGAACAGAAGCATGAAGACCTGCGCGTCGAGCGCATTCTCGCGTTCTCGCGGCTGTTTCTGTCACTAACGTGTCTGGCCGCTTGGTTTGTTGTTCCCGCGAGAACTAGCCTCCAGCAGCGGTGCGGGATGAGCCTGCTCACCGGGTATGTGATCAGCAGCCTTCTGTTGCTGATCTGGCTGGAGGCCGGCAGGCTCGGCCGATTCTTCACCGCTTGGGCGCAGGTCAACGATCTGGGGTGGCCAGCGCTGCTCTGCCTGTTCGTGAATGTCTCGGACCGGCCTTTTTATGTGCTGTTCTTGTTTGCCATGATCGCAGCCGCATTTCGCTGGGGCTTCGTTGAGACGGTAGGAAGCGCTCTTTTCAGCGTGGGATTGTTGTTGTTTCAACTATTTCTGGCCACCCATGGACCGGCCAGCGTGCGCTCGATTATCTCGCCCCAACCGGAAACGGTCCGGGTTGTGTTGCGGTGCGTGTTTCTGGTTGTCGCGGGCACGCTGTTAGGGTTCCTGGCTGAGACGGAAAAGGAATTGCGAGCTGAAATCGCACTCTCGAACCGGCTGCTCTCGCTGGCGCGAGTCGGGAATCGCTTCTCGACGGTCTTGCAGAGCGTGCTCACGGAATTGGGCCGGGTATTTCAAGGAACTGCTGTCGTCGAGCTGGTGTCGCAAAGTAGTACCGGCCGCGCCTTCCGTTGGGAGCTACCCTCCCTGGAGCAAGCCAATATTCATGTGATTGAAGTCGCACCTGCCGAACAGGCTTTAGGCTTCATGATTGGCTATCCGCATACGTTTTTTATGAAGCGAAACGGCAGCGATAACAGCTATTCGGTTACGGCCCTCGATGAGGAGGGACGCCGGCTGGAGCCAACACAGACGAAAGATTTGAAAATGCCGATGTCGGGCGCCAATTCCGTCCTCGTGGTCGGCCATGAAATGGGCCGGGACTGGACGGGTCGCTTCATCCTGGTGAATGCCCGCCTCGGACGGCAGCGAGAGTTGGAGCTCCGTTTAGCCCAGGATGTAATGCGCCAGATCGCGCCAGCCCTGTATTCTGTTTATCTGCTTTGGGGTTTCCGCACCCGGGCAGGAGCAACCGAGCGAGCCCGGGTGGCGCGGGAGCTGCACGATACGACGATCCAGTCCTTGATCAGCATAGAGATGCAGGTTGACGTACTTCGCCGCCGCAGCAGTGACTCCCAGGTGGCGAGCGAACTCGACCGCATCCAGCGGCTGCTTCGTCATGAGGTGCTAAACCTACGGGAGTTGATGCAGAGCATGCGGCCGGTGGACATCGGTCCACATCAATTTCTTGACTTTATTGCCGATCTCGTGGAACGTTTCTCCAGAGACACTGGCATTGCTGTACGCTTCATATCAGAATTGCGGGAGGTCACCTTGCCGGCGGCTACCTGCCGGGAGCTGATAAGAATCGTACAAGAGAGTCTGGTGAATATCCGTAAGCACAGTGGGGCTCAATCGGCTGTGGTCCGCTTCGGCTCACAGGAAGGTCTGTGGAAGCTGGTGGTGAATGATGACGGAAGTGGCTTCCCTTTTGCCGGACGTTTAGGCCTCGCAGAACTCGATACTCTGCGACGTGGACCGGCCGTCATCAAGGAACGAGTCCGCGCTGTCGGAGGAGACATGATCATCGAGTCCACTCCCGGGCACGGATCTAGGTTGGAGATTACCATTCCGCAGAAAGGATACGAATCCTATGGATAAGAAGGACCCCTCAGTGCGCATCGTGATCGCAGATGATCACACGATCTTCCGCGACGGTTTGCGACGACTGCTGGAAGCGGAGTCGGAATTAGAGGTAGTCGGCGAAGCCGCCGATGGCGCAGAAGCTGCAGCACAGACGCGGGAGTTGCGCCCGGATGTCCTGTTGCTGGACTTGGCCATGCCCCGGGTTCCAGGGATGGACGCCATGCGGGACCTCTCGGCCGATGGCGACAAGCTCAATACCAAGATCATCGTGCTCACCGCCGCAGTGGAGCGGATGGAAATCGTCCAGGCATTGCAAATGGGCGCCCGGGGCGTGGTCATGAAAGAGGCGGCCACGCAGTTGCTCATGAAGGCGATCCGCACGGTTATGGCGGGTCAATATTGGATCGGGCGCGAAGCCGTCGGCGATATCGTCGAGTTCATGCGCACGAATCCTTCAGGCGAGAAGCCACCGCGCAACTTCGGCCTTACCAAACGTGAAATGGATATTCTCACTACAATCGTCGCCGGTTTGAGCAACAAGGAGATTGCCCGCAAGTTTTCGCTGAGCGAAGATACAGTCAAGCATCATTTGACCAACATCTTCGACAAGGTCGGGGTCGCCAGCCGTTTGGAACTTGCGTTATTTGCTATCAACAATCGGCTGACTGAACCGTCTACTTCTTAGAAAGAATTGCGTTCTCAGGGTGCACCGCGGACGAATCCACCGCGCTGTGCCATACCTGCGCCGCATTCCTGCTACGGTCTGAAGTCGCACAATCGGCATTGTGCGACCGTTCTCTAAATCTGCGCTTTCGTTCACGGGATATCCACGTCTCTCCATCATCAAGGTATGGTTTCTGCAAAGCATATAGCGACAACTGTGCTTTGCTGGTGTTCATTCAATCAGGAGGACTCAATCGGAGCAGCAATGAGGACCAAAGGGCCTTTTTCTGTAACTGTAGCCATAATGTTAGCGTTGAGTCTCGCCCTTCTGGCGGGATGCTCGCGTAAGGTACAGCGCACGGACTCGCAGGTCGCAAGCGACGTACAGAACAAAATCTACGGTGACCCTGGCATTCAAAGCCGCCAGATCAGTGTGCAAGCGGCAAATGGCGTCGTGACGCTGAGCGGTGATGTCAACAGTGATGTCGAGCGCAACGCAGCAGCCAACGATGCCGGCGCGATCGACGGCGTGCGCACCGTCATCAACAATCTCCAGGTCCAGCAAGCACAAGTGGCTCCCCCACCGGCACCTGTAGCTCGGCCGCAACTGATGGAAAAACCCACACCGCGGGAAAAGAAGCACACGCCCAAAACGAGTGCGCGGCATCATCGGAACGGCGGAGCTGATCAGACGAGCAGCGATGCCACTTTGGCAAACAGCATGCCGCCTTCCGCACCCGTAACGCCGCAGCCTGAGGCTCAACCCGCGCCACCTTCTCCACCACCGCCGCCTCCGCTGCCACAGAAAGTCACGATTCCAGCGGGAACACAGCTATCGGTGCGATTGAATGATGCTCTCAGCTCGGAAACCAATAAGATTGGCGACACGTTTCATGGGTCTCTGAGCTCGCCCATCGTGATTGACGGCGAGACGGTCATTCCCTCCGGGGCGGATGTAGTCGGGCGCGTGGCGAATGTCCAAAGCGCCGGACGATTTGCCGGCCAGTCTGTACTGACGCTGGAGCTGACATCTATATCGGTCAACCGGCGAACCTACAACGTCCAGACCAATCAATGGTCACGCCAAGGTAAGGGCGAGGGCAAGAACACCGCGACCAAGGTTGGCATCGGGACGGCTGCGGGCGCGATTCTTGGTGGGATTATCGGTGGAGGGAAAGGCGCGGCGATCGGAGCCGCCAGCGGTGCGGGCGCCGGAACGGGCGTCTCCGCTGCCAAGAAAGGCGAGCAGATCAAGCTTGGACCTGAAGCCGTTTTGAGTTTTCAGACCGTTAACACGCTGACGGTTATTCCACAGAACAACAATAATCGTGATGCGAGTCGTATCCCGCTGTCGTAGAGAAATTTGAATTGCACAGGCGCAGCCACTATACCCGGCTGCGTCTTTTTGCATCTCTCCTTCTACACAGCTGAGTAGCGCTGCGATATGCTCACTAGGACTGTCCATGCCAAAAATTAGTGCTCTGCTGCATACTCATAACGACGCGTTACGTCTCGGCCGGGTTCTGGATTCCCTGCGTCCCTGTGATGAGGTGCTGGTCATCGATGACGGCTCCGAAGACGATACTGAAAGAGTCGCCAGGGAGCATGGTGCGACCTTCAAAACTGCGATTCCTGGGGTTACTTCCGGCGCTTACGCGATGGATGCCGCTCATGAGTGGATTCTGTGCCTGCGTTGCAATGAGATGCTCTCCGATGACTTGGGGGCTACCCTGCTGGAGTGGAAAGAGAATGAACCGGATGAGGCCCTGGCCTGCTATAGTGTGCCCATCCGAGAAGAGAATGGTACCGGCTGGGAGAAGCACCCGCCTGAGGTGCGCCTGGTCAATCGAAAACGAATGAATTGGACAGGAGAGATGCCACCTGAGCAGTCGTGTGGCGCTGTACTTAACGGCGATCTCCTGAGCTTCCGCGAGCCTTAAAACGTCAGGGGAGGAATAGCGAAAGTCTACTTGGACCGACTGCTCGAATGCGCGCTCTTCGTGGTTGGTCTTATATTCGGGAGCTTCCTGAATGTTTGCATAAGCCGCATTCCGCGCGACGAGTCGATTGTTTCACCTCCTTCTCATTGTTTCCGCTGCGGCGCGAGCATTCGCTGGTTCGACAATATCCCCCTACTGAGCTGGATTGTCCTTCGCGGACGTTGTCGGACGTGCAGAGAGCGCATCTCCCCGCGATATCCCGCCGTCGAGCTGCTCACCGGGTTGTTGTTCGCTGCCTGCTATGCGGCCTTCGGGCCCAGCTGGATGACACTCAAATTTTGCATCTTCGGTTTCTTATTGATCGGCCTGATCTTCATGGACGCGGAAACCGGCCTGCTTCCGCGCGAGTTCACCTACTCCGGCATTGTGCTCGGACTAGCGTTATCGTTCGTTGCCCACACGGATTATTCCGGCACGGCGTTCCTCTTTCGCATATTTGGTGACCATGTTTCGAACACTCCCGCTCTTTGGTTAATGGACGCTGTTGCCGGCGCTGTGGTTGGCGCGGGCTTTTTCTACCTCGCATGGGCGGTGTACTACCTGGTACGCAAACAGCACGGCCTCGGCTTCGGTGATATTGCCCTCATGGGGATGTCGGGGGCATTTCTTGGTCTGAAGCTCGTCGCTCTGGTGATTCTTCTGGCGCCAGTCTCCGCTATTTTCTATGTTGTCTTTCTCCTTTTGCGGGAGGCCTTCAGCTCACACTCCAGTGAGGAAGCAAACACGGAAGCCGCGCAGCCATTTTTCGCTCGTGAAATCCCCTTCGGCGTGTTTCTAGGTGCGTGTTCTATGTTTGTGATTTTTGCCGGGGAGGGCCTATGGACGTGGTATTTGGGTTTTTTCTAGGCTGGCACTCGCCGGTCGGGCGTGGCACCCGTGCTGCGAACACGCTCGACCACCTGCTTTAAGTGATGGCGTGTGTGAGTGCGATGAAAGAGCCGCCACTCCTGCGCATTCAGCGGCCCTAAAAATGGGTGGTCGAGGAGCCTTGCTCGCCGGCCGAAGCGGCGTTCAGCATCGAACAACGTCGAGTCCATAGCTACTAACGCGTCATAGAAACGCCGCATGGAATCGGCGCTGAGCCCTGCTCGTGGCATGATCTGACTGAAGGCCTCCCGGCCGCTGGGCATGTACCCGAGTTTGGTTACGGCGAACTTGCGTACTCGGTGCGGCAAGGTGGAGGTGCCAGCTGTAAAGCTTCCGTTGTCTAATACCCGGCGCAAGCCTTTCGTGGTCCCGGTATAGGTGAGGAGCAGATGTTCGAAGATCTGGGCCGTCGTCCACTTCCCCGGTAGTGCACGATCCCACTGCGCACCCGACCAGCCTCGTGTGATCGCCTCTACCTCGCGGCGAATTTGTTCTAACTCGGGAGCCACAAACACCCCACACCCAACTCGAACTTGGATTCAACGCGACGCCACACTATGAATGAATTGCGAACTTTCTTCAACGTCATTGTTACGCCACCCTGGGCTGTTTCACAACTGTTGCAGCAACTCGCAAATCTTCTACGAATCGCATGAATTCCTTATGTCTGCTTTCCTCATCAGGAGCCCGCAAAATGGAAGACGGGTGCACCGTCGCAAGGACATTCGCGGCGGTTTCGAACGCTAGCAACTGACCGCGCTCTTGGGTGACGCGAAAATCCCGCCCCAGAAGCGCTTGGGCTGCGGTCGCACCTAAGCAAACGATGACCTCTGGCTTTATCAGAGCGATCTCCGTATCCAGCCATTGCCGGCACGCTGCAATCTCGATGGAGTTCGGTTTCTTGTGAATGCGCCGCTTGCCACGAGGCTCCCACTTGAAGTGCTTTACGGCGTTGGTGACGTACGTTTGCTTGCGATCAATTCCGGCCTCAAGCAGAGCCTTGTCGAGAAGCGCCCCGGCAGGACCGACGAATGGTGCACCTTCCAGGTCTTCTTTATCCCCGGGCTGTTCGCCGACAAATAGAAGTCGCGCGTGCGCAGCTCCTTCGCCAAACACGGTCTGGGTTGCGTGTCGCCAGAGATCGCATGAGCGACAGTCTTTGGCGGCTGCACGCGCTGCCTGCAGTGTCGGGAACAGAGGCATAAGTTCGGATGCCAATTGGACACGTCGACGCGGCATGACTACAAAGATGCCGGAACCTACGCCACGAGTTGCAGAGACGATCGGGCACGTAAGTGCCCGACAACCCGAACCTGGTGATTTGCTTGGGTCCGATTAACGCTAAAGCTACGGACGCGTCGACTCCCATGCCACGGAACGTGGGAAGAGAATGTTGTTTTCCAGATGAATATGCTGATGCAAATCGGCTTCAAATGCCTTCAGTGCGTCATACAGCGTGGCATAGCTTATGCAAGCGTCGGAAGGGATCTCGTAATCATTCGTAATCGCCCGGAGCTCCTTCAGAGTCTCCCCTGCGCCGTCGTGTTCCTGCATCATCATCCGGACCGGATTCATTACGGTGCCAAACATAGCAGCAGGCGCGGGCTCTTTCGCGGCAACCGCTTCTTCCATCCGGATGATGTACGGGAAGAGGATCTGCTCTTCCTTCGTCAAGTGAGCGCTTAGCTCACTGGCTAAAGCGGCGAAGATTTTCTGGACCTGCAACAGTTCGGGATGATTCTTTCCGTGGACCGACACCACTTTGCCGGCGAGGCGTTCTATGCGAGGGCACTCCTCGCGGACAAATACATGATGGGTGCTGTTGATATGAGCGATAAGGTTGGTGAGCGACTGCGCCTTCCAGTCGCGGTCCTGTCTGGCGCCAGACGCTGCGAACCCATCGTGCAGTCGTGTCAAAGCCTGATCGATCGGTATCTTGGCGTCGGCACAGGCTTCTCCCAGCGTGCGGCTGCCTCCGCAACAATAGTCAATTCCCAGTTTTTCGAACTCGCGAGTTGCTCCTGGTATGTTTGCAGCCAATTCGCCAACGGTTTGCGTCGCTTCTATGGACATTCGTTGCTCCTTGGGTGGAGATCCCCGGAAGTGGTTCCCCGGCCTCGCACAGCCGGGGAGTTGGTCCTTAGGAGGTCTGGATCACCCACCACACTTGCACTGTAAAGGGGCTGCAACCGATCACCTATGACCTTAGTCACAGTGGAACGAAGATTGTCTTGGATTGTCTTTGCGATCAACCGAGATGAAGAACCCCACCAACTTGTGTTGGTTGGTGGGGCATTTTGAACCGCGATTCGATGGGTTGCGGAAGCGCCAACCGGTAGCTTTTTGCTCCGCTATTATGCGGTGGCGATTTTACGCAATGCCAGCGACATCATCAGGCGCGTGACGCCTGACATGAAGATACTGATGCCGAACAGCGTCCCAACCACCCAATCAGAGTTGAACGGCCAGTGCGCCCAGATCAAAATACCCAGCAGAATGGTGATGACGCCGTCGAAAAGCACCCATCCCCATCCACCGCGCGGCTTGATCTGAAATGCCAGAACCAGAGCGAAAACTCCGTAAACCAACAGGAAGGAAGCCAGGATCAGGGTCAACGCCAGCAATCCGCCGATGGGGTGCATTAGCAGGTAAACGCCGGCAATGATGTAGATGATGCCAAGGAGCACTTCCAACAGAACGTGCCAGCCGCCATGCGTCCGGACGCCAAAGATGATCTGCGCAATACCATTGAAAATGGCCGACCAGCCGACGACGATCGTCAGGACCAGTCCGGCCTCCCAAGGAGCGAACATCGCTACAACGCCCGCAGTGATCATCAAGATACCAAGACCAATCGACCACCCGGAAGCCCGCTTCAGAACTGCTTCAGCCATAGTTCCTCCATCGTGTTTGTGGGCGCAGGCGAACACAATTGCCGGCGCTGAAGCCGAACAGCTACATCAAGGTTTGAATGAGTCGCAGCTATTTTGCGCGAGCCGCGCGTGATATTCAATGATTTAATCGCTCGACAACCGGCTCGATAATATCGAACAGCCTCATATCGACCGCTACCTTCTCCTTCTTGCCGCGCCCTTGGGCGAAGCGTTTGGCTGCATCGGCCATGAAAGCGTTGGCAAAACGCGCCCCCCACACGATGTCGTCGTACGTGTACGAAGTCCGGGTCTGAACAATAGTCGAGAACGTCTCGTCGAACGCCTTCAGCAACACAAGGATTTCCGCATTCGAGCTGCGCATTGAATCCGCTGTTTCGCCGTACAGGATGCTGTCCTGTTCGACGGGGTGGACCACGGTCCAAGTCAGCGGAAGAAAGACCACCGATTCCCGTTCCAGCTTCAGCGGATAGTAACGCCGGGTGTGCACCCCATCGACCTCTTCAAACCGGCTGACAATAACTTTAGCGGAGACCTCGATCAATTCGTTGGAGCGAGCATTGGCTACTCGAAATTCCAGCGCAGTAATCCCCTGGTAGGGAGCTACCACCGCGTGGCTGCTGAATAGCACATTTGCCGTCGGCCGAGAGATGCGGGCGAATAACAAGCCTGTAACAATTGCGAAGCCCGCCAGCCCGGCCAGCGCCTCAGCCGTTACGACCAGATTGGCCGCAATGCCTGTCGGCACGACGTTGCCGTAACCAATCGTTGATATTGTCTCTACGCTGAAGAAGAATGCACGCCAGAAAGGATGTAGGGGGGTTCCAGGACTGGTGCTCACCAATGCCCCTGGCCCGCAGGCGAGATAGGCCGAAGCAAACACAACGTTCGCCACAACATACCAACCGCAACACAACGCGAAGAATTGCCCCCACGGCATGGTGAGCAAAACATGATAAGGGCTGATCGACTCCAGCAGCGACAGCCCCTTGCGCTCCACATTAAAGCTGCCGTCGCGGTTCAGCAGACGTTGGTGACTCTCCCGGGAGACGACCGCGCCAAAGCCAAGATCGCGCAGGTCCTGCTCGTTCAGAGGTTGAGCTCGGGATACCATGAGTATCAAGGCCGCAGATTGAGCGGCGTTGCAGCAGTATACCTATTGCAGGAGCGTTAGAAAACCTACGCCGACCGCTTGTGAACCCGCTCGCGATTGAGCACCAGCACCTGGCAGCGCTGCTGATCGAATACTACCTTGTACGACTGCGCGCACTTGCCGCACAGCCACACCACCTTCTGTCGAATGTTCGGCGGCAACCCCCAGGCTTGAGGATGCTGAACCGGAGAAGTGTATATCTTGCCGGTCCCGAGACGCTTGAACTCGGTTCCACATCCCGGGTTAATACACTTGCCCAGCGTGGACGTACGCATACGTTTTTCAGATGCGCCTCCGGCCAGAAAGGTATACCTCCCAATAGTTTGCGATTCGGCAAATTCCAAATGCCACGAATTTGCATCCAAGCTGTACGGCGGTGCTGGTGAACGTGGAGGAAGAATGGCACGTCCCTGCTTGCCGGGCAAACCGTTTCCCCAAGGTGCTACCTGGGACGGAACCGGCGTTAATTTTGCACTCTATTCAGAAAACGCTACCAAAGTAGAGCTCTGTCTGTACGACGGCCGCAGCCGACGGGAGAGCGAACGCATTCAGCTGCCCGAACAGACCGCATTCGTGTGGCACGGCTACGTTCCCGGTCTGCAGCCGGGTCAACTCTATGGATATCGCGTTTATGGCCCATGGGATCCAGCGCGCGGGCTGCGCTTCAACCCGGCCAAGCTGCTGATCGATCCTTACGCCAAATCCATTGCCGGCAGGGTGGATTGGGACAAGCCTATCTATCCCTACCGCTTTGGGGGCGAGAACGCTGACACAGTTATCGACCGTCGCGACAGCGCTTCAGGCATGCCAAAGAGCATTGTCGTCAGCCCCTATTTCGATTGGGAGCACGACCGCCCTCCGCGCACGCCGCTCAGCGACTCGATTATCTATGAAATGCATGTCCGCGGCTTCAGCATGCTGAATGACCAGATTCGAGAAGACCTGCGCGGCACCTATGCAGGCCTTGCGTCGCCGCCGGCGCTGAAATACCTGAAGGGTCTCGGGATAACGGCCGTGGAACTGATGCCGGTGCATCAATTCGTTCATGACAAGGCGCTGGTGGACCGCGGCCTCCACAATTATTGGGGCTACAACACCCTAAATTATTTCAGTCCCGAGTCGGAGTACTGTTCTTCCGGAGACCTTGGTTCGCAGGTACCGGAATTCAAAGCCATGGTGAAGGCCCTGCACCGCGAGGGCATCGAGGTTATTCTCGACGTGGTGTACAACCACACTGCCGAGGGCAATCAACTCGGTCCCATGCTCAGCTTTCGCGGAATCGATAATCCCACGTATTACAAACTGGTGCCCGACAACCCGCGCTATTACATGGATTACACCGGGACGGGCAACAGCCTGAACGTGCGACATCCGCAGGTGCTCAAATTAATCATGGATAGCCTGCGCTATTGGGTGACCGAGATGCACGTGGATGGCTTCCGGTTCGATCTTGCCGCCACTCTGGCGCGCGAGTTGCACGATGTCGACCGGCTCTCGGCATTCTTCGACATCATTCATCAGGATCCGATCATCTCGCAGGTGAAGTTGATTGCCGAACCGTGGGATGTCGGCAACGGAGGCTACCAAGTCGGCAACTTCCCCGTTCTGTGGGCGGAGTGGAACGGAAAATATCGCGACACCGTGCGCCGCTACTGGAAGGGCGATGAGGGACAGATTTCCGATCTTGGCTACCGTCTTACCGGCAGTAGCGATCTATACCAGAATGATGGACGCCGGCCCTATGCCAGCATCAATTTCGTCACCGCACACGACGGTTTCTCGCTGGAAGATTTGGTCAGCTACAACGAAAAGCATAACGAAGCCAACGGCGAAAACAATCAAGACGGCGCGAACGACAACAACTCCTGGAACATGGGAGTAGAAGGGCCGACGGAGGATCCACAGATCATCGCAGCCCGCGAGCGCCAGAAACGCAATCTGCTGGCGACGCTGTTTCTGTCACAAGGCGTTCCCATGCTTTGTGGGGGCGACGAGATTGGCCGGACGCAGAAGGGCAATAACAACGCCTATTGTCAGGACAACGAGATCAGCTGGTACGACTGGCATCTCGACGACCGGCGGCAGAAGCTTTTGGAGTTCACTTGCGGGCTGATCGAATTCCGTCAAAAGCATCCCAATCTCCGGCGCCGCAAGTTCTTCCAGGATCGCGAGGTCTACCATCCCTCGTCGCGCGACATCGCCTGGTACCGCACGGACGGCCAGGAGATGACCGAGGAGCAGTGGAACACCGGCTGGATGCGCAGTCTGGCAGTAATGCTCAACGGGTCAACCTTGGGACAGCTCGATGAGATGGGTGAGCCAATCACCGATGACACATTTCTGGTCATGTTGAATTCCTATGCAGACGGAGTCACTTATACGCTCCCGCAATCGCCTCGCAACCGCGGCTGGAAGCTGCTGATGGACACCCATGACCTGGATAACCCATTCGGGGAAAAGCTTCTTGATGGCAGGCTCGATGTCGCCGGTCGCTCGGTGGTGGTGTTGCGAGAGTTGACGGAGGGTGAAACCAAGGGTACGCAGACGGGGCAGAGAGAGCAAGAGCTCGATCCCACAGAGTCCGCCGGGACACTCGAAGCCGTGGAGGAAACCGCAGTTCTGGAAGAGGTGTGATTCTCCTTTTTGTCACTGCAATAAAGATACTTTGAGGATCTGCGTGGTGGAGGCCGGATTCAGCGCCATGGTAAGGGCCCCGCTGCCGGTTAGCTGCATCTGGTCCGTTATTACATTTCCCCAAATGAGCGTACCGTTGGTGGTCCCCCCAGGAATCTGAAAGATCGTCGCGTAGTTTGAAGAGTGGAAATACAGCGTCCCCGTATATGCGAGGGTTCCCGACCCTTGCAGCTGCGGCGAGGCCGTGTCCGCGTGATCCATGAACATAAGTAGCCCGCGGACCAATCCCACTGAGTCTGCCGTGTCTCCGGCAACGTCGTAGTACGTTCCATTAACCGTGCATTGCGCCAGCATAACGTTTGTGTCGAGAGCACTGGCGAGATTCAGATACGAGGGCGGGGTGCTGGCATCGCACGTCAAATCAGTGACTGGTACTTTATCCACGCGAGGATACGCAGGAGCACCGGACGCACCGCTGATCACTGGTTTCGCGCTCCCGTGGAAATAAAACATCACGCCGTCAGTCTGATGCCACGTCCATGGCCCACCGCCACCGGCCCCACTGGCACCTGCGGTTTGAGTCAGCGGACTACAGTTGCCCGTAGTTGGGTCTGTGTTCACCACCCCTTGCGAACTGGCGCATGGTTTAGCCATGCGGATCGAATCGCTGCCGCCAATGGATAGATCCCCGTCCATGTAATAGACGCCCGGCAGAAACGTCACAACATCACCGCCGCCCTCGGAGATGCCATTTGGGTAATAGCCGGGCGCATACTCCTTGCAGCCCCGGCAGTACCAGGACTTACTTCCATATTTTCCCAAGTTACAAGTCCAGTAGCTGCTGTCGTTGTAGCTGCCGTAGTTGGAGGGACTGTTATCTGGACAACCGTCCATTTCGGGAGCGGCCAAGTTGTAGTATTTTGTGCCGTCGTTGTGGGATGCCTTCGTCGCTGGAGTGATGTTCTTCATGCCGCCGGCTACCGGAACGCCGGCATAAGGGTCGGCCACCGGGGTCGCCGGCCAGGCCCACTTGCCGGTTGTTCCCCCGCTGAAGCCAGCAGGCAGTCCGGTGTTGCCATTGGTTCCGAAACAGCCTGTAGCCGTTCCGGGAGCAACATGTGGTCCGCCGTACGTACCCACGTCCGAGCCGGTCAGGTTTGGACCCCCTTTCCTGGTATCGATCACACCGCTCGATCCGCATTGCACTGCTGTAGTGCTACTGGAATTGACGACGATGCTGCGCGCTGGACCGCCGACGACCGTAAGGGAGGCGCCGCCTGAGTAAGTCAGTGCACCCGAAATCCTGGGATTGAGGATCATGATAGGAGCGCCTTGCATGACCTGCGTAAGACCGCAGGTTGCGGTGGCTCCGACTTGCTGCGTCTGATTGCCGGTCAGCAGTGTGCTGAAATACGTCTTCACCGGCAGAGACACCGTCACCTGTAAGTAAGGATAAGAAACAACAGAGGACGGGGGCGCAGTGACGCCAGGCACCGAGCTCGGGAAGCTCCAGGAGACGCTTGCAGCTCCATTGCTATATCCGTTGAAGCCGTTCTTGCTGGCATACCAGCACATGCTGGGGCCTGCCGAACCAAACGAATTGCAACTGCCCGCCGTACCAGGCACAAAACCGATGGGCGGATAACTCGCACCGCTAATAAGCTGGTACATGTCCATCGCGCCCGCCTGACAGGCGGCATCCGCTGCGGTCTGAACTTGCTGACGCTGGAACCAGATGTTGGTGTAGTCGACGGCGAACGCCAACACCGCCAACAGGAACAGGCTCAGCATCAGGATAACCAGAATGGTGACTTGTCCTGCGTCTTTGTGTCCTCGGCGGTGCTGATACCTTCGCGAAATCATTGCCGATACCTCGCTAAAAAACGATCCTCCCCTCGGCGGTGATTTGCATGTTGGGCGGATTGAAACCCGGCAGCGTCAAATAAGAAATGTAGGGATAGGTAATGCTGACGACGACCCGGCTCGACGGTGTGGATGTTCCGTCGGGCCAGGATGGCGTTACCTTCATTCCGCCGATGTCGTGGAATGTAACCGCGGCGTAGCCCTTCACCACGGCCGAGACATTGCTGCCGGTAGCGTCGCTGCATCCCGATCCCGGGCCGCTGCAAGAGGCGCTGTCGCTGCCGTGAACGATCGCATAACGTACTCCCTCACGCGCTGCATTTCCCAAAACACTGTAGGTATAAACCGTCATGCAAAATTCGAAGATCAGGAAGGTGAGCAGAAATAGCGTCCATACCGAAAGTGCGAATTCGATCAGCATCGAACCGCGCTCATCCCTGAAAAGGCTCGGCTTATGGTTCGTAGTCATCAGTCAAGCGCTCGCATCTCCGCCTGCCAGTGGATTGTCAGAGCCGGCATCGAGAACAGGAAGAAGTCGACGGGAATGGGCGGGCTGACCGTGTACACCACATCAACACGCTGCGTCAGCATTCCATAGTTCGACTCCGGATCCTGGTCCGGGGCAAAATTCAATGTCCCGGACGGAAACGTACTGCAATTCGTGATGTAGCCGCTGGACGTCTGCGTAATGCCGAGCTTCTTTGAACAAACCTGGATGTTGGTCTTGGTCGCCATGCTTGCAAGTCCGGCAAGATCGCCGCCCGCCAGCCCGGCAACTCCTGCGTTATCGCTCAGCGATCCCGACCCGGCGAAGGGCAATGGCAGCTGGCCCGGCGAGATAAAACCCTGGCCCGAATAGAGCACGGCATTACGTGACGCAGACACCAGGTTCGCCGCCACAATGAAGAAGTATCCGATGTCGATCGCGAAACAAAGAATGAGCACGAGAACGGGCACCACCAACGCAGCTTCGACCAGGCTGGAAGCGCAGTCGTCGTCCCGAATTCTTCGCCGCACCTTGTAGACCATTGCTGTTCTAAAAAAATGCTATGACTTCGGGCCTGCACAACCAACATTTAACTGACGCTGCGTAACACCTACTCTTCCCGTTCTGAGTAATTTTCAAAGTGGGCCGACACCATCGACATTCATCAACGGAGCGGAGAGGTATTTCTGGAAGGGATATCGTGTCTGCGCTAGCCTGACCAGTGCTACCGGTGTCAATTGAGAGCGGAGAAGAAGCGACCGTATACTCCAGGCCGCTCGCTGCCGCAGGTGTCGCTTCAAAGAGCTGGAGAAAGATCGTCTCATTCCCTGTCCTGCTGGCTGTGGCCTTGGCGGCTTGCGTTTATTTGTTCGATAGCGGCAGCATCGCCGACCCTGATATCTGGTGGCATCTTCGCAACGCGGAGGTTTTGACGAACACCCACTCAGTTGTCCGTCAGGACCTCTATTCCTTTACCGCTGCCGGTTCTCCCTGGATCAACGAAGCCTGGCTTGGCGAGCTTCCTTACTATTTCGGGTGGCAATGGCTCGGCATCCGCGGTATTTACCTGGTGATGCTTATCCAGACCGAGCTCATCCTGCTTGGCGTTTTTGCGCTCTCTTACTTCGCCAGCAGAAACATTAAGGCGGCGTTCCTGGCCTCGTCGCTGGGAGTGTGGCTGGCCACGGTGTCATTCGGGCCGCGCACCCTGCTTATCGGCTGGATCTGTTTGCTGGCTGAACTCTTCCTGCTGGAGCAATTCAAACGAGGCAAGGATTTGCTTTGGTGGCTAGTTCCACTCTTCATCCTCTGGATCAATCTGCACGGCTCCTGGCTGATCGGAATGGTGCTGTTTTGGACCTTCTGCGCCTGCGGTATCGTGAGTGGCAACTGGGGACGAGTCGAGGCTACCCGTTGGACTGGATCGAAGTTTCGCAAGCTCGTGCTGGTTGGTGGATTCAGTGTCGCGGGTTTATTCCTTAACCCTTACACCTATCACTTAGTTTCCTATCCCTTCAACGTTGCCTTTCAGCAAAAACTAAATGTCGGACACGTCGAAGAATGGATGAGCGTGGACTTTCACACGGTACGCGGAAAGATTCTGTTTGCGATGCTGGCCGCGATGATCGTCCTCGCTCTCGTCCGCCGGCGGCGTTGGCGGTTGGACGACCTGGCGTTCCTGCTCATCGGGCTATATGCAGCTCTGACGTATAGCCGCTTTCTTTTTCTCGCCGCGATTCTGATAACGCCGATTCTGGCCGCCGAACTTGATTTCCTACCACCCTATCGACCGTCAGTTGATAAACCATGGCTGAACGCGGTGCTCATCGTCGCTATTGGCGCGGCCTGCGCGTGGCGGTTTCCTGCCGAGGAGACTCTACAGCGCGACACCGTGCGAACCTATCCGGTCACGGCACTCGAATATCTAAAAGAGTTTCACCCTGAGGGACGAGTATTGAACGATTATCTCTGGGGCGGGTACCTGATCTGGAATGTTCCTCATATCCCGGTATTCATCGATTCGAGGGTCGACATCTTCGAATACAACGGCGTCTTCGCCGATTATCTTGACCTGACGCAGCTTCGCAACAGTCTCGACATTCTCGACAAATACAACATCCGATATGTGCTGTATCGGAAGAACAGTCCCGTAGCCGTCCTGCTGATGAATACAGCAGGCTGGAAGATCAGGTATCAAGATGCCACGACGGCATTGTTCGAGCGCAGGGAGCAGTCCCAGATGACCAGCAAGATCAGGTCGCCTTAACCACCTGAGAAACAGGAGCGCGAAGACTCGACTCCTGGCCGCGTCCATTTCCATTCCGGTTGGTCGAAATGTCGTGCGGAACATCGGCCCGGCCGACGCTGGTATAACTGAAGCCATGCTCGGCCATCGCGTCGGGGCTGAACAAGTTTCGGCCATCGATGACGATGGGATAGTGCAGCAACTGGTGAAGCGCCTTTAAGTCGATCGTGCGAAATTCTTCCCAATCGGTCAGTACCAGCAACGCGTCGGCGTTTCTGGCAGCATCCATGGCGGACGTAACGTATTCAATGTCCTGCACGCCCAGGATCTCACGAGCATTGTCGGCCGCCGCCGGATCGTAAGCCCGAATCTTGCATCCCTCGCTGATCAGCGACTTCACCACGGCGATTGCCGGCGACTCGCGCACATCGTCAGTGCCGCCCTTGAACGCCAGTCCGAGAACGCCGAGCTTCTTCCCTTTTAGCGTCCACAACGCATGACGCACCTTGCGCAGGAAGCGTTCGCGCTGCTCGTTATTGATGTGCATTACTTCTTCCAGCAGACGAAAATCGTAGCCACATTCGCGCGCCACTGCACGATAGGCGGAGAGATCCTTGGGAAAGCACGACCCGCCATAGCCGAGACCGGGATTCAGAAACTGTCGTCCAATGCGCGAATCAGCGCCAATTCCTTCCTTCACTTGGTCCACATCCGCTCCAACCGACTCACAAAGGGTAGCGACCGCATTAATGAAACTGATCTTCATCGCCAGAAACGCATTCGAGGCGTACTTGATCAACTCGGCGCTCTTTGCCGTGGTCGCGATCAGCCGCGCCGGCCCACTCACTGGCTTGGGGGCTGGGATCGTATCAGTCCGGCGATAGTAGCTGCCGTCGGTTAGAGGCGCATAGATCTGGCGCAGACGGTCAGCGCATGCGGGATTATCCGAACCAATGACGATGCGGTCGGGGTAGAGAAAGTCGGTGACCGCCGTGCCTTCGCGCAGAAACTCTGGATTGGAAGCTACGTCGAAGAGATGGGCCGGAGCGCCATTGAGCAACATCACCCGGCGGACCCACTCGCTGGTGTACACGGGAACGGTGCTCTTGCCGACTACGATCTTATAGTCCTTGATGTTGGCGGCTATTTCCCGCGCGACCGACTCAACGTAGGAGAGATCCGCTTCCCCGTTCACCGTCGGGGGGGTGCCCACCGCAACGAAGATGGCTTCAGACTGCTCTACCGATTCGGCAAGGCTGTCGGAGAGCTTCAGCTTGGAACCGAGATGCCGCTCCAGCAATTCGGGGACATGGCGTTCATGGATCGGAGACTGACCGTGTCGCAGCGCATTCTGCTTTGCCGGGTCGTTATCATAAAGCGCGACGTCGTGGCCCAATTCCGCAAAGCATAACGCCGTGACCAATCCTACGTACCCTGATCCGACGACTGAAATACGCATCCCTGGCTCCACAAAGTGAATCCGACCGATGTCTTTTTTCGAGCGACCGCTTGTCCCAGGTAGGACCTGTTAATTGTACATGCGAAGTTGTTAGCCGCCTATGAAGGGTTTGGCATGGTTCCCCGATAATGTGCACTGATCTGAAAATCTGACGGAGCGGCAACGCGCGACGTACAATCGATGCGGCGCTCGACTGAAACAATATGCAA
The DNA here is from genome assembly GCA_963780495.1 of uncultured Acidobacteriaceae bacterium. Taxonomy (GTDB): domain Bacteria; phylum Acidobacteriota; class Terriglobia; order Terriglobales; family Acidobacteriaceae; genus Bog-257. The sequence goes on from CAWACF010000004.1 coordinate 33,872, forward strand.
GATTGGATCAATAATCACCAGAGCGTTTTCTGGCTCATCTTCCCTCTCTACTTCGTGTCCTTGTGGCTTCTGGTATCCACAATCATCAGTTATGTCGGAGGCTGGACGGCGTTAGCCGCGCGGTTCCGTTTAGCAACGCCATTCACAGGAGAACAATGGAGCGGCAACAGCGGCCGAATGCGATGGAATACTCACTATGGCCGCTGTTTAACGATTGGCTGCAGCTCCGAGGGGCTGTACCTCGCCTTGATGCCCCTTTTTCGATTCCGACATCCCCCGCTTCTCATTCCCTGGAGTGAGGTATCCGTGAGTCGACGAAAGTTTCTCTTCTTCGCGAGCGTGAGATTCGGACTAGGGCGCGAGCTTGATATTCCATTATGTGTGCGCGCCAAGGTTGCCGACCGCTTGAAAGGAGCTGCGGCGCAGTATTGGCCAATCGACGAAATGGAGTTTCAGTGAGGCTCAGTTATGAGGAGCGGCTAACGGGATCTTCCCCATGAGCCGCTTAACGATCAGCCCCTGATATTCGCGCAAGGTCTTTAACGGGTTCATCTTGCTTTGGCTCTTCTTCAATCCGTAGTCATAGCGTAGCGGAACTTCACTGAATCGAGAACTGAAAGGTAGAACTCGCAGCAGGACTTCAAGATTCGCGGCAAAGGACTTGGTGGTGACGTAGCTCGACCCGTAGTGTTCCAGGGCACGCTGCACGACCTCCGCCCGATATGCGCGATAGAAAATGGTGTAGTCGGTGATTCCGCGAACGTGGAAGAAGGTCGACAGAACCATGTTGACGCCCCAACTTCCGGCGGTTCGCTGCCAGGGAAAGTTGAGATAGCCGCCGCCGCGTATATAACGTGAAGCAACTACAACATCGTCCCCGTTGTAGACCCGCCTCGCCATCTCGGGCATGCACTTCAAGTCGCTGGTGCCGTCACCTTCGATGATGAAGATGCAGTCATTAGGCTCGGCCCTGTTGGCAGCAGCCACCAGTCCATCGTAAAAAGTCATGGGTACCCCGAGATTTACTGGATGGGTAACGATCTCCAAGTCCATCCTGCCGCGAAATCGCTCGGCCTCTTCCAGCGTGTTATCGCGGCTGCCGTCATTGACTACGACTACGCCCAGCGGCAAAGTCACCGATAGCTGTTGCAACTGGTCGAGCACCGTACCAAGATTCGGGCCCTCGTTGTACGCGGGAATGATGACATAGCTCTTTGGCATCAGAAGGTCGCGACCACGCGCTCCACGTCAGAGCGGTTCTCCTGTATCCAGTCGATCAGCATGCCTATCCCCGGCAACGGATCGATCTCCGGACGCCAGCCCAATTCACGCTCGGCTTTTCGGATGTCCGCCACAAAGACAGGCTGGTCGCCGGCCCGCGGCTCGGCCCGACTTACGGGGATCTTCTTCTCCAGCCGCTTCTCCAGAAACGCAAGCAGTTCGACCAGGGAGAGCGTTCGACTTGGGCCCCCACCCATATTGAAAATCTGCCCCGCCGACCGATCGGGTTGATCGGCAGCGGCTTTGTACGCCGCAACCAAGTCGTTCACATGCAACAGGTCGCGAATCTGTAATCCATCGCCATAGATCGTGATCGGCCGCTCCAACAGGGCAGCGATGGAGAACCACGCGACCCATCCCTGATCTTCTACGCCGAACTGCCGCTGTCCATAAATGCAGGATTGCCGGAACACCACCGTGGGAATGTCGTAGATGCGGCCGTAGTCGTGAACGTATTGATCGGCCGCACCCTTGCTGCAGCCGTAAGGCGAATGAAAGTCCAGCGGCTGGGTTTCTGGGATGCCGTTCGGGAAATCCCGAAAACTCCAGCGGGTATGGCCCTTCATGCAGACCACATCAGGCATTCCCCCATAAACCTTGTTGGTGGAGGAGTAGATCACCATGGGCTTCTTGCCCGACTCGCGCACAGCCTCCAGCACGTTGAAGGTGCCGTGGGCGTTGATCTCAAAATCTTCAATTGGGCGGACGATTGACGTCGTCACCGCAACCTGGGCAGCCAGGTGCAACACCAGATCGGCTCTCGATACGGCGTGCAACAAGGCCAGCGAATCGTAGCGAACGTCGCCCATGATGAATTCGCACTGGTCGGAATGCTTCTGCCGCAGATAGCGAAGGTTCAGGTCCGTGCCTTTGCGGGAGAGGTTATCGAAGACAATGACTTGCCAGCCATCGCGGATAAACGCTTCCGCCGCATTCACGCCTATGAAACCCGCGCCTCCCGTAACTACCACTGTTCTGCTTGCCACCGCTGGCTCCTGACAAAACCAAAGTGTGAGTGACCGCCCATTCTACGGGCAAAAAAAGAGGAAGGGTATCGCTACCCTTCCTACGCTTTTACCACACTCCTGAGTTATCGACCGCCGCGCCGCGGTCCGCGATCGCCGCCACGTCCTCCGCCAGGACGTCCACCGCGGCCACCGCCTGGGCGCCCACCACCACCGGGACGTCCGCCACCGCTGCGTTCGCGGCGATCTCCGCCATCACGGTTGAAGTTCGGCTCTGAACTGGGCTCGTCGGCACGCTCGTGACCACCTTCAAAGGTTACTCCGCCGCTGACGCCACTGCCGCCTTCAGCGCCTTCACCTTCGGGCGGAGCTTCTCCGCCGCCCATCTTGGCGCGCTGCTCTTTCAGAATCGCCTTGCGCGACAGCTTGATGCGGTTGCCGTCGACGGCCAGCACTTTCACCAGGACCTGGTCGCCCTCCTTCAGTTCGTCGCGAACATCGTTGATACGGTGCTCGGCAACTTCGCTGATGTGAAGCAGACCGTCGGTTCCCGGCAGGATCTCGACGAAAGCGCCGAAATCTGCCAGCCGTGTGACCTTGCCCAGATAGGTCTTCCCTACCTCGGCGGTCGCCGTGATGTCGCCGATCATCTGCAGAGCCTTGGCTGCCGCTACCTGATCGCTCGACGAAACATTGACCTTGCCGCTGTCCTCGACGTCGATCTTTACGCCAGTCGCTTCCACGATGCCGCGGATGACCTTGCCACCAGGCCCGATCAGATCGCGAATCTTGTCAGTCGGAATCTGCAGGGTATAGAAGCGCGGAGCAAATTCGCTGAGCTTGGTCCGCGGCTCGTCAATGATCTCGGTCATCTTGTCGAGAATGTAGAGACGTCCGGCACGCGCCTGTTCCAGAGCCTCCCGCATGATCTGAGGCGTAATGCCCATGACCTTGATGTCCATCTGCAGTGCGGTGATGCCGTCCCGCGTTCCGGCTACCTTAAAATCCATGTCGCCATAGTGGTCTTCGGCCCCTGCGATGTCGGTCAGGACAGCGTACTCGTCGCCTTCCTTTACCAAGCCCATCGCCACACCGGCGACCGATGCCTTTAGCGGAACACCGGCGTCCATCATGCTGAGTGAGGCTCCGCAGACGGTCGCCATCGACGACGAGCCATTGGACTCGAGAATGTCGGAAACTACGCGCATGGCATAGGGCCAATCGGTATCGCTGGGCAGAACCGCAAACAGTGCCCGCTCCGCCAATGCGCCGTGACCAATCTCGCGACGTCCAGCCCCGCGCAGAAATGCCACTTCTCCAACGCTAAACGGCGGAAAGTTATAGTGAAGCATGAAGCGCTTCTTGGCTTCGCCTTCGAACGCTTCCAGGCGCTGCATGTCCTCGCCAGTGCCCAGCGTGGTGGTGACCAAGGCCTGGGTCTCGCCGCGGGTAAAAATCGCCGACCCATGAGTGCGCGGCAGCACGCCGACTTCAATCCAAATGTCGCGGATCTGATCGAACCTGCGGCCATCCGGACGACGCTTCTCTTTGATTACCTGCTCGCGGAAGATCTGCTCGCGAAGAAGATCGAAGTACGAGGTGGCCTTCTTGCGGCCCTCCATATCTTCGTCGTCGATCGTCGACTTGAGCTCATCCTTCAGCTTCTTGATAAGACCATAGCTTTCGTTCTTGGGATACTTCTCGGTGTTCGCAGCATCAGCCAGGCGCTCGCCCATCTTGGTGCGGAGATCGTCCAGGTATTCCTGATCGATCATCGGGGGCTCGACCTTGCGCTTCGGCTTGCCGGCCTTTTCCACCAACTGGTTGATGGCGGCGCAGATCTTCTTAATCTGCTGGTGGCCAAACTCGATGCCGTCGACGACTACGTCTTCCGTAACCTCTTTCGCACCGGACTCGATCATCACGATGCCTTCGGAGGTGCCGACGACCATCAGGTTCAGATCGCCCGAGCGCTGCTCGTCGTAAGTGGGATTGATAATGAACTCGCCATTCACACGACCTACGCGCACCGCACCGATGGGTCCGTGGAACGGAATGTCGGAGACGCTCAGCGCAACCGACGCGCCGTTGATACCGGAGACATCCGGATCATTCTCGGTGTCAGCCGAGAGCACCATGGCGATGACCTGGGTCTCGCAGCGGAAGCCTTCCGGGAATAGTGGGCGGATAGGGCGGTCAATCTGCCGGCTGGTCAAGATCTCGCGCTCGCTGGGACGGCCTTCGCGTTTGATGAAGCCGCCCGGAATGCGTCCGGCGGCGTACGTATACTCGCGGTAGTCGACCGTCAATGGGAAGAAATCGATGCCCTCGCGGGGCTCGGGATTGGCGCAGGCGGTAGCCAGGACGACATTCTCGCCCATGCGCACGATGCAGGAACCGTGGGCCTGCTTTGCTAATTTCCCGGTTTCAAAGTGGATGGATTTACCGCCAGGCAGTTCAACACTGATCTCGTGTTTATTGACGCCGTGTAAGGTGGCCGTCATTTCTTCTTTCATTTCCTGATTCCTTCTGTCTGAACGCAACCGCTAGAGCCGGTCATACAATTCGGATGTCATGGCCAGGCGAGTGGCCGAAAGCCATGCTGCCATGGCCCGAACGACGATACGGAAGTGGAGTGAATTTTAGGTCAGCCGAGAGAAGCTGAACGAATCTAACGGGCGCACCCCGCGCCCAATGTCGGTGTACTCCAAACAGCGCCGAACCGATCACAGGCCCGGTTCTCAAAAAGCGCCGGACTGCATCTGTAAGAATGCATGTCGCCCGAAGCGTTGTAGTTCAGGGCTGGCAAACAACTACTTGCGGATGCCAAGTTTCTGAATGACGGCTTTGTAGCGCTCGGTATCGGACTTTCTGAGGTAATCGAGCAGGCTGCGACGCTTGCTCACCATCATGAGAAGACCGCGCCGGGAGGCATGATCCTTCTTATGGGTCTTGAAATGTTCTGTCAGCTCACCGATCCGGGTACTGAGGATGGCGATCTGGACCTCCGGCGAACCGGTATCGTTATCGGCTCTACGGTTGTCGACAATTAAAGCGGCTTTTTTCTCTCGGGCTAACACTGAATCGGCTGCGCTCCTACTCTTTTTATCGTATCTTGTTACGCCATCAAGAATAACATGCAATGGCGGGAACGGCAAAAAAGTGAGCGGCAGAAGCTCCTGATAAGGGCCGTTCTCTGGAGGGTAGCATGAACCGACAGAGCCTTCGTTGCTCGCTTCAAATCGTTCTTTCCATCACCCTCGCCGCCCTGGCTGGCTCTTGTCCTCTTGAAGCACAAACTGAGAAAACCCTGTGGAACTTTACCTTTCCAGACGGCACCAATCCCACGGCGGCGTTGGTCTTCGATAGCGCCGGAAATCTCTACGGGACGACTTCCATGGGCGGCTCTGCGGACGTCTGTTCCTTGGGTTGCGGTGTAGCGTTCGAGTTGACTCCTAATGTTGACGGAACTTGGGCGGAATCCGTTTTACATGTCTTCGGACCTAACCATGACGGCATTAACCCAAATTCCTCCCTCGTTTTTGATCGCATGGGGCGACTACTTGGCACTACACCCTGGGGAGGCTCTTATGGCTATGGGACAGTATTTCAACTCGCCAAGTCCGGCAGTGCCTGGACCGAGTCTTTGCTGTATTCCTTCGATGGACAACAGAATGGCGCTAATCCCGCAAAAGGCATAGCCTTGCAACATAGCAGCCATCTTTACGGTGCGGCAGCGACCAGCTTGCCTCCGTACGCCGGCATGATTTTTGATCTGGGTGCGATCACCACGCAACATTGGTACAACCTGAATCCGTACGTATTTTCTGGGAATTTGGACGGCGATGGTCCGAATGGCCCTTTGATCGCGGACGCCCAAGGCAATCTTTATGGAACCACCGCACAAGGGGGCGCTTACAATTACGGCACGGTATTCAAACTGACCCCAGAAGGCGGAGGGTGGACCGAGTCAACTTTGTATTCCTTCCAGGGCCCCCCTAACGACGGAGGCTACTCACTGGCCGGCCTCGCCTTCGATAATGAAGGAAACCTCTACGGCACAACAATGCAAAGTGAAGGTTTCTGCACCATCGGATGGTGCGGCATCGTTTTCAAGCTGTCTCCCAACCCGGACGGGACTTGGTCCGAACGCGTGCTTCACGTTTTTCAGGGACATTTTGTCGACGGAGAAGAACCTGAGGCAGGAGTAATCGTGGACGCAGTCGGAAATGTCTACGGCACTACATCTGGAGGCGGCACTCACGGTTATGGCACCGTCTACAAGCTAAGTCCGTCGCCAAGCGGCCAATATAGCGAAACGATTCTCTGGTCATTTCAAAGCTTCCAAGACGGAGCCAATCCTGTTAGCGCGCTGATCATCGACGCTGCCGGCAATCTTTACGGTACGACAGGAGGCTACAGCAACTACTACGGCACCGTTTTTGAAATAATTCCGTAGACGCGGGAACGCCTACTCGGGTGATCAGCATCCGGAACCCACTGGAAGCAATGGTCAGCGCCAGCGCTGCCAGCGTCTCATCCCTGTAGTCATGACCTTGTTTTGAAACCGTGGTACTGGATACGTCGGTCACAAGAAAAGGACCCTGTTCGCGATGATCATGAAGAAGGAAGTTGCAAGGAGGACCACGCCCAGCACCCCGGCACGCGCCCAATTACGTGCAATCGGCGTGATTCGCTCGACAGTAAAAACCCGCGCTCAGGCACCCAAGCAGGGGCTGGAGGGAGCACCCGATGTCTGGCTGGAGGTAGATCCGAAGTTTGGCGACTGCCTCGACGGGCTGAAGCCGGGCGATGAAATCATCGTTATTACGTGGCTGCATCAAGCGCGCCGCGAAACCATGAAAGTCCACCCGCGATCGGACCCTCAGAATCGGCTCTGGGGCGTCTTCGCCACGCGGTCGCCCGACCGGCCGAATCCGCTTGGCCTACATCCGGTGACCATCAGGAGGGTCGTCAAGACGCGGCTGCGTGTCGGACCGATGGAAGCGATCGACGGGACACCGGTGGTCGACATCAAACCGGCGTTATGCGGGGTGAAAGACTGGGGGTGAAAGACTCGTGGGAGTGTCGCCGGCTGAAGCCGGCTCTGGTCGATGTGCAGCTTACCCAGGGCTTCCGCCCTGGGCTACAAACAGTTTCGCCCTTCGGGCTTCAGGGTCAGTGCGAGACAACCTTGATCTCATACAGCTTTGGCCAGAGCTTGCCCGTCACGAACAGCCGGTTGTCCTTCGCGTCGTATGCGATGCCGTTGAGGACGGCGTCAGGATTGCCCGTGGTACTTGGGTCCCGCAGGCCATTCAAGTCAATCCAACCTAGAAGTTTTCCGGTCTTGGGCGAGATGCGGGCGATGCGGTCACTATGCCAGACGTTGGCGTAGATCTCGCCGTGAACATACTCCAACTCGTTCAGATCCGGAATCTCCTGTCCTCCATCCGTGGTGACATGGATACGTTTGGTCTCGTGAAAGGTCTTCGGGTCAAGGAACCGCAGATAGGACGTGCCATCGCTCATGATGAGTTCCTTGTCGTCGTGTGTCAGACCCCAACCTTCGCCATCATAAGTAAACGTTCGCAGCACAGCGAAGCTGAAGCGGTCATAAACAAATGCTTTGTGCGCCTGCCACGTGAGCTGCACCAGCGTAGTGCCCCAATCCGTCAACCCTTCGCCAAAATAGTCTGGCGGCAGGTCGTACTTCTGCAGAACGCGGCCGGTATTCAAGTCGAGCATCCGAATCGACGACTGCCCGCGCAGCCCGGTGCTCTCGTAGAGATGACCGTCGACGTACAACAGTCCTTGAGTAAAGGCTCGCGGATCGTGAGGGTAAGTGTGCACGATCTCATATCCCTGGATCTGCGGGCCAAGTGGCTTAGCGGAGACCGCAATCGCGATAGCGAGCAGAAATGCTAAAAGGAAATTCCGGCGCCGAAGCATGCATCGCCAGCTTAAGGGAACCACGGCGTCATCGCAAATTCGAAGGGAACGGTCGTTAGCTCTTGCGAGTAGGGTGGGTTGACGATTTTTTGTGACTCAGGCTGGCGGTACGAACAGTCGCAGCGTGGCGTTTCTTGCGAGTGTGGTGTACCAGCGGGCGGACCTCCGCCCGAACTCGTGCCTCGGCTTCATAGGGATCATTACTGTACGTGGGATCGAACATCGCAATGACAGAAATGGCTCGCGTGCTGTAACGACGAGCCCAGTCAGTATGGATTAGCGTGGCCTGTACCGAATGCCAATATTCGGAGTCCGCATAGCTGGCTTCGCCTTGATCCATCGGCCGCGGAGTATTGATGGCGCCGAGAAAGTTTGTGAACTCTTCCAGGTTCACTCCCATCTGGTACACCATCTGAGCCAATGCCATCTGTTGCGGCCCGGTCAGCTGATCGAAGTTGCGGCAATAGGCGCGGGCATTATGGATGGCTTGGATAGCATAGATACGCAAGAGTCGGTCGGCGTCCTCTTCCGAAATTTGCGGAAAGAGTTCATTTGTACGAATCTTGCGACGGAATTTTTTCTTGTTCCAGGCGTCCAGTTCGTAATTGAACTGCTGCAGCATGGTCTGCAGTTGCGGCGGCGGAAGGCCTGCCGCCTCCCAAAGATCAGCCGACGACGGTTCGAGGAAAATGTTTGGATTCAGAGGGTCGCGCTGAGCATGTTGTCTCGCCGGCAAGTCCAGGCTGAAACCCGCGCCGATCAGCGGACGGCTCGTCTTCGGATCTGGATAAGCAGCTAGAACCCATCCTTCGTGCCGGTTGTCGCGCAGTGTGTTCATTAATGTCTGCAGATTGAACTTGATCTCTGAGGGATTGAAGTCGACCAACGGCTCGAGCTCCCCACTCGCTCCCGGCGTCAGCGACGAGAGGATCGCAGCCTGATGCTGAAGCGGCACATTGTAAGCGGTCAGCGGCGGCCGCGGGACGGCCGAGTGTACCGATGACGTTTGTGCGCCTCCTGCCACAGAGGTTGCTAGCGCAACCCCCATAAGGGAAATCGCAGCGAGATGTCGACGGATAGTCATCCCCCGTACCATTGCTCTGGCCTACACATTAGCTCAGATTGCCTCCGCGACAAAGAGACTTTTGTGGTTACCGGCTTAAGGTACGCTAAATTAAAGCCCCGCCTTTTGGAGCGGGGCTTCCGGCCTTTGAGGAGAATACGCAATTAACGGGAACTGACTGTCGGAGTGAAGGAAACGCCGCGCAATACTTCGCCGAAGTTGGCCGCTTGGAAGGCCGAAAAAGTTTCATCCGGCGGAAGGCTGGTGGCGCTCACCTGGTCGGTAATCACCAGCAGCTTGTTGGGATCGGCTCCTTGATCGCCACTGCCGCTAACGGTCGAAGTGATGGCATAGATGGTCGCAGTGCCGTCGCCATTGACAATTCCAGTGAGATTACGAAGGCCATCGGTGCCCGGGGACCAAGGCAATCCGGTAGCAGGATTGTTGCCCGTCGGATAGTTGGGCACAGTGTACGGAATTCCAAGCTGCAGTCCCGACTGCAGAACGTAAGCCAGGTTCCACTGTCCCGCGACCGGATCGAAGATCCACTTCTGGAGGCCCGACAGGGGGTTTCCCGCAGCTTTGGTGTACACGCCATTCGCGTAAGTGTTGTCGCCGTCACCTTCGTCGGCAACATACAACGTGTTGGCATCCGCGAACCAAATGCCGAACGGGAACGAGGTCTTCGACTTCAACGCCGTCGGAAATCCCTTCAGGATGCACATGTTATTCGGGTCGAGCCCTTTGGTTTGCAGAACGCTCGGATCGTAGGCTAGGGGAGCGACCGGCAAGGTGGCGGTCACCGGAGGCAGTCCGATGCCATTGTTGTCATTGCAAACGGTCAGCGTGGGATCGACGAAGTAGACCGTATTTACCCCGTTGCCGCCGCTGCCTTTGGTGTAGTACAGCACATTATTGAAGATCGTGAGACCGCGGAAATTGTCGTCCTTGCCGATCTTGTCCTGCGGCTGGCCGATTTGAGTGACATTGAAAGACGCCACCGGCGTGGGCTGCCCGGGACGCTGCGAAATCTCGGTCTGCGACAGCGGATTTAGGATTTGCGCGCCCGCTCCGATGATGATGCCGTCGGGTTGGGGATTCGCTCCGTTGCCGGCATTCCCCGCCGTATAGAAAAAGTCGGCTCCGTTAGAGTTGTTCAGGATCGCCGCCCTCCCGTTGTTACCGCTATAGGCGTTGGTTTCCGTGAAGGTCGGATTGCCATTGACGTCGATCTGAGCGACGGCGCGGTAATAGCTGCGACCGACGGGATTTGTCGGATCCACATCCTGGTTGGTATTCGAGTTCGACACATCAAGATCATCGATCGGTGCGACGTAACCCATGAAGGTCAGGTACTGCCCATCGGTCGAAAGATTCAATGCGAGCTCCGACTTCGACGAAAAGCTTGTGACCAACTGATCGCCGATCAACGTGCGCCCAATATTTCGGCTGTTGTTGATTTCCAGTGAATTCACCAGAGTACCGGCCGGAGTGTACTGATCGAGGAAGATCTTGGATGTGATACCAAAACTTCCATCCACCAGATCATTGTTGAACACAGTGGGATAGGTACCGTCGTTGGTGGCCGGGCCGGCGCAGCCTCCTTGCGTGGCCTGACAATTTGGCGGCAGGATCTGGCCTACTCTTACGTTTGCAGGGTTGTTGTCATACACGCTGCGGCTGACTACCAGGTCGCCGGGCGAAAAATAGGTGCTGCCATGTTGTGCCGAAGCAGGCGCGGCGGCCACGGCCATAGACGCAGAGATCAGCAAGAGGGCACGCAGGCGACCCTGTTTTTTCCGCAGATTCGCTGTCACAGAGACTCTCCTTCGAAATTAGGTGATGGAGCAGAACCCGATGAGTGTCTTAGGTTCTGGCGCTATGTTGACAGCTGAATGTTGCGCTGCGGTTGCAGCGCGGTCACGGTCTGATAAATGTAGACAGCAGCGGAAGAAATCTCCACCACGCGTAGCCGATTCCAAAACAACTCGTCACAAGCCTGCTATTCGAGGAGGCGATTCGCCGCGGCTTCTACGTGGATCTTAGTCGTGTCGAGTAGCGGAACACCGCCGGCAGTGTTCTCGGTCAAGATTAAAGGCAACTCGGTCCCAGCTAACAGAACGGCCTCAATCCGGTCTTCTTCCCTCATTCTTTTAATGATTCGCACTAATTCGTCGCGGGTAGCCGGAAGACAAATTCCCTTCAGCAATTCGTTGATGTACTTATCATGGATATAGTCCACTTCCTTGACATTTGGGATTGCCACGGTTATGCCTTCGCGCAAAAAGACTTCCGGGTAGAACCTCGCCTGCATGGTGAAGCGGGTTCCCAGCAAACCAATGCGTTCAATTCCTCGCGCCTTGGCTTCAGCGCAGGCGGCTTCGACGATACTAATAATCGGAATTGACGACCGTGCCTGTACTTGCTCGAAGACAAGATGGGGGGTGTTGGCGCTGATGATGGCGAAGTCGGCTCCTGCGTTCGCGAGCCTTCGAATGGCCTCAGCCAGGTAGTCCGCGAGCAGATCTGTTTGATTCGCATCCAAAAATGCGAGTCCGCGATACACATCCACGCTGTTAATGACAATCGAAGGCAATACTTTATCGCCTGCACGCTTTTGATAAGAAGCAATCAACAGTCGGTAGTATTCGATCGTAGACTCAGGCCCGAGGCCGCCCACAAGTCCAATGGTCTTCATGCTGATCTTCCGGCTTTCCATGTCGTTATCAGGCGCCCGACAAAGGGTTGATGATAAGCGTGGCTTCTTCACGACTGCTATTCTGATCCGTCGGCCTCGGTTCTGAGCAGCCATCCGCTGCCGCCGGCAATGTGAATGTTGCCCAGCGATTGCAGTTCGATTACGCCATCGCCTTCACCTCGATGCACAATCTTGAGATCCGAATAGCCGTAGAGCCCACAAGACCAGGGCGAGAACAGCCACAGGGCTTGCTCTCGTCCACTGTCGTTTTTGCACCCGGCTTGAGGCGCAGCGATCAGCTTTGCGGTAACCGCACCGTAGTCGGTCGCCCTGCCGACAAGCGTGTCTCCCTGCACTACCTCGCCATTGCCTCGATAGACACCGGCTCCGCCGATCTGGATCGTGTTCCAGTCACTGGTCGAGGTTCCATAGTCGTCGATGGCGTTGGTGGGCATTCTGGCCTCGAAGACCTGGTCGGGCGAGGCGAGTGCGCGCAAGTGTACTAGGATCGGAATTTCGCGTTTCCCCAGCCTCACCTGGCTGAAGGTAAGAGCAAGATGGGCCGGCCACGCACCCGCAGCCGCATCGGCCCTGACGACAGTGCCTCGGATTGTGCTTCCCTTCGGGATCTGCGAGCCATCCGGCAAGGGCACATTCTGCATGATCTTGCCGGTGATCTCCTGTCCGGGCTTTGAATGGCGTGTGTCGAGAGTGCTGTTCAGCATGACAGGAAGGACGGTTCCGGTTGGAATTTCTTGCCCCAGGGCGAGTACAGCGTACGCTGAGAAGGCAATGGCGAGACTCAGCGAGCTTATAGCGCGCATATTGCTCCTCTACTGGGCGGTGTAGGTCGATGTTATCTCTTGATTCCCGAGACTGCCGCGCGGACCGCACTTTTTGAACTTACAACATTGAACGTGGAGGAAGAGCGAGAGTCGAACGGCATTCCACACGGCCATACACTCCGGACGTCTAGCTGATGATTCGCGAATAGGCTCGGCTGCAATTATTTAGGTCTCCGGACACGCTAACCTGCACAGAAAGAAAAAGGCGACCCCTGACGGAGTCGCCCTTTTTGACGAAGCGGTTTTGCAATAGTTAGAAGGTGAAAACCGGTCCGAACTCGGAGCGCCAATCCGTCGAAGTGCAGGTTTTCGCTCCCGCAACCTTCGTCGTACAGATCCCGATGTCGTTCGGTACCGCGTAGCTGGAGTAGTTGCTCTCTTCAAAACCGAACTGAACCCAGGGGTTCATCTTGTAGAAGATGGTTACGGCTTTCACCGTGCTCTTGATCGGTCCGGCGCCGGAGGCGCCGACGTCTTTCGCCAGCTTGAAGTCATTGGCATTGACTGCGTCGATGCCGTACTCGGCATAGGCCTGCCATCCGGCATTTCTGCCTTTGGGCTCGGCATTGAACCAGCGCGACAATGGCAATCCAACTTGCAAAAATCCACCGTAGCCCCTCACTGGCAACTGCGGTGCGACTACCGACTGACCAGCCGCATTGGTACCGAACACCGCCGCGTTGTTATCGACCGATGAACCATCTGCCAGGGTGGTCAATCCATGCGCCTGGTTGTAATACGACAGGGTCTGCCCGGCGAAGAAGAACCGCAGGTCAGCTCCCATATAGCCGCTGGCGACCACCGTCGCCCACCGGGTGGGAAGTGACACGGCGATTTGGTTGCCGTAACCGTTGCTGTTGATGTCGACACCGTTCGGGAAAGCCGCTTTGTATTGATCAATGCCCCCTGCGCAAGTCGAACAGGTGGGAACACCCGAGCCCAGCACGGTCATCTGACGTCCGGAGTAAAAGCCACTCCACAGAATCTGTGCCGGAACTACGCCCGGAGCTCTGTCCAACTGGAACTGCAGAACGACTCGCGATTCCAGGGTCGGTTTGGCATTATCTGCCCCTTGGCGCTCGCCGTAACCAATCTGGCTGGCGAGTCCATTGACGAAGGTGCAGGTGGTCGGCGTGCCCAAGGCATCGACGGTGCACTTCACGCTGCTGGCAGGAAGATCGCCTGCGGACGGCATCATGATCGCGATTTCCGGCGAAAGCTTCCAGTCCATCGACCCTCCGAGCTTCTGTACCAGGCCAAGACGCATCTGCGGAGCGCGCTCATACAGATTGCCCCAGTAGGCACCGAAGAAGGTGGTCTCGAAAAGGTTCATCATGGCGCTCGAGCCGAAGATCGTCCAATCCTGTCCTGCTTCGAAGAAGACGTCGCTGTTCGGAGCCACTGTCCAGTCGATTCGTCCGAAAGCCAAACGCAGTTGCAGCGCGTTGCTTCGGATAGTGGAAACACTGCGGTTGTCAACGGCGCTGAAATTGCCTTCAAAATCGGCTTCGACCTGTCCGGTGACGGTAACGTTCTTGGAAACGTCAGGCCACTCGAACTTCGAACCGAAACGCGTGGCGCGTGCTTTCATGTGCCATTCCGGATTGTTGTTGGGACCTGTATCGGTGGCTAAGAACCATGGCTTGGGAAAATCGTCGCCAAAAGGCTGCAGAGAGTCATATGCCTCGGTAGCCTTGATGAAGCCGTACGGCGCCAGTTTCACTACACCCAGCTTGAGTCCGGGCACAAGCGCATCTTTGGCGGGCGGGTCTAGCGGCAACACCCGAACCGGCGCAATTGCAGGAACCACCGTTGGTCCTATCGGTTTAGGTTCTGCTGGTTTTGTCTGGCCACTGGTCAAGCTCGCGCTCTGGATTGGAGCTGACTCAGCATCGTAGAGCGCGTGGCTGTCGCTTTCGCCTGCGGTCTTCAATTCGTTCAGTTCCGAGTCACTGACTACCCCTTTGCTCTTTAAGAGGAGCAGCAACTGATCCATCCCTGCCGAACCCGACGCATTTCTCAGACTATTCGCCTCGGAAGTGCTGATGATGCCTTTCTTTACGAGCAAGTCGACCAGGCTTGGATTAATGGCGGTCCCCACGCCCAGGCTGGGACCTGCAGTAGTGGCTGCTGTAGCAGCGGTGGTTGCCGGAGTAGCAGTGCCCGCAGCACTGGAGTCGGCGGCCCATGACGCCGGCGTGAAGAGAAACGCTACGGCGAGAAATATTGCTAACGATGACCGGGAAAGATCTCGCATCCTTGCCTCCGCAAACAGGGGACAATTCGGACCGGATGAAATACCGGTGGTCTGCCAGGACGATTCTTGCCGCCCCAATCTTGAATTGCCTTGCGGGGAAATGTATGGGAGGAGGTAACCAAGTCGTGCGTGCATCGCTCACTATCGCTTGTGACGGACCGCACACCACCCCGGTGACGTGATCGAACGCACGTTCTATTTAACGCCAGTGAATTCGCTATCACGAGCGCTTTTTCGATGTCGCGTTCGGGCACTCCAGCCCTGCTTACCACTTTGGTAGAAGAAGGCGCTCGCGGGCGGACTCATCCTTCGGAAACTAGCCGTCGCAGCTGGAATGGTTGAATGTCACAAGCCCTGGTGACGCCTGTCGCCCGCGATTCCTGCCCCTCTCTGCTACATGTAGGCATCCATCGCGCCCATCTCATTCCGCAGGAGCACTTATGACGGAACAGCAACATCTCTCCAAAGATACGAAGATGGCGATGACTTCCCAGTTCCTGGGATTCATGCTGGACGCCTATGACATGGCGATGGTCATCGTCATGGCGCCGATTCTGGGCAAGATCTTCATCTCCCCCAAGGGCAGCCTGCTCTGGCAATACATAGCAGTCGTGCTTGGCTATTCCATTACCATGGCCGCCCGGCCGGTAGGTTCTGCGTTTTTTGGCGCCTACGCCGATAAGATCGGCCGCCGTTTCCTGTTGATCTTCACCATCGGTGGCGTCGGTGTCATGTCTCTGCTGTCGGGATTTCTTCCTACCTACCAGCAGGCTGGCGTCTTGGCGTACGTGTGCTACTGTGTCTTGCGTTTCCTGATGGGGTGCTTCTTCGGCGGCGAATACGCGGTCGGTCACACCTTTGCGATCGAGTATGCGCCTCAAGCCCGGCGCGGCGCCGTCAGCGGGTTCATTCAATCAGGATTTCCGCTCGGCTACGTGCTCGCATCCCTGGTATTTGCAGCAATCTCGTATTTCTCCGGCAAAGCCATCCTCTATCAGTACGGCTGGCGCATAGCATTCATGACCGGAGTCGTTCCGGTCTTCCTGGCGCTCTGGATTCGCAGCAATTTGCACGAATCCCCGGAGTTCGAGAAAGCCAAGGCAAAGGGGAACATCGAGAAAGCGCCCTTCCTCAGTCTGTTCCGACGCCCCCAAGTGTGGGAGTTCCTTCAGGTACTTTTCTTCATGACCGGCTTGTTCCTGACGGACTACTCGGTCTATGGATTTCTGCCGAAGATCCTCACCCTCGATGGACGCGGCTTCGGCACCACGGCTTACAGCTTGATTTATGGGTTTGCGCTGTTCTTGTCTTTCCTGGGATACAACTTCTATGGCTGGATCTCGGACCGGACAGGCCGCAAGATTCTGACCCAGTGGTACTGCGTATTCCTCGTCGTGTTCGGCGTTCCCGTTTATTACGTTCTGTACCATGCAGCGCTGGCCCGCAACATTGGTATGGCGATCCTGGGAACCTGCATGGCAGGCATGCTGAAACTGGCTTGGGGTGTCGTCCCGGCGTATTTGTGCGAGCGCTTTCCAACCAAGCGCCGTGCAGCGGGCGTAGGGTTTGGTTATTCTGCAGGCGCAATCGTTGGAGCCTGGTTCCCGTTCTACGTCCTGTGGGCACATAAAATCCCATTCATCCACTCAATTGAAGGCCAGGACACATGGCTCTCGCCGGCAGTCGTTTTGACCATCGGGGCCATTATGACTTTTGTTAGCTTGCTGTTCTCACCGGAGACCAAACACCTGCAACTCGATGAGGTGGGAGAGAAAGAACGGGAAGCCGACAGACAGGCGCAAGCCCTCCGCGAGGCTGCCTTAGTGAAGTAACGTTTCTGCAAAACCGCATTGCTGCGAGCGCCACGGCCTTGGTCGTGGCGTTTCTTTTGGATTTCGCGGAACTTTCGATCAGGCCAGGCGCAATTGTGTGCAGGGGACCCGGACTGACCGCGAGCTTCATGCTCAAAAGGTTCGCCGGGTTATTACAAAACTTTACCCTGCGTTACCAGAGTTTACTAACAAATAGGCGGCGTCGGGGTTTCAACGATTGACAGAGGAACTGTCGAGAAGGAGAAACAGAATATGAAGACCAAGTTTTGGAGCGTTGCCGTTGCCTTGCTGGCGCTGGTGCTTTGCGGCACAGCGGTAATTTCTTCGGCGCAGCAGAGTGACGAGAGCGGCGCCCAGACCTGGGCCGGCCATCGGCATGCCCGCATGGAGCGCATGGCTCAGGAGTTGAACCTAACCGACGCGCAGAAGGCGCAAATCAAGACCATCATGCAGTCGCAGCGCGCTACCGTTCGTCCGCTTATACAACAGTTGGAACAGAATCGCGCGGCCATGCTGACGGCGACGGCCAGCGGAGCTTTTGATCAGGCAAAGGTTCAGCAGCTGGCCACACAGAAAGCCCAGATCATGGCGCAGCTGTCGGTCCAGAAAGCGCAGGTCCACAGCCAGATCTATAACCAGATCCTGACTTCGGACCAGAAGGCGAAAGCTGATCAGATGCGCCAGACCCAGCTTGAGCGTATCAACCAGCGGTTGCAGAAACTCGAAGCAGCTCCGCAGCCTTCCGCGCAGTAAGAGATCCGGAATTCGAGGGCTTCTCATCGGGTCAGGAGCTCTCGTGGTGAAGCGGTCCGCCGCAACGGACCGCTTTTGCTTGAAAGCCGCTCTTCGCAATTCACTCTTCGCCGGAACATTCCTCCACAAACTAGAGATTTGTCATCCCGAGCGGAGCCGAGGGATCTGCGGTTGTGTGCAGGGGAAGGAATCTGCAGTTCGACAGCCAAGCGACAAGTAACGGCTTCACTCCTTCCCCTCTAATCCCAGCTCTGCTGCGATATTCTTCATCGCATCAATGCAGAAGGTGATGTGCTCATCAAGGTCGACGCCCAGGCCTGCAGCTCCATTGATAATATCCTCGCGGCTGACCGATCGCGCGAAGGCTTTGTCCTTCATCCGTTTTCTCACGGATTTTGCGTCCACCTCGGCCAGGGACTTATTCGGTTTGATCAGTGCAGTAGCGGTGATGAACCCTGCCAGCTCATCGCAGGCGAACAGCGCCTTTTCCATCTGCGATGCACGCGTGACCCCGGTGTACTCGGCGTGCGACATGATCGCGCGACGAACATCATCGGGATAACCGCGATCCTTCAGTATCTCGTTGCCCTTGTACGGATGCTCCTCCGCGCTGGGATATTTTTCATAATCGAAATCGTGGATCAGTCCGACCAGGCTCCACTTCTCTTCATCGCCGCCGAATTTGCGGGCATAGGCGCGCATGCATGCTTCGACTGAAAGCGCATGCTTGCGCAAGCTTTCGGACTGGGTAAACTCCGTCAGCAATTTCCAGGCATTGTCTGAACGATCGGTCTTATTCATCTTGGTAAGAACTTCGTGGACGTCACCGCTTATCCGTCATGCTGCGGCTTCGAGAATGCTGCCATACAGTAGGGAAAGTGTAGACGATAGTAGTGCTCTCGCAAGCTCCCAGCCATCCTATCCTGCGAACCAGACCATTTGGCCATTTTTATGGTGACCGGAAAGGCACTAACGTTTCCTCAACGGAGCATAAGAGTGCCCGGTCATTTAAGCCCTTAACGGTGATTCTCTCCGGCCACTATTGCCCCATGTTTTCTCCGCTATAAGCAATGATATAGTCCAACCCTATATTCTCAGCACTTGGCAAGTGATGCTCGGAACAACCATTTCCCACTATAGAGTGATCGACAAGCTAGGCTCAGGTGGCATGGGCGTAGTTTACCGAGCCGAAGACACGCGTCTGGGACGCGAGGTCGCGTTAAAATGTTTGCCTCCCGAAGTGGCCAGTAATCCGCAGATGGTGCAGCGCTTCGTGCGCGAGGCGCAATCCGCGTCTTCCTTGAACCATCCGAACATCTGCACAATTCACGAAGTTGATCATGCTGACGGGCATCACTTCATCACGATGGAGTTGCTCGATGGCCAAACTTTGCGGGAGCGGATCGGAGAAGGACACATTCCTGCGGAGGAACTTATCCGCATTGGTATCCAGGTCGCCGACGCTCTGGATGCGGCGCACAAGAAAGGCATTATCCATCGCGACATCAAGCCGGCCAATGTTTTTCTGACCCGCCGGGGTGAAGCGAAGGTTCTGGATTTCGGTTTGGCGAAGCTGGAAACGCCCAAACTCGCCGTCACGGCGGCCGGCATTACAGCTGCACCCTCCGGCAACCCCGATTTGCTGACCAGTCCGGGTCAGACGGTCGGAACCATCGCTTACATGTCGCCGGAGCAGGCGCGCGGCCAGAAGCTGGATGTGAGAAGCGATCTGTTTTCCCTGGGTGTCGTGCTCTACGAGATGGCGGCGGGTGAGCTGCCTTTTAACGGTCACACCACAGCGCTGATCTTCGATGCGATTCTCAATCGGGAGCCGGTTCCACTCTCTCGCTTTAACACGGGCCTGCCGCCGGCGTTTGCCAGTATTGTTGCCAAGTTGCTGGAAAAAGATTGCCGGCTTCGCTATCAGAGCGCATCGGATGTCGTAGCTGACCTGCACCGTCTGCAGCGGGATGGAAGCCCCGTCAAGGCGACCCGCGCAAGTTCTCCAACCGCACGCAAAGCGGGAAAGACGATCGATTCCCTGGCCGTACTTCCGTTTGCTAACGAAACCGCTGATCCGCAATTGGAATACCTTGGCGATGTGATCGCCGAAGGCGTAATCGACGGAATTTCGCATCTGCCCAAACTTCGCGTCGTACCGCGCAGTAAAGCTTTCCGCCACCGCGACCAATCGGACGACCTGCACGCCGTAGGACAGGCACTGGATGTGCGCGCTGTCTTAACCGGGCGCATCAGTCTGCGCGACGACCTCTTATCCATTCGCGCGGAAATGATCGACGTCGCCAAGGACACGCAACTTTGGGGCTCGCAGTTCAGTTGCAGGGTAAAGGATGTCGAGAATGTTCATGAGGAGATCGCTCGCCGGGTAAGCGAGAGACTGCGAGCACCGTCATCGGCAGGAAGCAAGAAAGTGGCGCGCAAATCCGACCCGCTGCCGGTGCACAACGAAACGGATGAACTGTTCCTGCGCGGCAACGACCAGGCGATCCAGTGGACACCGGACGGTTTGCAGCGCGGCATCGAGCTGTATCAGCAGGCGATCGAAACCAATCCGCGATACGCGCCTGCCTACGCATGCATGGCGATTGCCTACGCCATGCTGACGATCGTGGACAGAGTCGATACCGTGCAGGCACTTGGCGAAGCGAAGGCCTGCGCGCGCCAGTCGATCGAATTGGACGGTGGGCTGTCGGAGGCGCACGCCGCCTTAAGTCTTGCCGAAGCCTTCTGCGATTACAACCTGGCCGAGGCGCTTTGGCAGGGAGAAAGAGCGCTGGAGCTGAATCCCGATTCCGCGATCGCGCGCTACGCTTACGCGCAAACCCTCGCGGCCTGTGGACGGCTCGACGAGGCGCTTGAGCAGGCCAGAGAAGGTTGCGCCATCGATCCCCTGATGGCGCCGATCAATTACTGCCACGGACTAATTCTCTATTACCAGCGTCGTTGGGACGAGGCAGAAGCGCAGCTGCACCGTACCTTGGAAATTGCTCCCAATTTCCTAACCGCACAGGCACTACGCGGTGTTGTCCTCGCACGGTCGGGACGATTCTCCGAAGCAATGGCCCAGATCCATGAGCTTCTCAATAAAGAGCCCGACGCTACCTGGGAGTTATTACTCGCCTATGTGTCCGCTCTCGCCGGAGAGCGCGAAGAAGCCCATAGCATTCTCGCCCAGCTTGATTCGACGGCACTGGCAGACGGAGCCTACTTGGCGGCTACCATCTATGGCGCCTTGGGCGAACTCGATAACGGTTTTGTAGAGCTCGAGCGGGCTCGAGACCTTGGATTTGCGGTTCTTGCAACGGCTGCGGTAAATCCGTCGCTCGATCCTTTTCATTCTGATCCACGTTGGGGGCCATTCCTGCGAAGCGTGGAAGATTTGGCACAGGCAATCCGGGAGTTGCAGGGGACTGACTGACAAGGCTGTCAGCATGTCGTCGGTTCTGCGGGATCAATAAGCCAGAAGTATTGCTGTGCGGCAGCTCACGCAGTCATCCGCCGATACCGGCAGTGTTGGTACCGAGTGGCGCCACAGGAGGCACCCATGGATCATCCGTCTAAGAGTTCGAACGAATTACGACCCGGTCCGCTACACACTTCCGGATCTACCGCTGCACGGCTGGATTCTTCCTCGGGCGTCAAGAGCGAGCCTCAGCCTGGCCCACTGCACACCTCTGGATCCACCGCCGCGCAGTCTGCACGGGTGAATTCCTCAACCGCGCTCAAAAGCGACCCCCGAATCAATCCGTTGCACACTTCCGGATCGATTGCCGCGCAACCCGGGCGCTTCGAATCTTCTTCCGGAATCAGAAGTGGAATTCGGCGGCCTCCCCTGAGGTCCAGCGGAGCGGTTGCGGTGCATCCGGCGCACGCGACTGATGTGTCGGCTGCGATCAAGAACCCGGTCTGGCGAGGTCCCGAGTTTGCTCCTGAGTCCGTTGCCGAAACCGGCGTACGCCAGTCGCTTCTCGAAGACCTGGCGCTGAAAATCCTCTGTCTCTCCGGCCCTCTGTCGCTTCGCGAGTTGGTCTCGCAAACGCGGCTCAGCTTCGGTGTGGTGAACGAATTACTTCGCCGCCTGCGCTCGGAGGGGCTCTGCGAAGTCACCGGAATGACCGGCAACATACCGCAGATCGCCATCACTTCCCCGGGCCGATCGCGCGCGCTGGAATTTCTGGCAATAAGCCACTACGCCGGCCCAGCTCCCGTGTCGCTCGACAATTACCGGCAGCAGGTTCGCGATCAGAGCGTGCGTCAGGTGGATGTGCTTCCCCCGGCAGTTGAACGTGCCTTCGCTCATCTTGTGCTGGACGCTCAAGTCCTGGAAAAACTGGGGACCGCTCTGAATTCGGGCACTTCGATCTTTCTGTACGGACCCAGCGGTGCCGGCAAAACCACCATAGCGGCGGCCATCGCGCAGGTGCTCGCGGTCGATCGCATCTGGATTCCCTACGCGGTTGAAGTAGACGGTCAAATCATCACCGTCTACGATCCCGATGTTCATACCAAGGTCGACGATCCCGCCGCACAGAGCGGTGACGCGCGTTGGGTGCTCTGTCATCGCCCCACGGTCCTGGTCGGCGGCGAGCTTTCCATCGAGATGCTCGAGCTGCAGTTCAACCCTACGACCAAGTTCTACACCGCCCCGGTGCAGATGAAGGCCAACAATGGGGTCCTGATCATCGACGACTTCGGGCGTCAGCGGCTGCGTCCGGAAGAACTGCTCAACCGCTGGGTCGTTCCGCTCGATCGCAGAATCGACTTCCTGAGCCTGGCGGGCGGCAAGAAGGTAGAGATCCCGTTTGAGCCGTGCGTGGTCTTCGCTACGAACCTGGATCCGTCGTCGCTGGCCGACGAGGCGTTCCTACGGAGGATTCAAACCAAGATCAAAGTGGGGGCGGTTACCGAGCAGCAATTCCACGCGATCTTTCGGGCGGTTTGCAGTGCCTGCAACCTGCAGTGTGAGTCCGACGTCGTTGATGAGCTGATCCGCGTCATCCGCAGAGAATTGAAAGAGCCATTACGAGCCTGTCATCCTCGCGATCTCGTGAACCAGATCTGTTGGAAGGCGCGCTACAAGCAGGCCGAGCCTTGCCTGGATCGCGACGCCTTGCTCGCCGCAGTTGATTCCTACTTCGTGCGCGAGACCGACGAGCCGGAATCTGAAGTCTCTTGAATCCAGTAACGGGCGATTGCGGACCGTCATCTCCGCAATCGCCCAACTAAAAAACGATCGCGAACACAGTTAGTAAACACAACGACACCACGCCAGTCATTCCGTGTTTCTCCTGAAATTCGCGGGTTTCCTCGGGTTCAACCGAAGAAGCCCCGAATTCACCGAGTTTTCTCCGCTTTTTCCACCGACAACGTACTTGACTCCGGAAGCAGAATGCCGCAAAGTACGCATAAGTTGTTGTGCCTGCTCTGGCACTCCTCGAACCTGAATGGCTACCACTCTCGCACCCGTCGATTCTCGGGAAGTGGTCAGATGCGACGATTGCCATCTTGTCCAGTTCAAAACCGTCAATAATCTTTGCCGTCGGTGCCGCGCTTCCCTGGATGAGGACGAGCCTGAGCCAATCCTCACACCATCGATGCCGATGGTGGAAGCACATGACACCAATCGCTCCGAAGTACAAGTAGCCAAGGCCATCCGCAGCCTGCGTCAACGCTCCGGACTGAGCCAGCGCCAGCTTGCGCTCCGGATGGGTGTGCCGCGAACCTACGTCTCGAAGATCGAGAACGAGAAAGCAACGCCAACTCTGTCATCGCTAGCTCGCTTGGCTAGCGCTCTGGAAGTCACTGTGCCCGACCTCCTGCACGAGTGCGGTCCGTCGCGCGAAGAAGAAGTTAACGATCTCCTCGCCGATCCGTTCATCGCTGAACTGGTCGAGTTCACCTCCAAGCTGAACACGATGCAGCTCTCCAGTGTGCTCGCTCAGGTGCGCGATATGGTTACGCATCCGCGCCGCGGCGCATAGATAAAGCCGCTCCGTGACAAATCCAAAACCAATGCCGAGGCGTTCGCTTCGGCATTTCACTTTTTCTTCGGCGCATGCTCTCCGCACGTGAGTCCGCCGTCTACCACCATCACCGCTCCGACCATGAATCGCGCCTCGTCAGACGCCAGGTAGAGCACTGCGGCGGCGATCTCCTCCGGACGCCCGAGCCGTCCGATTGGGAACCATTCGTTCGCCTGTTCCCGTGAGATGTTATGCTCCTCGATCCAGCGAATGAAGACGTCGTTCGGAATATCAAAGCCCGCGGTAGCCAGGCAGTTGATGCTGATATTTTCGGTACAGACCTGCAGGGCGGCAGACTTCGTGAGTCCGATGATTCCGGCCTTGGTCGCTCCGTAAAGCCCATTCTCGGCGGTGCCGCTGATGCTGCTGGTGATCGACGACTGATTAATGATCGAGCCGCCGCCATTCTTCCGCATCTGTGCTACCTGGTACTTCATGCCGTAGTAGACACCCTTAAGATTCACGTTAATCATTTCGTCGAAGGCGGACGACGGCAGATCGAGCGTAGGCCCTGCGATCTCCTTGGCGGCGTTGTTCATGGCTACGTCCAGGCGGCCGAATCGGCTGACTGTATCTTCTACAAAGCCCTTCACCAGGTCTTCCCTGGCGACATCGACATGGGAATAGAAAGCTTCCGCCTTGCGGCTCTTCACCTGCCGCAGCGTCTCCTCGCCACCTTGGTCGTTGATGTCGCACAATGCCAGCTTTGCCCCGCGATCGGCGAAGGCCAGTGCGCAGACCCTGCCAAAACCCTGTGCCGCGCCCGTAATCAGAACAACTTTGTTTTCGAAATTGAACATGAGGTCTCCGAAGGCTCCTGGATATGGTAATCGTGAGGTTCCGCCCTGATCGACGAAGCTATACCGGTCCCACTCTCCTCATGGGAGTGCGGGTCTGCTGTCTGGGATGTAAGGCCGCTATCGTTCGCGCACAGTTCGAAGCAGGTCGGCTCCGAGTTGAGTCATGGGCTGAGCAACTTTCAGTTTTGCAACTTCGCTGCCGGCGCCGCAGAGTTGCTTCGGTAATGTACTTTGTGATACAAAGTAGATCAAATAGCCGAAGTTTTTTACTCAACTGGAGCAGAGATCCGTACGAGCGATGGGTGGCATGCTCGGTCCCGGAGAAACTTGGAAGGGACGGATTGAAAGGTCGATTGCGTGCCAGGACATATCGGACCGCAACCCTTGGATTCCAGCTTGCCTTCATTGCAAGCGAGTGAACCCTATGCTACTTTCAAGGATAGTTCGAGGTACGCTTTGCGCGCACAAGTGCCTGCCGGGCTGAACCGCAAAGAGGCCGAGATATACTCCCGCCTCGATCCGGAGCGACTGCCCCACCACATCGCTATCATCATGGACGGCAATGGCCGCTGGGCCAAGCGTCGTCACCTGCCCCGCATTGCGGGACATCGTTCAGGTGTTGCCGCAGTCCGTTCCACGGTGGAAACGGCTGCGCGGCTGCATATTCCGGCACTCACTCTTTATTCCTTCTCTGCTGAAAACTGGAAGCGTCCCAAGGGCGAAGTTCAGTTCCTGATGAACCTGCTGCGGCGTTACCTCAAGATGGAACTGCCTACGCTGATGGAAAACAACATCCGCCTGCAGTACATCGGGCGCCAGCATGAGCTTCCACAGGAAGTGCAGGAACGCATGGCCTGGGCGCGCGAGATGACCGAGCGCAACACGGGCATGGTGCTGACCTTGGCGCTCAACTACGGCTCGCGTACCGAACTGGTCGATTGCTTCAATGCGCTGGTCAACGAAGCGTCGCGCAACGGCGGAATCGAGCATATGAAGATCGACGAGCGCTCCATCGCGCGTCATCTTTATACCAGCAACCTCCCTGAGCTCGACTTGGTCATCCGCACCAGTGGCGAGATGCGCCTCAGTAATTTTCTGCTGTGGCAGGTCGCCTACGCCGAGATTTATGTAACCGAGACGCTGTGGCCTGACTTCCGCGGCACACAACTGTTGGAAGCCATTGAAGCGTTTCAGAAGCGCGAACGCCGCTTCGGAGGCCTGATCGGCGACAACGGAATTCCCGCGTGAAGCGCGTTCTCACCGCAGTCATCCTGATCCCAATCGTCGTTCTGGCCCTCTTCCGGGCGCCGCTATGGTTGTTTGCACTGCTGGTCCTGGGCGTGGCGCTGCTGGCCGCGCGCGAGTACTTCGATATTGCGGAGAAGACCGGGTTTCGGCCGATGCGGGGCTGGAGCTATGTATTTCTGGTTTGCATATTCGTCATCGCGTTTTACTCGGCACAGCAGGTGCAAGCGTACAGTGGACCTGAATCGTATGAACCACCAGTCTGGCGTGAACCCGGCATTATTCCGGTTGCTGCATTGTTGCTGCTAATTGGATCACCATTTATTTTGCTTGCTGCAGGAATGCGGCGCGATTCGTTGCCGCAAGTTCTGCCGGCGTCTTCCGTGTCGTTTCTGCTTCTGCCCTATGTCGGACTATCTCTCGCGCCGATGGTTCGGGTTCGCTCTTACGAGAACGGAACGCTATTTCTCTTTTTCTTGATGCTGCTGGTCTGGTGCGGCGACGTCGCAGCCTACTATGTAGGACGCGCAATCGGGAAGCACAAGCTCGCTCCGCGCATCAGCCCGGGGAAGACCTGGGAAGGGGCAATAGCCTCGGCAGCTGGCGCGGCGATTGTAGGTGTGTTGCTGTTTCACTATATTAATCCCATTGCGAACGCGTTCCGCAGCGCGCACCTTTTAGTTCCCGCGGGGCAGCTCATAGAAGAGGGTCGTAACTTCCAGATGGACATCGCTCCGATCTGGTTCGTAGTATTATTCGCGATCTGTGTAAATGTCGCAGCTCAAATGGGCGATTTGGTTGAATCGGCATTAAAGCGCGGAGCCGGTATGAAGGACTCCAGCAACCTTCTCCCCGGTCATGGCGGCGTACTCGATCGAATTGACGCTTTGCTCTTCGCGCTACCAGTGGGACTGCTGTTCTACGTTGCAGGAATGAGCCGCTACTTCATCTCCCCTACTTCCTAGTCACGACACAAACCCTGCCGCACGGAAGGGAGCTAGCTTTAAATTTGATCGTCTACCCGGGGCTACCGGCCCTCCGCCCTTCGGTCTCATGTTCTTTAGGGATCGGTCAGTCAATCTATTGGATCGCGACCGCGCAGGTTCCGGCCCGCTATTCGCGTCGAGGCCACTGCATCAACACGTTGCGCCGACTTTCCCAAATCGGCACGTTGATGGCATTAGCCTAGCCACATTTATGCTATTTCAATGCCCCATGGGATACCGTTTACTGCGCATTACAGCCCTTCTGGCGAACGATCGCCTGTCAGGAGGTACTCTGCTATCTCCGGTGACCTTCGAACGTCTTAAATCGCCAATAAACGCTTTTTCCCATTATGGGACAATAACTTACGAAGGCGCACCTTCTCATCGGCCGCCTCCAAGAAGGCATACCGAAGAGACGACCCGGCGCGTCGGGGCCCGAGCAGTTGTTCAAAATTACGAAAGCGGAGTTCGGCACGATTGTACTGTCTTAAGCCGAGTTGCCAGTGACGGCCTCGGCCGGCCAATTCCGCAATAAAATTCTCACGCAAGACAACTAATTCTTCTTCGCCCCGCATCATCACGGAGCAGGCAGCGATCTCAATCAATTTCCGTTGCGCTGACTGCGGTCATCGTCCGCAAGCAGCGTTCTTCTTTGGCGGCTCTCTCGGTTAACCGAAGTTTCTTCCGGAGCTGGCTCATGTGCCTGGCAATTCCCGGCAAGGTGCTCGAAGAGTTTGACCGGCGCGGCATGCGCATGGCGAAAGTTCAGTTTGGCGGCATCGTCCGCGAAGCTTCCCTCGACTACACTCCCCAGGCAAAGGTCGGCGACTACGTCTTGGTACATGTCGGATTCGCCATCAGCACCGTCGACGCCGAGGAAGCTCAGCGCACCTATCAGCTGCTCGAAGAGATGGACCAACTGACGGAACTTGACGCTCCGGTGGTGGATGAAATCTCGGCGAGGAAGCCGCAATGAAGTACCTCGACGAGTATCGCGACCCGCGGCTGGCGCAGTCGATCATCAATGAGATCCGCCGGATTCAGACCCGGCCCTGGGTGATCATGGAAGTCTGCGGCGGGCAGACCCACTCGATCGTGAAGCATGGCATCGACCGCCTCTTGCCCGAGGGTATTGAACTCGTCCACGGTCCTGGGTGTCCGGTCTGCGTCACCCCGTTGGAGACCATCGACAAAGCCCACGCGATCGCCGCCCGGCCGGAGGTGATCTTCTGCTCTTTCGGCGACATGCTACGTGTGCCAGGATCGAGCGGTGACCTGTTCACGCTAAAATCGCACGGCGCCGACGTCCGCGTCGTTTATTCCCCTCTGGACTGCTTGAAGATCGCCAGCGCGAATCCGGAGAAGCAGGTAGTGTTTTTCGCCATCGGATTCGAAACCACTGCGCCGGCGAACGCGATGCTGGTGCATCGAGCGCAGGCAGAGGGAGTGAAAAATGTGTCCATCCTGGTTTCGCATTCGCTGGTCCCCCCCTCGATCACCTACATCCTGCAATCGCCGCAGAACCGCGTGCAGGGATTTCTTGGTCCGGGTCATGTGTGCGCCATCATGGGCTATCGCGAATACGAGCCGGTGAGCGAGCGTTATAAAGTTCCAATCGTCATCACCGGTTTCGAACCGCTGGACCTTCTGCAGGGAACGCTGATGGTCGTCCGCCAGCTCGAAGCCGGCAGCGCGACGGTGGAGAACCAGTACTCGCGCATTCTCGATCGCGAGGGAAATGTCACGGCGCGCAAGCTGGTGGAATCGGTCTTCGAAGTCTCGGACCGCAAGTGGCGCGGCGTGGGCTGGATCCCCAAGAGCGGCTACAAGCTGCGCTGGGAGTACCGCGAACATGATGCCGAGCGCATCTTCGAGGTCCGGGAGATCGACACCCAGGAGCCCGCAGCCTGCATCAGCGGCCAGATTCTGAGAGGCATTAAGAAGCCGCACGACTGCGCTGCGTTTGGAACGATCTGCACACCGCTGACGCCTCTAGGCGCGACTATGGTCTCTGCCGAGGGAGCCTGTGCGGCGTATTACGCCTACGGACGTCACCTCGATAAGCAGAAAGCCCAGGCTGAAAATGCACGCGCGCAAATTGGAGGCGCCGCATGAGCTCCTCGGCAACACTACCGACGATCTCGACACAAGAGTGGCACGACAAAGTCATGCGCAAGTGTCAGGAATCGGTGGAAATCAAGAACAAGTTCTTCGAGCGTTATGCGCAGGAAATTGCTGAGTTGAGCCAGAAGATGGCAGAACGATTCTCCCGCGGCCGGAGGTTGTGGGTGATGGGCAACGGCGGCAGCGCCTGCGATGCCCAGCATGTCGCGGTGGAGTTTGTTCATCCCATCATCGAAAAGAGGAAGGCGTTGCCGGCGCTCGATTTGATGAGCATACCCGTGGTGACGGCAATCTCGAATGACAAGGACTTCGCTCGCGTGTTCATCGATCAGATCGAACTTTGGGGTGAGAAAGACGATATGGCGCTCGCCATTTCCACCAGCGGAAAGTCCCCAAATCTTATTTATGCGATGGAATCTGCCCGCAAGAAAGGGATGTTGACGATTGCGTTTTCCGGTAAAGACGGCGGACGCATGCCTGAAGTTTCCGATTACTGTTTCACAGTTCCGAGCTTCAGCATTCATCGCATACAGGAGTCGCACGTGGCTCTGCTGCACATTCTTTGGGACCTGACGCACGTGGCGATGGGCGAGGAGGACATCATCTGATGAGCGAAGCAGCTGTCAAAGTCCCGCTGTCGGCACCCCAGATGCAGAGCGAAGCCTCGCTGCCTGGAAGTACCTGCCCCTTGCCGATTATGCACCATGACCATATCGTGCTCGGGCATGGCAGCGGCGGGAAGTTAAGTGCCGAGCTGCTGGAGAGCGTCTTTCTTCCGGCATTCAGCAATCCTGTGCTCGACAAGCTGGACGACCAGGCCCTGCTGCATATCGGGAACTCGCGGCTGGCCTTCACGACGGACGCGTTCGTGGTCACGCCTCTGTTCTTCCCCGGCGGCGACATCGGCCGGCTGGCGATCAACGGCACGGTAAACGATCTGGCGTTGAGCGGCGCACGCCCTCTCTACCTCGCAGCAGCTTTCATTTTGGAAGAAGGCCTCTCAACCGAAGAACTTCGTCGGATTGTCCACTCTATGAGCGAGGCCGCCCGCGATGCCGGCGTGCAACTGGTGACCGGCGATACCAAGGTCGTGAACCGCGGCAAGGGCGACAAGATATTCATTTCGACGACCGGCATCGGTGTGGTCGAAAAGCCAGTCAACATCTCTGCCGATCGCGCGCATCCGGGCGACATGATCATCCTCAGCGGCTATATCGGCGATCACGGGATGGCCATCCTGTCGCAACGCGAGAACCTGGAATTCGAAGGGGTAATCGAGAGCGACTGCGCAGCCCTGCACACCCTGGTCAGCGAGATGTTGGATGTTTGCCCGAACATCTGCTGCCTGCGCGATCCGACACGGGGCGGAGTGGCCACGGTGTTGAACGAAATCGCCGGGCGGTCGAAGGTCGGCATGCTTTTGTCGGAAACCATTATTCCAATACGCGAAACAGTCCGCGGAGCCTGCGAGATTCTTGGCCTGGATCCGTTATACGTCGCAAATGAGGGAAAACTGGTCGCGATCGTGCCGCCGGATTCGGCCAACGCCATTGTCGAGAAGATGCGGCAGAATCCGTTGGGGCAAAACGCATGCATTGTCGGTGAGGTTGTGGAAGACCATAACAATCTGGTGCTGATGAAGACAGAGATCGGCGGGATCCGGGTCGTCGACACTCTGTTCGGAGAACAACTTCCTCGGATCTGTTGAAGCGGACAACCGCGTGAAGCAGGTCAAGCATCTAGGGCTCCTATCGCAGTAATTCTCGGGAGGTGGGATTGCCATCAGGTCGCAATCCGTTATCTTTCTCCCAACGGGCTCTCAGCCCGCTCGGCTTCCGGTTTCCTGCCTACTTTCTTCAGCAACTCTGCCACAAACAAATGATCGATCGCGTGCTTCGCGATCCCAAGCCGGCCCGCTGAAAGGAGGTCGTTAATGCCAGCTGAGCCGATTCCCTTCCAACGGCGCAAGAGTGACTCTCCCGCTCCGGTAGAAGCAGTTCATATTATTTGGCTTACCGCCGGTCTTAGTTGCGATGGAGATTCCGTTTCCGTTACCGCGGCTGAGCAGCCCAGTCTTGAAGATGTCGTTTTGGGGGCGATCCCCGGTTTGCCGAAGGTGTACCTGCACAACCCTGTGCTGGCCTACGAAAACGGCGACGACTTCATGAAGTACTTCTACCAGGCAGAGCGCGGAGAACTCGATCCCTTCGTGTTTGTGGTAGAAGGCTCCATTCCTAACGAGCAGATCAAGGATCAGGGCTATTGGGCGGCGCAGGGCACCGATCCCAATACCGGGCAGCCCATCACGACTTGCGAATGGATCGACCGGCTGGCGCCGAAAGCGCTGGCAGTGATGGCTGCAGGCACATGTGCTACGTACGGCGGCATTCATGCGATGGCCGGAAATCCTACCGGGTGCATGGGTCTGGCCGATTATCTGGGCTGGAATTGGCGCTCCAAGGCGGGACTACCGATCGTCAATGTGCCCGGCTGCCCCGTGCAGCCTGACAACTTCATGGAGACCGTACTGTACCTGCTGTTTCAAGCAGCGGGGCTTGCGCCCATGATCCCGCTGGATCAGCAACTCCGTCCGACCTGGCTGTTTGGCAAGACCGTCCATGAAGGCTGCGACCGCGCAGCGTACTACGAGCAGGACGATTTCGGCCTGGAGTATGGAACTCCCAAGTGCCTGGTGAAAATCGGATGCTGGGGGCCGGTGGTCAACTGCAATGTAACAAAACGCGGCTGGATGCGCGGCATCGGCGGCTGTCCGAACGTTGGCGGCATTTGCATCGGCTGCACTATGCCGGGATTTCCGGACATGTTCATGCCGTTCATGGACGAGCCCTCCGGCGCACGTTTCTCGACTGCAGCGCTGACCCTATACGGCAAGATGATTCGAGCGCTACGCGCCATCACCAATAACACCGTGAACGGAGAGCCGGAGTGGCGGCAGCGTGGTCGCGAACTCATCACCGGCTACCAGCCCAAACCCGGCGCGTACAAGGCGCGCCTTACCCGCAGGACTGCGTAAGCGGAGAGGATGAATTCAGATGGGAACAACTACAGAGCCATTGACTCAAACTCCGACCAAAAAACGCAATCTGGTGGAGATGAGCTGGGACCCGATCACCCGTATCGTGGGTAGCCTGGGCATCTTCACCAAGATTGATTTCGAAAACAAGCAGGTGGCGGAGTGTTATAGCACCTCCTCCATCTTCCGCGGGTACAGCATCTTCATGAAGGGTAAAGACCCGCGCGACGCCCACTTCATCACGAGCCGCATTTGCGGCATCTGTGGCGATAATCACGCCACCTGTGCCTGCTACGCGCAGAACATGGCGTTCGGGGTAAAGCCGCCGGTACTGGGCGAGTGGATCATCAATCTCGGCGAGGCGGCAGAGTACATGTTCGACCACAACATCTTCCAGGACAACCTGGTCGGCGTGGACTTCTGTGAGCAGATGGTAAAGGAGACGAATCCCGGGCTGTGGCAGAAGGCGCAGAGCAAGAAAGCGCCTAACGCCGACAAGCACGGTTATCGCACGATCGCGGAGATCATGACGGCGCTAAATCCGTTCAGCGGTGACTTCTATCGCGAGACGCTGGCCGTCAGCCGTCTCACGCGCGAGATGTTCTGCCTGATGGAAGGGCGCCACGTTCATCCGTCCACTTTGTATCCCGGTGGTACGGGCACAGTGGCGACGGTACAACTCTTCACCGACTATCTGGTTCGCCTGATGAAGTACGTGGAGTTCATGAAGAAGTGTGTGCCTCTGCACGACGATCTCTTCGACTTCTGGTACGAGGCCCTGCCAGGTTATGAGAAGGTCGGCCAGCGGCGTGTCCTGCTGGGCTGTTGGGGCTCCTTCAACAATCCTGATATGTGCGACTACCGCTACGAACACATGTCGAATTGGGGACGAGGCATGTTCGTCACTCCGGGCATCGTGGTCGACGGGCAGCTTGTCACCAACGATCTGATGGACATCAACCTGGGATTGCGTATCCTTCTCGGCAGCTCGTATTACGACGATTGGGAGAATGAAGAGACCTTCGTCAAGACTGATCCGCTGGGAAATCCGATAGATAAGCGGCATCCCTGGAATCAGACTACGACTCCTCGTCCGCAGAAGCGCGACTTCAACGGCAACTACACCTGGGTGATGTCGCCGCGCTGGTACGACAAGCGGACCGGCGATCACCTTGCGCTCGATACCGGCGGCGGACCGATCGCCCGTCTGTGGTCGACGGCCCTGTCCGGATTGGTGGATATCGGCTATATCAAAGCCACGGGCAACAGTGTGATCATCAACCTGCCCAAGGGTGCGATGTTGCCCGAGACCACATTCGAGTGGAAGATCCCCAAGTGGAGCAATGCGATCGAACGTGATCGGGCGCGCACCTACTTCCAGGCATACGCGGCGGCCGCGGCTCTGTTCTTCTGCGAAAAGGCGATGGAAGAGCTGATGGCCGGCCGCTCCAAAACATGGGCCCCGTTCAAGGTACCGGAGGAGGCGATCTCCTGCGGTTTCCACGAGGCGGTACGCGGAGTGTTATCACACCACGTGGTGATTCGCGACGGCAAAATCGCGAACTACCATCCGTATCCCCCGACCTGCTGGAACGCCAACCCACGCGATGTCTACGGAACGCCGGGCCCCTACGAAGATGCGGTGCAGAATACGCCGCTGTTCGAGGAAAATGGACCCGACAAGTTCAAAGGCATCGACATCATGCGTGCAGTGCGCAGCTTCGACCCCTGCCTTCCCTGCGGAGTCCACATGTATCTCGGCGACGGCAAGGTCCTTCAAACGCGGCATTCGCCGATGTTCGGCGCAATGGGGAGCAAGTGAACCCAGTGAACAGCAATGAATTTCAGGCACATACCGAACAGATCGAGCGATTGGTGGAGCAAGTCACAGCCTTACCGGACTCTGACGCACGCACTGTTGCGCTCGATCTGGTACAGGCTCTGATGGATCTGCATGGCGCCGGCATCTCCCGAATCGTAGAGTTGCTTGGCGAATCCAGCGAGGCGGGACGGAAGTCTCTCACCAAGCTGGCCGGAGATCCGCTGGTGTGCGGACTGTTTGTGCTGTACGGAGTTCATCCGGTGGGGCTTGCCGATCGAGTGAATGGCGCGATCGACAAAGCGCGACTGCAAGTACAGAAGCAAGGTGGAAAGGTAGAACTGCTCGAAGTCAGCGACGGCCTGGTTCGTGTGTCGATCAGCAGCTCCAGCAATGGCTGCCATTCGTCACCCGACGCGCTTAAGCAAATCGTCGAGCAGGCAATCCGGGAAGCCGCACCAGAGGTCATCGAAGTTGTAGCCGATGGTGTGGCTTCTACCAGTTCTGCGTTTCTTCCGATTGACATGATTCAGCCTGCCGTAAGAGAGGAGAAGAGCTATGAAAAATCCCCCGCGTGACATTGATGCGCACACCAACGGAACGAAACGCGGTGAAGAGTGGGCCTATGAAGGCAAGAAAGAGGCGGGACGCGAAGGGCACGGCCGCACGGCACGGGATTCTACGGGCATCAACGCCGACAAGCGTGGTCCGATCGATCCGCGTATGCCGCATCTGCCGCCGGCTTAGGTTTATTATTTCCGTGCACTGAAGATGCGAAGCATCTGGTGAGGTGACGGCTACGGGCCGCTCCGCTCACCTGTCTTTAGGGCCCTAGGCCTCATAGAAAATCATGAGCACAATGTCTGAGAAGCTTGGACGCAGCTCGATCGCCACGCTGCGGCAGTTTGTCCGCAAGCCGCGTGCAGTGCTGGAGAAATGCGAGCTGTGTGCGGCTCCGCTTGGTCCGGAGCACCAGCATCTGCTGGAGCTCGATAAGCGCCGTGTGACCTGTGCCTGCGACCCCTGCGCGATTCTCTTCAATGGCAATGCCCGCCAACGCTTCAGCCGTATCCCTCGCGACATTTACCGTCTCGACAATTTCCAAATGGACGACCAGGAGTGGGAGAGCCTGCTGATTCCGATCAACCTCGCCTACTTCGTTTTCAACAGCGAAGCCGGCCGGGTCATCGCTCAGTATCCGAGTCCCGGCGGCGCGATGGAATCCTCGCTCGATTTCGAGTATTGGAACTCGGTCGTTGAGCATAATCCTATCCTGAAAAAGTTCGAAGCCGACGTGGAGGCTCTCCTGGTCAACCGCATCTCAGGCCAGCCACGCTATTATCGTGCTCCAATCGATCACTGCTTCCGGCTGGTTGGCGTCATTCGAACTCGCTGGCACGGTCTTTCAGGCGGCTCAGAAGTCTGGGACGCCATCGACAAATTCTTTGAAGAGTTGGATCGCCGCTGCGGAGGAGAGCTTGCCTGATCTGCAGTTTCAGGTAGACGAAGTTTCGGCGCCTGCGAATGCGGCGATTCCCCAGCTGTCCTTTAAGGTGAGGATCGCGAATTCAGAACCGGAGCCGGTGCATTCTATCGCCTTGCGCGTTCAGGTGCAGATTGAGCCGGTGCGGCGCCGCTATACGGCGACGGAGCAGGAGCATCTGAAAGAGCTGTTTGGTGAGCCGGAGCGCTGGAGCAAGTCAGTGCATCCGCTGCTGTGGACCAACGCGAACGTGAATGTCTCCAGCTTTACCGGAAGCGCGGTCATCGAGGTTCCGGTTCCCTGTACCTTTGATTTCAACGTGGCCGTCACCAAGTACCTCTACGGCTTGGAAAATGGCGACCTACCGATAACTCTTCTGTTCAGCGGAACCATATTCTACAAGGGTCGCATGGGCATGCAGATTGCACAGATTCCCTGGGAGCGCGACGCAAGCTACCGATTGCCCATCACGGTTTGGAAACAGATGATGGATCTTCATTATCCTAATGTGGCTTGGCTGTGCTTGCAGCGAGACGTCTTTGATCGCGTCGCAGAGTACAAGGCGCGCCACAGTATCGCAACCTGGGAGCAGACAATCGAGCGTATGCTCGGGCTTACGGCCGAGGTGAAATCATGAATCGCGAGCTGGCTATGAAGGTCGCTAATGCGGTGCTTTACGAAGGCTACATGTTGTATCCCTACCGGCCCTCGGCGATCAAGAATCGGCAGCGCTGGAGCTTTGGCATTCTCTATCCTCCAAAGTACGACGAGGTCAAGAGAGGAACCGAGCGCTCGCGTATGCATTCCGAGTGCCTGCTGAAACTGACCGGCGAGACGGTGGTTCATGTTCAGCTCAGGTTCCTTCATCTGCTGGCAAAAGAGGTGCTGCGAGCGGTGGACGGACATCTGGAGCCGGCAGCCTCGGTCATCGTTGATGGAGAACTGGTCGAACCCTGGGATGAAGGGGTGGAGCGCTCCGTGGAATTCGATGTCACGCCGTCTGATGAACTGGAGCAATTCTTCCAGTTCAGCTTCGACGGATTGAATGACTCGGAGTCCCTGCGCGCGATGAATGGAGAAGTCGCAGCCGAATTGACTCGTTCGCAGGACGAGATCCAGGGCACGATCCTGGTCTCCTGGAAGCTGCTTCACGACGACATCATGAAGCTGAGCATCGATGTCGAGAACACGACAGTTCTACCCGCATATGCAACCGATCGCGACTCCGTATTGCTCTCCTCGTTTCTATCGGCGCACACCATCCTGGCGGTCGAGGGCGGCGAATTCATTTCTCTCCTCGATGCGCCGGAGGATCTTCGCGAGGAGGTGAAGGGCTGCAATAACGTCGGCAATTTTCCCGTGCTGGTCGGAGCGGAGGGCGAACCCGACATGCTTCTTTGCTCTCCCATCGTGCTATACGACTATCCGCAGGTCGCACCCGAGAGTGCCGGCGACTTCTATGACGCAACCGAAATGGACGAGATGCTGACACTGCGCGTGATGACCTTGACCGATGAAGAAAAGAAGGAGATACGGGGCAGCGACGAGCGCGTCCGCAGTTTGCTGCAGCGAACCGAAGAGAGTGCGCGCGAGCAGCTTACAAAAACCCATGGAACGATCCGCAGCATGCGTCCGGCGAGCGAGCAATGACCATGGGTTGGGAGCAGGAGCCGGAAAACGCGCGGCTGGAAAGCGTCACCGTGTTTGGGGTCGAAGTTAGAGCCGGAGATCGCGTGCGGCTGTGGCCGCAGAAGAGCGCCGACATCATGGACATGGCGTTGAAGGGCAAGGTCGCCATCGTTGAGGCAATCGAGAGCGACTTCGACGATCACGTTCATCTGGCTGTCGTGCTGGAAGACGATCCGGGTCGTGACCTTGGAATGCTGCGACAGCCCGGACACCGCTTCTTCTTTTCGCCTGAAGAAGTCGAGCCCCTGGGGCTGAACGGAGAACTCTCGCATGAGCGATAAGGTGCTGGTGGCCGGGGTGGGCAACATTTTCCTCGGCGACGACGCTTTCGGCGTGGAGGTGCTGAAACGCTTGGCGCTGCGCTCGCTTCCCGGCTGGGTAGTGGCTATGGACTATGGCATTCGCAGCTACGATCTGGCGTATGCACTGATGGAAAATTGGGCACTGGTGATCCTGATCGACGCTCTGCCGCGTGGAGGTGAACCTGGGACGCTGTACCTGCTGGAGCCAAAGCTCCCTGAGAGCGAGGAGGTACCGCCATCGCTTGATGCTCATACGATGAACCCCGTCGCCGTGCTGCAACTGGTGAGCGCGCTGGGCGGGAAGGTCGGCCGGATGCTCGTGGTGGGATGCGAACCGGCACGCCTTGAGCCTGACCCGGATGGAAACACGGGCTTGAGCGAACCGGTGAGCGCGGCGGTAGAGGAAGCTGTCCGCATGGTGGATGAGTTAATCAGCAAGGGCCGCAGCCGGGTATCGGCTGCCTAGCGAACAAAAAGGAGCAGCAAAATGAGAGGCAAGCTTTTTCTGTTGGGCAGCATCGCCGCAGTGGCTTACACCCTGTATTACTTTCGCGGAGACCTGCAGCGTTATACGAAGATGAAGATGATGTAGCTAAGGCGAATCAACCACTCGAACAGCCGTCATCGCCCTTCGCTTTCCGTGTGTGCCCACGAGACTACCCGAGGCCTGAAGGTCGCGCACGGGCTCCGCTCGAAGGCGAACTCGATCGTTCATTCCTCGCGGAGCAGTCGCAAGGGATCGATCGCCAGCGCGCGTTGAGCCGGGATCCAGGTCGCCAGCAGTCCCAGCAAAAGCATGCTCAAGACCGCCGCACCCAAAACTAGAGGGTCGCGAGGCGTGCCTAAGAACACAATGAAGGCCAATACTCGGCTGGCCAGAATTCCGAGAAGCAAACCTACTGCGGAGCCGAAGGCCAGCAGCTTGAAGGCGCGTCCCAGAGCAGCCTGCAGAATTTCCTGCCGTTGTGCTCCCAGAGCGATACGTATCCCGAGTTCCTTAAGCCGCTTGCTGACGGAGTACGCGGCCATTCCGAAGATGCCGGTAATTGCCAGCATCGCGCCCAACACGCCCAGCACCGCCAGCGACATGGTCGCAGCTCGTGGCCCAAACATAACGCTGTCCAGCTTCTTGTTCCAGGTCTGAATGTAGAAAGGCAGGCCCGGATCCAACCGCCGCAGCGTGCTTTTGATCTCCGCCGCCAGTTGCACGGGATCGCGATTCGACCGCAGCACCAGGAACGTCTCCGGCGACGGCGATTGTACAATCGGCAAGAACATTGCTGGATGCGGATCTTCGAATACGCTGGTGTATTTGCCATCTTCCACGATGCCGACAACCTGGGTGCGGGTGCCGTCCGGCATCTTGTAATACTTCCCGATCGCATCGGAGACGGAACCGAAGATTCTGTGCGCGAACTCCTTGTTAATCACTGCGACTCGTGGAGCGCCCTGATCGTCGTGCCAGGTTATGTCGCGTCCGGATAGCAGAGGCGTGCCCGCTGCTGCAAAATAATCGGGAGAAATCTTGTACAGGATGGCTTCTGTAACAGCGTTCGAAGGCCTCAGGTCCGTCGTACTATCGCTAAAGACGTTGGCAGGATTCCAGCTCTCATGCAGCGGCGGCGGATCGATGACTCCCACGTACTGCACGCCGGGTATCGTCTCCAAGGCGTCTTTCATGCGCTTTTGCATGTTCGGCACTTTGTCGCCGCTATAGCCTCCCATGCTCAGGACGGTGTCGACCAGCATGGCGTTGCGCGGCTCGAAGCCGAAGTTGCTGTGCATGGTTCGGATCAGTCCTCGGCCCGCGACCATTGAGGCAGTGACGAGCACGGCACAAATCGTAATTTGCACGACAAGCAACATGTCTCGGGCGGTAATGCGGCGGCCAATGACGGCAGTTGCGCCTGCCTTGACGACTTCATACGGATTAGTGCGGAGCACCTGCCTGACCGGCACGGCACCGAAGAGAAATCCGCTGACCAGAGTCAACAGCAACGCAACTGCGTAAACCTTGTCGTCCGGGTTCACCGGCACGTGAATGGGATATCTCGGCACGGGCTGCCAGGCGCTCAGCGCACGCAGCAGTGCCATGCTGCCCAAAAGCCCAACGGCGCCTCCGATAGACGAGATCAGCAGCGCTTCCGTAAACAACTGCCTTACGATGCGGCGGCGCGTCGAACCTAAGGCGAGCCGTAGAGCGAGTTCGCGGGACCGATCCGCGGCGCGTGCGGCGAACAGGCTGCCCAGGTTCGCACATGCTGCGAGTAGAATGAGCGCCGCCAGTAACATCAACCCGGTGAAAAACGCCTTCATGGGACGGCCAAGATAATCGCCGTAAAGGCTGGGACGCGCTAGCAAGAAACTCATGTTGCCGTCGTCTTTCGGATAAGTTTTCTCCAGGTAAGAGCCGATCGAGTTGAGGTCGGCAACCGCTTGGGGCGGACTTACTCCCGGCTTTAGGTGCCCCATCACCATGAATACCCAGCGCTCGCGGCGGGAGTTCAACTCGTTCACTCCTTCGACCTGCTCGCCATTCACCATCGGCACGTACAGGTCAGGATTGAAAAACAGCAAGGTGCCGTGGAAGTCCGGCGGCACCACGCCGAGTACGGTGTAAGGATGCTTGTTGAGTTGAACGGTACGACCCACCACGGCGGGGTCAGCTTGAAAATGGCTATGCCAATAGGCATACCCGAGCACAACGTAAGGAGCGCTGTTGGGTCCATGCTCGTCGGAGCTATGGAAGAATCGGCCGAGATACGGACGAATGTCCAATTCGTCGAAGTAGTTTCCGGTTCCTTCTGTTACCCACACACTGCTGGCGTCGCCACCCGTGTCCAGCCCGGCCGGAGCGATGGTAAATCCGGCGAGGCCGTCGAAGCTGCGGTTGCGATCCCGCAGGTCGAGATAGTCCGGATAGGACTGTGAGGGATCAATGAAACTGGCCCGCCGCTCGATGGCGTAGAGACTCTCCGCCCGAGGAACGTTGAGCGGCCGCAAGATCAGCGCATTCATGACTGCAAACACAACAGCGTTAGCGCCGATTGCCAGCGCAAGTGTTACTACGGCAACCGCAGTGAAGCCAGGCGATTTGCGCAGGGTGCGGGCAGCGTAGCGCAGATCGTGCACCACCGATTCGATGAACGTTCCGCCGGCCGCTTCGTGACATTCTTCCTTGACGCGTTCATATCCGCCGAACTCAATACGCGCGCGGCGCTCGGCTTCGACGCGATCCAGGCCGGAACGCACCAGGTCGTCCGCACGGTGCTGTATGTGCGAGCGCAGTTCTTCATCCGTGTCATCCGCAGCGCGGGAACGATCAAACAAATTGACGGCAAGCGAACGGAAATACGCCAGAAGTTTCATCGCCATACTCCCAGCGCGCTAGCCGGCAGGTTTCCTGGCCGCGCGCTCAAGCCGCTCACCACGAACCACAGCATGGCCTCTGCTTCCCCAAGTACACCGGCAGCCTGGTTGTAGGGCGACAGAACGTTGGCAAGACCGGGTGAAATAAACGTTAGCCACGCGCAGCCCGCCAACACCATCGACATGCTGAAGAATCGTGGAAGAGCACGGCACCTGAAAATGAGATACCCAATCCCAAGGCAGTAGAAACCATGGAAGACCAAGGCTATATCGACCCCTCGAGGATTCAGCCGAAGCCCTTCAAAGGTCAGTCCGATCAGGCTGAAGACAACGGCGAGTCCAGAGATCGTTCTGTTCACACACTTGAATACGGCATAGACGAGCAGCGTCATAGCGGCCATGCCCACGACCGCGATCAAGCCTGCTGCGATGCTCGGCTCGCCACGAAGGAGCAGTTCACCGGATGCAGCGGTCAGGAGGCTCACGAAGTAAAGCACTCCTGCAACCCTGGCTCCTAATCGTGGCGACGAACCCAGGAGCCGCGCCTGTATCGTCATCGCTTCCGGAACTTGCAATTTCATAATTCCTCCGGCTGAGCGGACAGAGCCGCTCCGATGGCATCCGCGAGCCGATTCCAGTTCTGGGTCTCTTCCCGCAGGCGTTTGCGTCCGGCGGCGGTGAGCTCGTAAAACTTGGCGCGGCGGTTGTTCTCTGAGGTGCCCCAGCTCGCCTTGAGCAAGCCTTGGCGGACAAGCCGGAACAGTCCGGGATAGAGAGCGCCTTGTTCGATCAGCAGAGCATTGCCTGAGATCTGTCCGATACGCAGCAGGACGCCATACCCGTGCAAGGGTCCAAGGGAGACGGCCCTCAGGATAAGAAGATCCAGGGTACCGGGAAGCAATTGGGCTTGATCGGTCATTCTCTCTCCTAAGAGGATTAGGAGATTGACACAGCTCTCCTAAGCTGTCAAGGGGAGAGTGATAAAAAGTTTCGGGCGGTGAGTCAATGGCAGATGTAAATCTTTCAGAACGCTATCAGTATCACGGTTTGAACAGGGAGGGCAGGCTAAATTCTTTTCAGATCAGCCGCGAGTAAACGATGGAAGAGGTGCTCTCCTCCCTCGCGGCGCACCGACAGACGTCCTGCTCCATAGGCGCGCGAGTGCAGACCACGTTGCACGGCCTCACAGATTCCGACATCTTCATCGTTGACACGCTCGCCGACGGCAACACTCTGCCGATTGCGGTCTGCGGCAGATTCGCTAACATCTGCGAAATAGAAGTCGAAGATCACCGAGCAGCGGTCGACTCCGTCGGGCAATACCAGATTCGTATCCATGTAGCCGTGGTAGATGTTCATCATAAAGTTGGGATACTGCCAGAAATACCACGCGCGATCGCCCGTACGAGTCGCCGCCGTCGCAGGGTCGTCATCCGAGGGCGACATGGGGCTTGATTGCAGGCAGTAACGCTCGTCGTTTTCGATGGTGTAGTGCTTGTAATCGAGAACACTGTTCAGCCCCTTGTGCAGATGGGGCACGTGATAGCCGCCATCCAGATAGTTGTCGACAAAGACCTTCCAATTGCACTTCAGGCTGTAGATTCGCCGCTCGAAAAAGTGAAGTGCGCCGATGTTCAAGGGCGCAATACGCTCCACCAATCCGCCCAAAGATTCGGTCAGCGACGGTGCCCGTGGATCAAGATTCACAAAAACGAATTGCTCCCACGTCTCCAGTCGCACGGGTACGAGGCCGTTCCGGGAGCGGTCAAATCCGCAAACTCCTTCAAACTCCGGAGCTCCTTTCAAGGAGCCGTCCAGGCCGTAACTCCATCCGTGATACGGACAACGAAGAAGGTTGGTCGTGCCCTGCTCTTCGGTTGCGACGGCGGCGGCATGATGCCGGCAGACGTTGAAGAAGGCACGAAGTTTCTGGTCGTTACCTCGGACAATCAGCAGCGGCTCGCCCGCCAGTTCCACGGTCACGTATTGGCCTGGCAGGGAGACTTGGTCGACTCGTGCGACCGGCTGCCAGGTTCGGCTGAAAACATTCTGCCGTTCGAGTTCTGCCAAGCGCTCGTCGGTATACCAGGCGGCCGGAATGGTGTGTGCCTGCTCCAAGGGAGCTTTATCGTCGTAAAGCCCGAGCAGTTCGTTCATAGAAGGATCCATTTGCGTTCGCTCGCAACCGCGGCCAGCGGCCAAATGATAGCAGGCGGGGATGCGCGGTGGTGGTGCAGTTTCCGGCTTGCGGTGACGCGACCGGGTTCTGACTGCATGTCGAATGTGGCCTGATATTCGTTATGTACCGTACATATTGAAGCTGAAGAAAACGCCCACATAAAGGGACATTAGAGTCGCGGCAGTGGAAATCGTCACCAACTTTCCCCGCCTGTAAGGTTCCGCCACAATACCTGCCCTTGAAAGCGAAAAGTAATACAGATAGAACGCGGCGCATGATGGCACTAGCAGCCAAATGTAGGCCGCACCGTAGTACGGCCAGTAAGCCAACCATCTTCTCCCGTACACAATAAAAAGAATTCCAGCGTGCACGCAGCCAATGAGGATCATCGTGAGCAACTGCTTCGCGGCTTTTCTCACAATGCAGCTCCCCTCCCTATCTAGGCTAAGGGTAGCACCCGTAAACTTGAAAGGCGTGGTATGCGATCTTAGGCTCTGTGTTGCCGCCAATCCGGAACTACGCCATTACCGAATGCGCAAAACAGTTGACGTGGGGCGATGGGCGTGTTCCCTTGTTCACTACCCCAATCATGTCCAAGCCTGACGAAGCCACAACCCTCGATCGGCACCGGTCTTCCGGAGTTCCCCTGCAGCATGAACCGCAGCAACGGCGCGTGCTGGGACTTTCTGATCTGGTGATGTTTTATGTGGTCACGACCTTGAGCCTGCGCTGGGTGGCGGTGGCTGCGGCAGCCGGCCCCAGTTCTCTCACAGTGTGGCTGATCGGGTTGATAACGATTTTCATTCCGCTGGCTCTGTGCGTGATGGAATTGTCCTCGCGCTATCCGCAGGAAGGCGGCATGTATGTCTGGAGCAAGCACGCCTTCGGCGACTTCAGCGGCTTCCTGACTGG
The DNA here is from genome assembly GCA_963780495.1 of uncultured Acidobacteriaceae bacterium. Classification (GTDB taxonomy): domain Bacteria; phylum Acidobacteriota; class Terriglobia; order Terriglobales; family Acidobacteriaceae; genus Bog-257. The sequence goes on from CAWACF010000004.1 coordinate 77,504, forward strand.
CTGGACCTACTGGATGAGCAATTTGCCGTACTTCCCTGCCATTCTGTATTTCGCGGCCAGTAACGCCCTGTACGTCGTGGGAAATAAGGGAAAGGCACTGCAGGGAAATCCAACGTTCTTCATCGTGTTTTCGTTCTGCGGATTAGCTCTGGCACTCGTGCTGAACATTGTCGGCCTGGGCGTTGGCAAATGGCTGAACAATCTTGGCGCTATTGGAGCATTTCTGCCTGCCGGCCTGCTGTGTATAGCAGCCGCGATTGCATGGCATAAGGTGGGCTCGGCGACCAGGTTCGATCCGGCGTCACTACGACCCACGCTCAGCCTAAGCAACGCCTGGCTTTGGGCAGCCTTGCTGTCCGGATTCACGGGAGCCGAATCGGCCTCTTGCCTGGGCGGCGAAATCAGGGAGGCTCGTCGCACCATTCCCCGCGCGCTGCTAATTGCCGGTGTGCTCATCACCGCCGGATACATGCTGGGCACGATTGCGATGCTGGTTCTGCTGCCGCACCAGCAGCTCAATGGGCTGGAGGGCATCATGCAGGCACTCTCCAGCCGGGGCGCGCAGATTGGCTGGTACGGGCTGGCGCCCGCGGTTGCGCTCCTGATCTGTATCGCTAATCTCGGCGGAGTGAGCGCCTACCTGGCAGCGATGTCACGCCTGCCCTTTGTGGCCGGGATCGACCGTTATCTGCCGCCTGCTTTCGGGAGACTCCACCCCAGGTGGGGGACACCGCACGTCTCGCTGATCGTTCAAGCCGTCTGCTCGATGATCTTTGTTTTACTCGGTCAATTGGGAAGCACGGTTCAAGGGGCGTATCAAATGCTGGTGAGCATGACTGTTATCACGACATTCGTACCATACCTCTTCATGTTCGCCGCTTTAGTACGCCTCCAGGCGGAGCCCGCGGAACCGCAGGTGCTTCGCATCTCCGGCGGCAAGCCGGCCGCGACATTTATCGGAATTCTGGGATTTGTCGCGACCACCCTGGTGATTGTGGCATCGGCAATTCCTGATGCCAGCGAGCCCCATAAGTTCTTGGCCGTGGCAAAAACCATTTTGCTCAGCGCGGTGCTCTTTGGCAGTGGCGCAGTGTTGTATTGGGCAGGAAAGCGAAGAGCGCCGACTCCGATATCGCGGTTGTCGGGTAACTGACGAAGCCCTGGTCCTACCTGTCTTGTATAGCATTGTCACGCGCCGACCTGAGTCCCCCCTGACGCCGGTGCGTTTCCGCATCTGAATCGTGCCCGCGGTACGCCGTTCTGCGACAAATCGGTCGATCTGGGTGGTATACGGCCCTTTTATTCGATAAGAGTGATCCGACCGGGCAACGGGCATGAACTTTGATTCATCTGTTTGGGAGTTGCGGTTTACCACGCCTATGTCGTTTGGGCGAGTGGAGCGGTCATTACTGTACTAGTGGGGGTGAGGGTGACGGTTGATGGCGCTCGACCCTGCTGGAGCGATCGGAGGGTGTAGTGACGTGTGCCGATGCTACTGAGTTGGCGACGGCCAGATTGCAGGCGTATCCGGTTCAACTTCCTGCGTTCTTTGTGGTCGGGCCTCCTCGGACCGGCACCAGTTGGATCCATCTGGTGCTGCAGCGATACGCAAATCTGCCGACTCCCACTAAGGAGACCCGCTTCTTCGATTGCCATTTTCACCGCGGAGTCGACTGGTATCTCAGACATTTTCCGAAGATCCGACCGGAATGTCCGACCGGAGAGGTAGCCCCAACCTATTTCGCCTCGGCTGCGGCTCGTGAAGGCATTGCGCAAACCGTTCCCGGCGCCAAGCTGATCTTTATTTTCAGAAACCCGGTTCACCGAATTGTGTCGCTCTACCGGGTTAAGCGCGCTTACGGTCTGCTTCGCTGCAGTCTGGAGGAAGCTCTCGCATGCGACCCGGAGCTACTGGCTTCCGCCCAGTATGCCACCTACCTTCAGAAATGGCAGGAAGCATTTTCGGACGACCAGATATTAGTGACGCTCTACGACGACCTCTGCGTGTCGCCCCAGAGATATATGGATCGACTGTTCACGTTCCTCGACATTCCGGGAGGAATCCTTTCAGAGGCCGACCTGCGTCACGTCCACTCATCGGAGCGAATGACCGAGCCACGGAGTTACCTCGTGACCCGAACGGCTACAGCGGTTGCTGATTGGTGCAAAGCGCGAAATCTCGATAATTTTGTTGCGCGTGTGCGGGAGTCTCAACTGAGAAGAGCATTTCTGGGCAATGGAGCACCGTTCCCGGAGGTGTCATGTTCCGCTAGAAAGAGAATTAAGGAGTTGTTCTGGCCAGAGGTTGAAACCCTTCAAATGATGATTGGGCGTGACCTATCGATGTGGAACTCTTGAGCTAGTTTCCCTGGCGGATTGGCCGGTCTGCCGATGGCTAGCCGCGCGCAAAGCGGTGCTGCTTCACGATTGAAGCCAGAAAAGCTTCCCAATCCTTACGCAGGTACGGCAACGTCACCCGGGATGAGGCGTTACCGTTGGGCGAAGCTAGTTGCTCCACATACCATGCCAGTAACGCTTCCGTCGTGACCTCCGGATCCTGAGTGTTGAGCGGGACGGAATCCGCCTTTCCCTCTTTCTTCGCAGAGGCGGCCGACGCAATGGCATCGAATTGGCCGCTAACGCGGAGCCAGTCGACCATCCAGCGGTGTGGGAAAGGAGCGGGCGCCAATGAAGACTCGTGTTGCAGAGCTTCATGCTTCACCATCTCCGCGAATTCGGCCAAGGTCATGTGGTGACGATCGAGCCAATGGTCAAATTCTGGTTGTTCCCCGATTCCTCTGTCAGCGCGGAAGGCTGCTTCGACGGCAGCGATCTTCTCCTGCGATAGCTTAATGCCACTGAGGCGGGCTGCCTGCTGAACCAGATGCCGGATGGCGGCGTACTGGTAGGCCTGAAGACACAGGTCCGGATCGGCCCACAGCTCAGCCAGGACTTCGTCGGTGGAGAGCTCGCCGAGGCGGCTACCCTCCCCGTGGAGGAAGCCCGCCGAGTTGACGAGGGAGTTCCAGACAACGGTGTTCTCGAACTTATAATCCACGACCTTAGGTTGCAGGCCTACGCTAATGGCCCTGCGCATCTCACGCAGCATTTCCAGTGCGTCCTCACGCTTCTGGTCGACCTTTCCTTCCGGTAGCCAGCTGCGAAAGGCTTCGAGTTCGCAGACCGGCAATCCCGATTGGCCGGCACACTCCAGCACATGGACGTAGGAGCGCTCCGGATAACCAAGCTCTTTCGCGATACGCTCCAAGCCAAGACGAGCGGATGGACTGAGCACGCCTTCCGCCTCGGCGCGCAGTAGAGTTTGCCGAATGTTCACCATTGCGTCCGAGAGTGCACAAAAGCCGTCTTCTCTGGTTCCGTGAATCACGGCAACCTCGTCATCGTCTTCGAGGGTGCCGTTCTGGTAGGCACGAAAGATTTCGCCAACGCCGTTCATGCCGAATGCTGCTAATTCAGCCGCCCGCAATGCGCCCATGCTGGCGGAGCCGAAGACGTGGATGCCTTCGCTCATCGCCCAGAGAACTTCTTTATGCCAGACCGAAGGCACCTGATCGAAGACGCCGTCAATAATGCCGATGGCGACGGGGCGCGCGATGGCGGCGCGATAGACGTCTCCCTGGGCCGCAGGCGGCAGATATGTCGCCTCCAACTCAGGTCGCGCGACCTCCTCCGACAATGTAGGACCAGTGAAGATGATGACGTTCATTGCGGCTTAGGCAATCGAGCTGCTCGCGCGCCGGGCGAGTAGTCTGCTTCAAAGATGACACCTTCTAACCCTGGGATGACGACTTTTGCGACCGGAATCTGAAACTCCTCGTGGGTAAGGTCGATCACGATCACGCGATTGATCCCGCAAGCGGTCAGCGAATTGAGTTCGCGACCGAGGTCGTCCGTGAGAGTCTGCCCATCCCAGTCCGGAACCGCAGAATAGTCACTCTTCTCCTGCACTTCGAGATCGGGCGCAGGCAATGGCGGCTTTAAATTCCTCATCCGCTCGTAGCCGGAGCGGGAAACGTCGTCGCGCGATCCTGCAATGTAGGTGAGCCGCGCCTGAGCGGCTTCGGTCAGGGCACGAGCCAAAGCGATCGCACGGCTGGGATGGCAGCCGAATCCTCGGCCCGAGTAGCCAAAGTGCACTGGATCCTGCTTGCTCTCGTCAATGACACAGCGGAAACATGGAAGTTGCACATCGCTGGTGACGTCCCACACCCGCACCGTGACCTTTGCGCGGATGAACTTTTCCAACAAATCGCGACACAAAGCGTCGTTTACGGTATTGAGATCGAGTTCGGTCTGATTGCGTTCCTCCGCACTGCGCAACGCCCATAGGGTTATGGCGTCACGCTCCACAACTTCGCAAAGCCCATGGCTGACGGCTTCCAACAAATTGTTACCGGACGCCAGGCCATTGGAGTTGGGAGGAAAACAACCGGACCCTTCGGGGAATGGCAGGGTAAAGTCAGTGCTCACCATCTCGTAAGGGACCCACATTTTTTCGTGGTGCAGAAGATCGTATCCTTCGATCCATAGCAAGCGACGATGCTTGTCAAACAGGCCATCCTTGGCTTGGGGTAGCTCTGCAACGTCGACAACTCGCTCCATGCTCCGCAGCTCTTCGTAGCTACTCAGCCTTAATGGCAGGCGAATATTTTCGGCGTGATACAGCTCAACGGACTCCATCGCGGCGGAAGCCTTAGCTGCATCGAGCGTCGCTCCCTTCCCTTGCGAGACGGACAGAGAACGCGAATTCGGACGACAGGCAAGCGCTACCGGAATTCCGACGCGGTCCAGGCCGGTGATATTGGCAATTCGCGTGATGCCCATCTTGGCTAAATGGGGCTCTATTCGATCCAGCGTCTGACGTGGATCTACGCAGCGATGGGTACCGTGGCGATAGACTTTAGCGACAGCTCCAGCGGGCGCCAAAGCCAACCAATCATTATCAGGAAGATGATCGAGGCGCAGCATTGGGCGTCAGTTTGCCGCCGGCCGGTAGCCGATTTTTTCCACCAGCCGTAGGTAACGCGGATGCTGGCGTAGAAACTGCAGGTGCGGGGTGACTTCGACTACCGGGCGGAGGAAAACAAGCTTTGGATCGCGTTCGTCGAACGATTCGTCCAGATTATCGAAACCTTCTTCCAACAGATCCAGGGCCAGACATAACATCCCAATGTCGTAATGTGACTGATAGCCTGCTTGGGCCGGCGCTTTAATCTCTGCCAGCATTTTATGTGCCGTCTCGGTGTCGCCAGACAAGGCGCGAGCGGTGGCCAGATGCGACTTTGCCCAGGGCCATGGCTCAAAAATCTCGATTGCTTTTTCGAAATTGCCTTTCAGCAGGTGGATCTCGCCCAGCAGCGCTTGGGCGACGATATATCCCGGATCAAGGTCCAACGTGCGCTGTAGTTGCGCGGCACCCTCGTCGATCTGTCCAGCGAAACACAATACCCAACCGACCATCGCGCTGACGCGAGGGGAGAGCGGATCGAGATCCATTGCCCGGCGGGCCTCGCGCACGGCACGCTCCCACTGGCCTTGAATAATCCAGTAGATACTTTGCAGCAAATGCGCGTCCGGATCGTTGGGAGACAGGGTTGCTGCCGAACGAAGCTCCCGTTCCGCTTCGTCCCATCGCCACTCGTACCAAAGGTAAACCAACGCCATCGCCAAATGCGCGTCAGACAAGGTTTCTTGGAATTCCAGCGCTTTGGCAGCCGCAGCCTTGGCAAGCGTGAATGCTTCCTTAGGCGGCATGAAGGAGAGGTGCCCGGACATGGCATAGCACAAGCCTAGCCCTGCGTAGCTGCGAGCGTAAGTAGCATCGAGGTCGAGCGCGCGCCGAAACAGCTGGATGGCAGAACGGAAACCTTCCGGGGAAATGTGCCCCATAGCATGGCGGCCTTTGAGGTACAGATGGTAGGCCTCCAGGTTGTCCGGCAAGCGGACCGACGCAAGACTGGAGTCCGACAGGCCTGCAGGAAAGCGGGCTCGCAGCGCAGACGCAATTTGTTCAGCAACCTCCTTCTGAACGTCAAATATGTCGGCAGCCCGAAGGTCGTAAGTCTCAGCCCAGAGCTGGGAGAGATTTGAAACATCGACAAGGCCAACAAGAATACGGATCCGGCCCTGAAAGAAGCGGATACTTCCCTCCAGGACGGTACCGACTCCCAATTCCTGCCCTATCTGCTCCAACGTCTTGTCGGAGTTCTTAAAGTGCAGCACGGACCTCAAAGCGATTACACGAAGGCTGGAGATTTTGGCGAGACGGACAATGATCTCCTCCGTCATTCCATCGCTGAGGTAGTCATTCTCTTTGTCGCCGCTGTGATTCGCAAAGGGAAGGACGGCGATAGATGGTCCCAACGGTCGGATATCCGAAAGCGACTCATGGGGCTTCGCACTAACTGCTCGCAATGCCAGGATCAGCTCGGACACCGTCTGATAGCGGAACTCCACCGACTTCGCCAGCATCCTCTGCACAACCTGCTGCACCCCGATCGGACAGTGCGACCCGGTGACGATTGCGGGTGCCTGATCGTGCATGATGGCGATCGCGGTTTCGAGCGGAGAATGCCGGCGGAAGGGATGCGTTCCAGTCAGCATCTCGTAAAAGATGATGCCCAACGAAAAAATGTCGGAGCGCTGATCGAGACTACAGCCCCGGCACTGTTCGGGGGACATGTAAGCCAAGGTGCCGGAGATGAAACCCGGATTGCTCAGGAGGGTTTCGGTTGCGTTCTGTTCCTCGCTCAACTCGAAATGTCTGGCCAAGCCGAAGTCAACCACTTTGACGTGCGCGTCGCGCGTCAGCATCACGTTCGAAGGCTTCAGGTCGCGATGAATGATTCCGGCTTCATGGGCGCGCGCCAGAGCCTCCGTGACTTCGATGCAGATGCGCAAAGCCTCGGAAAGGCCAAGTGGCCCCGATCGCAACTGTTCGGCCAAGCTGATGCCGTCGATGAACTCCATGGCGATGAAGGCCACGCCATCGAACTCTCCGGCTTCGTAGATCTTGCAGACGTAGGGATGATCGACACCGGCAGCGAGCTGTGCTTCGCGGACAAAGCGCTGGCGTCGAACCGGGTCTTCCTGAAGTGCAGCGGGCAGGATCTTGAGCGCGACCTTCCGCCGCAAGGATGGGTCTTCGGCCAGATACACTTCTCCCATGCCGCCACGCCCGAGCTTTCCTCGGACACGATAGCGGGAGAACACCTCCGGCATCGTTGTCAGGCTCAAATGACTATGGCTTTACTTTGTTGGAGCGGCCGCTGCGACGATGACCACTACGCAATTGGAAGATTCGGTCTCGGACGCAGGCTGCACGGGAGCAACACCCAGCTTCGCGCGCAGGGCATCATGCAGTTCCTCTTTGTTGAATTCGAAACCGTGTTTTTTGGCAAGGCCGAGCACGACATCGCCCGATTGCTTAAAAACTTCCTGCCGGAGCGCGGCGTTGCGGCCAACTTCCTCGATAAAGTCCTTCGCATTTTTCGCCATAAGTTTCCTTCCTAGACAGGGCTGTCACACCGAAAGTCGACAGCTCAAGGTACTTCATTTTGCAGGTAAAATCTATCGTATATCGAGTTGAAGCTGCGCCAGCATTTCTGGATCGAGTTTAGATTCGCGAGCGGGTGGAATGAAGAGCGTAGAGATGGGACTGACCGGACAATCTGGAAGGCTGCTTAGCCGGGTCTTTCGCACCACAGCGTCGCAAACGGGCAGCGTCGCCGCCTCGTATACAGCCACCTGGTGCTCAGCCGAATAAAAGGAAAGGAGTCTGTCAGTCAGGATCTGGAGGCCGTTTTCCCAACCTACTCCGCACTTCACCTGCCCGATCACTCCGATTTGCCATAAAATCAAGGCCGCAGTCACATCCGGGAGCTTGGCGCAGACAATAAAGTTCGAGGCTTCGTAGCACTGATATCCGGACTGGGACAGATCGACGCCGAGATCCGCTACCAGGCAGTCTTCCGTGGATATGCCGGGCACCATGGCAGCCTCGTAACCTTCTGCGCGAACGCGATTTATTGCCATGTGCGAGGGCTGGACAAATACCCCAGGATGCCCGTAAAAGACGGCGCACACGCGATGCCCGTCCCGAACCGACGCCGCCATCCGCTCGACCATCTCGTCAAAGCTCTGTTGCCGGTCCTTTCCTGGGACGAGATGGGTAGAGAGCGATTCAGCTGCTGAATTTAGTCTGAGAATCCACGCCTTGGTCAAGGGATCTACGACAAGAAAGAACACTTTGTCCGCGCGAGAAATGTGGAAGCAGGCTTCCTGTGTGGCGTGTCTGACGGCAGCAATGCCGCTGCCGACGACGATAAGGCTACCCTTGGCCATAGACTAGCCGCCTGATTCGTTGAACACGGAGAGCAACCACTGCAGGACAATTGCCGAATCCGGGTTCTGATCGGCGATCGCCTCGGAAATTTTTCGCGGATCACGAGTCGCAATCGCTGATTTGTCCGGATCGCTCAGGGCAGTATATCCCTCTTCCGATTCGGGATCGGCCTTGAAGCGGGCACACCGATCAGGATCAGCCGCAAGATCTAAAAGATAGTCAACCAGGTTCGACATGTCATATAAGCTGCACGGCAAATCTCAAGCTGAACCTTAGTGCTCGGCACTCTCTACCGTCAAGGGCCGCTGCCTGTGTCCAGACACGACATAAACCTGTCGCCTCGCGTAAGTCTGACTGCAGCCAGACCAGAATAAGGCGGACTGCCGATTACAGATTACTGGAGAGCGAGATCTCGATGCGACTCCATTTAGCGTCGCGCGTCGCCTTGCACATTGGAGAAGCAGTCAATCGCGAACAGCCGCCTATCCTGCCGGACAGCATCCCATTGCCCGGTCGCTATACCAATGCAGTCGCCGAGAAATCAGAACCCATGAGATTGATGGCCACCCCCTTCGTATTGCCCTGCGAAATTGAAGGATTTATGCGCTTCGCAACTCAGGTACTCCCGACAACTTGGCTGATTTTAAGGCGGCCTGAGGAGCATCGTGAACAAATAGAACCATGGAAAAAAATGAGAGGCATACCACCTTGATAGCCTGAAAATGGAATAGATCGGCTTTCTTCATCCTACTAACATGCTTGCTTGGATGCTGGGAATTACCCCAATTCGTACGTGGTACACCCCAAACCTAAACGCCATAGACAGCGCCCAACCTAGGACCTACCTTTTCTACAAGCGGATCGGGGAGTGCGTCTATGAAAAAAGAAATGCCAACGCTGCTTTTCCTGGTCGGTATCGGCCTGCTGCTGTTTTTCCTCTATGCCGTGTTCGCCATCGGAATGGACCTGCGTGAGACCATCGCCACCAATCGCAGCACCGTGGCCAACCTGTCGGATGCGGGATTGCGGTTCTTGAGCGACAACAAGATCATATTGGCTGGCGCGGCAGTGGTATTGGTCGTCGTGAAGTTTTTTGTCGGCGCTCCTGGTCCGGCTCGTTCGTGATTGCGGTTCGCCGCTACCTGCTTTCTCTTCGTGCGCGGCAGACCGTGCCTCTTAGGGCAACCTTCCTATTGGTTGGGCGGGAAAACTCAATGAGCTCTGCTATTCTCTAGCAGAGGATCCGCTCCGTCGATGAGTTACGTGCCGATTAACGGCTTGCGTATGCTCGCCGTTGAAACCAGCTTTCTGGTGGCAATCACCGTACTCGCCTTCCTGTTTCTCCGTTTCTTCCATAGACTTATCCCCCGCCCACGCTGGTTGAGTTCGATACTAGCCAGCAACTGGCATGCGGTGCTGCTGGTCATCACGCTCGCTTTGGCCGGTCGAGCGCTGCTGCTGCCTTGGATCGGCGTACCTTATCCCCGTATCGATGATGAATACAGTTACCTGCTGATGGGGGACACGTTCGCTCACGGCAGGCTTGCCAATCCGACGCCCCCATCATGGCAGCATTTCGAGACTTTTCACGTAAATTTGACACCTACATATCATTCCAAATATCCGGTTTCGCAGGGATTGGTTCTGGCGGCCGGTGAGGTTATATTTCACCAGCCCTGGGTCGGGATCTATCTGAGCACCGCGATTTTGTGCGGCGCAATTTGCTGGACGTTACAAGCCTTCGTGCCTCCTGGCTGGGCCCTGCTGGGGGGATTATTCGCGGTATTTCGTCTGGCTCTTTTCTCCTACTGGATGAACTCATACTGGGGTGGTTCAGTGGCGGCGGCAGCCGGCGCATTGGCACTTGGAGCCGTGGTTCGATTGTTTCAGGAACAGCGCTCGCCGCGTAATCGTGTACTACTGACGTGCCTATTCGCCTTTTCCTTGCTGGTGCTCGCGACCTCCCGACCCTATGAAGGTTTCGCCTATTCGGTTCCTCTGGTGATTTACTTTGCCTTCAAACTCTCGGTCGGCGTTCGATCTCATGAGTTGCAACTGCGGTCCACGCTGCTGCCCTTCATCGCCATTGGATTGATGGGGGCTATCTGGATGGGGTATTACAACGAGAGGACAACCGGCCATCCGCTACTGCTGCCACACCTGCTGAATGAGCGCATCTACTCACCCCTTCCCTTGTTTTTTTGGGAGAAACCAAAATCGGATTTCACCTTTCGCGACCCGGTGTTTGAGAAGTTCTATGAAGTAACCCGGAAAGAATACGGTTACGAACAGACGAAGACGTTAGCCGGCATTATTAGTACCGAAGCGACCCGTCTGGTAACGAACTGGTTCTTCTACTTCGGTCTGGCCTTGTCGTTTCCGGCGATTGTGGGTGTGCTGTCCCTTTGGCGTCAGACGCCTGGACGACTCGCAATTTTCGCTGCAGGATCAATGGCACTCGCCGTTGCGTTATGCACCTATACCATGTTCCATTATTCGGCGCCCGCAACCGTGGCGGTTTATCTTTTCGCAGTCGAAGGCCTGCGCTACTTGTGGCAACAACGAACGACAGGCGAGCAAGCTTTCGTTCTGGCTGTCTGTTTCACCGTCCTCATCACGAGCCTCACCCGCGAGACAGCCAGCGCGGCGGTGAATTCCGTGTTTAACTTCCCGGATAACCGGCGCTTGATTGAACATCAGCTAAATGACAAGCCTGGGAAGCAACTGATTCTTGTCTCGTACGATCTCGAGCATCACTACCCCGGCGAGGAGCTCGTACACAATTGGGCGGATCTGGGATCGCAAAAAATCCTTTGGGCACGATCGAAAGGAGCGGACAACGACTCGGATCTCTGTAACTCTTATTCAGACCGGACATTTTGGAGCGTCACCAGCGACGACTTGACCTTTTCCCTGAAACCGCTCGACCTTTGTCGCAAATCGGCCCCGAACCACTAGGGTCGGATCAGGGTGACAGACCGGCATAATCCGGCCGGTTCCCTGCTATGCTCGAAAGCGAAGCCTCAGAGGAAGCTGTACCGCTTGCCGCCGATTCTTAATGCACAAAATATATCGAAGAGCTATGGCGCCACGCCGCTCTTTCGGAATGTCGCCTTCACCATCGCAGAAGGCGACCGCATCGGACTGATCGGACCAAACGGCTCAGGCAAGTCGACGCTGCTGCAAATACTTTCCGGCGCAATCGAGCCCGACAGCGGAGAAGTAGCAGTACGCAAACGCACTCGACTCAGCTATGTGGAGCAAGAGTCGCAATTCGCTCCCGACCAGACGGTGCGCTCTGTGATTGAGGCCGCTCTGCAACGCTCTGCCGTGCCCACCGATGAGTGGCAAGCGCGGTTGGCCGAAACGCTGGGCCGCGCAGGGTTTGAAAATACCGGCGTGGCAGCAGAATCGCTCTCCGGAGGCTGGCGTAAGCGGCTCGCCATCGCCGAAGCCCTGGTGCAGCAGCCGGATATCCTGCTGCTCGATGAGCCCACCAATCATCTCGATCTGGCTGCCATCGAATGGCTTGAGGAGTTGCTACAGTCGGCATCATTTGCTTCGGTGGTGGTCAGCCACGACCGCTACTTTCTCGAAAACGTGGCCACGGCTATGGTGGAACTGAACCGCGCGTATCCCGACGGACTTCTGCGGGTGGCCGGTAATTACAGCAAGCTTCTGGAAGAGAAAGAAGCATTCCTGCACGCCCAGGCTAAACACCAGGAAGCTCTGGAAAATCGAGTACACCGCGAGATTGAATGGCTGCGTCGCGGTCCCAAGGCACGCACTTCCAAGTCAAAGGCTCGCATAGACAAGGCGAATCAATTGATCGGCGAACTGGCGGACTTGAACGCGCGTACCCGAACCGCGACTGCCGCTATCGATTTTTCTGCCAGCGATCGAAAAACTCGACGGCTGATTGAATTGGAAAATGTCAGCTTCGATATCGGCGGACGTACGCTCTTCCACAATCTTGACCTGATTCTTACGGCCGGAATGCGCGTCGGCCTGGTCGGCCCCAACGGGAGTGGTAAGACGACATTGCTGCGGCTGCTCTCGCGCGACCTGGCACCCGCGGCCGGGGAGATACGCACTGCCGATTCCCTGCAAATCGTCTACTTCGATCAGAACCGCACGCTCAATCCTGATGTGAGCCTGCGGCGTGCGCTCGCGCCGGACAGTGATTCGGTGGTTTACCAGGACCGCGTGATCCACGTGGCCTCGTGGGCGGCACGGTTCCTGTTTACAGGCGAGCAACTGAACCAGCCGGTTGGGCGCCTGTCTGGAGGGGAACGCGCCCGCGTTCTGATCGCCAAGCTCATGCTGCAGCCAGCCGACGTGCTGCTGCTTGACGAACCGACCAATGACCTCGACATCCCCACGCTCGAGGTGCTGGAGGAGAGTCTTCTCGAGTTCCGGGGTGCAATGGTGCTGGTAACCCACGATCGCTATCTTCTGGATCGAGTTTCTACTACGGTTGTCGGCCTAGACGGCTTGGGCACCTCGGGGCGCTTCGCGGATTACTCGCAATGGGAAGCCTGGCAGGCCGAGCGCCAGCGCGATTCCAAAACAGTTACAAAAGCCGTTGAACAAGAGGCTGGGAATGGGGCCTCTGCGGCTGCGACTCCGGGTGCGAAGAAGAAACTTTCCTATCTCGAGGCGCGCGAGTATGCAACGCTCGAGCAGCGCATTGCCGAAGCCGAATCACAGCTCCGAGCGGCGCGTGCCGCTTACGAAGATCCCGCTATCGCCAGTGATGCCGCCGAACTTCTCTCGGCGCAGGTCAAACTGGTCCGTGCAGAACAACTCCTCAACCAGCTCTATGCCCGTTGGGAAGAGCTTGAAACCAAGATCGTGTAAGTATTCGATTTTCCTCGAGGTGTCCTCAATTGACCGTTTTCCGACTGGGCAACGTGCAATCATCGATTATGACCAGCAAACCTCCGGATAGAGCATTGGCAGAAGCTATTCTCAACGACGTTCGGAAAGAAATGGCGAAGCCTCGCGTCGCAAAGTCCGCTCGGGAGAGGAAGCCCCAGAAGTCGAATCTGTTTCCTTTGAGTGGAACCGAGTGGCCAGGGCTAGCGCTTCCGGCTCGTCGTCCTCACAGACTCGTGAGGCATCCGGGACCTTCTTAGATTCGGCCGGGCGAAGGCGGGGGGTACATTCTTCGATTGGCGGTCCGGAAGATTGCCTGTCAACAGAAGGCGGCCGAAAATTCGTCCTGTCGGAAAAGACATGTTTACGGTTGCGGTGGGACGATCAAGTTGCTTTCGACCAACGGGCATCTCGGCCAAGCGTACGCCGAAGGTCTCACACCGCAATCGCCGCGACGGGTGAGAGGCAAGCCGCCGTGCTTTGTACATGCAGTCCTTTCGGCAGCGGCTCGCCGAACGTGCGTGTCACATCGGTGCGGTCGGGTGGAATAAATTCCCTCAGCCGTTGCAGAATTGTGTCGTCGGTAATGCCTGCGATCTCCAGTTGGCCTATCACTGATTTCGTAACTTCTTCCGCCAGGTCGCGTGTGCGGTCGTCTGTGCGACGGCCAAGCTGAACCATCGCGTTCGCCGTATCGTGCGTCACCACACTTAATGCCAGAAGGTCCTTGATCCACTCTGTTGCTGCCGCTGCCGGAACAACGCATGTCAGGGGACCATACAGCGGAATGCGAGCGCCAAAGCGGCCAACTGACCAAAGCCAGGCACCATCGCTCGGCTCTTTCTTCAGCTTACGCAGCAACTCCAAGCCTAAGGCCGCACGTGTCGCCCCCGAGAGATGTTCGAGACTCGCCAGCAGCCGCCATGCCTCGCGCTCGACCTGCGGATTGAGTCGCGCGCCCGGTTTCTTTCGACCAATACCAATTCCGCCAAGATAGCTGCGAATCTCGTGCTGATGCGCGGCACTGAGGCCGGCCGTAATCCGCCGCCAAAGTACCAGCCAGTTGACTTGATTTTGCAGATTGCTGTTGAACGCCACGCCAGCCTGGTACACCTTGCGCATGTATGCGATGCGACGGGCATCGCCGGCATCGCCAAAACCGGGACGCAGACAAAACCCTGCGAGATTCAGCCAGCGCGCTTCGTGCTGCGCGCTCAACTTGCGACCGTCGGCGACTTCGAGCAAGCTATCTGCGAGCCGCCTTACAAGCGACAGAGACCAGGATTCTTTCTTTAATGCCAACAACTCTTCCAGTTCTCCGGCAAGCGCTGCAGGATCGCGGGCTTCGCTTTCGCCCGGACTAGTGAAGGTCGCGCGAATCGCCGCCCTTGCCGCCTCCAGTGATTCCTCAGAAGCTTCTGTGACGTGGACCGATTTCGGAAATTGCGGTGCGGCCCCGGTATCGCGATTGCCGCGCAATTCAAACTGCAGCCGCCAACGATGCGGTGAGCTTATCGACTCGCACCACAGCTCCAGCGTGCCAACTTCGGTGAAACTGACGGACAGCCGCACAGCGAGCTCCATTTCCTGGAGCCGCTTTCCATAGCGCAGCAGCGTCGTGAGCGGCGCGTGCCGATGCACCTCTGCGGCATCCAGATCGACCAGCGCGCCGTGCCCATCGTGACGGACCGTCGAGCTGAAAAGGTTGAATGACACGGGACGATTCGCCAGCACGGTGAATGCGCGGTCCACGGGCAGCGTGGTGCCTTCGTCTGTGCCCGCCGGCAAAACACAGATTGCGGCTCCTTCGGCGCGTGTGCCGATGTAGTACGTCCGCGCGCTGCCCGCCTTTACGCGGCGCCCTTTGCCGCGCCGGACCTGGCCGTAATACGCTGCGCCGATGGCGACCGCGCTGCCCATGCCCTCCTCAGCTTTTTCCGCGTCGTTAAGAGCTTTTGGCTGCCAGTTCGTATCAGCGGCGAACCACTTGACCAGGGCTTCCACGATGCGCTGCCGGGTGATCTCAGGAATGCAAAAGCCGCCGTTGAAGAGCACAGCATCGGGCCGCACCATCTCGCCGGTCAACTGTTCCCTTCCCGCAGAAATATCCGGCGAGGCCCGCGTCCACTTCGCAGCAGCTGCTCGGCGCAGAAATGCCGCGAGATGTTTGGTAATCGCCGGATCGCTGGCATATGGCAATCCAACCTCGCGCAGTCCCTTCGTGCGTACGGGTGCGGGCATTTCGTTTGCGGCAGTGAGCGGCAGAAATCCATTCATCAGCAGTTCGACAACTTCGTCGCGCGTAAGTTCGCTGGTGAGCATCTGGCCGACAACTGCGCGTCCCGAACCGAGAAGATTGATGGGCAGGCGATCCATACTCGGATCGCTCAGCAGGCGTTCTTTCGCTTGCGAGCAGGCGATCCTCAGCGCATGGCGCTGGCGCAGACTCAGCTTCGTGTTGAGTTTCTGCTCCACGCGGCGCGCCAGTGCAAGATCAAGATTTTCGCCGCCGATCAGCAGGTGCTCGCCGATGGCGGTGCGCTCGAACTGAACCTCGCTGCCATTGGTATGGGCACGCACCAGGCTGAAGTCTGACGTCCCGCCACCGATGTCACAGATAAGAACCTGGTCGCAGTCGGGTAAGTAGTTGACGGCTTCGGTCTCATGTGCCGAGATCCACGCGTAGAAGGCTGCTAGCGGCTCTTCCAGGAGCGTGAGATTTTGCAGGCCGGCATCGTGCGCGGCCTGTACCGTCAGCTCGCGCGCTTCTTCGTCGAAGGAAGCAGGAACGGTAAGAACGATGTCCTGCTTCTCGAACCGCAACTCCATGGTGTCGCGATCGGGTGCCATCGTATGGTTCCAGGCATCGCGCAGATGCATCAGGTAACGCGCTGATGCTTCGAGGGGAGAGATCGTCGGCTCGGGCGGCTCGGCTTCACGCGGCAGGATCGCCGCCGTGGGATTCATGTTGTCCTGGCAGAGCCACGATTTCGCCGACGAGACCTGCCGTCCGGGAACCAGGGCTCCGAGCTGCTGTGCAGCCACACCGACAATTGCCTTTGGGTGCGTCTCCCATGGAAGAGTGAAAGTCTCCGACGTAAGCTCAGCTTCGGTGGGAAAATACAGGAAGGACGGAAGGCTTGGAATGGTGCGCACCTCACCGGCTGCGACAACCTGCTCGACAGCAAAGACGTGAATCTCGTCTGAGGCGGTTGTGTCGATGTAGGCCAACACGGAGTTCGTGGTGCCAAGGTCGATGCCGATAAGGTAACGTGAACTGCTCATTTCTATGCTGCTATTGGTCGCTCTTCTCGCGGATGTTCAGCTCCAGCTTCCAGCGGTGGGCGGCGTCGCGAGAGACGCACCACACCTCCAGCGTGCCCATCTCGGTGACGCGCGACTCCAGCCGGACGGGGAGAACCGCGCCGCGCTGGCCGTCGAGTGAGAGCGTAACTTCAAGTGGGCTGAGCTCTTCGATTTCGCCCGCCCAGTTGTCGAGCAGATCGCCGACATGGTCCTGCTTGCGCACGCTCGAGCTGAGAAAGCGAAATTCGGCCAGTTCGCCGACGACCAGGCCGAATTCGCGGCCGGCAATCTGCGTCTCCGTTCCCTCTTCCATCCCGAACGGCACCACACACAGCGCCTTCATCGGCGCTTCGAGGCCGGGCACGGCAGGCATCGCGCTCTCGATGCCGATGTAGTAGCTACGCGATGCGCCACTGCGAATGCGCACGCCGTGACCGCGACGCGCGCGTCCGTAATATGCCGCTCCGCGAGCCACCGCGTGCTCGAGATCGGGAGCGTCGAGAACCTGTGCAGCGCCCAGCGCCTCAAAGCCTTCTTGTGTGACCCAACGATTGAGCACGGCGACCATGCGCTCGCGCAAAACCGCCGCTTTCATCACACCGCCATTGAAGAGCACGTGCGTCGGACACGCAAGTCCGCTGCGGCCGCGGCGAATGTTTGCCACTTCAGGGCTGTTCTGCACCTGCTGCGTGAGGAAACGTGCGAGATGCTTAGTGACTGCCGCATCGGCCGCGTAGGGCAGGCCCAATTCCTGGAAGCCGACGCGCCGCTGCCGCATTGGCATCTCATCGCTCGCGATCAGCGGAAAGAAACCCTCGATCAGCACCCGGTCGAGTTCCTCACGCAAAAGCTCAGTTTTGATGGTACCGCCGACGAGCTTTCGTCCTTTGCCGAGCAGCGTGACATCCTGCTTCTGCGCCTTGTGATGTTCGAAGAGATATTCCTTCGCGGCGCGGCACTGATGCCAGAGCCCCTGCAACTGATAGGTGTCGATGCTGTGGCCTTCGGCGGCGAGCTTCTGTTGCAACAGTCGCGCCAGCGCCAGGTCCATGTTGTCGCCACCGAGCAGGATATGATCGCCGACAGCCACGCGATCGAGCGCAAGATCGCCTGCGCGCTCGCTAACCGTGATGAGGCTGAAGTCGGTAGTGCCGCCTCCGATGTCGCAGACCAGAACCAGATCGCCTACTTTGATGCGTTTGCGCCAGGCATCACCCTGGCTCTGCAACCAGGCATAGAACGCCGCTTGCGGCTCTTCCAGCAAAGTGACGCGTTCGAAACCGGCGTGCTCGGCAGCACGCCGCGTCAACTCGCGGGCTTCTTCATCGAAGGACGCGGGAACCGTGAGCAGCACATCCTGCTGTGCCAAGGTCGCGCCGTCATGCTGTATGTCCCACACTGTGCGCAGATATTGCAGATATTGCGCGGAGGCGTCGACAGGCGAAATCTTTGTGACTTCCTCCGGTGCCTCCCAGGGCAGGATCGGTGCGGTGCGATTCACCGCGGCATGCGAGAGCCACGACTTCGCCGAGGCTACAAGGCGGGAAGGGTTCTCGGCACCGCGCTTGCGGGCAAGCTCCCCAATGACGAACTGCGGATTCGCGTTCCACGGCAGCGCGACACTCCCCGCGGAGAAATCGTGCTCGCCGGGAACGTAGAGAAATGACGGCAACAGCGTGCGGTCCGCGACTTCGTTCGGATTCACCAGCTGCGGGACAGGGCTCACCGCGATCTCCGCGGATTCGTCCGCGGTATCGCAGGAGGCGATGGCGGAATTCGTGGTGCCTAGATCAATGCCAATGATGAAATCAGATGCCAAGGAAATCTCCAGTAGAACGGGCTAGAGCATGAATCACCGGTGGAGCATGGGTTGAGGCGCGCTTTGAGGCTGGACTGAATTCAAGCCGGCTACCCGCTGCGAACCGACTGGGAATTGCCTCAGCGGCTAAATGCCGAGCGTCCAGACCGTCATCGTCTTGTGCACACGAGAAGGCGAGCTCCACCCAGTCTGTCTGTTTTTACGGCGGCTCACATAATTTCAACTTCCGCCTGGGCGACGATGTTGCGCCCTGCAACCTGCGGGAGCGAGGGCAGACTCACTTCTTTCACCCGCCAGCCGCGATGGCGCAGCAGCCCCTTGATCGGAGGCTCGCCGGCGGCGTTGCCGAGCAGCTTGATTGCCGCCGGATCGAAGCCAGCCTGCACGGTAACGGGCTGGTCCTCTTCGGATGGAATGATTGGCTCAAGCTTCAGGTAGCGGTCCAGAACCTGGCGGCACGAGCTGTGAATCGTACGCACCGCCGCTCCGAGCTGGCTGTCGGGATAGGGCGAAATGTCTTCGGTGAGGAAGTCCACCAGCCGCCCATCGCGTTGCAACAACGCAAGCATCTGCACGGCTCGGTCGGCCGGTGGCTCGGCCGGTTTTTCGATCGTCGACTTCGGGGGAGCAGCGCTTGCGTTCGGCGGGCCGCACGCGCGCGCAATATCCTGCGGGAGGTCGCCGTGCAGCAACAGCGCGAAGAAGCAGCGGAAGGCGTAGGCAACACGGGTTGAAAATGCTAATGCCATGATGGCTCCAGATGTCTGTTCAAGGAATAAAGGCAGGCTCTCTCGTCACCAGCAACTGGATGCGGAGGCGAGCTATACAGGCACAACCTTAGTGAAGAGAAAATCGCTGAGTTAATTCTACAAGATTTGCTGGGAGCTCGGCGGGTGCGGAGATCCGCCGGCCCTGCGATTCTTCGATGTCGACAGCATCAAGGCCAAGACCGGCAAATGCTCGTGAGATAGAAGCCGTGGAATGGACTGAAATACTCGCTTTACCCCCGCACAGTGAATACAGGAGCAGTTGCTCGGGCCACGAGTTGATAGGCGAAGCTGGAACTGAGGTGATGTGAGAAATAAGATCCAGCTTTCACTCCCAGGACAATCAGTCCGCCGGTTTCACTTTCGGTTCGCCGCAGAATCTCCTTGGCCGGAACCGCATTCTTCAGGGGATCGTCAACCGCGCACCATGGGATATCGACACCGGGAAGCGATTCGCGCACGACCTCGCAATATCGCCGAGCCATTTGCACGCGTTCTTCGCCATTGTGCTCAGGCAGTACGTTCAAGGTGTTCAGTGTGGCTTGGAAGTCGCGGCTGAGAGCCACGGCATAGGGCGCGGCCGCCGCCGACTCGGTGGTGAAGTCGGTGACGTAGAGAATACGTTCAAGCGTGAGGTCGGGACTAATGCCTGCCGGGACATGACGGCCGACGGTCAGCGTCGGGCAGGTTGCCGACAGCAGAACCTGCTCCGCATTCGATCCGATGACGAAGTGTTCCAGACCGCGATAGATGCCGTGCGTCCCCAAGATGAGAATGTCAGGACTGATCTCCTCGACTTTCTCGAGCAAGGCTTCCGGCATCCAGCCGGAGACCAGGCGACATTCGACATCCACACCCACGCGTCGCACTCCCTTGGCAAACGCTTCCAGGCGAGCTTCGCGGCTCTGCCGCGACATACTCGGGCCCAGATGCAAGGCCTCGACTTCGGAAGCAGCCTGCGGCATGTGAAACACATGTAGGATTAGGAGCCGCGCATGATAGTGGTTGGCGAAGCCCACGGCGTAATCCAATGCCAGGCGTGAACTCTCAAGAAAATCGGTAGCGAACAGAATGGTCTGAGGATGCAGGGAATCCATTGTTCGGAAGGCGTCTCCTCGCGCAGAATACCAAGGATCAACGCGCGGTAGGTAGGCCGTCGGCTCATAAACCACTACTTTGGTTCAAAGCTGCTTTGGTTTGCTGGTATTTCGCAAGGAGTACGCGGCCAGGCTCCTACGTTCAGAGCACGGAAAAAAGGACAGCACCCCTGCTGACGCACTGCCGGAAGGTAAATCGCAAGCTAGAGGAACATTACCGTCGGCTTAGCTACCTCGCCAAGAGCTAACCTCCCCTGGCCGCTGACCGCGTACCGATGGGGCAGCGTCCAGCGCTCTTGTGTCCCATATCCAATGAAAAACAGGCGGCTGAACCCAGCCGCCTGCCATGTCCCAAACCTATACCCAAAGGACACTGAAGTACCCAGCGTTAAGGCGCGAAGTAGCTGGAGATGTCCAGTATCAACTGCGTCATGCCAGACGCATAGGCGTCGATCGAGCCGTTGTTGGTGGGAACGATTGCCATGTTCGACGTGATCGCCCCGTCGATTGCGTTCAGTGTTGAGACCACAGGCTGGCCCTCACCGTCAGGCCACAAGGTGAGATAACCGAGTGCTCCCTGTGGAACGACTGTCGCATTGAGCACGTAGGCTCGGGCGCTGGCTGGAGGTGCGCATGCGCTTCCCACCACGTTGACGATGAGCTCTCCTCTGAAAGCGCCATTGCCACTCCGGGTGTCCAGTACACGACATGGGGCTTCGGAGTATAGCGACAGCCCACCACTCCCGGGTGCAGCGAAGTAGCCATCGATATCCGCCACCAGTTCAGTATCGGCTGAAGGATAAGCGGCAATCCCGCCGCCCGTACCGGAGGGCACAATAGCGGCATTGGCTACGTTCGTCACTGTCCGATTGTTCAGGGTCGAGACTATCGGCTGTGGGCTGCCTTGTGCCCACACCGTCAGATAGCCCATTGGCTCGCCATTATAGGGCACTACGGTGAAGTTCATCGAGTAGGCTAGCGCGCTGCTGGGAATGTTGCAGTTACTGGACAACACAGGGAAATCCCGCTCCTGTCCGCCCGTCAAAAACGGTCCGCCCAAGGACCCATTTGGCTTGCGCGTGTCCAGCACCCGACAGGGGGTCAGGGGATAAAACTGCAGAGTCTGCCCTGAAGGGGCTTCGAAGTACCCATTGATGTCCAGCACCACGTGGGTCGTCTCGCTGGCGTAGACGCGGACAGCGCCTGCCGCGCCTGCCGGCACGATCGCAGCGTTTGCTTTGACGCGGCCATCGAGGGAGTTCATGGTAGAAACCAGGGGTTGCAGCTCTCCGGTCGGCCAGATGGTCAGATATCCCACGGGCGCAGACTGTATCGGTACCAGGGTTACGTTGAACGAATACCCGGTGGCCGTTGACGGGATATCGCAGGCACCGGCGGGTATTGGAAAGTCGCGATAGCCTCCACCGGAGATCGGCGGTCCGCCGAACGTGCCGTTAGCATTGCGCGTGTCCACTACGCGACAAGGAGTCACGGGAACGAATTGAGTTGCGTCGGAAGAAGCGCCGCCCACCACCGAGACTGTGTTGTCATTGGAGTTAATGACGTAAATCCGGTTCGTGACAGGATTCACGACAGCCGAAGCGGGTCCGCTGCCGACGCCGAGTGTGCCTTCCCCATGCGATACGCCGTTAATAGTAGTAAGAGTGTTGTCGCCGTAGTTGGTGACGTAAATCTTGTAGGTGTCGGGATTGACCTCAACGTCGGCAGGGGATGTACCTACAGCCAGCGTAGTAGTGCCGAGAGTCACGCCGTTGACGAAGGTCACCGTATTGTCCGTGCTATTGGTCATGTAGACCTCGTTGGCTACCGGGTTCACGGTCATTCCAGTGGTGCCGTGGCCAGCAGTAACAGTGCTGGTGCCTAGGGTGGCGCCGTCAACAACAGTAATTGTGCCAAGGGTGTTCGCATTGCCGTTGGCGAGGCAGTTACCATCGGTGCCGCAAGAATTGCCGACGTAGATCGTATTAGTGACGGCATTGATAAGCATGACGCTGGGCAGTTTACCAAGACCAACCGTATTGGTCACCGTGTTGTTGGTCCCGTCGATCACGCTCAAGGATCCGCTGATTCCGCTTCCGTCGTTGATGCAATCGTTCGGGTCGGTAGCACACCGGTTGGCCACATAGACTTCGTTGGTTACTGAATCAACGGCAACCAGGATCGGCCCGTATTGCACGGTAATCGTGGTAATGACTTGATCGGTGTTTCCGTCAATTACGCTGACAGTATTCCCTTTTCTATTTCCGTAATTGGCAATGTAGATTCGATTGGTCGAAGGATTGACGTCCGCCCCTACAGGGTTTGCGCCGACGTTAAGTGTTTTGATGACCTGATTCGTCGCTCCATTAATGATCGTCACCGTCCCATCACCACGGTTGGTAACGTAAAGCTTGTTCGTCACGTTATTCATCACCATGAACTGGGGGTTGTTGCCGACCGGTATGTTTGTGGTGTGATTGGTGACGCCATCGATCACGGTGATACTGCCGGGACTGCTGCATGTGGGGTCGGTGCCGCAAATATTCTCGACGTAGATCTTGTTGGTGATCGGGTTGAAGATCAAATAGCCCGGCACCTGTCCCACCGGGACTGTAGCAAGGAGGGTCTGGGCGGCAGCGGGCGAAACCCCCACCACGATGCCGACGACAAGAGTAAACAGTTTGTGGCGCATCAGTATCATCTTCCCTTCTCTTCTTCCTCTGGCTCTCCGCCAGTCGCTAGGTTGTGATCCGGAATTTCGTCATATCAGCAAGGGTGCGAGATAGAGCACGAACTTGTATCTTTTCTCAAAGCCTCAGGAGCGGGGTGCCTGGGACAGGCCATTAGTATTTGTCACACTTGCATCGTTCCAAATACCAAAGCAACAGACAATGCGGGGCGATACGCGACAATGCATGACATTGCCCTATATTTGCGCTGCTCAACTCACCAAAACGGCGAGGAGGCGGTCACAACGTGTCTTAGCCGGGGCGAACCAAGGCGGCGACTGACCTGTCAGGTCCGCCGATTTAACCGCCAGCAACCCTATCGCGAAATGGGTAACCAACAGTTCGATCGATGACTCGCTCCGGCTATGGCGCAGTTGTGCCTGCACATCTCCTGCCGCTTCGTGCCTTGACACTGAGCACCTCGGTGGCTCATTGACGTATATCTACGGAAGCACCGAAACCGACCTAACTCCAAGCGTCCGCGGAACGGTTTGCCGCATGATCCGCACATATTTGATGGAAGGATTACCGCCGCGCCCAGACAGAGGCGATACGGGAATTCGCGAAGGAGCGCGCCTACGTTGATTCCTCGCGTCTGGCCATCTGGAGCTGGAGCGGGGGAGGGTCGAACACCTTGAATATGATATTCCGCTATCCCGGCTTGTTTGTGGCAGGGATTGCGTTAGCGCCGGTGGCTGACCAGCGGCACTACGACACCATCTATCAGGAACGCTACATAGGACTGCCGCAGGACAACGCCAGAGGCTATCACGATGGCTCAGCCATTAACTTTGCGCAGGGCCTTACGGGCAAGCTCCTGGTCGTACACGGCTCGGGAGACGACAACGTTCATTTTCAGGGCACGGAGCTGCTCATTAACAAGCTGGTCGAACTGGGGAAGCCATTCGATTTGATGGACTATCCCAACCGTACCCATTCCACATCGGAGGGTCCAGGCACGTCCTTTCAGTTTGATTGCACGATATCTTGAAGAAAATGTCCCGGCTGGCGGACGTTCGCATTGAGCGTTTGCCGCGGCAGGGTTTCTAGCCCGATGGCAATTTTTTACCAGCGAATGTGTTTCGCGCACGTTTTTCGCGCACCAAACCACGTTCTTCCTGTTGCCCGAAGCAGATCGGTGCTCAATCTGTCAGGGCGCACCGCAGCAGTTTTCATTAACCCCCGTGCTGCAACATATGTTTCAGCAGTTCCTGCGACGGCTTGCCCGTGACCAGCAAACTGTACTTGACCTCATATCCCTTAATTGCCTGGACAGTTTGAGGGTTGAGCTGATTGTCTATTGGTCCGGGATCGTATCCCATGCGAACCAGCGACTTCTTGGTTTCGAGAACAATCACAGTGTCGGCCGAAGGGGAGGCGTTATTCGATGTGGGAGTAATCGCGCCTGGCTTGACCGGACAGCATTCCTGTTTGGCAGCAAGAGATGCCATCTCCTGTTGTCGGCGGCGCTGGTCGTCGCGCTCCCAAATGGCCCTTTCTTCCCGTTGCCGCCTGAACGCAGCTTCGGCCTCGTGCTGGCGGTCGCGTTCATTTGCACCTTCAATCATTCCAACGCCTCCGCCGATTGCAGCGCCCCAGGCTGCACCCGACCTGCCACCGACGAGCGAACCCAGCATCGCTCCGGACAACGCCCCCGCAAATCCTCCTTCGAAGATCTGCGCCTCTAGTGGGAGACCAAATAAACACAAACCGATCAACAGCGCGAGAACTAACTTTTTCATTTCGCGACCTGCTTTCCCTTGCTCCAGTACTGATCAAATGTGGAACCGTCTTTGCGCGTGAAGGCGAGTTTGCCCTCCGGGTAACCGTTAACGAATTGACCGCGCCCGGTATCGCCGTCGGGAGTAAGAACTTTTCCTTCTCCCGCGGGGAGGCCGTTGAGAAAAGGACCTTCGTATACGATTCCACATGCCAGTTGGAGCTTTCCTGTTCCGCTGGGTTGGTCATTACGGAAGCTGCCTGTAAAGATGTCGCCGTTGGGCAAAAGCAGGACACCTTCACCCTCTCTCTTGCCCTGGCGGAACTGTCCGTAATACTCCTCCTTGTCGGGCAGAATCTGGTGACCTTGGCCATCGGCTACTTCGTTCTTGACCTCGCCTGCGTAGCTCGATCCGTCCGCGGCCACGTACTGTACGAGGCCGCTGGGAGCGTCATCCTTGAATTCGCCTTCTAGGTAACTGCCGTCGGGCCAGCGGACGCTACCCCAGCCATCCAACTTGCTGTTGAGGAAGCTGCCCTCATAGTGGAGGTACTGATTGTCCAGCCAGAAGTCGATGGTACCGAGACCTTGCGCTTTCCCGGCCACCATCGGCCCCGAGTACCGCCCGACAAGTTTGCCGTTCGTAAACCAACTTAGAGTTCCCGTACCGTTCGCCTTGCCGTCACGGCAATCGCCCGACCAGCTGATGAGATTGTCGCCACTGAGATCGCTCCCCCAGACCGCGCAGTTCGTGATCGGATCTTTCAACCACGAACCGGCTCCAGAGTTCACAATCTGTCCCGAATGCGCCGCTTCTTGCGCGTAGACTCCGATACAGACCGCGCTGCATAGCATCACCAGAATTGGCGCGTACATCTTCCATTTCATATTTCTCTCCCCCAATGATGGATATGCCTGAATGGTGCGACTACTCTGCGCCGTAGGTCATGTTGCCATTCATCATGGTCAGCTTCACTTTCGTCGTGCTGATGTTTGCGGGAGGAATTTTGTACAGGTCTTTCTCCAGCACCACGATGTCGGCGAACTTGCCGACTTCGAGCGAGCCGATCTGCTTCTCCAGATCCAGCACATACGCCGAGTCGAGCGTGTACGCTTTGAGCGCCTGGTCCAACGTGATTCTCTCGTTCGCCGGAGGCATGATGGGCGTGAACGCCTTGCCGCCGTATTGCGGCAGCATGGCTCGCGTTAGCGCCACCTGGATTGCCTCCAGCGGCTTATAACTGGAGAAGTACCCTGCTGCCGGCCAGTCGGACCCGAATGCCAGCCGGCCTCCCGCCTTCGACACCGAATTCATGCGGGCCCACTCTGTGTTGATCACGTCGTTCCCGAGAATCTGTGTGAGCTTCTGGCTATACGGATCAGGCGTGATCCACTGCGGCGAAGTCTGCATGGTGACATTGAGTTCTTTGAAGCGCGGTACGTCCTGGTCGGTGATCAGCAGCGAATGCGCGATGGTGTGTCGCGATGGGCTGGTGGGATATTGCTTCTCGGCCTCGGCCACGACGTCGAGATACGCGCGAATGGCGGCATCCCCGTAGCAGTGACAGTGAGTGTCCACTCCGTTCTGCTGCGCCTTCAGGACGGCAGCCCCGACAAGCTTAGGATCGAGAAGATACTCCGCGTTGTAGCCCGGCCGGTCATGATAGGGTTTGAGCAGGACCGCCGTGTGCTGCGCCTCGCCGCCATCCATCATGATTTTTAACGCTCTAACCTGCACCAGTTCTGAGTTGTACTTGTCCCGGAGCTTCAGGACGGCCTCGACCGGATCTTTGACGTCGGGGTTGTTCCAGTAGTAAGTGCCTACCACCCGCACCGGCAGCTTCTTCTCTTTCTCTAATTGCTGATAGCCGTTAAATCCCGTCTCGGTAGGCATGGTTGCGATTCCGGCTTCAAAGACGGCGGTGATGCCGGCTGCCGAAAGCTTTGGCAACAACTCTGCCATCTCAGCAATCTGGGCCTCGGGAGTAGGCGGCGTCAGTTTGGCCAGCACGAGTTGTTCCGCTGGAGTCTCTACCACCCAACCGGTAGGTTCTCCAGTCTTGGGGTCTTTCTGGAAGTAGCTGAAGCCGGGTGCAGGGTCTGGAGTTTTGGCGTTCACACCCGCAAGCTCCAGCGCCTTGCTGTTGATCCACGCGCTGTGCACGTCAATCGCAACCAGAAGTACAGGACGGTTTGGGAACAGTTTGTCGAGGTCGGCTTTCGTCGGGCCGGTGGTTGGGAACAGGGTGTAGCGCCAGCCATATCCGCGAATCACTGGAGCATCAGGATTGGCGTCAGCCCATCTCTTCACCGATGCCAGCACATCGTTCACGGAGTCGAACTGCAAATCGGCGCCTCCTGCGAAGAGTGCCAACATGGGGTGAATGTGCGATTCCACGAATCCCGGCAGCAGCATCTGCCCTTGGAGATCGATGACCTGCGTCTTGCTGCCGACGAACTGTGCTGCTCCTTCGTTGGTGCCCACGTAGGTTATGTACTTGCCCGTGATCGCAATCGCCTGAGCTGTGGGGTTATTGGCATCGATCGTGTAGACCGCACCGTTCTTGAAAACGTAGTCAGCTTGGTCGGCCGCAAGCGCCGGGGCCGCGAGCATGCCGACGATGGCGGCGGAGAATGCGACGGAAATAGCTAGTTTATGAAGTGGCTTCATCGTAATTTCCTCTTACTTTGTGCGACTCGTCCGTTTGACAAGCAATCCGTGACTTGCTGGCTCGGGCTCTGTGTTCTGGTGTTGCATCCTCTGCCCGAGGGCGGTCTAAAAAAACTCCTGTGTCGTTGGGCACCATATGTGGACCAGCGTGCCGTCCGGCCGCTTGAAAACATCCGCAAAATCTTCGCGAAGAGGTTTGTTGCACCGTTGGCATTTCACTGTTCAGAACTCAAGTCCTCACCCCTTTCGCCTCTCTCCACGCGGCTCGGTCACGCCTTTCATCCGCGCGTGCCTTACACGAAAGTCGGGAATCGTCCATCGGCGAAGAGCGCTGGCCACAGTCGAGACCAGTTGTACGAAAACTGGAACGTGTCAAGATCGGTGAAGGTCTGGCCGATCACCTGCATGCCCGCGGGCATTCTGTCTTCGACCACGCCCAGCGGGACGTCCACGACGGGATAGCGGTTGAGCAGGTTCCACGGCCACGTGAGGGCGAATCCCAGCCCTGTGCCTGTCCAGGCATCCAGCTGCTTCTCCTTGCTCTTGAACATGTCGGCGCCCACAAGAGGCGTCGCCATGGTTGGCATGAGCAGGACGCGATAGCCCTTCCCAAAGACGCGCTGCTGGACCTGTCGATGCCAGCGTTCCAGCAACTCTTCGCAGGCCTCGGCCTGCTGCGGTCCGACGGGTCCGACCTGATCGAGCATTTCCGCCATAAAGGGCGAGAGCTGGTCTTTATGGGAGTTCGCGATCTCGAGGAAGCCGCCTATGGAAGTCGACATCAGTCCGCGCAGGAAGATGAATTTGTCTTTCTTAGAAAAGCCGCAGTCAACTTCGTCCACCACACAACCTGCGGAGCGCAGCGTCTCGATGCCCTTCAGCATCGCGTTCTTCACCGACGGAATGACGTCGGCAACGCCGGCGCCCCAGTCCACTGCGATACGCCATCCCGAAAGGTCCGGGTATTGGGATGGATAGTCGAGGCGAGGCCGGATTGCAGCCATGATCTTCTCCGACGGACCCACGATCGCGTTCTGGAAATGAACGAGGTCGTCAAACCGTCTGGCAAGCGGGCCGGAGGTCGAGTAGGGAATTTCCCCGCCCGCGTCCCGCCCGAACGGCGGCCTGAAGCCGTATATCCCGTTTTGCGAGGCGGGAATGCGGATCGAGCCGCCCATGTCCGATCCCATGGCAAGAGTCGCGAAACCTGCGGCCAGCGCCGCCCCTGATCCCGCGGACGATCCGCCCGGGGAGTACTCGAGATTCCAGGGATTATGGGTCGTGCCCCAGGCGCGGGTCGAAGCGCCTAAGAAGAGGTAGAACTCCGGCACTGTCGTCTGGAACGGCATAACGGCGCCAGCCGCTTCGAGCGAGTCGATGATGGCTGCATTTTCCGTTGCGAGCGGCGAATCCTTGTAGATGAGCGAGCCCTGCGTAATCCGCCAGCCCGGTCGTGCGAATTCGTCTTTAATGGCGACCGTGATTCCCTCGAGCGGCCTTGCATCGCCGCGCTGATACCGGTCCTCGGATTGTTGCGCCTCCTTCATCGCATCATCGAAGTGCTCGTACGTGATGCAATTGACCTTCGAATTGAGCGTTTCGATTCGCTTGATCTGGGCCTTCAGCAGATCGACCGGGGAAGCCTTCTTAGCCCTAAACATGGCAATGAGATCGTCGACTGACGCGTAGCAGAGCGCATCGTCGGGACCGGTCACCGCACTAGGAAAACCGAGCCCTGCGAGGCTAGCCTTCATCACGACCGGCGCGGCAAGCATACAAGCTGTAAAAGTTCGTCTATCCATTTGCATTTCTCCTGCTTGCATGTCGCAAGCCGATTACGTTAAGTGGATCGAATCGGCGCCGTTCTTGAAAAGCTGCAACCGTCAATCCGTTTACTTACCGCCCTTGGGAAACAGTAATGTCATTTGAAAGCTCATTGACCAGGTCGGCATGCCCGCCGGTGTCATCGCATAGCCATAAAACGTTCCCGAGAAATCCACCCTGGGAACGCCAGCGCCGTGTTCTGTATGAGGACCGAACCTCCCATGCCGTTTACGTTGGCTCCGTCATTCAACTCGACCGTCAAGTTAATGGAGAAGCCTCTCCAGAGGTGTAGCTTGGCTCCTTCGAGAACCAATTTTCCCAGCATTTTGCCGCCGAACCGCCAGCTGTGATTGCCGTCACCTGCCACCAAACCTTGCCCGAATTCTGTGTAAGTGACGGCTAAATCGATGCCACGCTGGCGAAGAGCTTCCAGCGGGCTACCGGGTCCATCGAGCAAGCCGGGACGGTTTTGCAGTGCTAGCCCTTGCGATTGAGTTACTGAAGATGCCAGGTCGCCGGTATTACTCGGTTGGGCGGACGTTTGACATAGCAACGGACAAGTCAGCAGCGTCAGCGACGAAATAAACACCGTAGGCCAATTACTGCGGGGCATAGAAGTTAGCGGAACAACTCATCTGAGAGGCGCTGTTGGACAGGCTGTTCTTCGGATCTATCTGTTCAAGAGCGCGACCGTGGTCAGCAAAGGCAGATAGAGCGTCGATTAGCAAGGGACGCTATTGCCTGAGCTTGTATCAACTTCTATCAGTCTGGCACTAAAGAAGGCGGTGAGTGCGGTCACTATAATGCGTGATCGATTAATTAATTTGTCTCTTTAGTGCTATTATCGCGAGTTGATCTGCTTGCTCGTGAGTGACAGCACCACATGGCGCTCGCGGACACCTCACCGGCAGATAACTGAACGCTATCTCGGCCGCAAGCAACGGATTCGCGAATCGGTAAGCGACCACATCGACATCAAACCGGAGCCGGCGGCGTGTTTTATCCGGGAGGGTCGTGGACGTCTCGCCGCTCGATGTCGAAGCCGGTGACAATGAATTTTCTCTCGCCGTAAGGGAGACCGACATCGCCCATGCCGATAATGCCGACCTGTGCACGTCGGCCCGGACCTTTGCCACCAACCCTGAGTAGGTAGACGCTGGGACAGATGCAGTAGACATTCATTCTTTGTTGATGTCGTTTCGTCGGAAACTCTTGATCGACGGCGCTTCGATATTGAGCTTCTACCGTCTCGGGCAATACCTAATCAGGGACGGATTCTTCGTGCCTCCATGCGATCCACGCGTTAACTGTTAGCGATAACGCTAATCGCCGGCGCTGGCGGCAATCGGATTGGAGAGAGGCGTCCTGCCACTTCTAGATCGCGCGACTGTATTGCTCGGCGCGAGGCACCCGAGAGGGCGTAACGATACTCGGACTTGATGTCTCTGACTTTCCAATCAGCTTGCCCCAACTCATCAAATTTGCGCGGGTGCACAGTACTTTGCTTTGCGAGGTCGGCAGCTGTTCCTCACTGTCATCGAACAGATCTTCATAAAGCTTTTCGCCAGGTCGCAACCCGGTGAACACGATCTGGACTTAGTCTTCGGCCCGTCCCGATAACCGAATCAACGTCTTGACAAGGTCTAGTGTGCATAAGACCAGGCTTTTCGGGCTTTCCTGCTAGCGCAGCATGCCAGGCGTCGGCACAGGCGGAGGCGGCTTGCTCGAGTGATTCCGCGGACAATCGATCCCCGAAATCATTATGTCGCCCGCATGGCTTGGGCTGGGAATGCCAATGAACTGATCATCGAATACCTGAACCGGCTGCAGAACACCAACCAAGTTCTCCTCCCCAATGCACATACCGGGGCAATTAAAACCTTGTTTGAGGACAAAGACGCCGCGTGGGTGGACTACGTACGCTCATTCGATTGGGTGGGAAAGGATACCGGGCTGGTCTGGCTGAGCGAACGTGACGGTTGGCGCCACGCTTATGTGATTTCGCGGGCTACCGGCGAACCGCGCCTGATCACGAATTTTCCCGGAGATGTGATTTCCGAGATCGCAGTGGATGATGCGGGAGGATGGTTCTATTTTCTGGCTTCGCCGCAGGATGCCACCCGCAAGTCCCTTTATCGTTCCCGGCTCGACGGCACTGGCGCACTGCAACAAGTTACCCCGGCCGACCAGCCGGGGACGCACGGCTACGATATCTCACCGGACGGCCAATGGGCCTTTCATACCTTCTCTACATTTGATCGCCCGCCTATTACTGACCTGGTCCACCTGCCTGACCACAAGGTTGCGAGGTCCCTCGAAGCTAATGAGGAGTTGACTGGGAAAGTACAGAGCCTGATTCCTGCACCGACGGAATTTTTCCAGGTGACGGTGGGCAATGGAGTGAAGCTCGATGGTTGGGTGATCAAGCCGCCGAATTTTGATCCCAAGAAGAAATATCCTGTGCTGGTTTATGTGTACGGCGAGCCGGCTGGGGCAACGGTCACCGATGCGTGGGGCGGTTCAAGGAGATTGTTCCATGCGCTGACCGCGCAGCAGGGATATCTGGTGGTCAGCTTCGATAATCAAGGAACGCCGGCGCCCAAGGGACGTGAATGGCGCAAGATCGTGTACGGCAGTGTGGGAGTTCTCTCGTCGGTGCAGCAGGCGGATGCGATACGAGAATTGGGGAAAGAGCGCGCCTACGTTGATTCCTCGCGTCTCGCCATCTGGGGCTGGAGCGGCGGAGGGTCGAACACATTGAATATGATGTTCCGCTATCCCGGCTTGTTTGTGGCAGGGATTCGGTAGCGCCAGTGGCCGACCAGCGGCACTACGACACCATCTATCAGGAACGCTACATGGGATTACCGCAGGACAACGCCAGTGGCTATCACGATGGCTCAGCCATTAACTTTGCGCAGGGCCTTACGGGCAAGCTCCTGGTCGTACACGGCTCGGGAGACGACAACGTTCATTTTCAGGGCACGGAGCTGCTAATTAACAAGCTGGTCGAACTGGGGAAGCCATTCGATTTGATGGACTATCCTAACCGTACCCATTCCATATCCGAAGGCCCAGGAACGTCCTTTCATGTGCACAGTTTGATTGCACGATATCTTGAAGAAAATGTCCCGGCTGGCGGACTTTCGCATTGAGCATTGCCGCGGCAAGTTTCTAGCTCGAATAGTGGGATGGCGACTTTTTACCAGGGGAATGTGTTCCTGCTGCTCCAGGATGTGGGTCGCGTTGCTTGCGCGCTCGGTGCTGAGCGGAACGATTGATTTCGACGCCCGCAAGATGTGACTGATCTTGTCAACGACCAAGTTGGACTGCTTCATCCGAAGGCATCCGTGCTTTTCTGCTCGCGACTTCGCCCTTATGCCGGGCTCGATTGATGCTTCCAATGGGGGTAGTGTCAGGGCTAGAGTGCCCCGTAACATCGAAGTATGTCGCTTCCCCGGCCTCGGGCGAGAGCTGAGATTTCGGGAGAAGAGTCAGCCGTCCCACGGAATGAAATGGCGCTTCGTCCTCTTTCCACTCGATACTCGCGTTCTCAATCCAGGAGTCCGGGCTTTGATGCTTGCCCCCATAGGTCATCTTGTCCACATCAAGGAGCTGAATTCCAAACTCAAAGCTGCTCATCTGTTTGTCCTCCCGGACATGACGCAGCAATTCATCCTTCAGCTCGTTGGGATTGCTTCTTTGCAGCGGCTGTGCCTGATTGTCCGGCGATGGCGTGAGCGAATGCTTCACTGCCTCGCGCAGCCCATGGCGAAAAGGCACCGTGCTCCAATACCGCATTCGTTGATAAGGCACGATCTTCTGGCGTGATTGCATCTGCGCCAACACCAGCGTTCGCACAACCCGCAACCTGTCTTTGAACGGCAATGACCACAGGCCGGCGAGCGGGTTCGAGGCGGTCAACACTTTCATCGTCTCGAGAAAAGCGCGTGCATCGTTGATCGGCAGGGTGGTTGCGTTTTGCAGAGAGAAGTCCTGACGGCAATCGCTTCCGTCAGTGGAAGCAGAGCCCGTGCCGCTTAAGTCGACCGCGAAGGACAATGACCGCACGTCAGGCTTGAAGTCCGAGTTAACTTTCGGATCCGAGTTCCCGAATCGTGCGACCGCCGGATAGATTGCGGGCTTGGCGAACATTCCCTTCGCGAGCCGCACCGCCAGCGCCGGGTGATGTTTGGCGAAAACGTCGAAGACTTCAATTGCGCCTGGACGCAGACGCCCTTGGCGTGGGTTCCACGGCCGAGTGGCCGGCGCTGTTGCGCCGCCGAGTTCGACTGGAGCAGGAGAACTTTCTCGACGATCTGCCCGATCTCGGCTTGTTCGCGCGCGAGATCGCGGTCAGCGTCGCTGGCAGTCACTCCGAACCATCTCGTTATGAACAGCATAGTGATATCCCGTTCGCTACATCGCCTGTCGATTGCAATTGCCACCCGCCACATTAAGATCACAACGCTAAATAGGGCGCCGAGTATTCAGCTGCCTCATCCGAGCCGGGATATGAACTTGATCGCCGTTATGCTCGGCAGAAAGCAATAAGCGGCTGCTCGCGTCGTGACGAAACTTGCCAGCCCGGTAATTTTGATCGCGGGAGCGCCATTAGCCTGGGGGATTACGAAGACGCTCTCGGACGGATCCTGTGCGCCAATCATCGGATCCTTCGACCTCGGATGTAGTCTCACCGCTCCAGCAAATTCGCTGTCATTTACCCACTGACTCAACACGAATTCGTATTGGTTCTCAATGCTTGAATTGATGAAGTAGCCCATGAGTCCGCGCTCGAGGCCGTCGTAAGGCTGCGACGGATCGTAGATGGGGCCGTAAGGCATGCCACGCGGATCAGCCGATGCGTATTGTCCTCGATTCCTCGGGACCTTCCTTGAATTTTTCGGTAAGCGTGTTGCCTGCAGAGCACACGCGCAGGAGGCGATCCGGCAAAGCAAAAAGGGGTGTGGAGATATGGAAAACGCTAAGCGTTCCACATCTTCACACCCCCGGCGGCACGCACGGACACTATCTAACGAGGCGCTACGCTAATATTCCATGGTGTTGCGTATACAGCATCGGTCAGGCTATTCCTTTCCAGAAATCACTTCAGTGAGTCAAACAAGTCTCGAGCCGCATGTCGTTCTGCGCTCGATACCATGCGATCGTACGTTTCAGACCACTGCGGAAATCGTCGACTGGAACGTAGCCCAAGTGGCGGCTTGCCTGAGTAATGTCTGCCAGGGAATGCCTGATATCGCCTGTCCTCTCGCCACAGCGCTGCGGCCGACCCTCGTAGCCGGTCAGGTGGCGTAAGACGCCAAAAGCTTCGTTCAGCGTGACGCTGACCCCACAAGCAACATTGAACACTCGCCCCGCGGCCGCGGGCGCATGGCAGGCCAGCAGGTTGGCGTGAACCACGTTGCTGATGTAGGTAAAATCACGGCTCTGTTCTCCGTCGCCGCAGATCACCGGCTGCTCATCGCGGAGCATCGCTGTGATGAACTTCGCCAGTACACCCGAATACATCGACGTAGGGTCCTGGTGGGGCCCGAAGACATTAAAGTAGCGGATCGTCACGGTTTCGAGCCCGTAAACTCGGGTGAAGGATTTCATGTACATCTCGCCAGTTAGCTTTGAGACCGCATAAGGCGAGATCGGTTCTGGTACCATATCCTCGCGCTTCGGCAGGCTTGGTGCGTCGCCGTAGACCGAAGATGACCCTGCGTAAACGACGCGCCTCACACCGGCATCGCGGGCGGACACCAGCAATTGCAGGGTCCCGGCGACGTTAGCCTGGTTGCTCTCGATCGGATCCTTCACGGAACGCGGCACGGATGGAATAGCTGCCTCGTGGAAAATGTAATCGACACTCTCACATGCCCGCGCAGAGTCCGAGGCGTTGACAATGTCTCCCTCGATGAACTCCATAGCTTCCAAGCCAGCCAGATTCTCACGCTTGCCGGTTACAAAATTGTCTATTCCCCGAACGCGGTCGCCGCGCATCAACAAAGCGCGCGCAATCGAGGAACCAATGAATCCGGCGACGCCGGTTACGAGATACAGCGGCATATAGGGCTCCTGGCAGCGAACGATGCTCGGGGACAAGTCGGCCGTCCCCGTCAATGGTTTATGTTTATGGTCCAGTTAAGAGCGTCGCGGACATTGGAAATTCAAGAACGAAATGAGAGGACGCACTACTGCGGCAGCTGGAAGGGCTGGAATCCGCGCCAATCGGGAATCGTCTGCACCGGCGTTCCAGCGTCATCGGTGCGTCGTGAAACAAATAGCGAACGTTGAAGCCGACCGCCTGCTGGTTGTAGTCGCGAGCGTTGTTGAAGTTCACAAACGCGCCATTGTGGACGGGGCGAGAAATGTATTCGCATCCGATCTCTTCGGCAAAGCGCCGGAACTCTTCCCGGTTGCCGTCATCGAGCAGGTAAACGCGGAGCTTGGCTGCTGGCCAATCCATGTTGAGAGCGGCGATGACGGTGTAGCGAACCAGGTCAAGATCTTCGTTGTAAGTTGGAATGTAGGCGTCTACCGCCGGCCACTGGGAAGGGTCAGCGGGCAACGGAACCGGTGCCCGCCGTAGAGGCTGCACCGTCTGGAAAAAGCCAAGGTACAACTCGAGGAAGGCGTACACTTCGGCCAGCAACAGCAGCGAAACGAATACCAGGTCGATCTTTTGGTAGGGCTGACCGGAGCGGATATAAGTGACGGTCTGCCATATTCTCCAGTAGGCATATCGCGTGGTGACAAACGTAGCCAGCATCATCAGGCTGAGCGTGGTGCGCTTGCCCGGAAAGCTCCGGTCCATGATCCAGCCGAGAAGAAACAGCAGGGCTCCGACCACGGCCTGCGCCCTCCATTCCAATGGAATGGTGGCCAGCACTCCCAACACCGCGATGAACAGCAGTGCACCGTACGGGTGAGAGTCCGTAAGGAAAAGATGCGGGAGTTGACGGCCGGAGAAGAGGGCATAGCGTGGAGAAGATGTTTACCGGACTGTGCTGATCCAGTCCGCTAACCTGAGGTAATCCTCGACGACGGGCGCATTAGGCGCGTACTCCATCACCGTGGCCCCCGCTGCCAGCGCTTCTGATATTGCGTCATTGCGCTGTATGCAGATGGGCAACAACCGTTCGCCGAGCTGTTGGCTCAAGGTCTTCTGTATTTCCAGGTGGAGTGGGCGCGCTGGGTTGAACTTATTCAAGAGATAGTAAAGATCGACCGGTTCGTCGGCTTGGTGCCGCAGATGTTCCAGTCGCTTGGCGGCAATGACGGAGTGCAGGTCGGCCACAACCACGATCAGACAAGTGCGGGCGGCGGCCAGCAGGGGCCACTTGTCCTCAGCATTGCCAGCAGGAACGTCCAGCAGTACGCGGTCGACATTGCCATCCATGGCCGAAAGTTGACGGCACAGCCCACGGGCCAGTTCCTCCGCATCCTTCCATTGCTCGTGCGTGGCCGCGCTGCGATACCAGTGGATTGGGTTAGACGTGCGACTATTTTTGTCAAGAAATGTCTGCAGGAGTCCGCTTTGCACCGCATAGTTCCCGAAGTAGTGCGCTAGCAGGCTCTCGTCACAGAAGTCTGCGATCAGAAGCCGTTCTCCACGCCCTCGCAGGCAACTGGCAAGCGTCGCGCAGATCGTGGTTTTTCCCGTGCCACCGCTGAGCGAGAAGATGGCAACCGCACCTTGGGGAAGCGCAGCAGAGTTAGCTTTCGTCTGCGGCTCGGCAACGCCAGCGAGTTCGCGAATTGCCGCCCACCGTCTTTCATCGGCGACCGGCTCGGAAACGGGCGAGGACGCAGCCGACATAGGCGACACTTGCGGACGACGCTCCGCACCCGAAATGTTCCCTTGTGAAAGATCCTGCGATCCGACTCGCCAACGATCGGCCGTGTTGCGGGAGAGCAGAGGGTTGGGATATCGCCCGCCGCGCCGACGAGGAGCGTGTTGCACTCCGTTGGATTCAGGGTCAGTTTTGGGGCGAAGCGAAGATACGGACGCCGCGGCAACACTCGCAGCCCCCTGCGGTGCGGGAGAAGCTGTGGTTTCAGACACCACTTGTGGCTCCGCGAATGTCTCGGCGGGCGTCTCGAGAGGAGGCGTCGGATCGGCAGGCGGATTACGGCGGGAGGCGAACTCCTGGTAGATCGAGGAGTCAATTCCCACGCGCTAGTACAAGGCGTCAACATCGTCCGACTTTTTGTCGGTCATCGTCTGCCTCCTGACTACCCTCGACAACATCTTTCGAGGTTTAGAATTATTCACCAGAGGTTGTCTGGGATGCTGCTAAGCGACTTCTTGCAGGTCTGCCGGTGCGGTTGTTCTTTTCAATGACGGGTTGGAAAGCTTCTTTCGGTATTCCGGGAAATCCGTATTTCTCCAGTGCGGTAGGCTGGGGTGCCGACATCGTGAGGCTCGTTCATTGGAGTTGAGACGCAGACAATGCCATCGCCGATTTCGGGGCAGCCAGTGTCGTTGGCGGCGGAACAGAGATCGGTCCCCCGCTCAGCTTCAAACCTGGTTGGATCGATCCGGACCATGTGACACCCTCGGCTCCTTCTCTAAGCAGGACTACTCGCAAGGTTTGGACAACGATGTTGAGATCCAGTACCAGAGAATAGTTGGTCATGTACATCAGATCCAGGCGCAGCTTGTCTTTCACCGAGGTAGAGTACCTACCCCATATCTGGGCAAGTCCTGTGATGCCG
Organism: uncultured Acidobacteriaceae bacterium; assembly: GCA_963780495.1. Taxonomy (GTDB): domain Bacteria; phylum Acidobacteriota; class Terriglobia; order Terriglobales; family Acidobacteriaceae; genus Bog-257. The sequence continues at coordinate 115,404 of CAWACF010000004.1, forward strand.
GGTTTAACATTCAACCTCAGTCGGTAACCTGGGGTTGTGCTCTCGAACTGTTCGACAAAACACAGGCGCTCAGGCCTTGGACCGACAAAGCTCATGTCTCCCAATAGGACGTTCATGAGCTGCGGCAACTCGTCGATTCGACTGGCGCGCAGGAACCGGCCAACCCTGGTAATTCGCGGGTCCTGCTCACAAGCTAAGACAGGACCGGATTTCTCTTCCTCATCGATTCGCATGGTGCGAAACTTGAATACGCTAAAAATCTTTCCATCTTTGCCAACCCGCTCCTGCTTGTAAATAGCCGGGCCTGGCGAGTCAAAGCGGATAATGCAGTAGGCCAGCATCATTAGCGGACTCGCAACCACAGAAAGCAGCCCCGACAAAAGTACGTCAATCGCACTCTTGAGTACTTTCTGAGCAGCGCTCAGAGACGGTGCCTGGACGGAAAACATCAGTAGATCATCTACCAGCTCTGTTCTCGAGCTGAACGCAAGGAGATGGCTCACGGCAGGAACCAACAGCACTTCTTTTCCGGCTTGTACGCACAGATTTACAACCTGATCCCGGTCTCTGAACATTTCACCAAGGACAACCGTCTCCACCTCGGGCAGGACCAAAGGCAAACAGGCAAGCTGGTCAACGGTTAATGTCTTGTGCGCGGCAAACAAGCTGTGCCGCCAAATTTCCCTGTAAGTGTGGAACACTCTGAACGTCCCGCGCGACGATTAGCACGCGCCTGCCGCCGAGAGAGGACTTATGTAAGTGTTGCGTCAATAAACGGCTCGTCGCAAGTAGTAAAGCAAGTATCGCAAACGCAATGGGAAAGACGGCTCTGGGGAACGCGAAGGCTCGCTCCCAGAAGCTCGCCGCGATGGACGCTAGCACGATCATCCCGGCACTGGTTACCGCGGAGTGCACTACAAAGGACTTGGATTTGCGCATCCAGTTTGTGTACAAGCCGAGAAGTAAAGGGTGGTGACGCCACAAGCCGACAGTAACGGCACGATCTTGACGAAAGCCTGCAGATTGGTGAGTCTTGATTGCAGGTCATACCCAAACCGAAGATAGAAGGATGCAATGAAAGCGCAATTCACCAGCAACACATCGATAGCTGCCATCGCGATCTTTCTTCCGAGGAATCTAGGTTACGTTGCACAGTTAGACCATTTCCCGACATTCAAATCGGGTCACCGAAATTACGAGAATATTTTCTAGATATTGCGTTGGTGGGTTGCCTTTTGTTTCGGTTCGGTTATTCGCAGCTGCCAGGGATAGGCGACGGCCCCCCCATAACCTTATGAGAACACGACCTTATGCCCTTCTTTGACATCCGCCAATTTGGAGCCTTGCCCAACTACAGCTTCGTAGATAGCCACAGTCTTACGGACCATTGCCTCCGCAAAGAATCGCCTTTCAAACGATTTACGGCCGGCGCGACCTATTTGAGCGCGAAGGCTGGGAAGCGATCAGTCTTTGTAGTCTGGCCCCAATCAGCTTGTAATCGCCGCGATTTACCAGAAAACCGGTACTACCTTCGGTCACACACTCACTTACTCCGCCTACGTCGCTCGCGACGACCGGGAGACCAGCGCGCATGGCTTCCAGAATGCTGATAGGAAGCCCCTCATAATTCGAGGCCAGAACGAAAATATGTGCCTTTGATAGCAACTCGGCCACATCATTTCTAGCGCCCATGAACACGACACGATTCCCCAGCTCGGCTCTGATGGCTTTAGCGCGTATCTCTGAAGCTGTCGGACCTTCCCCGACGAACCAGAGTTTGAAATCACCCTGCAAATCGAATCCCGGTGTGGGACACAGATTCATGAGCCTTCGGTGGAGAGGTGCGAGCCACCATAACGATGTTCACCTGTGTGCCTTCCCCGGGGCGAGCACGGAAAGGCACATCAGGAAGACCGTTGTGAACCACGTTCACCTGGTTCCTTGAAAGAATCCGATACCGAGCTCCCAATGCACCGTCGTACTCCGATACGGCAATGAGTGTTTGGCCTAACCTGGCGCCGAGCCACTTGCTCGGAATCGCTATCGGCCTTTCGCCGAAAGCTGGCGTTTTCGGTGAAAGCAAATCCGTGCGCGGTGAACACCGATGGTATCCCTGCCAGCCTTGCGGCTAGTCGTCCAAGCAAACCGGCCTTCGAAGAGTGGGCATGAACCAAATCGGGTTGACATTGGCGAATGAGCTTATAAAGTGACCACGCCGTTCGGCAGTCTGATGCTGGGGCGATTTGCGGCACCAGATCCGGCAAGATAAAGACAGGAACTCCCAAGGCACGAGCCTGATCCGCGAGGAATCCCTCTTCGCCTGTTGCTAATGCAATGTCCGCATGAGTTCCGAGAGCCTGCAAATACGTAAGCACAACGGCTTGCGCCCCGCCGAGTTCAGATCGTGTAATTACGTACAAGATTCTCATGTCGTTGTACTTAGCTCTCTCACTTGTCAGTGCGAGCGATGCTGCTGAAAGATGAAGCGCTCCACGTGAGGCCTGATGTAACCCAGTCTGGCTTCTTTCTTTTCACGAGTTCAGTATAGAGGGCTTCGGAGGCGTTCAACATCGCAGAAATAGAGAAGCGCTGCTCGACCATGCTGCGTGCGTTTTTGCCGAAACGGGCGCGAAGTACTCGTGTTTTCAACAGAGCGATCCCGCACGTGACGATGGCCTTAGGCGCGTATGGGGGCACCAAATACCCGGTTATCCCAGGTGACACTAATTCTGGATTCCCCCCTACTGTCGTCGCGATGACGGGGTTGGCTCACGACATCGCCTCAAGGATGGAGTTGGACATGCCTTCGGTTTCCGACGCTGAAACATACACGTCCAACACACGATGGAACCGCTCCGGATCGCGAGTGACCGGCCGAATGGCGAACGCGTCATCCATGCCATACCGGTGAATTTCGGATTGTAGGTGGGCCAATTCTCCCCGATCAGCACCCACCAAAAGAAATTTTGCTGCATGTGAATAGGATCGGAGTTGCTGCGCGGCTGCGACCAGATCGATGTGTCGCTTACTGTGATGGAAATTCGCGATGGTGCCGAATATAACATCCCCGGGCGAAAAACCAAGCTCTCGTCGGAGTTCCGGATCCGGGGCGTCACAGAAGGTGTCTATGTCTATGCCGTTGTAAATCGTGAAAGTTCGATCCAGCGGTAATCCATCCAGTTTGACCGCCTCTGCTCTAATTGCTCCACAATTGCCGAGGACTGCGGTGGCACCCCTAAGAGGCATTCGATCCAGCCATGTCACGACGCGGCTGTTCTGGCGATACAAGCCAGCCATACTCCTACAGCCCACTATGAACACAGGTACCCTCGTCAAGTGTGCCGCGATACTGCCTATCATGGCTGGTATAGGCAGAAAGGTATGCAGTACGTCAGCTCGGATCTCTTGGAGGATTCGTGCTAGCCGAACTGCTCCCTGTAACAACGTGGGGATGCGGCTGAGGTGCGAGTTACAACCTGCCGGAATGTTGAGGGTGCGGATGCAATTGACTACATCCCGTGAGTCGTAGCTGCCCGCGTTTTCCTCATTTTGAAATAATACCAGTGTCGGCTCAAACCGGAGGCGGTCCAAGCCGCGCAGAGTGCCAGCACTTGCCGCTCGGCGCCCCCACGGGTGAGACTCGGGATCAGAAAAGCGATACGAATGGGTCTTGACACGATGATGGTTTGAAGGAGCCGAAAGATGGTGGCCGATTAGAGCAAGGCTTCCAGATATGCGGCTGTGGCAACGGGAACGGTGAACTTTCTCCATGCTTCGGCGTTTCGTTCTGAACGGCCAGAGGTCAACGCTTTATAAATTGCGTCGGCCATAGCTTCGCTGTCTCCAACTGGTATCAATGCGCCGTGTTGACCTCCGTTGAGTATCTCGGATGGGCCGCTCGGACAGTTGGTTGAAACAATAGGGGTGCCCAGAGCCAACGCTTCGATGAGCACGGTTGGCAGGCCCTCCCACGCGGACGACAGTGCGAAGACCGATGCCGCGCGCAGATACGGATAGGGATTCTTCACAAACCCTGGCAGAGCTACGCACTCAGAAAGTCCTAAATCGTTGATGAGTGCCTCGAGCGAAAGGCGATCTTCTCCTTCGCCAAGTACCATCAGCCGTGCCGCACAATGCGTGCGAACTTGGGCAAAGCTCCTGAGCAGTGTGACGAACTCCTTCTGTTTCGTAAGTCGTCCAATGCCAAGCACCACCGGAGGCTGGCCTGGAGCAAACCAGTGATGTCCGATTGGCTCCGCAGCTTTTTGCAAACAAATCATCGTTAATCACCGGGTTGTAAATGACCTGTATTTTCGATCGGTCAATGCCCAATGCGTTCTCAAGTGCCGCTGCCGCGCCATGTGAGACCGTGATCACCCCAGCGGCATAGCGATAGGCGACTTTTGAGATGCACCTGAGTAAGCGTCGTTTGTGATCACCGCCTTTGAAGCGTCCCTTTCCACGAGATATGGACACCAACGAAAACAGGTGTGCGTGATCGACTGAGGACTTTAGCCGCCACAGCCGCAATTCCAGTGTGATCCATAAAGGCAAGCAGCGTGTCGGGCATGGCTTGTCGAAGATATCGCGCAAGTGGAAGTACCGAGTAAGCGATTCGCGATACCTTCAATTCGATCACGCGTGCCACGGGGGGCAGTTCAGCGAGGAATTGACCAGTCGCAGAAGCTAGGACGACATCTACGCAAAAGCCTTCCGCGATCCTTCCCCATGCGAGGTTGACTAGCACTCGCTCGGCCCCTCCGCCCCCCAGCGACGGAGCGAATAACGCGACCAAATGCTCTTCACGGCGTGGCTGGCTAACGCTATAGCCTTTGCAAAGAGCCGCTCCCAGCGTTGAAGAATCACAGCCAGGGAAAAACGCTTCATGACCTCCGGGGCCCGACCCCCCATGGCCAGCCGCTCTCCCGCATCGCACATTAGCCGGTCCATCGCCGCAGCGAGTGCTTCGACAATATTTGGTGTGACCAAGAGGCCGTCAACGCCGTGGCGTATGATATCGCGCGGTCCGGAATCGCAATCGAAGCTAACCACCGGAAGACCACACGCCAAGGCCTCGCCCACCACACACGGAAAGCCTTCGTAATGCGACGACATAATCAGCAAGTCTGCCTCCGCCATCCAATCGAACGGATTGCTAACATTGCCAGGGATGCTCACCCGGCCCACAAGGCCAAGGTCGGCAATTTGCCGCTCTAAATGTTTTCGTTCGGGCCCCTCTCCCCAAAATTGTTAAATTCCACTCTGGACGTTGCCCGCTGAGCAGGCTAAAAGCCTGCAGAAGCCTATCGAATCCCTTTACGGAGGACAAGCGACCTACCGCGAGCAGCTGATGGGCGCCTTTGATCCACTTGGGCGGAACTCCCAATGATCCTCTGGCGGTCACTATAGGGTTTGGCATCACTGAAGCATTTCCTAACCACCTCCAGCGTCGATATACATTGTCAGTAAGAACAGTTACCGCATCCGCGAGCGGGTAGGTGAGGACTCGCAACATGGACCATGCCTTCCCAATTTCATGTCGTGCCGGGTCGGTATGCTCACAGACTATTGTCGGAATGCCAGTACCAATGGTGGCAAGGATGGCTAGGACATTCGAACAATCCATGAAGGTGATTAATACGTCCGGAGGGGCTGCGAGCAGCTCTTTTCGGAGGGTAACAACTCGGACCGCGTTTGCTCGCAACGCATCTCTAAGTGTTCGAGACCGCCCGTCAACAGCCATAGGACGGACACTCACGCCTTCGGCTAGCGGGTAGTACACCGCTGCGTCCGCGGTGGTACACACGGTTATATCGTGACCGAGAGCCGCCCATGCGTTAGCGAGGGATGTTGCCACTCGCTGAGCGCCGCCAGGTGTCAGACTGTTAATGAAAAGAGTAATTCGCATTGGAAATCCAGGAATGTCTGCAGACCGATCGGCAGCCCATCAGTACCCCGCGAGACGCGAAGATCGGATACTAAAGCACAGGGTTAGGCGCATGATGTTCTGAATGCCAATGCGGCCTGCAGTTTCATTTCTTGGCCGAGGAGGCGCCGAACCATCGTGCGGAAGAAGAGGTAAGAGCCGAAGTAAAACATGGGGGTAGCCAGATCGATTCTCGCCACACCGAGATACCGCGTGCACGCGAGACTCAGAACGATAACAAGCGCGAGATTTAATGCGCCGCTCACAATGATCAGGTCGTTCCGCTTTCATCGCAACAAGGCCATTTCTTCAAACCGCCGCAGATTCGTCAGCTCGAAGGAGAGCGTACATCTCTTTCGCCCCATCAGTACCGCACGATGAACCATCGGTTATAAGGCGTTCTTCCCTACTTATGGGATTGCCGAGGTGAGAGCGTCACCTACGGCCTTCCCGTCAAGTGCCTCCCGAGATTCAAAGCTAGTTACTTGCTCCAGCCATTCACTAGCAAACACGATCCCCCAGACTGTAGCCGTTGTCTGTATCGGCAACCCGGCCTTGTTGTTGAGCTTTGCCTTGATATCCCGAAGAAACTGCTTTTCTAGGTACGGGCTCAATTGGGATTTGCCAGCGAGCACTTTGTCAAGCGCGTCAATAAACGCCGGGCTCGCAAATTTCTCGTTCATTGGGGCTTCAAAACCACGCTTTGGCCGATAGACCATATGCGGAGGAACTTGTCGGGCCAATGCGGCTTTCAGCAGCCACTTAGCATCTCCGTCAGATCCCTCCCAGCTTCCCGATGAAAGTGCTATGTCCACCATCTGTGGACTGAGGTAGGGGTATATAACGTCAACCTTGGAGGTCGCGAATAGCGATTTTGATTTCTGGGCAAAAATGCAGCTACAAACCAATGACATATCGAGTGCAGCAAGTTGAAGCCGTGGAATTTGTGGTGATATCGAATCCAACCAACTAATACCTAGCGATTCGACCTCGCCGGAAATCTGCTTCGGAAAGCGATAGGCGATTCCAGCCAAAGGGTTTTGCGCTACCGCTGATAACGGATAACGATGTTGAGATGCTCTTCGCAGTATCCTAAACCAGTACTCGATATTGGCATCTCGTTTCCATAACCGAGACAACGCATAAACCATAGAGCCAAAGCGTAGAAATCCGCTTGGGATGGAATGTACGTTCTGCCACTGGCGAGACCGGCCAAACAATCCGAATGCTCCGTCCGCGCCTGTGCCTTCGAAGAAAGCAAATTCAGATCCGAATGTGCGGATAACGGAGCGAACTAGTCGTCCGGTGGGCACGGCAGAAGAATCACAGAAAGGCGTTCTGTAATCTCTGCCAGCGTGGATTAGAACATCATCCACATCCAGCCCTGAGTCAATATCTTGAATTTTTTGGAAACTCAGACCAAGATGTCTGGCCATCTTCTCTGCAAGAAGCGACTCCGGATCATTCTTGCCAAAGGAATAATTTACGAGAACTGTGTCGTCCATCCCAAGAGCTGCGGCTCGCGCAGCCAACAGACCCGAATCAACACCCCCGCTGAAAAGAATGATAACGCGACGTTCACGACGCGCTGCGATAAGAGAGCTATCGAGAGTATCGAGTACCACTGAAATTTGATGATCCAGATCGAGAGTGGAGCTCCCTTCGGTGCGTACTTTCCGAAGGCGGAACTCGGTTTCCTCGATTCCCGCCGGATCGTCCCGAAAAATTGTAGTTCTCCCTGGTACAGCCCGGCTAACAGATTCCCATGGACTCAATGGAGGTATGACGGCTCCGAACTGCAAAAGGGAATAGATCGCTCGCTCGTCTAAAGTATCGGTCGGTCGCACCATTTGCCTTAGGTCGTCGGAGCACTCAATGAGGTTCCTCTCGATGCGGTAGTAAATCTGGTCCACGGCTGTCGACGGGATCTCCACTCGAAGGGACCGGCGTCCCTTCTCAGATAAGACGCCCATGTCACTGCAAGGCCGAGACCAATTCGTATGAATCACTAACCCTCCACACATTCCTCAAGTTGAATTTCTCTTCCGTCGATGAGGGAAGGTTCTGGCCCCTCCATGAAGTCCTTCCACGGGTTTGCTCGTCCTCCACCGGGCCTACGCTGAGATCAGCAATGGCAACAGGAGTGCACCGCTAGGTATGCAGTAGTGGCAACGGGTACGGTAAAATTCGTCCAAGCATCCGTATTTCGTTCCGGGTTGCAGGAGGTCACAGCTTTGTACACCGCATCTGCTAATCCGGCGATGTCTCCCACGGGCACCATACTGACCGCTGTTGAGTATCTCGGACGGACCGCTTGGACAATTCAGTCGAAACAATCGGTGCCCAGCGCGGTGCTTCAATGAGTACTGTTGGCAGGCCCTCCCAAGCGGATGACAAAACGAACACCGATGCCGCGCGTAGATAGGGACAGGGATTCTTGACAAACCCTGGCAGTGCTACGCACCCCGCTGGGCCTGAGTCGTTGATGAGTGTGACCTGCCCACCAACGAAGCGCGGTTATGTGTCAGAGTAATAATCGAGAATTTCACAGCTCAGCTCCTGTATTCCAAACGGAGATGGTTATCGACGACGTCCGCGCTTTGGCGGTGCGCCGCGATATTGGCGGAAAGCGCTATACCGGCCACGCCGACGGCTGGCATACATATGCCGTTGACGAGTCGCTACCTAGTCGATAGTCGTACACTATAAGACGCGCCTCGCCTTCTTCAGCGCATAACAAAGGGGTCGGCTCATCAAACCCGGCCGAAACCAGGTTGCGATCGCCATATTAACTCCGCAGCGCAGATAAGAACGAGCATGGAACTGTACTATTGCAATTCTCAGATATAGGTTACCGTAACAAGTCCGCCGGATCTTGCGCAATTCGCCGTTGTTTTCTTTGAATGCCCGGTCAAACATACGCAACAATGTACGCTTATAAGGGGCGATATTGATCCGACTGCTGCTTGCAGGATGCACACGATAGTGCACCAGAGCCTCCGACACAAAGCCGACCTGATATCTCCGCGCAACACGATAAATAAAATCACGATCCTCGGACACCCGAAGCGACTCGTCCATACCATGCACCGCTTCATAAACAGCTCTTGGCAAAAGCAAGGTGCTCGGATTTTGTACTACAGCCTCTTCCCATCGAAGTATGTCCGTGTAGATCCAGCCCTCGCGTCCGTGGACTTCGTCAATGCCCGGTTTGCCGTTTTCGTAAATCCGTCGTATTCCACATCCAACGACCCCAAATGCTCCTTCCTTTAACCTGCGCACTTGCTTTGCAAGTTTATCGGGCATCCAAAAGTCGTCCGCATCGAGAAATGCTATTAAGTCCCCGCCGGCGATCCCGACTCCTCGGTTTCGCGCGGCCGCGGGCCCACAGTTCTTCTGCTTCAACGCCCGCACTGCCGGCCCGTACCTTGCTAGGACGTTGAAAGTGTCATCCGTGGATCCATCATCGACTACGATAATTTCCTTGACAGGACAAGTCTGCGCAAGAACGGAATCGATTGCCTGGCCAAGGAAGCGAGCGTAATTATATGTCGGAATGACGACCGACACAGTTGGATGTACATCTACTTCCATGACTTCACACCTGCTCTAACGGCGCCAGTATACGAAGGTGATGCAGCATTTTCATAACCGGCATCCTGGCTATTGCACGCTCACTGGAAGCAAGCGCAAAGCGATAAAACAAAGCTGCGAACAATAGGGACTGCCACAGAATATTAGCTGCCACACAGATCACAGTTGGGGCAGTCAAGTTCCATTTAGAAGATACGACAAAGACAAATGTGGCAATCAAGACGGGCACAAGGATGGAATGGGATATATACTGCCTTATTGAAATCTTTGCCTCCCTTAGCGTGTACCAAGGCTGCAGGATCACTTTTACTAATAGCATCGGTATGGCTGTCCCAACCGCTACCCCTAGAATGCCATACTTCTGAGCAAGGGAGATACTGAGTGCCAAGTTTAGTACCCCCTCCGCAAGGGTCCAATATCCCATTAACCTATGCCGACTATGTGAATAGAGGTAGTGCATCGAGATGTTTTGACCCAGATCGACAGCATTGGCAACGGTTAACACAGCCAACACCGGATAGACAAATGCGAATGATTCACCCATCCACGCCCGAAGAAACTGCCTTCCGTCTGCAAGTGCGAAAACTACACATAGCAAAGCGGCTGACATCGTAACCTTGGTCGCTCGAAGAAAGAAATCTCTCTCGCGGGGCGGAGTCGTATGCCGGCTCACTAGTTCGGTCATCAACGGTCCAGAGATTCCTCCCATCGTTGTCGAGAAGTACGCGACTAGACTACCAGCAATGCTGTAGGGGGTAACAAGCGCAAGTCCAACCCAGCGCGCCACCACCAGTAAGTCCAAGTTAAACCGGAAGTAGTCGCCAACGGTAGTCAGGAACACGAAGAAAGTAAACTGGAACAGGTCCCTAATGCGCGACCAACTCGGCAGTACGAGTGAATAAATCGACGGGTCTAATCGCCACAGCACGGTTCCGTATGCGAGAACCGACAGGATCGAGATGGCGAGTGTTCCCAAAGCAACGGAAGCAATTCCGAAACCAAGGCGTATGATGACAACTGCAGCCGCCCCTCGCATCAATATACTGCCGATGGTAATCGCGTTGGTCAGGTCGAAACGCTGCACCCCACGCAAGTATGCTCCCATGGGCCTCGTCGGGAACGAAGCGGCGACACTGGCAGCCAGTAGCGGTAGAACGGTGCCAAAAAGGGTCTTATTCACGAGTGTATGCGGCAGACGAATATAGCAGCACACGCACACAGCCAGTGTGCCAAGTAGGGCAAGAACGCCGACTGCTCCGGTAAATGCGATTGCGGCCCGCAGCGTGTCATTGGCAGAAGGCTGGTCTGAACGTGATGTGTAGAGCGCGACATATCGCTGTACACTTGTAGATATTCCAAAGTCGAACATTCCATAATACGTCAGTGCAGACCAGGCGAGCACCCATACGCCATAGTACAGATTGCCAAAAGCATGCACCAGGAAAGGCGTCAAAGAGAACGAGACGATGGCTGCGACCAAGACTGCGGCCCAGTTCCACGCCGCACTCCGGCTAATCATACCTACGGTACGAGATGGTATGCGGTCCTCTGGTTGGGCTGAGTGTGTCATGTATCAGATCGTTGCGACGGAATTGTCGCGAAGGGTGCTGCGTCGTAAGGAAGGTTCTCCGAGATGAGGCCATTGCAGTCCGCCGTCTCTGACGTATCGATCACTAAAAGAATTGGCGTATGCAACAACTATCCCTAATACGAACCAAGTTATGCGATTCATTGCCCAGCCAAGTGTGAACGCCCCGACCGCCCAGCACAGAAGCAGTAGGACGCACATTTTGCGCTCGTCGCCCGTGAGCCGCATGGTGCTGTAAATAGTGCAACCCAATATGATCGCGAACACGCTGAAACCAAGAAGCCCTTGCTCTACCAGAACAGCCAGGAATGTGTTGTGAGCAGCAAAGTAGCTGCCGAGTCCTGCCTGAAAGGCGCCTGCGCCCACGCCAACGAAATAATTACGGTTGAAGGCATGCAGGGCACTCTGCCATATCTGTTCCCGACCATTCAGGTCACCGGAATGAAAGCTAGTGAACACTGAGGACAAGCGGTCCCATGATTGTGCAGGTGCGTAGTTCCACGTCAGAAACGCCGCGCAGATGAGCATAATCAACATCACCAGTTTTGCGGCAGCAGTTTGCCGGCGAAGAAAGAGTGGCAATCCAAAAAATGCAATTGCCATTACGACAAAACCGGCCCGGGAAGAGGTCAAGACAATCGCCAATGGGCCGACGATGAGATAGCCGTAGGCTAGCCACGTGGTTGTCGAATGAGCACGCTTACCGGCGACGTAGAGGGCCAGCGGAATAGCCAGAGCCAGTGCAAGTGCGATATCGTTGGCGTTCCATCTGTCGGCAGAAAAGCGCGCTTCCTTGGCGCCCGCTGCGACCGTCGCCAGAGAAAAGCTGTGGAATACGCTCACAACCCCGACGTAAGCACCCGCAACATAAGCCGCGGCCAAATGAAAAAGATCGCGCCGGTTGACCCCCAATTCCCACAGCAACCACACGATCATCATCGCCTGGATATACGTTCGAACGGCTCGGAGCGACTCTTGTGGGTCAGCCGTCCAAAAGAGTGACAGAGTGACAATTCCTAGATAGCCAACCGCAGAGATATGGAACGTTTGTAGCCGGCGCATCCGCGAGCCGGTTGCGACTAGAACCATGCAAGCGGCCAAGACGAGCAGGCCGGCAACTCGGCCCGCACTGCCTATTGGCTCGCCAAACTCCAGTAGGTAATCCCACGGCAGCGTGAAGACATATAACCACAACAGCATGAAGGCGATTTTACGCATTAAAATAGTTGGTCAGTCGCGCGCAGATGGCGTGCCGCAGCCGGCCGATTTGTACGCCAGTGCTGGAGGACGCCTTCGATCTCTAAACACTGTGGAACGGGTGGCGCTCACTAGAAGCGGTAGATTGCCGCCCCGACTGCCGCAGATACGCCATAGGTCAAGAAGCTTTGCAAGCCTACCTTTGCGCCGCTTCTCGGGATATATATGATGTCCTGATTGTGCAAGACTGGATCTGCGCTTTTGAGCTCAAAGATCTCCTTGATGTTGAGAGCAGTCTCGGTTCGCCCCTCGTTGGTTTTGCGAATTAACCTCACCGACCCCACGGCAGCAGTGAACTTGGTGCCTTCCGCCGTCGCTATAGCTTCCATGACCGTCATGTTCTGGTCGGAGACCATTAGGTATCCGCCGGGTTTGTTGACGTCCCCAACCACGTAAACCACGTCTGCCTTCCCAACGTACACGGTGTCACCGGCCTCAATCTGGGGATTGCCCGCTGCGAAGTTGGGATCACGTGAGAAACGCACGATTTCAGGGGTCAGTGGATTCGAATGCCGGGTGATGACGATCGACTTGCCAGCCACCGGGGTAAACCCTCCCGCTGCCGAGATGAAATCGAACAGTTGATGCGAGCCCATCAACGGATACACGCCGGGCTTGGTCACTTCACCAAGGATGAAGACGCCCTGATTCGTGTACTCCTCAACGAACACCGCAACCTGCGGGTCTTTCACCAGGTCGGCCGCTACCAGCCGATCCCGAATAAGGTTTTGGACCGCTTGCGGCGTCATGCCACCTACAAGCAACTTACCAAGCAGCGGAAACGTGATCTCACCGCTGCTGCCAACACGTACGCGTGTGGCGAGGTCCGGTGAATCGAACACGCTGATATCGATCAAGTCTCCAGGTCCAAGGTTGACTGGTCCATCGGTCGTGGTCACGGCCATTGGGTTACTACCTTCGGGATGACCGGCCGGAATGCCTGTCGGCAGAGACGGTGTGGATGGAATGGCGCTCTGCTGGCTGGCATTCGGTTGGCCGGCATTCGGCGTGGCACGGGTGTCTGAGGGCATTACTCCACTCGGTGGCGACTGCGCACCCCATGGTTTGCTCCATGCCGACGTATTGGACGTTTGAGGCCCAGTTTGGCCAACTGCAACAATTGCGAGCAGCAGCATTGAGCCGACGATCTTGATGAGAGTTTTCATGCCGGATCCTAATTTGACAACGCGTTTTCGGCGTAATAGCCGTAATAGTTGTAGTGTTCGGAAGAGTTGAGTTTCAGATCGTTGACGACGATACCGACGGTGTGAGCATTGACGCGGGCAAGAAGATCACGGGCTCGACACAAGGTTTGCGTTCCCGTTCGGCCGTAGCGCACGACCAGCACCACGGCGTCCGACATGCTTGCGAGAACAACTGCATCCGTCAGGCCCATTATCGGCGGGGTATCCAATATCACATGGTCATACCCGGTCCGCCATTGTGCGATGAGGGTACGCATCTGGTCTGATCCGAGCAATTCCGCCGGCGACGGCGGCCGCTGACCGGCTGACAACACATTCAGGGCTGGTAACTCGGGAATTGAGGCCACAGCACTTGTAAAGTCGGCTGCTCCTGTAAGGCATTCGCTCAATCCGTCCTTTTTTCCGAGTGCCAGGAGTTCAAGTATCACCGGCTTTCGCATGTCAGCCTCGACCAACAGCACTCTCTTTTTCGACTGAGCCAGCGAGACCGCCAAATTGATCGCAGTCGTCGTCTTGCCCTCACCCGGAACCGCACTCGTAATCACCAAGACCTTGGGAGCGCCTCCGGGTGCGCTCAGCAGAAGTGTCGTACGCAGGGCGCGGAAAGACTCGGCAAAAGCCGACTGTGGGCGGACCAGCGAAAGTGGTTTGTGCATTTCGGATTTGACTAAAGGCCGAGTGCCGTTCCGTCCATGCAGAACGATGTGGGGAACGATTGACAGCATGGGCATGCCGGCGAGCAGTTCGGCCTGCTCCGGCGAACTGATCGTCGTGTCGAGCCTCTCAAGCAGGAATGCCGAGGCCACTCCAGCCGTCGTGCCGAGCAGTGCGGCAATCAGCATGGTCAGTCCGACGAGTGGCTCGGCGGGAATTACGGGAATCTCGGCAGGGTCCACCACGTTCACATTGGTCGACTTGAGGCCTGCGATGATGCCGGCCTCATTCAGCTTCTTCATCAGGTCTTCATACAAGTCGCGGTTCGCGGTTGCCTCGCGATTGAGGATCATGAACTCGACGCCAGCGTCATTGAGTTTATAGGCTTCCTGCTTGATGACCTCGACTTCTCCCGAAGCCAGCTTTTCCCCTTTCGAAGCGGCCTCGTATTCGGCTTGCAGACCCTGACGCGTGTTCAGCATTTCTTTCTGTAAGGAGGATTCAACCTGGGCCAATTGCGCACGCACCTGTTCGACTCGCGGATAGCTTTTGCCATAGGTCGCGCTCAGCTGGGCGAATTGATTCTTCAGGTCCGCCTGTTGGCCCTGTAGAAGCTGCAATTTTGCGCTGGGGGCTATCTGGGCTATGACTTCGGGGTCATCGCTGAGCGCCTGGCGGTACCGTGCTTCACGGACAATGCGCTCGGACTGCGCCCCGGCCAATTGCTTATTCATTTCATCCAGTTGCGAAAGGACGATGTTGTGGGTTTCGTCGGTGCCGATGATCCCATTCTGTTTCTGGAAATCGACGACCTGCTGTTCCGACGATGCAACCTTCTTTTTCAAGTCATCGAGTTGCTTGGTTAGCCACTCCGAGACCTGCATGTTGGCGTTATAGTGCGTCTGGAAGTTGCGCTCCAGGTAGGCGTCGGCGGTTGCATTCACAATCTGGGCTGCCAGCCTCGGGTCCCGACTGCGAAAACGTAGCTCAATCAGCGCGGTCTTGGGCACGGACGCAACATTCAGGCGACGATGGAACAGATTCAGCAGCTCGAAACGGCGGTCTGGACCGATGTTATCAGCCGAGTCTGCCTGCTCCGGATGTTTCTTGCTGGCGAATTCTTTGGCTTTGTCCAGCCGAAGCTTGCGGATGACGTCCCAAGCCACGGTATCTGATTCCATTATGTGGACCTGGGTTTCTTGCATTAAAGCGGGATCAACGAATGGGTTCATCGCTGCGCCAACATCGAGATCTAAGGGGTTTCCACTGTCCGGGTTGACCACCACGCGAACAGTGGCCTCATACCTGCGCGGAGCCAGGATGCAATAGGCGGCGGCGAGGGATAAGGCGAGCCCGAGGCAGCTGGCGACTATCCATCTGCGTTTGCGAATGACGGCCGAGATCTCAGCCAGCGAAATCTGGTCACGCGGCACGTCTGCCACAACCGCCAGGGACGGCTTGTAGTGAGTTGGTACTAACGAGGAGGTTTCCAACGTAGACTCCATCAAGTCAGGCTAGGTAGCAGCCAAGCTTGGACCGATACCATTCGAAAACGGTCAATTTGTTTAGGGGGTAGTTTCACTTGTTTGGGAGTGAAGGAACGGCTACTTTTCGGCCCCATGGACGACAAAGAACAGGTCGAACGCTGTTGCGGCCACCGCTGGAACGAACCACCAGCGCTTTTCTTTCTTTTTCAGATAGTAATCGAGGTACGACACACCCGCTGCGACCGGAAGCCCCACGCCGTACATAGCGCCCCGGCTTCTCATCGGTCCAGGAATGGATTGACACTCACCGGCCGCAAGACAACTCTGTAGCAGCTCAATTGCCGCGATATTAGAACCAAAGACTGCGGCCGTAGTCGCCCAGTAGGACCCCGTTGCAACGCGCTTAGCAGTCGGAGGTGTAGCGACAGTAGGTTCTGAGATGCCCGAGTCACTCAATGTTGTAGTCGAGCTGGATCGATCGCTTCCACGTCCGATACTAGGTGCGTCTGGCAGCCCATTCGCTGCAGCACTGACCGGAGGACCGGCGGTTCTGCCATCATTGATGTCCACGGAACGTAAAACCGCTGTCGTCGCGGGCTTAACGTTTAGGGCCGAATCGGCCGGGTTGTCGGGGTTGGTACCGGGAGACTGAGCGACTCCCGGCAGGAGAGAAAAAGCCAGGAATGCCATCAACTGACAGAACCGAATGATCGAGACGTGCTTCATAAAGTGATCCTTTCCATAAACAGGTCGAAAAGGCGTTGAAGGCCGGGTTGTGAAATTGGTAGAAATCAGACGGTGGAGAGACAGAGCAAAAGACGGGGTTTTTCGGGCTTTCCTGCTAGCGCAGCATGCCAGGCGTCGGCACAGGCGGAGGCGGCTTGCTCGAGTGATTCCGTAGACAATCGATCCCCTGCCAGGATTGGATAGAAGTCTTTTAGTGCAACGAAGGCAGCGATAAACGCAAAAATCGTGACGCTATTGTCGAGCGGCGACGTTTCATTGAATTCCGGCCAACCGGCCAGGTATTCGTTGGCGTCATGCAGGATATGTTGCACGTGGCGACGATAGAGATCATCCAGATCGTCGTTGTATTCGAGAACGCTGAAGTGAACCAGCCGTACCAGCGCGTACCGTTGCGTCAACGCGTCGATCATGACGTGGAACAGGGCCAACATCGCGGCATGCGCATCCCGCGCCGTGCCCAGTATGGCGATCTGATCGGCATCAAACCGCAGCTTTGACAGTTCTGCGTCGAGCGTCGCGAGGAATAACTCCCGCTTGCCGGGATAGTGGCGATAGATTGAGGTTTCGTTCACCTCGGCGGCTCTGGCTATGTCGCGGGTGCTCACACCGTTGTAGCCCGAAGCTGCAAAAAGGTCGGTCGCAGCGTCTAGAATACGCTGCTGAACGATAACCGATCCAGAGTTAGGCATGGATGCAATTTCCTCGACTCAGAGTATTAGTGAGGTCTTCGGTTTTTGCGGGATGCTACTGCGCAGTCACGCGCTGACATGTAGAGGGCTAGTTACATAACATCGCACCGCTGGTATCAATGACGACATCTTGCCAGCGGCCAGCGATTAATCGCGAGGAGCAGCCTGGGATATATGCGACCAACGCGGAGTGCGCGGTCATAGAAACGAAACCTAGGTATTTCCGGCGGAGACAAGGTCGGTCGATTCCAGGCGGATTATCACGAGCCAACCTGCCACCGTCCACCAATCTCTGGCAAGGGTTTTCCACTAAGGCTTCAGCACGGCAGCAGAGCTGAGACCGAAACCACCAGAGGGGAGGCTGCCCGATTCAATGAGCTACGATATCTTACAGAAACTGAATGTCCTTCCAATCCGCCCTGTGACTCTCCGTTTCTGCGCCTAACATTCTTAATCTTGCTGAGGAGGCGGATGTCTTCCCTATTTTTGTCGGCATCCGTCTCCTGTTTGTTGCCCCCTTTTCACCGGGGGACTTCCTCACTTGTTTAATGGTACAGTCCCTTTGCTAGTTGAGTCGCCACCGCTTCATAGCTACTGGCAAAGTTCTGCCATGCTCCCGACCACTGATAGGCTACGCCAGGGTGGATGCCGCAAGACCCGATCATGAGATTTGGGTCTGCCCACCCATCCGGTTGTGCTATTAAGCTCCAGGCATCCACCACGGTCACTACTCCCGGCCATGTTGCTGCGAGTCCTGTGTTAGGGTCGACGTATGCCGCGTTGTATGCTGCAATTGCTTGTCTTCGGTCCAAGCCCAGGCAGTTATTTTCGGTCCACGGTGGTGTGTTCACCACTACGATCTTAATGCGCGGATTCCTGTTCACTAGGTATCCGATACTCTGGTTCATGCACGCCATGTGATCGCTCACACTCACCCCAGTCCTTACATCGTTCGTGCTGTCGATTAGCACCAATACCTGTGTGTGCGCCGGAACCAAGAAGCTCAATTCCTTGTACACCATGGCACAAGTAAAGGCAGGTGCACCGTAGATGTAGTGATAGGCGGGTGCCACTGCAGGAAACTCTTGCTCTCCGAACGGCCACTGGTACTGGGCAATACTGTTCCCGGTCACCGTGACATAAATTGGTAGGTTACCTGTTGCCTGACCCATAACCATTCCGGCCAGAACGATTACTACTCCAATTATTAGTGACAACTTCTTCATGACTCCCTTTCAAATTGCCCTGAGGCGTAGTCAACTGCCAACGCGACGGGCTCTAGTTCATCCCAATCGACTTCCACTACTACGCTTTGCATAATCAAGTCCAGGCTGATCACGACTCGCAAGCTGTTTTTACTCCGGAGCACCACGCCTTCCAGGCCGGCCAGGGCACCCCGCCGAATGCGTGCGCGTTCGCCCACTTTCAAGAAAGCGTGTGGCAGGGCCTTGCGGGCTGCAAGCCCGGCGCGCAGGGCATCGAATTCACAGTCAGGCAGGGGTGTAGGCCGGTTGCCAGTACCGACCAGGAACAGCACACTAGGGACTTCGAGGACTCGCACACGCTCGGCAGGCGAGATATGCGCAAAGATGTAACCGGGGAACAGTGGCAAGTCCAGCTTCTTGGTGCAGCGGTTCTTCCATCGGTGTTCAACCTGGTACTGTGGCAGATAGCTCTCAATCTCTCGATTGCTGAAACGTTTGGCAACCTGCGCTTCGTGGGATGGTCGCACGTAAATCGCATACCAATGCTTGGCCGTTTCATGACAAAAGGTCGTTGCGAGGTTGCGGTCAGCTATCATTGATTTCCCTGATGGGACATGGCTTCGCCATTGCCACTTAGCAGATGGCTTTTCGTTGTAACTTTTTGGAATGATGGCGGAGAGTATGGAGGGATACCCGACCGCTTGCCGCCAGACCGCTTGCCTTAGATGTTGTCCGGAGCAAGCGTTTGCTTTCCTTAATGCATGCGTATAGCCAATGGCGCGGAAACTCTAGTGGAAAGGCACAAAATTGAGGTGCTTGTTTATCAGCCGGTTAGAAGGTGCTGTCGGAATCAGCTTAGATCACAACGAACCGCAACTGTTTCTTTCGGGGATAGTGTATGGAATTGACACACGAGTCGGATCAGTCCTTTGAGATGTCTGGTCCTGGGAGTAGGAAGCTGGGCCTGATCGATGACGCTTATGAGGACGCGGGGACGATTAGTCGGAAAAGACGCGGCTACAAATAGAGGGCGTCAGCAGGCCTATAGGCGGGCGCTTTCTTGGGTATCGCGCAGCAGAGTACGTTTTGATCAGGATGGGGAGGACAGGTTGGCTTTCATCGCCTGGACCGAGAGAGAACATCAGGCGGAACTTGTTCAGGTAAGGCCCTGCTTCCAAAGAGCTCGGCACCCGCATTCATAGGTAATTCTCCGGGCATGCGCTAGGATGCCGCAATGGACTTAGCCACGTCGCGGAGTCCGGCTAACAAACTAGAGGGATATTCTCGGAAGAATCGTCGCACTCCTGCAACACTCGGTATAGGCTGGACCGGCTAATCCCGAGAATTTCAACCGCGCGCACTTTGTTTCCATCGACACTCTTCAGCACGCGAAGAATGTGTTTTTTCTCCACGTCGGCCAGAGATGCAGTCAGGTCATCGCTAGTGCTCGCTCCAAGATCTACGATCTTGACAGAGTCGGGAAGATCGTGGACGTCAATCGCTTGCCCTGCCATCATGCACGCGCGGCCCAGAACATTTTCCAGTTCACGAATATTGCCCGGCCAGGAATGTCGCGAGAGAACGGCTTGCGCTCTACGGGTGAGGGTCGGGACGGGCTTGTCGAATTCCTTTGCGTACCGCCGAAGGAGATACTGCTCAAGCAGAGGCAGATCTTCCTTGCGCTCTGCCAGCCGCGGCAAGTTGATTTCGATCATGGAAAGCCGATAGTACAAATCCTCTCGAAATTGTCCCAGCGACACCATTTTGCGAAGGTCGCGATGAGTGGAAGCCACCACCCGGACATCTACCTGACGAGAGACCGTGGAGCCGACCTGGCGTACTTCCTTATTTTGCAGTACGCGCAGGAGCTTCGCTTGCATCGCCGCAGACATTTCACCGATTTCATCTAGAAACAGCACGCCGGAATGAGCGGCCTCGACTAATCCAACGCGGTCACGGCTAGCCCCGGTAAAGGCTCCGCGAACATATCCGAATAACTCGCTCTCCAGCAGCGTTTCAGTGATAGCCGCACAGTTGCATACGACAAAAGGCCCTTTGGCAACTGGACTCAGGCGGTGAAGCGCCCGCGCGGCCAGCTCTTTGCCCGTTCCTGTTTCGCCGGTAATCAGCGCAGCTCGAAAGTGCAGTGCGACTTGCCTTAGAGTGACGAAGATTTCCTGCATCATCAAGCTTCGTCCCACCATTCCTTCAAATTGAGTGGAGTGATCTAACTCTTCTTCCAGCCGCCTACGATGAGTGCGCCGCCGTGCCTCTCGGACCAAGCCGCCGACTCTTTCTCTCAGATGCTGAACGGTAATGGGCTTCACCAGGTAATCACATGCTCCTTTTTGAATCGCCTGCACGGCGGATTCCGTTGTATAGTCGGCGCTTAGCATGGCCACGTCGGCATTTGGATTTATTTCTAGGATGCGGCCCAGAACTTCCATTCCACCGAGTGTCGGCATGTTCCGATCGAGCAGAATGACAGGCGGATGCAGTTCCCGCACCATCCGCAACCCTTCGTGCGGATCAGTGGTGGATAGGAAACGTACGTCTTTGGAAGATATTACTTCCCCGAGAAACTCAAGAAACACCGGTTCATCGTCGATAGCCAGCACGCTGACTGGCGGCTCGGAGGACTCAATCAGGTTGGTCTGTTCTGAAAAACTCATCAAGACATCTTTCCGTCGAAGTCTAACTCCGACTGTCGGCGCACGCCCCGAATATTCCGCTCAATTTCCAAGCAAGATCGGTCTTTGTGAATGGTTTGGGGAGGAAGTAGCCTTCGGATTCCGGACGGCTGGTGCTCGTAACTATGTCGTCGGCGTAGCCGGAAACGAACAAAACTCTCAACGAAGAACTCCTTCGACATAACTCATCGGCCAGTTCCCTACCGTTCATGCCCGGCATTACCACATCCGTCAGGAGCAAATCGATGGCGCTGCCTTGCTTATCGGCTATCCGGATGGCTTCCGGACCATCGCTCGCCACTAAAACGATATGACCAAGTTCCTGCAAGATCGTGCTCGTGATCTCTCTTAACATAGGCTCGTCCTCCACCAGCAAAATCTTTTTGGCGCCGAAGGACTGCGGTTTTGACCTCTTTTCAGGAACTACTAGCTTGGGCGACTCCTCATATCGAGGGAGATATACCTCAAATGTTGTTCCAACCCCCACTTCGCTGCGGGCTCCGATAAATCCCCCGCTCTGCTTGACAATTCCGTAGGCCGTAGCCAGTCCCAAACCTGTTCCTTTACCTATGCCCTTCGTGGTGAAGAATGGTTCAAAGATTTTTGGCATGACTTCCGGGCTTATACCTGCCCCATTATCAGAAACTTTCACCATCGCAAATGGTCCACTGTGCATCCCCGGATGGGTTGCGGTAAAGGAATCGGTGAGTGTGACATTTCGCGTCTCAATCAGAAGCTCGCCCCCACTAGGCATGGCGTCCCTTGCATTCACCGCCAGATTCATTAGGACCTGATCGATCTGGGAAGGATCGGCATTCACCGTCCATAGGTTCGGGTCCAGGCTAAGACTCAGATGAATATCTTCGCCCAGCAATTGCGGCAGCATTTTGCCAAGCTCCGCGATGTGCGTGCTCACGTTCATTGCGACCGGCGTCAGCGCCTGAAGCCGGCTGAAGGCCAGCAGTTGCTGAGTCAATGCCGTCGCTCGCTTTGCGGCGTCCTTGATCTTGGCGACTCGAGCGAGACTCGGGTCTGATGGCGCCAGCGTTTCTGCTATCACGTCGCTATACCCTAAAACGACGGTCATCATATTGTTGAAGTCGTGCGCCATCCCACCCGCCAGTCTGCCAACAGATTCC
This sequence comes from uncultured Acidobacteriaceae bacterium, assembly GCA_963780495.1. Lineage (GTDB taxonomy): Bacteria > Acidobacteriota > Terriglobia > Terriglobales > Acidobacteriaceae > Bog-257. The sequence goes on from CAWACF010000004.1 coordinate 137,585, forward strand.
ATCCTTTGTGCGTGTCGAAGCTGAAGCTCGAGTTTCTTTCGTTGCGTGATGTCCAACGCGAACCCATGCCACAACACACTGCCGTCTTGCTGCTTTTCCGGCACGGAGTTTGCTTCGACCCATACTTCCCCACGCCTCGGATGGTCTACGCGGAACTCCTGCTGCCAAACAGTCAGGTTTCGAAAGGAATTCGCCACTTCTTCTTCCACGTGTTGCCGATCGTCCGGATGAATCATTGCGAATAACGGCGCGGCATCCAGCATTACGCTCTGGGGGCTCAAATCGAATATGGCGAAAAGCGGTGGACTAGCGAATGGGATGGCGGTTGAGCCGTCCGGACGCATCAGAAATGAGTAGATCGCTCCGGGAACTGTGGCAATAATTGTGCTCAGTTGTTCCTGCAAAGCGGCTTTGTCCTTTAATAAGTTCTCGGCGCGCTTGCGCTCCGTGATGTCTTCGGCGGTTCCTTCGTGAAGCACCACTTTTCCGTCGGCGTCTCTCACTGACCGTGCGTTTGCCGACACCCATTTTTTTCGGCCATCTTTGGTGAGGATCTCGAGTTCGGCGTGGTGTAGAACATGGTCTTTTGCCAGTAGCTCCCCAAGTTTCTGCAGTGAGCAGGGATCAGCAACTAACTGGCTTCCAACGTTCGAAACTTCCGCCATTAGCTTTTCCGGAGAGTCATAGCCGTGCATTCCAGCCAGGGTGCCATTGATGCTTATCGGTTTACCTTCTGGTGTGACCTGGAAGATCCCAATCGGAGAATCCTCAAATATGCGGCGGTATTTCTCTTCCGCCCGGCGCAACTGAGCTTCGGACGTCTTGCGTGAGGAGATATCCTGCTTGATCGCGATGTAATTGGTGATCTGATCCCCGCCAATGCGGACGGGCGTGATCGTCATTTCCTCCGTATAAAGAGACCCGTCTTTTCGCCGGTTAGTGACCTCACCTTGCCATGTCTTCCCTGTACATATCTCACTCCACATGTTTTTGTAGAATGCACTGTCATGGGTCCCTGAGCTCAAAATCCGGGGATTCTTTCCCAACACTTCTTCTGCGCTATAGCCGGTTAATTGCGAAAACGCGGAGTTAGTCCACAAGATTTTCCCTTGCTTATCGGTAATGACGATCGAGTTTGCCGCGGCCTCCAAGGCTGCGGCCTGCAAGAGCAACTGGTCATCCGTCGCCTTATCGCTGTCGATATCCATTCCCAGACCGAGTATCCTCGTTGGGCTCCCGGCCTCGTCGTGAAGGACCCGGCCAATCGTACAGCGCCAGTGCAGGCTATTGTCTGGCCAGATTATGCGGTATCGCACTTCAGCGGTCAGACCGCAATCTATCGCCGCTGTGATTGCCTCCTGGATTTTTTGTCGATCGTCGGGATGGACCGAGTTCATGAATACTTCGAAGCTCGCCGGGGAGGCCTCGGGGAGGCCAATATGCTGCCTGATGACGCCTGACCAGATCATCTCGCCTGTCAAGAGGTTCCAGTCCCACCATCCGATTTTGGCTGCATCCAAAGCCAAGCGCATCCTCTCTTCGTTCCGCTGGCGTAGGGCCTCGGCTTTTTCCAGGTATGTCTGAGAGTCCCGCAGCTTACGTTCATTCTCTTTCATCTTGGAGACGTCTTCGAGAATGACCATGACGCCGCTAATTCCATTCTGCGGGCCATGAATCGGCGCACTCCAGAGTTTGACTTCAACCGACCGGCCATCCTTGTGCCGTCCGCCGATCTCCCTGCTCCGAATGGTAGATCCCGCAAGAACTTGGAGAAAGTCGGCTTCGTATTCCAGCGCAACATGGGACGGAATGATGGGATTTGGCCGACCCGATACTTCAGCCTCCGTCCAACCGAACGCCTGTTCGGCTGCGCCATTCCATCGTGTGACTTTACCTTCAGGATCGAGCTCTAAGACTGCAAGAGGTGAAAGTTGAATGAGCTCCCTTAACGATCGGTCAGGATTCGTGAACAAGTACACCTCCCTATTCGTCGCAAAAGACTATTGCTGTCGGGAGCCACCGCCTCATATGGTCGAATAAGGTTCATACCGCTTTGAGTTAGTCCGATGACCTTGGCGGTCTGTTTCGATTTATGTGTCTCCCCATACCCTTCATGGGGGCTGAACAGTTCCGCGAGATTCCTTCCTCAGGTTCCTATCTGGATGGAGGCAGCACGTCGACAGGAGCAGGAGTCCTGTTCGACACACTTCTTGCGGCTGAAGTCACACTGCCATCGGCCAGATGCAGGTAGACAAAGTGCAAAAACACAGCACTACTTCAAGATGAAAGCGAGTTTAAGCTCACCTCTGGATCACCGTCTGTGATCAACATCACAACTTAAGGGCCATTCCGTTATGGCATTAACATGCCTTAGACGGATAGCGGAATATCGGCCCGCAATCAAAGCGGAGCCACAAGGCGAACTGCCTTTGCGGCTGCCTACCGATTCGCTTATAGCTCGTCCCGCTCAACCATTGGTTATCCGTCACTGACAAATCCCCTGACCGACGTTCCAATTACAAAGGCAACTCCAGCGCACTATTGAGGAGAGTCGTTGCCGAGCGGGGGAATCTTCCATGCCCAAAACACTAGCGGAGGTGCTTGAACAGTCGGGTATGCCGATCCATTTGCAGGCCGGCGGGAGACCGCCCGACGAGGTTGTGGATCGTGAGATCAAGAAGGCCCCCACTCCGCGCGCCCAGAGACTACGCGATCTTTACTTCCAAACGCTGTCGTCCGCAACCAACGAATTTCCCTACTGGTACACGCGCAAGTGGATGGAAATGGATGGCGAGGTCCCCGTCGTACGACGGGCAGCGGCACTAAAAGAAGCGTTCTCCCATCTGACACCCACCATCTTCCCCGGCGAACTCCTGGTGATGGGCAAAGCGCACTACTACCGAGGGTCCTTCCCGATGCCCTGGCTTTCCGAAGGGTATTACATGGCCAAAGGAGACGAACTGTATCAAAGCGCGTTGGCAAAGGGCAGCTCCAGCGTTGATGCACTTTCCAGGTTCGGCAGCGGCGGCGGAAATGTTACCGAAAGTTTTGGCAACGTGATCTCCATCGCGGGCAAGTTTGGCATGCGTCGAGAGGAGATCCCTGCGTTACTTCACATTGCAAAACAGTGGGTGGGCAAGTCGGTAGACGATGTAGGTCACAAGTACGAACAGATGGTCCCCGAGTATCCGATGAAAGAAGCCATCATGCGAGCGATTGTTTGCATGTTTGACTCGGGGTACACACTGCCGCAGGGGCGCGAGGTCATCAACTACTACTATCCGCTCGAATATGGTTTCGACGCGCTAATAGAAATGGCCAAACTGAAGAGAGCGGAAGTTGCAGGGCGCGCTGGCGGCGACGGCCTGACGGGCATGAACCGCCTCTACAACTACCAGGCAGTCATCCTGATCCTGGAGGGCATTCAGAACTGGATTCTGAACTATGCGAAGGAGGCGCGGCGTCTCGCTACCTTTGAGAACGAACCGCAGCAGAAGCGTGAGTACGAGGACATAGCGGAGCGGCTGCAATCAGTCGCGCATAAGAAGCCGGCAACCTTCCGTGAGGCCATTCAGATGATCTGGACCGTCCACGTGGCCGTGCTGAATGAAGACGCGATCTCCGGCTTGTCGCCCGGCCGTGTAGGTCAGGTCCTGTATCCGTACTACGAGCAGGACAATGCGTGCGGACGAATTACCGACGACGAAGTGATGGAATGGCTCCAACTCCAGAGAGTGAAGTTCACTTGCATCGACTGCTTCGCTTCCATGGGAGTTGTCGGCGGCGTGCTATCCGGCAACACCTTCAACAACCTTAGCCTCGGTGGGCTCGCGAAAGATGGTGCGTCGGCAGCCAACGACCTGGAGAGACTGATCATTGAGGCGGCGATCCGTTGCACCAGCACCCAGCCCACTCTCAGCGTACTGTATGACGACAAGTTGGGGGAAGATTTCCTGCTGAAGGCAGCCGAGTGTAACAAGACAGGCACAGGCTATCCGGCGTGGATCAACAACCGCGGCGCCATGGACTTCCTCCTGAACCAGTACGGGCCCGAAGGGATGACCGTCGAAGAAGCGCGCGCCGTAGCCATTGGAGGATGCCTGGAAACCTCCCCGTGTTCCTGGCATCCGCTCCATCTGAATGAAAAGCAGTACTGGATTCCGGGCGGTTCCGGTCAGCCAACCAGCGTGGGAGTACATTTCATTTCCTTGCCGAAAGTTTTGGAACTAGTGCTGTTCGATGGCGTCGACCCGAGGACAGACGAGAGAGTTTATCCGCCGCACGGGAAAAAACTCGAGACCTTCGAAGAACTTGTTGCCGTCTTCCAGGATCACTTTCGCAAGACCGTCGATTGCCTGACTACGACCAACAATATCCAGCACGACATCTGGCGCAAGCAGAACATGGCCATCTTCAATTCCCTGCTGAAGCCGGATTGCCTGCGCGACGGTCACCTGATCAACGAACTTGGCTACCGCTACAACGGCACTTTCAACGTCGAGTCCTGCGGGACGATTAACCTGATCAACAGCCTGGCCGCAATTAAGAAGATCGTTTTCGAGGATCAAACAGCCAGCTTAGGTGAACTCAAGCAGGCGCTCCGGGACAACTTTGGCTTCAGGCCGGCGTCAGAGATCGGCTCCTTCTCGCTCAACGATCAGGAAAAGCAGGCGCAGGATGGCCAGTGGGATCGTGTGCATTATCTCTGCCTGACAGCCCCGAAGTACGGCAACGACGACCCATATGCCGACACGATTCTTAGCGACTGGGAAAATTGGTTCTGCAGAATGTGTCACGACTACGAATCGCTGAATGCCCGGCCACTCTATGCGTGCCAGATCTCGGTCTCTACCCATGCTCCGATGGGCATGGCCGCGATCGCCGGCGCAGATGGGCGGCTCGCAGGAACTACGTTCGCTGATGCCTCCCTGTCGGCTTACCCCGGCACCGACCGCAACGGAGTGTACGCGCTGTTTGAGTCGGCGACAGTGTGGGACCACTCGATGTCACAGAATTCGCAGATGAACTTGAAGCTGCATCCGACGACCGTCACGGGAATACAGGGATGCAAGAAGCTGCTGGCGCTCACGCAGGCTTATATGCGCAAAGGCGGCTTCCATATTCAGTACAACGTCGTCGACAGCAAACTGCTGCGTGATGCCCAACAGAATCCAGAGAACTACCGCGACCTGATGGTTCGCGTCGCCGGATTTACCCAGTACTGGGTAGAGATCGGCAAGCCGATTCAGGATGAGTTAATTGCCAGAACTGAATACGAAGGGCTGTGAACCATGAACACCGTACTGAAGCACCTGGACTGCCGCAACTTCGCCGCGGTCGATGTGGCCAGAGGAATTTGCCATCGCACCAAAGAGTTGATTGCCGCCGACGGTGAGCCTTGCGAGCACTTCGTTGCAATTGCAAAGTGCAAATTCTGCGATCACTTTGCGCCCAGCCAGGAATACCTGGGCACGTGCAAGGCGGCTCCCCAAAAGCCGATCACTTATCCCGACCTCATTGCCGTAACTTGCGAAATGTTTACGGCAGCCGCTGCGAAAGGCTGACACAGTCAATGCGAGACGGCAGCAAAGGTCTGATATTCGACATCCAGGGCCACGCGATTCATGACGGGCCGGGAACCCGCACCCTGGTGTTCCTCAGTGGATGTCCCCTCCGCTGCGCCTGGTGTTCCAATCCGGAAGGCATGCAGTTGCGCCCGCGTCTGATGTACAAGGTACAAAATTGCAAAGACTGTCCGTCTCGCTGCGTAGCCGCCTGTCCTAAGGGGGCAATCCAACTCCACGACCCTGTTCCGCCGGTCAGGTTCGACCAGGTGCAGTGCACTCAGTGTGAAACGTTCGACTGTAGCAAGGTTTGCTTTAGGCAAGCACTGCTGATCAGCGGCCGATGGTGGTCGCTGGACGAATTGATGCGAGTTCTGGCCCGCGATCGGCAATATTGGGGACGCGATGGCGGTGTCACCCTGACGGGCGGAGAGCCGCTCCTGCAGAGTGAATTCACTCTTGGGGTGCTTGAGCGCTGCCACCGCGCCGGGATTGGAGTTTGCGTCGAAAGTAGCGGCTATGTTCCCCAGCCGGTGTTGCAGGAGGCATTGCCATTCGTCCAGTGGCTTTTCGTTGACCTAAAGCACATGGATACCTGCAAGCACGAGGACAAGACCGGCGTGCCGAACCGACTGATCCTGGACAACATTCGCTGGCTTCGGTCGACCGATTGGGCCGGTCGGATCGTGGTCAGAATGCCAATCATTCCTGGCTTTAACGACGCCCTGGAGAATGCAAACGCGACTGCGAAGTTTCTGCAGGAAGTGGGCCTGGACGAGATCAATCTGCTGCCCTTCCATCGTATGGGCGCTTCGAAGTACGAGCGGCTAGGCGTTAGCTACGACTATGCGGAGCAGCCCTCGCTTGCTCAGGAGGATCTGGCGCACCTGACTGCGGTCTTTCGCGACTACGATATCAGCTGCTATGTAGGCGCAAACACCCCCTTCTGAGTCAGGCCACTCGCACGGCAACGAGCGCGAGACTCTCTAGTCAGCACGCAAGGCTTCGGTCACGTCCACGTGCGCAGCTCGTGCTGCTGGAAACATGGACGCGATAATTGCGGCGACCAATAGCACGATGACCGAAGCAATTACAGGCCACGCGCTCGGCATCTGCAGCGACGGGAAATAACTGCCAGCCAGACGCGCCAACCCGTAACCTACGATTGCGCCTGCCAGAATACCGGAGCCAGCCATCACCGCCCCTTCTGTGATCACGCCCATCAGCAGGTGTCTCGGCTGCGCTCCAACTGCCAGCCGGATGCCGAACTCGCGGGTGCGCCCGCTGACCGAGAATGCCAGCACGCCGGCGACGCCAACCACGGCAATCAGCAGCGCCAGCCCTGCCAGGCCGCTGAAGACCAGCGTATTCAGCCGATCCGGCGTCAGCACTTCGGCGCGAATATCCTCCAGCGTGGCGGCGTGCTCCACGGGCTGTTCCGCAGACAGGCCGCGGATGATGCGCGTCAGCGGGATGACCAACGCATGAGGATCGGAGCGGGTATGGACGAACAGCCGGCCTCCGAACAGCGGCAGCTCCTTGCTGGTATCGTCAGGAACCTGTCCGAAGGGGTGATAGATAGTGAGCTCCGGTCCCGGCTCGATATGCTCGTCGTCCACATCGGCGGCAACACCTACAATGCGGCGCGGCCCGGGACTGATGTAGATGAATTGCATGACCGGATCAGTCCACATGATGTGGCGATTGATAGGATCCTGGCCGGGGAACATGCGCTGCGCCGCGCTCTGGCTGATGATCACGACCGGCTCACCGCCGCGCTTGTCGTTTTCGTTGAAGTCGCGGCCTTCTATCAGCGGCACTCCCAGCGCCGCGAAGAATCCGGGCGACACCACCCGAAGCTGCGCCAACGGATCCTCTTCGTGATTGCCTTTTACGTGGCCCTCGCCGGAGAACTGAAGGCCGGGACCTTGGTTGCCGGCATCGCGCCAGGGAACATTCGTACCCATTGCGACACGGTCCACTCCCGGCAATGCGCTGATGCGTTCGATCACCTGGCGATAGAAATTGATGATGTCCTCGGAAGTTTTCCCGTACGACATGACCGGCACGTTCACCGCCAGGACACGATGCATGTCGAAGCCGGTCCGCGTTTCCTGAAGCGTTATCAAGGTCTTGATCAGAACGCTGGCGCCGGCCAGCAGCAGGAAGGACGCCGCAATCTGGGTGACGGCAAAGATCCGTAGCCGGCGGCTGGTACCGCTGCTGATGCGCACGCTGTTGCTGCTGCTGGCCAGTCCGATTCCTCCCGACGACTCCACCGAGGGAAGGCGCGGCACAAACGCCAGCAATACCGCAGAGACGATAGCCAGCGCCGCTCCCACCCACAGCACGGTCATATCAAGTTTCAAATCGAGTGCGCGGACGGAAAAGCGCGAGGCATAGCGCGCCAAAACGGCCACCATCGGCTGCGCGCTGACAACGCCTAGCACCGCTCCAGCCACCGACAGCAGCAGGCTCTCCGCCAGCAGCGTTCGCCGCAACGCGGCGGTGCTCGCCCCCAGTGCGGCGCGAATCGCCAGCTCGCCCTCGCGGCGTACGGAGCGAGCCAGAATCAGATTGGCGACATTCGAACACGCAATGATAAAGATGAGACCGGATGCCGCCAGCAATACCCATAGAATCGTCTTTGCTCCTGACGTGATCTGGTCGCGCAGCATCACGGCATCGATCTGGTAGTGTGCGCTTGCCGGATAAGCTTCGGGATGCGCGCGCACCATCGCCGCGTAATCCGTGCGCAGCTCGGCACGGGCCTGGTCGAGCGTGGCCCCGGGCGCCAGGCGGCCGAACAACTCGGTCATGCGGTGCACGCGCCCCGTGACCATGGTGGCCGAAAGATGATGCGGACTGGTCACCACATTGACCAGGATCTCGGTCTGCGACGGATACTGCACCGACGGCTCCAGCACGCCGACCACGGTGGCCGTCCGCGGATCAAGCCGTATGGTCTTGCCAATCACGGTCGGATCGCCTTTCAGCGAGTCCTTCCAGAAACGATAGGTCAGCACACAGGCGCCCGCAGCATTGGGACCATCGTCGTGCTGATCGAGCAGCCTGCCCAGCACCGGGCGCAGTCCCATAACCTCGAAATAGGATCCGTCGACAACTCCGGCGCGAATCTCGCGAGGCTCGCCCAGCCCTATCATGGTGAAGCCGATCGCAGAGAACTCGCCAAACGAGCCAACCGACTTCACGCTCGCCTTCAGGTCCTGAACCTCGGGCACCGAAAAGGCTGAATCTTCGTCGCCGTATCCAGGCGCGTCCTGCCGGATGTAGATAAGCCGGTCCTCACCGCGGTTGACCAGGGGCCGCAGCAGAACGCCGCGCACCAGGCTGAAGATGGCGGCATTGGCGCCGATGCCCAATGCCAGCGTCAGGATCACCGTAATCGACAGGCCTTTGCTGCGCCACAACGACCGCAGCGCTACTCTAAGGTCTTGAAGAATCAAATCTGCTCTGAACTTCATGGTCCGTTCTCCGGGATGCGACCTAAATGTTGGCTAAAGCCGAATCCGGTCCTTGGTTCTCGTGGGGCATTTGAAATTTACCGGCTCGCCATGTCGGGTGGAGCACGCCTTCAGGCGTCCATTCTCGTCCATAATTTAGGAAGTTGTCATCCTGAGCGGAGCGAAGCAGAGTCGACGGACCTGCGGTTAGTCTGTGGTGAAGCCGAAGCTGAGGAACCGCAGATCCCTCGACTTCACAGCTCCGCTGTTTCCCTCGGGATGACAATTTCATAATCATCACCTGTTTGCACGCCTGAAGGTTTGCTCCACCCATGGCGATCAACAGCAATCCAATCGACCCGTTTGCCAGGCCGACTTCAGCGTGCCGTTTCCTGTCGCCGCCGTTCCTCACTTGCCTTCATGATTTCGTTCATGTCTCCGACTGGCCGGATCTCGAAGATGCTGCCATACTTCAGGGCCGGATGCTGCGCTATGAGTTGTACAGCATGATTCATGTCCCGCGCCTCAAGGACGAGAATGCCGCCGAGTTGTTCCTTGGTCTCCGTATAAGGACCGTCGGTAGTCGCGACTTTGCCATTCTTCCAGGACAGAGTAAGGGCGGTTTCGGCAGGCTGAAGCGCTTCTCCACCAACCCAATTCCCGTTGGCGCGAAGATGGTCGTCGTATTCAAAGCAGGTGTCGAACATCGCCTGTTGCTCGCCCTCGCTCATCTCTTCGTGCTTGCCTTTGTCGTAGTAACCCAGGCAGATATATTTCATTGTTCTTCTCCGATTGTTAGACCCAACGGCGGAGGCTTTCGCCTTGGATGGTTCATCCTATAGTCGTTGGGGAAAGGATAAATCGACAGCTTGGGAAATTTTTTTTATTTCAATTACTGGAGCCGGCTCGCACCTGGGAGGCCGGAGTTTGAAGTTTTGAGAGGTGAAAAACCTTTCCCCTGATGCCTCTTACTCACCCAGGTCTCGAACATCGCCAGACCTTTCGGGAAGCTCAGGGCAGGTTCTGGGCTACGCCGAGTTTGTTGATCATTGCGGCAGTTCTTGGCCGGACTGCTCAGCCACCATGTAGGCGGCGTACCAGTCGGGCCAGTTCACGTCGTGCTGCCCAATGCGCTTCTCATGCTCGCCGTGAGCGGCCTCCGCACGCCGAAGTGCGCTGGCCAGGTCTCTTACGGAGCCGAAGGAAGTCGTGCCAGGTTCGCTTCGCTTGGGGTCCCGGACCATGACCTCCTGCATGTGCCAGCCGTTGCCGTCGGGATCACTGAACAACGCACGCGAGCGGTAGGACAGACGCTGGGGATGCAGGCCACTGCCCCGGCCTTCGGGGCCGTCGTGGAAGAACTCGCCTACTCCGACGCCAGCGGCGACCAGCTGATCCCGGGCGGCCACGATGTCGGTAACGACCAGGAATGCCTTGGCCGAACCGGGCGCGGCCAACGTGACGCCCTTGCCAAACTGGACCGAGCAGCAGGAGCCCGGCGGCGTGAACTGGACCAGGCGGAAATCGTCGCCGGCGGAGCGGTCAATGTTGAGCCGCCATCCGATCCTCTGGTAAAACTCCTTCGCGCGCTCGACATCGGAAACGGGGATGATGACGACCTCGAGCTTCATGTCAATTCTCGGGACGCCTGCGTTTCCTGCTGCGGCGTTATCACAACTTCATTGGTGCTCACGGCTACCTCCTGTGTTCTGCGGGGACGTACCCGCGTCATCATCAGTCTGTCTTCCCGAACGAAGGCAGGTACCGGCCGAAGTTCAATTCGAAGTCGCTCGGAACGCCGTAACCGATATTACGGATCTTGGCACGGCGCGCCTGCGCACCCGGCAAGGCCAGCAGCGGGAAAAACAGGTCGCTGCTCGACTTCAACTCGGCCGCAGTCGGCATCCCGTACCGATTGACCTGGGCCTTCGCCGCGGCCAGCGTTTCATGGTCGAACGAGGCCACCCGCCGGGCGAGCGTATCCACAAACGAGTCGAGTTCGCCATCGTCCAGGGCGCGATTCACCCAGCCATAGCGCTCGGCGATATCGGCATCGAAATCGTCGCCGCTGAGCACGATCTCAAGAGCGCGCGAGCGGCCGACCAAGCGCGGCAGCCATTCCATCGCTCCGCCTCCCGGGACCAAGCCGACGCCAACCTCGGGGTTGCCGAACAGCGCGCTTTGCCGGCTGGCGAAGCGCATGTCGCAGGCCAGCACGAATTCGTTACCGATGCCGCGCGTGCGGCCGCGAACCTTGGCGATGCTCACAACCGGCGTGGACGCAAGGCGCAGCACGAAGTTGTGCCAAAGGCCAAGCACCTCAGGCCGTTCCGCTGCCTTGGCTACGTCAAGATGGGCGACGAAAAAATCGGGATTCGCCGACTGGAATACGACGACCTTCACAGACGGGGCCCGCCTCTACGTCGGTCATGAGCGCTCCCAATTCGTCGATCGTCGTGGGTATAAACATGTTGATTGGCGGGTTGTTGAAGGTAACTCGCCATAGGCTTGCACTCTCGCGCGCAATCGATAGTTGCGGTGTCATCGTGAGAGTCTCCTTGATTGGATTTTGGCGGGTGGCCCGGCTTTAAACGATCTTTGCCTGAATCGTTGCCAGTGAGGGTGCCCTGCCCCTGTATTTCTGCAAGAGTCGAGTACCCTAACCGTAGACGACATCGGTGCTCTGTCCAACCTCGATAATGTAACCGTCAGGATCGCGGATGTAGCAGCGGATCTCGCCGTACTTGGGGATCGGCTCGGTGAGGAACTCCGCTCCTCGACTTTTCCATAGCTTGTAGCACGCTTGAATATCGGCCACGCGGAGATTCAAGAAACTGTTGATGTGATTCGGGTCGGGGACGCTCAGCGTCACCGTCGGCTTGTCGGGGGTCGGGCCGCCCCCAACGTTCAGAATCATCCAGATATTCGCAAACAGAAGGTACGCAGGCGCGTTGCCGTCACCCAGCGTCAGAATGCGAGCGCCGAAGACCTTTTCGTAGTAGCGAGCCGAGCGCTCGATATTGGCGACGGTGAGAAACTGCGCGATGCTGATCCCTTCCTTCGGGGGCATCTCATAACTCTTCTGGTCGATTTGTACGCTGTTCATTGCTGGCTCCTTCGATACAGTGCTGGTCACCAATTAAGCCAGAATGCCACCGCCGAATCTATTGGACGAACGTATCGGTCCATTGCCGGGTGCCGGGTGCCCGCAAGTCACAGACACCGAGTACCTTCCTCACAGACACTTATCCATCGAGCCTTCGACGGGCTCAGAACTACGCTGTCTTGCTCGTTCGACATTCTTCTTCATGTTCTCAAGTTCTTCGGAGGAGTGGCCTTGCCAGCCGACGACCTCACCTATCACTCGAAGCGGGTCCTTGCAACGATATGACAATGTCGGATTGCCGGGATACTTCTTGTCAGTTAGATCGGGATCATCTTCCATCGCGCCCGTCGGCTCCACGACGTATATTCTCCCGGCTCCCTCGCCTAGGGCCAACTCGGCGCCCCAGATTGCTGCATTCAAAGTACCCGACAAATAGACGTAGTCAGCAGCCGCCCGTTTACCATAATTGGAGTTGTAACCTGCCTTGACTAGATCTCCCTGTTTGAAGTTGGCCTTGGTGCCGTGGAAGAAACTCTGACCAGGAAACAGCGGATTTGTCACTGTTCTCTCCTATAAATATCCAACATTTCGATCCTGAGGGTTCGATGCTATCGAGTGGCAAAATCGACTGAACGGGCCAACGGGCCGCTGATATGATGGCTGGGTCTTCTAGAGGTGACTAGAGATGGCATGGCAACGATTGATCCGCTTCTTGTTGCTGGGCAGCCGCGACCTGGAGGAATACGCGATTCTGATAGTTCGAATCGCACTAGGAGCTTTTTTCGCCATATCCGGAGCCAACAAACTTTTCGTCCCCGCACAGACCCATACCATGTACGAAACGCTGGTAGCGGCAAATGTTCCTTTCCCGCAAGTGATGGTCTATTTCGTGTCAGGCGTCGAATTCGGCGGCGGTTTAATGCTGATCGCAGGGTTCTTGTCCAGCCTGGCCTGCGCGGCTTTGCTGGGTGACATGGTGGTTGCCATTCTCACCACGAAGTTGGCCGGACTGCCCCAGGGAGTTTCACCGCTGAACTGGCTGGACAACTTTCTGTATCTTCCGGAGACGCTCTACGTGCTCTTCTTCATCTGGTTGATGTGTTCCGGCCCAGGAAAATTCAGCATCGATCGCAGGCTCGCGGCCAGGCTACGACAGTGAGAAACCGCCTTCCCCGGCCGGAAATCTCAACATCCAACGGCAGTCATTACTGGCCAAGCTGCGATAGAGCGGCGAGCAGGGGGGCGCTGGAAACGCGAATTACTCCCGCGTAAGGCATATACATTTCCTGGACCATAAAGAGCGCAGCCGAAACGGAAACAGCTGCGACAAAGAACGTGGCGATGACGGTCCCATTGCCCGGGGCGAACAGGCCCCAACTGAGAAAAATGAAGGTCAGCCAGAAAACCACCACGATCACCAGCGGTCTGGAAACCATGGTGGTGCCTTGTTCATACATTAACCAGCGGGCTTGTCCAATCTCGGTTGCCAGCTGTAACGCTTCCGTGCGAAGCAGTCGCTGCCGTTCATCTTTTGGCGAGAGCGATTCGATCGAGTCGTAAATAGCTCCTGACATCCCTTTCGTTGGAGCCAACTCTGCCATTTGCGACATTTGCTCCGGCCACATGCGGCCGATGATCTGTACCACCTCGTCCCGCAGGACTTGACGCGGCCCGCCCGCCTCAGGCCCGTACAGCGCAAGCGTGCGGTCGAGCGAAATCACTTGCGCCGACATTTGCAGCAACGCGGTTTCTTGCGCGTCCCACGAGGCTTTGGCTGAATAGATGAGCAGGCCGAGAACCAACGCAGCCATGGTGCCAACCAGTCCCATACCCAGCTTCACAACGTCCTTAGAGTCTTCACTGAGATGGTCCTTCGGCAACGCCCGGCGAAGAAGCATTCCCAGCAACCCGGCGAAAAAGATCAGGCAGAACGTGATTGCGCTAACGCCGATGTAGCCCATGATTCACCCCATCGGAATGCGGAGTACAAAGCAATTCAATCTACCAAATCGCACGACTAGCTGAAATCACCGCCCGTTAGCGACGATGGATGGAAGAGTCTCGATGGTTAGCGACAAAGTTAATAAACCACTCAAGCAAAGCCGGCTTGAGTGGGAGTTTGGACGTTGTTCCAAACCGGTGACTCCCACTCATCCGAAACCCGCGGATGAGTGGGGCACCCGAAATTTCTTCGTCACTGCTTCAAGTAATGAAGCGCAACACATCCTGATCTAAAAATCTTTGAGTCAACCAGTTTTAGCCGCAATTTCTCTTGCAGGCTGACCCCTTCCAGCAAACGTCTGCCTTCGCCGACAATGGTCGGCCAAACGGCAAAACGAAATTCGTCAACCAGATCAAGCTCGATCAGTTGGGAAGGAATATCTACTCCACCGACCAGAATGCCTTTGCCTTGTTCTCGCTTGAGTCTAAGTATTTCGTCCCGAAGGTCCGTGCGGACGATTCTCGTGTTTTTGTCTTGAACGCTGTCTAAGGATCGTGAAAAGACCACTTTTTTGAGGGAGACAAACGCTTGAGCAAATTCCTTGTCCGCTTTGGACGCTGACTGGTCCTTGGCGACCTCCGGCCAATAAGGGACCATCAATTGATAGGTCTTACGCCCGAAGACCTGCAGGTCAGCCTCTCGCGTGAGGCCGGTAAAATATCCAAGCACTTCGTCGTCAGGATCGATTGGGGTGTGATCGACGCAGCCGTCAAGGGTGATGTTGATGGCGAAGATTACGTTTCTCATCTGATATTCCTGCCTTTATGTGCCAGTGCGTTTAAGAGCTAACAGCCTCACGTGCTGCATCGTTCATCCTAATAGCCCTCGGGCAGAGAAAAGCGACAGCGAGGAGAATTCTGTTTCGGCAAAGCAGGAACTGAGCGGGGGGCGACCAATTCCCATTCGTTCGAAACAGCGAGTGGGCACTACGGCGCATGCTTCGAGGTCGCCCCGGCCGGACTAGTCCGTTGCTCCCTCCGGAGCCGGGTAGAAGAGAAGCTCGCGCACCTCGCCGGGCACGTCGCAGGCGATGGCAGCCCTCTTCGCCCATGCGAGGGCTTCATCCATATTGGCGGCTTCCAAGATCCAGAATCCGCCCATGTGTTCCTTGGTCTCGGTATACGGGCCGTCGGTAACGAGGACCTTGCCGTCGGGCTGCTTTCGCAGTGTCTTGGCCTTGGCGGGCGGCGCAATGCCGCAGGCGAATTTCCTGGCGCCGGCAGCAATCAATTCGCGGTTGAGCGCGTGGATCTCTTCCATCATCTCTTCGGTCACGCTGGACGGGTCGAAGTCGTCAGGAAGGTAGTTAGCAACTAAATATTGCGGCATGATGTCTCCTTTGTGTTTTTCGAGCCGGCTGCACAGCCTCGCTCGCTCGTTCTCTTATAGTCGCCACGCACCGGAAAAATCGACAACTGAAGAAAACCATTTTGGCGTTGTGTACTCACGGCCGCCGGATCTTTACATGCTCGGTGCCGGCGTTCCATCGGACCATTTGTCTACTCCCACCAGGAAGACGGACAGTGGCGGGAAGGTTTCGAGTTGTGGATACGATTGCGCGGAGACGTACCAGTAATTTACCGAGAAGACTGGGGAGTTTGTTAGATTCGCCCCCCAGGCTGCACCATCTTTCGCTGCTTCGTAGAACATCAGGTGGGGACCGTTGTGGCCGCCGTTATCGGTGAGATATGAGCCCTTCGACATCATGTAGGAGAAAGTCCCCGGCTCGAGAGGTGGTAATTCTTTTTTGTCGATGGCGGCTTTGAGCGCGGCGATGGCTTCTAGTTTGGAATGGCCCGCCAGAAGTAATTCGGTGCGCTTGTAGGCGTACGGAAGGATTGAGCGCGCGGCGGGTGGATTAAGGCAATCTGCGGCGCGGACTTTTGGATTCCAAAATTCGGGATTATCGAACATGGCCAACCAGGCGCGGCCGACCCAGCAGACCCAGCCGTTTTTACCTTCGACGGCGGTTTCGTAGCCGTGGCGGGTCAGGACGAGAACTGAGGCGTCGCGGGAAATGGCGTCTGGAGCGGCGCTGCGGGCCAGGGCAATTTCCGCGTCGCGATCCATTAGATATTGTTCGATCGGCGCCATCGTTGGATATGGTCCTTTGGACTCCTGTGCGGCAGCCGGCCGGGTCGCAGTCAGCGCGACGAAGAGTACGAATGCGCCCAGGAAAATTCCGTGCATTGGATTTCGGATCATCGCTTACCTCCATACTATTCGCGAGCCAGCAGCGCAGCCTGGCTCGCTCGCTCGTTCACGCTATAGTCGTCGCGTATGGAGAAAATCGACATCCGATGCAAACTATTTTGCGAGGGTGCACCACTCATTCGTGTGCTTCGAAGGAGCGGCTCGTCGAGTCAACAATCTCCGGTACGGTGAAGCGAGGTCTGATGGATAACCCGATGGGTATGGGAAATGGAGCAGCGTCCGGACGTATGGTTCCGGCCAAGAGGCCTTAGTGAAGGAAAATTGTCAGGAATGGCCGTTGAGGATAAAGTATTCCGCCCCCACCCACTCATTCGAAACCCGCGAATGAGTGGGGCATCCGGTGAAAGAAAGCGCGAAGACCTTTTACTACAGGCTCATCTCAGCAGCGACGTCGTCGCCGAACTTCTTTTGGATCTCCTTCTGGGTCTCGGGATCGAAGTCGGTTAAGTCAAAAAACCGGCGGACCTCGACCATTTCGTCATCCTTTCCGGGGATGCGCGAGGCCCATTCCAGCGCTTCTTCGCGGGACTTTACCTGGATAATCCAGTAGCCGCCGACTACTTCCTTCGCTTCGGTAAACGGGCCGTCGGTAACTGTCGATTTTCCGCCTTTGAAGGTGACGCGCGCGCTCATCGTCGCGGGCGGGGTCAGCCCGTCGAGCGCCAGCAGCACGCCGGCCTTCCCTAGTTCCTCGTTGTATTTCGCCATGGCCTCCATGTCTTTGAAGTCGGGTACGGTACCGGGTTTTGCATTTTGATAACTTTTCGGAAACATGATCATCATGAAGCGCATTGTTTTCTCCTTAAGTGCTGCAGGCCGTTGCCGGCTTTCACCATATAGTCGAACACCTGCATTGAATTCGACAGGTCGTCCAGATTTTATTTCAGCTGCCGAATCCGCTCCTGCAGGAATTGCCGCTCTGGTTCCTGTTGAGTCAGCGCCAGGGCTTTCTCATAAGCCGACCGGGCTTCAGCTCTCCTGCCGAGCCTGCGGTACATATCGGCGCGGGCGGAATGCGCCAGGTAATAATTTGCCAACTCGCCGTGTTCGAGGATGGCGTTGATCTGCGCCAGACCGGCCTCTGGGCCGTCCTGCATGGCAATTGCCACGGCACGATTTAGATAGATAACCGGCGAGGGTTGAATTCGTACCAACTGGTTGTAAAGCGCAACAATCTGCTGCCAGTCGGTCGCAGCCACCGATTCCGCCTCCGCATGAACGGCCGCAATCGCAGCCTGCAATGTATAAGAGCCGAAGCGGCGGGACTGCAGGGCTTTCTCCACCAAGGCCACTCCCTCCGCGATCTGCTCCCGGTTCCAGAGCGAGCGATCCTGGTGCTCCAGCAAAATCAGCTCTCCAGTGGGAGAAGTTCTGGCGGCGCGACGGGATTCCTGCAGCAACATCAGGGAAAGCAGCCCAATGACTTCCGGCTCCGGCTGCAGGTCGGTCAGCAACCGGCCCAAGCGAATCGCCTCGCCGGTCAGCTCGGCCCGCGTTACCTCTGCTCCAGCCGCCGCCGAGTAACCCTCGTTAAAGACGAGATAGATGACCTGAAGCACCGCGTCCAGTCGAGCGGGCAATTCGTCGGGCGTCGGCACTTCGTAGGGAATCGGGGTGTCCCGGATCTTTGTCTTGGCGCGCACAATGCGCTGCGCCAGTGCCGCCGGCGTAACCAGAAATGACCGCGCAATCTCCTCCGTGGTCAGTCCGCAGACTTCGCGCAGAGTGAGCGCAACCTGTCCTTCGGGAGGCAGAGCGGGATGGCAACAGGTGAAGATCAGACGTAGGCGATCATCTTCGATCTCCTCGTCGTCCATCTGCTGGACACCGAAGGAACCGTCGTTGCTGCGCGATTCCATGTGGGCAACAAGATCTCTCTGTGCGCCATCGAAGCGCGCGCGCCGGCGCATAACGTCTATGGCCTTGAAGCGCGCCGTTGAGATCAGCCAGGGGCGCGGGCTTTCCGGAATGCCAGCCTGCGGCCAGGACTCCAGAGCGACGGCGAAGGCCTCATGCATGGCCTCTTCGGCAAGATCCAGATCTCCGAGGAGGCGCACGAGCGTCGCCAGAACTCGGCCCGATTCTGACCGGTAAAGTGTCTCAATGGTCCTGCTGATTGGTTCGGGCACAGGCAGCGGCATCTACGCAAACCTAGCAAACGGAGCGGCCCGATACAACTGTGCTCGGGCTCCCCCCTAACTCATAATTCAGCGGCCTTGCGGTCAGGGACAAAGGTAGCTCCTGCTCTGGAGAAATCTGTCTGCGGCAAATACGGCCGTCACTTCGTTGCCGGTGGCTACTTTGCCTTCCCTCCCGCCACACGCCACCAAACGTCCGTCACCGGAAATGCCGGCAAATCGAACGTCACGATTGGGATTGTTAAATCACTGGCGCAATGCGGGTGGATGTCCGACAATTCGGAAGGAGTTAGTTTCACTCCTGCGAAGTGAAACTCGCACAAGCGAAGGATCTCAATGAAGATGCCAGGCGTGATCGTCGCCGTACTGTTGTGGACTCTCCTCGGCCAAGGGCAAGAGGTGAAAGTTACCCCCGGGAAAGACAGCGTCGCCCTTAGCGTTTCGGCGCAGAAGGCGTACGACATTCTGGCCAGCGAAAAGAAAGTACCGGTGCTGAGCGTGCAATGTTCTCTGAAGGGCAAGAAGACCGGGCATATGGTGATCTTCACGGCCGGCGGTGCACTGGAGGAAAGCGATGCCGAATCCGGCGCCAAGAATGGCGCCGTTACTCTGCACATGATGGTTGGGGGCAAGGAACAGGCCACGGACTGGATTCCATATAACGATCCCACAACTTACGCATACTACGGAAAAACGGAACCTGAACGAGCTGCCTTTCTGCAGCTTCTGCTCAGTGCTCCCTCGGCCTCCATCAATTTCACTCCTTTTTTGACTGGCGCGCCTGCAACCGCCGTTTTCGATCTCAGCAAGCTACGCGATGAAGTAAACAGCCATCCGGAGTGCGTCGCAAAATAGGCCGCGGTTGCCTTCCGGGAGATCGGCGCAACGTTGGGAGGTCTGCCCAACCTGGTAACTTTGGAGCACTTTTTGGAATCGTCCGCGGGCGTTTCGAAGTATCATGCCTTACAAAGCGATCGGCTCCAGGAGAGAAACCATGAAAGCTGTGTTTATCCCCCTCGTCGCGATTGCCTTAGGAACCGGGTGCGCAAGCGTCGCCCAGGACATGGTTGAATACTCGCACATTGCGGCCAAACCTCCGGTCTCGATGCAGACGTTGTCGAATAAGACCAATGCCGCCCTGGAAAAAACGGTCACGGAAAAGTCTGCCTCGAAGGCAGCTCCTCAGGACAGGAAGGTGACGCCAGGACCAGAACTTACCGGTAAACCCACTCCGCCGGCAGTTTTTATTCTTTCCAACGGCACGCGTCTGGAGTCCAGCCACTACGAGCTTAGTTCTCAAAATCTGGTGATCCAGGAAGGCAGCACGGAACACACCATTCCGCTTACCGCCCTCGATCGCAATGCCACGGTTAAGGAGAATCAGAAGCGTGGCATCGATCTGAAAATACCGACCAATCAATCGCAGATAACGTTGAGCTTTTAGTCGCAGCGACGATGGGCGCTCCTTTCTAAGACGAGGCCCGTCGAAGCCGACAATCTGCAGTGCGCGTTCTTGTCGTTTTCAACCACACCTTAGGAGATGTCGCTCGAGAGATACTAGTCGCGACCGGGTTCCAGCCGCTTTTTTCTGTCCGACAAACTGCTCCTTGACCAGCGACTCTCAAGGATGTAGCCTTGACCCAATCAGCCCTTCGTTTGGCGCCTCTTCGTTTCGAGATGTCGCGAATGTAAGATTCGCGACCGAAATGGAGGCTGTTCATGGGTTCTCTCCCGGTTGTCAACTCTTCCGACCTTTGGCTCGTATTGCTTTATGTCGCAGTGATGGCTGCTACCTTGTCGCTAACGGCAGGCGCTATGTTTGCGTGGCGCCGGAGGCCCGTCAAGAAAGACGAGCTTCAGAGATACAAGCTAAACGAGCGGCTCATGCAGATATCAGCCGGAGGAAATCCTCAGCCCAAGAATCTGCTGTAAACTGCCGGCTATCCTCTACTCCTGTTTCACAAGCATTGCAAACGGCCATATCTACATGCCAGGACGCATACTTCCGGATTTCCCGTCATATAGCCTCACAGTACGTAGTTCCAGCACAAGCGGCCCTGTCGTCAAATGCTGTTGTTGAACCGCCACTGCAGGAATAATTTGGTTTTGTTCAACGCGGCAGCATGAACTGACAAACAAACCCCGAACTGCCACGATGGGCCGTTGCGTTCTTGAACAAAAGGCGCAAGTCGGATCAGTCGACGCGTGTCTCGACTACTGCAACTTGGCGTGTTCGGCCTTGGCTTCTTTGTAGATTGGAATGTCGGGGTCGGCGTCTTTCCAGAGGTTGAGGAAGTCTTTGTAAGCTGCACGGGCACGAGTACGGGCAAGGTCGGCATCGGCACCCGTCGCGTTCTTCATCTCCAAGGCATTTGCGCGCGCCACCCCCAGCCGCGCAAGCGCACCCGTCCAGCAGTTCCAGACAATGCCGCTGTGATCAAGAATCTTCTGGAACTCTGCCGCCGCTTCCCTGCCCTGTCCGGCCACCAGGTACGACTGGCCGCGAAGGTAAGTGGGGTACAAGCACGAGATCTGTGTGATAAACGCAATCTGCCCGTATTCAATCGGCGGTAAAGCGCGCTGGAGCTGGTCAATGGCGCCTGCCGGGTTCTTCAGGTGAAGCGCTACTTGGGCATGGATGGCTGGCAGCCATAGCGACTGGACCTGCGTGTCCAACGGGTAATGTTGGTTCAGTTCGTCAGCCATCGCCTGCGCTCGCTGCCGATCGCCGATCATGGCATAGGCGAGCGCGGCTTCAACCTGCACGTCCTGGCTGTCCGGATATAGCTTAAGCCCCGCCTCGGCGGCCTGTCGTGCCTGCACAAAGTTGCCGAACCCAGCCTCCCGCAACGCCGCGTTCTCCCACCAGATGGCGCCTGTCTCTTTGCTGTCGGCACGAATGGCCGAAGCCACGGCGCGCCCGGTGAGTTCGCGGGCTTTATCCAACCGTCCGGCGTAGGCCTCGGTGTCGGCAACGAGTGAAAAGCCGTTATTCTCTGCTGGCGGATCTGCCGCGAACCACCTCTGCTGTTCAAGCATGGCATGTGAGTCGTGGGCGAGGAAGGCGAGGGCGTAGAGCGCTATGTGTTGCGTGTAATCGTCCAGTTTGCGTGCGTGTGCATCCTGAATGGTTTTGTACGCTTCATCCAGGCGTTGCAAAGCCAGAAGAAAGTTGGCCAGGTTGTTATAGGGCACTACACTATCCGGCGTTACCTGCAACTGCTGTCGCGTCGCCTCCATGGCAGCCCCATAGTTTCCTTGAGCGGCGTAAGCAGTGCCCAGATTCCCGTAAGCCGCGTCATCCCGCGGGTAGAACGCGATCAGCTCGCGATAACTCTCCGCCGCCTTTTCGAGCTCTCCGCTCACATTGGCATAGTAATCGGCCGTGATGAGCAACTTTTCCCGCTCGCTGGCATGCTCGCGAAGCTCAAACGCTTTGGTGAAGTATTCGCTCGCCCGCGACAGCTCCGCCAAAGAGCCGTAGTCCGTGCCGAGCGAACGATATCCCATGGCGAAATTCGGATCGAACTGAACCGCGCGTTGATCGTAAGCCAACGCGGCCGTCGCGCCGTTCTCGTTCATCGTCGTGATGCCCAGTGTGTATGCCCGCAGGGCCTCAAGCGAGGAGGTGGTAGCCTGCTCCAGCGGAACATCGAACTTCTGCACCGTCGCCAGCGACTCGCCTAACCTTCCACGCAGCTTGGCCGCGGCCTCGCCCACCGCATTCAGCACCTTCTCCTTGCCTTCGGCCGTGACCTGTTCCTGCGCGATGGGATCACCGGTTTGACAATTCACCGCCTTCAATCCAATCACGTACTGATTACCCAGGATGTTGATCGACCCGGCAATAAAAGCTTGGCTGTTTGATCGCAGGCAAAGCTCGCGTGCAACCTCCGGGGTCAGTCTTGTGCCCGCAGGCTTCGTCATCAGCTTCAGCGTCGCCGCTACCTTGTTGTCTGGCAGCACATTCAGAAACGGTGACTGGTTCAGCGCCACAGTCAGAGCGGTCTTCAGCGTGTCGTCGAAGACAGCGTCGCCGGTCTTGTTGTCGAAGTCAGCGATGACGATGGTATCTTTCTCGCTCAACTTCGGAGCTTCACGCGAGCGGTAATAGAGCAGTCCGCCGATAACCCCCGCGATGAGTGCCAGGCTCAGTATCGCGATCATCGGCCATTGCTTCTTTTTCGCCGGCGATTGAGCTGATGGCGGCTCGACGGCCCTCGCCACGGCTGAGCTTTCGGCCCAAACCCCGCCCGAAACTGGCGCGGCAGCCCCCGCGCTCACTCTGCTGGACGAACTGGAGCTGACCGCCGTTAGTCGTCCGCTCTCATCTCGCTTGAGGCGCTGAAGATCCGCTCGCATCTCCGAAGCATGCTGGTAACGCAAGTTGCGGTCCTTCTCCAGCGCCTTGCCGATCACCGCTTCTAGTCCCGCAGGGAGCCCCGTGTTGAACTGCGCCGGCGCCTGAGGCTGGTCACGAAGGATCGCGCCGCAGATTTCTCCCGAGCTTTCTCCCTCAAACGGCATCCTGCCCGTAGCCATCTCGTAAAGCACCGCGCCGAAAGAGAAAAGGTCGCTCCGGGCGTCCAGGTCGCGCGCCCTGACCTGCTCCGGCGACATGTATGCCACTGTTCCCAGCATCGCCCCCGGACTGGTCAGGTGCGCCTCATCGGACGATGCCAAGCCGGTTGCAGTATGGCCGGTGCCGGCGACTTTGGCCGTAACCTTGGCCAGACCGAAGTCGAGAATCTTGGCGTGACCGCGCTGAGTGACAAAGATGTTGGCCGGTTTAATGTCACGATGAACGATGCGTTGCGCGTGGGCGGCGTCCAGCGCATCGGCAATCTCCGTGGCGAGATCGAGAAGAAGATTCAGTTCCAGGGGCTGCCCGGCAATGCGGTGCTTTAGCGTCACCCCGTCAAGGAACTCCATAACCATGAACGCACGACCGTGTTCCTCGCCGATGTCGTGAATAGTGCAGATGTTGGGGTGGTTCAGTGCGGAAGCGGCCTCCGCCTCCCGACGGAAGCGGGTCAAAGCCTGCGGGTCGCGCGCCAGGTTTTCCGGCAGGAATTTGAGGGCGACGAAACGATGTAGCCGGGTGTCCTCGGCCTTATAAACAACCCCCATACCGCCACCGCCCAGCTTGGCGACGATGTGGTAATGGGAGACGGTTTGCCCGATCATAAGTCGGAATGTAAGGGGTAGAGGTCGGCCACGTCAATCAAAGGGTGCGTATAGCACAATCGCTGTCGAAAGATCCAATAGCACCCAAGACAGAAAGCTGCCACCTGGCGATAGATTGTGATGGTAGCCTAGCCAGCCTGGCGGGAAGGTGTGTTTTTTTTAGCTAGGAAAAGCAGATGGGTCCATGCCGATGCAGTACTCGGTGATATGGTTCAATCGATGACACCCGGACTATTAATCATTGCCTGTTGGGTTCTGCTCATCCTTTATTGGAACATCAGTGCCCGCTCCATCAAGGTTGCTGCGGAACGCCAGAACTGGAGCGGCAGGTTGGCCAGGCTGCCAATTTGGCTGGGCTACTTCCTGTTTTGTGTGGCAGCGGTGCATCCGTTTGGCATGCTGCTGATACCGCATACGGTCATCACGGAGTATCTGGGTGTTGCAGTTTGTGCATCGGGGCTCTTGGCTGCGATCTGGTCACGCAAAACGCTGGGAAACGATTGGAGCAGAGATGTCGAGTTTAAGCAGGAGCACAAACTTGTGGAACGAGGGCCGTATCGATTCGTGCGTCATCCGATTTATACCAGCCATCTACTCATGGGCCTGGGAACAGCCCTTGCGTCTAGCCGGCTTGTTGCATTCGCCGGGCTAGGCTTTTTCTTCGTTGGCTTTTGGATAAAACTGAAGCAGGAAGAAGGTCTCCTGCTGCGGCATTTTCCGGAAGAATATTCCGCCTACAAAGCTCGAGTCAAAGCGCTTGTGCCGTTCGTGTTTTAGTCCGGGCAAGCGATCTTGACCTTACCGTCTGCGCATACAGCACTAGATTGTTAAAGCTCCGTAACAACCCTCAGCCCAATACCCTGAGCGTTGGATCGCTCCCGGGGCCGGCAGAAATAATTAAGCGGGCACGAAGAAGCGTTTGGGTATATATTGTTGCGCGCTCAGGATGCTAACAAGGTCCTGTCGAAAGAAAAGGAACGACAATGTCAAATCATTTCACCGGGCTTAGTCTAGGGCCGCCGCTCGGCGACCAGCGACTTGATCTCTGCGATCTGTACGCCTTCCAGGCACCCGCGGATGCGGGGAGAACCGTGATCATCCTCAACGCTAATCCCAACGCGGATGCGCTTCACCCCGATGCTATCTATCGGGTCAACATTGATACTGACGGGGACTATCTTACGGACATCGCCTTCAGCTATGTGTTCTCAAAGCCGGAGAAAGGCAAGCAGACGGTGAATGTATTCATGGCGAAGGGCGAGGAGTCGCGTTCGCCCGAAGCCGTGGGCGCCAAAATCATCGCCGATGGCGACGTCTCCTTCGGCCCGAATCCGAACATAATCAAAGCCGGTCCTTACACCTTTTTCGCCGGCAGCCGCAGCGACGCATTTTTCTTCGATTTCGACGGGATCAAGAACCTGTTCGATACCAGGGGTAAACGGAACTTCACCGAGCCTCACCTCGGCGGCAAGTCTCCCTGGACCGGGGTGGATTCGAATACCGAAGCCAACGTGTTTTCCACTGTGATCGAGCTACCAACCAGCGAACTGAATCCCCAGCCCGAGATCCACATCTGGGGACGATGCAGCGTGCGTGAGAATGGCAAGTTGGTTCATGCGGACCGCGCCGGCCATCCGAGCGTCAGTAGCTTTTTCAACACCGACGACACCAAACTGGAATACAACGCCAGCGAACCGGTCAATGATCGCAATCGATGGCTCGAGCAGTTCGTGCACCTGCTCGGGCACACCGGCAACTACACCCGCGAGGAAGCGATCGCTGCCATCGACACGGAGCGCACACTTCCCGACGTGCTGAGTTTCGATCCAGCCAAGCCGGCGAAGTACCCCAACGGGCGCGTCTTCACCGACGACGTCATTAACTACCGCCTCGCTTTCCTGACGAAAAATGAGTGTCCGCCCACTGGCCTGAAACCCCACACCGACGTTCTGAAAGAGTTTCCCTACCTCGGCACGCCGCACGCGAAAAAAACGTTATCGTGAAATCCAGCGAGAACAGTCGAGCAACCTGGCCCAAGGCAAACCCTGGGCCATTTTCGTTGGATCAATTACGCGTATGGCCCTAATCCCGACACTTACCCTGTAAAGCACAAGTGTCGTTCTTTTCGCGGTGTGGCGTCGCTGCGAAGTTTCCCAAACCACCGGTGTGATTAGCCAGTCTCCGCGCCTGGAGATTGCGTCTCTATCCGTTCCACATATTGAGCGCGAGCCGGGCTGGCTTCGAATGGATCGGCAAAGTACTGCGTTTCGCGCGCCACCTGGTCGCCCCTGAACTCCATGATGCTCACGGTGTAGGATGGCTTGCCGTCATAGGACAGGATGAATTCGGTGACCCAAAGATCACCGCCCCCAATAATGCGCTGAACCGTAAAGCGCTTCTTGTTGGGCTGGATCGAGCGGGTGGTCTCGATGTTGCGGCGCCCGCGTATTCGCTCGCCTGACTGTGGGTATTCCAGCACCGCATCCTCTTGATAGATGCGGTGCTCCGTTTCAAAATCGTTGGCATCCGAGGCCGCCCAATGCTGATCCAATGCCGCGCGTATCTGTTGATCTCGCATCTTGCCCTCCCGCGCCAGGGGAAAGCTTAGACTCCCGCATGGCCGGGTTTCAAGAGGATCAACTTTGTACCTAGATGATGGCCGAGCCGCCGCTCACGGCGTTATCTCAAAGACCAGACCAACCTCACCACTACCGCCGCCTTGGGTCGTGGTATAGAGATTGCCGCTGCCGTCGAAGACCACGTTGCCGCAGGGGTTGTCGCCCTCGCCGGCCCAGGAGCCCGTCAGCATCCAGCCGCCATTCGACGGTGTGAGTCGGAAAACCTCAGGTACATCGTAGTAGTTCGTCCCGTAAAGGTTCCCGGCAGCATCCATGGCCAGCTTGGCCACAATGCCTTGATTGTAGCCAAAGGTATAAAGAGTGTTGAACGTCCAGCCTCCGTTGGAGAGGCTCAACTCGTACAACTCCACCGGGCTACCGTTAGCTCCAAAGGTCGTGCCATAAAAATTGCCGGATTGGTCAACAATCAAGCCGCCATACGGGTTCGCCCCATCGTTTCCGCCGTGGAAGACGTAGACCACGTTTTCCGCCCACCCGTCTCCCGATGGAACCAACTCGTAAATCGTGCCATCGTTATAGATTCCACCGAACGCAGTCGCTCCCCATAAGTTGCCGGAATGATCGAAGGTTAGACCTGCGTACGGCGTGGCGCCGTCGTTGCCTCCATGGAAGGTGTGAAGAATGGTCTCCGTCCAGCCGCCATTGGAGGGGGTAAGTTTGTACACCATGCCGTTGCCTGCATGCGGAGTGGTGCCATAGATATTGCCGGCTGCGTCGAAGACCAAGTCACCAAACGTGGGCTGTCCTCCATCGGAGCCGTGAAAGTTATACAGCACGGTCTCCTTCCAGGGGCAGGACGTGGTCTTGCAAGGAACGAGCGGTGGCCGCAAATTGAAGACCGTGCCCTGGTCGGCGCTGCCTCCAGCCGACGTCGTGCCATAAAGACTGCCATCCGGGCCAACGATTACCCTGGCCAGCGGATTCGCGCCGTCGGGCCCGCTAAAGGTATAGAGGGTAGTAAAGACCCAGTCAGAGCCCCTGCGCGACAGCTTGAACACCGTGCCGCATCCGTGGGGATTTTGGTTTGAGCAGGCCCCACTCGTGTTGCCGCCGGTGCTGGCCGTTCCATAGAAATTTCCGGCGCGATCCATACTCAAACCAGCCTGGGGTTCGCCCCCGTCCAGCCCATTGGTAAAGTCGTGCAGCACGGAGAAGGTCTGCGCCTCGGCCGCGGGAGCGGTCGTGATGATCGTCGAGAGCAGGATCAGCAGGAAAAAGGCAACTGCTGTCGGCCGCAAGCTGATGTCGAAAGTTGAAGTCGAACGGTGCTCCTCACCTGGCATTGTGATCCTCCTCAACCGCCCTCGGGAGTTGACGGCTAAACAGTACTTCGCTCTCGTCGGAAGGTCACCTTAATTTCAGATTACGGCTCACGTTCTTGAAAGTATGGGCTTTAACAACAAGTTCTCCGCTGCTGAGTCGGCTCCAGTTCGCTGCCGGCTGATGGCACAGTGCGCGCACATCTTCTTATGACGGGGCGTATGGCGCGGTTCGAGACTCCAGGACATCGCGCGTAGCTTCATCGGAAATCCGGTTAGACCTTGCAAAAACCGGACATGTGGACCACCTGGATCTCGGCGCATCGACTGGCGCATTTTTCAGCGCGGCGAGCCTACCGGAATGTACGATGAGTTGACTGATGGGCCAATGGGCGTACCGATTGTCTCAGCAGCACGAAGACTCCATGACTATCTTCGTCCGCTTAGAGCACTGGAAGGAGCAAGGCGCGATATCGCCGGAGCAGCACGTGCACTTGGCGTGCCTCTCGCGTAGAGAACCTGTTTCGCTTTTTCTTGAGCTGAACATTCTCTTCTATGCTGGTGTACTGGCATTCGTTGCCGGGCTTGGCTGGACGGTCACGACCTGGTCGCAACAACTCGGTGACGTTATCGTCCTCAGCATCCTGTCCTCTCTTTTCGCCGCCTGTTTTTGGTACTGCTTTTCCCACGCGCCCGCCTGGGCACTCGCACAAACGCGTGCACCCAATGCGGTTTTCGACTATGTGCTTTACCTTGGCAGCCTCGTCTGGTGCATAGAACTCGCTTACTTGGAGAACCGGCTCCACGTACTCTCCGGACGATGGGATTTCTATCTCCTGGCGAGCGCAGTCTTCTTTTTCTTTCTCGCATATCGTTTCGACAATCGGTTCGTGCTGTCCCTGGCTTTGTCTTCGCTCGCCGGATGGTTCGGACTCACCATCTCGCACTGGACATCGCACCAGCACGCGGCTTACCGGCAATATGCCCTAGCCTATTGCCTGCTGATCGGCGGCGCTGGAGCACTTTTGCGGCAGCGCGGCGTGAAACCGCACTTCTTCGGCACGTATCTGAACATTGCGGCCAACGTTGGCTTTTGGGCATTGCTTTCGGGTGTGTTCAATCACGAAGGATACGGCCTTTGGTTTCTCGCCCTGCTTGTCGCCTGTGGTCTGTCTCTTGCCTGGGGCCTGAAGCGCCGGCAGTTTGCCTTCGTTGCGTATTCCGCCGTCTACGGATACGTGGGTGTCAGCTCGATGCTCCTCCGCAATATCCGTGACTTTACTTCCATCCTGACCTATTTCGTCTTTACCGGTGTTGCCATGGTTGTGGGGCTGGTCCTGATCGCGCGCCGCTTCGGGAGACAGGCGTGAGATTGTACTCTGCATCCTGCGAAGAGACTCTGCGCGCCCGCAAACTGATCGCGGACTGGGCCAGCGAGGGCATCTTGGCCAAGGAACAGTACCAGCGTCTGGAGCAGGAAACGATTTCCGAGCTGCGCACCATCAACATTTTCCTGCGGCTGGTTCTATTCCTTTTCACCCTGATCAGCGTATGTGCCGCAGCAGCGCTGTTCTTCGCGGTCTTTCTTCCGCACTCAGCGGAGGCAACCAGCGGCATTTTCCTGCTGATCTGCGCTGTTGTCAGCTATTCGGCCGCTGAGCTTGCCGTTTCCAAGGGCCGCTTGTATCGCTATGGGATCGAGGAAGCTCTCGCCGCCAGCTCGGTTGGATTTCTTTGCGTGGGAATGCAGCTCGCTTTATTCAGCGGCTATTCTTTGCTGCCAGCTACGAAAGCAGCCCACTCCCTGGTTCCCGCCGCCGGCGCTGTCTTGTCGCTTTGGATCTGGCGGCGCTTCGGACTATGGTATGCATTTCTCGCCGCAATGATTTTTGCCGTCTGGCTGTCGGGCTACTGGACCTCGTCCGACACGGCGCAGCGTGCGATCGTTGCCGTGTTTTATCTCGTCGGGGTGAGCTGTGTAGCTGCGCTTCGGACCCGCCACCGCTTCGATTACCTCGAGGATGCGTATTCGCTCGTTGAAGCGCTTCTCTGGCTCGGCATCTACTTAGCTATCAACCTAAAAGTTTCGCCGTCGACTCTGCCTTCAGAGTGGTGGCGCTGGGTAGGCAGCGCTGGGGGCGCCTCCGAATATACGGGGTCCTTCGACTGGACAACGTGGGCGCTGATCTGGATTTTGCCGCCCATCGTACTCGTGCGCGGGGTTCGGCTGAAGGACCGCTTCGTTATCGCGGTGGGTACGATCGCCGCCGTCCTGACTGCGGTCTCCAATAAACCCTATCTCGGTTGGCCACGTCATACTTGGGATCCGATGCTTCTGGGCATACTGCTGGCCGGTCTTGCATTGTTCATTCGACGCTGGCTGGATCGAGGCCCAGGCGGAGTTCGCGCCGGCTTTACCGCCGCGCGCCTGTCGGCAAAGGACAAACAGTGGATGAACGCCGCCTCCGTCGTATTGGGCCTGGCAACACCTCAGTCAATAACGCTAAGCCCACAAACAACGACGGCAGACGTTCACTTCGGTGGAGGAGCTTCGGGAGGCGGAGGTGCAGGTGGCGATTTCTGAAGAGCACTCAACTGCCGCTTATTCCCATGAGCCAGCGGCTCGTCTGCTAGGGCTCCGCCTGATAGTGCTTCAAGCGCCCTCCGAACCGAGTGGCCCTTCCCAGGTACAACGTCGCTGAATTCTTGTGGTGAGCCGGAACTCCCGATGGAGCATCCTACCCTCTAACAAACGTATAGGTCATACTTCGGTCTTGGCGAAGAAAACCAAATCCGCGCCCGTCCGCACGCCGGAAAGTCCTCTTCACATCTTTCATCCTGCGGTCCGCGACTGGTTCGAAGCGGTGTTTCCGT
Source organism: uncultured Acidobacteriaceae bacterium (assembly GCA_963780495.1). Taxonomy (GTDB): domain Bacteria; phylum Acidobacteriota; class Terriglobia; order Terriglobales; family Acidobacteriaceae; genus Bog-257. The sequence continues at coordinate 168,032 of CAWACF010000004.1, forward strand.
CGGCGACAACTCCACAGGTCGAAGGCTGGCCGCCGATTGCGCGCGGCGAGTCCACACTCATCCTTGCCCCAACCGGCACGGGCAAAACCTTGGCCGCCTTTCTGTGGTGCATCAACCGGATCATGTTTGGCCCGGTCCCCGAGACTGCTCACCGCTGCCGCGTGCTTTACATCTCTCCGATCAAGGCCCTGGCCGTGGACGTAGAGCGCAACCTGCGCGCTCCCCTGGTGGGAATTGCGCAAGCCGCGCAGCGGTTGGGACACCAGTTTCACGAGCCGTCCGTATCGATTCGCACAGGAGACACGCCGCAGGCCGAGCGGGCGCGGTTCGCGCGACATCCAACAGACATTCTCATCACGACCCCCGAGTCGCTCTACTTGCTGTTGACTTCGAACGCACGCGAGGTATTGAAGTCGGTCGAGGTGGTGGTCATCGACGAGATCCACGCCTTGGTGCCTGGCAAGCGAGGATCCCACCTGGCGTTATCGTTGGAGCGACTGCAGCATCTCGTCGGACGACCTATTCAGCGGGTTGGCCTTTCGGCGACGCAGCGACCGTTGGAAGAGGTCGCCCGCTACCTGGGCGGAGCGGATACGTCGCGCAACCAACAACCAGGAGCTCTTAAGCCAGAGGCTAAATCCTCGAGGGCAAAAGCAACAAAGGCTGTAACGGTCGAGGAAGCTCCTCATACCAATGTCCCGGAAGAGGCGCTGGCTGAATTTGAGGTTCCGGTGTTTGTGCCGGTATACCGGCCGGTCACGATTGTGGATGCCAGCGCGCCGAAGAAGCTCGACTTGTGCGTGGATGTACCCGTGGAGGACATGGCAAGCCTCGACGAGTTGGACACGTTGCCGAGCGGGCCGGCGTCCCAAGGGCCGAAGCGGCATTCAATCTGGAGTGCCATCCATCCCAAGCTGTTGGAGCTGATTCGCGCCCACCGCTCGACGTTGATCTTTGTGAACAGCCGGAGGCTGGCCGAGCGCATCTCCGGGGCGGTAAATGAGCTGGCGGGTGAGGACCTGGTGCGGGCCCATCACGGCAGCGTAGCGCTGGCGCAGCGCAAGGAGATCGAGGACAAGCTGAAGCTGGGCACACTGCGCGGCATCGTCGCCACGTCGTCGCTGGAGCTGGGCATTGATATGGGCGCGGTCGATCTGGTCATTCAGATTGAGTCCCCACCTTCGGTCGCCAGCGGTATGCAGAGAGTGGGGCGCGCCAGCCATCACGTCGATGCTGTAAGCAACGCGGTCATCTTTCCCAAGTTTCGCGCCGACCTGGTTGCGTGCGCCGCGATCACCCGCGCCATGTACCAGGGACGGGTAGAGTCGGTGCATTATCCGCGCAATCCGCTGGACGTGCTGGCGCAGCAGATCGTCGCCGCCGTGTCGCTGGAAGACTGGACGGTAGAAGCGCTGTTCGACCTTGTCCGTTCGGCCGCGCCTTACGCGGCGCTCACCCGGCCGATCTTCGAAAGCGTTCTCGATATGCTGTCGGGTCGCTATCCCTCGGATGAATTTGTCGAGTTGCGGCCGCGCATAACGTGGGACCGCGTGGGCAACAAGTTGACGACCCGGCAGGGATCGCAGCGGGTCGCGATTATCAATGGTGGAACCATCCCCGATCGCGGCCTGTACGGCGTGTTTCTGGCCGGGGCAACGAAGGGTGCGCGCGTCGGCGAACTCGACGAGGAGATGGTCTTTGAGAGCCGCAACGGAGACACTATCGTCCTGGGTGCCTCCACCTGGCGCATCGAGGAGATATCCCACAATCGGGTAGTGGTATCGCCGGCGCCGGGCGAGCCCGGCAAGATGCCCTTCTGGCGCGGCGATTCCGCGGGACGTCCGGTGGAGTTTGGCCGGCAGATTGGCGAGATGAGTCGCGAACTTTTGCGCCTGCCTCGGCCCGTGGCGTTCACCAAACTGGTGGAGGAGCACAGCCTGGATGCGACCGCGGCGGAAAATCTGCTGCGCTACCTGGAGGACCAGGTGGCCGCGACCGGCCGCATTCCAAGCGATGAAGATATCGTAATCGAGACCTGTCGCGATGAGATGGGCGACCGGAGGGTTTGCGTCCTCACGCCGTTCGGGAGCGCGGTCCATGCTCCCTGGTGTATGGCCGTGGCGGCACGGTTGCGCGCGGAGCGTGGATTCGAGGTGGAGTCCATGTGGTCGAACGATGGCTTCGTGCTGCGGGTTCCGGACAACGAGGAGGTGCTGCGGGCCGAAGACCTGCTGCCGTCGGCAGCGGAGGTGAAAGACCTGGTTCTGCGGCAACTGGGAAGCACATCGTTGTTCGCGGCGAAGTTCCGCGAGTCCGCGAGTCGCGCGCTGCTGCTGCCGAAGCGCCGGCCAGGAGTGCGCGCCCCTTTGTGGCAGCAGCGAAAACGCTCCGCTGATCTGTTGGCGGTGGCGTCGCGGTTCCCGACGTTTCCCATCCTGCTGGAGACCTATCGCGAGTGTATTCGCGACGTTTTTGACTTGCCCGCGGTCTCAGCCATTCTGGCGGGCGTGCAACGCGGATCGATTCGCGTGACCAGCGTGGAGTCAAGCCGGCCATCGCCCTTCGCCGCATCCCTGCTGTTCGCCTATGTCGCCAACTACATTTACGACGGGGATGCGCCCTTGGCGGAGCGCCGAGCCCAGGCACTGTCGATCGATCAATCGCAACTGGAAGAACTGCTGGGCGACACCGACCTGCGCGAGCTTCTGGACGCCACCGCGCTGGATGAAGTTGAGGCGCGACTGCAGTCGCTCGAACCAGGGTATCGAGCGCGTCACGCCGACGGTGTTCATGACTTGCTGTTGAAGCTGGGCGATTTGTCGGAGCCGGAACTGCTGGCGCGCAGTGAGAGTCCTGAAGTGGCTGCGACGATCACGGAGCTCACGAACGCCCGCAGAGCGGTGCGGGTCCGCGTTGCAGGCGATACCCGATTCATCCCGGTAGAGTACGCGTCGCGGTATCGCGATGCGCTGGGTGCTCCTCTGCCGCCCGGGCTGGCCGATGTATTTCTGGAAGAGAACGAAGATCCACTACTGGAGATCGTGCGGCGTTACGCCCGCACGCACGGACCCTTCACCACGGCCAATGTCGCGACACGCTATGGTCTGCCGCGGGCCGCGGCAGACAAGGCACTGCGAGCGCTTCACGGATTGGGCAAGTTGCTGGAAGGCGATTTTCGTCCCGGCGGCACGCATCGCGAGTGGTGCGATCCGGAGGTGATGCAGCAGGTCCGGCGGAAGAGCCTGGCACGGCTCCGTCGTGAGATTGAGCCGGTCGAGCAGAGCACCTTCGCTCGATTCACGGCTCGTTGGCAGGGCGTCATGGTCCGGCGCCGCGGTTTGGAGTCGCTGCTGGACACGGTGGAGAACCTGCAGGGAGCCTCTTTGCTGGTGTCAGAACTGGAGCGGGAAATTCTTCCCGCGCGCATTGCCGATTATCGATCGAGCGATCTGGACATGGTGATGGCCTCCGGTCAGGTGATTTGGATTGGGGTGGAGCAGGTCGGCAATCGTGATGGACGGGTGGCACTTTACCTCAGCGAATCGCTGCCGCTGCTTTTGCCGCCGCAGGAGTTGCGGGGCGAAGCGTCACCGCCGTCGGAGCGCGCGGCGAAGGTCATGGAGTTCCTGGCGCAGAACGGAGCGTCCTTTTTCGCAGCCATTCACGCGGGTGCGGGTGGAGGATTTCCCGGCGAGACGCGCGATGCATTGTGGGAGCTAGTGTGGTTGGGACAAGTTACGAACGACACCTTTCATCCTCTGCGCGATTTGCTAACGACAAACGAATCGAAGCGGAAGCGCGGCGAATCATACAATGGATCGCCACCGGGCTCGCCGGATTTTCTGCGCCGCTTTCGTTCACGCACCGGCGCGCCCGCCCAGGGAAGGTGGTCGCTGGTCCGGCAGCATCTGCTCGAGCCCATCACCGTAACGCAATGGAGCGCCAATCTGGCACAGCAGTTATTGGTGCGTCACGGCATCGTACTGCGCGAGACTGCAATCGCAGAGAATGTTCCGCGCGGATATCCCACCATTTATCCCGCACTGAAGACAATGGAAGACGGCGGATGGGTGCGCCGGGGTATGTTCGTAGCCGGCCTTGGAGCCGCACAGTTTGCCATGCCCTCAGCGGTAGACATGTTGCGCAGCCTGCGATCGCAGCAGGAAACACCGGAGGCTTTGTTTCTCGCGGCAACCGATCCCGCAAATCCTTATGGAACCCTGATGCCGTGGCCGCGGCGGGACGGAGATGCAGCGGCGAGTTCGCGCCAGGAGCGGAGCACAGAAACGCCAGCGAGCGACGATGCAGCAGGCGGCAGCCCGGAGGGACTGTCGAGCGAGGCGAATCTCGTACCTGCGCCTCATGGCATGTCCCGTACCAGCGGCGCGGGTGTCATCTTGATCGACGGCATGCTGTCGGCGTTTTTACGGCGCAGGAATCAGGAAATACAAGTATTCCTGCCCGACGCAGAGCCGGAGCGAACGCGCTTTGCACGCGAGCTGGCAAAGAAATTAGCCGAACTCGCCATTCGCCGTCAGGGCCGGAAGACGGGATTGCTGGTGGGAACCATCAACGGCCAGCCTGCGCGTCAGCACTTCCTGGCGCGATTCCTGGAAGAATCCGGCTTCGTGAATACCGCCGTGGGATTTCAGATGCGGCGCATTGCGCCGGCGGCGTTGCCTGAGCGTGAAAGCATCGCAGAAGCCGATGACGATGACGATGAGCCAGGTTCTGACGCTGTGGAGTCCGCCTGATGCCCGAGGGCGACACCATCTTTCGCGCGGCCCGCACCCTGCATCGAGTTCTGTCAGGCCAAACGGTCACCGGCTTCCAAACACAGCTCCCTAAGCTGGCACGCGTTGACTTCGACTCCGGAGTAGTTGGCCGCACTGTAGAGAAAGTCGATGCCCACGGAAAGTGGATGATGATGCACTTCTCCGGCGATCTCCTGTTGCTGACGCACATGCTGATGAGCGGCAGCTGGCATATCTACCGCCCGGGGGAAAAATGGCAGCGGCCATCGATTGACATGCGCATCGTGGTGAAAACGGAAAACATCTGGGCGGTGGGATTCAATGTCCCAGTTGCCGAGTTCCACACCGCGGACACACTGCGACGACGAGAGGGATTCAAGCGCTTGGGCCAGGATGTGCTGGCGACAGACTTCGATCCAGCGCAGTCGGTAAGGCGGCTGCGGGAGCACGGCGAACTGGAAGTTGGCGTGGCTTTGCTGACCCAGTCGATCATGGCAGGGCTGGGAAATGTGTTCAAGTCCGAGGTGTGCTTTGCCTGCGGGGTCAATCCGTTTCGCCGCATAAACGGTTTGCGCGCGGAAGAAGTCGCCTGCCTGGTGCACACGGCTCGAAAATTTCTGCTGGCCAACGTGACGGAAACCTCGGACGATCAGATTGTCACCTACACCGGGATGCGCCGGACCACTGGCCGCTCCAGCAGTGAAGAACGGCTGTGGGTGTATGGCCGGCGCAAAAAGCCGTGCCGGCAGTGCGGCACCCCAATTGAGTCGCGTAAGCAAGGCATCGATGCGCGGACCACGTTCTGGTGTCCACTGTGCCAGCCGACCGAAAAAACATAGTCCGATGGAGTGCGAACCTGGTTAGTCGTAGCTATTCGAAGGCCAGAGCTTCACCGGGCCTCCGGTCGTATCCTTGTATTTTTCCTTTAGCGCCGCCAGTTGATTCACCAAGTCTTGCGCTACGTCTTCGTATCCGGGGTGAACCTTAAAACCGCCCCATTCAAACAGGTTCTCCATTTCGTCCGGATCTTTGTCGAGATCGAAGAGTTCCCACTCGTTCACTGTGTAGTAAGAGATCAGCTTGTGGCGCTCGGTGCGAATGCCGTAGTGCGGCAGCACCCAATGAGGCGGCGCGAATTCGTAATAATGGTAATAGTAGGTTTTCTGCCAGTCGGTCGGCGTTTCGCCGCGCAACACAGGCACGAGACTGCGCCCCTGCATGTCGCCCGGAACCGGAATGCCGAGCAGGTCCAGCACAGTGGGCGCATTGTCGATGTTCACTACCCAGTCGTTGGTCACCGTGCCCGGTTTGACGTGGCCAGGATAACGAATGATCCACGGCACGCGGATCGCCTGTTCGTACATGAAGCGCTTGTCGAACCAGCCGTGATCACCGAGGAAGAAGCCGTGATCGCCGGTATAAATCACGATTGTGTTGTCCGCCAGGCCGGTACGGTCCAGATAATCGAGGAGCCGGCCTAGATCTTCCTCCTGCGCTCGAAAGGTAGCAAGGTAGTGCGCCATGAACTGCTGATAATTCCATTGCTTGCGCTGCCGTTCCGTCAGCTCAGCCGACGGGTGAAAGTCCGGCATCTCGGAGATCCGCATGCGCGCCATCTTCGCACCGGCAGCGCGATGCGAGTAATCGTCATAAAAGGTACCGGGCTCGGGTATCCGGGTGCGGTCGTACAGATGCTCGTACTCATGCTTCGGCTGGAAGGGCCGGTGTGCATTAAAAAATTGCAGCATGATGAAGAAGGGACGATCGAATTTTTCAATTCCCTTGATGGTGAGATCAACTTCATTGTCCGTGATGTAACCGGGAATGCTGGTCTCCTGAGTGACGGAACTGCCCAGCTGCAGGTTGTGCTTGTAGTGTTCGGCTTCGTAGTAAGGTCCGCCGGCATTGTCCTTGTAAACGTAGTAATCGAAGCCCACCTTCCCGGGATTTGCCGGGAGATGCCATTTGCCTACGGTGCCGGTTTGATATCCATTGCGCTTGAGAATCTTCGGCAGCGTTTCCTGACTCTCATCGAAGTGCGATTCGCTTGTGATCCCGCTCGTGGTTTCGGGCGGATTGGTATACATGCCGTTCAGGTGGCTGTACTTGCCGGTGAGCAGAGTTGCCCGGCTTGGCGCGCAGAGCGCATTGATGGTGAAGCTGTTCTCAAAGCGCATGCCTTCATTCGCCAGACGATCGATATGCGGTGTGCTCATTAGCTTGCTGCCGTAGCAACCGATGACGGAGAGAGGAACTCCTTCGATGGTGATCCAGAGCACATTCGGCTTCGTACCCTTTTTTCCACTGGGCGAAGAGTCGGACGAGCCTTCCGCCGTCAGGGAAGTGGCTGGGATTCCGGGCAAAGCGGCGGTGACTGCTGCAGCGCTCATACTCTTTAGCACTTCTCGGCGGGTCAATTTATGATCGGACATCGCCCCCTCCTATGCGCCGCCCAGCGTACCAGACGGAGCGGCATACCAGTGAAGCCGAAATAACACAGGATCATCGCCCGCCTGGTGAGGTCTGGGTGGATCGCTGGCACACTCTTGGTATTACTGTGAGACACAACAAGCCAATTCGTTATTTAATGCTTCTAATGTGAGCGTGCAAGCTGGGTCTTCGATAATATCGCGCCCCCTGCGTGACCTTCGCGTGTCGATCCTGACGCATGGGTTACTGGTTGTGTTGAGTTTGGCGTTGTTTTGCTGCCCGCTTTCGGGGCAGAGCGCCGGCAGCGAGCCTGCGCCTCCGCAGGAACATCCGCCGAATCTCTACGATCCCATCGCGAATCCCGGCGCCGAAGTAATCGCCGGTCACGTGCGCTTCACCGTTCTGACTCCGCAACTGATCCGCATGGAGTGGTCGGCTGATGGGGCTTTTGAGGATCACGCCTCTTTCGTCTTCCTGAATCGCAGGCTTCCCGTTCCCCAGTTCACCATCACCAGGACGGATGCGGCTTTAACGCTTAAAACCGCCGCGCTCCAGCTTCGCTACACGCCACAGGAAGGCAGCAATGGAAAATTCACTGCCGACAATCTTGCGGTCACGTTGATGCTGAATGGGACGCCGATCACATGGCATCCGGGCATGCCGGACACCGGGAACCTGCAAGGCACGACGCGCACGCTGGACGGCGCTCTAGGCAGCCAGACCAAAGAACCCATCGGTCCGGGATTGATCTCGCGCGAGGGCTGGGTAGTGGTGGATGACTCTACACGCCCGTTGTTCGACTCCACCGACTTCCGCTTTCTTCAGGGTGAGGCCAGTCCGTGGCCATGGGTCTTGCTGCGTCCGGCGGGCGATCGGCAGGATTGGTACTTCTTCGGTTACGGACACGATTACAAGCAGGCGCTCGCCGACTTCATCAAAGTGGCGGGGCCAATCCCGCTGCCGCCGCGTTTCGTCTTCGGCGCATGGTGGTCGCGCTATTGGGCCTATGCTGATCAGGAGCTCGATGAGCTGGTACGCGGATTTCAACAGGATGACGTGCCCCTCGACGTGCTGGTCATCGACATGGAGTGGCACAAGACCTTCGGTCAGGGCTGGTTTTCTCCCGAGAAAGATCAGTCCGGACACACCAAAGGCTGGACTGGCTACAGTTGGAACCGCCTTCTGTTTCCCTATCCCGAGCCGTTCCTGCAAAATCTGCATAAAGAAGGTTTGAAGGTCACGCTGAACCTGCATCCAGCCTCTGGAGTGCAACCCTGGGAGGATGCGTACCCTGCGATGGCGCGCGCGATGGGCATCGATCCAGCGAGCCAAAAATATGTTCCCTTCGATATCACCAACAAGAAGTTCGCAACCAATTACATGGATATCCTGCACCATCCGTTGGAGAAGCAGGGCGTGGACTTCTGGTGGCTGGACTGGCAGCAGGAGCCGAACACGCAGACTCCCGGCGTGAGCCCGACGTGGTGGCTGAACTACGTTCACTTCAGCGATCAGGCGCGCGAAGGCAAGCGTCCGCTGCTGTTTCATCGCTGGGGAGGGTTGGGCAATCATCGTTACGAGATTGGATTTTCCGGCGACACGATCTCGGTGTGGGAGTCACTCGCGTTCCAGCCGTGGTTCACCGCGACGGCGGCCAACGTCGGCTACGCCTATTGGAGCCACGACATTGGCGGACACATGCCGGGAGTTGTCGACCCCGAGCTCTACACACGCTGGATCCAGTTCGGCATCTTCAGCCCCATTCTGCGCACGCACACTACCAAGAACCCCGACGCCGAGCGCCGCATCTGGGCTTATCCCGAACCTTATTCGGGCATCATGCGCGATCTCTATCACCAACGCTATGCCATGCTTCCGTACATCTACACCGAGGCGCGACGCACGTACGACACGGGCGTGGCATTCCTCCATCCGCTGTACTACGAATGGCCCGAAGCGCAGGAAGCCTATTCCAGCAAAGGCGAATACATGTTCGGTGAGGAGATGATGGTCGTTCCAGTCGTCGCCCCTGGCGATAAGATCACCGGCTTGGTGGAGCGGCCGGTGTGGATCCCGCCGGGCGAGTGGATTGAAGCGGAGACCGGCAAGCACTTCCACGGCCCGGCAAACGTCGAGCGGCAATTCTCCATCAGCCAGCTGCCGGTCTATGTTCGTGCCGGAGCCATCGTGCCCATGGCTCCCCCGATGCTGTACTCGAACCAAAAGCCGCTCGATCCCCTGCTGATCAAAGTCTTTCCGCTGGCCGAAGGCGGAACCTCGCAATACACGCTCTACGAGGATGCGGCTGACACGCGCGAATATCAGCAAGACCAGGCAGCCTGGACGACCTTCACCGCCAACAACACGTCCGGCGAACTGACGGTGAAGATCGCGCCTGTGGAGGGCCAATATCCCGGAATGCTTTCCAGCAGGCGCTACCAACTTCTGCTGCCGGGCGATTGGCCGCCAGAATCGGTAACCGTGAATGGGAAAGCGTTGACTTACAGCTCGGAAAGTTCTTCGCCGGGCTGGCGTTTTGAAGGAAACACGCTGACCACCGTCATCACTCTGCCGCCTTTTCCGCTGACAGAAAGGGTAACGGTTGAAGTGCGCCGCCGCCGCGAACTGGTCGCGCGCCGGGCCGAACTCGACGGTTTCGCCGGAACGATGACGCGGCTGCGAGAGGCCTACAACACGCTCAATCAATTGTGGCCGCTGGGCTGGTCTCCCGATGCTCTGGTCGATGCCATGCAAACCGGCGATCGCCTCAGCTTCGATCCGCAGCACGCCGCAGAACAGGTCTCCAGGCTGAACGCGATGATCCCTGAGGTCGTGGCCGCCATCGATCAATTGCAGCAGCATGTAACAGAGCAGCAGCGACAGGCAATGGCAAAAAGGCTTAACCAGGAGTTCAAACAGAATGGCGCCCAAGAAGTGGGGGCGGATTACAAGGATAAAATCTCGCGGGCCAAAGCCGCCGTGAATGATATTTCTGCCGTCCGACAGTAATTCCCATGCACTTCGACGACTGACAATCCCTTATGGTGCGATCTCAGACACGACACCGGCAGCATTCGCAGCGCCGGCAGCTGCGATTCTCTCGCGCCACGCGCGGCTCAAGCTTCAGTTGTACGTGACACCGGAACGCCATTGTCTTATGGCGTGATCTCAAAAATCACACCCGCGTTGAAGGCGCCACCAGAAGATGCCGTTCCGTAGATATTTCCGTTTTGGTCGAACACTAGGTTGCAATACGGATAGCCGCCGTCACTACCGCCAGTGAAATCGTGCAGCGAAGTATAAGTCCAACTTCCGTTCGACGGCGTGAGCTTGAAGACCGCACCGTGTCCGCTCGCACCGTCAGAGATAGTGGCGCCGTAAAGGTTGCCGGCGCCGTCCATGACAAGGTTACCGACGGGTCCCACGACCATGCGGCCGTTGTTCGGTCCAGGGAAGCTGTAAAGAAGCTTATAAATCCAACTTCCGCCCGATGGCAAAAGCTCGAAAACCGTGCCACCATTTCCGCTGCCCCCGGAAGTAGTGGCGCCGTATAGATTGCCCTGGGCGTCGAAGATGACCCCGGCTACCGGATAACCGCCGTCGGCGCCGCCACTGAAGTCGTAAATATCCGTGCCAATCCACGTGCCGCCCGACTGGACCAGTTGATAAACGGTTCCCCGGCTTCTAGTGCCGATGAAGGTAGAACCATAAAGATTTCCACTGTTGTCAGCGGCGACGCTGCTGCCGGGGTATCCGTAAGGGTGAAACAGAATATGCTCAGCCCATCCATTGCCGTCGAGTTGGTAAATGATTCCGCCATTGAGAAGGTTACCTGTGTTGGTGGCACCGTCCAGATTGCCCTCTCGATCGAGCAACAGTGCACCGACGGGACCAGCGCCATCAACGCCATTGAAGCGATGCAATATAGTCTCGTTCCAGGGACAAGTAACTGCAGGGCAGGCGGTCGGGCGCGGCTGAAGCATGAACACAGTGCCGCAGCCATCGCCGCTAGTACAAGGACCCCCTCCGTAATAGGTGGTGCTGTAAAGAATGCCGTTGGGTCCAATGACGACGTTCGCCGTTTGCGGATTCGTCCCGTCATCCCCGCCCTGGAAATCGTATAGGGGCGTCAGCATCCAGTTGGAGTTGCGTTTTGCCAGCTTGTACACCAGCCCGCAACCGCTCGCGCCGCAGTTTCCGCCGATAGTGCCGCCAAAGTTCGCCGTTCCCAGCAGGCTGCCCGCGCGCTCCACGGTGAGACCTGCCATCGGCGTGCCTCCATCTTGCCCGCCGGTGAAATCGTGAATGACGGTGTAAGTCTGAGCTTGCAGCGCTGTGGCCGCTAAAATCAGTGGCAGCAGCAGTGCGGTAATGGCATCACCACGCAGCGACACAGCTTTCCCCAGCATTAGTTCAGACACGCGGAACATGACGGTTTTCCTCACAACGAAGGGACGATGGCTGAAGTATACCCTCAGGCTGCCGCAGTGAATGTCTTGGTCGATGCTGGCAGAAGAGCGGCGACCTCGATCATTGAGTGCGGTCCTCCCCATATCGGATCGGATCTTCCGAATGCATTTTCGTCGAAGCAGAACCTCTCACCGAATCCATTGCTGAGTTTTAGGTTGGGTCGGCCTCCACTCCGCATGCGACAGAACCGGAGCGGCGGAGCCCAACAGCAGGACTCCACCGCTCCTTTTGGGGACCAACTTGTTACGGCGTAAAACTCGATCAACGCCACATTGATAGCCGAACGGTGCCTGGGCCAATGGCCGGCATTCGCACAGCAGCGAGCACGTCATGCCCGACCCGGGCACGGTCCTGAACGGGAACATGCGGCTGGCTGCACACCCCATCTGGCTACGTTGTGCTCCTCTACTCCCAACAAGTCAAATGAACTTCACCTTACGGTCTAAGCTGTTGTAACAATGGCAAATAACTTCATAGAGAAAGTGCCCCATTCACCCGCTTGTGATAACATTCTCGCCACTTATGACAGCGAATTTGGCCAATTCGCTCCTGCCATCGGATTTCTCGCCCCAGCCGCGAGCCGATACGGCCTTGCTGCGCTTCGGTCCGTACGAGGTCGACTTAGCATCGGGACAGCTCAGCAAGTTCGGTTATCGAGTCAAGCTGCAGCCAAAGTCATTCCTGGTTCTACAAGCGCTACTCCAGCTTCCGGGAGAGATCGTTACCCGCGAAGAATTGAAGACACGTCTGTGGCCGGAAAACACTTTCGTCGAGTTCGAGTCCAGCCTTAATGTCGCAGTGCGGCGACTGCGTGAAGCCCTCAGCGATGACGCCCAGAAGCCGATCTACATCGAGACGCTTCCGCGTCGAGGTTATCGTTTTGTGGGCGCTGCGGAGCGGATTGAGGTTCCCACAGCCAATCCTTCGCGTCCGCTACCGGTCCTTGGGGATGGCCAGGGAGCCGCGCAAATTGAATTGCCGGTTACAAAGAGTTGGTGGACAGGCACGTTTTGGCAAGTTGCGGTATCGGCCCTGGTCGTCCTACTGATCGCCGCGGCCTTGTTCGCATGGAGGCGCTCCACCAAATCAGCCGCTCCGGTTTCTTCTTCCATCGCCGTATTGCCTTTTGCCGACCTGAGCCCGGAGCGAAATCAGAGCTATTTCTCCGAAGGGCTGGCGGAAGAGTTGCTGAACGAATTGGCAAAGACTCCTGGACTGCGGGTCGCGGCGCGCACCTCTTCGTTCCAGTTCCGTGATAAGGCGACCGACCCGGCGGCCGTCGGCCAGAAGCTTGGCGTGGGAACAATCCTGGAAGGCAGCGTGCGCAAGGACGGCAACCGGGTGCGCATCTCGGCCGAATTAGTGAAGGCGGCCGATGGCTTTCAGCTCTGGTCAGGCACCTATGATCGCGACCTGAACGACGTCTTTGCCGTGCAGGATGAGATTGCGCGCGCGATCACCGGCGAACTGAAACTGAGGCTTCTGAAGTCAAGCACGGCCGACCTACCACAACGTGGCACTAACGTTCAGGCCTACAACGCATATTTGCAGGGCCGCTATTTTTACGAGCGGCGAACGCAAGACGATCTGGACAAAGCGCGCGACTATTTTGAGCAGGCGGTAAATGCCGATCCCAAGTACGCACAGGCCTGGTCGGCACTGGCATGGGTGCTGATTGCGCGCGCTGAAGCCGCCTATGGACCCTCATTTGCCGAAGGCTATGAGTCGGCCCGAACTGCCGCCGAAAAAGCTTTGCAACTGGATCCGGGTCTAGCCGAGGCGCACGCCGCGATCGGAAGAATCAAACGCAGCTACGACTGGGATTGGTCCGGCGCCGATGCCGCCTTCCAGAAGGCGCTGGAGATCGCGCCCCAGAGTTCCGTCGTATTGCTTGGAGCCTCAAGCCTGGATGCGAGTCTTGGCCGCTTCGATGAGGCGGTCGCCTTGAACCGTCGCGCGGTCGAGATTGATCCGCTGAGCGTCGTGGCTCATTTATCGATGGGAATGCACTCCTACTATGCGGCTCAACTGAATGCCGCGGCGGATGCTTATCAGAAGGCGCTGGCCATCAGCCCAGACGATCCCGAAGCACATTATTTACTGGGGCTGGTCTACATGGAGCGCTCGCAGCCAAATGAAGCTCTGGCAGAGTTTCAGAAAGACCAGCGCGGCAGCCAACGCAGTGTTGGTGAAGCCTTGGCGTATTTTGCGCTAGGCCGTAGAACGGAAGCTGACGCGGCCCTGCACCAACTCGTCGCCGATTACTATACGCAGGCGGCATATCAGATTGCCGAGGTTTACGCCTTCCGTGGGGAAGCCGATCGCGCATTCGAGTGGCTGGAAGTCGCCCGCACCCACAGGGATGCAGGCCTCCCCGCAATCAAGGGAGACCCGCTGCTCAAAAATCTATATCGCGATCCGCGATTTGCCACGTTCCTCGGCAAGATCGGCTTGTCGGCGTAGCACGCTCGCCAGCAGGCTGGGGCCAGCCAGCTCTTATGCGGTCTGCCGCGACATTTATCAAACGACCCAGCCTGCGAGCGTCCGATTCCTGTGTTGACATTGAGATGAACAACGCTGTAAAGTTGCCGCCGGTTCGGCTGAAAATATAGAAACTCCCCGATCAGCGTTGCGCCACGCCTATCCAGGGCGTTTTTTCATGCTTTCAATGCCTTGCTCAACACGAAGGGAAAGCTCATGGCAACGTCATCACGATCGAATCCGGCTGAGCGCGTGACCACCATCGAGGAGAAAGACTATCCACTCCAACAAACAGCGACTGGGACTTGGATTCAGGGAATACCCTGGCGGGAACGGGCCGCTGCCCTGACTCGGTTGCTGGAGCAAACTCCCATCATCCCCGCCGTGCGCTCTGCCGAATTCGTTTCGCTGGGGGCTCAGGCGCCGGGAAAGATTGTCTACTTCTTGTTCGGCAATCCTGAGGACATTGCAGAAACGGCGGGCACGGCGGCGGCAGCCGGAAAGATTCCGATCGTGAACCTGGATTTGGTCTCCGGCCTGGCCCGCGATTCGGCAGCGGTTTCTTTTCTGGCGCGGCGAAATGTGCAAGGTATTATTTCGACACATCCGGAGCCGCTCCGGGCGGCCCGGGACTTTGGGCTGTTCGCAATCAAGCGCACGTTTCTGCTGGATTCGGCGGCGCTGCAGAGCGCATTGCGCAGCATGGACCAGTTCCTGCCGGATGCATTGGAGGTACTGCCCGCGATGGCAGCACCGCACATCGTAACCAAACTCCATGCAGAGCATCCACGCACACCGGTGATCGCCGGTGGCCTGGTGAGTACGTTGCGCGAGATTGAGGATTTGCTGCAGCGAGGCATCAGCTCTGTTTCCGTTAGCGATTCCAGTCTCTGGGTTGTGTAGTCGACGCGTTATTTTGGATTGATTCCGTGAGGATGAGTTCTCAGATATTAAAAGTTTACAAATTTTGTATTGACGTGCTGGAGATCTCGCAGTAATCTGCGGCAGGTTCGGCTGAGACTAGAGACGCCGCCCAAGATAAGTATCGTCCGTGTTGCAACACGGGATGGTGCTTATTTTGGGCGGCGTCTCTTTTTTTGCCGTAATGTTCAGGCGCAAAAGGAGAAGTTATGGGGACTTCAGGTCGGCTCCAGGGATCCAAGCCACGCAGAGTATCCGCCGCATACTGTCTGCTGCTACTTACGACAACGTTCATAATTTCTCTTCCAGCCGCTGCTCAGTCCATCGATTCCTCCGCCACCGATACGAACTTTCTGCATCGCAAGTATCTGCTTGGCGACTGGGGCGGAGAGCGAACCAAGCTGGCGAATGAGGGTGTGACGTTCGACTTCCATTACATTGCAGATTTCCTGGGTAACCCCACGGGCGGCAACGCCAGCGCAGGAGCCTGGAACCGCGTACGCGGCACCATGGACATCGATTTCGGCAAGCTGGCGGGCGCCAAGGGGCTCACCATGCATGTCACCGGACTATGGCAGGGCGGCGTAAATTTAGGAGGACAATATCTGGGCAGCGTCGCGAACCCCAGCGGCCTGGTCAGTGCGCACACCACTCGTCTGGATTCGTATTGGCTGCAACAAGAGCTGTTCAACGGAAAACTGACGATCCGCGGCGGTCAGTTCGCCGGTCA
The DNA here is from genome assembly GCA_963780495.1 of uncultured Acidobacteriaceae bacterium. Lineage (GTDB taxonomy): Bacteria > Acidobacteriota > Terriglobia > Terriglobales > Acidobacteriaceae > Bog-257. Next base: position 183,818 of record CAWACF010000004.1, read on the forward strand.
GGACTTCTATGGTGTGCAGTATTACGGCCGCGAATACCTCATGGAGCCGTTGGATTACGCGTTCGGCAATCTGTTCAGCGCGTATGAATCCTTTGATCCCGCTTCAGGTCCAGCCGCAGACATCAAGATTGCTCCAATGAAACAAATCTATCTGCGGTCAGCCTACATGTCGGGCAACCGCAACCCCTACGGCTATAACGCCACAGGCGTCCCCTTCACCTGGAAGAACTCAGGCCTGATCATCAACGAATTCGGCTTCCTGGTTGACCAGCCTTCGTTTTACGGACAAAGAGCCGCAAAGGTCCCAGGCGGAACGCCGGGCGGGAAGCCGCAAAGAGCGAGGTTTTATCCCGGTCTGTACAAACTGGGATTAGTTAACAATCCGGGACGAAATGCATTTGCGGGTCCGGCGGCAACAGTCATATCCACCAACTCCTACGTTCGCTGTTACAACCAGTGCTATAGCGGCGATTACGTCTTTTACTTTATGGCGAACCAGGCCGTCTGGCGTCCGACGGAAGGTTCGAACCGCGGACTCGATGCCAACTTCGGCATAGATTATCTGCCGTCAGACCGCAACAAGGTGAACCAGCAGTTCACGGGCGGAGTCGTCTTCAATGCTCCCATTGCAAAACGCATTGACGACTCAGCATCATTTGGTTTCGTCATCAGCAAGATCAGCGACGTGTTCAACGCCTATCAGCAGACCAACTTGCTGCTGCCCCCGCAAACCTCGGAGAAGGCGTTCGAAGTCAACTATCTCGCCCAGATCACTCCCTTCTGGTACGTGCAACCCGTGGTCCAGGTGTACGCCAGCCTGGGAGCAACTCCCAGCAACGGCACAGGCGTTGTTCTTGGCTTCCGCACTAAGGTAACGTTCTGAACGTCTAACGCGACATGAAACCAAAAGGGAGAATGTCATGAAGAGCCGTTCAGAAGTGCTTCAGCAGGTCGAAAGTGCAACGTTCGATGTGTGTGTGATCGGAGGAGGAGCTACGGGCGCGGGCTGCGCCCTGGACGCTCAGTTACGCGGCCTGAGAACTGTTGTCATTGAGGCGGGAGACTATTCCTCGGCAACCTCCAGCAGTTCTACCAAACTCGTGCACGGCGGTGTGCGTTATCTGCAGGAGGCCGTGCAGGATCTTGACGCCGGACAGTATCACGTCGTGAAGCGTGCCCTGCATGAGCGTCGCCTTATGCTGGACAACGCTCCCTACCTGGCTCATCCGCTGGAACTTCTGGTGCCGGTTTACAGCCGCATGGAAGCGCTGTACTACGGCATCGGGATGAAGATGTACGACTGGATCGCCGGCAAAGGTAATTTGTTTCCCAGCAAATATCGTTCGGTCGCCGAGTCCGTGAAGCGCATGCCAATGCTCAACCCCGACCGGCTGACGGGCACCGTGGCCTATGGTGACGGACAGTTCGATGACGCCCGATACGGCATGGCTCTGATTCAGACGTTCGCCGACGAGGGCGGCTTGCCAATCAACTACGCGCGCCTCGTCGGTCTGGAAAAGGACGCGGGAGGAAGGCTCAAGGGAGGAGACGTCGAGGACCTCCTCACGCAGCGCAGGTTCAAGGTTCGCGCTCGCGCATTCATTAACGCTACCGGGCCGTTCTCGGACCACATCCGCCAGATGGCGAAGCCGGGCATAGCGTCCCGCTTGCGACTGAGCAAAGGCGTCCACATTCTGCTGCCACTCGACAAGGAAAGCACAAAGGACGCCATTCTGATTCCCAAGACCGACGACGGCAGAGTGATCTTCGCCATCCCGTGGCTGGGCCGCTTCCTGGTGGGCACAACCGACGACGAAGCGCAGCACGGCGACGAGATGATCGTGACCAAAGCGGAAGCGGAGTATCTGCTGCGTCACTTGAATCGCTACCTCGTCTCGCCGATGCGAATCGACGAAATCGTCAGCGGGTTTGCCGGCGTGCGGCCACTGGTGAAATCCAAGAATTCTCTTGATACCAAGAAGCTGATCCGCGATCACGAGGTTGAAATGGAAGAGGCAAGCGGCCTGATCAGTGTCCTGGGCGGTAAGTGGACCACGCATCGCGCGATGGCTCAGGACGGCGTCGACATGACACTCGGCTATCTCGGAATGCCGCTCCTACCTTGCCGCACAGCGCAGCACAAACTCCACGGAGCGGAGGGCTGGAGTCCCGAGTTCTGGAAGTTGCTTGTGTCGGAGTACAAGGTGTCGCCGGAAACAGCGCGCCATCTGTCGCAGAAGTTTGGCGCTGCCTCCTTCAGGGTGCTCGATATTGCCAAACAAGATCAACGCCTCTCCGTCCCGATCGTTTCAGGATTCGCGCCAATCCAGGCGGAAATCGTCTACGGCGTCCAACAGGAGATGGCGCAAACCATCGAAGACGTTCTGGCCCGTCGCATCGGATTGCAGTTCTTCAGCTGGGCAGCTGCTATCAAAGCCGCACCGGTCGTCGGCTCTGTGATGGCCGAGTTGTTGGGCTGGCCGGCGGAGCAGACGAGTCACGCGGTCGAACAGTACGTGCAGAAGATCAACAGGATGATGAGTGCGATCGGCTTGAAATCGTAAAGCTATTGGGCCAAAGGGTCCTCCAGATCGCGAACGGAACTAATAGCTGCCATACGACGAAAGGGAGCGAAACATTTATGGCGAACTACATTGGAGCAATCGATCAGGGCACGACAAGCAGTCGCTTCATCGTGTTTGACCGTTCCGGACGGATCGTCACCACGGCCCAGAAGGAGCACGAGCAGATCTATCCCAAGCCGGGCTGGGTCGAGCACAACCCCGAAGAGATCTGGGCTCGCACCCAGGAAGTCATCTCCGAGGCCCTCAAGGCCAAGAACCTTACCGCAAAAGATCTCGCGGGCGTCGGTATCACCAATCAGCGCGAGACCACCGTGGTGTGGAACAAGAAGACCGGCAAACCGGTCCACAACGCTATCGTGTGGCAGGACACCCGCACCGCCGATTACGTCGCTGAATACTCCCGCCTGGGCGGACAGGACCAGTACCGCCGCAAGACCGGTCTGCCGCTGGCGACCTACTTCAGCGGTCTCAAGATCAAGTGGATTCTGGAGAACGTATCCGGAGTTCGCCAGCTGGCCGAGTCCGGCGACGTGATCTTCGGCAACATCGACACTTATCTGATCTGGCAGCTTACTGGTGGAACCAACGGTGGCATCCACGTCACCGACGTGACCAATGCCAGCCGCACCCAGTTGATGAACCTGGAAACACTCGACTGGAGCACGGAAATCACGAAAGTGTTCGGCATCCCGATGGCAATGTTGCCGAAGATCTGCTCCAGCAGTGAAGTCTACGGCGAAGCGAAGATCCCATCCCTGGCGGGCGTTCCCGTCGCAGGCGACCTCGGCGATCAGCAGGCCGCTCTGGTTGGCCAGACCTGCTTCAAGGTTGGCGAAGCCAAGAACACCTATGGCACCGGCTGCTTCCTGCTGCTGAATACCGGCACGCAGCCAGTTCAGTCGCAATTTGGGTTGATTACGACCTTGGCTTACAAACTGGGCAAGGAACCCGCTGCCTACGCTCTTGAAGGCAGCATCGCGATCACCGGCGCCCTGGTGCAGTGGCTGCGCGACAACCTCGGCATGATCAGCAAAAGCACGGACATCGAACCCCTGGCCAAGACTGTTGAGGATAACGGCGGCGTCTACTTCGTGCCCGCGTTCTCGGGGCTGTTCGCTCCCTACTGGAAGGCAAGCGCTCGCGGCGTAATCGCCGGCCTGACTCGCTACGTCAACAAAGGCCACATCGCTCGCGCCGTGCTGGAAGCCACCGCTTTCCAGACTCGTGAAGTGGTGGATGCCATGAAGAACGATTCCGGCATCGAGCTGGACGTTCTGCGCACCGATGGCGGCATGACAGATAACGATCTGCTGATGCAGTTCCAGTCGGACATCCTCAACAAGCCTGTCGTAAGACCGGTGGTAAAGGAAACGACTGCTCTGGGCGCTGCGTATGCAGCCGGCTACGCAGTCGGCTTCTACAAAAACCTTGAAGACCTGTGCGCCAACTGGGCAGTCGACAAGACCTGGAAGCCGAACATGGACGCGACGAAGCGCGAGTCCGAATACAAGCTCTGGAAGAAAGCCGTCACTCGGACCTTCGATTGGGTGGACGAAAGCTAAAGATTCGGAGAGAACCTCGCGGTCACTTCTAACTAATTTTAAGGAGACTGAAGTTATGCATGGACCGTTGTTTGGTGAATTCATGGGAACCATGGTGCTGATCCTGCTGGGCGACGGCGTCGTGGCTAACGTCCTGCTCAAGAAGTCGAAGGGCGAAGGCTCAGGATGGATTGTGATCACGACCGGATGGGCAATGGCAGTGCTGGCAGGGATCTTTACTGCGATCGCCTGCGGAAGTTCCGCCGCACACATCAACCCCGCGGTCACACTGGCCGTGGCTCTCCTGACCGGTAAATGGGCGATGGTACTTCCCTTCTGGGCAGCGCAATTTGCCGGCGCTTTTGCGGGCGCCGTGCTGGTATGGCTGGTCTACTTGCCACACTGGGCGATTACCGAAGATCAGGGAGCGAAACTGGGCATCTTCTGCACCGGCCCCGCCGTCCGGAATATTCCCTCTAATCTGATCACCGAGATCATCGCGACCTTTGGGCTGGTCCTGATCGGCTTTGCTTTCGGCGCCACGGCCATCTCTCCGACTGGATTACCTCCCGGCTTCGCTCCTTATCTGTGGGGCATGCTGGTTTGGGGTCTCGGTCTCTCGCTCGGCGGCCCAACGGGATATGCCATGAACCCCGCCCGCGACTTCGGTCCCCGTGTGGCTCATGCAGTCTTGCCGATCTCGGGTAAGGGCGGCTCGGATTGGGGCTATGCCTTGGTTCCGATTTTTGGTCCGCTCATTGGAGGAGCCATCGCCGCATTCAGCATTCACGCGATCAAGTACTAGGACACTTGTTGCACCCAAGTACTCTTCTCACGCTGGCGTTACCGATTCGGTGACGCCGTCCGGAGAAGTGGCAGGCTCTCAATGGCAATGTCCCTCCGCATTAAGGAGGAGGAGGTATCCAATGGCAGAAGCTCATGCGCATGTCATGAAGAAGCTCATCAACTCCCCTCAGGAGGTCGTGCGCGAGGCGCTTGAGGGTATGGAGGCGGCGCATGGCGACCGTCTTCGCATCCACTACGATCCGAATTACATCGTCCGTAAAGATGCTCCGGTAAAGGGCAAGGTCGGATTAGTTTCCGGCGGGGGCAGCGGTCATGAGCCCATGCACGGCGGCTATGTCGGCAAAGGCATGCTGGACGCAGCCTGCCCGGGCGCGGTCTTCACCAGCCCCACTCCGGACCAAATGTACGAAGCCAGCAAGGCCGTCAACGGTGGCGCTGGAATCCTTCATATCGTGAAGAACTACACCGGCGATATCATGAACTTCGAACTGGCCGCCGAAATGCTGAAGTCCGACGGTATCCAGATCGAAACCGTTCTCACCGACGACGACGTCGCGGTTGAGAACAGCCTGTGGACCGCCGGACGCCGTGGCGTTGGCCTGACGGTGCTGATGGAGAAGCTCCTGGGCGCGGCGGCCGAACAGAAGGCCACCCTGGCTCAGATCAAGACCCTTGGCGATCAGATTCGCAATACCGGCAGAAGCATGGGCATGGCCCTGACCGCCTGCACCGTGCCGCATGCCGGCAAACCATCGTTCGAGTTGCCCGATGACGAGATCGAACTCGGCATCGGTATTCACGGTGAGCCGGGACGCCGGCGGGTCAAGATGGCCAGCGCCGACGAGACCACCGACATGCTGATGGAACCCATCCTCAGCGACCTGCCTTTCAAGAAGGGCGAAGAGGTTCTGCTCTTTGTAAACGGTATGGGCGGCACGCCGCTCATCGAACTCTACATCGTCTATCGCAAGGCAGCGCAGATCGCCAGGGAGAAGGGCTTGAAAGTTGTCCGCAACCTGGTGGGCTCCTACATCACCAGCCTGGAGATGGCTGGAACTTCGATCACGCTGCTGCGGATGAACGATCAACTGTGTAAGCTATGGGATGCTGCGGTCGACACTCCGGCACTGCGCTGGGGCTGAGACCGGTCGACAACCTCATCGGGACCGCGGCGCCTTCATTGCAAGCTTGTTAACGTAAGGCTTGGTGCAGCAATATTTACTACTTCAATCGTTTGTTCCCGCTCGCCAGCCTCGATATCATATCGGGATGAACACGCCTCAGAGTGGCATCTTTGCGCTGGGCACCTCATCCCACGCTTATCTCGAGTTCGATGTTTTGCACCAGAAGAGCGCCCCCGAGCTGGTGCGGGTAATCTCGTCGCTGCGCGAACCGCGCACCACCATAGGCGGCATCAACCTGGTGGTCGGCTTCCGGCCTGAGCTCTGGAGTCGAGTCTTCCCCACTGCCGCGCCGGCGGGAATTCACGGCTTCGACCAGGACATTGTTGGTATCGAGAATTTCAAGATGCCTGCGACACAGCATGACGCCGTGCTGTGGCTCTCGGGCAGCGCGTACGACGTGGTCTTCGACGAAGCGCATGGCGCCATTGCCGCGCTGAAAAACCTGGCGACGGTGGCCGAAGAAACGTCGAGCTGGCCTTATCGGCACGACCGCGATCTGACCGGCTTCATTGACGGCAGCGAAAATCCCAGCCTGGTCAAGGCGCCGGAAGTAGTGCTCATACCCGGGGGCAAGCCCGGTGCGGGCGGAACGATCCTGCTGCTGCAAAAGTGGGTACACGACACGGCTAAGTGGGAGTCGCTTCCGGTCGAGAAGCAGGAAGCGGTGATGGGGCGTAGGAAAGCCGACAGCGTCGAGATCGAAGACAAGCCTGCCGACTCGCACGTCGCCAGCACCGATCAGGATGAATTCGGAAAAGTCTTTCGCCGCAACATGCCCTACGGCACCGTCACCAATCATGGCACCATGTTCGTCGGCTTCAGCGCCGAGCAGGAGCGCCTGCAGAAGATGCTGGAGAGCATGGCCGGCCTGAAGACCGGTCGCCGCGACGCGCTCACGCGCTACACCCGGCCGCTCACCGGCGCGTACTACTTTGTTCCCTCGACAGAACAGCTGCGTCAACCCGCCGACGACGAGGACAACTAAGGTTCCACTTTATACAGAGCCATCATTCCGCCCTGCATGTGCTCGTCGAAGTGGCAGTGATACATCCAGGTACCCGGATCATCCGGAACCATGTCTACGGTTTCCATCTGTGCCGGGCCGATGAGGATCACATCCGTACGGTGGCCGCCGCGCAAAACTGTGTTGCCGTGCCAGTGCGGCGTGTGCAGGTTGATTCCCTCTCCCATGGTGACCACGTACCAGCGAACACGTTCGCCCTTCTTCATCGTCATGATGGGCATGTTGCCGAACATGTAGCCGTTGATGGAGGCGCGGAAGTTGACGGCCGAAAAGCCGGAGCCGAGCAATGACAAATTGCCCTGATCGTCGCTCGGGAAATTTTCCAGCTTGTTCACGCCCTTGGGGTCGGTCGTGTACGTGTCGATGTTGTGCTGCAGATACCAACTCGTGTTCTCATCGACAATCATCAGCAGCGTAACGAACTCCCGGTCAACGTCTTTGGGACGCCCGTCCGGACCGGCCATACCTTTGCGAGAGACGATGATGGGGCCGATCAGACCGCTTTCTACGTCCTTAGGCTCATTGGCGTGAGAGTGGTAAAGCCAGACGATGGAACTGGGATCGTTGGGACCAGGACCCGCGCGCTCGGGGACCTCCCAGGTGTAAGTGTGCGTCTGTCCGGGAGGCACTCCATTCTTGTTGGCGCCGGTGCTGCCGTCCTGGTAGCCGGCTCCCTCCGACTCTTTCACGTAGAAAACTCCGTGAGGGTGGATGCTGAAGGGATGGGTAGCATTATTTTTGAAGACGACTTTGATGGTGTCGCCCACTTCTCCACGCAACACCGGACCGAGCATGCCCAGGTGCTCCCACTCCGGCCCGCGCGGTTTCAGCTGCGTGAAGGTTGCGTCGGTGTATTCGCGATAGACCGCCTTGCGGTACGTGGTGCCGATGCGATGCGGGCCGTGCTCCGTGAAAAACGCGGCATATCCTGTGAACGGCATACCCATGGTGCGATCGAGGCCGAGCGGGGTGTAGTTCCATTCCACCTCATCGGCTGCGACGTAGTAGGTGTGTACGGTTCCGGAAGACTTCTCTTGAGCAAATAACGAAAGAGCAACCAACACCGATACGAGGGTCCCGAAGAGACAGAACTGGCGCATGCACTCTCCTGATCGGACTGCTGGAACAACTTGGATTTACAAGGAAGCGAGTACCGCAGCTTACGGCAAGTTGCTACACAATAGCACGAAACGCATTCGCTGCTCCGGCTGAATGTCAGGAACACGCGAGGGCAGCCACAGTTCAGCCTTTACCACGTTCCTACGCGCAGTACTAGTCCCGACGCGACGGTCACCGCCTGCTGCGCGTTGAAGATTGGATTCGAGCCCAGCCAGGTGCGCGTATATCCCACGTCCAGCACGCGCCACGCGAACGAGCGCGCAATCACCGCGTCGAAGCCGCCTCCGATCTTCATGGCAAAGCCTATCGACTGATCCTCGACCTGGTAATCGCTGCGCATGAAGTCGTGTTTCAGCAGTCCCTCTTCATACTCTTTGGTGAGCTGCTTCTTCTTGGTTACATCGGTGATGTCGTGGGTGATGCGCCGGGCGCCGACCAGCACTTCTGCAAACGGCGAAAACTTGTGAGCAGCGCGCGGCGTCCAGCGCGGACCGGCATAGAAGGTCTCGGAGTCGCCGCCGTTCCACTTGGGCAGGTAGGGCACCAGGCAGCCGTTCGCTTCCGCATCAATCTGCCAGTTCGGCCCGATGCGCGCGGCGCCCGAACCGCCCGCGCCAATGCAGCTTTTGCCGCCCACAAAGCTCTCGTACACCGCGTACGGGTAGAGCTCAATCGGAGCTTCCTTGGGCAGGGGCTTGTCCGGATTGAAAACCGCGGCATTCATAGCCTTGCGGTCGGCGTCACTGTGCACGGTGAAGGGCGCGCCGGTCTCGCCGTCCTTGTATTCCTTCACCCACTGTTTGCGGAGTTGATGGTTTTCGCCGAAGATGCCGGGACGCGTCTCGCGATGCCACGGCTGCTTGAGCGCCATCATGTTGGCAAAAGTGCGCGACGGGTTGGCGACCGAGCGAGCCGCCAGGATGAGATACGGATTGGCCGTGTGGTTCTCGAGCGCCATGATGACGTAGCGGTCGAGCATGTCCTCGCCCATCATCTCCGAGATGCCGAGCAAGGGCGTATTCACCAGGTCGATAAAGCCGGGAGACGCGTGCAACTGCACATTCCCCAGCGAAGCTTCGCTCACCGGGCCCAGCGTCCACTGCGTGCTCATGATCGCCGAGAACGCCAGCGCACGCAATTTGCCCGCCCAGTAAATGCGTCCGTCACCCCACTCCAGGTTGCGATAGAGGGGATCGTTCTGCTGTTCGATGAAGCCGAAGATGCCGCCTTCGAAGGGATGCGACACATAGCTGGCATGCCATCCATCGCTGTCGTCCCAGCCACGAGTCTCGCCGATGGAGTCCAGCCAGTCTTTCAGGAACGGACCGTGGAGGGCGTCGCGAGTGCCGGATTCATGCCAGTAACGCCAGCCATTGGAGATGCCGGCTAAAAACATGCTCTGGGCGACCGCGGGCTTCCATTGGAACTTTGTCTTCGGCGCGGGAATTTCCGGCGCCGGGCTTGCGTCCGAAGTGGAGTCGGCGTTGTTGGCATCGGACGTGTTGGCGTCGGCGGCAGGAGGGTTGTTGACCACCGGAGATGTCGCCAGAGCCGGCACGGGCGGGTGCGACGCCACAGTTTCGATCTTTTTAGCGTCAGGTTGCGAGTCGGTCGCGCCGACAGCGCCGAGGGCACAGCCGATTACAACCAGCAAGATGGCAATCGTCCGCTTCTTCTTAAAGGACGGCACACTTCCTCACTTCAAGTTCCCGGGGTAACAGCCGCGCGTCTCCCGAGGTTGCAAATTCGGCTCCGCGCTCTTTTAGTTGTAGGAAGAATTAAAGCTTACTGGTATGAGTTGGAATTCGGCAACAAAATTTTGCGATTAACGTGGCGGCATGGGCTCCGGAAACGCGACGATCACCACAAGCCATTGACGGTGCAGCTGTTGGACGATTCTGTAGTGCCGGGATGTCGCGTTTCGGCGTTCACCCACTGAGTCTCGTTCCGCCTCAGTTACACGCTTCCCGCGTTTGCGGCCAAAGCCGTGCTTCGAACCATCTACATCCGAAGGTTTGCTCGCTCAAGAGACGGAGACATCGAGATTTTGTTTCGAGCGAGAGCTACATTGCTCAGACAGACAGAGACACCGGGCCGCATTCTGTAGTCGTCAAGACTTCCGTGGCTACTCCCATCGGAAGCGGAAAGGGCCGTGCTCCACGGAGCCATCGGCCCGCTTCCATCCCCTATCAGAACCCGCCAAACGAAACTGCCGTTTCTTGTTTCGCGGCAGCTCGAAACCCTGAACCGATGCCGCCTCGCTCGTTTTTCATTTCGGTTCCCGCTCAGACTATGGCAATCTGGGTTTCGCGAGGTAACGCGTGGCGCAATCTCCTTTCGATCCCGAGCGTCTTGATCCGTGCAAGAACTTCAAATTTCGTATGAAGTGGGACAGTCGCTCCAGCAACCGGCCTGGAATATCCCAACGGCTCGCTGGGCGCGTTAAGTCTTTCAGGGACCTGCGTTGCCGGCAGCGAATCGCGTCACTCTGAAATTGAACAGCCCTGTCGCAACAGCATCAGCGGACCGCGGACGCTCCGGTCGCATCACGCTGTGGCCACTCATCGTCGCTACCTTCTTCATGGTGTCCGGGGGCACGTACGGCACGGAAGACGTGGTGCGCGGCGCAGGTTACGGCGGCGCGATACTCATTCTGCTGCTTACGCCAATCGTCTGGAGCCTGCCGACAGCCTTCATGATCGGCGAACTGGCCAGCGCGCTGCCGGAAGAAGGCGGCTACTACGCCTGGGTGCGCCATGCTCTTGGCAACTTCTGGGGATTTCAGGAAGCGTGGCTCTCGCTGCTGGCCAGCGTCTTCGACATGGCCATCTATCCCACGCTCTTCGTGTTGTATCTCGATCGCCTGTTTCCCTGGTTCAGCCTGAATCATCGCGGCATCGCCGTAGGCGTGATCGTCGTGGCGGCCTGCGCGGCGCTGAACATCGCGGGAATCAAAGTCGTGTCAACTACGTCGTTGTGGTTGTTCGCGTTGCTCTCGGCGCCCTTCGCCATCATCGTCGTGCTGGCGCCGTTCAAGTACGGAGCCCTGGCGCACGTGGCTACTTCGGCTTCGAGCGTGCACGTGGACCTCATGGGCGGGCTGCTGGTGGCGATGTGGAACTACATGGGCTGGGACAACGCCTCCACCATTGCCTCCGAAGTTGACCAGCCTCAGCGCACCTATCCGCGCGCCATCCTGGCGAGCGTTCTGCTCGTCGCCGTCAGCTACATTCTTCCGGTCGCGGCAATGTCTCTGACGCGCCTAAGTCCCACTGCGTGGGATACTGGCTCGTGGGCCGACATTGCTGGCATGTTGGGCGGACCGCTGCTTCGAACCGGACTGGTACTCGGCGGCATGATGAGCGCGTTCGGTATGTTCAACGCGCTGGTCATGAGCTACTCGCGGCTGCCGTACGCCATGGCACAGGATGGAATGCTCCCGGCGGTCTTCGCCAGAGTCACGCGAAGCGCCAAGGCGCCATGGGTTTCTATCCTGGTGCTCGCCACCGGGTGGGCGCTGTGCTTGGGCTTCGGCTTTGAACGGCTGGTGACGCTCGACATCATGATCTACGGCCTGAGCCTGTTTCTGGAGTTCGTTGCCCTCATCGTGCTCCGTATCACGCAGCCGGCCTTGCCGCGTCCCTTCCGAGTGCCGGGCGGTATGTTTGGAGTGGTGCTGGTCGGCGTCTTGCCGATGCTGCTGCTGGCCTTCGCGGTTACGGACGCCGAGCACGAGCGGATCCTCGGCATGAGCAGCTTCGTGTTCGGAACGCTGATGATCGGGGCCGGCTTCGCCGCATACTGGATCGACGCGGCCTTCGCAAGGCGCCTGCGCGTCACCGGCCGTTAAGCTCGCAACGCGCTCATTTGCCCCGACCATTCCGTCGCCGGGCACCAAAATGAAGAGAATTGGACGCGGACCTGAAGGTCCGCTCTACCCGGCCAGCTCCTGCAAGAGAGTTGTTCCGCAGCCTGTGAACTCGGCCAGACAAAAATCTAAGACTCTACATTCCGTGACGAAGAGCAACGAAGTTTCCCAATGTCGCTTACTGCGCGCTCCGGAGCAGGTCTATCAGCTGCTGAATCGTGCCCGCTCCAGCGTCACCGATCACGACATAACGCAAATCACGCTGAGTCCATGTGCGGAGCGTGAACGAAGATGCTTGGCCCTGGTAGGACGATACCGGCAAACCGAGTTGCGAAGTGTCCCGGAAGATAAAAACGGAGATGAGGTGGCGCTGGTAGCGGAAAACCAGGTGCGCGCCGGGCTCCTGATGGAAGTAGGCAACGCGTCCACCCACGAGCGTAAAGGGCGAGCCCTGCAGTTCGGGCAGTGCGAAGGTGAATGGAATGCGTCCCTGAAACCACGGCTTCACCGTGTGCCGGTCGGTCGAGATGACTTCGACCGGATTAGCGCTTGCCAGGTCAGTCACGTGAAGATCAGCGAACTCGGCGAGCGACCGCGATTCCTGCCGCCGATTCGCCGCCATGAACAAGAGCGCCGCAACCAGCAATAACGCCGTCGCAGCGAGCGCCCAACGCGGCCACCTTCCTGAGAGGTAATCTGCAAAGCCAGAACGGTGCTTCTTCTCTCCGCCGGTCGCCGGTCGAGCTTCGGCCTGTGACGATGCGAAGACACGCGCACGAAGTCCCGGTGAAGCGGAGTACCGAGTCGCAGCGCGGCGAATGGCCAACTTACCCTCGGCAGCGGACAACGCCAGCATGGCACATTCCGCACACTTCTCTGCGTGCGCACGAAATGCCGCCATTTCGGCGGGGGAAAGTTCGCTGTCCACGTAGGCGTCGATCCGGTTGTGCCACTCAGCGCAGTTCATGATTGGCCTTGCTGGCCGCCCGAAGCTGGTCGCGTCCCTTGATCCGTGAGTAGCTGCCGCAGCAGCTTTCGGGCTCGTGCCACTCTCGACATAACGGTGCCGATGGGAATCGCCAGAACCTCTGCGATCTCCTTGTACTTCATCTCCTCCACATCGCACAGCAGCGCCACTTCACGGTACTCGACTGGCAGGCGCGCCAGCGCGGACTGCAAGGCCTCGCGCGTAGCGGAGGCGAGAGCCAGCGACTCCGGCGTCTGCCAGGTCACGGCGACCGACGAGGCTAGCTCGTCGTCATCGAGGCTTTCCGTCATCCTCGAACTCAATCCCGTCCGCGAAGTCAGGAAGGTGTTGCGCAGGATGCGAAAGATCCAGGCACGGAAGTCCGTGCCCGGCGTGAACGAAGCGAAGCCGCGCAGCGCCTTGCTGAAAGCTTCCTGCACCAGGTCTTCGGCCTCGGTCTCGTCGCGTGCCAGCCAGCGGGCGAAGTTGTAGAGCGAGTCGAACAGGGGCATGGCCAGCCCCTCGAAATCGCCCGTGCTGTTCTCAGCCTTCACGCCTCAACCTTACCTAACTTGCGAACTCGGAGTTTATTCCCACGATACAAATTAATTTTTTACTCGCGCCTTTCGCGCGGTCCGGTGGGAATAAACAATCCGGACGGTAGTTAGCGATGGTGACATGTATTCGAGGTGCCAGGCAATGAAGCAAGCAAGGCAACACAAAGCGGGCGAGATTGAAGTCGCGGACCGGATCTTGCACGACCACAATCATGATGGGATCGACCGCCGCGGATTCTTGAAGTGCATGGCATGGGCTGGTACCGGCGCTTTTTGCGTGATGAAGGGCGGCGTGCTCAGCTCCTACAGCCTGGGAAACTTGTCGGACCTCAAGAAGCATTCCGCGAAGGGAGACCTGACCTTCGTCCAGATCAGCGACAGCCACATGGGCTTTGACAAGGCCGCGAACCCTGACGTGGTGAGTACGTTTAAGGCCGCGGTCGACAAGATCAACGCGCTGCCCACTCCTCCGGCATTCATTCTCCACACGGGCGACATCAGCCACCTCTCCAGGCCGGCGGAGTTCGACACAGTCGACCAGCTGTTGAAAGAAGCCACTGCCAAGGATGTCTTCTTTGTGCCCGGCGAACACGACGTTCTGAATGACGACGGCAAGCAATACCTGGAGCGTTACGGCAAGGGCACGCAGGGCTCGGGCTGGTACAGCTTCGACAACCAGGGCGTTCACTTCGTCGGACTGGTGAATGTGATGAACCTGAAGGCGGGTGGTCTTGGCAGCCTGGGCGTCGAGCAACTGAAGTGGCTGGAGAAAGACGTTATGCACCTCTCCAGGAGCACACCCATCGTCGTCTTCGCGCACATTCCGCTGTGGAGCGTTTATCCGGAATGGGGATGGGGCACCGACGACAGCGGCCAGGCGCTCTCCTACCTGAAGCGCTTCGGCTCGGTCACGGTGTTGAACGGACACATTCATCAGACCATGCAAAAAGTGGAGGGCAACATCACCTTCCATACCGCGACCTCTACCGCGTTTCCGCAACCCAAACCCGGCCAGGGACCCTCACCCGGTCCGATGAAGGTTTCCGCCGACCAGCTGCGAAGCCTGCTGGGCGTGACCGATGTTAACTACGTGCGACACCATCACGCGCTGGCGATCACGGAAAGCAATCTGGGTTAAATCATTCGGAAAAGAACTTCAGGAGGCTGCAATGAAAAGTAAATTATGGATCTTCACCATAGCGCTCGTGCTGATTTCGGCGGGAGCGGGCAATCAATCGAAAGTCTTCGCGGCGTCTGCGAATACGCAAGCCGCGACGGACACGATCGTCAAAATCGACAACTTCAGTTTTTCGCCGGCTACGTTGACTGTCCCCGTAGGAACCACGGTGCGGTGGACCAATGCTGACGACATCCCGCACACCATCGTGAGCGACGACAAGATATTCAAGTCGAAGGCGCTCGATACCGACGAGCAGTTCACTTATACCTTCACCAAGCCGGGCACGTACGGCTACTTCTGCGGGCTTCATCCGAAGATGACGGCCAGAATCGTGGTCCGCTAAATCGCGAGCCCCGGGCCACCCGGACTACATGGGGACTACGTATTGTGAGAAAACCGGAATTATCTTTGCGGATGCTGGCCGTGCTGATGCACGTACTTGATCACCTCGACCTCGGAGATGGCGATCAGTCCCTCGGAGACCATCTCATCCAGGACGGGTAGCAGGCGCTGAATGTTTTCGTTCGTATCGATGATCTGCACCAGGATCGGCGCATCGGCGGAGAAGCTCAGCAGGTGTCGCCGTCGAATGATGGTGCTCGCACCATAGCCCTCGATACCCCGCATCACGGTGGCGCCGGCGATGTCGAGTTCGCGGCAGCGCTCGACAATGGCTTCATAGAGCGGCCGCCCCTTCCACTTGTCATCTTCACCGAAGTGGATGCGCAGCATCTTCGCCTTTCCCTCGAGTTTCACTTTGGCTTCTCCTCTTTGTCAGGCAGCGGCGCGGCGTGCGAGTACTTGATGACTTCGGCATCCGACATGACCACCAACCCTTGCTTCACCATCTGGTCGAGCACCGGGAAGAACGCGCGCAGCTTCTCCTCGGTATCGACCACGGTCAGCAGGATGGGCGCGTCGTGCGAAAGGTTCAGCGTCGAATCCTTGTGCATGCGGCGATTGGCGCCGTAGCCCAGGATGCCGCGATACACCGTGACTCCCGCAATGTCATTGGCGCGCAGCGCTTCAACCAACGCCAGATGCAACGGTTTGTCCTGCCAGCGATCCTGCTCGCCGATCAGGATGCGCATAATCTTCGCCGTCGATTCCAGCTTCGCGACGGCCGGCGCGGGATGCGGCCGCTTCTTGTCGGTGGCAGGATTGATGACCGTCGTCTCCTGCACTTCGATCAAACCATGCGCTGCGATCTCGACCAGCTTGGGTAACACGTCCTCGACGCGTTCCGCGCTCTCGACGAACTCAATCTTCATCGGCATCTGGTCGGCGAGCTCGACCAGGCGGCTGGTGTGCAGCTTGTGATCGGTGCCGAAGCCGGCGATGCCGCGCGTTACAGTCGCGTCGGAGATTCCGCGGAAGAACAGATAATCGAGAACTGCCGCATAGCATGCCATTCCGTGATATTTCTGCCCTTCCATCACGTAGACAGTGACTTTCTTGGCTGGGCCCGTGGTTAGCACCTGTCCTCCTGACTCCGCGTCGCACTGGCTGCAAACTTTGTTCCGCGCTTCATACGAACGCCCTCCCCACTACATCACCGAGCCACACTGCGGCGAATCCGGCGATCACACTCACCCCAATATTCAGCAGCCCGGTCGCAACCTGTCCATCCTGCATGGCGCGCAAGGTTTCATACTCGAAGGTCGAGAACGTGGTGTACGCCCCGATGAATCCGATGGGCACCAGGTAGCGCCAGTACAGACTGGCGGCGGTGCGCGCCAGTAGCGCCATGCAAACTCCCAGCACGAAACACCCGCTGATATTGACCAGCAGCGTGCCGTAAGGAAAGCGGAAGCCCACGCGGCTGCCGACATAGTTGCCGATCAGATAGCGGGCGATGGAGCCGGCAAACCCTCCGATACCGATCATGACATATTTGAGCAAAGTCGAGCTTCCTTTCAATACAGGTGACGACCCTTCACCACGGACGGACGGAGAACACGGAGATATTTCTCGCCATCGCTGGATGAAAATATCGGGCCCTTAACACCAGTTAACGGTAGTGCCAGGAAGACTCGCCGGGGACATGACTCCGCGACAAGTGTTCCTTGTCAGGAGTCATCATCTGTCCCGGACCTCGTGAGACAGCGGTTAGGGGTGAACTCCTTCACCCTGAAGATGCTTTGTTGATACCGTAAACAGCCCCATGCGGTCAAGGGGGCTTTTCTTTCTCCGCACGACAGAGGCTTCGTTAAATTTTCGTCGCGCGACAAAATCTCCGCTGGAAAACCGTTCTGCGCGATTGCGTTCCTCGCGCTGGCAACCGCAGCGTGAATCGCCTCTTCCTACCAGCATTCATCACGTCACAGGAGAGTTATCCATGCAGACACGAACCAGCGGAGAATCTGAAGACGCTTACACCGGGGCCATCGAGAGTCAAACGTCCAGGCTGCCATCATCGGCATTCCTGGGATTGGCGCTGGGCTCCATGGGAGCTTCGCTCGTCCTCAAAATTATGGGCAAAGAAAACTGGGCGCTATTCGTCGGTCAGTGGGCAGCACCATTTCTCATCATGGGAAATTACAACAAGATGGTGAAGCAGCACGGCTCCGATCGCAACAGCCGCGACTGGGCCGCTTAGATTTTCTCGCGCCAGTACCTGCAGCAGTCAGCCCGTCAAACCTGGCGCGCTACTGCTGCATTTTTACGTGGACTTCCTGATTCCCTTTCAACTCAAAAGTGCAGGCGCTGTACGAGGGAGTCTTGATGACCGCATGTGGATTGTTCGAGAGACCCCACTGTTCTTTCGGCTGTCCGATAAAGTTTCGGTCGAGCTTGTGGTTCTTATTCACGTCGTGAACGAGCGCCAGCGCATAAGTACCCGCAGGCAGCTCGGGAACCGTGATCGTGACCGTGCCCTCGTGCGCCGGCACCGTGATGTCCTTCAGCGCGGTGCTGCGGTCCTCGGCCCAGCCCTTGGGCGAGTTGAAGACCAGCAAGCCAACATTGCCGCCGAGATTGTTGACGCCTTCGACCACGACGGTGAGGGTGTAACCCTGGCCTGCCGGCGCGGCGGCTGCAGGTTGCTGGGCGGCGGATGATATCGCAGCAGCCAATGCTAGTACAGCGAACAGCGCGGAAAAACGCATGAGTCCTCCGGAAAGGGTTCCGTTGCTAGGCTGCTCCAGAATCGGGCGGGGCGCAAACCAATTTTTTGCAAGGTCCTCGGCATTCCCGAATCGGGAGATACGCTTCCCGGAGTGTTCATACCTCACAGGGGTTTCGTGACCCGCGACCCTAGGATGGAAGGTTCTGCAAAATGCAAAAGATTTTCGAGGTCTGCGATGAAGAAGCTCCCTGCAGTGGAAGAGGCCCGGGCCATCATGACAGAAGGCATGGAATGGGGCGTGTGGAAGTGGCTCATGGAAAAAAAGCGCGTGCGCGAGATTGCCGATCATGCGCGAACCGCCCTTGATGAGCTGGAAATCCAGATGAAGCTGAAATGGCCGGACGAGTACAAACTCGCCTACAACGAACTGGTCGCCGAAGACGAGCCCAAGCGTGGGCGCAAACAAGCGAAGGGCAAGAAAGCCGCACCCGGTTCGACGAGCGATCCTAAGGTTGTTGCCGCGGTGAAGGCCGTGGCCGATGCCGATGACGAAGCCTACAACGCACATGAGGATGCGGAAGAAGTATTCGCCGAAGCCGAGCGCAAGATGAGCACCAGTGGCGCGCGCGACGGCGCGCGCATGGCGCTGATTGCGTACGATAAGCACGAGGCCGCAATCAGGAAGGCAGAGACGCTGGCAAAAAAATAGTTGCCGGTTGTCAGTTGCCGGTCAGCAGTACGTTGAGGGCTGTTCGAGTGGTATCCGAGTTTAACCAGATCTCCGCCCTTTACAGGCTCGCCCTTCAGACGGCGGTACACTCCTCTGGAACTTTTCTCATCCCCCCTCCGTATCTTCCACTGTGAACGAGGCGGCCCGGAGCCGCGGAAGGAGTGGAGCGATGGACGGGAACTTTGTAGGATTCGCAGCTGTGGTGATGGTCTTCGCGATACCGCTGGCGGCCATCTATGCCTTTTACCGGGTGCGCCGTTTGCGCACCGAAGAGCGCCTGGCGGCCATCGCGCGCGGCGTCAATGTCCCCATGGAGCCCGAGTTGTCGCAGGCCGCTCACTCGCGCCGCTGGGGCATTCTGCTGGTCTTCGGCGCGCTCGGCTATTTTTTAACGTTTAGCCTGATTGGACGCGTGAATCCCGATGCGCACGTCGCTGCCGCTTTCGGGATCATTCCGTTTGCCATTGGGTTGGGATTCTTCCTGGACTCGGTTTTGATCCGGCGAGATCTGAAGGCGTAGGTGGGCACCGCTTCAGCCATACACTTTGTCGGAGATACGAAACGCCCCGCCCTAGCCAAACCCAGGCTAGAACGGGGCACCCTCTTGGTTAAAAATTCTTCGAACCGCTCTTACTACCTGCGGTCCACTAACCACGATCCGCTGAACTAGTCGTAATACTCCAGCCCGAGGTGCGTGATCATGTCCTCACCCATCAGGTGGCGCATGGTGTTCTTCAGCTTCATCGACTGGATGAACAGGTCGTGCTCGGGGTACAAACCTTCGGCCGTCATGGGCGACTTGAAGTAGAAGCTCAACCACTCCTGGATGCCGATGCCCCGCAGCGCCGGTGAGCGCTTTGCCAGATCGAGCAGCAGAACCAGGTCCAGCACCAGGGGAGCAGCGAGGATCGAGTCGCGGCAGAGGAAGTCGACTTTAATCTGCATCGGATAGCCGAGCCAGCCGAAGATGTCGATATTGTCCCAACCCTCCTTGTTGTCGCCGCGCGGCGGGTAGTAGTTGATCCGCACCTTGTGACAGATGTTGCCGTACAAGTCAGGATACAGTTCCGGCTGCAGAATGTGTTCCAGCACCGACAGCTTCGACTCTTCCTTGGTCTTGAAGGACCCGGGATCGTCCAGCACTTCGCCGTCGCGGTTGCCGAGGATGTTGGTGGAGAACCAGCCGTTCAATCCGATCATGCGGGCTTTGAAGCCGGGCGCAAGGATGGTCTTGATCAACGTCTGTCCGGTCTTGTAGTCCTTGCCGCAGATGGGCGCTTCCATCTGCTTCGACAGCGCGTGCATCGCGGGGACGTCGACCGTCAGGTTCGGCGCGCCGTTGGCGAACGGAATGCCTTCCTTCAGCGCAGCGTAGGCATAAACCATCGACGGCGCGATGTTCTCATCGTTGGCATGCATCGCCTTCTCGAGAGCTTCGATGGTCTTGTGCGCGGCGCCGGCTTCAATGAACGTCTCGGTCGAGCCGCACCAGATCATGACCAGGCGGTCGGCGCCGCTCGATTGTTTGAACTCGCGGATGTCGTCGCGCACCTGCTCGGCGAGCTCCATCTTGTTCTTGCCCTTTTTGACGTTCGGGCCGTCGAGCTTCTTGACGTAATTTTTGTCGAAGACCGCCTTGCGCGGCTTGATGGTCGAAAGGAACGGCTTCACCTGCTCCAGCAGCGAGCGGTCGAGCACGCCGGCTTTACCGGCGGCAGCGTACATGTCGTCCTCGAAGATGTCCCAGCCGGTGAAGACCAGGTCGTCAAGCCCGGCCAGCGGCATGAAATCTTTAATCTTGGGCGAACGGCCATCGGTGCGCTTGCCCAGCCGGATCGTGCCCATCTGCGTCAGCGACCCGATGGGCTTCGAAATTCCTTTGCGTACTGCCTCCACGCCGGCCACAAACGTTGTGGCGACGGCGCCCATGCCGGGGATCATAATCCCCAGCTTTCCTTTGGCCGGCGCGATTTCGCCCGCGCCCTTCTTGCTCTTGTCTGTAGGCATCCGTATCAGTCCGTTCAGAATGGGGTATGTAAACTCTTAATGATCTCGCATGGAGCAGCGGCTCGGCAATTTCCGGGGCGCGAATGGTGCGCTTTTGGACTTGTTCGGCGATATGCGGGATTTGGCGGGAGACCATGGCAGATCAGAAAATCGCGGTTGTAACCGGAAGTTCCAGCGGCATCGGCCTGCTGACGACGATTGAGCTGGCGCGTGCCGGCTATCGCGTGGCGGCTACCATGCGCGACCTGGGACGCAGCGGCCGGCTGGAAGAAGCGGCACGGAAGGACGGGGTGCACGAGCAGATCGATACGCGGCAGCTCGACGTCACGAACTTCGACGCCATTGCCGGAGTGGTGGAGGGGATTGTGCGCGATCACGGCCGCGTCGACGTGCTGGTGAACAATGCGGGCTTCAGCAGCGCGGGATTCGTCGAGGATACGCAACTGCACGAACTACGCCATCAGATGGAAACCAACTTCTTCGGCGCAGTCGCGATGAGCAAAGCGGTGCTGCCCGTCATGCGCCGACAGCGCCTGGGACACATCGTCCAGATCACTTCGATCAGCGGCCGCGCGGGCGTGCCTATGGTCAGCAGCTACGTGGCCTCGAAGTTCGCGCTGGAAGGGTGGAGCGAGTGCCTGCGAATGGAAGTCCACTCACTGGGGATTCGCGTGGTGCTGATTGAGCCCGGCGCGTATGAGACGGACATCTGGGAGCGCAATTTGATGATCGGCAAAGCCGCGCTCGACCCGAATTCGCCGAACAAAGAGCGCAGCCAGCGCTTCGCCCAGTTCATCAAGGGGCGCGCCGCAAAGCGAGGCGACGCGCGTGAGGTTGCGCTGGCGATTGTTCGCGCGGCGAAGGATGCCAACCCGAAGCTGCGCTACCTGATCGGCGCGGACGCCAAGACGCAGCTCTGGCTTCGCCGCCTGACCCCGTGGCGGCTGTATGAGCGCATCATGGCCAAGGCGACGAAGATTGATTGAAGTGGTGGTTATCGGTTGTCAGTGGTCGATGAGTCGCGGCTAATGCAGGTACTTGGTGAATTGGGTGGAGCACCGCTTCAGCGGTGCATCGACAGCCCTGACAAAATCTCCGGCTTTAGCCGCTGCGGTACTTCGTCCAGCCGGTACCGCTCACTCGCCGAAGAATAGGCGAACTGTTTTTGCACCTCGACTAACCCTGCGCGCACAGGATTCTGGTGGATGTATTCTCGAAACCTGGAGCATTCCACCGCGTCACGCACTCTCCGATCCACGTAGCTCTTCTGCCAGATCGTGCCCCGGCTGCCAAACCGCTTTCCAGCCTCATATGAAAAACCACCCTTAATCAACTGCATTGTGCGCTCCAAAACTAAGCCCTCTGGGACAGTAAGCAGCAGGTGTACGTGATTAGGCATTACCACGAAGGCATGGAGACTGAATTTGCCGGCATCGCGATAGCGAAACAAGACTTCGCAGAAGAGGTTAGCCATGCGTTCCGATTGCAGAGCGCGTGTCTTGTTGTAGGTACCTGCGGTTAGAAAGTAAGTGGAACTGCTGGTTATGCCGCGATGCGGGATTACCATACTTACCTCAGCGGCTGAAGCCGTGCACCACCCCATTCTCCGTAGCGATTAGGATGGTGCGCCGTGACGAGAATCACTGACGCGGGTTCATACAGACTTCATGGGCACCTTGCCGGTTGCGGAAGGTACCTCGGCGGCTAAAGCCGAAGAATACTTTTGTAGGCCTTTACTGCACCGCTGAAGCGGTGCTCCACCCACTCCTGATGTGAAATCAATTGTCGGCTAAACTCTGTTAGACCTCATGCCGGTTGCTCCAACGACATCCACGCCCACTCTCTCGCGCGACCTCGGCGTGCGTCATGCTGCCGCCATAGTGGTTGGCACCATCATTGGCAGCGGAATCTTTCTTGTACCGGCCGAGATGATGCAGGCCGTCGGCTCAGCGGCGCTGGTGTATGTGGCGTGGATTGTCGGAGGCATTCTTTCGCTGGCCGGGGCCATCACCTATGCCGAACTTGGCGCCATGAAGCCGCAGGCAGGCGGGGAGTATGTCTACATCCGCGACTCCTATGGGCCCGTGCCGGCATTTCTTTATGCCTGGACGTGGTTCGCCATCGCCAAGCCGGCATCGATCGCGACACTCACTACCGGGCTGGTGCGAATTCTCGGAACCTTTCCCGCGCTTGATTTTCTGAATCACATCGCGGTTACACGTCCGCTGGCGATTAGCTACGGGCAACTGCTGGCGATCGCCGCCGCTGCGCTGATGACCGGACTGAACTACATCGGCATCAAACGAGCCGGCGATTTTCAAGTCGTGTTCACTGCGCTGAAGATCGTGATCATTGTCGTCATCGCGTTGGTGGCGTTCACTGCGTCGAGCGGCACCTGGCACAATTTCGCCACAACGTTCGCCGGAGCACGTGGCGGCTTTGCCGGTTTCATGGCTGCGCTGATCGCGGCGCTGTGGGCCTACGACGGCTGGAACGACCTGAACATGGTCAGCGGCGAGATTCACGATCCGGGCCGGGCGATTCCGATTGCGCTGATCTTTGGCGTTGGCGTCGTCGCCGCACTCTACATGCTGACGAATGCAGCCGTGCAATACGTGCTGCCGGCGGCGAGCATAGCCGCGTCGCAGCGGCCGGCGTCGGACGCAACTGCGATGGCAGTGGGACTATGGGGCGCAGCGATTGTCTCGGTCGGAATGGCGCTGTCGATCCTGGTGTCGCTGAACGGAACGGTGATGAGCGGCGCGCGTGTGCCGTTTGCCATGTCGCGCGACGGATATTTCTTCAAGGCAATGGCCGAGGTGCATCCGCGCTATCACACGCCTTCGGTGGCGTTGATGGTGCAGCTGGCATTGTCGGTTGCCCTGCTGCTGTTTGCGGGAAGCTTCCGGCAATTGTTTTCGCTGGCGATCTTTGCCGAGTGGCTCTTCTACATGATCGCGGCGAGCACGGTGTTCGTGCTGCGGCGCAAGGAACCGTACACGGAGCGCCCATATCGCACTTGGGGATATCCGATAGTGCCGGCGCTGTTCATCGCCGCCGCCGCAGTGTTGCTGTACTACACGTTTACGGAAAATATTCGGAATTCGGCTTGGGGCGTGCTGGTGATTCTGGCGGGGCTGCCGGTGTATGGGTGGTTCGCGAGGAAGAAGGGGCAAGTGGCTGGCGGATAGGATCAACAATGGAGTTCGGGTTGCCGACTTAGTTTCAGGGCTACGCTCCAGTCGTGTCGAACCCGGGATGGGAATTGGGAAGGCGTCATCCTGACCGGAGTCGGGCCGCTTTTGCCCGCCGGAGTGGAGAGATTTGCGGTTCTTCGCGCCGGTAAAGCATCTTCCCACACAGGCAAACCGCAGATCCCTAGGCTTCGCTCGGGATGACAATTCAGCAGGGTCGCTCCACGAATCACCCGTCCACGTACCCATCCATCTTCGGCAGCACCGCTCTCAACAACGCCAGGAATTTCTCCCGCACGCGCTCTCCCGTCTCCAGCACTTCTTCCGCGGTAATCTTCTCGCCGGTCATGCCCGCGGCCATATTGGTGACGCAGGAGATCGCCAGCACTTCGACTCCCATATGCCTTGCGGCGATCACCTCTGGCACCGTCGACATACCGACGAGGTCAGCGCCGATGCTGCGCAGGAAACGAATTTCGGCCGGGGTTTCGAAGCTCGGCCCGGCGACCGCAGCGTAAACCCCGTGGTACGCTTCGGCGCCGATCCGTTGCGCCTCGTCCAGCGCCAGCCGGCGAAAGCGTGCGTTGTAGGCGTCGGTCATGTCCGGATGGCGCAGGCCGAAGCGATCGTCATTCGGGCCGATGAGCGGGTTCTGGCCTTGCAGGTTGATGTGATCGCGCAGCACCACGAGCGCCCCCTTGCCGTAGTCGGCGTTGATGCCGCCAGCGGCGTTCGTCAGGACGATGGCACGGACGCCCAGGCGCGCTAGCACGCGAATCGGGAACGCGACTTCCCGCGCGGAGTAGCCTTCGTACAAATGCACACGGCCCTGCATTACGGCTAGCGGGAGCCCTTCGAGTTGGCCGATGACTAGCCGGCCCGCGTGTCCGATGGCCGTGCTCTTCGGGAAGTGAGGAATTTCCTCATAGCGAATTGCCGTGGCGTCGTGAAGTTCGGCGGCGAAGCTGCCGAGACCAGAGCCGAGGACAACGGCGATCCGCGGACGTTTGCTGGTACGGGCGAAGATGAACTTCGCAGCTTCTTCGGCGCGGGAAAAGTCGTCGAGCGGAGTGAGAAGAGGCATTCGGGTGCAGTTTACCTCACGGCGAATTCTACTCACGTGAAGCTTGAATTCTCAGGTACCTTCCGAACCGTCGCATCCTACCACCACAATCCCATTCATTCGAACATCGCGAATGAGTGGGGGTACGCGCCGGTGACCCCGGCACTTTCTCCGGCTGGTGGCATGCTTCCGATATAATTCTCGTGCATATCAGCTCAGCGATTTGAGCCCTCACCCAGCCGATATTCCGGTGGGCAAGGTGTAAGTGCACCGCAGCCACCTGCAGAATCTACGTACCAGACGTTTCACCTTAATCAAGGAGGCAGAATGCCGAAGAAGAATTTTGCAGCTTTACTGATCGTTGTCAGCGCAATGTTGCTCGCTACCCTACCGGTTTGTGCGCAGAGTTCGCAGAGCGCTCCCGCAGCCGGCGCACCACCAACGTCGGCCAACGATCAGCAACTCCAGATGCTTCGCGAAGATATCCAGGGGCAGAGAAAACAGATTACCGCTGCCAACCTGCCGCTCACTCCGGATGAAGCCACCAAGTTCTGGCCGCTCTACGATCAGTACAGGCAAGAGGCCAGCAAGAACGGCGACGAGCGCTGGGCGCTAATCAAGGACTACGCAACCAACTACAGCACTATGACTGACGCGCAAGCGCAGGACTACATCAAGCGCGAGGCAGCGAACGAGCAGAAGGTGATTACGCTGCGCATGAAGTATGTTCCGATGTTCGAGAAGGTCATTTCTGCGAAGAAGACGGCGCTGTTTTGCCAGATCGATCACCGGGTCGATCTCATGATCCAGCTGC
Organism: uncultured Acidobacteriaceae bacterium; assembly: GCA_963780495.1. Classification (GTDB taxonomy): domain Bacteria; phylum Acidobacteriota; class Terriglobia; order Terriglobales; family Acidobacteriaceae; genus Bog-257. The sequence goes on from CAWACF010000004.1 coordinate 209,525, forward strand.
AACTGGCGTCGCAAATTCCGATGGTCGACGCGAAGTAGAGGAGAAACCAGTTTCGCCAACAGCAGCGCATCGCGAGGTGCGCTGTTTTTCTTTGCGTTCAGGAGTGGCGATCTTCAACCTACCTCTTGCCGCTCCGGCGCCGACGCGTCGAGCGAGGCGACCTTCGCCGCGTAAAAGCTGATGCCGGGTATCGCACTCAGGCCGTGGACAAAAATGCTGAGCACCACGGTGGCCATCACCGCGAGCCGGATCGTCGATTCGCCGGGCAGATGAAGTTCCTGTTCCAGGTACACTAATCCGAGAACAATTGAAGCAAGCCCGCGCGGTCCAAACCAGCCCATAAACAAAACTGTCGGCCGGCTGAGACGAGTGCCGATCAGCGCAACCGCGACGGGCAGCATGCGAACTACCGTCAGGCTCAGGACGGCATAGATCCAGGACGAGGCGGTGAGTTGCGACCAGTCGCGGACGATCACCATGCCGAATAGAAAGAACACCACCAGGTTGAAGAGTTGTCCCCACTCCTCGGCAAATTCCACGCTGTGTTTGCCTGCCTCTTTGAACTGGACCTGTACCGCCAGTCCGGCGACGAATGCTGCGATGAACATGCTGGCGTCGACCATTTCAGCCAGCAGCAGACACAACAGCGGCAGGGTCACCACGGCGATCTGCCGAAATGCTTCCGCTATCCATCCGCGGCGGGTCGCCACCCGCAACAGCCAGCCTCCGATCAGGCCGATCGCTAAGCCGACGACGATGCCCAGGCCTAACTGCTCGCCGATAAATTGCAGCAGGCTGGCCGCACCGCCTTCGATCTTGGCGGCGGCGAGCGCCATGAAAAACAGCAGGAACGGCACCGAAAGTCCGTCGTTGAGTCCGGCTTCAACGTTGAGCGCCTGACGGATCTTCATCGGCACGCGCGGGCTATTCACGATGATCTGGCCGAGACCCGCGTCGGTTGGCGCCAGGATGGCCGCAAGAATTCCAGCCTCCCAAAAAGACAGGCTGGGGAAGACGAGGCGAGCGGCAAAAGCGCCAAGCACGATGGTCAGCAGCATCCCGGCGCTCAGCAGGCGTCCGGGGAGTGTCCCGATGCTTCGCAAGACGTGCAGATCGGTCCGGCTGGCATCGGTGAACAGCAGCAACACTAATCCGACTTCCGCCAGCCGGAGAAACACCGCCGGCGTTACACCTGCACCGGCAATATGCACCCAGCCCGACGACATCGCCATCCCCAACGCCGTAAACACGATGGGTGCGGTGAGCGGAGTTTGTTCAATTCTCTGTGACAGCAGGGCGTACAAAAACAAGACGCACACGAAGATGGCGAGGGTCATCATGGCTCTTCAACCGGCTCCACCGGAATAATCTCGCCAGCGCAGCAGGATTGTCGGTGACGCCTATCCCCATGTGAAGTGACCGTTGTCAGCCACGGGGATGGGGCATATCTTCCCTAACTGGAACCAATATCCCACAGTGTAGGAATTACATGTCAAGAGGCAAAACGCAACACTAAGCGCGTAATCGCATGATGGCGTGGGAAATATAAAGTTCGAAAATCGCGCCGAAAAGGTACCTCAATGTGGTATGCTGTATCTAGAGTCAGACAAGCGGAAGCCGCCTGTCTGGCTTTTTGCATTTGCCGGCGCCTTCACGGCGTAAGGAATAGGTGACTCATCAGGCTTGAGCTCCTCTTCGTGATGGCAATTAGAGGGTTGAAGCGGCGCAGCTTCAGTCGCCGCCCACGCTTAGAGCGTTATCTCCCGATTTCTTCCAGGTACTTTTCGACTTCGAGGGCGGCCATGCAGCCAGTGCCGGCGGCAGTCACGGCCTGGCGATAGTGACGGTCGGCGACGTCGCCGCTGATGAAGACGCCCGGCACCTTCGAACACACGTAGCCTGAGGGGATGAGGTAACCGTCGCCATCGCGGGCGAGCTGGTCGCCTACGAACCCTGCGTTCGGGGTATGGCCGATCCCAAGAAACATCGCGCTGGTGGGCAGGTCCCACTGCTCACCAGTTTTGAGATTGCGCAGGCGCAGGCCGGTGACTTCCTTCTTGCTGACGTCGAGCACATCGTCGACAACCGTGTCGGTGAGGAACTCGATTTGCTCATGCTTGCGCGCACGGTCGAGCATGATTTTCGAGGCGCGGAAATCGCTGCGGCGATGGATGAGCGTCACCTTCTTGGCGAAGCGTGTCAGAAAGAGCGCCTCTTCCATAGCCGAGTCGCCACCGCCGATGACGGCGATTTCTTTTCCGGAGAAGAAGAACCCGTCGCAGGTAGCGCAGGACGAAACGCCGTGACCGATGAGCGCCTGCTCATTCGGCAGACCCAGCCATCGGGCCGAGGCGCCGCTGGCAATGATCAGCGTGCGGGTCTGCAGCGTCTCGCGGCCGAGATTCACTTCGAGCGGCTTCATGCTGCCATCGGCGGCCTTGCGGGTTAGGTCGACGCTGGCGACGTGGCCGGTACGGAATTCGGCGCCGAAGCGGGTAGCCTGCGATCGCATGTTGTCGATGAGCTCCGGTCCCTGGATGCCGTCGGGGAAGCCGGGAAAGTTTTCGACCAGAGTGGTGATGGCGAGCTGCCCGCCGGGCTCATGGCCTTCGACGAGGAGCGGGCTAAGATTGGCGCGGGCCGCGTAGATGGCCGCCGTCAGCCCGGAGCAGCCGGAGCCGATGATGATGACATTGCGTACGTTGTCGGACATAGGGATTCGTTTGATTCTCCACTGCGCCGGAAGATGCAAGGTCGGACCGGCGTGGAAATAACTGCTTGCGAGTCTAAGAATTGCAGAGCTTTCGTCCAGAGGATTCTATAGCCGCCGACCATTCGCTGTCAGCCGGGACCGCATCGCAATTGCTACGGCGGCCGAGCAGGACACTGCACCGTAACCGCTCGCAATGCGGTATGCGACGCCTTTAGCCTGGCACGGAATCGCCCTGGAACAAGGCCCGCATTGAGGTTCCGCCACCCGGAGAGGCGACACACGCGCCGCGTCTGACATGCGGAAACGATTAGAATTGACGGACGCCGGAACGCGAGCGGCAGAGCTGCCGTCCCCGCGAGGGACTTGGAACCTTACTTGCGGCTTACCGATCGCTGAGGCGCTGGGCTAAGCTCTTTCGTCCCGCTTTGCGGGACAGGGCTGATGTCTGACTGCTTACGCCTGAGAGCTGCTTATGCAACTACCTGAATCGAGCGATGTGCGAGCTTTCGTACGGCGAATGCTCCACCCCAAAAGCAAGCTGGGGAAAACTACGCTCTGGTTCGGCTATTTGGCCGTGGCGCTGTTTATCCTGCGCCTTATCTTTCGTCCCGGTTCGAGCAGCCTGTTAGGCGGCTGGTCCAGCTTCATCGGCTTTCTTTTCGTGACCTTCGCCCTGCTGATGGGGCTGCGCGTGGTACGCCGGAAAATGATGTGGCGCGTCCGCAACCGGCTGATCGTTACCTACGTCTTCATCGGTGTGATTCCCATAATCCTGCTGGTGGGGATGGGCTTGATTGCCAGCTATCTTTTCGCCGGTCAGTTTGCTACCTACGTCGCCATGACCGACCTGCAATCGGAGTTGCAGCATCTGGAGGCGACCAACCGTTCGATGGCTTCCCAGTTCCGCACGCTCGCGAAAGCCGGACGGCTGACACCGCAGCTTGCCAGCGAAATTGCCAGCGCCTCCGACGAGAATTTCCGGCACCGCTCTGTGAGTGTTTGGGACAGTGACAAGGGTTTCGTGCTGTCGGCGTCGACCCGGGTGATGCAGCAGGGCCCGGTCAAGCCCCCCGCATGGTTGAAGGACGACTTCTCCGGATTCGTGCTGGACGATCATCGCCTCCAGATGCGGGTGGTGAAACGGTTGGAAGAAAGTGGTCACCACCTGACGGTGATCTCCAACCTGCCGATCACGCCCGACCTTTTGAAGCATGCGACCATCGAGTTGGGATCCATCACCGTCTATTTTCCCGACATGCCGAAGGCGTCCACCACGACGACATCTCCCGACTCTGCGAAGGGCGGGTCCCAACCGGCCGGAAATTCGAAGGGCGTAACCGTCGAGATGGGCAATTCGAAGTTCAACGTGGCTGACGGCACCGAAGCCAAGCTGGAGGCCGGGACCTTGCCGCCCCCATCCGGGATGTTCGATGTTCAATTTCCGTTCGGCACGCGCTTCGACTTCGTCGATTGGCCGAGCGGCAAGTCTGAAGGAGGGCTGCTGGCCGTAGACACCCGGCCGTCGCTGCTCTACACCACGCTGTTTGCCACACTGGGCGAGCAGTCAGAAGCTGCGAAACAAGTCTTGATCGGCATCGGTGTCTTCCTCGGAATAATCGAACTGGTGGCGCTCTTCATCGGCGTGCGGCTCACCCGCAGCATGACCAAGTCGATCGCTGAACTCTATCGGGCGACCGAACACATCAATCGCGGCGAGCTGCAACACCGCATCCAGGTACGCAACAAGGATCAGATGGCGGCGCTGGAACAGTCGTTCAACTCCATGACGACCTCGCTGGCAAACCTGATCGCCGAGCAGAAAGAAAAGCAGCGTATGGAGAGCGAGCTCGCCATTGCTCACGAGGTACAGGCGCTGCTCTTCCCCGCGGACCTCAGCGGATTGCCGTCGCTGGAGGTCCACGGTGTGTGCAAGCCGGCGCGCACGGTTAGCGGCGACTATTACGACTTCATTCCGCTCGGCGCACAACGCCTGCTGCTGGCGGTAGGCGACATCAGCGGCAAGGGAATTTCGGCGGCGCTGCTGATGGCGACGGTACACGCGTTCGTGCGCGCTTACTCGCTGGAGCCGGAGAGGACGCTGGCTTCGTTGGCGCTGGGCGCAGGCGGCTCGCAAAGCGAAGCGATCGTTGCGAGCAGTGGCAACGGCGATTCCGATAGCTGCCTCTCGCCGGCGTTTCTGATGTCGACGTTGAATTATCAGCTCTACCGCAGCACACCTCCGGAAAAGTACGCGACGATGTTCCTGGGCTGCTATGACGCGTTGTCGCGAGCGTTGACCTACTCCAATGCGGGACATTTGCCGCCGCTGGTGTTGAGCGGAGACGGCACCGTCCGGAGGGCGGAGACCTCGGGCACGGTGGTGGGATTGTTCGACGGGATGACGTATGGCGAGAGCACGGTCGTCATGCGGTCCGGCGACATCTTTGTCGCCTACAGCGACGGCATCACCGAACCGGAAAATGAGTTTGGCGAATTCGGCGAGGAGCGGCTGATCGAGCTGATTTTGCAGCATCGCAACGAATCGCTGTCGCGCATCAGCGAGGTGGTCACGGGAGCGGTGACGGACTGGATCGCCGGCGCGGAGCAGCCCGACGACGTAACCCTGGTGCTGGCGCGTGCCCGCTAAATTTATGTTGTGAGCTTCGGCAATCGGACCAATGGTAATTGTGAAGCTCTGCTCCGACTGCTGGAAGGGTCATGCTCCGATTCTGAACATTCGCCGCCACTTTTTGCCTTCATGCCCGCAGCCAGCACGCTCGCGCCAGCTAACTCGACGTCGACGCCGGCGGCTGCCTGGCCCGCGCACTTCGTTCTTGTACTTCTGACCATCGGGGGCACCTGGCTGCGGTTGTCGCACCTGGGAGTCAAGAGCCTGTGGCTGGATGAGGGGGCGACGGTCGCACTGGCACGTGCCTCGTGGCAACACTTCGCGTGGGTCTGGTGGCACGGTGAAGCTAATCTGCAGACGATCTACTTCCTGCTGATGCGTGGCTGGATTCACCTGGGCAGCAGCGAAGCCTTCCTGCGCTTGCCGTCGGCGTTGTTCGGCATCGCCTCGATACCGCTGATGTATCTTGTCGGGCGAAAGTTCACAGGCGTGCTGCCGTCGTTGGTGGCGGCAGCGCTGCTGGCGTTCAGCCCCAGCGCGGTCTACTACTCGCAGGAAGCTCGCAGCTATTCGCTGGGAATTCTGGCGGTGCTGCTGTCGACGTACTTCTTTGTACGCGCGGTTGAAGAGAACCGCTCCGGCGATTGGGCGCTGTGGACGATCTGCGGGATCGCGGCATTTTACAGTCACGACTTCACGGCGCTGGTGCTGGTGGCGCAGGTAGCGTCGCTGTTGTGCAAGGCGCCGCCTGTACCGTGGAGACGAGCGATCTGGTGCGGCGCAATTATTTTTGCCGCGGCGGTGCCCGGGTTGACGTATGTGTTTCGCGCCACACCGGAGAACCTGCATTTCATCTGGATGCCTCGGCCCAGTGCGAAGGAATTCTGGCATCTGGCGATGTTCTTCGGGGGCAGTGGGGTGAAGATTGTGCTGGCTTGCACACTGTGGGGCGCGGGGATAGCCGCCATCATTCGCGCTCGCCGCCTGGGGGAAGCGGAACCGGTTTGGCGCGGAACCTTGCTGCTGCTGTGGGCGGGAGTGCCGGCCGCGCTTCTTGCCCTAGTCTCGTTACACGAGCCTATGTTCCTGCAGCGCTATGTGATCTTCTCATTACCGGCAACGGCGTTGCTGGCGGGAATGGGTGCTGCCATGGTGAGCAGGTGGCGCATCGGTCTGGCGCTGGCTATCGTGTTATGCGCGGCGTGCATCCCTACGATCGTGCGGGACTACAAAAAGCCGCGTCAGGACTGGCGCGGCGCGACTGGATTGGTTTTGCGTTCCGCGGCCCCGGGCGACGCAGTGGCTTTCTTTCCCTTCTACACTCGCGTCATGCTGGATTATTACTCCAGCCAGCAGGCGGCGGACGTACCCGCGCTGCACGTCTTCGCTCCTATTTATTACGGCGGAGGCGAGGATGTGCGGAATCTGCTGCAGGCCCTGAATGATAACCCGCGGAGCTTTCAGCATGTCTGGATTCTGATGGCGGACCACGGCACCAGGTTGGAATACTTCGATCATGGCGCAGCCGTGCAGGCGAAGCTGCAGGAGATCTACGGCCCGCCGTCGGTGCGTGAGTTCGCCGACATCGATGTGCTGGAGTTTGGAAGACAGTAGTCAGTAGTCAGTGAAGGCACAAGTCGGACCATAGCTGCTTTGGCGGCGACAATCTTGCCCGGAGGTGAAGAGGTGGTGGTCTCACTTGAGCCGGCAGTCAAACACGTTATATCCCCAGGGCTCCAGTTCAACGTATAGGCCCGGCGAGATCATCTCGCTTCCGTTGCGCTCGTAGACCACGTTCGAAAGGAGATCGGCCAGGATCCACGTTTTGCCTCCGCCTTCGATCCACGGCAGGCGAACTTGTCCCTCCGACCGTGTGTCGCTCAGGTTCGTGACGACAAGATAGCGTTCGCCGCCGTACGCCCAGCTCCACGCCACCAGGTTCAGAAAGCTCGCGTTGTCGGCCCAGCCGCTGCGCTCGCACAACGTCCAATCGCCGCTGCGGAATACCGGCCGGGCAATCGCCTTGAGCAGTTTGCGGTAGAACGCCTGCAGATCTGCGTCCAGCGGCTCGTCGGGCCGGCGCGCCAGGAACACTGGCAGCCTTACTTTGCGGCCTTCGAACTGGCCCTCATGAAACATCCTCGCCCCAGGAAGAGTCGAGATCGTGACCGCAGCAGCTTTTTCTTTCGCTCCGGGAAAGGCGGAAGCGGCGCGCGGTTCGTCGTGATTCTCGAGAAAGCGCAGCAGCTTTTCCTGGTATTCCAGATCAGCGCAGAGGTGCAGGCGCACGCTTTCGGCATCCTCATGCTCCAGGCGGTCGTAAAGACGCTTGTCGTAACAGAAGTCGAAGCCGTGCTGCTGCAGCTCCCACTCCAGGTCCCAATATGCCTCGGCAATGAAGAGGAAGTCGGGATTCGCTCGCTTCACGGCTGGGATGACGTCGTCCCAGTACTCGGTTTCCGGTTTCTGTCCAGCACGAGCGCCCCAGGTGCGCTCGAAGACGTTGTTGAGCAGCAGCATTGCCATGTCGCAGCGGACGCCATCACACTGCGCAGCAATATGCGTCAAGGTCTCGACTACTCCCTGCCGCAGTCCCGGTTGAAAAGCATTGAGCTGGAGGACGTCGGGCCAGGCAGGAAAGTATGGATCTTTACCGCAGGCAAAGTACTGATCGTGTACCGCAATGTAGGATCCCGGCGAGTTCTTGGCGTCCTGGCTGCTGCCGTGGATAAAATACTCGGAATGCTCGGCGACCCAGGGATGATCGGGGGCAACATGGTTGGGCACGAAGTCCAGCAGCAGCTTCATGCCGCGCTTGGCTAACTGCTCACGGGCGATGGCCAAACCTTCGGTTCCGCCAAGCTGGCTGTCCACAATATAGCGCCGAACGCAATAGGGTGATCCCACATTGTCGGAGACCTGAAAATCGGGCAGAGCGCGCCGAAAGTCCTCCAACAGGCCCTGATTTCGATTGGCGATGGCAATGCCGGCTGGACTGCGCTGCCACACTCCCATCAGCCACACAGCATCGAAGCCGCAGGAGGCAATGGAGTCCCACTCTGTGGGAGAAACGCTGCTGAGACTAGTCTTTTTCCCGGAACTGCGGGACAGTTCCGCCAGCCAGACCCACGTATTGATCTCATACAAAGTAGGATAACGAGACCAGCGAGCCATTAATCCTCCTCCGAGTTACGGATGAATTTGCTGCGACGCATTACGATCGAGGCGTTCAAATGCCTCAAGCGCGTCGTGCAGGCGCGGAAAGATAAGGTTTTTGCCGATAACGTCGGTAACGTGATGGCGATCGAAGTCCGCCTGCAAATACGGCCCCACTCGGGCGAACGCCAGGGCCACATTGATCTGATTCAGCTCGTCGTGCAGGGTAATCACTATCCGCGCGGCGGTATAGTCGAGATTGGTAATGGCTTCAGCATCCACTACTAACCAAAGCAGCGGCTGGGAAGATAAGTGCGTGCCGACAATCGTCCGGATTTCCTCAGCGAAGCGGCCGGCATTGGCATAAAACAAAGGCGCGCCGAAGCGATACAGGATCAGTCCGGGCCTGGTAATCGCACCGGGATCCGGCGGCTCCAGGCGCCAGTAGAGGTCTCCATCGGCAACCAGCACTCCGGTGTGCGGGCGGTAGGTGTGTTTCACGATCCGCAGCAGCGACAGGACCATCGCGAGAATGATTCCCTGCTCAACTCCAACCAGGACAACCACGGAGGCGGTGACGACAGCCAGGGCAAACTCACCCGGACTCTCCTGTCTGATCCTGGCGAGGCCGCGAAGGTCGATGAGCCGCACGGCGATCACGAAGACGATGGAGCCCAGAACGCAGCGCGGCAGAAATTGCAGCGGCTTGGTCAGAAACAATAAGACGAGAGCGACGATGATGGCCGTAGAAATTTGTGCCAACTGGCTGCGTCCGCCGGAGCCCTCGACCATGGCGGTTTGTGTAGGGCTGCCGTTGACCACAAACGTTCCGCTTAGTCCAGCTGCGGCGTTGGCGGCGGCCAGGCCGACGAGGTCATCGTTTTCGTCGAGCGCCTGATGATGACGGGAGGCGTAAAAGCGAGCGGTTGCCGCGCTCTGCGCCACGATCATGACAAAGCATGAAGCCGAGATGCCGATCAAAGGTCCCCATTCATTACGGGGCACGTGCGGCAAGCCCATGTGGGGCAGGCCGCCGAGTACAGGTCCTACGACGGCGATGCCGCGACTGGAGAAGTTCCAGACGACACTGGCCATCTCGACGGCGACAACTGCAATTAGCGGGCCGGGGATTTTCTTGCTGATGCGAGCCAGCAGAAAGATGCTGGTGATCACCGAGATGGAAACGACGAGGGTCGGCCAATGTAATTGTGCGCGCTCGCGCCAGAGTTCGATCACTTGCAGGACGGTTCGGTGCGTGGTGATCTCGATGCCAAGCATCTCGCCCAGCACGGCGATACCGACCTGAAAGCCGACGCCGGTGAGGAACCCGGCGAGCACGGTCTGCGAAAGGAAATCAGCGAGGAAGCCCAGCTTAAGCAGGCGCGCGATAACCAGGAACAGCGCTGTCAGCAGCGCCACCATGCCCGCCATTTGCACATAGTGGGCGCTGCCTATGGGAGCAAGTGCGGAAAGGCCGCCGGAAAGAATTGCTGCCGTCGCAGAATCGGCGGCCACGACCAGGTATCGCGAAGAGCCGAAGGCGGCGAAGGCGACCAGCGGCAGCAGCAGCGTGTAGAAACCGGTAACAACCGGCATGCCGGCGATCTTGGTATAGCCCAGCGCTTGCGGGATATTCATCGCTGCCAGTTGCACGCCGGCCAGCGCATCACGAATGGAGCGCTGGCGATCGAGCGGCAGCAGGCTTTGGAAGAGGTGGAACGGGCGCCGCTGTGCCCGCGCTGGGCTCACTTCTTAACCCCGGAATCGTCGAGCGGAAAATCCTGTCCCAGCTTGTCCTCTTCGGCACGTTCCTGTTTTTTGATTTGCTTGATCTGGTCTTGCGCGGTTTGGCGGAGCTGCTCTTCTTTACGCCTCTCTTCCCGCCAGAGCTTGCGGCGCTCGAAGAAGGAAGCGCTGGCGGCAGCCTTGCGAGTGGCCATTCGCCCCTCGTGTTCCGCCTCGCGCTCCGCGTTGATGACGCCCCATTCCGAGTGACGCGCGCTGGAGCGGAGGTCGAGTTCCTTCATGCGCTCGAGCTCGAGCTGCTCCACGATCTTCATGTAGCTGGAGACCATGGTCACGAGGGAGCTGGTGGTCCAGGCGAAGGTAAACAACCCAGAGATGGCGATGACTGCCGTGATGTTGCGCCACTGCGTATTGAGATCGACTGCCCCATACCCCATTGTGGTATAGGCATTGGCGCAGAAGTAAATAGCGTTCGCGGGATGCACGATCAAGCCAAGCCGGTGCAGAGCGACGGCCCAGGCCATGATCTCCACGATGTGCAGCGACAGCATCATGAAGATGGCCCAGCCGAAGAGGAATGCAGCTCCCCAGAGATGGGGACGGCCGGCCTGGAGGCGCAACTCGCGCCGCTTGAAGTGGACCAGGATCTTATGCAGGCTGATGCCGTGAAAGATGACGAGCAAGACCAGGATGACGGCGCCGATGCCGAGAGCGGCCGCCGGCTTGAATTCGTCCGGAATCTGTTGCAACAGCGATGGAATGCTGGGCACGACGCGGGTCTCCCTGCTCTCGCCGACTGTTGAGAATGTAACACCGGCGTCAATATTCCAACGCTATTTCTTCGCTTTGCTCTTCTTCTTGCTCTGGGCCGGCTTCGCGGGTTGCGATTGCGTTTCTTCTTCCTCGGCCTGATGGTATTGGCGGCGGATCATCTCCAGGTCGACCTGCGGCTTGGGAGTTTCGATGTCCATATCCTGCAAAGTTGCGGCCACGATCTGCGAGATGGCGAGATTGCGAAACCACTTGTGATCGGCGGGGATGATGTACCAGGGCGCGTGCTTGGTGCTGGTCTTGTTGAAGACCGCTTCGTAGGCCGCGACGTAGTCGTCCCAGAACTCGCGTTCCCGATAGTCGTCTTCGCTGATTTTCCAATTGCGAGTGGGATCGTCCAAGCGGCTCTTGAAGCGCGCGAGTTGCTCGTCCTTGCTGATGTAGAGGAAGAACTTGATGATGCGCGTGCCGTTCTGCTTCCTCATCAGCTTTTCAAAATCGTTGATGAAGGCGTAACGCTCCGACCACATATCCTTGGGCACGAGGTTGTGAACCCTGACCACCAGCACATCTTCATAATGTGAGCGGTTGAAGATGGAGACCATGCCCTTCGCGGGCGCGTGGGGATGAACTCGCCAGAGAAAATCGTGCTTCAGTTCTTCAGCGCTGGGCTGCTTAAATGAGGTAACGATTGTGCCCACCGGACTCATGGTGCTCATGGCGTGGCCCACGGTGCCGTCCTTGCCGCCCGCATCCATGGCCTGCAACACGATCAGCAGCGAGTGGCGACCCTCGGCGTACAGCAGATCCTGTAACTTGCTGATCTGCTCCCGATAGTTTTCTGTTTCGGTTTTCGCTTCCGCCTCAGAGAGGCGCTTACCGTGATAACCGGGGTCGACGTCGGCCAGCCTCACATGCTTGCCGGGCTCAACAGCGAAAAGTTTGCGATAGTCCATAGGCGCCTGGATGCCTCCGTTGTGAAACGATGTCGCCGCTACTCGACTCCGGCCGATTTTCGACGCTGCCTGGTCTGCCTCGGCGCTCAAAGCATGGTTGCGCGGCTAGTCTGTTGTCGGGCGGCCGCTACCGCCAAAGGATAACGTATACAAGCGAGAAGCTGCTTACTCGTGACGAAGGGCTTCAACCGGGTCGAGGCGGGCCGCGTTATTAGCTGGCGTAACGCCGAAGGCCACGCCAACGATACAGGAAACAAAAAGCGCGACAATGGCCGAGGTGACGGAAATGGGCAAGTGAATATTGGTGAAGATCTCAATCGCAACCGGGATGCCCAGGCCGACGACGGTTCCCACCACGCCGCCGAGCAGCGCGATCAGTACAGCTTCAGACAGAAACTGCAACAGGATGGAGCGGCGGGTTGCGCCGATCGCCTTGCGCACCCCAATTTCGTGAATGCGCGCATGCACCGTCGCCAGCATGATGTTCATGATGCCCACGCCCGCGCAGATCAAGGTAACCGCGGCGAACAAGAGCAATACCGAAGTGAACGCGGTTGCCGTCTTCTTGGCCAGCCGCAGAATCTCGGTCATGTTGTTGACGTTGTAAACCGACTCGGGACGATGCCGTGACGCAATGACATTCTGTATGCTCTGCGTCGCTCCCGGGATGGAGGACGAATCGTACATGGAGAAATAGATTTGGTTGACGGCGGGTGTGCCGGTTATCGAGCGCGCGATGCTGTATGGGATCAGAATGGTGTCGTCGGCAATTTCTGAGTGTCCCATTGTGTCGACGCTTTCCCGGAAGGTGCCAATGATCACGAAGGGCACTTCGTTGATCTTGATGGTCTGGCCGAGCGCGAGATCGAGGGAGCCAAATTGCGTTCGAGCCAAGCTCTCGGTGATCATGGCGACCTTGTTGCCGGATTGCGAATCCTGTTGGTCGAAGAACCTGCCGGCGCTGACCACCATGCGGCGGACCGTCTTGTACTCAGGAGAGACTCCGAGCACCAGGATGTCCTGTTCCTTGCCGCCGGCCAGAGCAATGCGTTCGTGCAGGTTAAGAACGGGCGAGGCTTCCTTGACGCCGGGAACCTGCTGCTCGGCGGCGATCATGTCGTTGACGGTGAGGTCATCGGCTGCGCTGGTGCTGGTGGCGGCGCTGGAGACGCCTGCGTACTCCGCCCAGATCACGTTCGTCCCGACTGCCTCGATCTGCGCCAGCACATAACCTTTTCCGGTGAGCGCGATGGTTGCGACCAGGATCACGGCAGCTGTCCCCACCGCCATGCCGAGAGCCGTCATCGCCGCGCGCACCTTGTCGGCACGTAGGGAGTCCAAACTCATGGTCATGATCTCGCGGAGGACGATGGTCCTGCGGGTAGTCTCGAAGCCAGAGATTGCCGGGCGGGTTCTTACAGGTTGCGGAGCGGTCAGGGTCTGCGACATAAGTCTGTACTACTTAGCGATGACAACAAAGGTCACTCCGATGCACACAAGCAGGATGCCGAACCAGCGCTGCAGGCTGACTTTTTCGCCCAGGAAGAAGGTTCCACCTATGGCGCCCACCAGATAGCTTAAGGCTGTAACCGGAACAACAAAGCTGACCTCCTCAAACGAGAGCAGCAATAATAAGGAGAAGAAGGCTACCGCCATCATGGCGACGCCGATCCAGATCCACTTCACACGCAGAGCGCGCCAAAGCAGGCTGGCGGCGTGGCCGGGATGCAGGCGCTCCAGTTCGCCCGTCTGCTTCATGGCTCGGCCCAAACAGAGTTCGCCCAAGGTTCCCACCACGGTGATCAGGGCGAATAAGACGAAGGCCAACATTAATTGGAAGTCTCTGTGGTACGGGGATTGGTGCCACGGATGAACGATACGCCAAGACAGATGACCCCAATGCCAGCCCAATGCAACGGCGAGACTTTCTCTCCGAGCACAAACACTCCAAGCAGGGCGATCAGGACATATCCGAGGGCCGCTGCCGGCTGCACATAGCTGTAGTCGGCCAGCGACAGCGCCAGCATGTAGGCAATGACAAAGGTGATGAGCGAGGCGATCCCGATCCAGATAGCCCAGGAGCTGAAGACGCGGACGAAGACTCCGAACAGCACGGAAAGCGGCCAGTATTTTATGGGGCCGAGATCTTTCATACCCTTGGCAATCAATAGGTTGCCGATCGGCCCGGCGATGATCATGACGGCAATCAGGAAGTATGTTTTGAAATGAAGGCGATTGTGCATTCGCGCGGTTGGCCGGAGACTTTGGCCTGTATCCATGGTACACGAACGATCCGGGAGCGGTGACCGCAACAGGATGACCGGCGGGTGCCGCACTCATTCTCGATTTTGGAATGAGCGGGGAGTCAGGAAAGTTCATCTTGTACTCTCATCTCATTCTTAGTGCGCGGTTTAATCCATTCGAAAACCACGAACGAGCGGCGCACCCGGCCCGGAACTCGCCATTGTGATAGTTTAGTAACAAGGCTGTTGGCTAACCCCAGGCCGTTAAACACGTGTGCGGGATTGTAGGATTTACACATAAAGATGGGTTGACGCGTCCGGAACGGATTGCGGAAGCCACGGCCACGCTGGTCCATCGCGGACCAGACCAGCAGGGTGTGCATGAGTCCGCCTTCTGCTCGCTGGGTGCCACGCGACTGGCCATCCTCGACGTCGCCGGTGGCGACCAGCCAATCAACTCTCCCGATGGCGACTCCGTCATCGTCTTCAACGGCGAAATTTATAACCACCTGGAAATACGCGCCGAGCTGGAAAAGCTGGGGCACAGCTTCCATTCGCACTGCGATACCGAGACCGTTCTGCACGCCTTTCTGGAGTGGGATACCGCTTCGTTTCAGCGGCTGCGCGGCATGTTTGCCATTGCCATCTGGACCGAGTCATCGCATCGACTGATACTGGCGCGCGATCGGGTGGGCATCAAGCCGCTTTATATAGCCCGCAAAGGCGAGGAGCTGTACTTTGGCTCGGAGTTGAAGGCCATCCTGGCTCACCCGGAGATCGAGCGCCAGATCAGCCTACCTGCCTTGGATTGCTATCTTGCACTGAACTACATTCCGGCGCCGTGGACGATGATCGAAGGAATTACCAAGGTCATGCCCGGAACATGGGTGGAATGGCGTGACGGCATTGTGCACTCCGAGAGCTACTGGACGCTGCCGTCTCCGCACCCCGAGAAGATGACCTTGCAGTCGGCGACCGAGGAGCTGGATTCGCTGCTGCAAAGCTCCGTGCGCGAGCATCTGCTTTCCGACGTTCCACTCGGCGTGTGGCTCAGCGGCGGCCTGGATTCCTCGACGATTCTGCACTACGCTTCACAAGCTTCGTCTTCCAAGATCAAGACCTTCTCGATTTCGTTCCGCGGCCGCAGCTTCGACGAGAGCAGCTACATCGCCGAGATGGTCGAGAAGTACGACACCGAGCACGAAGAGCTTGACCTGAATCCGACGGACCAGGACCTGGAAGGCGCGATACAGGAATTCGCGTATTACTCCGACGAGCCCAGCGCCGACGCCGGTGCGTTGCCGCTATGGTTCCTGGCGAAGTTGAGCCGCACGCAGACTGAGGTCGCGTTGAGCGGCGAAGGCGCTGACGAATTGTTCGGCGGCTACCTGACTTATCGCGCCAGCCAAATTGCCGCGAACATGCGGCGCTTGCCGTCCGCAGCTCTTCACCTGGGACAGGGCCTGATGCAGTTGTGGCCGGTCTCCGACGACAAGATCGCGCTGGAGTATAAGATCAAGCGCCTGCTGGCGGGCAGCTTGATGTCGGCCGAGCGCGGACACGTTTTCTGGAACGGCACCTTCTCCGATCCGGAGAAACGGCACCTGGTCGCCAACCAACTTCCACTTGCGCTGGACGATGTCCTCGCCACCCTGCGCGGCCAGCTCGGACGCAATGGCAGCGACCTGAATGCGTACCTGTGGTTCGACCAGAAGTACTACCTCGCGGATGATATTCTGGTTAAGTCGGATCGCATCAGCATGGCCCACTCGGTCGAGGTCAGGCCGGCCTTTCTGGACCACCGCATCGTAGAGTTCGCTAACCGGCTCCCGGCATCGTTCAAGGTTTCAGGCTCACGGCAAAAGATTGTCCTGCAGCAGTTGATGAGCAACAAGCTGCCTCCGGCCATCCTGCACCGACCCAAGGTTGGCTTCGACATTCCCGCGCATGACTGGCTGCGCGGACCGCTACGCAACCTGGCGGTAGAAACGCTGCGCTCCGGGGCAAAGGACTATCCGGAACTCTTCCGTCCTGCGGTCCTCGAAGGCCATCTGCAGGACCACTTGGAAAGGCGAGTCAATATCGGCTATCACCTATGGGGATTGATGATTCTCTTGTTGTGGATGAAAAAATGGAACGTTCGGGCACCGAAGCCCGCGGCGACAGCGCGGTTCGCTCCAGCAATTGGAGTTTATTCCTAGCGCTATTCCTGATCGCGGCTTCGGTCTATCTGAGCGGAATCATCTCTCCTCCCTCGTTGTCCGATGACGTCGACTCCGTCCAGGCACAAATTGCACATAACATGATTCGCTCCGGCGACTGGGTCACGGCCCGGCTGGACGGCATCGCCTATCTCGAAAAACCTCCACTCGTGTACTGGATGATGGCCTGCTCCTACAAGGTCTTCGGCATACATGACTGGGCCGCGCGCCTGCCGATCGCTTTGTTCTGCATCGGCGTCTGCCTGTTGACCATGGCCTTCGGCATCTGGGCGTTTGGCAGGAAGGCCGGATTCTATGCCGGGCTGGTGATGGCGACATGCGTCGGACTTTATTTGTTTACCCGTGTGCTGATCCCGGACGTGATCCTTACCTTCACGATCACGCTCTCGATGTGGGCGTTGCTGCGCGTGCTGGAGGAAGAGGAACCTAATCCGCGCGCGTGGGCTGCTGTTCTCGCCGCCAGTGTTGGAACCGGCCTGCTTCTCAAGAGCCTGATCGCGGTTGTTTTTCCACTGGCTGCGGGGGTTCTGTACCTCTCCTTCACGAAACAACTTTTCTCGGCGCGAACCTGGAAGCGGATTCATCCCTTCAGCGGGCTCGCAATCATTCTGCTGATCTCGGTTCCCTGGCATGTGCTGGCGACGTTGCGCAACCCGCCGTATTTTTCGCTCTCGATGCATAGCGGTCCGGGCGAGTATCACGGTTTCCTGTGGTTCTTCTTCATCAACGAACAGCTGCTGCGCTTCCTGAACCTGCGTTATCCACGCGATTACAACACGGTGCCGCGCATCTGGTTCTGGCTGTTCCACCTGATCTGGCTTTTCCCGTGGAGTGTCTACTTCCCCGCGATTGCCAAGCTGTCATTCAAGCCGGTGGATCGCGCCGGACGCGTGCGTCTGCTGGCGCTGTGCTGGATCGGCTTCATCCTGTTGTTCTTCACCTTCTCGACAACGCAGGAGTATTACTCGATGCCGGCGTATCCGGCGATGGCGCTGCTGCTGGGATCGGCGATGCTGGTTGAGAGCAAGTGGATCACTTGGGGGACGCGCGTTCTCACTGTTGTCAGCGGGCTGTGCGCGGCGGCGGTGATCACGATTCTTGTGCTCGATCGCAACGTGCCAACGCCGGGCGATATCTTCAATGCGCTGACCTCGCATCCGGGAGCGTACACGCTGTCGCTCGGTCACATGGAAGACCTGACGCTGCAGTCATTCGCTTATCTGCGTCCGCCGCTGACTCTGGCCGCGATCGCGTTTTTGATTGGCGCAATCGGCACCTTCGGGGCCAAGGCTAAACGGGCTTACTTCGCTGCGGCGCTGATGATGGTGGTTCTCTTCCAAGCGGCGCGGGTGGCTCTGGTGGCATTCGACCCGTATCTGTCGTCGCGGCCGCTGGCCGAGGCGATTCTGCACGAGCCCGACGGCAAGCTGATTATCGACCGCTTCTATTACACGTATTCGTCGGTTGCGTTCTACACTGACCGGCCGCTGCTTATGCTGAACGGCAATGTGTTGAACATGTCGTATGGAGCGGCGGCGCCGGATGCGCCTAAGGTTTTTATCGACGACTCGCAACTAAAGGAACTCTGGGCCCAGCCGGAGAGATATTACCTGGTGACGAGCCACACGCAGTTGTCGCGCCTGGAGAACGTTGTGGGACGCGACAAGTTGAATGTGGTGGCGTTCAGCGGAGGCAAGTACGTTCTTACTAATCAGCCGCTGCCGAATTCGACGCTGCTGCCGGCACAGGTAGGGGACTCGCAGGTGCCCCAGGTTTCGCGCTTTTCGAAACCTGGGTAAAGCAACCGTCCTGCTATGGGGTCTGGCGCGTTTCAGGGTAGAGCGGCGGTGCCGCGTCCCGGCAGTACGTTTTCTTGGAAGAGTCCGCTTCGGCGGGCGGTACGCTGCCGTCGGCTAAAGCCGACTCAAGTACAAAGGGACGACTGGACGCGGGCCTGAAGGCCCGCTCTACCAGAGCTTGGGTAGAACGGACGCGGGCCTGAAGGCCCGCTCTACCAGACCTGAGTTGAACAACGTTGGACACGGTCGGCGGACCGAGGAAGCGCAATTTGCCCGCCAAACCCGGTAGAATAGAAGGGATACTTACTTCGGGACCAGGTTTTGAACTGGCACGGCTTCAGCCGCGCCGAAAGCAGCACAAATACTGGGGGTTCAGCCCCTGCACTATAACCAGGGCTCCGCGAGTTGCGTAATCGACGTGAGGCAATCCAACACTCGCCTCACTATATCTTCATAGGCCCTGAGGAGGATTCATGAGAATTGCAGTTTTGGGTGGTGACGGTTACTGCGGTTGGGCAACCGCGCTGTATTTGTCCAAGCAGGGACACGACGTTGCCATCGTCGACAATTACATCCGCAGGAAATGGGACATCGATCTGGGCGTCTCGACCCTTACGCCGATTCTGCCGCTGCGCCAACGCGTGGAACTGTGGAAGGAACTCACCAGCAAGACCATCGAGGTCTACGAAGGCGACATGCGCGACTACAACTTCGTCGCCGCGCACATTCGCGACTTCCAGCCCGATGCCGTGGTGCACTTCGCTGAGCAGCGCTCGGCTCCGTATTCGATGATCGACCGCGAGCATGCGGCGTTCACGCAGGTCAACAACATCGTCGGCACGCTGAACCTGCTTTTCGCCCTGCGCGAGATCAAGCCGGACTGCCACCTGGTAAAACTGGGCACCATGGGCGAGTACGGCACGCCCAACATCGACATCGAAGAGGGCTACATCAAGATCGAGCACAACGGCCGCAGCGATGTTCTTCCCTATCCCAAGCAGCCCGGGTCGTTCTATCACTTGTCGAAGGTGCATGACTCGCACAACATCATGTTCTGCTGCCGCATTTGGGGATTGCGCGCGACCGATCTGAATCAGGGCGTCGTGTACGGCACCACGACTGATGAAACCGCGCTGGACGAAGGCCTGAACAACCGTTTCGACTACGACGAGGTCTTCGGTACCGCGCTCAACCGCTTCTGCATCGAAGCGGCGGTCGGCCACCCGATTACCGTTTACGGCAAGGGCGGACAGACTCGCGGCTTCCTCGACATTCGCGACACCATCCGCTGCATCGAGATCGCGTGCAATCATCCGGCGAACAAGAGCGAGTTCCGCGTCTTCAATCAGTTCACCGAGCAGTTCTCGGTGCTGGAGCTGGCGCACATGGTACAAGCTGCGGGTGCGAAGTTCGACCTCAAGGTGGAAATCGATCACCTTCCCGATCCGCGCGTAGAAGCCGAAGCGCACTATTACAACGCCAAGAATTCAAATCTCATTGACCTGGGCTTGAAACCGCACATGTTGAGCGACTCGCTGATCGATTCGCTGATCAACATTGCGCTGAAGTATAAAGACCGCATCGATAAGTCGGTATTTATGCCGCAAGTCAACTGGCGCAACGCCACAAACAGCCGCAACGGCACGGTGCGCACGCCCTCAGGGCTGTCGCTGGTTTCCGACGGAGTTGGCGTCTAGTAGAAGCTTATTCCATGGGCGGGCGTGTGATGCGCCCGCTACTTTTTTTAAGAGCGGCCCGCCACAGCCGCTGCTGTTATTTGTCCCACTTCGTCAGCGAAAGCTCGTCCTTTGACATCAAAGAGTAACGCCCCGCGTTTAGACTAACCGGGTGTCTTTCCGCGGGATGGTTACGAGGCTTGCATGCCGCTGATTGAAGCTTTGCTGTTGCTGCTGGTACTGTCGCGCGTTCTGGGCGAAATCGCGGCGCGCTTTGGGCAGCCGGTCATGATCGGCGAAATCCTTGCCGGCATCCTTCTCGGTCCGTCGGTTCTGCATTACGTCGACTACAGCAACGACATCAAAGCCATTTCTCAGCTCGGCGTTCTCCTGCTGGTGTTCATCGCCGGCATGGAGATGGACCTGGACGCCCTGTGGGATTCGGTGCGCGGCCGCGGCGCCTGGGTCAGTGCCGCAGGCTTTGTCATTCCGCTGCTCTGCGGCATCTTGATCGGGCTGATTTTCGGGCTGGATCAGACTCGCACCATCTTCATCGGACTGTGTATCGCGATCACGGCACTGCCGGTCAGCGTTCGCATCCTGATGGACCTGGGCAAACTGCGAACCGAAGTCGGACAAAAGATTGTTTCAGCCGCGGTCGCGAACGATGTGGCTGCCCTGCTGGCGTTAGGCATCATTCTCGACGTCAAGGGCGGCGGCGGCACGCGCGAGGCGTTCTTCAAATCAATGGGTCTGGCCTTGGGCAAGGCGCTGCTGTTCATGGCGGTGGTGTTCATCACTGCCAGGCTTGCCAAGCGCTACCCGCTCGGACGCTTCTTCCGGCCCGGCGGCGCCATTCATCGCTTCTTCGCGAAACTGAAAGGCAAGGAAACGCTCTTTGCTGTCGTACTGGTTTTCGTAATCGCCTTCGCCAGCTTCTCCGAATTCCTCGGACTTGACTTCGTCGTAGGCGCTTTTTTTGGCTCGATGCTGCTCAGCCATCAGTTGCTCGGGAAAACCAACTTTCAGGAGATTGAGAAAACCGCCTCGAATGTGACCATGGGTTTCCTCGGTCCTATCTTCTTCGCCGCAATTGGATTGGAGTTCGACGCGCACACGCTGGAAAATTGGGGGCTGGTCACCGCCATCCTGGTAGCCTCCTTCGCTGGAAAGATCTTCGGGGGCTATCTTGGCGGCAAACTGGCGGGAATGACTAACAACGAAAGCTGGGCCGTAGGAGCGGGACTGAACGGTCGCGGCGTCATGGAACTCGTCATCGCCAACATCGCGTTGACGAATGGGTTCATCAACCGGCAGCTATTTACGATCCTCGTGCTGATGGCCGTCGTCACCACCTTCGCTACACCGTTCCTGCTGAAGTATGCGTATGACCGCATGGCTTCACAGGAACTGCGCCACCAGGATGCAGTCGCCTAGCCGCTACAGCCGTGCCCTGAACCTGGGTTCGACTCCCACCGTACTTTGTCCGAGCTTGCGTCTGGTTCGGACCTCGCACTACGAACAGTCGGAAGGTTCACAGATCACAAGCCGGGGTTCGCCGGCCCGGTATAATTTTTAGTTCATCTGTATTTCTCCGCGCCTCTCTCCATTGGGAGGGCCAAAAGGCAGCGAATGTGATTTCCCAGCAGGCTTATATGACCATCATCAAACAAGACGACGTAATCCAGAGCGTGTCCGATGCGCTGCAATATATCTCCTACTATCATCCGGCAGACTTCATCAAGAGCATGACTGCCGCTTACGAGAAAGAGCAGTCGCCGGCGGCGCGCGATGCCATAGCTCAGATCCTCATCAACTCGCGTATGTGCGCCGAAGGCCATCGGCCAATCTGCCAGGACACCGGCATCGTTACCGTGTTCCTGAAGATCGGCATGAACGTGCAATGGGACGCGACCATGAGCGTCGAAGACATGGTGAACGAGGGCGTGCGTCGCGCTTACAAACACGAACACAACAAGCTGCGCGCCAGCATTCTCGCCGACCCCGCCGGAGCCCGCAAGAACACGCACGACAACACTCCCGCGGTGATCAACATGACGGTTGTTCCGGGCGACAAGGTGGAAGTGCTGATCGCTGCCAAGGGTGGTGGCTCGGAAGCGAAATCGAAGTTCGCGATGCTGAACCCGTCCGACTCGATCGTGGATTGGGTATTGAAGACAGTACCGACCATGGGTGCAGGCTGGTGTCCTCCGGGGATGCTAGGCATTGGCATCGGCGGCACCGCCGACAAGGCGATGCTGATGGCGAAAGAATCGCTGATGGAACCCATCGACATCCAGGAGTTGATCGCCCGCGGCCCGAAGACAACGGCCGAGAAGTTGCGTGTCGAACTATACAAGAAGGTTAATCAGCTCGGCATCGGGGCGCAGGGGTTGGGCGGTCTGACTACCGTGCTCGATGTGAAAGTAAAAGACTATCCCACGCACGCCGCGAATCTGCCGATCGCGATGATTCCCAATTGCGCCGCTACGCGCCACGCGCATTTTGTGCTCGACGGCAGTGGTCCTGTCGCGCTTGATCCACCGTCACTCGACGACTGGCCGAAGCTTACCTACAATCCGGCGAACGCACGACGGGTGAATCTCGACACGGTGACGCGCGAAGAGGTTGCGACCTGGAAGCTCGGCGAAGTGATTCTACTGAGCGGGAAGCTGCTCACCGGCCGCGACGCCGCGCACAAGCGCATGACCGAAATGCTCGACAAGAAAGAGATGCTGCCGGTCGACTTCAACAACCGCTTCATCTACTATGTCGGCCCGGTCGATCCGGTGCGCGAGGAAGTCGTCGGCCCCGCGGGTCCCACCACGGCAACGCGCATGGACAAGTTCACGCGCCAGATGCTGCGCGAGACCGGCCTTCTCGGCATGGTCGGTAAGTCCGAGCGCGGCGAGGAAGCCATCAAAGCCATTCGCGATCATAAGGCGGTTTATCTGATGGCGGTGGGCGGCGCGGCTTACCTGGTCTCGAAGGCGATCAAGAAGTCGCGCGTGCTCGCCTTCCACGATCTCGGCATGGAAGCGATCTACGAATTTGAAGTGCACGACATGCCGGTGACGGTCGCGGTCGACGTGAACGGCAACTCAGTCCACGAGACCGGCCCACGCGAGTGGAAGCAGAAGATTGCAGAGCTGGTCGAAATTTCGTAGCCCTGTTTGCCCCTCGTTTGTTCTCATCACGAGCAAAGCGAGGGATCTGCTGTCGTCCGCGGCGAAAAACAGATCCCTCGCGCCAAAACCAGGCGTTCGTGATGACAACGTATATGCCTTGTCTTTTCTCGTGAATCTCCACAACTCGCTATAATCTCCCTTCGTCATCCAGGGAGAAGAATCTATGCCACGCGGCATCACGCCCCGCCAGCCTTCACGCAGCGGACGTCAGGACAAAGCTTCAAAGACCATCACTCGTGCCAAAGAACGGATTGTGAAGAGTGGCACGTCGAAGACACACCCAACCAAGACTGGGTTGAGTGGGGCACCCTCGGCAACGATGCCGGAACGAAGAGTGAAGCCAGTCAAGTTGCCGACCAAGACCTCGCGCAAAGCCGCGATCGTCACCAAAGGCTACAACCCCATCGCGCCCGAGCGCGTGAACGCGATTCTTGAACGGCTCGATGCGCGCTATCCCGACGCTGTTTGTGCGCTGCACCATCGCAGCGCGTGGGAGCTGCTGGTAGCGACGATCCTCTCGGCGCAATGTACCGACGTGCGCGTCAACCTGGTGACTCCGACGCTCTTCGATAAGTATCCGACTCCCGAGGCTTTCGCGGCGCTTCAGCCTGAGGACTTGGAAGACGATATCCGCTCGACCGGCTTCTTTCGCAACAAGTCGAAGTCACTGGTCGGCGCGGCGCGCAAGGTCATCAGCGACTTCGGCGGAGACGTGCCGCGCACCATGGACGAGCTGCTGACCATTCCGGGTGTCGCGCGCAAGACCGCCAACGTAGTGCTCGGCTCCTGGTACAGGATCGCCGATGGCGTGGTGGTCGACACGCACGTGCAGCGCATCTCGCGGCGGTTGGAGCTGACAAAAAATACCGAGCCCGTGAAGATTGAGCAGGACCTGATGCAGGTGATCCCGCGCGGCCACTGGATCCTCTTTTCGCACCAGATCATTCATCACGGCCGGGCAATCTGTATTGCCCGCCGGCCGAAGTGCGTCGACTGTCCGCTGGAGAATCTCTGCCATGCCGCCGACAAAACCTGGAGCACGGTAGAGATTCACCGGAGCGCCAAACCGTAATGTCGCTACTGCCCTGTAAGGGGAGCTCGGGCCCGGCGAGTCGCTGACCTAGAATTCACGAAAGTGCCATATCTATTATTGGACTTGCGTGTAGTATTTCTGGTTGCAGAACACAGAAATCGCGGTAGAATACGGCTAACGCCAACTTCGCGGTGACATGATGAAACGATTTATCGCCGTCGCTCTGTTCTCGCTCCTGCTGGTGGCGCTTGGTTCGCCGACGCTGGCTTTCGCTGGCTCGAATTCCTCCCAGAAAGATACGCAAAAGCAGTACAAGAAGGACCAGAAACATTGGTCCAAGATGCAGAAGCAACAAGCCAAGCAGCAGAACAAACAGATGAAGCAGTGGAAGAAGCAGCACCCGAGTACGACCACGGTCACTTAGCCTGGCACAGCCATGATTTTCCGTTTGTGAACGCCCAGCCCCTGTCGGCTGGGTTTCGTGTTTTCGGTGACCGTATCGGAAGCTCGCGCGCTGATCGTGATCGGACTCCGCAAGCACGTTGCGCAGCTCAATGCCACGCAGGAGATAGAACGGCCGCAGCCGGCGGGGCATGGTGCCGCATCGCTACACCTCCGCCAACCGCAATCAGCAGGCAGATCGCCGCGGCTGCCGCTATCCTGATGACCGAATCGCGAAGAGTACGTTCCGGTTCAACCTGCCGCGTGCGCATCATCCATAAAATCGCAAGCGCGGCCAGGCGTATCAACATGCCAATCGCATCGGTGCTGTCGTTCAGCGGATCGCCGTTGTGTACGTGGGTCAGCACTGCACCAAACATGTCGATTGTTAGTCCAAGCAAAGCCGGGAGGAAGGACCACGGAAGCAGCAACCCGATTCCGCCAAAGATTTCTGCAATGATGATGAACTTCAGGAACGCAATTGAGTAGCCCGACTGAGTGAAGAACTCCGTCATCGGGGTCATGGAGAAGGCTTTGCCAAGTCCCGCCATGGCGAAGGTAAAAGCGAACGACATGGTCAGCGCCGCCAGGACATTCGGGTCCACGAGAAACGCGCGTCTGTTGCTTCGGCGCGCCGCCAGCCCAAACAAAGCGCCGAACAACACAGCCAGCACGTCGCCGATCAAGCCTCCCAGCGTGCTCCATCTTGCATTTCCGGCCAGCAGCATGGAGATGGCGAAGACGGTTGTCCTCAGGGTCAACAGGATCGCTACGGTGACGTAGTATCCTCGCGCCAGGCGAGCGGACGAAATGTTCTCAGCGCTTCGGCTGCACAGAAATCCTGCAAGAAACCCAACCAGCAACACCGCCGTGGCATAATCCACCCGATAAAACATTCCATCTCCCTGACCGGCGTCAACTGAACCGCAAGCGATCGTTCATTAGACGCACGACTACCGGTCGTGTCATTCACCGAGGGATGAGTTGCCACAAAGTGAGGACTTCCAGCGGAGGAACTGGGTATTACAGTTCAACTTCCTGCAACATCGGCTTGGGCGGGGGAATGGTGTGCAGCGCTTCAACCATGGCGTCCGCAAATTCGCTGGTGCCGGCTGTGCCGCCTACGTCGCGCGTGGTGTGCTTCTTCTCGCCGTAAACCTTCTCCAGCGCCAGCCGGATGTGATTAGCTGCATTCTCTTCACCGAGATGACGCAGCATGAGAATTCCCGAACGCAACACCGCTGTCGGATTGGCGATGTCCTTTCCAGCGATGTCAGGTGCGGAGCCGTGAACCGCTTCAAAGATCGCGCACTCGTGGCCGAAGTTCGCGCCAGGCACCAGGCCCAGTCCCCCAACGAACGCCGCACACAGGTCAGAGATGATATCGCCGTAGAGGTTCTCCAGCAGCAGCATGTCGTACTGGTAAGGGTTCATCACAAGTTGCATGCAGGTGTTGTCGACGATGTGCTCGCCGTAGGTGATCTCGGGATATTCCTTGGAGATGTTGCGCGAGCAGCGAATAAACAAGCCATCCGAAAGCTTCATGATGTTGGCTTTGTGGATGGCGTGGATCTTCTTGCGATTGTGCTTGCGCGCATAAGCGAAAGCGAACTTTGCGATGCGGGTCGATGCCTTCTCGGTGATTATCTTCAGGCTCTCGACCACGCCCGGCACAACTTCATGCTCGATGCCGGAGTAAAGGCCTTCGGTGTTTTCGCGAACGATCACCAGGTCGACATCCGGATAACGCGTGGCCACCGAGGGCAGGTTGCGGATCGGACGGAAGTTCGCGAACAGCTCGAACTGTTTGCGCAGGGCAACGTTGATGCTGGAGAACCCGCCGCCGATAGGGGTAGTAACAGGGCCTTTCAGCCCGACCCGCGTACGTTCAATCGACTCGGTCAACTCTTTCGGAATGTATTCGTGGTACTTCTCGTAAGCTTCCGCGCCCGCGGCATAGCTCTCCCACTCGAATTTGACACCGGTTGCTTCCAGAATGCGAACGGAGGCGTTGACGACCTCAGGGCCGATACCATCGCCGGGAATCAGAGTAACTTTGTATGCCATTATTCCTTTTGTATTTGCTGCCGGACTCAATCTCCGGACTTGGCTTTGGCGGACGAGTTCTCCTTGGTGTCGAGCAGTTCCTTCAACTCTTCCATGAACTCGCGCACATCTTTGAAGTCAAGGTAAACCGACGCGAAGCGTACATACGCGACTTTATCGATGCGCTTTAGTCGATTCATGATCAGCTCGCCAATCTCGCTGGTCTTGCGCTCGCGATCCTGGGAATCGACGACGAAGCCTTCTGCGTCGTTGACGATCTGCTCCAACTTGCCCATCGAAACCGGGCGCTTCTCACAGGCTCGCAACAGCCCGGCGAGAACCTTCTGCCGCTCGAATTTCTCGCGACGGCCGTCCTTTTTCACCACCATGTACGGGATTTCGTCGATGCGCTCGTACGTGGTGAAGCGCTTCTCGCACTTCAGGCACTCGCGGCGGCGGCGGATGGACTCGCCTTCCTTGCTTTCCCGCGAATCGACTACTTTGTCGTTTTCAAAGCCGCAGAACGGGCACTTCATGAGTGAGAGAGAGCAGGCGATGGACCCGCTCTTCGATTGTAGCAGGGGAATCGCAGGCTTTGGGCGGGCCGCGATAGGCTCAGCGCCAAATCACCCACCCCGTTCAGCAGATGATTCTTCCTTTTAAACGACCGTCGTAACCGTTCGCTGCGACCCCGCTTCACTCCAACCAGTGAGTTACGACACAGCGAAAGACGTGTCCCTGGCGCGACAATCGTGGCATCGAGGAGCGCGGCGGTGCGCCTTTCATAATCCGATTACCGCCAACCCATTTATCCACTGTCGCGCCCACTCCATCTCAGCGAGGACCAATGAGCACCCAGACGTTGTCGCCTGAAGTGAATCTGCCTATCCCGCCAACGGAACCTGATCAACCCGCTCCATTGCCCACCAAGCGGCCCGGCCTGCGTATTCTCCAGCCTGAAGTCACCTACACCGGCGCGCCCATCAAGCCTTTACAGAAAGGCTTGCCGAAACAGACGGAGTCGCTCTGCCCTGAATGCACCAAGGTCATCCTGGCAAATATCTTTGCGGAGGATGGCAAGGTCGTGATGGAGAAGCAGTGCGTCGAGCACGGCCGCTTCCGCGACATCGTTTTTAGCGACGTCGAACTTTACCTCAAGATGGAGGAGTGGAACTTCGGCGACAATCTTGGGCTGTCGAATCCTCAGGTCGAGGGTGGGGTAAGTTGCCCCGACGATTGCGGCCTCTGCGGCATGCACACCTCGCACACCGCGCTGGCGAACGTGGATCTTACGAACCGCTGTAATCTGACCTGCCCGGTGTGCTTCGCCAATGCGAATGTCGCT
>CAWACF010000005.1:0-144137 GCA_963780495.1 uncultured Acidobacteriaceae bacterium
TGCGTCGGGGTCGGGTGGTGGCGGCCTCACTGGAGGACCCAACTATATCCCTCCCAGCGGAGGTGGTACCGGAGGAGGTGGCGGAGGAGGTCACAGAGGTGGTGCTGGGGGTGGTGGAAACTCGGTGTCGGCTACCAAAGCAGCCACCTCAACCACCTTGCGCCCAACCGAACTTGGCGCAAAAGGCAGCGATTTCAGCCTTAGCGGCTGTCGCAGCTTGGACCGGCAAGACTGTAGGTTACGGTGTCGGAGCATCCGCAGGAGCGGGCAACATCGTCGGTGCCGCTGGCGTAGCATCTCAGCAACTCGTGGTTAGCCCAAACGGACAAGCGGCCCTCTTAACAACCGTTGGCTCAAACATCGAGCCGTTTTCCCCTACCTTCGTAGGCCCCACTTATCCCGGGGTTGGGGCCATGGCTGGTGTACAAGTAACGTGGTCGAATGCAACGAATCCACAACAACTTGGAGGACCGGGCTTTAACGTGGCTGGTGGCGGTGGCGATGGTCCAGCTCTTGGGGTTGACAGGACATGGATGAGCGGAAACGTCTCTCAAACGACTATTACTGGTGGCGGTGGCACTGGTGGCTTCGGAGGCGCAGCGATCATGACCAATACTTCTGTGACTGCGTTCTGCCAACAAACTCCTGGCTAAGGACGACGGATAGCGAGAACAAGAATGATTACGCCGGTTAATTTCCATGCATACACGGACACAAAGAAACTGTTGCTTTTTAGACTATGGGTTCCGCTTCTGTTGCTAGTCGGCCCGATAATGATGCTCAGAGACGCTAATCACGCCAGCGTTATTGAGCTACCCTTTGTTTTCTGGGCAGTTTTTAATATCACTGCAGCGCAGGTAAGGCTCGGAGACAAAATCCTTCGTTACCGACGATTCTTTGGCTGGCAAGAGGTATCCTACGAAGAGATTCTTGAATGCAAAGTCTCAATAGCCCCTGGTATGGGCGTCCTGAAGCTGCGGCATGCTTCGTTTCCTTGGGGAAGGATCTACTTTGTTCGGGAGGAGCCAAATCAATGGCTCGTTCCAGGTGAGCAGTCGCAGCTGACGCGTTTTATCAATGCTCAACGTGGAGACGGACAGACTTTGCCCGAAGCTTCCCGCGACGAGGGCCGCGATATTCCCAACAGACGAGATCGCATAACGTGTGGGGTGGCGACAGTCGTTGGAGTCGTGGTGGCTTTGCTCTCGCGAACCCTACTTCCCGACGTCTCAGTTCAGTTCGACCCTCAAAGATATCCTCACTGGATCGTCGCCTATGAAGAATTTCAACAGGTGATAGCTTCTTGGCCTTGGAGCTTAGCAGCGTGCTTCGTGCTGTTGGCTATCGTGGTTGTCTTGAGGTTCAGAAAAGCGTGGGGATTCGCCTTTGCCTTCGGAGGCGTGCTGGGCAACTTTGTTATCAAGATGATTGGCTAGAGTAAATCTGAGTGCCCATCAGTACGACTTGAGGCACGGGGCTGCCTTTCAGCGGTAAGGTGAGACAGGTCGAGCGAGCTAGGGAGACTCTGATTAAGTTTTCTGCTTTCCACAAGCATTCGAGTTAGAGTGCGGACAGGATGCAACAGCAGAGGACATTGGCGATGGCAAACGGATTCGAGCGGTACGGGAAGAAGACGCGGCGGGCGCGGTTCTTAGAAGAGATGGACCAGATCGTACCGTGGAGGAAGTTGTCTGGGTTGATCGAACCGTTCTATCCCAAGCCCGGAAACGGGCGTCCGCCAATCGGGGTAGAGCGGATGCTGCGCATTTATTTTTTGCAGCAGTGGTTCAACCTGTCGGACCCGGCGGTAGAAGACGCGCTCAACGATTCGCCGGTGATGCGGCAGTTCGTGGGCATTGACCTGGGACAGGAGCCGGTGCCGGACGAGACTACCATGTGCAAGTTCCGGCATTTGCTGGAGCAGCACCGGTTGGGCGCGGAGATGTTGGAGACGGTGAACCTGCACTTGCAGCAGAAGGGGGTGCGGATCAGTGCCGGCACCATCGTCGATGCGACCATCATCGAGGCCCCGAGTTCGACGAAGAACCGCGACCAACAGCGTGATCCGGCGATGCACCAGACAAAGAAGGGCAACCTGTGGCACTTCGGGATGAAGGCCCACGTGGGCGTCGATAGTAAGACGAAGATGATTCACAGCGTGGTGGCGACGGCGGCCAACGTGGCGGACTCGACCGTGTTGCCGGAGTTGTTGCATGGGGAAGAAACGCGAGTATGGGGCGATCAAGCCTATCGCGGACAGACCGAGGTCATACAGCAGGTGGCACCGCACGCCCAAGATTGCACGCACCGACGGTACCGCTACAAGGACGGACTCGATGAGGGAGAGCGGGAAAAGAACCGCTTGAAGTCGAAGATACGCTCGCGCGTGGAGCACGTGTTTGGCGTGCTGAAGCTGAAGTTCGGGTTCGTGAAGGTGCGCTACCGAGGCTTGGCGAAGAACGCCAACCGACTGTTTGCGACCTGCGCCCTGGTGAATCTGTTCCTAGCTCGTCCGAAGTTGCTGCGCACCCCGGCGTAAGCGCATCGCGGAGGGTTGAAATCAATTGAACTCACCCCGAGCAGCGCCATCATGAGGTTGAATTCCGTACTCCGACGATGGAACGGCTTATAGATAACTTAGTCGGTGTGCTTATTCAGAGGTTCCCTAGAGGTAGTGAGAGATCGACACGACACCCCCGAATGGGTGCCGTAGAGTAACGCAGGTTGCCGCAGGCGAACCTGCTTAGAAGAAAGAAACTTAGGACGAGCAAAGCAGCAGCGGGTTACCATAGAGGAACTTCGAGTTCCTGTCCGGTAACTCGCTGAGTTTTTTAGGGATCCCATGTTGTCGAAGTTGCAGTTGCGGTTTCCTTCCTGGAGTTCTCTTCTCCTTGGCGGTGTTGTGTGGTACAGCCGCCGTTTCGCACCAAATCTCTTGGCACCAAAGTCAGCGACGCTGAATATGCGCGGCTTGAGGCGCTGGCCTCGGCGCGTGGGCAAACGCTCAGCGAGCTGATTCGCTCGGTGCTGCTGGAGGAGATTGCCGCGCCCAACGGCCACGATGCTGCCGAGCAAACCTTGCTGGCCGAGGTCGTAGGCTTGCGCACCATCCTGCTAAACCTGTTCTTCAAGCTCGCCAACGGTGAGCGGATCACGGCGGAGGAGATGCGCGCGGTGATCGAGCGAGCCGATGCCGACAAACTGAAGAAGGCCCAGGCGCGGCTTGAGCAGGCGGCAGGCAGCGGGGTGAAGGGATGAGCGGGTTGTTGGGACGCGCGGAATATCAGGGTCGGGGCTGGCCGACGAGGTGGCCGGCATCGAGTCTGGGAGCGCTGGTGATCGCAGTTGTGATGGGCATCGGCATCTTCACCGTGCAGATGGCCGCGATGTGGACGCCGTTGCAGCGCTGGTACTGGGGGCAATATCTGAACACGGAAATCTTCCCGACGCGGGCGAGCAGTCCGCGCGGCAACTATCGGCTGCTGGCGAAAGTGGACCGGCACGGGCAGCAGCGGATGGCCATCGATTCCGACGTGGTGCCCACTCGACAGCAAACACGGCAACTGATCCCGTTTGGGTTGTCTCCGCAGGCGCGCCAGGCGGGAGCCACAGACCTCGTGGTGGACACGGTGCATTACAGCAGCCAGCAGATGCACCAGATGCTCGCCGAGTGGGTTTATGACAACCAGTCGCCCGACGACCTGATTCGGCCCGCTTGGATCGGAGCGCTGGGGACGTTCGTGCTGGGGCTGGTGCTGGCGATCCCGCGCGACCGGGCACGGCTGCATATGCTGGAGCACGGACGCAGGCTGAAGGGTCCGCAGATGGTCACGGTGAAGGCGCTGGAGTGGAGCGAACGGCATCGGCTTCGTGACCACCGCGCGAAAACAAATGCTCTCGATCCCGCGCGCCTTCGAGTCCAGCCACGTGATGATTATGGGCGACTCAGGCACGGGCAAGAGCGCGCTGTTGCGCCAGGTGCTGATGCAGATCGCCGAGCGGGGCGAGACCGCCATCGTCTACGATCCGGCGCTGGAATACACGCCGCAGTTTTACCAACCGTCGCGTGGCGATCTGATTCTGAATCCCCTGGACGCGCGCTGCCCGTACTGGTCGCCGAGCGCCGAGGTGATGCACGAGGCGGAGGCGCTGACGCTGGCCACATCGCTGTTCCCGGACAAGCCGAGGGAAAACACGTTCTTCGTGGAAGGCCCAAGGAAAATCTTCGCCCACCTGCTGACGCTGAAGCCGTCGCCGGAAGAGCTGGTGTGGTGGATGAGCCACGAGGAGGAGCTGGACCGGCGATTGCGCGGCACGGAGCTGGAGACGTTCGTCTATCGCGGTGCAGGCCCGCAGCGCGGCGGGGTGGCGTGACCGGCGAATTTTGTACCAGGGCAAGTGTAGAGAAACTGGTACAAGAGGACCTTAAGCATGGCACGGAAGAAGCACAGTGCAGAACAGATTGTCGCCCTGCTGCGACAGATCGAAGTTGAGTTAGCCAACCATAAGAACATCGGCCAAGCCTGCAAAGAGGCCGGGATCACCCAACAGACCTATTACCGCTGGCGAAAAGAGTACGGCGGACTGAAGCTAGAACAGGCTCGACGGCTGAAAGAGCTGGAGAGAGAACAGCCGTTTGCGCAGGCTGGTGACGGAGTTGTCGCTGGAGAAGCAAGTCTTGAAGGACGTGGCAGAGGGAAACTTCTAAGCCCTGAACGGCGACGTTGCGCGGTACAGCATGCACGAGAGCAACATCGGTTATCGGAGCGGCGTGCGTGCCGGCTGTGCAACTGGCCAGCGAGTACGGGCGATACGGCTATCGGCGGATCGCGGCTTTACTGCGCGACGCAGGCTGGGACGTAGGCAAGGACCGGGTGCAACGGATCTGGCGTCGGGAAGGGCTTAAGGTACCGCAGAAACAAAGGCCGCGAGGCAGGTTGTGGCTGAACGATGGCTCCTGCGTGCGGCTGCGGCCAGAGCATGAGAATCACGTCTGGAGCTACGATTTTGTCAGCGCCTTAACGCACGATGGCAGGACGCTGCGACTGCTGACGCTGATCGACGAACACAGCAGGAAGTGTCTGGCGATACGGGTGGCGCGGCGGTTGAACAGTTATGACCTGATCGAAACCCTGGCGGACCTGATGCTGGTGCACGGCATCCCGGAACATATGCGGTCGGACAATGGGCCAGAGTTTGTTGCGGAAAGACTGAGGAAGTGGCTGTCGGCGGTAGGAGCGAAGACGCTGTACATCGAACCTGGCAGTCCTTGGGAGAACGGCTACTGCGAGAGCTTTAACGGCAGCTACGAGATGAATACCTGAACGGGGAGATCTTCTACTCGTTGAAGGAGGCGCAGGTGGTGATTGAACACTGGAGAGTGCAGTACAACACGGTGCGGCCGCATTCGTCGCTGGGTATAGGCCACCGGCACCTCAAACAATCTTGCCGAAGCAAAAGGGGCATGGAGATGTGGAAAACGCCAAGCGTTTCCCACATCCCCACACCCCCGGCGGCGACTACCGACGATTATCCAACGAGGCGTTACACTAACAATCTACTTGGTACAAACGATCGGTCAGCTCACGACCGCTAGATGTTTTCGATATTCACATATGTTCGAGCCTTGACCTCACGCTCGACGGTTTCCCACTGCTCGTTTGATTCTTTGAGATCGCAGCTGATCGGCTGTGCCTCGGTACCTATTCTGGGCAAGTCGTCATAGTGCAAGGGTTCCCCGTGGGGTTTAAATCCCAAGCTGAAAAGAAATCCCTGCTGCCGGAAGTTAACCTCGATTGCAGCAACCGCTGTCGCATACCCTCTCTTTGACGCCTCTCGCAGCGCGCGAAGCATCATCCACTTATAAATCTGCAAACCACGTTTACCCGGGAGTACGGTTCCACGTGTGAGTTCCACGACACCATCTCCTGTAGGCAGCGGACATTTGCCGCCGGACCATTTCTTTAGGGGTGAAGCCTTAGACGAATCGGTAAGACGTATCGAGCCAACTACAAGTCCGTCACATTGAGCCACAACAAAGAAACTGTCGCCATCAAACTCATCTGTGGTTGACGACGTGAGAGTGTAGGCCGCCGACCGCATTTGGTCGATAGAATTAGTAAAGTCTGATACGACTTTGATCTCGATCTTTGTAAACTCGCGCCACAAGACAGGCTTCCACTCCGCCCAGAACCTATGCTTATAAATGTCCGGCATCTCGATAAACATTGTTGTGAATCCTGAGAGATCATTTGCGTCGGAGGTGGCGAGAGCCTTGACCGGGACCTCTAGTAGAACGTCGATCTTCTCGTCCGGATATTCAATAATGAATGGACTCGCAAACAGCCCGCCCAGCATACGAATCGCCGTTGCGGTGCCAGGTAATTCGATCCATTTTACATTTGAAGGAAATTCGTCCAAAATCTCCGACCGGAAGTTCCGAAAAGTTGTGGCAGCTTCGCTGGTGGTTGGGAACGCATAACAAATTTGGATAGTTCTATTCCTGACGAAAAGGTGCTTCAAGGAATCCTTAATCCTGGGATTCATTCCGGCCTGAAAGCCCATCCAGTTTTTTAAGACGTAGACAGTATTCGCTCTAAGCGCCCTCTCAAAAAACTCGTCAAATTGCCAGACGCCCACGATGCGCCCATAAAAAGAAACACCTCCGCCAGGACGAATTCCTCCCAAATGTTCTCTCGCGAGCTCTTGCATCGCGCGCACCTCGCGAGGATGCGGAACCGTTTTTGCTGATAGCCATCTGGCTACCGTCGCTGGCGCAACATCGAGACGACCTGCCAGTTGTGTGCTACTCATTCGGAGCAACTTCAGGAGCTCACGCAGAACTTTACCAGTCTCTGGCCTGTTAGGGTGAGCAAGCAACTTTTCAAAAGAGATATCTAAGTCTTTCATAATAA
The DNA here is from genome assembly GCA_963780495.1 of uncultured Acidobacteriaceae bacterium. Classification (GTDB taxonomy): domain Bacteria; phylum Acidobacteriota; class Terriglobia; order Terriglobales; family Acidobacteriaceae; genus Bog-257. Next base: position 6,915 of record CAWACF010000005.1, read on the forward strand.
TTGATTTGTCTTTAGCCATCGGAGCCGGTAGTCGCAGTCAGCAGATCATATGTTTCGCAAGCGCAAAGCCTATCATGAACCAAATGTGACATGCAATTGCCACTTTTTGCTGTGTCTGACGTAGCATATGCGAATCAAATGGTATACAATTGCTGCGCAAATGTTGAAACACTGTTTGTTCTGAGAGCTGAAGCTTCGGAAACAAAAAGGTCGGCCTGACAGGGCCGACCAGCGAGGGCCAACATCACCTCTGGAGGAAAAGATGTCGAACCTCAAAACATATAACGGTAGAGAATTCAATAGGTTACGCGGTAGAGTGGAGTTCCAAACTTATACATCTCACATTCGCGGAGAGATGGTGTACGTGGCGGCAATTCAGGACCTTGACGCGTCGGCTAGCGATGATTTGGCCGGTTTCATAAAGATGTGGCTGGACAATGATTATAGCTGGGTCGCGTTTGACTTTGGGAAGACGTTGCGACATCCTGCAATCGCAAGAGCCGCACGGTATGCAGGAGCTGCCGTTTTGGATGAAAATTCAGAAGTCCCAGCTTGCATAGGAAGTACCGAAAAACTGAGCGGATTTAGGCTGCACTATTGATGAATAGGCCCGGCGGAGGATCGGGAGTGCAATTTTCGGATTCTTGTCCACGATTCCCGATCTAATTTCGATTGGAAATAGAAGAAAACGTCACCGTCTACAAAATCGTCTACATCGATGTGATGGAAAAACCAGAAACTGCGGCTAAATTATTGAAAATATTGGTCGGGGAGAGAGGATTTGAACCTCCGACCCCCTGGTCCCGAACCAGGTGCTCTACCAGGCTGAGCCACTCCCCGACTAGACGAACCTGCGATGCTCTGCAGCGACGCAGACCTGAACCGGATGGGCATCCGCAGCCGCGTCGAGACTCGATTATAGCAGAGCAAGAGCGGCTCACGGCGCCTTTCCCGCTAGCGAAGCCGACGATGCGGGTTCGCCCAACCAAGATTGCGACGACAACTGCGATGTCTTCGCATTCTGCTAACGCTTGGAATGGGCGACGCGCAATCCATGCCCGAAGCTGAGATAGAAAATCGCGCCAACCTGTCCGTGACTGGGGCCGAAGCCGATCGGCATGCCCACACCCGGAACGATCTGCAGGCCGTTCTTGCAGTTGTGGGCCCACTGTACGCTCGGGCTGCAGCGTTGTTCCACACGCAGCTCTCATCTACAATTCGGCTGCACTCCGAATTACCTTTAGAAAATCCGGTCGCGCGCCGCCGCCGCGACGATCACTCCACAGGAGAACGAAGCGATGGCACGTTTTTGCTCTGCCCGGTATCTGCTGCTGACCTTATTGCTCGCCGCTTCCTTCGTCCGGGCGCAGAGCGCACCCGGTACTCCGGCACAGTCCGCTGCCGCCCAGCCGATGGTCTCGGGCACAGTTGCCTCTTTGCAGCGGATGGCGTTGCCCGCGAATGCCGCTATTGAAGTGAAGGTGCAGGATGTGACGGGCGGTGGGAAGACGATTGCCGAAACCGTGTTCGCGCCCGAAGGCAAGCAGCCGCCCATTCCGTTCCAGCTCTCTTACAACGTGGGCGACATCAATCCCGCGCACACCTATCAGGTGCTGGCCAATATCAGCGTCGACGGCAAATTGATGTTCGTCACCGCGACGCCACTTTGGGTCATCACCAAGGGAGCGCCCTCGCAGGTGGCAATCCTGGTCCAGCCGGCCCCGGCCCAGAAGGAAGCAGCTTCCGGAACCAGGTTGAGGGATACCATGTGGGTCTTGGCTGAGGTGAATGGCACGCCGGCCTCGCCGGGCGAGGGACAGTCTGCCCATCTCGAGCTGCACAAGAAGGGCAAACTTACCGGCTCGACCGGCTGCAACAACCTGCTGGGAAATTACATTGCGTCCGAAGGCGCGCTGCAGTTTACGCCCGCCGCCACCACCCGGAAGATGTGTACCGCTCCCGTGATGCAGCAGGAGCAGGCGGTGCTGGCCGCACTGAAAGCTACGACCGCCTACAAGGTGGATGGCAAAACGCTGGAGTTGCTGAACGGAAGTCAGTCGCTGGCGAAGTTTGTGGCAGAAGGGAAGTAGCACCCAATGCTACGGTCGTGATCCTGGCGCACCGTTGTCCGCCAATTGTCATCCCGAGCGGAGCGCAGCCGAGGGGTCTGCGTTCTGCTCGCAGCGTTAGAACCTTCCCGTGCAAACAAACCGCAGATCCCTCGACTCCGGCGATCAACAGCAGATCGCCTGCGCTCGGGATGACAATTCCTGTCGGGATGACAATTCCTGTTGGGATGACAATTCCTGTCGGGATGACAATTCCTGTTGGGATGACAATTCCTGTTGGGATGACAACTCCTGTTGGGATGGCAACGCCTGTCGGGATGGCAACTCATTCCGGGATGAGAAATCCGTTCACAACGGCAAGGTAACTCTAAGCGCTACTTCTTGCTGATCCCGGCCCACTTCTCCAGCAGCCCTAAGGTCGCGGCGTAGTCCAGATCGTCCCAACCCTCTTCGCTCGACATCTCGTAGATCTCGTCCACCGTCTCCAGTGCGGGCAGCTTGACGCGCTTTTCCTTGGCGACGTCGAGCATGAGATGAATGTCCTTGTGCATGAGGCGCAGCGGGAAGTTCGGCGAGTAGTCGCGCCGCAGCACGAACGGGGCTTTGTAATCCACAACCCCGTTCTTGACCATCGACGCCTGGATCAGCTCGAGCATCTTCTGCGGCTCTACGCCCAGCTTCTGCGTCAGTGTGAAGGCTTCGGCGAATCCTTCATAGATCAGCGCGATCATCAGGTTCATTCCGAGCTTGGCGGCTTGGCCCTTGCCGGTGTCGCCGATGTGGATCACCTGCTTGCCCATGGCCTTGAACAGAGGGTCAAGATACGCGACCGGCTCGGCCGCACCACCCACGATGAAGATGAGCTGGCCATTCTCGGCGCCGATTTTCGAGCCCGTCACGGGAGCATCGACCCAGTGCACGCCTTTCTCGTTGACGCGCTGTGCGAACTGCACGGTGGCTGACGGCGAGATGGTGCTGGAATCGACGATAATCGCGCCCTCGTGCAGCGAGTTCGCGACGCCATCGTCGCCAAAGATGACGCGCTCGACGGCAGCGGTGTCGGCCACACAGCACCAGATGACTTCGGCTTCCTTCGCGGCGTCGGCCGGTGACACGGACGTGGTCGCGCCATCGACATGCTGGCGCGCGGTACGGTTCCAAACAGAAACTTCGTGTCCGGCGGCAACCAGCCGTGAAGCCATGGGGCGTCCCATGATGCCCAAGCCCAAAAATGCGATACGCATGCGCAGCTCCTTAGACTTTCGGAAATTGACACGCGCACGACGAAGCAGCCGCGTGTATACCCGAAACTAATGATTTAAGCTGAGCGGAACATTAAGGTCAAGGAAGACCGTCGATTAGCACCCGGTGGAATTGCCGGAGCTTTGTCGAATTGTCAATGCCGAGTGCGGCCGAGGAATCTGCGCTTCGCCGCCGTGGCAGGATCGCTCCGTCGCAAACCAACCGCAGATCCCTCGACTTCGCTTCGCTACGCTCGGGATGACAATTTCATAAGGACTGCGGCTTCGCTCCGCGATGACGGTTCAATGGGAGCAAGCGCCCGCATCGTTGATGCCCTCGCCAGCGTCTAATCAGTTGTACATGATTGGACCCACAATTCGACGCAAGGCTAAGCAGTTTGGGACCTTGGTGCGCCGCTCCGCGATTACGCCTCGCACGGGCGAGACCCGCAAGCCGGTGCTGGCCGCGCGTGAGCAGCTGGGCGTCACCTTCATCGGACATTCCAGCTTCTTTCTTCAAGTCGGCGGCAAGAACATCCTGGTCGACCCCAACTTCGCGCGCTGGATCTTCGTGCTGAAGCGGCTGCGCCGGCCCGGGCTACGCCTGCGCGATCTGCCGCCGATCGACGCGGTACTCGTTTCGCACGCGCACTTCGACCATCTGCACCGGCCGTCGCTGCGAGCGATTGCCCGGCTCACGCGCTGGCGCTCGGGCAAGCGGCCGCAGATCATTCTGCCGCGTCATCTTCGCGACCTGGTCAGTGATCTCGGCTTCGGCAAGATTACCGAGCTTGACTGGTGGGAGAGCTGCCGCATGGGTGGGATTGAGATTACGCACGTGCCCGCTCGTCATTGGGGAGCGCGCATCGTGCGCGACATGTATCGCGGCTATGGTGGATATGTCCTGAAGTCGGGCAAGCATTCCATCTATCACGCCGGCGACACCGCCTACTTCAACGGCTTCCGGGAGATCGGCGAACGTCTGAACCCGGAACTGGCGCTGCTACCCATCGGCGCTTATCACCCGGCGCCGTATCGCAACGTGCACACCAGCCCCGAGGACGCGGTGCAGGGTTTCCTCGATCTCGGCTCGCGCTGGATGATACCGATGCACTACGGAACCTTTCGCCTCTCGCATGAGCCAGTGGACGAGCCGGTACAACGTCTGAAAAGCGAAGCCAAGCGGCTCGGGATCGAGAAGAAAGTGTTTGTGCTGGAAGAGGGCGTGACGAAGTTTTTCGAGTAGGTGCGGTTGGCGATCAGTTAAACCAGTCAAGAGGAAATTCTCGAGCGTAATGGAAGTTGTCATCCCGGCTGTGGAGACTTGATCGCAACAGGAATGGTCATCCGACCGAGGCGATTTGATCGCAACAGGACTCGTCATCCCGACCGATGCGGTTTAGTCGCAACAGGACTTGTCACCCCGACCGAGGCGGCTTGATCGCAACAGGACTTGTCATCCCGACCGGAGGCGACCGTCTTTTGGTCGCCGGAGCGGAGGGATCTGCGGTTCGCCGCACGAGACAAGATCCTTCCGCTACAAACAAACCGCAGATCCCTCGACTTCGCTCGGGATGACAATTTGAAAAAGGGTGCCGACGCGTCGTCGGGATGACAATTTGAAAAAGGGTGCCTACGCGTCGTCGGGATGACAATTTGTAAAAAGGGTGCCGACGTGCCGCTCGGGATGACAAATTAAAAATGGTCTCGACGCGTCGCTCGGGGATGGCAAGTCATGCAGGTGCTGACGGCGTCCGCCCGGCATGACCATTCGTTCTTATCCGCCCAGTCGACACCCCATTCGCTCGCGTATCATTCCTACATCTCACACCACGGAGATCTTATGAAGAAGACCGCACTCCTCCTGCTGCTCACTATTCTTATGTCGGCATTCGCCTTCGCCGGCGACACCTATCTTCCGGGCAAAATCGTGAAATGGGAGAACGCCACCTATCCCGACGGCAAGAAGATGAAGACCTGGGTCGTCTATACGCTGCAGGGCGAGAGCACCACGTATTCCATCGCACACAAAGGCGAGAACAAACCGCAGATGCAGGCAGGAGATTCCGTCCAGTACTTTATCAAGAAGAACACGCAGGTCTACGTACTGGATGCGAAGAACAAGAAGCGCGAGTACCAGATTATCGGACAGTCGGCCACAACGTCGCCCGCGCCCGCGCAATAACCGTCAGCGCAGGTTCGAAGAGCGGCCCTCGTTTGAAATTGTCATCCCGAGGCTGTCGAGGGATCTGCGGTTCGTCGGCGGTGAATCGTCTGCGCGCAGCAACAGCAGATGCCTCCGTTACGGCGGGCAAAAGAACCCGCCTGCGGTCGAGATCGCAAAGTGAAAAGGGCTCTACCGCTTCGCCTTGAGCTTGCTCACAATCCGCCGCGGTGGGCGGATCGGCGCTGCCAGAATTCCGGACAGGTGCTCCACCTCGGTCACCACGCGATCCAGATCATCGATCAGCGGCTTCAGCCGGTGGGTCACGCCGCCGATGCGATACTCACGCACCAGCGAGCGGTAGTACCACAGCGTCTTGGCCTTCGGCGCCGAGAATCGCGAGAAAGCCAAATCTCCCTCGTTGCGGAGATCGCGCAGCACAGCGCGGCAGTTGTAAAGCTTGTCGGCAGCGGAGACGAAGCGCGTGTCGGCATCCTCGTGGCGTACCCGATGCAGGTAGCGAATCTTGCGCCGCTCCCAGTTCTCTTTCTTGCGCGGATCCTCGACATACGAATCGGTGCAGCCGTCGACGATCGTGGCCACGCGCGGCCCGAAAATCTGCGAGATCATCTTCAGCATCGGCCGCCCGCCGTGGTCCTCGACCGCGTCGTGCAGCAGCGCCGCAATGGCCATGTCCTCGTCGCCGCCGTAGTCGAGCACGATCGACGCCACGCCCAGCAGATGCGAGATGTAAGGGATACCGCTCTTCTTGCGGTCCTGGTCGCGGTGGACCTGCGCCGCGAACAGCAACGCGTGATCGAAACGCGTGGTGAGCGGAGTGAACTTGCGGTCGAGCGAGCCACGTTGCCGGGTGGTCATAAGCGGTGCAGACAGAATAACGGAGCAACTAGCTGCTAGCAATTAGCTGGCAGCATTTAACACTCAGGCGTCAGCACTCTGCATTCAGCCTCCTTCCCAAAATTTGTCATCCCGACCGGAGGCGACCGCTCGTCTGCTGAAGCTCTGCGTACCAGGGCCACTTTGCTTTAGGTGGCAAATCTGCATTTGTACAAGTTCTTCAGCAGGGCGGCGTGTTTGCTGCCGGAGCGGAGCACGTGAGTTCGCGGCACAAGACAAGATCCTGTCGCTACGAGCAAACCGCAGATCCCTCGACTTCGCTCGGGATGACAATTCGAAAAGGGTAGGGAAGGCTTCCCTCGGTAGGACAAACCTAGTACGGGAGCGCGGGGCATCTGCCTTTGCACGCTGCAGTCGAAGAAGCTGCTCCGAGCTTAGTCCAAGGACTCCTACCCGCAGCCCGCCCCGCACGCGCACGTTTCCCCGCGCAATCCCTGCACGCCTTCACGCGCGATAATCGGCACCATCACCAGTGCGGCCGCGGGATCAGCCCACCACCATCCCAGCCAGGCATGCAGCAGCAATCCGGCAAGAAGGATCGCGGAAAGGTACGCGCAGAAATCTGCCTGGCGCGAATCCGAGTGCAGCGCGCCGCTGTCGAGCTGTGCGGCGACGCGCCGCTTGGCGCGGCCGAGCAGCGGCATGACGATCAATGCGGCGACAGCGATCAGAATTCCAGCAACACTGCGCTCGGGTTGAGCCTTCGTCCATAAAGCATGCGCAGCCCCGGCCGCGGTGTATACAGCCAGAAGAAGGAAGCAAATGCCCACCAATCGCCGCGCCGTCTGCTCACGTTTTTCCGATTGGACCACGGCCCGAAACCTCCAGAGCAAAACTCCCGCCGACATCGTCTCTATGACCGAATCGAGTCCGAAGCCCACCAGCGCAACGCTGCCCGCCAGCAATCCCGACACCAGGGCCACCACGGCTTCGAAGGTATTCCAGCCGATTGTCAGATATTCCAGCGTGCGGCCCTTGGCAACCAGTTCGGCGCGCTGGGCGACAGCGGAGTTCCGGATGACAACGGCGGTCGGCTGCATGAAGTCAGTATAGACTCGAAGGTTTTCCCGATTCGGTTCGAAATTACGAATTTATGTAGTACCTTAGTGGTGGCTTTTGACCCAAGCCGATCCTGGAGTTGGCGGGGCTCTTTGGGCCTGCCTGGCTGATAGCGCCATAAACGCGTTTGCTGGCGATTAGGAGGCGTTCGCTCGGTGGGGATAGACCCAAGAGGGTCTGCCGAAAGTTCGGCGTTTATAAAGCGAAATGTGCAAGAGATTGCACATAATGAGGCTCAGTTAATCCGCTATGCTGCGCCACTTTAGTTCTATTAAGATGCAGCGTTGCGATCCCCGTCGCAAAGTCTCATCCTTGAGCGCAGGCCACCGGAGTCGAAGGATCGCTATAGAGGGAAGGATCGCTCCCAGCGGTAGAAATTCTTCGAGTGGGTTCGGCTGTGCGTCTTGACTCCCCTCACGATGACGCGGCGTCGCAAGCATTGTTCATCGTAGTGATTATTCACACCAGACTGGCGCGCCCACGAGTTTGTTCCACGGCAGGCGCGTACTGGATCGCCAGCAGCGTTTCATCATCGAAGCGTTCGCGCCCACCGCGGAACTGTTCCAAGTTTCTCCTGCAGGCTGCGATGAGATTCTCCGCGCAGCAGGAGCAATACTGATCCACCACCTGCCGCAGCCGCTCGATGCCGTACTCGCTGCCGCCGTCGTCTTCGGCCTCCGAGATGCCGTCGGTGTAAAGCACTACGGTATCGCCCGCCCGCAGACTCTCCTTCGCGGCGGTGAACGTCTGATCGTCAAAGATACCGAGCGGCTGGCTGGTGCTTTCGAAGACCGCGATGCCCGACGCGCTCGCCAGCAGCACCGGCAGATGCCCGGCATTGATGATCTCCATCTCGCCGTTCGGCATCGCCTTCCCGCAGACCACCGTCGCATACTGCGTAGGCAGCGCACTCTGGCGGAAGAGACGGCTCACGCGGCTCATCAATTCTTCCGTGCTCAGGCCCATGGGAATCAGCGAACGAAAGACCGCGCGCAGGTTCGAGGACAGCATCGCGGCGGCCACTCCCTTGCCCGACACATCGGCCATAACGAAATACAATTCGCCGTTACGGCCCTCGATTAGGTCACAGTAATCGCCGCTGACTACGCCCGCCGGCTCATAGTGATAACCGACGTCCCAGCCGGAGAAGGCGACATCACGCGGCGGCAACAGTCCTTTCTGAATCTGGGCGGCCAATTCGAGGTCATACTCGAGCGCGCGCTGCTGCTTGGGCGTCAAACAGCCGAGACAGACGCGAACCAGGGGATTGTCGTGCAGGCGCTCCGGCTCAACCGTATCGTGGCAATTCTCGCAGATACCGAAGGTGCCGTGCTCGATGCGTTCGAGCGCGCTATCGACCTCTTCCAGCAGGCGGACCATCTGCTCGCTCTGGCTCTGTCCGAGGACGTCGCTAAGACGCGCGCGCCCGGCAAGAAGCTGCTCGCGGACGCCGTCGACGTAGGTCGTATCTCCAATTGCCATGACTAACCACCTTATATGGATTAGAAGGTTACAGACGGAAGAGGATGCAGTCTTTTTGTCAAAAACGAAGCTGCGTCCTGACCCATCAAATACTCTACGCCGCCGCAATGGGACAGGACACCCCGCGCCTTGCGGTCAAACTGATTTTGCCGCAACCCATCCCAGATGATCATGATGAATTGTCCTCCTGGGCGAAGCGAGGAGGCGCAGCCGACGAACGAAGTCGAAGGATCGGCGGTTCCCCGGCAGTGGAAGGGTCTTCTGGGTTCTGGAACCCATCATTTCGGAATTGTCATCCTGAGCGGAGTGAGGAGGCGCAGCCGACGAACGCAGTCGAAGGATCTGCGGTTGCACCTTGTGGTACGAACCGTCACTCGTGACGCCGCGCACAGCGGCCTCATCAGCGCTTCGTCATGATGAGGCAATGAACGAGCGTCGCTACGCCGTCTACATCATGGCCAGCCGTTCGCACAATCTGTACATAGGTGTGACCAACGACATCGCGCGACGCATCGGTGAGCACAAGAACCATACCTTCGAGGGTTACACCGCCCGGTACAACGTCGACCGTCTGGTCTGGTACGAGGTTTACCCTTACATTCGCACGGCTATCGCGCGAGAGAAGCGATTGAAGGGATGGGTACGCGCGAAGAAGATTCAGCTGATCGAAGCGCTCAACCCCACCTGGCAGGACTTGTCGAAGGATTGGGGGAAAGCCGATCGTACCGCTGCAGGTTAATCGTGGGGCATTTGAGGAGGACTAAAGTCCTTGCTTACCAGGACGACCCGAAGGGGATGCCACCGCGAGCATCTTGCCACTGCAGGCGAACCGCAGATCCTTCGACTCCGGCGCGCAAAGGCAGCGCGCCCCCGCTCAGGATGACAATTTCAAGGGAGAAAGGTTTAGCTGATAGCCGATAGCCGAATCTGAATTGTCATCCTGAGCGAAGCGAGGAGGCGCAGCCCTTTATAAATTGTCATCCTGAGCGAAGCGAGGAGGCGCAGCCGACGAACGAAGTCGAAGGATCTGCGGTTCGCGCGCAGCGGCGGGATGCTCGCATCTACTTCAACAAGGCTTCCACCACGCCATAGCTTTCCGCCAGCGCCGCATCGAGCGCCGCCGGATCCTTGCCGCCGGCCTCGGCCATGTCGGGCCTTCCGCCGCCGGAGCCGCCGACTTTCTTCGCGACCTCGGCGATGATCTTGCCGGCCTGCACGCGCTGCGTCAGGTCCTTGGTGACGCCGACGATCAGCGCGACCTTGCCGTCGGCCACGGAGCCCATGACAACGACGCCCGAACCCAGCTTGTTGCGCAGGTTGTCGACCAGCGTGCGCAGCTGCGTGCGCTCCAGGTTGTCGGCGCGCGTGGCCAGCACCTTCACGCCGTTGACCTCGCGCACGTTCTCCGTTGCCGACGACACCGACGAGGAAGCCGACTTCATGCGCACCTGCTCCAGCTCCTTGCGCAGCTTCTTCACTTCCTCTTCGCGGCGCTCGAGCTCGCGTCTCAGTGCGTCGGCCGGAGAGTCTTCATCACCGCGTACCAGCGTCGCGACCACGCTCTCAAGCTTGTGGTCTTTCTGGAACTCGCGCAGCGAGCCTTCGCCGGTCACGGCCTCCAGCCGCCGCACACCACTGGAGACGCTGCCTTCTTTCAAAATTTTGATCAGCCCGATCTCGCCGGTCGCGCCCGTGTGCGTGCCGCCGCAGAGCTCGGTGGAGAAGTCGCCGATGCGGATGACGCGCACGCGGTCGCCGTACTTCTCGCCGAACAGCGCCATCGCCTTGTACTCGTTGACGGCGACGTCGATGGGCACATCCTCGATGACCTCGACGCGGTCGTTGCGCAGCACTTCTTTGTTGGCGAGATCTTCGATGTCCTGCAACTGCTCGTCGTCGACGCCGGCGAAGTGCGAAAAGTCGAAGCGCAGGTGGCCGGGATCGACCAGCGAGCCTGCCTGCTTCACATGGGTGCCCAGCACGTTTCGCAAGGCTGCATGCAAAAGGTGCGTGCCGGTGTGGTTGCGCATGGTCGAGTTGCGCACCTCGGCATTGACCACGGCATCGACCTTGTCGCCGACATGGATGGGCTGCTTCGCCGTGACGCGATGCGCGCGCACTCCCTGCACGGGATAAGTGACGCCCTCGACCTCGGCGACGATGGTGTTGTGGTCGTCGGAGTAGAGCCAGCCCACGTCGCCAACCTGTCCGCCGGCATCGGCGTAGAAGGTGGTGTGGTCGAGCACGATCTCGCCGCGCTCGCCCGGCTTCAGCTCCTGCGTGCCGACACCGCTACCGTTGTCGGACTTGATGATGGCCAGAACTTCCGCGCCGGTGGTCAGCGTCTTGTGGTAGCCCTCGAAGACAGTCTTCGGCAAGGCCTGATACGCCGGACTCGCGCTCGCTTTCGAGCCGCCCTTCCAGGAAGCCTGCGCGCGCTTGCGCTGCTCTTCCATGGCCGCGTCGAAGCCGGATTGATCGAATTCGATGCCCGCATCTCGTGCCGCATCTACCATGAAATCGAGCGGCAGCCCGAACGTGTCGTAGAGCTTGAACGCTTTCGCCCCGTTGTATATGGGCCCGCGCTCCAACTCTCGCGCGATGATCTCCCGATCTTGTTCCAAAATTTCTCGTATGGGCTCATATCCCTCGGGGGATAGGAACTTTGTCGGATCCTCCATCAACTCTTTGACGTTAGAGTGCGCGTCCAACACCTCTCGAAGATCGGCATCAAGCCGCTGAAGTCCCACATCCAGCGTGTGCGCGAACCGCGTTTCCTCTCCCTTGATCATCTCCGCAACGCGATCGGCACTCTCGGTCAACTCCGGATACGCGTCCTTCATCAGGTCGCGAACGGCGAACACCATCTCGAACAGGAACGGCTTCTCCTGCCCCAGCAGTCTTCCGTGACGAATCGCCCGGCGGATGATCTTGCGCAGCACGTAACCGCGGCCTTCGTTCGACGGCAGCACGCCATCGGAGATGAGGAACGTCGACGCCCTTGCGTGGTCGGCGATGACGCGCAGCGATGCCGCCTGCTTGTGCGACTGCTCGACGTCTTCCTTCTTCTTCTCCTGCTCGACCTTCACGCCCGTCAGCTCGGCGGCGCGCTTGATCAGCGGCGTGAACAGGTCGGTGTCGTAATTCGAGATCACGCCCTGCATCACGGCAGTCACGCGCTCCAAGCCCGCGCCGGTATCAATCGACGGCTTGGGCAGCGGACGCATCTCGCCCGAGGGCTGGCGGTCGAACTGCATGAAGACCAGATTCCAGATCTCGACGTAGCGCCCGCACTCGCAGCCGAACTCGCAGTCGGTGTGACCGGCGTCGCTGGCCTCGGGACCCATGTCGTAGTGGAGCTCGCTGCACGGGCCGCAGGGGCCGGTGTCGCCCATCTGCCAGAAGTTGTCCTTCATGCCCATCTCGTAGATGCGCTCTTTGGGGACGCCGTCTTTTTCCAGCGTCGCGCGCCAGAGGTCGTAGGCCTCGGTGTCGCGCGCGATCCCCTGCTCGCCCTTGAAGATCGTGGCGTAAAGCTTGTTCTTGTCGAGCCCGAACCACTCAGGCGAGGTGCACAGCTCCCAGGCGTAGGCGATGGCGTCCTTCTTGAAGTAGTCGCCAAAGCTGAAATTGCCCAGCATCTCGAAAAAGGTGTGGTGGCGATTGGTGAAGCCCACGTTCTCCAGGTCGTTATGCTTTCCGCCGGCGCGCACGCACTTCTGCGACGAGGTGGCGCGCAGGTAGTCGCGCTTCTCGATGCCGAGGAAGACGTCCTTGAACTGGTTCATGCCGGCGTTGGTGAACAGCAGCGTCGGGTCGTTGGCCGGGACGAGCGAGGAGGAGTGGACGATCTTGTGTCCGTGCTGCTCGAAATAGCGCAGAAACGTGGAGCGGACTTCGGAGCCTGAGAGATGACGGGGCATAGGAATAGATTACCGCAGCAACGGACTGGTTCGCAGTGAGGTGCCGTCGGCTATGAGCCAAATCGCTTATGGATTGTCATCCCGACCGGAGCGAAGCGGTGTGGAGGGATCTGAGGTTCGTCGCAGCGCATAATACCTTTCCACTGCGGACAAACCGCGGGTCCCTCGGCTACGCTCGGGATGACAATTTCTAAAGAGTGATCGACAGCTGGACCTCCACGAACCGTTTATGAATTGTCATCCCCACCGGAGGGGCACACTTTTGTAAATTGTCATCCGACGGGAGGGGCGCAGTTTTATGAATTGTCATCCCGACCGGAGCGAAGCGGAGTGGAGGGATCTGAGGTCCGTCGCAACGCACAATACCTCTCCACTGCGGACAAACCGCAGGTCCCTCGGCTACGCACGGGATGACAATTTCTGAAGAGTAATCGACAGCTGGACCTCCACGAATCGTTATGAATTGTCATCCCGACCGGAGGGGCACACTTTATGAATTGTTATCCCGAGCGAAGCGCACTTTTATGGATTGTCATCCCGACCGGAGCGAAGCGGAGTGGAGGGATCTGCGGTCCGTGGCAACGGAATGATCGACTTTCCCCAATCCTCGGACAGGTCCTGCCAAGTCGGATTCAGTGACTCGATCAGCCGAATTTTCTTTTCCCGCCGCCACGGCTTAATCTGTTTTTCGCGAGCGATCGCAGTTCGGACGTAAGGCCACACCTCGTACCAAACCAGCCGATCGATGTTGTACCTGGCGGTGAAACCCTCGTAAGAGTGCTCCTTGTGCTGGCGGACGCGCCGTACGATGTTGTTGGTCACGCCAACGTAAAACACGTGCGTGCGGCTCGCCATAATGTAGACGTAGTAACGATGCTCGTTCACACGTTCATGATGATTGAGACTTCGCGGCGAGGCAGTGCCGAGCGTCACAGCGCGCAGTAACCGCAGATCCCTCCGCTCGGGCTAAAGCCGTCGGTCGGGATGACAATTCCTTGAGAGTGGCGCGTAGGCCCTGTCATCCGCATAGGTCTTGTCATCCGCATTGACATTGTCATCCCGAGCGAAGTCGAGGGACCTGCGGTTTGTCGGCGGGGCAGCACTCTTTCCAGAGCCAACGAACCGCAGATCCCTCCGCTCCGCTTCGCTCCGGTGGGGATGACAATTCATAAGGCGGGATGCTCGGGTCGGGATGACAATTCATAGAGGTGGACGCTCAGGTCGGAACGACAATTCGATAAGGTTTTACCGACAGTTTCCCCTTCCCGGCACCCCACTCGCTAATTGACCAGCCCCGCTTACCCGGCCCATAATCTCTGTGCCTGACGATTTTCCGCTACTCCCAAGGTGGCCAGCTGTGAACGAGCAGAACAAGAACGCCCGCCGTCCCTTCGGCACGGCCGGGGAGAGGCTCGACGATTTGCTGGGCGATACCTCGGCGCGCATCGAGGAGGAGACTCAGCTGCTGATCAAGTACATCAACGACGAGCTGGTGCCGTCGATCCGGCAGGGCTCGACCAAGGCGCTGCGCGTCGCCAGCGAGAAGCTGGCCCAGGCCGCCGATCACATGGACTCGAACAAACAGGGCAAGGGGTAGATCCCGGAGGGATGAGGTTTCTCCGCACCCCGGGGCTGAAGCCCGATTTGCTTGCATGCCTCTACGGCACGGCTGAAGCCGTGCCCTTCCACCTGAGCAGCCAGTATGGCCGCGCGACTCGTGTCGCATTCGTAGCCGCCGGGCTGATGCTGCTCTCCGCATGCGGCGGACACAAGAGCGCGCATCAGAAGGTTCCGCCTCCGCCGACCGCCGTTCCTTCGTCTTCCTCCGAAGGCACGGCCGCGAGTGCCGAATCGTTGCCCAAGAATCTGCGTAACGCCAGGCCCATTTACGTTGAGACCGGCATGGCCAGCTGGTACGGGCCTCCTTATAACCACCGCAAAGGTGCGAACGGCGAGATCTACGACCAGAACGCGATGACCGCCGCGCATCGCACTCTGCCGCTGAACTCCATGGTGCGCGTGACCAATCTCAGCACCGGCCGCGTGGCCATGGTTCGCATTACCGACCGCGGCCCGTTTGTCGAAGACCGCGTCATCGATTTGTCGCTGGCGGCCGCGAAGGCCGTTGATGTGTGGCGGCCGGGTACCGCCGAGGTGAAGCTCGAAGTGCTCTCGGCGCCCGCGCCTATCGCGCAGGGCGGCCGCTGGTGCGTACAGATCGGCGCCTTCCAGAGCGAGAAGGAAGCTCGCAAGCTAAAAGAGAAACTGCAGGACCGCTACGAGGATGCCAACGTTATCCAGTTCACCGGCCCCACCGGGGAGTGGGTGCGCATTCGTCCGCAAGGCGACGACAAGCGCCAGGCCGAAGAGGTCGCCAGCAAGACACATGTGAAAGAGGGCGGCGTGTTTTTGGTCAGGCTAGATTGAATTTTACGGGCTAGGAATAGGCTTGCCCACTGAATCCTGTTTAGCGGAGTTGTGTCGGGGCTCCTCGGTCTTTGGGGTTTGCTCATCGTCGCAGAGTAATATTCTCTCAGTTCGTCCTCGGTGATTGCAGTGTCGCCGCGTGCGCCATGGCGCGCTGCGCGTCCGCCGGACGGCCCGACAACTGGTAAAACTGCGCGAGCCTTCGCCACGGAGCCGGCACATTCGGTTGAAGGTTCGCGGCCCGCTCCTGATATTCCGTGGCGCGCTCCATGTTGCCGAGCGCCTGCCATGCCGCCGCCTGTCCCTGCGCCACCTTGAACTCGAAGAAGCCGTTGTCGGCTGCCTTGAGCGCTGCGGGCGTGCTGCGCGCCGCTTTGTTGAGAACCCGGAGCGCGTCTTCCGGCTGGTGGAGTTGCAGGTAGATGTATCCAAGGTCCTGCCAGGTGAGGTACGGGCGCGGCGAGAATTGCGCCTCGTGCTCCATAGCCTCGGTGGCGGCCAGCACGCGATCACGCTTCATGTAACTGCGCGCCAGCGCTCCCCAGGTATCGGCGCTGGGCTGCAACTGGATCGCGGTGAGATATTCCTCCTCGGATTCGTCCAGCTTCCCCATGGCGAAGAGCAGGTCAGCATAGTTGCGATGCAGCGATGCGACGTTCCGATCGATGGCGAGCGCTTTCTGAAAGGCGGCTTGCGCCTCGGCGTTGCGCTCAAGCGCAGCCAGCGTGATCGCCGAGTCGGTCCAGGTGTTGAACTCGTTGGCGCGACCGCTGCCTGAAGCTGCCGACGGCAGCGGTGCGTTCGCGCAATTCAGCGGGAAGCGCTGCAGAAGCCCCGCGTTCTCGGGTGATCGGCGAACGAAGACGGCCGAGCGTTCATCCAGATAAACCGGACTCCACAGACTGTTGTTGCAGAAGTTGTAGAGCAGCGCGGCCGGCACGCCGTCATAGCGCGTGAGCGCGAGAACCAACGCATTTATGTTGTAGCGCGAGATTTCATCCTGCCAGGTCTTCGAATCAGGTGAGGCGTATTCCAACTCGGTGAGTTTGGCCAGGTGCGGCGGTCCATAAAGCGTGTCGCGGCCATCGATGTAGACGCGGTGCTCGGGGCCTAGACTCCACGCCAGGTATCCGCCGGCGGCGTAGGTGTTCAGAATTTCGCCGGGAACGCCTTCGCGCCGGATGAACTCGGCCGCGCCTTTGGGAAACCACTGACACGGTCCCGCGCCGAAGACCGCTTCATCTCCCTGAGCGCGATATTGATGGCCGCTTGCCAGATCGAAGGAACGCAATGCGGCCAGGGCGATAAGACACGCGACGGTGGCGCTGGCTATGGCGTGACGAGCTCCCGGCGGCAGGCTGCGCGCGATACGGGTGAGCATCACCGACCATTGCGGCGCTCCGGCGACGATCACGACGCAGGCGAAGACGGCTCCTATGCGCACAGCGTGAACCGCGGGATAGGTCGAGCCAAGCAACAAAATTGCAGGCGCCCATTGCCCGCGCAGCAGCGCAATCGCGCCGGCGATCAAGGCAATCGCCAGCAGGATGTAAATGGCGCCGTCGGTCTGCCGGAGGAAAATGGCGCGGCTGATGGCCGCCCAATTCACGGGAATGGGCGCCCACTCGTTGATCCACAACTGTCCCTGCTGGTAGGCCTGCTGCTCAAGCGCGAGGCCGTGATAAATATTCCAGCCCCAGGGATTCACCAGCGTCGCCAGCGCGGTTGCGGCCAGCCATGGCCACGCGCGGCGCAGCTTTTGCATGGCTGCGCGGCGGCGCTCGACACCGAAGGCCATCTCGAGAACTTCGGCGGCGACATACGCGGCAACCAGACCTAGACCTGAGAAGAAACCGAAGTGGAGATTGACCCAGGCGATCATCAACACGGGAAGCAGCCACAGGCGAGCGTTGCCCGTCTGATAGTTCTCCCACAGCAGCGAAAGGTAAGCGGCGAACAGGATGATGCTGAACATGTCCGCGCGCGGCGTGGTGCGAGCGGCGATCAGGGGTACGGCCAGGATCGCCATGGCCGCACCGGCGGCAGAGTTACGTCGCAGCAAAATAGCAATCGTGCCGACGCAGGCGGCAGCGCCGATCCAGGAAATCAGCGCGAACCCACCCAGTCGGTAGGCGAGATAGAAGGCGATTTCCGATCCCAGCGGATAAATCCAGGGTTGTCCGGGCATGGTGTAAGACAGCACATCGATGCGGGGAACCTGGTGCTGCTGGATGGCCCAGCGGCCGGTGGCCATCTGCCAGCCGAGATCGAAGTCCTGCACGGTGCGGAGTCCGGCGAAGAAGGCGTACACGAGCGCGACGAATGCCAGGATGACAAAAAGGCGGCGCTCGAAAGAACCGTTCGTTGAGTCCTGTTGTTGAAAATTTACGGCTGGAGGGGACGAGGTCATGCCGGGCTCGCGTGAATCGTAGCACAGGCTGCGGGGTGTCGCCCCTGAAGGGGCTTGTGTCTTTATTTGACGATCTGCTCACCCAGTGCTTACGTACTGGGCTGAGGAAGTTTCATCCCGCCTGAGGCGGGATTTTTCGGCAACGCCTCTCCGGCCATCTCCCGCTCTTAATGAGATTGTCATCACGAGCGCCGTGTTTTGGCGCGAGGGATCTGCGGTTGCGTCTCGCGTAAAACAGCTGATTCCACACTTCGCTGGTGATGACAATTTCAGAGCTGGTGATGACAATTTCAGAGAGGCAACAATCATGGCAGCGCCAACAGCAAAGGCCGCTGGTTGGCGGCCTTGTGTGCTGTTGCGATGGAACGCTTCTCACCAGATCGTCAGCTTCTCCTGATCGAACCACTCGCTGTAACCGTGGCCACTTGCGTTCTCGTCGAGCTGATACTGCGCTCCGATGTTGTCGCCCCAGTTCAGGTCCTTCGCCGTGTAGGTAGCGTTCACGAAGTGCGGTACGCCATCGACCACCAGCGTTACGTAGTGATAGGTGTGATTGGTGTGATTCGTGGTGACATACCACTGGATGTGATGCCAGGTTCCGGCGGTGAAGCCGTGACAGGCAATGGTGGTGTGCCTCCAGTGTCCGTTGAGTTCGTCCCAGACATCCCACACGCCGGCGGCGATGTTGCACTGGCTGCCGATCATGTAGTTGTATCCACCCACGAACTGGAAGGAGTCATACTCCAGGGCCTGCGCGCCTTGTGCGGCGTTGCTGTCGAGCTGGACGTAGAAGTCCCACAGCAGATTGGTGGCATTGTTGTTCGCGCCCAGCTTTTTGAACCATAAGGCATTGTTCCATATGCCGGAGACATAGATTTCGGTGCTGGAGCCGGACAGGGAAGGCGTGGTCTGGTTCTGAGCCATCCAGTAGGTTCCGTTGCCGCTGCCGCCGGCGCAACTGGGCGCGTCACACCAGCTCCATCCGGACATCTGCTCGATTTGGTTGAAAACCGTGGCGCCCGCGGGCGGGATAGGCAATCCGTTAGACATTTGTGCCGAGGCAATCGACGCCATCAGGCACACGGCAAAAAGCAGGGCAAGTTTCATCAGGCTCTCGAGAGCGGGAGTTCCGCTAGTCGCGGCTTGCATGAACTGGTTGTTCGCGACGGTGCCCTCACTATGAGTGGACGAAGAGCTATCCACAATAGGAACAATGCCTTAGGTACTCTGCCTTAAATGCCATAGGCAAGGATCAGGTGTAATCAAGTGTTCCCATTTACGGAACAGGCGGTGGCTGGGTGGGATAACTAATGAAGAACGCCACAGAACGGTTGTGATATCGTTGCCCCACTCCTAATCAGAGCTGTTGCTGATCATGCTGTCGGATGGGCTTCGTCCGAGCCGCACGGCAGATGACAATACATTTTTCTAAGGAACTGTGGATCATGCCAACCGATAAGAACGCGAGAGGATTCGCCGCCGAAGCGATCGTACTTTTGGTCTTGCTGTGTCTCCTGTCAGGGCTGTCATTGGCGCAGGACCCGGGATGGCCGCGCACGATAACCAAGCCTGGCGGCAAGCTCGTCCTTTACCAGCCGCAGGTCGACGATTGGGAGAACTATCAGGTAGTCGACGGCCGCATGGCATTCACGGTCACCCCGACCGGCGGGCAGAGTCATGTTGGAGTGGTAACGGTGCAGATGAAGTCGGCGGTCAACATGGACGACCACACCGTACTGCTCAGCGATCCTAAGATCACCAGCATCTCGTTTCCCTCGCTCGATCCGGCCACCACGGCCAAGATGGACGAGCTGATGAAGACCTTTCTCAACCCGGCCGCGACCATGACCATCTCGCTGGAGCGGCTGGCGGCGAGCGTGAAGAAAACGCAGACTCCGCCCGTGGCGCAGGTGAATAACGAGCCTCCGGAAATCTTTGTCAGCCTGCGGCCGGCAATCCTGCTGCTGGTGAATGGGCCGGCGACGATGGCGCCGATCGCGCAGTCGGACTTGCAGTTTGTCGTCAATGCCAACTGGCCGCTGTTCTTCGAAGCTTCGAGCTCCAACTATTACCTGTTCGACGGCAAGGGCTGGCAGACTTCGAAGGCCGTGGATGGGCCGTGGATGGGTACCGCTCAGTTGCCCAAGCAGATGTCGAAGGTTCCGCTGAATGCGAACTTCGCCGACCTGAAGACATTCATTCCAGCGCCTGCGGGAAGTGCTGCCAGCGCGCCGATGGTTTATTACAGTGCCAAGCCGGCTGAGGTCGTAGTGTTCAAAGGACGGCCGGAGTGGACGGCGATTCCGGGCACGCAGCTTTCCTACGCATCGAACACCGACAGTCCCGTCTTCAAGTATGCCCCCACCGGAGCTTTCTATTACCTGACGTCAGGGCGATGGTTTACCTCGACGACTCCGCTGCGTGGACCGTGGACCTTTGCAACGTACAGCCTGCCGCCCGACTTCAAGAACATTCCGGCAAGCAGTCCTCCAGGAACTGTCCTGGCCTCGGTGCCCGGAACACCCGAGGCGGAAGATGCGGTGCTGATCGCGCAGATCCCGACGACCGTAACCGTAAACGCCGCGGAGGCTCCCAAGGAAGTTCAGGTGTCGTACGTGGGAGAACCGCAGTTTGTGCCGATCACGGGCACGACCATGCTGTACGCGACGAACACGCCGAACAAGGTCATCCAGGTTGGGTCGCAGTATTACCTGTGCTACCAGGGCGTGTGGTTCCTTTCTGCGGCACCCTCGGGGCCATGGGTAGTTGCGCAGACCGTTCCGCAGGTGATCTACACCATCCCGCCGAGCTCGCCCGTGTACAACGTGACCTACGTGACCCAGGTGTACTCCGATGGAAATGTGCAGGCGAGCTACACCGCGGGATACATGGGCGCGTTCATCATGGGAGCCACCGTGGGCGCGATCGTGTGCAGCGGTACGGGCTATTACTATCCGCCGTACGTTTATCACGGCTACTACTATCCATACGCTGCGACCTACGGCTATCACACCTACAATCCTTACACCGGAGCCTACGGTTATGGAGGTGCGGCCTATGGACCCTACGGCAGCGCTCACTGGGGAACGTCGTATAACCCCAACACCGGAACCTATGCGCGAGGGGCCAGCGCTTCCAACGCTTATGGCTATCGAGCGGCCGGACAGGCTTACAACCCTTACACCGGCGCCTACGGAGCAACGCGTCAGGGCGGCAATGCCTATGGATCGTGGGGACAGTCGGTAGTCAGCAAGAACGGCAACACCGCGTACACGCAGCACGCGTCGAATGCCTACGGCTCCGTCGGAACGGTGCAAACCTCGCAAGGCGGAAAGGGCGCGGCGACCAGCACTGCTTACGGCAATACGGCGGCGGGCAAGAGTTCCAACGGCGATATGTACGCCGGGCACGACGGCAACGTATACAAGAACACCGGCTCGGGCTGGCAGAAGTACGACAACGGCAGCTGGAACGACGTAAACAAGCCCACGCAAGAGCAGGCTCAGCAGAAGACCCAGAGCTACAACCAGCAACATCCCAATAGCGGAGCAGGAAGCTATTCATCACAACAGAAGCCGATGGGCTCAACGAACGGAAGCTACTCGCAGCAGAAACCGATGGGTTCGACCAGCGACCTGAATCAGGATGCGCAGAACCGGCAACGGGGCGCGACCGAAAGCCAGCGCTATTCGCAAGGTCAGCGCTCAGGCTGGGGCGACCGCAGCGGTGGCGGCGGTGGACGGAGTTGGGGCGGGCGTCGATGAGGGAGGCTCAACGGCTCGTCAGGCAGGTTTCTGCGCAACGTAGAGACGACGCAGCAGCCGTTTCTGGCTGGTGAGCTCGTAAACGCACTTCAGAAAAAGTTGGACGCCGGCGAAAGTTTCTGCGCCTTCGATCGGGCGCAAAGCTTCTTCGCGCTTCGCACGCGCATCGTGCCAACGCCTGGCGATGCCTGCGGCCGCGGCGCCGGTGTCGGTGACGCTGACAAGCTGGAAACCTGCCTGCTCCAGCATGCGTTCGTTCTCACCCGGCGGGCTGAAGACGTAAAACCCGATCGAGCTGCGCGTGGCGATTTCAACATGTGTGACGGTGCCACCGATGATGAGAGCATCGCTGAACAGCAGCCGCGCGCCCGGCTTGAGCAGGCGGAATAGTTCAGCCAGCAAAGCCGGGCGTCCGGGAATGTGGCACAACACGTCGTTGGCGAAGACGGCATCGAAGGCCGCATCGGCAAAGGGGAGTCTCTGCGAAACGTCGCAGTGTTCGAAGCGAGCCTGCCCCACGTTTCGCGACGCCGCCAGTTGATTGGCCGTTGCTATCGCGGAGCTGTTGATGTCGATGCCAAGAATGCTGCAGCCGACGGTTTCCGCAAGCTGCAAGGCATAGCGTCCTGATCCACAACCGACTTCCAGCACATACGAATTGGAATTGAGTCGTAGGAGTTGAGGGATCGCGGCGGATTCGGCGCTGGTAGCCCAGCTTGTCTGACCGAGATCTTCTCCGTATGTCTCAAGGCGGACCTGGCGATAAACATCCTCGCTGTAATTGCCGTAAGCGTTGTTGTAGAGATCGACTTTTGCGGGCATAGGAAGCTCAGGTTGAGATTGTATTCGCCAAGCGGTGAACGGATCGAATGTTGGGTAGCGCCATGCAGAGGCTCATCACGAACCCGGCGAGTCGAAAGGGCACGGCTTAGCCGTGCCGTCCAAAATCCTCCTGTGATGGCAGTGAGGCGGTCTGCAGGCCGACGAAGCCTCCTTTCTGCCACAATTTAGCAGTCCCGCGATATACCCGGCCGCCTCCGATCGTTAATAATGCTTAACGTCGTTTTGGCCGGACGACAATCGACTCTACTCAGGGAGCTGTCAATGTTGCATTCTCCAGCCGGCCGTTTTGCAAAAGGCCCTCGCACCACCTTTCTCCTCTTCGCCCCGATCGGTTTATTTTTCCTGTTCGCCATCGCCTCGCTACCGGCGCACTCGCAAACCTACAGCGTGATTTATAACTTTCCCGGGGATGCGGGAGGAGCCACTCCTTACGCCGGACCGACCCTCGACCAGTTTGGCAATCTTTACGGAAGCACCTATCTCGGAGGCACCTACGCCAACGGCAGCGTCTATCGACTAACGTTTAACGGCTCTTCCTGGATGTACACGTCGTTGTACAGCTTTTTCGGCACGCCCGACGGATCGGGACCGGCGTTCGGTTCAGTTGCCATTGGTCCTGACAGCAGGCTCTACGGCACCACCGAAGGGGGAGGAGTTTTCGGCACGGTATGGAGCGTCCAGCCTGCTGCGACCACCTGCTCCAGCGCCAACTGCTTGTGGAAGGACACGGTGCTGCACCGCTTTGGCAGCGGACAGGACGGTTCTCAGCCCATCGGCGGCGCGACCGTCGATGCGGCAGGCAATGTCTATGGAACCTTGAACCTGGGAGGCGCCTATGGCAACGGCGCGGTCTTCGAAGCCACGCGCAACGGACAGACCTGGACCGAGACCTTGCTCTACAGCTTCACCGGGGGAACGGACGCCGTCAATCCGGTGGCAGGCGTCACACTGGATGCCTCCGGTAACCTCTATGGCACGTCATCTTTCGGGGGCGCCAACGGCGTTGGTGCGATTTACAAGCTGACGCACTCGGGTTCCGGATGGACCGAGAGTGTCATCTATAACTTCCAGGGCGGCAGTGATGGGCAGAACCCGGTCGGCGGCGTGATCCTGGATCAGGCCGGAAATCTCTACGGCACCACGTTCGACGGCGGCGACAATGGCGGAGGAACGGTGTATGAATTGTCGCCTTCCCGACAGGGCTGGACCTTTACCACGCTCTACAGCTTCACCGGCGGTTACGGAGGCCCGTATAACGATCTGACCTGGGATGCGAGTGGAAACCTTTACGGCACCGCGAACGGTGATGGCGCCTTCGGTCTCGGCTCGGTCTTCAGGCTCACACATGGCGACAATGGCTGGACGATGACCGACCTTCATGACTTCGCCGGCGGCAACGACGGAGCGTCACCGTATGGAGCCGTCGCGGTTGATGCACACGGCGATGTCTTCGGCACAGCGTCTGTAGGCGGGACTGACAACCAGGGCGTCGCATGGGAGATCACGCCGTGAGCAGAAAACGCGACTGAAGTTCGCAGGAGAATCACCGAGCGAACCGTCAAACCGGTCCAGGGTAAATGCTGAAAGCTTGTTGCGGAAGAAGGGAGAATGCGGTTCGCTAGCGATCTGGTTCTGAAGCCGCTGTTGGACGGTAGAACGAAGGAGAGGAACCTTCGAATTCAGGACCGGAACTCTGCTCAACATCGTAAAGCTTCCTGATCACGCCCGCGCAGGCCGTTTGTGCTTTTGGACGCCGCGCTGCTGTTGACGAATATTACGCTCAGGAAGTCCGGCAATCTGCGATAGTAGAGAGGGAGAAGCAGCGTGAGTATGCGCATGACCCAACTTCAGTTTCCGAAGTATTCCCTCCGCGTTGCTGAGGACCGCTTGGTTGCCGGCAATTCTTTTGTTTTGTCATTTGACGCGGAGCGTTTATACCGGGGCTACCGCTATCATTGGATGATATGTTCGGTGCAAAATCCCGACGAACTCGTGTCGTGGGGCTATGCTCCTACGCGAGAACTGGCTGAATCAGCAGCGGGGAAAGAGGTCAACAAATTGGAGTCGAACCCTGCAAGACAGGCAGAGTAATACAGGGAGTTCAACAGCGGCGGAAACCGGACTCACAACCTATCTAGTTCGTCCCGGTTCAGCTCCTGCCTGCACCTCGGCGACTAGCGGCGACTTTAGCGGTGGACGCGAATGTAGTCGTGTTTGTAATGTAGAGTTCGTGCACCTTCTGGTTAATCTCCTCCGGCGTAAGGCCGACCGAAGCCATGTACTGGCGCAGTTCATTTCTACTGTTTGCGTCAACCGTTACCGTACGCTGTCCGTCAACGAACGCTTCGACTGAGGCACCGGTCCTCACCAGACGATAAGTGTGCATGTTCCTCGCAAGACGTAATTCGTAGTCGTGGGATCGATTCAACTAACTCTGCAGGATACCCTTTTCATCAGCAATCGGGAAAAACGGATGTGACCACTGTCACGGAAAGGGATTTTTTGACGTACCGCCCCAGGCTGGTTCTGCATGCTCCTCAACCTTACAAACGCCCGCCCTCGGGCGACGGACTTGGGTCCCCTGCTGCATAAGAATCGCAACCGGTGCAGACGTTCGAGCTGGCCCTCGGCAAGACTCCTGTCTTCTACTTACAGGGCGCGTAGAGGCGACCGGTGAGTGAAGACCGGCCGTGGCCCCGGCTTTTCTGGACAGCCTTTCTCTGTCCTTGCTGCGAGATGCTTGTCTTCTGCAGTGATGTCGTCGAGGTAGCGGATCGAACGGAAGGAGTGCGAGCGCTGCGGACGACGACCAACGCGCCCCGCGCAAATTTTAGGCGCTTCGCTTTCCTTGGCGCAGCCCAAAACCGCCGTCCTCCGTCACAAGTCGGATCGCAATGATCAGGCAGTGTGAGCGATTGACCATGCCGAATGTCCCTTGACGCTCCAACCGTGCGTCAAGGCCTTTATTTCAAAGTTAGTCGTAAAACAGCGTAAAGGCCCCAAGGGCCTTCTTCTGTTCACATTTTAAGAAAGTTGAGAAAGCTGGTGCCGAAGAAGGGACTCGAACCCCCACACCCTTGCGGGTACATGGACCTGAACCATGCGCGTCTGCCAATTCCGCCACTTCGGCACGGGTGGAAGCGAGTGTGAAGTCAACTCGCTGGTCAGGAAGCAAAATGATTGTACAGGCAGCGAGGTGAGATTCGCAATTCCGCGCTCGCTCTTCGGTCCTTGCTTTTCGTTCCCCAAATCAAGTTGTCATTCCGACCGGAGCGAAAACGGGGTTCCCGCCGAGTGCCGTTTTGCACTTGGTGGGGAGTGGGAGCGGAGTGGAGGGACTTGCTGTTCGCTGGCGGTGTTACCTGGTGAGCGGACCGCAGATCCTTCGACTGCGTTCGGACGCTTTGGCGTCCTCACTTCGCTCAGGATGACAATTTCATTGGGGGAACTGAGGCCAACAGCGAAGCCTGCGAACGACAAACAGCGAAAGCCGAAAAACGCAAAGCGAAAAGCCGCATTTCTAGCTTGCGGCTTCCGCCGCCTCGCCGGCTTGTGCACCGTACTCTTTGAGTTTATTGTGCAGCGTCTTCAGGCTGATACCTAAAATCTCCGCCGCGCGTGTCTTGTTATTGTTCGTCGCTTCCAGCGTCTTGAGAATCAGAAGCCGCTCGGCTTCGTCGACGGTGGTGCCGACTCCGAGACGTACGGCATTGGCTTCCTGCACAGGCGCGCGGGGGACAACCTGTCCGAAGCCCGGCGGTAAATGCTTCAACTCGATTACCGCGCCGTCACACACGATGACCGCGCGCTCCAGCGTGTTGCGCAACTCGCGAACGTTGCCCGGCCACGCGTAGGCCTGGAAAGCACTCGTCACCGCCTCGCTCATTCCGGCTACGGTGCGATTATGTTTCTCGTTCATGTCGGCCAGGATGGCTTGCGCAAGCGCGGCCAGATCTTCTTTATGTTCGCGCAGCGGTGGCAACTGGATGTTGAAGACATTCAGGCGGTAGAACAGATCATTGCGAAGATGGCCCTGGGCAACCGCATCTTCCGGGACCTTGTTGGTGGCGGCCAATACGCGAACGTCAACCGAGGTCTCGCTCTTGCTTCCCAGGCGGCGCAGCTTACGGTCTTCGAGCACGCGCAGCAACTTTGCTTGTGTGCCGATCGGCATCTCGCCGATTTCGTCGAGCAGCAACGTGCCACCCTCGGCCAGTTCGAAGCAGCCGATGCGGCGCTCGAGCGCGCCGGTGAAAGCGCCTTTTTCGTGGCCGAAGATTTCGCTTTCGATCAGGGTCTCGGGAATGGCGGCGCAGTTGATGGCGACGAATGGCTTCGATTTGCGCATACTGAGGCCATGAACGGTGCGCGCTACTAATTCTTTGCCGGTGCCGCTTTCGCCGGTGATCAGGACGGACGCGGTGCTGGGCGATACCATCTCGATCAGGCGAAAGACTTCCTGCATGCGCTTGGAGGGACCGACGAGCGAGCCGAGAACTCCGATGTCGCGCAGCTTGCGGCGGCTGGCTTCCAGCTCGCGTTCGGTGCCGCGCAGCCGCGAGGCGTTCTGAAGAATATTGCGTAGCCGGGTCGGGTTCACCGGTTTCTCGATGAAGTCGAACGCGCCGCTCTTCATGGCCGTGACGGCCGAGTCGATGCTGCCTTGGGCGGTCAGCAGGATGACAGCGACCTGCTGGGGCTGGGCGGCGATATTCTCGAGCAATTGCATGCCATCCATCCGGGGCATGCGCAGATCGGTGATGACAATGCCGGGATTCCACATCTCGACGGCTTGCAGGCCTTCGACACCGTCGCTGGCGGTTTCGGCTTCGTAACCCCAGGCGCGAACCAGTTCCGCCAAGCCTGTTCGCTCGTTCTCTTCGTCCTCGACAATCAAAACTTTTTCTTGAGTCATGGGGAACGTCTCGCACCATCAACCGTCTGATCCATAGAGGCTCAGGCTTTTACTCTGGAACAGCAGCTTAGATGCGAATTGAAGCCGGGTCGACATCCGCTGCGGCTATGCTGTTTCAGGCCGCGACAGAAGCAAGCTCCGATCGCGGGTAACTTCTCAATTAAGGTAACACTTCCAAGCCATTCTCGGCCCGGTCGAGCGAACCTGGGTCGGGAATGCTAATGTTCTAGAGGCGGCAGGCGCTCACGGTTGCCGGCGAATGGGAGAAAATATGCATCGTCACGTGGCGGTCTTGTTGGCACTACTCGTGGCTGGTGGAATGGGGTTGGCGCAGGACTCCTCTTCACACGCAGGCCAGAGCCCGTCGGCTTCGTCGGACGCGGCATCGCAGGACTCCAGTTCGGCTTCAACGCGGGCAAATGGAAATCAAACCATGGCGATCGAGTTGAGCAGGTCACTTGACGCGAAAAAGCTGAAACAGGGCGACCCCATAAAAGCCAAGATCACATCCGTGTTCGAGATTGGCAACGGCCGGGTCGTACCGGTTGGCTCAACCGTGCAGGGTCACATCACCCAGGCCGTGGCGCGCTCAAAAGGGGAAGCGCAGTCCTCGCTCGGTATTTCCTTTGACAACATTGTGCTCAAGGATGGGCAGCAGCTTCCGCTAAAGGCGACGATTCAGGCCGTGGGAGCGCCGCCGGGCTGGGCGATCAATAACCCCGGGAGTGGGGACAATCGCATAGGAGCGCCAGGACGCCCCCCGGTAATGTCGCCCGGATCACCCGGCACCTACCCCGGGAGCCCGGGTCCTATGGGTGGCGGGAGCCCGGTCGGCGGTACGAATCCTGCGGGAGGTTATCCCCAAGGTCCGCCGTCCCGGTCGCAAACTCCTTCAGGACAGCCAGATAGCACAAACTCGCCGGGCTTGACTCCCCAGTCGACCGGGGTTATAGGCATACGGTATCTGTCCCTGGAACCGAATTCGCTGCTCACCTCCAGCGGCAAGGATCTGAAGCTTGAAGCCGGTACGGAAATGATTCTTCGGGTACAAAATCAGTAACTACTGCAAGATACGATCTCTAGAGCGGCAAGATAAAAGTTTTGTTAATCTTACGCGTTGCGGTACAATGACTTGCTGTTGCGAGCAGGGTTTCTACCTGCACTTGTATCAAAACTTTAAATAGATTTGGGACCGAGCTAAGCCACTTTGCTAACGGTACTGCTGAGTTCCGGAGGATCAAGAATGTCTTCTAGTATTGGAGTAGTCCCGACACGCCGCATTGCAACAACCATGGCGCTTGCGCTTGCGTTGTGCCTGTTGGGCACCTTTGCCGCGGCGCAGGTTACCATTCAGCCAAAAGCTGAAGTCTTCGCCGGGTATTCGTGGTTGCATCCAGGGGGCGAGTATGTGGATGGAATCAAGACCACAGACCACACCGAGGGCGTCGATGAATCGTTCGTCTATTACCTGCCGCAAGCCCACAACTTAGGCATCATGGCTGACTTCAGCCAGCACTTTGGCAGTGTCAGCCACCAGAACATCAATTACTTCCTGGGTGGTCTGCAGTACAAATACCACACCGATAGCTTCTCACCGTTCGTTCAGTTCTTTGCTGGCGCCGTCCGCCAGAGTGTCTTTAACTACAACGAGTGGAACGCTGCCTTGGGTGCGGGTGGCGGTTTCGATTATTACGTCGGCAAGCGCTTCTCGATTCGCGTAGTTCAAGCCGACTACATTTACAGCAATTTCACTACACCACAACCGTTCGTGCAGGGTTCGCACCAGTGGAACAGCGTTCGTCTGTCGACCGGTGTTGTGTTCGGCTTGGGTAATTACTACACGCCGACCCCGACGGCAGCTTGCACGGCGCAGCCCACGGAAGTGACCGAAGGCGAGCCGGTAACGGTGACCGCGACGGGCACGAATTTCAACCCCAAGCACGCTACGAACTATGCCTGGACTACCAACGGCGGCAAGCTGAACGCCACCGACAAGCAGTCGGCGCAGATCGATACTACGGGCGTGGCCGCCGGCAGCTACAGCGCCAACGCGACTATCAGCGACCCCAAGTATAAGAAGAACAACTCGGCAACTTGCGCAGCGAACTTCACGGTGAAGGCGAAGCCGATGAATCCGCCGCAGGTCAGCTGCTCGGTGAACCCGAGTACCGTGCAGGGTGGCAGCCCGTCGACGATTACGGCGACGGCCAGCAGCCCCGACTCTGCCCAGATTACCGGTTACTCGTATAGCTCCAGCGCCGGCCGCATCAGCGGCACCGGCACGACGGCCACCCTGGATACCGCAGGCGCCGCAGCTGGACCGATCACGGTAACGGTCACGGCCACGGATGCCCGCAACCTCAGCGGCAACGGCACTTGCACGGTGAACGTGGAAGTACCGCCGCCACCGCCGACTTGCAGCAAGGCCAACTCCATCCAGTTCCCGGATCTGAAGAGACCGTGGCGTGTGGACAACACGGCCAAGGCCATCCTGGACGACGTAGCCAGCCGTCTGAAGGCTGACCCGAACGCCAAGATCGTCATCGTCGGTTACGCCGATGGCGAGAAGGCACCGATGGAAGGTACGGGCAAGAAGCGTCATCCGATGAACCTGGCAGCGCAGCGCGCAGTGAACGCGAAGGCCTACCTGGTACAGCAGCAGGGTATCGACCCGAGCCGCGTCGAGGTCCGTCAGGGCACCGGCCAGCAGAAGGTAGCCGATATCATCTGGGTACCGCAGGGAGCCGACGAGAACGCGTGTGCTGATCTGCAGAACACGACGCCGGTTGACGAGAGCGTGGTAAAGCCGAGCGAGAATGCCTACCCGAAACCGAAGAAGGCAGCGGCTCCGGCGCACCATCACAAGAAAGCGGCGGCTGCTCCGGCAGCGCAGCAATAACCTGAGTCGATAACGACTCACTCGGCCGGTGGGAGCAAACGCTCTCACCGGCTTTTTACTGCCTCTCGCAGGCATTCACCTGATTGCCCGGTTTGCAACGCACGGATACCGTGTTGGCATCCCTTGTAGCAGCAGCTCATTGCCTGACGACGGACTCCGGAGTGAACGGTTGCAGCGGGTCGGGCGTGGGTGTGCCGCAGATCTCACTTTGAAACACCGACACATGACGAAGGTGGTTCATTGCTACAGCAGCGGCTGGAGAGGCCGGCAACTAGGGTTTATCATGAGAGCAACGATTTGAGATTTTCAGTACCTATGAACATGCATAAGAAGACTGCTTTTGCCGTAAGGGCTACTCTCTGTTCCGTATTGCTTCTTACCTTCTCACTCGCTGCCGCCGCCTCGGACTGGCGTTTGATCGGTCCCGAGGGCGGAGACGTACGCAGCCTAGCCTATGACCCGTCGAATCCGAGTCGAATTCTGCTCGGCACCAGCGCCGGACAGATGTTCCAGTCCGAAGACGGTGGCAGCTCGTGGAAGCTGTTCGCCCACTTTGCGACTGGCGACGATTATGTGTTGGACCACATCATCTTCGATCCGAAGAACCCGGCGACGATCTATGTGGCCGGCTGGAGCCTCTATAACGCTGATGAAGGTGACGTCTTCCGCTCCGACGACGGCGGGCACACCTGGCGCGCGTTGCCGGGCGTGCACGGCAAGTCGGTGCGCACCATGGCCATGGCGCCCAGCGATCCCAACCTGTTGGTGATTGGAGCCCTTGACGGCGTGTTCCGTTCGAACGACGGCGGCAAGACGTGGAATCGCATCTCGCCGGAGAACAATGCCGAGATCAAGAACGTCGAGTCACTGGCAATCGATCCGCAGAACCCCGACATCATCTACGCGGGCACCTGGCACCTGCCGTGGAAGACGACCGACGGCGGCACGAATTGGCACAGCATCAGCAACGGTATCGCGTTTGACTCCGACATGTTCAGCATCATCGTCGATCCCCGGCACCCGGAGGTCGTGTATGCCAGCGCGTGCTCGGGTATGTACAAGAGTGTGAACAAGGCCGAGTACTTCCATCGCATTTATATGTCGCTGCCGACGCCCGCGCACCGCACCCGCGTCATGAAGCAGGATACGCAACGCTCGAATATAGTCTACGGCGGCACAGTCGCCGGATTGTGGAAGAGCGTGGATGGCGGCGATCATTGGAAGCTGGTCACAGATCCCGACGTGATCGTCAACGATGTGCTGGTCGATCCGGCGAACCCCGAGCACGTGCTGGTGGCGACCGATCGCGGTGGCGTGCTGGCCAGCAACGATGGCTTCGCTCATTACCAGACATCGAACCGCGGCTTCGCCCATCGCGTGATCGGCGGCGTGGTTGCCGATAACAAGGATCCGAATCGCCTATACGTCGGCGTAGTGAATGATAAAGACCTGGGCGGCTTCTTCATCTCTGACGATGGCGGCAATAGCTGGAGACAGTCGAATCGCGGCCTGGATGAACGCGACGTTCTCAGCCTGCAGCAGGCGCGGGATGGCGTGATCTTCGCCGGCACCAACCATGGCGTTTTCTACCTGAGCTCGCTGAGTGGCGAGTGGCAGCCATCTTCGATGATTCGCGGAGAGGTGCCGACTCCAGAGGCAAAGCCCGAGCCCGTCAAGACGACGACGCACTCCGGCAAGAAGACCACGACGACACATGCCACCCACACGGTGGCGCACAAAGCTCCTGCGGAGCATCCGATTCCGGTCGATGCAACGCCGCGCATCCTCGCCTTCGATCTCGATGGCGACACCTGGTACGCGGCTACAACCGAAGGCTTGTTCATCAGCAAGGATCACGGACGCAAGTGGTACGGCTCGATGGTTCAGGGGGAGAGCGAATTTATCGCGGTCAATAGCCTGTCCGATGGGTCAGTCGCGCTGGTCGCGCCGAAGCATGCATATCTCTCTCACGATGAAGGCAAGACCTGGAGCGAGGTGGTCTTCCCGAAGTACGTGACCGGTCTGTACAACCTGACGCAGGCTGGCGACGGCTCGTTGTGGCTGGGCTCGCGTGAAGGCGCGCTGCATTCGACCGATAACGGTAACACCTGGGACCATGTCCTCGGCGGACTGCCTCCGCGGAATGTTTATGTGGTTCGCTACGATGCCGCTTCGCGGCGTCTGCTGGCGACCGCGCAACATACGCACGGTGTGTACGCCAGCAGTGACGATGGCAAGACCTGGCAGCTTTCGCCTGACACCGGAGTCTCCATCCGGGTGGCGATGAACTTCCAGGGTCACTTGCTTGCGGCTTCGTCCTACAACGGGCTGCTGTTGCAGCAGAGTGGTGGGGGCGCAGAGACGGCCCACGTGGGCGGAGCGGACACAAGCGCAGGCCGGCAGTAGCAGGGAATCAAGCAGGGCTATCCAGGGGAGGAGCGATGCTCCTCTCCTTTTTTTGTCTTCCTGTAGTGGTCCCAATTCTTCGGCGAGCCTAATCGGGAAAACTTGGGCCATCGCAGTCCGAAAAAGGAAATACCCTAAAGCTGCGCCACACATAGAGTTCGAGAAATGGAACGGAACGCCGGTTCCGGTTTGAAACTCGAGCGTGTGTTCGTTGCTTCCTCCGGTCGCCGCGAAACGCTCATAACTCCACTAAGAACAAGGGTTAGATGTCGCTCAGACATTTGGTCTACGGCGTGCTTTGGAGAAAGGTGTAACGGGAAACTTCAGAGTCAGATCGGCAGCGAACCATGAAGGCAAACAATAGATTACTTGCTCCAGCAGCAGGCCCCGGCCAGGCGGCAAGCCGTCGCCGGTCCCTGAGCCCGGCGACAGATTTCGTGAGTATACCCAGCGCAGCGCCCCTACCCCCTGAGTCGGATGATCAGCCGGCAGACGAGCTTCAGCAGCACAGAGTGATGTCCTCCTCCTGCGGTGACGGCGAGGGGCATGCCGGAGAGACGGCATGTCCCTCGTATTTTGCCTGCAGCGGCTGCGCGGAAGTGCTGCACGAGCTTTCTAACGTGATGACCGGCGTGCTGACCAATGCCCAAGTGATGGGTTGGAAACTTCCGCCGTATAGCCACCTGAAGCGTTCCGTGCGAGAGGTGGAACGGAACGCACAACGCGGTGGCGAATTGCTGAGGCGGCTGATGAGCCGGTGCGCTGACAAGGCCTCGGTGCGGGAGGCGCAGCCGTGAAAGATCACATGGCCCTAGAGATTGAGCGCCACACGTTGCTCTGTTCCATCGATCGCTGCCGCCAGATCGTCGGGCTTAAGCGGGAGGTGGAGCGGCTCAAAAATCAGTTGGCCGCAGTTGATCGCCAGCTCGCAGTGGTCTACGACAGTTCAGGCGCGAACAGCCTTCCCTCCGGCTTGGTTGGGGCAAACATGTTCCCGATGAAGTCAGGTCGCCAGGTTGAGGTCCACCGGCACCTGCCCGAACGGGGAGCTGCGGTGAGATCTCCTGCGCTCCAAGCCATGGGAATTAGAGCGTCGCACGGACCAGCTTCGGCAGCGGGATCTGTTACAGGCGATTAACCTCTGGGAGGGGGACGAGGCGAGAACGGAGCACGACCTCACAATTGATTGTGACCTGTGTACTAGCAGCTTTTTCCCAAAAAGGGATGATAGAAGCGAGCGCTAAAAAACAGCGCAAGCACGGCGGTGCCACTTCCGTCCGCCGTAAAGGGGCGAGTCACGTGATTGCAGAAGAAGTACCAGTCGCCGAGGAGACCGTTACCACCAATCTATTAAACCTTTTGATTGTTGAAGATGAACGAGCAGTACGGGAATGCTGCCGGGAGGTTGCGCGCTCCCTCGGTTTCGGTGTGCAGGTGGCGGAGTCCCGCGATGAAATCTATCGCGCCATGGATTCGAGCCATCCCGATGTAGTGCTGCTGGACCTGCGTCTTCCCGGATGCAGTGGCCTGGATGTGCTGCGGGACCTGAAGCGGCGCTCGCCGGAGACGGTCGTGATCGTCATGACCGGCTTCGCCACCGTGCAGTCCGCGGTGCAGGCGATGAAGCTCGGCGCCTATGACTACATCACCAAGCCTTTTGATTTTGAGGAATTGCGGCTGGGACTCGACCGGGTCACGGCCCATCTGAAGCTGACGGCAGAGAACCGTGTGCTGCGCGAGCAGTTGAAATCGAAACAGGGATTCGGGCAGCTGGTCGGACATTCTCCGGAGATGGAGAAGCTCTACCGCATTATTTCCAAAGCGGCGCACAGCACACACCCGGTGCTGATTCTGGGCGAGAGTGGCACCGGCAAGGAGCTGGTCGCGCGCTCCATCCATTACTCCGGTGCATACAAGGACAAGCCATTCATCCCGGTCGATTGCGGGTCGCTGGTGCCCACACTGATCGAGAGCGAACTGTTCGGCTACGTTCGCGGCGCGTTCACCGGGGCGGTGCGGCCGAAGGAAGGACTGTTGACGACGGCCGAAGGCGGCACCATTTTCCTCGACGAGATTGGCGAGTTGCCGATCGATCTGCAATCCAAACTGCTGCGAGCGATCCAGGAGAAAGAGATCCGTCCGGTTGGTGGGACACGCCCGGTGCCGATCAACGTGCGCATCCTGGCAGCTACGAATCGCGATCTGGAAACCGCCGTCAGCCAGGGAACGTTTCGCCGCGATCTCTATTTCCGGCTCAACGTGCTGACCCTGCGAATTCCGCCCTTGCGCGAGCGCAGGCAGGACATCCCCCTGTTGATCGGCCATGTTCTGGACCGCATCAACAACAATACCCAAATGCAGCACGCAATCGGTGACGACGCGTTGCGGCTGATGCTGGACTACGAGTGGCCGGGAAATGTGCGCGAGCTGGAGAATTGCGTGGAGCGCGCCTGCACCACGTGCTCTCTTCCGATGATCCACGTAACGGACCTGCCAACACAGCTGCAAAACTTCACGGTCGCTGCGCAGCCGGTGAATGGGGACGCGCCCTCGTCAGAGATCACTCCGCTGGAGGCCATGGAGAAGCAGGCTATTCTGCACGCGATCCAGGTGCTTGACGGTGACAAGCTGGAGGCGGCGCGCCGCCTCGGCATCGGTAAGACTACGCTGTACCGCAAACTGAAGGAATACGGTTCGGCACTCTGAACCACAACCTGCGGCTCTCCCGAAGGCGCACAGAATTCTCAGTGCGGACGAGACGCGAGCCGGAGTAAACGAAACATCTGTAATCGAGAAAACACTGGCAAAGCCCCGCGCTGGCCGGAAAGGTGAAGTGCGTCCAGTCGCGGCGAAAGGGGAAACAATGATTCTGTTAGTGACTACGTCTTCACGAGCTAAAGAGTGTGCCGCTGCTGTGGAACTCGGTACCGGCCACAAGACACATGTTGCGGGGGCGGTGCCGCAGGCGCTGAACCGCTTGCATGCCGCCGAATACGACGCCCTGGCTATCGATCAGTCGCTGGTGGAGACGGACCTGCGTGCCCTGGACACCCTGCTGAATCATTGCGGAATGGCTATGCCGGCCTACGTCAATCTGGCTTTGCACAGCACCGATAGAGTGGTTCGCGAAATACAGGTCGCACTCCGGCGGTTTGAGAGCGAGCGCTTCCTGGCCATGCAGTCGGCGGTAAAAGTTCTGGGCAGCGAGCTGCGCGGCAACCTGACGGGTATCCTGCTGAACTCTGATCTGGCGTTGCGGCAGAAGTCGATTGCGCCAGATGTGGCCGATAAAGTTAAGTCGGTGCGCGACCTGGCGGAAAAGATGCGAATGCAGTTAGGCAACGCCTGAATCTGCAGCGGCGGCCACATTCAAACCAGCACGAATGCTAAGTCACGCATGCACGCCAGCCCGTGGGGGCGGTCAAGGCGCCAGGCTACCCTCAGGCTTCGCGGCTCAGACCCGGCTTTAGCCGGCCGCATATGAAGACGCCAGGCCAATATTTCGGTTAAGCAGAAGGAGGGAGCGTATCACCACGCGTGAATTGACAGCCAGCGTACAACTCCAGAGTAGAAACAGCATTCCTATCTCCTGAAGATGTTCTCCTCGGAGGTGAGGAATCAATGCTTTGGACAATTTTTGCGATACTGCTGATTCTGTGGCTGTTGGGCTGGGGTTTTCACATTGCAGGCAGTCTGATCCACCTGTTGCTGGTGCTCGCCGTGGTGGTGCTCATTATCAACCTGGTAACCGGACGAAGAACGGTTTGACGTCGTGGCGGCCTGGTATGAGCCGTCGGCTATAACCCGATAGCTCTCATTCAAGGGGGCCTGCAAAGCTCCGGGCGCAACGCGGGACCAGCATACACGGTGGCTGGGGCAGGCGCATTGGATCGCGGCGCGTGCGTCATGCGGATGCGGGACGACTCGGCAGTCGACAGATGCGGCCGGGCGGTCTCGGCAGGCCGACAAATGCCCGCTTCGCTACCCCGTACGCGGCGCCTGCATCGGTTCGATGGATGCGGCGCGGTGGGTAGGAATTGAGGCTGCAAGCAGAGCCACGGCGGCGATCAGAAGCGCTCCGCTCAGCTGGATCCAGGATTCGTCGCCGGTGTGAACTCGGTGGAGTTGGCTCTGGAGTAGCCTTCCCAGCAACATGCGCAGCGGGGCGGCACCGACAACTCGATGCTGACGCGCGGATCCCGGGTGCAGGTGGCACTTGCCATTTAAAGCCCGATTATGGGCTGAAACAGCCCGACTCTATAACATCAGCTTTCTTGCAAGAGGCGAGCGATTGTCTTCCCAATTGAGAATCGCCTCATTCCGCTCTCAACGCCCGCATCGGATCGACTGACGCGGCTCGCCTCGCCGGCAGATACACGGCTAGCAGCACGACCAACAGCAACAGGCCAGGAACACACACCAGTGTCGTCGGATCAAAGCGGCTGACGTGATACAAACTGGTCGTCAGCAACCGCGAGCCCGTCAGGGAAAGCAGCAGGCCGATGCCGCAGCCCGTAATACCCAACACCAGGCCGTCCTTAAGCACCAGTCGATGAATGTCCGCGCGGTTCGCCCCCAACGCGATGCGCAGTGCCATCTCGCGTTGGTGCTGCGATACCAGGTAAGAGATCACGCCGAACAAACCAATCGCTGCCAGCAGCAGCGCGACGCCGGAGAATCCCACCAGCGCAAACATAGTGAAGCGCCGCTGGGCCAGCGAATCTGAAACCAGCGTCTGCAACGTGGTGCTGTTATAAAGCGGGAGACCTTTGTCGACCGACCACACCTGCCGCTGCACCTCGTTGAACAGGCTCTGGCCCGGAATGGCTGAACGTACGATGAACGCTGTGCGGCTACTGGCTCCGCTTTGGGTCTGGAACATCGAGTTGTAAATCATCGGCGGCGGATCGCTGTCGAGCGCGGAGATGTGCATGTCGTCGACGACGCCGATGATGGTGTACAGCTTCAGATTGCCCCAGTAAAAGCGCTGGCCGATGGGATCGCCTACGGGAAAATACTCACGCGCCAGCGCCCGGTTGACGATGGCGACCGGCGGCTGATCGGGCGTATCGTGCTGGTTAAAATCGCGGCCCTGCAACAGCGATACTCCCATGACGCGAAAGTAGCCGGGAGCGACCAGCGAGTTTTCTGCCCAGTGGAAGTCATCGGGACTGGCATGCTCCAGGCGAAAGCCGATTTGGCGGGCGTCGCTGAGCG
Source organism: uncultured Acidobacteriaceae bacterium (assembly GCA_963780495.1). Classification (GTDB taxonomy): domain Bacteria; phylum Acidobacteriota; class Terriglobia; order Terriglobales; family Acidobacteriaceae; genus Bog-257. The sequence continues at coordinate 44,652 of CAWACF010000005.1, forward strand.
GCAGGTGGCTTGCAGCGGAGACCGCACTGACGCCGGGAACGAGTGAGAGGCGCGCGATAATCTCGCGTTCCACGTCACTGCGGCGCTGCGGCTCTGGATAACGCGTGTCATCGAAGACGGTGCGGACCACGAAGGCCTCACGCGGGTCGAAGCCAATCGGTGCCTCCAGCAGCCGGGCAAAGCTGCGCAAGAGCAGGCTGCCGCCGATGAGCAGGGCCAGCGCCAGGGCTATCTCGCTGACGACCACCGCATTCTGCAAGCGTAGGCTACTGCGCGAAGTGCCGGCCTGCGCCGAATTCTTCAGAAACGATTGTGGCGCCAGATGCGAGAGCCGCCAGGCGGGCATGAATCCGAAAAGAAGAGTCGTCAAAACTGACAGCGCAAGCGTGAACCAAAGTGCGACCGGATGCAGCGCGACTTCGTGCAGGCGGGGAACTCCGGCGGGACCATAGTTGCGCAACCCGGCAACCAGGACCATCGCCAGAACAGTTCCCGCGCCCGCACCAAGCAGAGAGAGCAGCAGGCTCTCCACCAGGCACTGCCGCAACAGGGCTCCCCGGGCCGCGCCGACTGCGCTGCGGATCGCCATCTCGCGGGTGCGTGCCGTGGCCCGGGCCAGCAGAAGATTGGCGACGTTAGCGCAGGCAATCAAGAGCACGCAAATGACCGCCGCTGACAGCAGCCACAGCAGTGGCCGGGCCTTCTCCACCAGGCGGTCCGAGTAGAAGTACACGTGCGGGACCACCCGAACGCTGCCGGAATATACGTCGGGAAGTTGCTGCTGGAAGCGCTGGGCGATGCCGTCGATGTCCGCACGCGCTTGCGGTAGCGTGACTCCCGGCTTGAGCCTCGCTATAAAGCCGACGCCCCACTCCATCAGGCGATTTCCCGGCTTCAGCACCTCCGGCGAAAAACCGATGGGCAGCCAGAGATCGGCCGACTCCGAGAACGGCTTGCCGTCAAAGGGAAAGTGAAATGAGGGCGGCATGACGCCGATGATGGTGTAGGGCTTTTCGTCCAGGTTGATCGTGCGCCCGAGAATGCCGGGGTCGCTGTGATACTGGTTTTGCCACAGCGAGTACGAGAGCTCTACCACATTGTCAGAACCGCTGCGATCTTCGGCGAGGGTAAAGGCCCGTCCGAGAATGGGCGAAACCCCCAGTGTCGTGAAGCCCGAGGCGGACATCCGGGCCGCCTGCACGCGCAGCGGATTACCCTGTCCGCTCAGGTTGAATCCTGCACTCTGAAAGGCAGCGACATCCGAGAACGAACGGTTTTGGTTACGATAATCGAGATATTCTTGTGCGGAAACGCCGAGATAATCGTTGCTGGAGGCGAGCGCTGTCTCGGTGACCGTCACCAGGCGGTCCGGCTGATGGTAGGGAAGTGGCCGCAGCAGTACGGTGTCCAGGACGCTGAACATGGCCGTATTAGCGCCGATGCCGAGGGCAAGCGTCAGTATGGCAACCACCGCGAAGCCGGGCGATTTGCGAAGCTGGCGAAAGCCGTAACGGATGTCTTGATGGATCATAGAGAACTCAGTGGCTAGCAACTAACGGCTAGCCATTAGCGAAGTCATCAGAGCCATTCGAAGGCGCACCTGCTCGATGCACCGACGAAGTGCAACAAAATATCAGGTGCACTCCTTAGCTGGGAGCTAGTCGCTAGCTGCCAGTCGCTGGTCGCTGCTTCACTCCATTCGCAAAGCCTTCATCGGTTCGACGGACGCGGCGCGGCGGGCCGGAAGCATTGCTGCCCCGGCCACCACCAGAGTAATCACGAAGACAGAGCCACCGATCACAACCGGATCCGCGGAACTCACGTTATAAAGCTGGCTGTGCAAGGCTCGGGACAGCAACATCGATATCGGGATAGTCACGACGATGCTGATGCCGGCGAGCCACAGCACATCCGAGACGACCAGTCGCACAACAGCCTGACGCTGCGCACCCAGGGCCATGCGAATCCCAATCTCCTGCGTGCGCTGCGTGGTGCTGTAGGCCAATACTCCGTAGAGGCCGATGGCCGCCATCAAAGTAGCGAGCAAGCCAAAGGCTACGGCCAGCATGGTTACCAGGCTGTCATTCGAGGTGGACTGGGCGATCTGCTCGTCCATGGTGCGGAGGCCGTCAACTACGAGTTTGGAATCGATCTGGTGCATGGCGGCACGAATATCCGCCTTGGCCGGCTCGGCTGACTGCCAGGTGCGAACGTAATACTGAAGGAATCCGGCGCCGGGCAACTGGCTGGCGGCGCGAGCCATCATGGGCTTCACCTCCGTGCGCATGTCCTCGTGCCTGGCATCGCCGATCACGCCAACGATTTGCAGATCACTCGTCCCTTTCTTGTTGCCATGTTGCAGCAGCTTGCCCACTGCGTTTTGCGGCGAACCAAAATATTGCCGCGCAAACTTGGCGTTGACGATGACCACTTTCGGTTTGTCGGGAAGGTCCTGGTCGTTGAAGTCGCGGCCGGCGAGCATCGGTATGCCGATTGTCGAAAAATATCCCGGAGTCGTCCACGGCCCTTCGACAAGAATGGGCTCGCTGGTCGAGCTGCCGGGAAGCGTGATGCCCGTCATACTAAGCATGCCCATCAGTTCAGGGTCGGTGGTTGCGCCCACCGAACGCGCGCCCGGCAGGGCCGACAGCGAACGGAGGATGCGCTGCCGAAGGGCGGCAGCCTGATCATCGCGATATCCGTCGAGTTGCGGATCAATGCCGAAGCTGAGTAAGTGGTCGGTGACGAATCCCAACTCGACCTGACGCAGATTGCGAAGGGTCTGAACGAAAAGGCCAGCACCCATCAACAGCAGAAGGCTCAAGCTGATTTGTAATCCGACCGACAGACGGCGGAAGCGAAGGTTGCTGCCTGTAGCAGTCGCCGACTGCTGCTTCAGTGAATTCACGAGATCGGGGTGAACGAAACGCAATGCCGGAGCGAGGCTGAACAGCAAGCTCACCAGCAACGCCAGACTAAAGTTGAACAGCAGGACGCGGTGATCAGGGTGAGCGGAAAAGGGAAGGTCGCCCGTGGTGTCCGTGACCAGCCTGCGCGCCAACAGGGAGGAGACAACCGGCGCCAGCAGCAGGCCCAACCCGCTGCCGATCATTCCCAGAATCAAGCCTTCGATGAGAAGCTGGCGCGCAATCTGCCAGCGAGTGGCTCCCAGCGAATAGCGCACCGACATCTCGCGTATACGGCCGGAGGCACGAACCAGCATCAGGCTGGAAACGTTGACGCAGGCCATCAGCAGGACAAGGCCGACCATTCCCATCACGATCAGAAGTGGAACGCGAATCTGGTCCCGCAACGGCGAGAAGCCACGGGCATTGTCGAGCAGAAGCAATTTGGAGTTCGCCAGAAAGCCACGGCGAATCAGCTGTTCGGAGTTACCGATGTGCGACAACTCATCGGCACGAATTGCATGCCACAGAGGATTGATACCAGCTTCAGCGGTGGCACGGCTCTCGCCTGGTTTCAATCGCGCAACCACGTTCAACCACGCTGAACGGATGTCGTTCACGTCATCCAGGTTTGGATTGACGAGCGAGGTCGTGGAGAGCGGGAAGAAGACCTTCGGCGCATAGCCTGAGATAGCGCTCCGAAATCCGGGCTGCACCACGCCCACGATGGTGAAGGGGTGCCCATTCACCATCAGCGCTTTGCCGACGACGCCGGGATCAGAGTTGAAGCGGTTCTTCCAGTAGTCGAAGCTTAGAGCTACGACGGGATTGCCGTTCTGCGCGCCATCATCCGCTGGCAAAAGCAGGCGGCCCGCGGCCGGATTCACTCCCAACAGATCGAAATAATTGCCGCTCACCAGCTCGCCGGATGCGAGTTCAGGCTGATTGTTCCACTGCACGCCGACTTGTTGTTCGGCATTCGCCAGCATCCCGGAGAAGACCGCGTTCTTGTCGCGCAGGTCGCGATACATCGGGTAGGAAAAGTAGTCGTTTTCGGCTCCTCCAAAAAACATGACGCTGCCGGTGTGCATGCCGACAAACTGCAGACGCACCAGTTCGTCAGCCTGGCGCACCGGCAGCTTGCGAAGCATGGCCTGGTCGAGCAAGGTAAAGATGGCCGTATTCGCGCCGATGCCGAGCGCGAGGGTGAGCACGGCGACCAGAGCGAAAATCGGCGACTTACGCAGCTGCCTTAAGGCGTATCGAAGGACCTGCCACATGTGAAGTCCGCAATCTGCGGGAGTGGACACACACAATCTTGTCCGATGACACCACTGCACGAAGCTGGCCAAGGTTAATCGCCATGGATCAGCTACTTACCCATGATGGAGAGGGTGGTCTCTGTCCGGTGACGAAACTTCACGTCCGCTTCTGGACAGGGGTGCGCCGAAAAGCCGCGCGGGATGCCGCCATTCACTGCCAAGTGACGGATTCGCAAGTAGATGGGGCAACGTAAGTACATCCTTCGCCTTCCAAGTTTGTGCGGGGGAGCAAAGAGGTCCCGCCTGGGCTGATGCAGACATCTTCGGGACATTCCCAACTCCGACTTAGTCCCGAGCCTTCGGGTTTGGACCGTGCGCTGCTGGAGCAGCAAATCCGGCAGCTCGGCGACTGGTTCCACAACATCGACCTATTTGGCGTACCGACGGCGCCTGATCACTTTCTGGGTGATTTTCCTAACCTGAAGTGGCGGCACCTTGCCAAGGCGATTCCGCAGGATCTTTCGGGTGCCGAGGTGCTTGATATCGGCTGCAATGGGGGCTTCTATTCCATCGAGATGAAGCGACGTGGCGCGAAACGGGTGCTGGGAATCGACGTCGACGACCGCTATTTGGAACAGGCGCGCTTTGCCACTCGCACCCTCGATCTCGAAGTCGAGTTTGAGCGGCGCTCGGTGTACGAGCTGCAGCACCTTGCCGGCCAGTTCGATTACGTCTTCTTCATGGGCGTCTTTTATCACCTGCGATATCCCGTGTACGCGCTCGACCAGGTGGTGAAGAAGATCCGGCCCGAAGGACGGCTGGTCTTCCAGTCGATGCTGCGCGGCTCGGACGAAGTGAAGCAGTGGCAGGAGAACTACCTGTTCTGGGAGACGAAGATGTTCGCCGATCCGGCGTACCCGGCAATGCACTTCGTCGAACGCAGCTATGCCAACGATCAGACGAACTGGTGGATTCCGAACCGGGCGGCGGCCGAGGCGGTGCTGCGCAGCTCAGGTCTTGAGATCGTCGATCATCCGGAATCGGAAACCTGGATCTGCGCGCCCCGCGAAACGATGCGCGGTAGCGAGTACATCCTGGATCTCGAGTTGAAGGGTACGTTGTAGAAAGCGAGAGGAAAGACTGCATGGTAGAAGCGGTAATGCTCTGGAATGAGCCCAACAATCTTTCGCATTGGGACTTCAAGATCGATCCCGACTGGAGGATGTTCGCTGAGATGGCGAAGGCGGGAGCGCGGGCTATTCGGGCGATCAATCCGGAGCTCAAGATCGTGCTGGGCGGCATCTCTCCCATCGATCCACACTTCATCGAACTACTTACGGCGCACGGCGTGATCGACGAGATCGATGTAGTTGCGGTGCACGGCTTTCCGCTGGACTGGAACCACTGGAAGCTGGATGAGTGGCCGGACAAGATTGCGGAGGTACGGGCGGTGACACGCAAACCGGTGTGGGTTTCCGAAGCCGGAGCGTCATCGTTCGGAGCGGATGAAGTGCAGACCTTCGGAATGAAGCGCACGGCGGAACTGCTGCTGAGCGAAGTGGAACGCGTGCATTGGTACAGCCTGCACGATCTGCCGGCTTCGTGGACGGCGACCACTCGTCATAAGGAAGCCGAAGGCAGCGCATACTACCGGCACTACTACATGGGGCTGCTGCGCGAGGACGGAACGCCGAAACCCGCGGTCGAGTGCTTTCCGCAGGGATTGGGGATCTGCCAGTGGTTCCACTACGAGGATCATCGCCTGGAGTCGTCGGTCGAGTGGCTGCGCCGGTTGGGTGTGCGCCATCTGCGAACGGGGGTGAGTTGGGCCGATTGGTTCCGGACAGATTCCGAGAAGTGGTTCGATCGACAGATGAACGCGATTGACGAGTTCGCCGTCACCATGACGCTGTGCTTCACGCCGGAGCACCTTGGCGTTGAGCGGCACTACGCCAGCCCGCCGAAGAATCCGCAGGATTTCGCGGACTTCGCGACCTGGGCGGTGGAGCGCTACGCGCCGGGGCGGCGCAAGGCGCAGGATGTCGACGCGCAAGCGGCGCAGAGTGAGACTTTCTTCAAAGATTTTATGGATATTTCAGTGGGGGCCCAGTAGATGTCGAAACGAATTCTGATCACCGGCGGTGCCGGCTTTGTCGGCTCACACATCGCAGATGCGCTGGTTCGGCAAGGCCACGAGGTGCGAATCTTTGACAACCTTACGCCTCAAGTGCACCACGATGGCTGGCCGGCATATTTGCCGGGCGACGTGGAGTTGATCTGCGGCGACATGCGAAACCTCGATCAGGTGAAGCGCGCGGTCGCCGATGCGGACGTGATCTTTCATATGGCTGCGGCGGTTGGCGTCGGGCAGTCGATGTACGAGATCGCGCAGTACATGGGCTCGAACACGCAAGGCACCGCAAATTTACTGCAGGCGCTGTTGGATACCAACGTGAAGATCGAGAAGCTCATTGTGGCCTCATCGATGTCGATTTACGGCGAAGGGAAATATCTATGCGACGTGTGCGGTGAAGTCGCACCTGCACCGCGGAGTACAAAGCAGTTGAAGTCGAAGCATTGGGAGATGGTTTGTCCGGTATGCGGACATGTGTTGCAGCCCATAGCAACTGACGAGTCGAAGCCCTTGCAGTGCACCTCCGTCTACGCCTTGAGCAAGAAAGACCAGGAGGAACTGGCACTGCTGTTCGGGCGAACCTACGGTATTCCAGTGGTGGCACTGCGGTATTTCAACATCTATGGCACGCGGCAGGCGCTCTCGAACCCCTACACCGGCGTGGCCGCGATTTTCGCCTCGCGACTGCTGAACCGGCGCGCGCCCATGGTCTTCGAAGACGCCCGCCAGATGCGGGATTTCGTCAGCGTCCACGACGTGGTGCAGGCGAACCTGCTGGCGATGGAGCGCAGCGAAGGCGACGGAAAGTCGTTGAACATTGGCTCCGGACATCCGATCACGATCGGCGATGTGGCGCAACAGTTGACGCGCTCCCTGGGCGAATCGATTCCGGCGGAGATCACGGGTAGGTATCGTGCAGGCGATATTCGTCACTGTTTTGCGGACATTTCAGCAGCGCGACGAGTGCTGGGCTACGCCCCGCGCTATCGTTTCGCCGACGGCATTGCCGAGCTGGTGGAGTGGCTGCGGTCGCAGACGGCGGTGGATAAAGCGGCGCAGATGGTCCACGAACTCACGGCATACGGGTTGACGGCTTAATCATGCGAGTCTTGCTCACGGCGGACACGGTCGGCGGGGTGTGGACCTACGCGCGCGAATTAGCCACCGGGCTAGTTCGACGTGGTGCGCAGGTCACCCTGGTGAGCTTTGGGCACATGCCTGAACCCAGACAGCTGGCCTGGATGGAAGGGCTTCGCAATTTTGATTTCCGGCCTACCGCATTTCGGCTTGAGTGGATGCAGGACTCGGCGGAAGACATAGCCGCGTCCTCCGAGTATCTGCTCAACGTAATTCGGGAGGCGCGTCCCGATGTTCTGCACCTCAACCAATATTGTTACGGAGCTCTGGACGTCGATCTGCCGAAGATCGTAGTGGCGCACAGCGATGTGGTGAGCTGGTGGGTTGCCGTGCATGGCCACGAGCCGCCGCAGAACGACTGGATCGGCTGGTACCGGAACATAGTTCAACGAGGGCTGAACGGGGCGACTACCGTGCTGGCTCCGTCCCGATGGATGCTGGAGCAGATCGAGAGGCATTACGGGCCGCGGGCAGACGGCCGCGTTATTTATAACGGCCGCAGTCCGCAGTTGTTCAATCCGCATGGCGATAAAGAAGACCTTGTCCTCACTGTGGGCCGGCTGTGGGATCCGGCCAAGCAGGTGTCGCTGCTGGCAAAGTGTGCCTGTGGATGGCCTGCGGTCATTGCCGGAGAAACGCAGCATCCCGATCAGGCTTATCGGGCCGAGACCAAGCGAATCGTTTGCGAAGGCATGCTGGAATTGAAGGGCAAGCAGACGCCGGAACAGCTACGGTCGCTCTTCGCGCGTTCGTCAATCTATGCGGCGACTTCTCGCTACGAGCCGTTTGGGCTGGCGCTGGTGGAAGCTGCGCTGTCACGTTGCGCCATTGTCGCAAACGACATTCCTCCGTTCCGCGAGCTGTGGGGCGAGACGGCGTGTTACTTCCGGAGCGACGATGTCGACGACTTGCGCGACGTGATCGCGGTGCTGCGAAACGATCGCACATTGCTGCGCAATCAGGCGGAGCTGGCATATCAGCGGGCGCGGCGGCACTTCGGGGCAGATCGCATGGTGGATGAGTATCTTGATATCTATCAGACGCTTACGGCGAAAAGGTTAATGGCCGCATGAAGGGCAAGCTGCGCTTCCGCATCTTCGCGCATTCCTGGCTGTCGGACTGGAACCACGGAAACGCTCACTTCCTGCGCGGTCTGGTGCGCGAAGTGGTTCGATTGGGACACGAGGTCCGATGCTATGAGGAGATGGGCTCGTGGTCGCTGGCCAACCTGATGCGCGAGGGGGAGATTGCGAGCCGGGCGATCGAGCAATTCCGTTGCGAGTTTCCCGAGGTCGATGTCCGCTTTTATCAGCGCGACGTCACTTTGCAGGAGACGCTGGAGCAGGAACTGCGCGATGCCGATGTCGTCATCATCCACGAGTGGACGGACCCCGCCATTGCGAGTGCAGTACTGAGCTACAAGAAGCAATACGGATTCCGTGCGCTGTTTCACGACACGCATCATCGCGCTTACACCAACGCGGGAGAAATCCTGAAATTCCCGCTGCACCTTTTCGATGGCGTCCTGGCCTTCGGCGAGCCCATCCGGCGCATCTATCTCGACGGCTTCGGCGTGCCACAGGCGTGGACGTTTCACGAAGCGGCGGATATTTCTCACTTCCATCCTCTCGACGAATCACGAGAGATGGATCTTTTGTGGATCGGCAACTGGGGCGACGAAGAGCGCTCGCGCGAATTGATGGAGTACTTGATCTCGCCGGTTGCAGAACTGCGCGGCTGCAAAGCCGTTGCTTATGGCGTCCGTTATTCGGAGCAGGGGCGACGGTCGCTTGCGGAAGCGGGAATTGAATATCGCGGATATCTTCCCAGCTTGATGACTCCGCGTGCGTATTCGCGCAGCGCGCTTTCCTTGCATGTTCCGCGACGTCAATACAGCAACGGGTTGAGTGGCATTCCCACCATCCGTGTCTTCGAAGCCCTGGCCTGCGGCGCAAGTTTGATCTGCGCTCCGTGGAACGATGTGGAGCAGCTGTTCCGGCCAGGCGAGGATTACGTGGTCGTGAATTCGGGCGCTGAAATGACGGCGGAACTGCAGCACCTGCTTCGCGACGAATCGGCACGCCGGCAGATCGGGGCGAGAGGCCGGCAAACAATCCTACAACGGCACACCTGCGCGCACCGTGCAGAACAATTGATCGCAATCTGCGAGGAAATCAGGCAATGAAACTATTTGTATTCGGGTCCAGTTTGACGTCTTCCTATTGGAACGGGGCAGCAACTTATTATCGCGGTATTTATAAAAACCTGGCAGAACTTGGTTTCCAGATCACCTTTGCAGAGCCGGATGCCTACGGGCGACAGCAGCATCGGGACAACGAAGACTTCCGCTATGCGGAGGTGATCATCTACGACTCGCCGCGAGATATTCCAGCATTGCTCCGGAGAGCCTGCGATGCCGACCTGGTTATCAAACACAGCGGCGTAGGCGTGGAAGATGCGCTGCTGGAAGCGCGTGTTCTGGAGTGCAAGTCGGACACGACCCAGGTGGCGTTCTGGGACGTCGACGCGCCGGCAACATTAGCAGCCGTTGAGATCAATGTGTTACATCCGTTTCGATCGTTGATCCCGGAGTACGACTACGTCTTCACGTACGGAGGGGGCCCGCCGATCGTTGAACACTATGAGCGGCTGGGGGCTCGAGTCTGCCATCCGATTTACAACGGCCTCGATCCTGCCAGCCATCATCCGGTCGCCGTCGATCCGGCGAAGAAGTGCGATCTGGTTTTTGTCGGCAATCGGTTGCCCGATCGCGAGAAAAGGGTTGAGGACTTTTTCTTTGCGGCAGCGGAGATGGCGCCGGAGTTCAGCTTTGCCCTGGGTGGTGAAGGTTGGGGAGGAAAGCGGCTCCCGGCGAACGTGCACTGGCTTGGGCACGTGCGCACCAACGATCACAATGCCGTGAACTGTTCAGCCAGAATGGTGTTGAACCTGAATCGCGAGTCGATGGCCAGTGTAGGTTTCTCGCCCCCGACACGAGTGTTTGAAGCAGCCGGAGCGGGCTCGTGCGTGATCACCGACTATTGGGAAGGCATCGACACGTTCTTCGAGCCGGGCTGCGAAATTCTGGTCGCGCGTAACGCGAGAGAGATCGTGGATCTGTTGCGAACTGTCGACGGCAAGCTCGCTAAGGAAATGGGCGACGCCATGCGCAAGCGAGCGCTTCTGGAACATACATACGCTCTGCGAGCCCTGCAGGTAAGAGAGATCCTGCTCCATTCGACCGGAGAGGTCCTGGCGTGGCGCAGTCGCGAGTTACAGCAGCCGGCGTAAGAAAGAAGAGGGGATAGGGTCAGGGATCAGCATGAATTTCGTCTCGAACCACTAACTCCTCGTCCTATCCCCTAAGCTCATGAAGATTGTTGTCTTCGGATTATCGGTTACCTCCACGTGGGGCAATGGGCACGGAACTACCTTCCGTGCGCTGTTGGGCGCGCTGCACAAGCGCGGGCACACGATTACATTTTTCGAGAAAGACGTCGAATGGTATGCGTCGAATCGAGACTTGCCAAATCCTACGTTCTGCAATGTTCAGCTCTACCAGGATTGGGAGGCGACTCAACCTCGTGTCCGGCGTGAACTGGAGGATGCCGATGTCGCCCTAGTCGGATCGTATTTCCCCGATGGGATCGCCGCTCTCGACGAAATTGCCGACTCCAATGCCGCGGTAAAAGCGTTTTACGACATTGACACTCCCATCACAGTGGCGGCGCTTCGCGTGCATGGCCGGACGGATTACATCGAGGCCAGGCAGATTCCGCGGCTTGATATCTATTTCAGCTTCACGGGCGGTCCGATGTTGCGGGAAATCGAGACGCGCCTTGGTGCATCTCGGGCTGTACCGCTCTACTGCTCATTCGACCCGCAGGAGTATCGCCGACTTCCCATTAACGACAGATTCGCATGCGACTTGAGCTATATGGGGACGTACGCTCCCGATCGTCAGCCGAAGCTGGAAGAGTTGCTGTGCGCTCCCGCAAGGCAATTAGCCAACCAAAGTTTCATCGTTGCCGGACCACAGTATCCGAGCGCTCTGGATTGGCCGAAAAACGTGGAGCATATCCCGCATATAAGTCCCATGTGGCATCCCGCCTTCTATTCGTCCTCAAGGTTTACGTTGAACGTAACACGGCGTGACATGTCGATGGCGGGCTATTCGCCCTCGGTGCGGCTGTTTGAGGCGGCTGCTTGCGGAGCAGCAATCGTCTCCGACAACTGGCCGGGGCTCGATACCTTCTTCATCCCGGGTAAGGAGATACTGCTGCCAATCGGTACGGATGACGTCGTACGCTACCTGACGGAATGTAGCGACGAAGAAGCGCGCCGGATAGGGGACTGCGCCCGGGAGCGGGTGCTTGCCGAGCACACAAGCCTGCATCGCGCACGCGATTTTGAGCGAGAAGTGGAAAATGCCCAGTCCCTTCCAAGAGCAGCCTGCGCTGCGCCTGCCATTCTTGAGCCAGCTCAGCGGTTCGGTGAATGAGTGAGCGTGCGCCTCTAGCGTGAACATTCGAATGATCTTACCTATTCGAGAACTGGAATCCCACCAGGGCCAGGCATAGATTAGCTGCCGTGTTGCATCAAACTATTCAGTTGAGTGAGCTCTCCAGCTAGCACGAGATAGTGTCCTTCTAACCATTAGCCTGTCAAACAAAAAGGGTCCCTGAATGAGAGTTGCTCTGGTTTCCCCTCCTTTTTTGCCAGTTCCGCCCAAGAAGTACGGTGGGACAGAACTGTTTATTGCGCAGCTGGCGGAAGGGTTGAAGTGTGCGGGTGTCGACGTCGTGGTTTACACCAACGGCGAGAGTACCGTTGGAGTAGAAAAACGATGGCTCTACAAGAATCAGCAGTGGCCGATAAGCGGAGAAGTTTTCGATAATCTCCAGGATTTCAATCACGCGTCATGGGCAGTGTCCGACGCCGCTACTGACTGCGACATCATCCATCTCAATAACGTTTCGGCCCTTATGTTTACGCGCTTCGTGCCGGACAGCAAGTTCGTTTACACAATCCATCACGTTCACGAGCAGCCACTGAGTGACGTGTACAGGTTTTTCCCGCAGGTTGAGTACATCACCATCAGCGAATTTCAGCGACGGCGCGAAACCATGCCGCGCATGCAAACCATCCATCATGGCATCGACCTGAACGCCTATCGCCTGCAAAGTCAGAAAAAGGAATATCTGTCATTCCTGGGACGTATTGCGCCGATCAAGGGGACGCATCTGGCGATTGAAGTTGCAAAGAAATCAGGGATGCCGCTGAAGATTGCCGGCGAAGTGCAGCCCATATTCCAGAATTATTTCGATACGCAGATCAAACCGCACATCGACGGTAAGTTTATCGAATACGTTGGCGAAGCGGACCTGGCGACTAAGAACGAGTTGCTGGGCCATTCCATGGCCATGGTGTTTCCGATTCAGTGGGACGAGCCCTTCGGCTTAGTGATGATTGAGGCTATGGCATGTGGCACCCCCGTCCTGGCACTTCCGGGCGGCGCCGTTGGAGAAGTGGTTAGCGATAACCATTCCGGCTTTCTGTGCCAATCTGTGGACGAGATGGCCCAAAGGGTGAGAGAGTTGCCGGGGACGTTCAGCGCAGCGAACGTGCGTCAGTATTGCCGGCAGCATTTCTCGGTGGAACGAATGGTTGCGGATTATGTCGCCCTGTACCAGAAAATGGTGGGCGAGGACAGTCCGCTGCAAAAGTCCAGCAGCCCAATCACGATGGTAGCCTAGGAGGCCGTTTAAGCAGGCATGAGCTCGTACCTGACGATTCCTTATGAAGACTTAATCGAGATTCCTTCGCCGCACGTGGAGCCGCGGCTCGCATTTCAGGCCCTCGAACCACGCAAAGTCGACAACCTCACCCTGATCGACGGTAAGACGTTCAGCGCTACCAGCGTCTCTGGCGATATCTATCCGCCCGGATCGCCTGACGTCGGCTTCTTCCACGATGACACGCGCTTTCTCAGTCAACTCGAGCTGCGCATTGGCGGTCATCGCACCGTGGTGCTTTCGTCGGCTACGGAGAAAACATTCTCCGCACAAATCGAGCTGACGACCGGCAACATCACGCTTCGCGATTCGTTTGACCTTCCCGAGAACACGGTCCATATTCGCCGCGAACAGTTGCTGGCCTCCGAGATTTTCTTCGACCGCATGACCTTCGAGAACTTCAACCTGACTCCGGTCGACTTCACGGTGGAGGTTCTGCTCGATGCCGATTTTGTAGACGTATTCCAGGTGCGTGGCGTGGCTCGCCAGAAGCACGGCCAATATTACAAGCCTGTGATTAAAGACAGCGGCATAGCCTTTTATTATCGCGGGCTCGACGGGGTCATGCGCGAGACATTGATTAAGGTCTCGCCCAAGCCGACCGAGATCAAGGAGCGCACTCTGCGCTGGGAGCTTCGTCTTGAGCCGCTCAAGCGAGTTGAACTCGACCTCAACATCACACCGTTGGTGGAAGGCCGAAAGTCACGAGCACAGATCTACGAAATGGATCACCAGCTGCGCCAGCGCCGAGCGAATTTCGCACGCTGGGAATCAGCCTCGACAAACTTTCAGACGGACAACGACGTTCTCGATGCTTTGTTGAAGACGGCTGTCGGCGATTTCCATGCTCTCCAGATTCCGGACGGTGACGAACATATTATTGCTGCCGGCATTCCCTGGTTCGCGACGATCTTTGGCCGCGACTCGATCATTGCCGCCTATCAGTCGTTGTCTCTGAATCCACAACTCGCGCTGGATACGTTGCGCGTGCTGGCGCGCTATCAGGGCAAGGAATACAACGATTGGCGCGATGAAGAGCCGGGCAAGATCCTGCACGAATATCGTAACGGAGAGATGACGCGCGACGGCGAAATGCCGTTCGGGCCGTACTACGGCTCCATCGATGCCACTCCGCTTTTCCTCATCTTGCTAAGCGAAACCTTTAACTGGACTGCCGACGAGCAGCTGGTTGAAGAGCTGCTGCCCAATGCTTATGCGGCTCTGGAGTGGATCGACAAATACGGCGACCTCGACGATGACGGCTTCGTCGAATATCAGCGGCGCTCGCCCAAGGGCTTGATCAACCAAGGGTGGAAAGATTCATGGGACGCCAACATGCATCGCGACGGGACTGTCGCAAAGACGCCGATCGCGCTGTGCGAGGTGCAGGGCTACGTCTACGACGCAAAGTATCGCATGTCGTCGCTGCTGCGCACGTTTGGAGACGTCAAGACGGCCGACCGGCTGAAGCGCGAGGCGACAGAACTGGCGAAGCGCTTCGATCGTGCTTTTTGGGTACCCAGTCGGGGCTTCTACGCCATGGCCCTTGATGCCGAGAAGCGGCCGCTCGAAGTAATCTCCTCCAATCCGGGGCAGTTGCTGTTCACGCGAATCATCAACCGGGAGCGCGCACGCATAGTCTCAAACCGCATGATGCGCGACGATATGTTCAGCGGTTGGGGATGGCGAACCATGTCCCAGGAAGAGCGTGTCTTTAATCCGCTCAGCTATCATCGCGGATCGGTGTGGCCGCACGACAACTCCATCATTGCGCACGGCATGGCGTTGAACGACATGCGCGAGGGCGCTCTGCGCATTTTGACCTCTCTCTACCAGGCCGCGTCAAATTTCCGCGATTATCGCCTGCCGGAGCTGTTTTGTGGGGTGCAGCGTCGTGAGTATGACGAGCCGGTGCACTATCCGGTGTCGTGCTCACCTCAGGCGTGGGCGTCGGGCGCGATGTTCCTGATTTTGTGCTCGGTGCTGGGTATCCACCCCAGCGCGCCGCGCAAGGAATTGAATATCGTAAATCCGCAAGTGCCGGACTGGCTTGATCACTTACGCATCCGCAATCTGCGAGTAGGCGCCAGTCGTGTCGGTCTTGACTTCAGCCGCCGGGGAGACCGTACGTTCTGCAACGTGGTGGATGTCGAAGGCGACAAGCTGCTGGTCAATGTTGCCTTCAAGAAGTAGTGGTGGGCCGTCAGCTATTAGTCCCGAGCCAAAGCTGGTCCGCTTACGGTCTCGTTATCTTGTCGATTGATCGCCCTCTCGCGCTATCCACGATTCCCGATCCACTCAATTACAATGGTCCAACGGCGCATCGGCGCTGAAAAATTTGGAGGATTAATGGCGCAAGTGAAAATCACGGTCCGCAATAACGGGCCGTTTCGGGTAGAAGCTCCCGAGGGATCAATCGAGCTGGTGGATGCAGACGGCAACCCGTTCGACCTTACCGGCAAGACCGCATTTTCCCTCTGCCGTTGCGGCGGCTCGACCAACAAACCCTTCTGCGATGGTACCCATTCGCGCATAGGATTTCAGGGAGCGGAGAGAGCCGTGGCTGAAGCGCACAAGCAGGAGACGCCGGGGCAGGAGCCACCGAAGTAGTCGTAGCCGTTCCGATTGGAAAATTCAAGCCGGGCATCGCAGCCCGGCTTCATCATTTGAGTTTTACGCGGTCATTCCCCGCCGCTCGATGTGGGAGCGCAGGAGTTTGCGTCGGCCAGCTGCCAGACCGTGTCGATCAGTGTCCCATCCACCCACTTCACGACAGCGACTGGATTATCGAGCAGGCGAGGCTTGGCCGGTTTGCCCCCGCAGATGTTCTCGACTTCTGCTTTGATCTCCTCGATGGTGCGGATGGGCAGGCCTTTGCCTTTGACCGCATCTTGCAAATCCTGTCGTTCGGGATTGATGGCGATCCCTCGCTCGGTGACGATTACGTCGATTAGCTCACCCGGGCCGGTCACCGTGGTCACCTCGTCGACGATGACGGGTATTCGGTCACGGAAGGATGGCACAGCGAGAATGGTGCAACCGGCAAAAAGGCAATTCTGCCAGCCTCCGATGCCGTGCAACAAGCGACCATCGGAGTGAGTCACGACATTCGCGTTGAAGTTCACATCGACTTCGGTGGCGCCCAGCACGCAGGCGTCGATCATCGAAGCGAAGTTTCCCTTGCCGTGGAAATTGTAGGAGGTGAATGGACTGGTGGGCACGTGACGCGGGTCGCTGGCGATGGAGCGCACCGCGTCGAGATCAAAGGTCTGCCCGTCGAGGATGTAGCCGATGAGGCCTTCATGGAGAAGATCGACCAGGTACCTCGTCGATCCACCGCGCACGAAGCCGGCCTTCACGCCCGCCTGCTTCATCATGCGCGCGAGATAGTCGACGAAGGCCAGAGCGATGCCGCCGGCCCCCGCCTGGAAGGAGAAGCCGTCGCGCATGATGCCACTGTCGCGTACGAATCGAGCGACCAGCTCTGCGATGCGCAGGCGGTCGGGACTGCGCGTGATCTGGGTGGTTCCGCTGACGATCTTCGAAGGATCGCCGATTGAGTCCACTTGCACAACGTAGTCGACATTGTTGCCCTGGATTTGCCAGGGGATGCAGGGGAAGGGAACCAGATTATCGGTAACGACAATGACGCGGTCGGCATAGGTGGAGTCAGCGAGTGCAAAGCCGAGCGAGCCGCAGGCGGAGGGGCCATGCGACCCATTGGCATTGCCAAAGAAGTCGGCCGTGGGCGCGGCGATGACGGCAATGTCGATGTGGACCTCGCCGTCCTGTACGGCCTGCCAGCGGCCGCCGTGCGAGCGCAGCACGCCGAGTCCGCGCATGTGTCCGTGCGAGCAGTAATCCCCGAGCGGGCCATTCATGCTGCCTTCGATGTGGTGTAGAGCGCCGGACTTCATCAGGTCGATGACTGGCTCGTGACAAGGAAAAGATGCGCTGGGGAACCAGACGAGATCCCGTGTGCCCATGCGAGCGGCTGTCTGCAGAGCCAACAGCGCGACGCGGTCGCCATTGCGCAGATGGTGATGGCTGCTGATGGTCATGCCATCGCGCAGTCCGCAGAGCCGCAGCGCGGTTTCGAGATCGGGCAGGCGCTTGTCGCCGTTGGCAGGATAGTCGCTGTTGCTGCGGATAAGCGGTCCGGATTTGCGGCCGGTCGGTCGATGTGCGTTGACGCCCTGGTACGGCGCGGCGTCGCGGCCGTTGACGTTTGTAGGAACGCGGCGGCCCATCGCATTGGTGATTAATTCGGTTACCACTGCTGAGCTCATCGTCAATCTCCTGCCCCTTGCTCGGCCAGCAAGCCCATCTGGCGAGCGCGGGCCACCAGCTTCACTGCGCGCTGCACCACCGGAGCATCGATCATCTTGGAGCCGAGGCTCACCACTCCGAGTCCGCGGGCTTGTGCTTCGTCGTAGGCGGCGACGATTTTCAGCGCCTTATCCAGCTCTGAGGCTGTGGGAGCGAAGGCGCGATGAATGATCTCGATCTGGATGGGATGAATGCAGCCCATCCCTTCGAAGCCCAGGGCTCGTGAGTTTTGGCCCCAGTGCAGGAGGCCGTCGCTATCGCCGGCGTCTCCGAACACCGAATCAATGGCTTGTACATGTGCGGCATGCGCGGCGTTCACCATACGCGTGCGAGCGTAAAAGGATTCGGTTCCATTCGACGTTTTCGGCACGCCGAGATCAGCTGTATAGTCCTCCAGGCCGACGGTCAGGGCCACTACCCGATCGCAGGCTACCGCGATTGCGAACGCATTCTCGATTCCGAGAGCGGACTCCAGAATCGGCATCAGCCAGAT
This sequence comes from uncultured Acidobacteriaceae bacterium, assembly GCA_963780495.1. Taxonomy (GTDB): domain Bacteria; phylum Acidobacteriota; class Terriglobia; order Terriglobales; family Acidobacteriaceae; genus Bog-257. Next base: position 62,708 of record CAWACF010000005.1, read on the forward strand.
CGGCCTCGCGAGACCACAACGTTTGCAAATGGAGTCGATATGGTCTGCGACTTCGGAGAGTTGCTGCGGTATCTCGACCTTTGGAATGAGAATGAGATCGGGCGCCTGCGGAACGATCTCTTCGAGATCTGCCAATCCCATCGGCAACTGGTTGATGCGGACCATGCGCTCGGCTGCTCCGAAATCGACGGCACGAAGAGCGTTGCGCACAAGAATACGAGCCGCATCTTTTTCGCCATAGTGAACAGAGTCTTCCAAATCGAGAATGACCGCGTCGGGCGCGTGGAGGCCGGCGTTAATGAAGTACTTCGGCTCGTTTCCCGGCAGGTAGAGGCGGGAACGCCGCAGTCGATCGCGTGGCGATGGCCTTGGAAGAGGCGTCTGTTCAGGCAGCGAGGCATTCTTCTGAGCCAGACCCGCTCGTCGTACCGCCGCTTCTATGCGTGCAGCAATAACGAACGGCAGTGCGCCTTCGTCAATGATGGTGAGCCTGGCGTGCCTGACGCCGAGGGAGTGCAGAACATGGGCTGCCTGTTGCCGAATGCGTTCACCGTAGTAAAGATCAACGCGAGAACGCAACTCGATCTGTAAGCCTCCAGAAGGGCGTTCCTCGAACGTTACGTGCAAGTCGGAGCGTACGTCGACCCCGGAGCGGCCGGCCTCGCCTCGGCGCATCGTAATTGTCGTTGGTGCTGTTGAGCTCAAACGGAACCTCCGGGGCTAAGGCCCCCGATTAATTGCCCGCCGTAACGCCCCGGCTAAACGCCGGTTCTTCCAGCGATCGCTACCTCTACCCCGGCTCCCAGCTGCGCCAGGATGGCGTCGGTCATTTCCGTAGTAGAGGCCGCGCCTTGAGCGATCGACTTCGTGCCGCCCGAAATACGCATCATGTCGTAGGTATGCACCCGGCCTTCAGCGATGACCGCGGCAATCGCGGTGCGGACCCTGTCTGCTTTGGCGCGCTCGCCGATGTGGTCGAGCATCATGGCTGCCGACAGAATCATCGCAATCGGGTTGACGATCGGCGGATCAAGTTCTGCATACTTGGGGGCGGAGCCATGCGTCGGTTCGAAGACGGCCACTTCATCGCCTATGTTGCCCGACGCGGCGAAGCCCAGGCCCCCGACCAAACCAGCGAAGGCGTCGCTGATCACATCGCCAAAAAGATTGCTGGCGACGATCACGCCATAGTCTTCGGGATTCTTGGTAAGCCACATGGTCTGCGCGTCGATGTTGGTGGACCAGAGCGGAATGTCGCTGTACTTCTTCTGGACTTCCTTCGCAACCTCTTCCATCAGGCCGGAGGTCTCGCGCAAGACATTGGGCTTCTCGCAGAGGGTGACCGACTTGTAACCGAACTGCCGCGCATATTTGAAAGCTGCTTCGCAGATGCGTCGCGCCGCCGGCCGCGTGATGATCCGCACCGAGACCGCCAGGTCTTCGCCCGCGACATTCTCGAAGGGCTTGAACTTTGAATGGGTACGTAGCGCGTCGCGCACTGCTGGCGGCGGACCGCTCCACTCCACGCCGGCGTAGAGTCCTTCCGTATTCTGGCGGAAGACAACCACATCGACCTTAGGTTCTTCAAAGCCGCCCGCAGGTCTCTTGCGGATGAAGTTCAGAGGATTGCCAGGAAACGAAAGACACGGCCGCAGGCAGACGTCGAGATTGAACTTCTGCCGCATGGAAACGATAGGGCTGAAGTATTGATAGCCTTTACCCTTCAACGCAAGGCTTAATTCCGCTTCCGCCTCTCTTTTCGGCTTCGAGGTGATGGCGCCAAAGAGGCCGACCTTGTATGTGCGCAAAAGGTTAACGGTGCGCTCGGGAAGGGCGTTACCCTCTTTTATCCAGCACTCCCAGCCGATGTCGGCATGCACGTACTCGGCTTCAAACCCGACTGCGTCGAGTACCCGGATTGCCTCGGGTAGAACCTGATTGCCGATACCATCTCCCGGCATGGTTACGATCGTGTGTTTTGCCATGAAGGCTTGCTCCTGATACAGATATGAGTCCCACAATATGGGGCAGGTTAAAGTCGTGCCGTAACGGCATATCCCGACAACTTCTGATGAATCAAGTTCTCGATCCCGCCAACGGCAACCAAAGATTGCGGCACGCTACCCAGCGCCGGAAAGGAAAATTCCTCCTCTGCGTAACGGATGGCGCTGGCTGCGAAATCGACTTCAATGGGAACGACAGAGATGATGGTCCGCTCGTTACGCGCGATGGGATCTTCAAAACGCGACCGCAGCCGCTTAACCAGCGCCGGCGCCTCGATGCACAAGAAGCCGTTGTTGAATGCATTGCGCAGATAGGTTTGCGAGAAACTGCCGGCGATGATCAACGGAATGCCTTTGCACTTGAGCGCTGTCACCGCCTGCTCGCGACTGGAGCCGGTGCCAAAGTTGAAACCGCCGACAATAATGTCTCCCGCGGCGGATCGCGCGGCAAATTGGGGATCGTAATTCTCCATCACTACCCGCGCCATCATCTCGGGCGTCATGTCTTCGCGGTAGGTGTAGTCTTTGCCGTAGATACCGTCGGTGTTCAGGTTGTCCTGCGGCAGGAATACCAGCCGTCCGCGAACTTGCCTCGGAAATCCGGGAAGAATGTCGACTTTCTCGGGTTCGGCGGAGGCGGCGGCGAATTCGTCGAAATGCCGCGATATCTCGCGAGATTCAAACTCGGTGGGCCCGCAGATGTAGCCCGCGACCGCCGAAGCCGCTACCACCATTGGACTCGCCAGGTAGCATTGCGCATCCCGAGATCCCATGCGGCCTTTGAAGTTTCGGTTGGTCGCTGAAATCCCAACCTCTCCCGGTTCAAGAAGTCCGGTACCCAGGCCGATGCAGGGACCACACCCGGGCGGAAGGGGCATCGCGCCGGCGTCGAGCAGCGTCTGCCACACTCCGCGTTGCGTCGCCTCCTGTTGAACGGAGCGGCTGGCCGCAGCGAGATAGAACTGCACTTTGTGGGAGACTTTCTTACCGCCGAGTACCTTCGCAGCTGCTTCGAGGTCTTCCAATCGTGAGTTCACGCAGGAGACCAGATAGGCCTTCTGAATCGCTACTCTCTTCTTCGCGACAGCCGCGACCGATTGCATTACTTGCACCGCGTCCGGGCCGGAGACGTGCGGTGTGACCTGAGACAGGTCGAGCACAATGCAACCAGCGTACGTCGCGTCAGGATCAGGTGCAGGAGAATTGCTGCGCCACTCTGCGAGCTTCGCTTCGGGAATGCGTTTGATGCCTTGCGCTCGCAATTCGCGATTACGGGCTTCGAGGTAGGCCAGCGTGGTCTCGTCGACCGGGAACCAGCCGACCAGGGCTCCCCACTCGGTGGTCATGTTGGCGATACTCAGACGCGAGTCCATGCTGAGCGATGCCACGCCAGGGCCGCTGAACTCAAGTGCGGCGTTGAGCACCTCTTCGCGGTTGTAAAGGCCGCATAAGGTGATGATGACGTCTTTGCCCGTGGCGCCCGGCGGCAGCTTACCTTTCAGCACCACCCGAATCGAGCGCGGGATCTGCCACCAGAACTCACCGATTGCCCATATCGCGGCGGCGTCCGTCCGTACGACCGGCGTTCCGACAGCTCCCAGAGCGCCGTACATGTTGGAATGCGAGTCGGAGGCGACGACGAAGCTTCCGGGCAGCACGTAACCTCTCTCCACCATGATCTGGTGCCCGATGCCTGTGCCCGGCGGATAGAAGTCGATGCCATGCTCGCGGGCAAAGGCTTCCATCACGCGATACTTGGTCAGGTTCGACTCCTCCTTGTTCTGGATGTCATGGTCAGCGGTGAAAACCGGTTGTTTCGGATCGTGCACGTGCGCGGCGCCAATTGCCTTGAACTTCTTCATCACGGCCGCCGAGTTGTCATGCGTCATCACGTGGAAGGGCCGGATGGAAAGGAAGTCTCCCGCACGCAGAGCGCGCGAGGGACCTTCGGCCATGTGAGCTTGCGCGATCTTCTCGACAATGGTCTGCGACATAGCTATTGCTTTCCGTCGCGGGCTGAAGCCCGCTTCATTTCTGTGCGACCCACCTGAAGGTGAGCCCCTTCAACGCCGTCATACGATATTTCATCGATCTGCCTGGAATAGCTTCATCAGCCCCTTAACGCTCGCCTGCTTCTCGAGTTTCCATATGGCGCCGATGGCGCGCCGCCGTGCATCGCGCGACATCACCGGCTCCGCCAACGCTTCAAACTTTTCTTCGACCTCTTTGTCCGTAAGCGGATTGCGCGGATCACCCTTGGGATAGTCGAGCTGCTGCGTGAACTCGCGCCCGTCGATGGTGTGGATGCGGACAATGACGCGCTGCAGGGCAGGGAAGACCTTCTCGATCCCGGGATCGCCGACCACCACGATCTTCTTCAACTGCTCCCGGATCACCGGGTCCATGATTTTTGCGGCCGTGAACTGCAGCGGCGTGACCTGCCGCTCGACGATGGCGGCGGCAATGACATAGGGCAGGGAGTGGTCCGCTGTTTCTTTGGTATGCGGATCGTACTTGCTGGGATCGCTGAGGATGTCAGCTCCGCGTGCGGTCGTACGAATATGCACTCGGGCAATGTCGTTAGGACTGAGATCGTGGTCTTTCACCAGCGCCAGCACAGCAGAAATTGGCGTATGCGTCAGGGCCTCGGTAGGGAATGCCTTCATCCCACATTGTGTGATACGCCACGATTCGCCCAGCCCGTCGGTCAGCAGGTTCAGCTTCCACTCAGGACCAAAGCAATGTGCCATGCCTTCTTTGCCGTCGATCACGTGCTCCGGCCCGGTATATCCCTTCTCCGCCAGCAGGGCGGCCAACATGCCACTCTGGGTGGCCATGGGGTCGACCGTGTTTTTCATCATCGTCAGCTTGCCGGCGGTGACTGCGCCCAGAGTGGCGCGCGCGCTGGCACTGATGCCGACGGCGTGCTGAATCTGCGATGGTGTGAGACGAAGCATACGCCCGGCGACAATGGGGGAAACGAATGCGGTCAGGGTGGCGTGATGCCAGCCGCGTTCCCTGATGCCTGGGAAAGCGGCCTCGCAGAGACGCATCTCGAATTCGTGGCCGAGCGCCAGCCCCACGATCAACTCACGTCCATCGCTACCGATGCGTTCGCAGGCGGCGATGGCAGCGGGAAAAATGTCGGACGGATGCGAGGGGTCCTGCTTCCAGTAGATGTCGTTGTAATCCATGCAGCGGATCATCAGCGCATTGGCCAGTGCCGCTGAGACCGGGTCCATCTGTTTGCCGCTGCCGATCAGCGTGGCTTTTCCCGGCCCTGCAATTTCATCCAGAACATCGAGCGCGATAGCGACATCGTGCTGCTGATACCCCCCCAGCGCGCAGCCTATGCTGTCGAGCAGGAAGCGCTTGGCCTGATATATGCATTCGGCCGAGAGCTGCTCGAATTCGAGGTGGGCTGCCCACTCCGATACTGTTGTAGTAATTGGGGGCTTGCTTGCCGTCTTGATCGGGGCTGTGGTGGTCGCCATGAGATCTCCGTTATTTCCCGAGATTCTTGAACGGCAGAAACGCCATGAAGTCGGCGTGATGCACAATGTAGGCCTCGGTAGTGCGCTTCACCAGGTCGCCCTCGGCGGCATGTGCAGCGATGATGTGGCAGACTGCATCGGGCACGCCGCATTCCATCGCCAGTGCTACGCCGGTAAATGGGTGACGGAGCAACTCCCCGCGCTTACTCTGTATCATCTGGCCGTCCACCGTTTCGTACTCCAGTAACTTGCCGACGTCGGCCAGGATCGCCCCGGCGATGACTGTGTCCATGTCGATGGGCAGGGCGCGTCCCATGAACTCGGTGATGCTCTCCGTGGCCCTGCGTGCTATGTGGACCACACAGCGCTTGTGCTCCATAAATGTTGTGGGGCAGTTCTGGACCAGCAATGTGAACGGAATCTTGTTCAGGTCTTCGGGGGCGAGAGGGCTGAGTTCGAGTGCTCGCTCCCAGGTACGTGTTACCTGGTTGCGCAGTTCAACCGATTGAATCCATTCGATTTCTGGCCATAGTTTGAGAACGACATCGCGCATAAAATCTCTTGCCTGAACGGACAGCTCGGCCACTTCGCGGCCGCGGGAAAACCATTTTCGGCTCTTGGCAGCCAAACGGATATTCGTAACACTTTGCTGGTGGTCGGGGCTATGACGTGCGTCACAAAGCAAAATTTGGCTGAGCACTGCTTTCAGCCACCGGGACGGGGGTGCGAAGAGCCGCTCACTATCCACGCGGCGGGATCGTCTTGTATGCTCTGACTCTTGCAATCCAAAGGAGGTGCCCATGGGCGCCAACGATGCTCTTCTCGCTCCTATTCCCGACGCCGAGCACCGCGACTTCGGCGGTGTGCAACTGGATGTGGTGCGCACCGGAAACGCTCGTGTGAAGCGATCCATCTACCCGGTCGGCTTTCATTGGGCGGAGGACATCAAGCCGCTGGTGGGCACCGAGGCATGCATGCATGCTCATGTCGGCTTTCTGGCGCGCGGACGAATTCATATGACGTTCGCGGATGGCTGCGTGCGTGATTTTGTCGCGCCGCAGGTAGTCGTCATCGAAGCCGGTCACGATGGCAGGGTGATCGGCGATGAGCCGGCCGTCCTGATCGAATTCGATTTTGAAGGCGAAACAGCCGCGCGGCTCGGATTGCCCGAGAAGCACGAGCACTAGCGTCGCGTGGAAGGCACCAACGACGAATCGGCGGAGATATTCCGTCAAGCTGCAGCGTACGGCGTGGTGCGAGCATCGCGCCGTTGTTTTTTGTAGTCTTAGGTATGGGTTTCCAGCGACTATGCGTCTTTTGCGGCTCCAGCATGGGAAGTCGAACGAAGTATCGCGCTGCTGCGGAAGCTCTGGGAAAGTTGTTGGTCGAACGTGGGATCGAGCTAGTCTACGGCGGCGGCAACATTGGATTGATGGGCGTGCCCGCCGACACTGTTCTCGCGCACGGAGGTCGGGTGATTGGGGTCATTCCTGAGTCGCTGATGGCGAGAGAGGTCGGACATCTTGGCCTGGCTGACCTCCGGGTTGTCGGTTCAATGCATGAGCGCAAGGCCGTCATGTCGGATCTTTCCGACGGATTCATCGCGCTGCCCGGCGGCTTTGGGACGATTGAAGAGTTCTGCGAGGTCGTGACCTGGTCCCAACTGGGGATTCAGTCCAAGCCCTGCGGCCTATTGAATGTCGAAAACTATTTCGCGCCGCTGCTGGAGTTGTTTGATCAGGCGGTACGCGAAAAATTCTTGCACGAGCAGAATCGGCGGCTGGTATTGGATGACACCGATCCGGTTCAGCTGCTGGAGAAGATGGCAGCGTTCGAGCCGGAACTTTTGCCGAAGTGGGTTGGCAGCGACGAGCGATAGGTTTGCGCGCAGTACCTGCTTCCGAACTCGCCATACTATTTCTGAGTTGTCATCCCGAGCGCAGTCGAGGGATATGCGGTTCGTTCGATTTGGGAGGATCCTTCCGCTGCGAGCAACCGCAGATCCCTCCACTCCGGCGGGCCAGAAGCAGCCCGCCTCCGGTCGGGATGACAATTTTATTAGGGGGGAGGCAATTTTATTCGGGGGGACGGCAAGTTTATTAGGGGGCGGCAGTTGTATCAGGGGGGACGGTAAGTTTATTAGGGGGGTGACAATTTTATTGAGGGGGGCGCAAGGACTAGGCCAGCGCTTCCGCCCACGCCCGGCGTTTCTCTGCCTCCGGCTTCGTGAATACTCCGGCAATCTTCGTTCCGCAGTTCGCACAGCACCCGTCTTTCAGTCGATTCGACATCACCGAATGCCATGAGCGCGTGATCACCGGCTGGTTGCATCCTGGGCAGATCGTGTTTCCGCCATCGGAGTGGATGTTGCCCTCGTAGACGTACTTCAATCCCAAGCCACGCGCAATCGCCCGCGCACGGTGCAGTGTTTCGGGAGGGGTGGCATCTTTATCGCGCAGCTTGAAGTCGGGATGAAAGGCCGTGAAGTGCAGCGGGACGTCGTCGCCGAGGTTCTCCAGAACCCAGCCGCAGAGCTGCTTGAACTCGTCGTCGCCGTCATTCAGCGTCGGGATGATGAGATTGGTGATCTCGAACCACACGCCGGTCTCATGCCGCAGCCACTTCAGGGTGTCTAGTACCGGCTGCAAATGCGTGAGCGTGATCTTCCCGTAAAAATTCTCGGTGAAGGCTTTCAGATCGATGTTAGCCGCGTCGATGTGACGATAGACATCGAAAAAGGCCTCGCGGGTGATATAGCCGTTGGATACCATCACGGTATTCAGACCGGCGCTGTGCGCCTCGCGCGCGATGTCGATGACATATTCGCCCCAGATCGTCGGCTCGTTGTAGGTGAAGGCGAGATGCGGCGCGCGATGCTCCTGAGCCAGTTCGACCACGTGGGCCGGATCGAGGCTGAGCGAATTCACTTGATCGGCCTTGGCCTTCGAGATGTCCCAGTTCTGGCAGAAGAAGCAGCCCATGTTGCAGCCGGCGGTGCCCATGGAAAGGATCTTCGTGCCGGGGAAGAAATGATTCAGCGGCTTCTTCTCGACGGGATCCATCGCCAGGGCAGCGGGCCGTCCGTAGCCGAGTTGAAGCAGGCGGCCGCCTTCGTTCTTGCGGATAAAGCAGAAGCCGCTCTGACCTTCGCCGATATGACAGTGGCGGGGGCAGAGGTAGCAATGAATGCGGCCATCGGCCATCGTCTCCCACCAACGCGCCTGGTGGACTTCGGGCTGTGTTGCTGTTAACTGCATGGTAACTACTTAAGTCTATTGTAACGCCGAAGCAGGCGGACGGAAGCCTCTTCGCCGTTCGCTCTTCCTTTTGGCCAGACTCAGGGTTGAACGGCAGATCCGTCCTATGGCGGCGCAGATTGGTCCTGAATTTAGCGAAGGTGCCTGTTGTCCTGCACCCGCGGTTGCCAAGAGCGAATAGCGGCACTCACCAGCGCTGAGCCACCACTTGATGTTGCAGCCTGGGTTCCTCGTAGCCCTTCGGCTTCTGGCGCGCGGGCAGCTTGGGCGGCGTGTAGGAAATCTCTTCGTAAGGAATGCGGCTGAGCAGATCGGCGATGCAGTTCAGGCGAGAGCGTTTCTTGTCGTCGGAGGGCACCAGATACCATGGCGCCATCGCCGTATCTGTGGCGGCCAGCATGGCATCGCGCGCGCGCGAGTAGTCATACCAGCGGCGATGCGACTCCAGGTCCATCGGACTTAGCTTCCAGCGCTTCGACGGATCCTTGATGCGACCGACAAACCGGCGGTGCTGCTCCTTCTCGGAAACATCCATCCAATACTTCAACAGGATAATGCCGTTGTAGACCAGGGTGGCTTCGAACTGCGGACAACCTTGCAGGAACTGTTTGTAGTCCTGCTTGCTGCAGAAGCCCATCACGTGCTCGACGCCGGCGCGGTTATACCAGCTGCGGTCGAAGATGACGATCTCGCCGGCGGCGGGGAGTTGCGCGATGTAGCGCTGCCAGTAGAGCTGCGTCTTTTCGCGGTCGGTGGGGGCTGGCAGCGCCACCAGACGAAACACGCGTGGGCTTACGCGCTCCATAATGCGTTTGATGATTCCGCCCTTGCCGGCGGCGTCGCGGCCTTCGAAGAGAATGACGATGCGGGCACCCGTTTCTTTCACCCAACCCTGCAACTTGACGAGTTCCACCTGCAGCTTGAAGAGCTCACGCTCGTACTCTTTTTTGTCGAGCTTGTGCAGGATTTGATCGGCGGGAGCTTCGATGGCTGACTTCTTCGCATGCTTCTTGCCGGAGTTCTTACCCATGAGGCCTCCTGTGCTTCAGCCAGCTTGTAGTATGAAGATGAGGTGATTGTACCTTGTGAAAGCAAGCCGAGAGCCATTGATCCCTTGGCTTGATTCGCATTTTGGTTGAGGAGCATTCATTTCGAGTGAATTTTTTGGGCGGCGAAGTTCAAATTTCCAGCGGAATCTTCGAGAGTTCTGGCCATCGAGTAACGGTCGAACAGTTTCTGCCCGTGACGCCAGGAAAACATCGTGCGGTCATCGCGCTGCATGGCTCGGGAGGCATTCGCGAGGGCTGGTCGACGCAGCCGGCCACCCTTATGGCCGGGCAGGGTTATTGTGTTTTTCTCTTGCACTTTTTCGAGCGCACCGGCACGGTCCGTGCGGACTATGAGACCACGCATCGCCATTTTCCCGACTGGATGCGAACCATCGGCGATGCCATCACCTTTGCGGCGCAGAACCCATCGGTCGATGCCAATCGCATTGGTCTGCTCGGCTTCTCCCTCGGAGCATTTCTGGCGCTGGCGGTCGCCTCGGTCGATCCGCGCGTCAAGGCTGTGGTGGAATTCTTCGGTGGCTTACCCGAAGAGTTGCAAGGTGCGCCCAGAATGCCGCCAGTCCTGATTCTTCATGGAGAAGATGATCGGGTCGTATCGGTCAGTGAAGCTGTCAAGCTGCAGCAGTTGCTGGAGCGGACCGGCAGCGCGTATGAGATGAAGCTCTATCCGGGAGCTGGGCACGTCTTGAATGGTTTGCAGTTCATGGATGCGGGACGACGGGCGGTTCAGTTCCTCAACAAACATCTATAGCTGGAGAGATGCGGACAGAGGGCTTCGGTGAAGGGTAATGCTTTCAAGCATTCGGGTTGAGGAGTGCCGTCGGCTGAAGCCGACTCTGAGCAGATAAAAGCGGCTTAGGCGCTGGCCTGAAGGCCAGCTCTACCAGAACCTTGTTATTCCGCCAAAGCAGCAGCTTTCTCTTCCGCTTCGGCGACGGCGCGGATGGAAACGTGTTCGTGACGGGCGATCGCGAGACCGGTGGGAATAACGGACATGAAGGTGACGGCCCAGAGCATCATGCCGCAGCTGACAGCGAGCTCGTGCTCGACGTGGAAGCCTGCGCTCAACATGCTGATCGTTGCCAACTGTGAGCCTCCACCGACGGCCGGCAGCTGCAGCATCGAACCGACCATGCTGGAGCCCATCAACACGATTTCGTAGGGGAAAGTCAGCGTCTGCAACTCGCCGGGATAGGCATGGGTGACGGCATAGTAGGCAAACGCCACCAGGATCCACATGAACAGCGACACAGCGACGAGCTGGAGGGCCGAGCTCACATCCTGAATGGTTTCCAGGCCATGGCTGAAGGACAGAGACTTCTCGCGCACGTGATGGGCGAGCTTGGGCGCAAATCCGACAATGCGGGCGTGGAGAAACTCGGCAACGGCGTCTCCGGAGCGGCGCACGATGACTAAGCCAACGATGATTGCCGCGATAAGGCCCATCAGGAAGAATCCACCTTCACGCAACCGGTGATAAAACGAGAGCGCCTTCAAGTCGGGCGAAAGCAGGCTCACGGACAACATCACCGCGAACGAGCCCATATCGAAGATGCGCTCCACTCCCCAGACGGCAACTTGCGAAGTGAAGGTCAGCCGCTCTTTTTTAGCGATGATGTAGGGGCGGATCATCTCGCCGGCGCGGCCCAACAAGGCCAGCGCCGCGAAGCCTACGAATTGTGGCGCCAGCAGTCGGGCGGTAGTGGTTTTCTTTACGGGCTTTAGAAAGATGCGCCAGCGCACGGCTCGCAGAACATACGCAAGATAGGTGAACGCCAGTCCGGCAAGGATGTAGAGCCAGTTAACGTGCGCGGTGCGGCTCCAGAACATTGCCCAGTCGAAATTTTTCCAGGCGCGGATCTGCAGGTAGATGAGCGCGCAGAGAACGACCAGCACAATGCCAAAGACCAGAATGCGTTTTCTATTCATGAAGAAGGAGCAAGAGTCGCCCGCCTGAGCTAATGGTCAAGGTAAATGAGCGGGAGAGTGAGGTCAAACAAGACTACTCAGCGGGCGCCTGGGCGGCAACTTGCGCAAGCTTTGCTTTAATGGCCTCAGCACGGTGCTGACGCGCCTGAGCTTTCTGCTCCGCCAGTTTCTTCCGGTTGTAATCCCGGATGATGCGAGCGACGTAGGCATGCGTCTCACGATAAGGAGGAACGCCGTTGTACTGCTGCACGCGTGCGGGCCCGGCATTGTAAGCCGCAAGCGCTCTCGCGACGTCGAAGTGATACTGCTCCAGCAATTGGCGCAGATAGCGCACGCCGCCGTCGACATTCTCGGCCGGGTCGAAGCTGTCTTTCACTCCCAGTTTGCTGGCGGTTCCGGGCATCAGTTGCATCAGGCCCTGCGCTCCTTTGGGTGAAACCGCGCGAGGATTGTTGGCGCTCTCCGCGGCGATTACACTGGCGATGAAGTCGGCGTCGAGCTTGTTTTGCGCGCTGACCTCGGCGACGAGTGCCTTCAAGTCCACGGCTCTTGCTTGCGGAGCGGGAGAATCCTGCGGATCGGCTGGCGCAGGTTCGTAACCTTCAATCTGGTCTGTGGGAACGTCGACGTAGCCGGCTGCTGGATCGGCGCTCATGTACAGCCGCGTCGTTGCGCCTGCCACTTCGTGATGGTCGTGACGCAGGCTGAAGCCGTTGCGCAGATTGGCGAGTTCGGCGGCGTGAAGCGGGATCGTCGTCAACATCATCGTCAGTCCCAGGAGGGAGCCGCAGATCCCCCGACTCCTTGCCAAAAGAAGGCTCGTCATTCGGGATGACAATGTTGTGTGGGCTCTACGCATTCAAGCTCGCTGTATTAGCGTCCAGTATCTGTTCCACGGCCGCGGCGACTCCGCTCTCATCATTGTGCAGCGTAATCGTCCAGCCATTCTGCTTTAAATCATCAGACGCATTTCCCATGATTACCGGATGTCCGGCAAAGGTCAACATCTCGATATCATTGTAGTTATCCCCGATGGCCATTACCTGGGAGCGGTCCAAGCCGCGGTGCGCGGCCCATCTTTCCAAGGCGTGACCCTTCGAGCAGCCCGCATTGAGGATGTCGACGATGGTCAGATCGCGATAGTCGTACTGCGTACGCAGCACCGTGATCTCGTCAGCAAACCCTGCGCCCATGAGGCGGTCCTGTGCCGTCTGCATCAGGTCAACCGGGCCGCAGAACATTACCTGGATGGGATCCTCGACCAGCGCTTTCTCGATGGGACTGACGTACTCAATATAGGGCGCGTTCTTCTCCATCCAGCGCTGGATGACGCTGTAGAGGCGGTCGCGGTTTTCGCACACGATTGCGCCCATCGAGTCGCGATCGAAGGTAATGACCGAATAGTCGCGGAAATCGCGCATGTGACGGCAAAGTTTCAGAGCAGTCGCTTGGGGCATCAGGTCGCGATGGAACGCTTCGCCATGAGTGGAGCGCGTAACCGCGCCGTTGGAGCTGATGATCCAGAGGTCGAAGCCGAGCGCCTCGGCGATGGGAAGGGCGAAGCGATGTCGACGGCCTGTGACCAGGATGGTCTCAATACCGGCTGCGTGAGCACGGCGCAAGGCATCCAGATTGGCTTGGGAAACCTGGGCTTTCGAGTCCAGCAAGGTGCCATCGATATCGATGGCGATAAGGCGTACGGACGGGCTCAAGATGCTCTATTTTAACAGTGCGATGGCGGCGGCGACCAGCCGGAGAGGCGAAAGCGAGGGCTCGTCGGCCTGAAGGCCGCCTTTCAAGTGCAATCCTGAGCTAGCGGTTGAAGGTCTGCCTGAGGCCAGCGCTACCCGAGCTGCCTCTTGAGACTCAGAACTGCGGTGGAGTCTGCGGCAGGTCAGCAGAGCTGATGCCTTCGCACATCGAGTTGTCCACGCTTACATTACCTTTTCCGTCGAGTTTGACGGTCCAAATGGTGTCGTAGTCGTCGTCCGGCCAGTCGGGCACAGTCTTGCCGCCATGGTAGCTCGAAAGCAAGGCGTTCACAGTGGGCGGAATGTGGTCGTGCTCCCACCCGATTAACAGTGTTTGATTCGAGAATTGGCCTCCAGTGAAGAAGAAATCGCTGGCCTGCGTGGCCAGTTGCGGAGGGTTCTGCGCCAGCATCGAGAAACTCGCGGCCAACTTGTAAGGAAGATTATTGGCGATAGCGTAGGGGAGCACCGTCGTATTGGTTCTCACATACGAGTACGTATCGCTGATGGGGCTTTGGGCGCCCGGAATGACCTGTGCCGGATCGATGGAGTAAACCACGTTGGGATGGATCTTGCCGTGCAGTGCATATGGAAGGTCGAGCGCTCGCCAGTGTCCCTGGCCAACGTAGTTTCCGTCCTCCCACCAAGATGCGGGATGAGCTTCGGCGTGGCGAATGAGGTAGACGGTTTCATTGGTATTAATGCCTGCTGGAGAGACGGCGCCGTCTACGCCACCGGTCACTTGGATGTGAAACTCCGTGTGTGTTGCGGCGGGCAGGCAGGCCGCTTTCACGATGCCCCCGACAGGCAGAGTGGGATAGCCGGAGGGCGGCCGGATATTGCTGTTGTAGGTCAGGAGGGTGGCCATTCCAAAAGGTGAGATCGAGATGGCGTAGACATAATTGGGTCCGAGATAGTTTGCTGGCAACGTCAACCGATAGAGTTCGATTCGATTGATGCCGGCTATCATCGAGCTCACGGTTTCCCAAGGCGCCGCGAACACGAAGAACCCCGAACGGTTTGCCGTGATCACCTCGCGCAGCAGGTCTTCGTTGGCGCCGGAGGGATCCCGAAAGTCTAGCCCCTGGCAAGTGTGCGATAGGCCCGCTCGAGGGGAGCATGTCAGCAGCGGACGATCGACTCCATCGGGCACGTTATCCGACGCATACGAGTCGTTGACGGGGAAGCTGTTGGCGGCAAGCGGCGGGTCGTTGCCGTGCCACAACGTCATTTGGTTGAGCATGGCGAACTGCTGCATCGTCTCCAGCGGAACCATGTCGGGATATTGCTGCACAGTTTGCAAATGCGTCATGGGCTGCAGTGCGAAGATGCCATTCACATTCTGACCGCCTAGCACATTCTGTTGTAGAAACGATCCCATCCGTAGTGCGCGCTGCAATCCGCGGCTGGTAAGGTTTGCCGTCCTGGCGTTGATGTCGCCGGACGCCTGATAGTTAAGATCCTCGCTGACAACGAAAATAAGATTGAGGTTGTCTGCGCTCAAGGGCCCGGGCGAAGGGGGATCAGGCTGTTGCGCACCGCCGCATCCGGCAAGTATTCCCAAGGCAAGAACCAGCGGCAGCAGCGGCAGGGGGGCGTTCGGTTTTGTCATGGCGGTGGGCGATCTCCACGATCATTTCATGCGACGGAGCGCGGCTTCGCAGTGATGTCGGCCTGCTTCGCTTCAGAAGAATCCCGCTAAGTCCGGGAATGGGTCGGCTCCCACTTCGGGATCCGTGAGCACTTCGATTTCGGCTCCTTCCCGCTTTGCATACCAGACCCGAAGCGGGAGTCGTTCTGCTTGCGGCCGACGTCGCAGCTGAATGCCTCTTCCCACCGCGGCGCTTACCGACGTAGAGTAAAGCTAATGGAACTGCGCAAGGATCCCATCACGCGATCGTGGGTCATCTGCGGTGACGAGCCCGAAACAGGTTCGTCGGCCGGATCGTTCTGCCCTTTTTGCCCGGAATCCGGACTGCCGCTGCAGGTGGTCGCCACCTCGCCCACGGTGAATGGAAGCCCGTGGTCGGCGCGCGCGGTAGTGCATCCGCACCCGCTGTACGGCATTGACGGCGAGCCGGGCCGCTCGGGAAATGGACTCTACGACAAAATGCGACCGGTAGGCGCACACGAGGTCGTGGTGGAGAATGCGCGTCACGACCGGCATCTCTGGAACGCCGACGACCGTGAGATCGAGGAGTACCTGGCGCTCTGCGGGCAGCGCATCCAGGACCTGAAGGGCGATGTGCGCTTCAAGTACGTCTCGGTATTCAAGAACTACGGTCCGATGTCAGGCCAGGAGTTCGATCATCCGACATCGGAGATCGTGGCTACGACCTTCGTTCCGCGGCGCGTGCTATACGAGTTGCGAGCAGCCAAGCAGCATTATCAGGTGAAGGAACGCTGCGTGTTCTGCGACATCCTGCGGCAGGAGCAGGAGCAAAAGCTTCGCATGGTCGAGGTTCGCGGCGAGTACATGGCCGGATGTCCTTATGCTCCACGGGTGCCCTATGAAACCTGGATCGCACCCCGCAATCACGAGGCATATTTCGAACGGACGGCGCAAAAATCAGGCGCCATGCGCGATTTCGCCGCGCTGCTCCGGCGCACGCTCTTCCGAATTCGCACCATCGCCGACGGCTTCCACATGGTGCTGCACACCTCGCCGAACACGGTGCACAAATCGGAGACGCTGGGCTTCTGGAAGACCATCGAAGACGACTATCACTGGCACCTGGAGATCCTGCCGATCCTCGGTAATAAAGCCAAGTCATATACGTTTAAAGAGGTGTATTATTCGCCCGTCAGCTCCGAGACGGCCGCGGCCATCCTGCGCGAGCGGCCGACGGAATAGTGGAAGCACTTGTTGTTGTCTCTGACGAAAACGCTGTTTGAATCCTCCGGCCTGATGTGAGCAGTACGACTCGGCTCAACAGAGGATGAACCATGAACGACTCATCTCGCCCGGGTTGGACAGGCTTGCCGGAAAGACCTGCAAGCCGTTCGCAATCCCAACTGATTGAACGCGGTGGCCTGCAGTTCTGGAACGAGCTGCAACATCACTTGGGCGCTGCGGTTGACTCTCTCTACCTTCACGATCTGGCCGGGATGGTCACCAGTTTCGGTGGCGGCATCAGAGTCACCTTGAACCGGCCAGGGAAGGCGTTCAATCATGACTACACTGATGTCATCTTCAAACGCTCGCCTGCCGAGATTCGTTGCACGACGCTGAATGACGGCACGTACACCTTACGATTCTGCGTAGTTGCCGACAACAAGGTGGCGGTGACCAGCACGCGCAGAAACCAGGTGATGAACCCCGAGCAGGCCTGCGAGCACATCATGACGCTGCTGCTGAACGCGAGCGGGCGCCAGTAGGAAGCCGCCCGGCTCCGACCCATGGCCACACAGTGGAAGAGCTACGCTGCCCAGACTGGATTGGTTTATCAGTATTACTTCGTGGGGCAGCGAGCGGCGCTGGCGGATGATCCTGAGGCGCCTTCTACCGAGTACATCTTCGATGTGACCGCCAATCGCAAGACCACATTCGCGGTCAGCATCTTCCTTCCACAATTGGCCCTGGATCACTGGGCAGTGATGCGCGGAAGGGCGCTTACCGAACCAGAACAGTATGCCGGGGTAAAGCTTTGTCTGTTGCAGAGCTTCGACGAGATCGCCGACATGCTGCGCGACGGGCGCCGTTTGCGGTTGGACGGAGGGAGGCTTGTGGAGTTACTGGATGCGATCGGGGTGGATTGAGTAGACGCTTGCAGGCTGGAGCCCACTTGCAATCAACAAGATGGCAGCCGTGACGCGCTCCTGAAGCGCTCCACTACCCGATCCAAGCCAGGATGCGTCTAACCAGGAGAGCCGGAACGCATAGCTTTGGGACAAGTACCACGATAATTGCTGTGCAGCGCGGGCCGATCCGGACAATAATTGTTTAGTAGCGGGTGAGATGGAGATGTTCGAGGCAGTTCCGAAGTCGGAGCGCAAGCGATGGAGCAGCTCCATGGTGCTCTCGTTTGCCGCGCATCTGCTCATTGTTGGCGCATTACTCTACCGGGTAGCTCCGGCGTTTGTGACTCCGTCGGATGCCGGTCTCGGCATCCCGCACTCCTTGGGGTCTCAATCCATCGTTTATCTCGCGCCGGCTGGGCCGGAGCGGATCAAGCCTTCCCCCACGGAACCGAAACTCGCTCTCCGAGCGAAACTGACTCCGAAGCCAAAGCCGCCGAAGCCTGAGCCGAAGCGCGAGGAGACGGCGGCCTCGACTGCGAACGACGCGCCATTGCAGACTGCGCGCGGCGGATCGTTGTTCGGCCATGTACCGGGTTCACCTCTCACCGGCGATGAGGTTGTACCGGCGTTCCCGGATGTTTACCCCGACCCTCCTATCGCGCGTGGAGACCTGCCGTCTGGAGTTCAGGGGGATGTGATTGTTGAGGTCACCATCGACCCCAACGGCAATGTGGTTGACACCAAGCTGTTGCAGGGGATCGGTTACGGGGTGGAGCAGAAGGTGTTGGAAGTGTTGCAGCGCTGGCACTTCCACCCGGCCATGCGCGATGGCCAAACCATCGCCTCACAGCATATCGTGCACTTCCACTACCCGGCTTAGAGCGGCAAATCCAGCCTTGCCCCACCATTGTGACGTACATCACAGGAGCCAGTGACATCAATCCTCGGCCAATTTATCTCCCCCGCTATACTGAATGCATAGGAACGGGTACAACTTAGCCGTTACCGTTCATGGGGTTTATGCCGCTAATTTGGCTTCGAGTCGCGGTAGTTTGCTATGGCGTTGGCCTGCTGTACTCGCTACTACTGTTGAGTAAGAAGGGAAACGTCTTGGCGAAGGTGGTCGAGCCCGCCGTCGGGCTGGGGCTCATCTTCCACTTCGTGTCGCTGGTGGAGTCCACCATTCTGATCGGCCACTTGTCGCTGGCCTCCATTCACTACTCGGAATCGCTGTTGGCCTTCCTGGCGATGGTGGTCTTCTTCGTCTTCTTTGTCAGCTATCGAACTACGACGCTCGGCATTGTCATTTTTCCTATCGTCTTCATCCTGACGTTCATCTCGGCCATTGGGCAAAACCCGGTAACCATCACCTCACCCGTGCTGCGGAATGGCTGGATTTTTGTTCACATCATATTGATCTTTACCGGTTACGCCGGACTGTTCCTCAGCTTCGGTGCCAGCCTGCTCTACCTCGTGCAGGAGCGCGCTCTCAAATCCAAGCGTCCGACGACGCTCCTGACGTGGCTTCCGCCGCTGCAAACCATCGACGACATCTGTTATCACGCACTGCTCTTTGGTTTTCCGTTCATGACCTTCGGCATTCTGACCGGCTCGGTCCTGCTGATCGAGAAGTACGGTCCCATGTTTTTTGTAGATCCGAAGATCGTGCTGTCTTTTCTCATGTGGGCCGTCTACCTGCTGCTTCTCTACACCCGCTGGAGCTCCGGATGGCGCGGCCGTCGCGCCGCTTTCCTGGCGACGTTCGCTTTCGTGATCGCGATCTGCGCCTGGGTTGCTAACAATTTCAGCCGCGTGCATAGGTTTATTCCGTCATGAACTTGGTCCTCATCGGCGTGAATCACCGGACCGCACCAGTGCAGGTGCGGGAGCAGTTCGCCATTCCCGAGGCGAGGTTGCCGGAGGCGGTGAAAGCGCTGACTTGCTGTGCCGGGGTGGAGGAGGGCATGATCGTGTCGACATGCAACCGGGTCGAGATCCTGGCGCGCACCTCGAATGACCATCCGGACCTGGACGAGTTCTTCCGCGAGTTTTACGGCATTGATCCTCAGCCTTATCGGCAGCACTTGTACGAGTATCACGAGCGCGATGCCGTTCGGCATGTCTTCCGCGTGGCTTCCAGCCTCGACTCTATGGTGGTGGGAGAGCCACAGATCCTCGGGCAGGTGAAAGAGGCTTATGCGACGGCTCGCGCGGTTGGTGGAGTCAACTCCCAACTCGATGCGCTGCTCACCCGGGCCTTCGCGGTTGCCAAGCGAGTTCGCAATGAAACTGCGGTCGCAACCTCTGCCGTCTCGGTCGCCTCGGTCGCAGTCGATCTGGCGAAGAAGATCTTCGGGAATCTGCAAGGGAAGAGCATTTATCTGGTTGGCGCGGGCAAGATGTCGGAGCTCGCCGCACGTCATCTGCTGGCCCATGGGGCCGAGAAGATCTACGTCGCGAATCGCACCTACGACCGCGCAGTTGCACTGGCTAAGAAGTTCAACGGTGAGGCGTTACCGTTCGATCAGCTCTACGACACGGTTCCCCTCGCCGATATCGTGATCAGTTCCACCGGTGCGCCGCACGCTATTTTCCGCAAGGAGCATGGCGAGCGTTTCTTGAGCAAGCGGCGCAATCGTCCCATGTTCTTCATCGACATCGCAGTGCCCCGCGATGTTGATCCGGAGATGAACAAGCTCGACGGCGTTTTTGTCTACGACATCGACGATCTGCAGCAGGTAGTCACCTCGCACGTCGCCGACCGCCGGGTGGAGGCCGATCGGGCCGAGGCCATCGTCCAGCTCGAAGTCGATAAGTTCCAGGCGCGCCTGCAAACTCTGGATGTCGTTCCCACGATCGTCTCCTTGCAAGAGCATCTGGAGACGGTTCGTCAGGCAGAGATCGACCGCGTGCGCGGACGGCTGGGCTCATTAAGTCCGGAGCAGGAGCTTGCTGTTGAAGCGCTGACACGGGGCATCGTGAACAAGATCATGCACACGCCTATCACCACGCTGAAGACTGCGGCCCGGGAGTCGTCGGAGGCAACGACGGTGATCGACCTGGTGCGCAGGCTCTTCGGGCTGCATGAGGTGAAAAAGACCGAAAAGGAAAGCGAAGCCGCTGTCGGCGGCGGAAAAACGAGGGCCAGAGGCTGATGGCGAAGCTCAGAATTGGTTCGCGGGGGTCGCAACTCGCACTCTGGCAGGCGAACCACATCTCGGCGCTACTGCGCGAGCAGGGACACGAAGTCGAAATCGAGATCATTAAAACCACTGGCGACAAGATTACCGACGTCGCGCTAGCGCAGGTCGGCACCAAGGGTATGTTCACCAAAGAGATTGAGGATGCACTCGCTGAGGGTCGCGTCGATGTCGCGGTGCACAGCCTGAAAGACCTGCCCACTGAACTGCCTCCGGGCTTCGATCTGGTGGCGATTACCCAACGCGTCAATCCTCGCGATGTTCTTCTCTCGGTTAACTACAACAGCGTCAGGTCTCTGCCGAAGGGAGCGAAAGTAGGAACCAGTAGCCTGCGGCGGCAGGCACAGCTGAAAGTTGCACGGCCGGACCTGGTCATTCATCCTTTGCGCGGCAATGTCGACACTCGTATTCGCAAGCTGGAAGCAGGTGAGTACGACGCGATCATTCTTGCGGCTGCCGGTCTCACCCGGTTGGGCAAAACGCAACTGATGAGGGAAGTATTGTCGGAAGACTTCATGTGCCCGGCTGCCGGACAGGGGGCGCTCGGGATTGAGATCCGTATGGGCGATGTACAGACCGCGAATTACGTGGCATTTCTGAACGATGACGACGCGCGGGTTGCCACTACATGCGAACGTGCCTTGCTGAACAAGCTGGGTGGAGGCTGCCAGGTGCCGATCGGTGCTTTTGCCGAAGTGAAAGATAGCGTTTTGTCCCTCACTGCGATTGTGGCGCAGCCCGACGGCAGCCTGATCCTGCGAGAACACCAGAGCGGGACTGATCCAGTAGCGCTGGGGGAAGCGGTTGGTGAAACCCTGCTACAGCGCGGCGCGACGAAGATTCTGGGCGATGTCTACGGCGGCCAAGCCGACGCGGCACAGCCTTGAAGCTGCCGTCAATAGGCGATTGTCGGCCACGCTGGCAACCTCAACATTTCATCCTGGCCGACTCGGCCTCAACTATCGACGCAGTCGAAGAGACCTTCCTTGGCAAGAACGATCTGGCAACCCGTTATGAATGAGCTTCCTCTCGCCGGCTGCCGAGTGCTAGTCTCCCGCGCGAAGAAGCAGGCCGGTACGCTGTCTTCGGCCCTGCGCGAGCTTGGATGCGGGGTCCTGGAAATTCCTTTCATCGAAATCCGCAAGCCCAGCTCCTACAAGTCGCTCGATACGGCGGTGCGGAATCTTCGCGACTACGACTGGCTGATCCTCACCAGCGTCAACGGAGTCGAAGCCTTCTTTTCGCGCGGGAAAAAATTCAAACTGAATGCGGATGACCTTAAGGACTTGAAGGTTGCGGCCATCGGTCCTGCGACCAGGAAATCAATCGAGGCACAGGGCGTGCGCGTCCACGTCACACCAAAAGAATACGTCGCTGAGGCGGTGGTGAACTCTCTACAGCGCCGAGTGAAAGGGAAGCGTGTACTGCTGGTGCGCGCCAAGGTAGCGCGTGACGTGATTCCCCGCGAGTTGCGTAAGGCCGGCGCGAGGGTGGACGTGGTTGAAGCCTACGAGACGGTAGCACCCACAGCATCGCAAAAGCGGCTGCGGGCGGTGCTGGCGAGCCCTGCCAGAAAGCCGCACGCAATTACTTTCACGAGTTCTTCGACAGTAAGGAATTTCGTCGGCCTGCTGGGATTGAGCGCCGCGCGTTCGGCATTACTTAAGCCCGCTGCGCACCGTGGCGTTCAGAGCGCCTCAATCGGCCCAGTTACTTCCGCCACTCTCCGGGAGTTTGGGTTGCCAGTCGATATCGAGGCGAAGGAGTACACGATCCCCGGCCTCGTGGCAGCGATTGTGAAACGAAGCGCCGAGCTGAAACGCCGGTAATCCTGGCGATAACCCAACACTGAACCCAACCAGCTCTACTGCGATTGAGCTGGAGTTATTTCCGGCAAGCCGAGCAGTATCCGCCAATCTCGAAGCGCGCCAGCAGAATGTGGAAGTGGCAGTCACGCTCGACCTGCCCCTTGACCCGGTCGAACAAGTCGCTCTCAAATTCCTGCACCTTGCCACAGCGCAAGCAGGTCATGTGCATGTGAGCGCGTTGCGGTCGCCGCTCGTAGAAATGTCCCTCGCCCTTCACGTGCAGCAAGTCAAGTTCGTCGACCAGGCCGTGCCGCTTGAGCAGGCTTAACGTGCGATAGACCGTGACGCGGTTGATGTTGGGATCGATGCGAACCGCTTTGCGGAGGATCTGCGCAGCGTCGAGATGTTGACTGGCGGTCTCAATGATTTCAAGGATGACGCGGCGTTGACGGGTCATGCGGATACCGCGGCTTAAAAGGGCAGTCTGCAAGGCGCCGGGCGCTTCAGTTTGAGGTAGCGGCATTCGTATCCCACCTTGTTGCATTGAACTGCAACGTCGTTGCAACAAATAAACTAACGGGTGATTGTGTTTGCTTTCTCATTGTCGTTTAATAGCTAAGATTTAGTTGCAACGTAGTTGCATTTGTAATGCATTTGTAAGTGTAGCGTTAACTTATTGGCTCGGTCAATTACATTTCGCATTCTTTGGAGTTTTATGACGAGGCAAGTCCGATGGGCGGTACTAGGCGGGGTTTTGGCTGTTGTTGAAATACTGTTCGGCTTTCAGGGAACCGTGCACGCGCAGGAGCGTCCGTATTTCGTTACTTATTCGCAGGACATGGAGGAGCCCGGAAACCTCGACATCGAGAACTATAACGCCGTCGGCAATCCGAAAGGCGGGGACGCCTTCATGGGGTCCGACGCTGAATTGGAATATGGCATCAAGACCTGGTGGACGACGGAGTTCTACCTGGACGGTCAGGCCACGGCGAACCAGAGCACGATCTTCACGGGTTTCCGTTGGGAGAACCGCTGGCGTCCCTGGATGGGCGAGCATTGGATCAATCCCGTCTTATATGCCGAGTTCGAAGACACCAGCGCCGATAAGACTCTCCGTGAAGTCGTCGGACACGATGGCAACGGTGACATGCTGGTGCCCAACGGAATTGCTCGCGCGAACAAGGAACGCGAGATGGAACTGAAGCTGATCCTGGGGAGTAATGTCCGGGGCTGGAACATCAGCGAAAATTTCATCAGCGAAAAGAATCTGCAGAACGGCGAGGCCTGGGAATTCGGTTACGCTTTTGGCATCAGCCGTCCGCTGAAGCTCGCGGCCAGTGCGCAGGAATGCGTCTTCTGTGCCGAGAAATTCCAGGCAGGCGTCGAGATGTATGGCGGCCTGGGGACCACCGACGGATTTGGAACGAGTTTCACCTCGCAATACCTGGGTCCAGCCATCAATTGGACGGCGCCCAACGGCATGACTATTGGTATGTCGCCGCAGTTCGGCCTGAATGGATACAGCATTCCACTCCTGTTCCGCTTTTCAGTTTCGTACGAGATCGAACAGGTGTTCAGCCGCTTTCATCATTAATTCATCAGCGATAGGACAGAAGCATAATGGTACGCAGTGCAAAATTATTGCTGGTTTCCAGTTTGCTCGTTTTTTCGGCGCTGAGCATGTTTGCCACGGTTACCGCCGATGGCGCCTGGCTCAACAAGGTGCCTGCGCGGGAGCGCGACAAGACGAATCCGTATGCGAACCAGCCGGACGCAGTGGCCGCCGGTCAGCGCATATTTCATGACCACTGTGCGCATTGCCACGGAGAAGACGCGCAGGGAACCAAGAAGCGCCCCTCGCTCCGGACGGAGCGCGTGCAGCAGCAGGCCACCGAAGGAGAGCTCCACTGGCTGCTGGTGAACGGCTATATGAGCCACGGCATGCCTTCATGGTCGAAGCTGGGCGATCCCCAGATCTGGCAAGTGATCTCCTACGTGAGATCGCTTCACGTGGAACAGGCGGCAAAGTGAAGTCAATGGCACTCTGGTCGAAAAAGGCCGCGATCACCCTGCTGGCATTGTTTGTGGTGGCGCAGTTTGTCCCGGTGAAGCGGAACGCCCCGCGCGTGGACCAATCCCGTTCGATCTATGCCAAGGAAAAGATACCGGATCAGGTGAAGACCGTGTTCGAAGGATCGTGCGCCAACTGCCACTCTGATCGAACCTCGTGGCCGTGGTACAGCTACATTGCGCCCGCGTCGTGGATGATCGCTCACGATGTGCACGACGCACGCAAGAAGATGAACTTTTCTGAGTGGGCGGACTATCCAGCGAACAAAAGAGAAGAGAAGCTGGAGGAGATCTGCGAGCAGCTCAGCGACGGCGATATGCCCGACCCTAAATATCTGCTGTTACATCGCAGCGCCCGGGTAACGCCGGTAGAGCGCGATGCCGTCTGCCAATGGACCGAAGACTCAAGACAGTACTGAGACGGCCGGATTATCCTGTTCATTATTTCTCGCCTGATCTCTGGGAGCCAGCGCCGGAACCGCAGCATCCTCTTTTAGAATCATGAAGCATGATTCTGGAGGATCGACCTTGCGAAATTCGGGCCTGAAGGGAAGTTTTGCCGTTTTCATAGGTGTAATTGCCACCATACTGAGTTTGAAACCTTTGTTTGCCCAGCAATCAACCTTCCGCAATGCGCCGGCGTCGGCAACGCAGATGAAGAACCCATACGTCGACAACGCCGCGGCGGCTGCCGCGGGCAAGGGCATTTATGGAAAGACCTGCGCGCAATGCCACGGAAACAATCGCCAGGGCATGGGACCGGCACCCGCGCTGGACTCGTCCCAGGTGCGCACCGCCAACCCTGGAGAGCTGTTCTGGTTCATCACCAACGGTAAACCCAGCTCGGGCATGCCGGCCTGGCCCAACCTTACTAAACAGCAGCGCTGGCAGGTCGTAACCTTTCTGCAATCGAAGTAATGTGAGTAGCTGTCGAAAACAGCGGGCTCGCGCGCAGGAAATCTTTTTCCTCACTGCAGCCCGGCAGCGAAATCCGATATAACAGAAATGTGAGTGCGACCAATCCATTTTTCGCGCCAAAAACTGCGCTGATCACGGGAGCGTCCAGCGGCATTGGGCTGGAGCTGGCGCACCTGTTCGCACGCGACGGTTATCGCCTGGTGCTGGTGGCGCGCAACCGCGGCGCTCTTCGCGAACTAGCTACCGATTTGCAGTCGCGCTACAACGCCGAGGTGTGGATCTCTCCCAAAGACCTCGCGCATCCCGCGTCGCCGCTCGAGCTTTATCAGGAACTTCAGGAATCAAACGTGGTGCTGGATGTCCTCGTGAACAATGCCGGCTTTGGTGCGGAGGGCGCCTTTCTCGAAACCGATTGGAACGTTGAGGCTGAGATGCTGCAGGTCAACATCGTTGCCCTGACGCATCTGACCAAGCTCTTCCTGCCGCAGATTCGCGCGCGCGAAGGCAAGCTGCTCAACGTCGCCAGTACCGCCGCATTCCTTCCCGGGCCATACATGTCCGTGTACTACGCGAGTAAGGCTTTCGTGCTGCACTTTACAGAGGCGATTGCCGAGGAATTGAGTGAAACCAACGCCACCATTACCTGTCTGTGTCCTGGCCCGGTGAAGACAAACTTCCAGAAGCGCGCCAACATCGCGGATTCGAATCTGCTGCATGGTCCGCTGCTGGTGGATGTGCGCGACGTGGCGCAAGCGGCTTATGACGGAATGAAGAAAGGGAAGAGACTGGTGATTCCGGGATGGAAGAATCGCGCCGTGGTGGAGTCGCTCAGGCTTTCACCGCGCAGCATGACGCCGAAAGTTGTGCGGCGGCTGCATGAGAAGAAGGGAAGCAGCTGAACACTCAGCGCTTCACCGCGCTCGCTTCTTGGCAGGAATTGTCTTCCCAGATCGGCGTTTCTTCCCCTCCGTCGCAGATCCGCCAGAGTTCTGAAGCGTCCGGAGTTCCTGTGTGAACTGCTTGAGGCCTTCCGCTCCCGCAATCGTCTCCTCGAACTCTCGGGCTACGAATACTTCGGTGCCGCGCATTTGTCGCCGCAAACTGGCCACTGACGCCGACTGCCAATGCTCTGTCAGCCGGCATCGCGCACATAGTCGACGATCATCGATCAACACGCGATTCAGGAAGACGGCCCCCACCGGGGCATTCAGTTCCATCAGGTCTCTCAGCAGACGTTTTGTTTCATGGTCCGGCAATGGTTCAGGCAGGGTTACGACGATGACGCGGCTACGCGTCGGATCGCGCAGAACCGCTGCCAGCTCCCGGACGTTTTGCGAGAGCGTAGCCACTTCGACTGCAACATCCTGCGCTATCGGTAGCGTTCGGTGTGCTGCCAGGGTCTTAAGCAGCAGACGAGTCCACGCCAGCAGTCGCGCCGGCGTTCGCAGCAGCTCCAGCGCATGGCCCGTGGGGGCCATGTCGATTACTACCCGGCCGCCTGCTCGCAGCAGATCAAGGATGCCGAAGATGGCGAAGATTTCGTCGACACCCGGTGGGACCACATCAAGTAGCGCCAGCAGAAATTTGCGATCCAGGCTGACGTCGACATGGATTCCGCGCTCTTCTCCGGTCATGGCCTCATTGAGTCTGCTCCTCAATCGTTCGGCCCAGCGCTGAAAGTCTGCCATCGCATCGAACTCGGCGGCGAGCAGCTTGCGGTCGCGCAGCACAGGCTTCGGCTGACTGCCGATCTTCGCGTCGAAAACATCATGAAGCGACGGGGCCGGATCGACCGAGCAAATCGTTACGTTTTCGTTTGTTACTAAGCGGCGATGGTGAAATGCCAGGGCCGCAGAGATCGTCGTCTTCCCTACGCCGCCTTTGCCGAGCGTCAGGGTGAGTGGAGTGACCAACAAAGGCCACTGCGCTGGTTCGAGCGTGACCCTCGCGGCTTTCGGTGCTTTCGTCACGACGGACCGGGAAAGCTTCTTTCTATCGAAGAGGTGTGAGCCAAATGCCTGCAGCGCATCGATACCCAGGAGCGGACATCCGGGATCCCCGCCCACGAACAGCTTAGCCTTGGGGAAATGTTTACGCAGAAAGATCAGCGCGGTCTGGGCCTCAGCCTTGCGCCTCTTGCATCGCCAGCAATTGGCAGCCGAATCGACCGCCCGGTTTAATACAACTTCTGCAATCTGATTCGTTGCCTGTCCATTGGAAAACGCCGAAGCCGAACGCAGAGCTTCGTTCAACGAGAACGATTCGGGTGTTGTAACGATTACCAGCTTCGAGCCCTGCGCCGACAGTGCCTGCCCGACCTCCATCACCATGCGCGCCCAACGATCCAGGGCCGGCTCGCGCTCTACGTGTCCTCCGAAGTGCTGGGCCAAAACCACGTCGCGTGACGCTGCCGCCTCCAGCACATCGAGAAAGCGGGCAAAGTGCTCCGGCATCTGGAAGAGCCGGATAGCGTGACCCATGGGGGCGGTATCAACAATGATTTCGTCGAATTTACTGGCGCGCAGCTCATGGATCGCCAGCAGCGCGGCGACCTCAGCCATTCCCGGCAGGCTGGTGTCAAGCAACGGCTCCAACTCGTCGCTGGTGAACAAGCTACCCTTATTAAGCAGCGCGAGGATGTCACCCCGCTCATGGGATAGAAACTTTTTGATCTGCTTGTCAGGATCGAGCTGCTGCGCCCAAACCTGTCCTGCTGCGCGCAGCTGTTTGGCCGAATCCGCAACTTTTGTCTGGAGCACATCGGCCAGGGAATGCGCCGGGTCCGTCGACAGAAGAAGGATTCGCTTCTGCG
Source organism: uncultured Acidobacteriaceae bacterium (assembly GCA_963780495.1). Classification (GTDB taxonomy): domain Bacteria; phylum Acidobacteriota; class Terriglobia; order Terriglobales; family Acidobacteriaceae; genus Bog-257. The sequence goes on from CAWACF010000005.1 coordinate 90,761, forward strand.
GATTCGCCGCTGCGCGATGTAGAGCGTAGGCGGAGGATACCGTCGTCTTGCCGACACCGCCTTTGCCGATAAAGAAGGTGAAGCGAGCCACGGCTCAATCTCGCACACCTGGTCCGCACAGGCAAGCAATGCTAATCGTTTGGCGTTCTCCGGTGACTCGCGTAGGATGGATGTCGCCAGCCAAACAGCTATGAAACCTGTGGTCGCCGTAGCCGTCCTCCTGCTTTTATCTTCCGCAACAGTTTTGGCGCAGCAAGCGCCGGCAACCACTCCGCAGTCTGCGGGCCAGAGTACGGCCACCGGCTCGGCCCAGCCAGCCCCGGGCAAGGACGCAGCGCACTCGGGACCAGCGCAGGCTCCCGCACCGCCGGACTACTCGCAGCAGGCCTACGTGGTTGAGCACTTCAGCGAGTCCATGCGCTTCGAGAACGACGGCACGGGAAGCGATCAAACCGATGCCACGATCAAGGTCGTCAGTGAGAGCGGCGTGCAGGCCCTCGGGCAGTTGAAAGTGGGCTACAGCGCGCTCAGCGACAAACTTGAGATCGCTTACGTCCGCGTGCACAAGCCAGACGGCACAGTGATTCAGGCACAGGAGTCGGCGGTGCAGGACCTCACCTTCCCCGACGCTCCTGTCTACACCGACTACCACGAGAAGCACATCAGCGTGCCCTCTTTGCGGCCTGGCGATGTGCTGGAATACCGATTCATCCGCACCGTGGTCAACCCGCTTACGCCGGGCCAATTTTGGACCAGCTTCGACTTCGCCGAGAAGGGCATCATCCTGGATGAACAGCTGATCGTCAACGTTCCCAAGGGCCGCCAGATCACGCTAAAGTCGAAGCCCGGCTACACGCCGACGAGCAAGGACGAGGGCGACCGCCGAATCTACACCTGGACGCATTCGCGACTGCAGGACGATGAGGACAGAAAGAAAAAGAAGAAGCCGGAGACGGACGAAGTTCCGACCGTTCAGTTGACCACCTTCAAGAGCTGGCAGGAGGTTGGCACCTGGTACGCGAACCTGGAGCGCGAGCGGCGTACTCCCGACGCCGCAGTCAAGGCCGAAGCCAACCTGCTGGTGAAGGGCAAGACCGACGACATGGCGAAGGTAAAGGCTCTTTACGATTATGTTTCGCGCAACATTCGCTATGTCAGCCTATCGTTCGGGCTGGGCCGCATCCAGCCGCACGCGGCCAGCGAGGTGCTGTCCAACGGCTACGGTGACTGCAAGGACAAGAACACGCTGTTGGCGGCGCTGCTCGATGCCGAAGGATTCAAGTCGACCTCCGTGTTGATCGGCTCCAAGCGCAAGCTTGATCCCGACGTGCCCTCGCCCATGCAGTTCGATCATGTCATCACCCGTGTGCCCGTCGATGGCAAAGAGATCTGGCTCGACAGCACACCGGGTATCGCGCCGTTCCGCATGCTGTCCGTTAATCTGCGCGGCAAACAGGCGCTCGCCATCTCGCCCGACGGCAAAGTTGAGTTGGTGTGGACGCCCACGGATCTGCCCTTCGCGGCCTTTGACCGGACGATGATCGCTGGTAATGTCAGCGACACCGGCAAGATCACCGGCCATGTCAGCATCGCCTCCCGGGGCGACAATGAGATGTTCCTGCGCTTCGCCATGCGCCGCATGCCCAGCAATCGATGGAAAGATATTTTCGACTATATGATGCAGCACGCCGGAATGCGCGGCGTCGAAATCACCAATCTCAAGGCCAGCGATCCGAGCGACGCTGACTCTCCGATTAAAGTGGACTTCGACATCTCGGATTACAATTATTTCGACTGGTCGGCAGCCGATTCGAAATTCGCCTTGCCCCTCTCGACAGTCGCGCTACCGAAGAGTGAAGACGGCGACGATGATGACGACGTCGCTGCCGACGAGCCCATAAAGTTCGGAGCGGCCCAGGAGACTGAGGCCGAACTTAAGCTGACCTTTCCCGCCAAGTACAAGCTGCGCATTCCCATTCCCGTGGATGTAAAGCGCGACTACGCCGAGTACCACTCCGTGTACAGCTATGAGGGCAATGAGTTCGGCAGTAAGCGGACGTTGAAGCTTCTGGTCCGCGAGATTCCCCAAAGCCGGGCCGACGATTATGCCGCCTTTCGGCGCGTGGTGAAGTCTGACGAGGCGCAGCAGGTTTCGCTGGAGAACACCCAGCCTGGCACTGCAGCCGCCGGTGGCAGCGAATCGGCCGCCGATCTGAATGACTCTGCCATGCAGGCGATCAATAATCAGCGTTACGACCTTGCGGTTGAGCTGCTGCAGCGCGTGGTCAAACTCGATCCGAAATACAAATCGGCTTGGGACAATCTCGGCCGCGCTTACCTTTCGTTGGGTAAGAATGAGGAAGCTGCGCAGGCCTTCCAGAAGCAGATCGAACTTAATCCCTATGACGAGTTTGCCTACAACGGGCTGGGCCTCGTCTACCAGCGTCAGAGCAAGTATGACGATGCCATAAAGCAGTTCCAGAAGCAGATCGAGATCAACCCGCTGGACCAGAACGCTCATGCCAACCTCGGCTTGCTCTATGTAAACCAAAAGCGATTTGCCGACGCTGTCCCGGAACTGCAGAAGGCTGTTGACATTCTTCCCAAGAATCCGCTTTTGCAAATTTCGCTTGGCCAGGCGTACGTCGCGACAAATCAGACGGAGAGGGGAATGACCGCGTTCGATAAGGCCATCGCCCTGGCGCCCGTTCCCATGACCTGGAATAACATCGCCTATTCGCTCTCCGAACAGAACATCCAGCTCGATCGCGCCGGCAAGTACGCTGACGCTGCGCTGAATGCGACCGAGACGCAACTGCGCGACGTCAACCTCGACTCGTTGCGAATGCAGGACCTGGCCACCAGCGACTTCCTCTTCAACGCCTGGGACACCAAAGGCTGGATCGAATTCAAGCGCGGAAACCTCGACGCAGCCGAGAACTATGTCTTGCCTGCCTTCCAGGCAGCCGGCCACGGCGACGAGGCCGAGCACATGGGTGAGATTTATGAGAAGCGTGGAAAAAAGGAAGAGGCGATTCGCTACTACCTCTTCTCGCTAATCGCCTACAACCCGTCTCCAGATGCGCGGTCCCACCTGGCTTCGCTAGGCGTGAAAAACGTGGACAGCAGGATGGCTGCGGCCCGCACCGAACTGCAAAGCCTACGCACGATTGCGTTGCCGCAAGCGGGTAAGGGAACTGCCGAGTTCTACCTGCTGCTTTCGTCTGTAAAGGTTGAGCAGGTGAAGTTTATCAAGGGCGACGACGACCTGAAGGGCTTTACCGAAACGCTGCAAAAAGCCGACATAAAGATGAACTTTCCCACGGGGGTGCAGGCGCAGGCGGTACGGCGGGCAATCCTACACTGTGGGGCAGTGTCCTCCGGGCCGTGCAGCCTGGAGCTTGTGCCCTCAACCGAAGTGCACTCGCTGAACTAAGAGAGTCATCATGTCACCTGAGCGTTGCGGACTTGCACCAGAGGGTGACGACGTTTGACTCCCGGTAGAAACACTTAGTGAGCAGATTCTCCGGTCCTCCGGCGGTCATCATTTTGCGATAGGATAGCTCGGTAGAGGAAACTGCGATGTCCGACCTGCGCTATCCCATCGGCGAGTTTCAATGGACTTCTCCGGCAAACGAAGAACAGAGCGCACAGGATCGTGCTGGGTATGTTGACGTGCTCGCTAAGCTTCCCGCTTTGATGCGCAACACTGTGCACGGACTGAGGCCGGAGCAACTCGACACTCCCTATCGTCCTGAAGGCTGGACCGTGCGCCAGGTTGTACACCATGTGCCCGATAGCCACATGAATGCCTATATCCGCTTCAAACTCGCTCTCACCGAAGAGCAGCCGCCCATCAAGCCATACGACGAGGCAGCCTGGGCGAAACTTCCCGACAGCAGCGCTCCCATCGAAGTGTCGCTGCAACTACTGGCGGCGTTGCACTCGCGCTGGGTCGATGTTCTGCTGGCAATGCGACCGTCCGATTTCGGACGCACACTGTACCATCCTGAACACGGAGTGGTTACGCTGGATCGCATGCTAGCCCTGTACGCGTGGCACTCCAGCCATCATCTTGCGCACATCACTTCGCTGCGCGAACGCATGGGCTGGAAGCAGCGCGCAGCCGCGCAACACTAATACACCAAAATTAACATTCGGGAATTGCGTTCGCATCTTGTTGTCCCTAGGAACTCCACGCGACGCGAACTGCTGTTTCACTGTTGTGACTCGCGCTTCCCTCGAGGTAGTTCGGGAGTCCAATGTGTGAAAGCATTAGTTTCTAACTTTGTGAACTTTTCCCCGAGCCAATTCGTATATTCCACAGGGATCAAAAGAGGGGAGTGTTCGGCGTAAGCTGGCACTTCAAGTGCAGCAAGAAATGTGAAGGGGCTAAACAGAATGTTTCGCCAGCGGTTTGGCGGCCCAGGCGAGACAAACTTGAGGGAGTCGTAAAGGGCGTCCCTGTACTGTTTAACCCCGCTGTCATTCTATGCAGCGCGTCCGGAAATGCAAGTCTTTCCGCGACACCGCTTGCCCGGCTGTGATTGGGCAAGCACGCCTGGGCCGCCAGAACGACATCAACGTAAGGAGATTACAACGATGACTCGTACACTGGTTCGTGCCACCCTGTTTATTTTCGCCTTAACCATGTCGATGGCCGCATTTGCTGCGTCGAAGTCGGAAACCGTCACTCTCTATAACGATGCGCAGGTTGGCGGCAAGACACTTCCGGCCGGCGAGTACACCGTGAAGTGCGATGCCACCGGCTCCAACGCGCAGGTCAAGTTCCTGAAAAATGGCAAGGAAGTAGCCACCGCCAGCGGCCAGGTGAAGCAACTTACCGCTCATCCCGATCATGCTCAGGTGATCACGCAGGATTCGGGTAACACCCGCACCATCAGCGAAATCGATTTCAGCCACAGCGGTACGGGCGTGACCTTCGACTCGGGAACCATGTCCGCCGGAAGCAATTAAGCGAAACTGTGCCTCGGAGCGAAGGGGAGCTGTGCGCTCCCTTTCGTTTCAACTCGGCCTCGCGCAATGGTGCTGTCGACGTTGCGACTAATTAACGCCGTTTCCGAACAGGTTTCACGAATCGAAGCTGACCGGCACTCGTCAATATTGATAGCCACAAGCTATATAGGAGATAGTCCATTGAAGCGCATTTCTCTCACAACATTTCTGTTTTGCCTGGCGTTACTCTTGCCCGCGGGCGCGTTCGCCAAAGACAGGTCGACTGAGGTTCACATTTACCAGGCCACGCAAGTCGGGAACGTGACATTGCAGCCCGGCACCTATCAGGTTAAGGTATCGCCCAGCGGAAATACCAGCGATGTCAGTTTCTCGAAGGATGGCAAGGAAGTGGCGAAGGTCACCGGCTGCCAGAACGTTCAGCTGCAGCGAAAGTCCAACAACACGTCGGTGACGCTTGACAACAGCGGCCAAGTCCCGCGCATTGCGGAAATTGATTTCGAAGGCCAGCAGACTGCGGTGGGTTTTGCTGCGCCGACCATCAATGCCAGCGCGGGAGAGTGAGCCGTGCGGGGTGTGTAAACAAGGGAGCCTTGGGCTCCCTTTTTGATTCTGACCCGGGTTGTTCAAAACAACCGATGCGTGTCTACCTCGGATGTGGCGGTTGCTGTGCGTTTCCGAACGGTACAGGGTTCTTTCAGGGTCTTGCCGGTGGAGCGATGGCAATCTTGATCTGTACTTAAAAAACGTAGGCAATGTTTATATAAACAGGTGGCCCCCATGAGTGCGACCATGGCTTCGATCCGGCTCCACACTAAATTTGCGGACGAAGCAGCCGAGGTGCCGGTGAAATCGCGCAATGAAGCCATACATGCCGCTGTGCGCGAGCTTGTCGCCGCCGGGACCTTTGATTTTTCTGGCTTTCCGCACTCAGGACTTCGTCATGGGCAGAGTCGCTCCGCGGCTGCGGGACGGAAATGAGGCGGCGCAAGGCTCGACGGCGCCATGATTTGGGACACCCGGAATTTGCGGAGTCCGTCTTCTATGCGGTGGCGCCCACTAGTTTTGGCGAGGATTCTTCGTTAAACCGCACCGACACCAGTTTCGAAACGCCGGGCTCCTGCATGGTCACGCCGTACATCACCGGTGCCATGCTCATCGTCTTCTTACTGTGGGTGATGATGATGAACTGCGTCTGCACGCTCATCTCGCGGACCAGCTCGGTGAAGCGGCCGACGTTGGCTTCGTCGAGCGGCGCATCGACTTCGTCTAGGATGCAGAACGGGCTGGGCTGATACTGGAAGATGCCGACCAGCAGCGCCAGCGCCGTAAGCGCTTTCTCGCCGCCTGACAGCAGCAGCACGTTCTGGAGTTTCTTGCCTGGAGGCGACGCCACCACATCGATACCGCTCTCCATGGAATTCTCCTGGTCGGTGAGCCGCATGAAGCCCTGGCCTCCCCCGAACAGCTTGCTGAAGGTCTTGCCGAAGTTTTCGTTGATGATGTTGAAGGCTTCTTCGAACTTCTGGCGCGATATCGTGTCGATTTCTTTGATGGTGTTCTGCGTGTTCTCGATGGACTGCAGCAGATCCTGCCGCTGTGCCTCCAGGAACTCGTGGCGCTGTGCCGTCTCTTTGTACTCTTCGAGGGCCATCATGTTGACCGGGCCCATGTTGTCCAATCGCGTGCGCATCTCGCGATAGATGTTGTCTTCAGCCACGAGCTCTTCGCCCGACAAGCGCGGCAAGGTTTCGTCCGCCACCAGTTCGTCGTGCTGGACGCTAAGTCCTTGCACGCACGTCTCGGCCATGTGCTGAACATCGGACTTCACGCGGGCCTGCTCGGCGGCTAGTTCGCCGCGCCGATCGCGCGCCGCGTCGAGCGCCTCGCGCGCCGACTTGAGCGCTTCCTCCAACTCAACGATACGAATGCGTACCACTTGCAATTCGTCCTGTAGTTCTCGGTCGCGTTGCTGAGCGATCTCACGTTCGGCCGTCCAGCTCACAACCTGCTCCGCCAGGCGAACGTTCTCGCCTTCGCGTTGCTGCTTTTCCGCCGCCGCCGAATCGAGCTGCGACTTCAGCTTCGCAAGATGTGTAGAGACTTCCGACAACATCGCTTCGATGCGCTGTACGGCGAGCATCGCTCCGCGCCGCCGTTCTTCCATGGTGGCGACGTTGGCTCGAACTTCGCTGGCCAGGTGCGCCGACTCGTCCCGCCGCTGGCGCAGCGCCTCCAGGCTGCTCTGCGCTGCCTGCATCTCCTCTTCGAGCGTGCGCTGCCGTTCTTCGTGCTGGAACAGCTCGCCGAGTTGGGAGGTGATGAATTCCTCGCGCTCGCCGTGCTCTTCGCCAACGCGTTGCAGCTCGCGCTCGTACGTCGTCAGCCGCTCGCGCACCCGCGTCATCTCGCTCTCAAGCTGGCGTAGCGTATGCTCCGAGGTCATGGCCTGGCGCTCGGATTCGCGCTTCTCGTCTTCCAACCGCTGCAACAGACCGGTAAGCTCCGCGATGTCGCGGCCCAGCGCGGCGATATACGTTTCCTTCTCGCCCATGGCGCGTTCCAGCTCACTCATCTGGACGAGCACATCGCGCAGTTCGCGCTTCATCGAAAGCGGGCCCTGGCTGCGCTGCTTGCCGCCCGTGACGGTGACGTTGTGGAAGCACTCGCCCGACTGCGAGAGGAAGAATGCGTCGGGGTTCTCCAATGCCAGATTGCGGCCGACTTCAGGATCGGGAACGATGTATCCGTTGCCCAGCTTTGGCAGAATCACTTCCAGCGATTTGCCAAAGCCATCGAGGACGCGAATGCAATTCTTCAGGGGAACCACGGCGTCGCTATGCGCGACGTGGTTGGCCGCCTCATCGAACTGGAACGAGAACTTCGCCTGCGAATCTTCCGGATGCACCAGGAAGGTCGCGCGTCCATCAACATCGGTGCGCAGGAGCCGCAGACCCTCGTCGGCCGCATCCCACGACTTCACCACGATGTAGTTCAGCTCATCCCGCAGGAAGTCGTCGACCACGTGCTCATAACGGTCTTCGACCTCAAGGAAGTCGGCGAGCACTCCTGCCGGTGCGCGGCCGCCCTGCAAGGCACCCGATGTGAAGAGCTTGCGGACCGATTCCGTGGCGTAACCGTGCTCCGCAATGACGCCTTCGAGCGAACCCTTCTTACCCATCAGCGTGGCGTACTGTCCGCGTAGCGAGTCGAGGTGGCGCTTGGAATCGGCTTCGGCCTCGCGCTTAATCTCGAGCTGCTGGCGAGTCTCGGTGATCTGTGCCGTAAGTGCCGCGACGCGCTGTGATGCGCTCTCGAATTCCAGACCCAGCTGTCCGCGCTGGCCGCCAAAGCTCTCAAGCTGTTGGGTCGCGGCGCTCGTCTCGTCCTGCAAACGCTTCGCCTCGCGATCGAGTGCAGAGATTCGCTCTTCCGCCTGGGTGATGCGGTTGCGGACAGCGGAAGCTGCGGAGGCGGCCTGCATGATCGCAGCGCGACGTTCCTCCTGCTGGCGCTCGACTTCGACCAGGGAAGTCGAGGCCGTTGCTGCTTCCTGCTGCCGCTGCTGCAATTCCTGCTGCGCGCTGGCGACGTCGGCGTTTGCCGTCTCGAGGGTCGCGCGATCTTCCTCGAGTTCCTGCTGCAGCCTTCCAGATTGCTCTTCGGTATTGGCGATCTCCGCCTGAGCTCCAGCGGAACGGGCCTCGAGCTCGGCGCAGCGCTCTTCATTGGTACGACGGCGGGCCGCGGCGCGATCCAGGTCAAGCGCTAGGGAATTCAGCTTCTCGCGGTTCTCCTGACCTTCACGCTCGATGGCATAGCCGCGTTGCGTGCGATCACCATGCTCGGCTTCCATCTGCTGCACGGCTTCGCTCTTGCTATGAATTTCCTCGGCGATCTCCGACAGCATCCGCTCGAGCGAAGTTGCTTCGGCATCCAGTTGCGCGAATTTGCTGGCGAGCACGATGCGCAGCTTGTCGCGCATCTCGTCGCGTAGCTTGGCATAACGCTCGGCCTTGGACGCCTGCCGCTTCAACGAGTTCATCTGCCGGGTAACTTCGTCGAAGATGTCGTTGATGCGGCTAAGGTTGAGCTTGGCATCTTCCAATCGCGCCTCGGCCAGCCGCTTGCGAGCTTTGTACTTCGTAATGCCGGCGGCTTCTTCGATAATCGCGCGGCGGTCTGTGGGCTTGCTGCTCAGGATCTGCCCGATTCGGCCCTGCTCGATGATGGCGTAAGACTCGGGACCAAGGCCTGTGCCCATAAAGATGTCCTGAATGTCGCGCAGACGGCAGAGCTTGCCATTCAGCAAATACTCGCTCTCGCCCGAGCGGAACAAGCGGCGGGTGATCTGGATCTCGCCGGCCTTGAAGGTGCGCTTGAATTTGCGGCGGCGGATCTTTAGCACAACTTGCTGCGCAGCCGGCATCCCCGCCTCGGCCGCTTGCTCAGGCACCGGTGTGTCGCCAGACTCTTCATCGCCCTGACCGGGACGAACTTCTTCGGAATAGCGCTCGACATCGGCGGAGCGTTCGGCGCGCATGGCCGACTCGTCCCAGTCGTCGGGCATGTCGTCCTGAATATCGATCTCGGGCTCTGTGACATCGCCGTAGACTTCTGGATCGACGAGCGTAAGTGAGACTTCAGCCATTCCGGTGGGCTTGCGGTCGCGCGTGCCGGCGAAGATCACGTCCTGCATGTGGACGCCGCGCAGCAGGCGGGCCGACTGCTCGCCCAGCACCCACGAGATGGCGTCGGAGATATTCGACTTGCCGCAGCCGTTGGGACCGACGATGGCCGCGATCCCTTCACCCTGGAAGCGAAGGTCGGTGCGGTCACAGAACGATTTGAACCCGAGGATTTGCAGCTTTTTCAGTTTCAGCAAGGCGAACTCCTTCAATGTAGCCGGCGCAAGACAATCTTGAGTTGCCGTCTTCGGGCTCGAGGGGGTACAGGCGAAGACGCCTGTAAACCACGATTTCGCCTAGGACAAGCCAACTCTACGACCGTTTTAAAGGAGGGGTCAAGATGCAAAACACCATATCTTGTACCCATCCTGTGCAAAACGCAGCATATTGCACCGTGCTTGCAGCATTTGCCGAGTTTTTCACTTCGGTGAGGAATACTGCGGGGCAGGAAGACAGCACCAGAGTGAGTGCAATTGTAGAAGCCACGCAGTGCCGATTCAAGGCCTCCGAGGCGGGGAGTATCCGCGCGATTACCCGTCGCAGCTGCCGTGTGCGGGGTCATCTGCCGGCGCGTATGCTGGTTGGATGGAGGCTTGAGCAATGGAGCCTGAATGGCCGCCCCTCCGGCGTCCGATGCGCATGCCTGGGCAGTCTCGCCCGCCGTCTCCCCGTCGCCGATGGTTGTGGGCGATTCTCATTGTCCTTCTCGTTGTGTTTTTCAGTGCCCGCACCTGGCTGTCGTACTACGTCGACGGACTCTGGTTCGAGTCCTTGGGATACGCAGCTGTCTTCTGGAAGACGATCGGACTCCAATGGGTTGTCTTCGCTGTCTCCGCTGTCGCGACGTTTCTGTTCGTCTACGGCGCGTTTCTGATTCTGAAGCGCACGGAGTTCACCGCTGACCCGCTTGGCCGGACGATCATCGTGGGCCGCCGAGTCGTGAAATTGCCTGTCGAATCCATGATGCGCCTGGGGGCGCTTGGTGGATCCCTGTTCATTGCCGCATCGGCTGCCGGCGTCATGATGGCGGACTGGCAAATCTTCGCGCTGTACTGGTACGCGCCCCGCACTGCGGGATTTCCCGACCCCGTTTTCGGCAGACCGCTTAATTTTTATCTGTTCAGTCTTCCCGCCTTGCAGGCGGTCTCGGGTTGGCTATTGGCAATGGCCGTCCTGAGCTGTTTGATTGCCGGATTCTTTCTGCTGATCAACAGCGGCTCATGGGCGCTCGAGGGCCGACGCACCCGCTTTGACATGGTGCCGCGGCGAGGCGTCTCCATCACATTTGCCCTTGTTCTGCTGGCGATTGCCTGGCGTGTGTATCTGGGACGCTTCGACCTGTTAACCGCAGATCACACAGTTTTCAGCGGCGTGACATACACCGACGCGCACATCTTCCTCCCGGGCCTGCTTGCCGTGGCTGTGGCACTGGCCTTTGGCGCTGGGATCGCGGTCGCAAACGGTTTTTGGTTCAACCGCAGCCGCTGGCTCATCGCGGCGGTCGTTCCCGCCATCGTTTGCTACGTCGCCCTGCAGATCACCGGATGGTACGTCGGGAATTTCATCGTCCGGCCGAACGAGTTGGTTCGCGAGAAGCCGTACATCACCTACAACATTAAGCTGACGCGGCAGGCTTACGGTCTTGACGAAGTATCGCAGCAGCATTTTCCCGCGGACATGAGCCCAGAGGCCGCCGACCCCACGCATAACCAGGCTACGCTGGAGAACATCCGCTTGTGGGACTGGCGCGCTCTCCAGGACACTTTGCGGCAGATCCAGGAGATCCGTACCTACTACGACTTCCCCGACATCGACATCGACCGCTACCAGGTCCAAGGCAGACTTCGCCAAGTAATGCTTGCCACCCGCGAGTTGAACGTCGAGAAACTTCCGGAGAGCAGTCGCAACTGGATCAATGAAAAGCTGATTTACACCCACGGATACGGCATCACGATGAACCCGGTCAACGGGTTCACGCCGGAAGGTTTGCCAACCTTGTGGTTGAGCAACATGCCAGTCCAGAGCACGGTTCCGGAGCTGAAAGTCACACGGCCGGAAATTTATTTTGGAGAGCTCACTGACAGCGACGTCTACGTTAAGACGCGTCAGAAAGAGTTCAACTACCCCGAGGGCCAGACGAATAGCTTTACCGAATACCAAGGCACTGGCGGTATTGTGCTGGGCGGTTGGCTGCGCCGGCTGCTTATCGCGATTGATCGCGGCGATACCGGCAAGCTGCCTTTCAGCGACGATGTCAATACCGGAAGCCGCCTGCTGATGCGTCGCAACGTGCTTCGACGTGTGTCGACGCTAGCGCCATTTCTCACGTTCGATCCCGATCCTTACATCGTGCTTGGAGACGATGGCCGGCTGTCGTGGATCATGGACGCGTTCACCACCTCCGACGTCTATCCCTACTCGACGCACTATGGCCTCGGCGAAACCTCTATCAACTACATGCGCAACAGCGTGAAGGTTGTCGTCGATGCCTACGATGGAACCACGACCTTCTACGTATTCGACAGCAAAGATCCGATCCTCGGTGCGTATCGACGGGTCTTTCCGACTTTATTCAGGGACGCTGGTGAAATGCCGTCGGGATTGCGCAAGCATGTGCGCTATCCCCAACTGCTGCTAGGAGTGCAGGCGGAGGTCTATTCCCTCTATCACATGACGGATCCGGAGGTCTTCTACAACCGCGAGGACCTGTGGAATGTCGCCAGTGAGGTCGTGATGAACGACAGCGGCCAGCAGGTAACGCAAACGATGCAGCCGCATTTCGTCCTGATGAAACTGCCGGGTGAGAGCGACGTTGAGTTCGTTGAGATCCTTCCCTTCACGCCCGCTAACCGGAATAACCTGATCGGGTGGATTGCAGCTCGTTGCGACGGGCCGCAGTACGGCACCGCGTTGGTTTACGACTTCCCGAAGACACGATTGGTTGATGGACCACTTCAGATCGAAGCGCGAATCGATCAGAATGCTCAGCTCTCCGGCCAATTGACATTATGGAATCAGCAAGGCTCCCACGTGCGCCGCGGCACGCTGTTGGTCATTCCAATTGGGCGGGCACTGCTTTATGCCGAGCCCATTTATTTGCAGGCCGAGCGCAGTCCCATGCCGGAGTTGCGTCTGGTCGTGCTCGCGCTTCAGGACCGGCTGGCGTACGGTCCTACATTTGACGTGGCTTTGGCGGCACTGTTTGGGAACGGACAGTCTACGGTCGAAGGAGCGCCGACCAATCCTCGAGCGGCGCCGGCTGCTGCGGCAGCTGCCACCGGGATGACAACTTCGCCGCAGGTAGGTTCGAACCCGCTGATCGAACAGGCTGCGAGAGACCTCTCCGACTATCAACGGTTGACGGCGGAAGGGAAGCTGGGGGAGGCCGGACAGAAGCTCGAGGACCTGAAGCGGGTACTGCAACAACTGAACGCTGGGAGATAACTTTCGTTACTGGGTTGCACTGCAGTGACGCGATTATGCGGCCTTCGCCGCCTCGATCCAACGCGGAACCGACCGCACCAGGGTGGCATTGATGAGGATTGACAGCAGCGAGACGGCTAACGTCGCGTAGTAAAATTCGTCGCCGACCAAGCCGTTGCTGTGAGCCACCTGTACCAGGATGAAGGAGAACTCTCCGATCTGCGTTAGTCCGGTGCCGACCAGCGTAGCTGTCCGCAGCGAATAGCCAAAGAGCTTCACCACGGCGGTCCACACCAAGAATTTGCCAACGATAACCATCACCAGAATGGCCAGCAGCAGCAGTGGATGCCGCAGAACCTCGCGCGGATTGATCAGGATGCCGACGGTCACGAAGAACAGTGCGACAAAGGCGTCGCGCAGAGGCAGCAGTTGATCGAGGGCGCGATGCGCATACTCGGAGGCACTGATGATCAGCCCCGCGGCGAATGCCCCGAGCGCCAGCGATAACCCAACTGCTTCGGTTAGTGCAGCCGTGCCTAGGCAGATCGCCAGGATGATCAGCAGGAACAATTCTTTGTTCTGCGAGTCGGCTACCCGCGCCAGCGCGCGGGGCACTAAGTAGACGGCAAGAAATCCGATTGGCGCCAGAATCATTGCTGCCTTGGCGAGGGCCCATGCCACTCCCAGCAGATGATGCGGCGTGAGGCTGACCAGCGCGGGCATGAGGATGGTTAGCACGACCACGACGAGATCTTCGACCAGCGTGATACCGATCATGACCTTGCCATGCGGTGACTGCAATTGCCCGCTGTCCATCAGCAGGCGCGACAGCACCATAGTACTGGCGACGGAGATGATCATGCCCATCACCAGTCCCTGCATGGCGCCCCATCCCAGCAGCAGCCCGACACCTTCGCCAAGCAGCGACAGCAGCACCACGCCGAGCGGCCCGCCGATCAGCGATACCCATTTCACCTCGATCAGTTCCGCGAGCGAGAATTCCAGCCCGATGGAGAACATCAGGAAGACGACGCCGACCTCGGCGATAACCTGGAAGGTCTGCGTTTCGCTGACGCGCGGGCCCAAGGTATACGGGCTGATCGCAATGCCTGCCAGCACATATCCCAGGATGAGCGGCTGCCGCAAACGCCAGGCCAGCGCTCCGCCCAGAATGGCGGCGATGAAAACATACGACAGTTCTTTAAAGATTGCGGAATGTGCGGGCATGCGACCCGAGCGATTAGAACTAACCTCGGTATCGTAGACCAAAATCGCCTTTTCCGGGTACGCAGATTATTCAGACGGAAGCGAATTGCACCGAGCGATTGTTTGCGGGAGGTACCTCGCCGCGAGCATTAACCGTTTAGCTTCAGAAGCTCGATTTCGCTTTGTGTTGAATCCTGGAAGACGATCTGCCGCTCACCCATCAATTGTGCTGCTCGTGCCTCATAGATTCCCCACCAAACCAGCGTCAGCAACGGTAGTAGAATCAGCAACCGGATTGAGTTCGAGCTTGCCCAGTGCTCAATGCTCGCAGGGAGGAGCGCGAACCCAAAAACACCAACAACGCAGAGCAGCACTTTGAACAACGCGTTCTGTTGGAATCCGGCTTTCGCGCACGTGAAGGGAAGCTTACGGCAGGGAAGAACCAGGCCCGCGGTCAGTGTCGTGGACAACGCTGTCAGCACCAGAAACTCCAGAGCGGCGGACCCCAGGCCCCAACGAAACAGGAACAACCCTGAAACAGCAAGGATGAACGGCAGGACGAGTAGGAATATCGCTTTGCCGGCCAGTACCGCACATTCGTTCAGTGTGGGCGGAATCAGAAAGCGAAAGATCCAGTTCGCAGTCAGTTCGATCGGCACATCAAAGGTATAGCGAATTCCGAGAATGCAGCAGTAGAGGACGATGAGCGGCGCCGCGAATTGGGCGGTCGTCGGGCTCTGATCGAAACTACTTCGGCTCAAGTACTGACTCGCCACAACGAACCCAATTCCGGCGAACACCGCTACGGCGGCGCGATGGCGATCGCTCTTCGCCAGCGTTCGGACGCTGAAGCGAAAGGCGGCTTGCTCAAACGGCGTTCGCAAGATTATGCGGTCTAGAACGCGGCCAATGGTAGAACTAATGCCCCAGGATCGGCTTTCGCCGCGCTTGGCGGACAACTCGATCATGCGGTTGAAGTGGCGCCGGTAGGCGAAAGCGTAGGTCAGCGATCCCAGTAACCCGGTAAGTCCCAAAGCGACGAAATCGATAAATGCGAAGTGCCTAAAGGTCGCGTTCGCTACTCCGCGAGCCCACTGACAAGTTCCGAGAAACCATATTGCAGGCAGGTATCGCAGAAGGGAGTTCCGTAGGTCCACGCCGTGCGCGATGCTTTGGGATACGGTGAATGCGCTGGAAAATAAGGTCAGGAGGGTAATGGCGATCGCCGCGCGAATGTAGAGGGAGACAGCATGGAAAACCTGTAGTGGAAGGGCTGCCATGAATACGCCTGCGATTGCGAACACGGCTGTAAACGCAAACAGGCTCGCAGTGACGATCGCCAATCCGTGACCCAGTGCGATCTTGCCGAAGAAGAGGAACGACTCCTGCGACGCGCTCACCACCAGTGGAAACAGGACGGCGGAAGCAGCATTAACGTCGACGCAGAAGATGGCTCCAAAGAGCAAGATGGCCAGGAGGCTGCCCAGAAAGATCTGGCGAATGTGGACTGGCAGAGGAACAACATTAAACATGTCCCGGCGATCCGGGAAGACCGTATCCCATTTCCACAATGCCACGCCACCGCTGACCAGCATGGCCAGAACAACGAACAAATATTCGTCCGGCAAGGAAGCAGCGTAGGGATCGAATCGGACCTGCCCACGGAGGTATCGGAGCAGGCTGCCGTACTTGTTAAACAGCAGCAAAGAAAGAAACGCGCCCGGAAGGGTCAGCACAGTTAACGCGACACCTATGCCGGCATCCATGTCTTCGCTGTCGGTATTGGCGCTGTAAAGTATGCGGCGCAGTTTGAGTTTTACAAGTTGATAAAGAGGGGAATTCTCGAGCCGCCGCAGTATACGATCAGCAACTCCCGGGGCTGTCATGCCATCAATGCCTCGATGATTTCACCCGAAACCTTCTCGGCGTCGACCTCGCTCACCAAGTGGGAAAAGGTTTCTTCGAGCGACGCTTCTTTTCGAACTCTAGGCAGGTCGCCTGCCGCCCCGTAGACTACGACATTGCCGCCTCGGAGGATCAACAGGTGAGAGCAGACTTTCTCGACCACCTCCAGCACGTGCGAGCAATAGAACACGGCTTTGCCGCACTCACCGAGGCGGCGAATCAGATTCTTGAAAATGAGAGCGGTGACTACGTCGAGTCCAGACAATGGCTCATCGAAGATCAGTAGTCCGGGATTGTCCATCAGCGCCGCAATCAACAGGACGCGTTGCCGCATGCCTTTTGAGTACGAGGCTATGGAGCCGTCTCGATGGGGATGCATCGCGAATAGCTGTAGCAGATCCGCGATTTTCCGGTCGCGCTGCTTACGCTCCATGCCGCGGAGCGTTCCGACCATCTCCAGGTACTCACGCCCGGAAAGATAAGGATAGAGATTGGGCTCTTCCGGCACATAGCCCAACTGTTTTCGATAGGTGACCAGGTCCGCACGAATATCCCTTCCGTTGAACAAGGCCTGCCCACTGCTCGGCTCCAACAGTCCGATAAGCATTTTCACCGTTGTGCTCTTGCCGGATCCATTCGGACCGAGGCAGCCGAGCACCTGCCCGGGAGCGATGGTGAAGGAGACATCCTGTACGGCAGGCAAGCTGTTGTAACGCTTCGTAAGCCGCCGCACATCAAGCATGCCGTCTTAGACACCGGAGCTGGCGGACAAGTTCCGACTTTCCGGCGAACAGAACGATGGCGGCCGCCCACCCGTTCACGATCTTCGAATGATGGGAATCAGGAGCGCGGAATTCACGGGGATTGTTTCAACGCGATCGGCGCTGCCGAGTGCTCGCGGCTTTCTTTGCTGCCTGACTTCGGCCTGCTGCTCCCTTGGTACGCACGGCTTTTGTCGCTGCTTGCTTCCGCGAGGCGCTGCCGCGCTGACGAGCCGAGGTTTTAGCTTGCTTTGAGAGCGCGCTGCGCGACGCTGCCGAGCGGCCCTGGCGCTTGAGGGCGTTGCTGGTGGCGCGCGAGCGTTTCGCCGAAGTCTTTTTCTTCGCCGGGGATTGCCCCTTCTTCACGTCGCGCTCGGCCTTGGTGCGAGTAGCTGCTGAGGCTTTGCCCTTTTTCGGCGGCGGCAACTTCACGCCCGCACGTCGCGCCTTCGAAAGTCCGATGGCAATGGCCTGTTTCGTAGAAGCAGCTCCGTGCTTGCCTTCGCGAATATGGTCCATCTCTTCTTTCACGAACTCGCCTGCCTGGGTGCTTGGCGCTTTACCTTCGCGCTCGTCCTCATGGGCTCGCTCCAACGTCTGTTTTTCCGGCATGAAACCTCCTCCTGTGGCATCACTCGGCGTCATACATAACAGCCACTTCACACCGCATTTAACAGGATGCAGTCTGCAAGGCAGAGGATGGTCTACACTACTGCCGAATGGCCTCCGTGTCGCAAGGTGTCAATACAAAGAATACTTCCTCTCCCAGAGGGATTTACCGGCCGCTGCTGCTGGTGATGGCGCTGGTTTTTGCCGTGGCGACGGTCGCCTACAGCGTGGGATGGATGTATTACGTCCGCGTCGCAATCAAGGTGGAGATCGGGATGGACACCGATCCGGCTCCGACAGGTCTGCAGGTTAGAGACGTCTGGCAGGGCGCGCCCGCGGAACGTTCAGGCCTGCGTGCCAAAGATGTAATCACCGCCATCAACGGCCGCAATGTCGCGGTACCGGAAGGGTCGGACATCCTGAACCAGATCTGGTATAAGGCGAAACCGGGCGAGACGGTCAAGCTCACTATCGCCCGGCCGGGCCAGCCGCAGCCGCTGCTGATCACTCCCTCGTTCCGGGCCGTGCAAGGCACCGGAGATACAGCGTCATTGGCCAGGCGAGGAGCGCTAGAGATACTTGGATTTTATCCGCTGCTGTTCCTGGCCGTCGGAATTCCGGTTTTGTTTCTCAGGTTACAGGACCGTAACGCGTGGCTGCTTGCGCTGGTTTTTGCCGGGTTCATCGCGGAGTCTCCGACTCCGCTGGGGTTTTCGTTCGCCCCCGACGGAGTCCGGCAGTTCCTGTTTGACTACTTTATGGTCTACAAGAGCCTGCTGCCACCGCTGTTTTACTTCTTCTTCGCGGTGTTTCCCGTACGTTCGCCTATTGATAAAAAGCTCCCATGGCTCAAGTGGTTCCTGCTGGTTCTGGGCGCGTGCCTCGGCTGGGGGGGCGTGCGGCAGGGCGAAACCAAGCCTTTGCATTTCGTGACCTTGTTGCTGAGTCCATCGAGCATTCGCCTGCTCAAGATGGTCATGGGTTATGGTTCGGTCTTATTAGGCGTCGCAGCACTGTTGTGGAATGTGGTGATCGTCACCAGCGTCGACGAGCGCCGGAAGCTAAAGGTGATGTTATGGGGAACCATTGTGGGTATTGCCCCAGCCATCTTAATTGGCATGAAGTACGATCTCTCACGAACCGACCCGCCCTTCTGGCTTGATTTCGCTCGTGCAGTTTTTGTTTTCCTGCTGCCCCTCTCTTTCGCCTACGCTGTTGTTAAGCACCGGGTCATGGACATTCCTGTCCTGCTACGGCGCAGCGCCCGCTATCTTCTGGTGGAGCGTGGTTTCGCCATCTTGATCGGAGTCTTTTCGGTCGGTCTTACGCTGTGGTTTGGGCAGGCATTTTCGCGGCGCTTCTCCGCCGGGTCGACAGCGGCAATCCCTATCGGCGCCACTTTTGGTTTTCTGCTGATTTCAGGAGCCATTCAGGTACACCGGCAGGTGCGGACCCGTTTGGACAAGGCTTTCTTCCGTAGTGCTTATGACGCCCAACAGATCCTGGAGACGTTGGCGGCGACCACGTTGACGGTCGCCGACCGTCCGGCGCTGGCGGCCTTATTGCATCGCGAGATTCACGAGGCCCTGCATCCGATGCCATTGTTTATTTACCTGCTATCGAGCGAAGGAAGGCTCCACGCCTACGCCGGCATCCCGCCTGAGGAGAGCGTGGATCTTGCGATCAACGATCCTGCTCTGGAGCAGCTGATAGGACGTAAGGATCCGCTGGAAGTGCCTCCCGAAACTTTGCAGGGAACCTCGATGGAACATCTTGGCGTGGACTGCCTGGTGCCGATTCGCGGATCGAGCGAAGGGCAACTGCAAGGCCTGGCGGTTCTGGGACCGCGCTTATCCGAGGAACCTTACTCTACGCGCGATAAGCGATTGCTGGCATCGGTGGCCAGCCAGGCAGGCATCGCCATGCGCAGCATTTCACTCGCCGAAAAGATGGCCGAGCGCATGCAAGCCGAGCGGCGCGCCGAGCAGGAGATGCAAATAGCGCGCCAGGTGCAGAGCCGGCTGTTGCCGCAACAGGCGCCGGTGCTAAAGACACTCGACTGCGCCGGCAAGTGCATCCAGACACGCGCCGTCGGCGGCGACTACTACGATTTCCTGGAGTTTGGGGCAGGGAAGCTGGGGCTCATCCTGGCTGACATTTCAGGCAAAGGGATGTCGGCCGCACTGCTGATGGCAAACCTGCAAGCCAATCTGCGAGGCCAGTATGCCTTGGCGCTGGAAGATTTTCCGCGGCTGGTTCGCTCGGTGAATTACCTGTTTTACAAGAACACGGAAACCAGCAACTACGCGACGATGTTTTTCTCTATCTATGACGACCAGCAGCGCACCTTGCGTTACGTTAATTGCGGACACAACGCTCCCGTGCTGCTGCGGGCGAACGGAGAAGTCGAAAGGCTGGAGGCGACGGCGACAGTCCTCGGCCTATTTGAGCAGTGGGACTGTACCGTGGCCGAGCGGCAACTGGCGCCCGGCGATTTGCTGGTGATCTACACCGACGGCATCTCAGAGGCGGCGGAAGGCGACGACACAGAGGAGTTCGGCGAGCAGCGCCTGGTCGCGAGCATGCGCGCACAGCAGAGTCAGCCTGCTGCGCCGATGCTGGACGCCATTGTGGCCGAGGTGCAGGCCTTCAGCAAAGGCTACCAGGCGGACGACATGACGCTGATCGTCGCAAAATGCAAGTGAGAATTCCCGTCGACCGAGCCCTGCTTTTTTCACGATCGTGAACGAATAATCAACTGCAAAACTGAGTTTGACGATAGGGTTGGACGTCCGTTTTTGCGAAGACTCCTCACTGGGGAAGGGTCTTCGATCGGAGTTCCTTGAACGACGGCTACACGTTCCGAGGGCTGTACGACTTCACGACTCGGGTTGCGTCCTCTCCACTTCCGAATCGGGACGCAACCCTCTTCCTGAAACGTACTTACGGCCGTTCTGCTATCGAAATCGCTCGTCAACTTGTCTAATAGAACAGAGGCGGCGGGCAGAATGCTTCTGCCTGTCTATTTCCTGTTTTTCAACGGAACAAATTTTCATCGTCCGACGTATCAGAGAACAGGCCAGAAGGCTGCCCGTTGGCGGAGGGAGCAGTGGCAAACGGTAAGAATCATAAGAAAAAACGCTGGATTATTACTGCTGTCGTAGTGGTCGCGGTGGTGCTGCTGATTGTCGTAGCGGTTGCAGCGACGCGGGGCGGCACGAAGATCGATCCGACAAAGCTGGCTAAGGTCGAGCGGGGCGACATCACGAAGAGCGTGGTGGCGACCGGCAAAGTTACGCCGATCACTAAGGTCGAGATCAAGTCGAAGGCAAGCGGCATCGTGAAGAAGCTGTACGTAGACGTAAACGACCACGTGAAGCAGGGGCAGGTGCTGGCCGAGCTTGACAAGGTTGAGATCGAGGCGCAGGTAAACTCCGCGCGAGCGCAGTTGCTATCGTCGCAAGCCAATCTGAAGAGCGCTGAGGCCGACGAGAAGCGCGCGGAAGTTGATGCCCAGGGCGTCGATATTCCTACACTTCAACGTGCCTATAAGCGCGCGAAAGAGATGTCGAAAGACGGCGTGGTCTCACAATCCACACTGGACGATGCCGAGCGTAGTTACATCCTGGCTGTGAACAAGCGCGATGTCGCGCGAGCTCAATTGACGGTAAACAAGGCGAAGGTTACGCAGGCCCAGGCCCAGGTCGAGAAGGATGAGGCTGACCTGAAGCAGTTCGAAGAGCAGCTCAGCTATACGACGATCACGGCTCCGATTGACGGTATTGTGCTCTCGCGCGACGTCGAGATGGGCGATGCGGTCAGCTCGATCCTGGTGCTGGGATCGGGTGCGACGCTCGTCATGACGCTCGGCGACACCAGCGAAGTGTATGTCAAGGGCAAAGTGGACGAGAGCGACATCGGGAAGGTGTATCTCGGCCAGCCCGCCCGAATTCGCGTGGAAACGTTCAAGGACAAAACCTTCACCGGACATGTGACCAAGATCGCTCCTATGGGCGTCGAGAAGGACAACGTCACGACTTTCGAAGTGCGCGTTTCCATCAATAATCCCGGCGGCGAATTGAAAGCCGAGATGACCGCCAACGCCGAGATCATCCTTGACGAACATCACAACGTGCTGATGATTCCCGAATCCGCCATTCTTTACGACAAGGACAAAAAGGCTTCGGTCGACGTACCCGATCCCAGTGCCAAAGATGGCATGCGCAAGGTGGCCGTCAATATCGGTATCTCGAATGGTGTGAAAACGGAAGTTGATTCGGGGCTCAAGCAGGGGCAGGAAGTCGTCCTGCAGCAGTAATTGAAATACTCCCCAAGGGCTGCTCCAAAGGGCAGCCCAAAACTCTTGCAATGCAGTCCAATTTGAATGGGAGCGGCATCATGAACAAACGCTGTTCTGTTGTCCTGATCGGCTTGTTGTTTCTTCCGGTTCTACTGTATGCACGCGCAGAGGGTCACTTCGATCGCACCCTGCAAGTGAATGGCTCGGTCAATCTCGATGTGACGACTGGCTCCGGCGACATCGTGGTGAAGACGGGCAGTTCGAACCAGGTGATAGTGCACGGCACAGTTCACGCCAACGCCGGCTGGCTGTTCGGCGGCGGTGACGACAGCGCCGTACAGAAGGTCCAGTCCAATCCTCCGATTGAACAGAGCGGCAATAGTATTCGCATCGGCCATGACTTGCCCGACGATCTGAAGCGCCATGTATCCATCGATTACGAAATCATCGTTCCGGCGGATACCAGCCTGCAGGCGCAGAGCGGCTCGGGAAACATTGGGGTCGATGGAGTGCGTTCAGCGGCCGAGGTACAGACCGGATCAGGCGACATTCGCGTACACGATATCGGCAGCAAGCTGCGCGCGCAAACGGGAAGCGGGAATATTCGCGCCGATAGTGTTGCGGCACCGTTCTGGGCACAGACAGGTAGTGGCGACATTGAGGCTGACCTGACTGGCTCAGGTGATGTCGATGTCCACACCGGCTCCGGGACGATCCGCGTGCGCGGGATCAAAGGCGGGATTCATGCCCGAACGGGCAGTGGCAACATCGAGACCGATGGCAGCGTGGCCGGTCCATGGCAACTGCACAGCGGTTCGGGAAATGTGACGCTCGCGGTGGGCAGCGGGAACGGCTTCAACCTGGATGTCCACACCAGCTCCGGATCCATTCACAGCGATCTGCCTATTACGGTGCAGGGTTCGCTAGGCAAGCATGAACTTAAGGGTGCGGTGAAGGGCGGCGGCCCGGACGTCGAAGTTTCAACCGGCTCCGGCGATGTGGATGTGCGCTGAGCCTCAGTGCGTTACTTCGGCGTGCGCTAGTACGACGGCGCTCGTCGAGGCTAGCGAATCGTAGTACTGGACTACACGTTTTGTCTCCACCGTATCGTAGGGCGCAAGATTGTGCGCCCAGCGGAAGCCAATAGGCTGATACCACAATTCGACCGCAATCTGGTACGGACCTTGCGCGTCGCCGAGTGCCACCGAGTACTGCACGCGATCGCCGTCAGCGGTGAAATCGGGATCGGTGGCAGCGTCGCCGATCACTGCAATATTGTGGTCGGCCGTACCCTTGTCGAATCCGGACGGCAGTAGGCGATTGTCCTTAAGGTAGCCAACCGCGTTGAGCAACCCCGTGGTGACGTGTCCTTCCGAATCGCCAAGAATGTCCTCGTAGATTTCTACTTCATCGTTCCGATCGATGCGCCGATAGTGCGGCTCGAATCGAGTGGCGTCGGCGTCGTTGTCATTACCCTGAATTGATCCGTCAGCATTGAGCGCGCCGGACTCGAATACCGTCTTGCCGTTATGATCGCGTACGACGAAGTGCAGCCACGCCCGGCGGGACGGGAACGCCGTCGGCATCTTGTGGCCAGTGAGATTCTGCACGACGACCTGTAGGTTCAGCCGGGCTGCATCCGCGCTCACGTTCTCGATCCTGACTTGCGCCGCTTGGGATTGCAGGAAAGCCACGGTGCCATCGGAGGCATTGCTCAGCTCCTGGGGCATGGCCGCAACGCTCAGATCGTTGCGGTAGGTGTTCAGCATGCGCTGCATGAAGAAGTTGCCGCCCACGAAGACATGCTGGCGCACGCCGAGACGGTCGACGCCGAGCACGGCGGCAATCGGCGCGGGACCCTGGACCTCGGGCATGTGGCAAGACTGACAGCTCTGCTTGCCGGCATAGTCGCTGTGCAGCCATTCCAGGTACGGCATTTGTTCGGGAAGTTCGCCGATGACCTTCCCGCCTGCGCCTCGAGCTGGAGTGAAGAGCGTATGGCAAGTGGCGCATAGCGCCGAATCGGAGACGTGCGTGGCAAAGGTGGGACGGAAGCCGCCGGTCGAACTCTGCATGATCAGCGTCTGTCCGGGTTGAATCTGGTACGGACCGTATTCGGGATGATCGTCTTTCGCTTGCGGCGCATTGACCACAAAGCCGCCGTCGAAGCTGTTTCTGTCGCCGAGCCTCTGATTGCTGATCTGATGACAGACGGAGCAGGTGACGCCGTCGCGGCCGAGTTCGCTCATCGGGTTATTCTTCTGGTCGAAGGGAAGGAAAGCGAAAATCTCTCCTTTCTGACCATGAAGCTTGGCCTCGTAGCGGGTGATCGGCATGTGGCAGACGGAACACTCGTCCTCGACATCGGCCTTCACCTCAGGATGATCGATGGTCTCGCGGCGCGCACTTGCCTGCCAGTAAGGATCCCGCGAAGAGTTCGCCATGATGCTGGCGCGCCAGTCGAAGCCGATCGATACGTCTTTGCCTTGTGGCGTGGTGAGGCCGTTGTGGCAGGCCAGGCAGCGGTCTGAAGTGTGGAAGGCTATTTGGGACGAATTGTCGCCATCGCCGCCGCGCAGCGGTTCGCGTGCAATCAGCGTGAGAGACAAGGCGAGGATGAGATAGCAGCTGGTTCGCATCACCAACCCTTAAGCAGGCTTCCTTCCTGCCAGTCCCATAGCACATAAAACATCACCTGGGGCGAGCGACCGGCCGTATTGTTCACAGGCGTGCGTACGCCGATGGCGCCCCGCACATGTTGACGTTTACTGAGTGTGACCTGCATCTCGGGCACGACATCCCAGTCGGTCTTTGCCTGATTAATCAAGTCGCGGCTGCCGAGAATTTCGAACATGGGCGACCAGAGCCGTCCCAGTCCGTTACCCTGCCCGAACATCTGTCCGATGGTGGTGTACCAGAAAGTGTTCTGCGGAGCTTTGCTGGTGTCGGTGGGAAGAATGGCCCCGCCCTGGAACTCCAGGAACGTGTTGGATCGGAAGAGCTGTCCAGCCTCGACAAATGTTTCGAACTCGGTCGTGCCGTTTCCCAGCCCGTGGGAGCTGTTGCCGGTCGGAGCGAGCACGTTTCCCTGCAGGCTGAAGATGGTTCCTGCACCGAGTCCTTCCCCTGACGTGAGCTTCGAGAACATCACTCGCTTTACGCCCATCGATACATCGCCGACGCCCCCGTACCAAGCCTGATTTGGCTGCGCGAAGGCGAGTGGCACATCTACCTCGAGCTGATTCTTGACCCCGAAGCGCTGCTCATAGATCGCGTGGCTGGTCACCATGCCGGGCCCCCTGGTATCCACCTGAGACGACACGACCAGTTCATCTTCGGGATAGGCTTTTTCTGTATTCAGCGCCAGCGGCAGGTTCAATTCGCCCGGAGGCCAGTTCGGATTTCGACAGAAACTGCGAATGTAGTAGATGACTTCGTTGATCTGCTGCGGCGTTAGGGCGTCCTTGAAGGATGGCATGATCTGCGAGAAACCGCGATACGGTCCGCCGTTGGTAATTACAGCGCGGTAGTCATTATTCAATTCGGAGGTAGTCTGGTCGCAGCGGGTGAAGTCGGGAAAGCTGCTCGGCTGTTTGAACCCGCGGACTTCCTGCGGCACTCCCTTGCCCTGCGGGCCGTGGCACGCAATGCAGGCAGATTGGTAGATCTTTTTGCCAGTGGAGAGGTCCAAGCCGGTTTTGGTGGGATTAGGAGCGGACTGCGCGGCGGTCGCAATGAAGCCACATAAAAGCAGAACGAGGGCGGCAGCGCAGAAAGGGCGGCGGCGATAGTAGCTGCTTCGACTACAAGGGCGGTCGTTCCTGCTCAATGCCATTCGTTCAGTCAGACCTGATGATGAATACCCGAGAGAATCGACTTATTACTTATTAGATGACGATCTCAGAGACGACGTCCTGACCGTCAATTTCGGCAAAACTCGTTGAAGAGATGCGGAGAAGCGGGACGGGGTTCTGCACCGCTGCATTACTTTACTGTCATGCGGAAGCGAAAGCCGGAACAACACACACTGATCCAGAGGCGGACACGCTGGGGTTGGCGTCAGCAAGTGCGGAGGGTAGGTCCACTAGGTCGCGGCAAAATAGAGGAGGCGCCTAGCGGGAGATTGCAGAGACGGGCGCTGCGGCCGAGACGGTTTTGTGAAGCCCAAACTCGCTCGGTTCGAATCGATTGCCGCAGACGCACGCGAGCGACTCGGGCAAGCTCTCGCCGCATTCGCACATGTAGCCGATCTGTCGAGCAGGATTGCCAACAACCAGCGCGTACGGAGGAACATCTCGGATCACAACCGTGCCGGCTCCCACGAAGCAATAGCGACCCAGTGTGACCCCGCAGACAATAGTCGCGTTGGCGCCGATCGTCGCGCCCTCCTGGACATGAGTGGGCACGAACTGGTCGTGACCTTTCTTAACTTCGGCGCGCGGATTCAAGTCGTTGGTGAAGACAGCGTTTGGTCCGACAAAAACGTGACTAGCCAGAGTGACACCATCCCAGATAGCCACCCCGTTCTTGATGGTGACACCGTCCCCGATGACCACGCCGGACTCAACGAATGCATGATCGCAGATGTTGCAGTTCTGGCCGACCGTTGCTCCCTGCATGACGTGAGCGAAAGCCCACACGCGCGTGCCTTCGCCGATAGAATCGGTCTCGACCAACGCTTGGGGATGTACAAAATAAGAGTTCGGTTTCATAGGCTCCATCGAAAGGCAAAGAGGAGTTAACACGGCTCTATGCCCGGCAAAGTGAGGACACGACCACAGCTAACAACGTAGATTTGGCTGATGGTCGTCGAGGTCCGATGCGTGTACGCGAGCGGAAGGAGCACTCGGGTGCCAAGGCCAATTCTTCGACAGTCAACCGCCTGAGGCGACGCGAACTTTCTCGCGATTCAACAATCGTGGTGCCGGCTTGGGTCTGCCTTGGCCAGTTAGCGGGTCACTTGCGTTCAGGCACTCGGACGCCATCATTTCGGCCTGCAGCAGTTGCTCCATGGTCAAGCGTTTGGCTAACGCCTTGTATCCGGAACCAATGGCTTCCGAAGCAACGGAGTACCACACATATGCCTGCAACGAGCTTTCGGGATCGCGCTGCGATCCGTAGTACTGGGCGAGCGTGAGTTGTGCCAGTAAAACACCACGCCTTGCCGCATTTTGGCAGGCGATCAGCGCACCCTCATCCTGAAGAACGTCGTATGGTCTTTCATTGAGGAAATAATGAGACGGAGCTTGCGCATGGCGTTCTTGGCTGAGAGTCATGAACAGCAGTTCAACACGGCTCGATACACCCAGCTTGTCAAAAATTCGGAACAGGCAATTCTTGATGGTGTGCTGGCTGAGCTTCAGACGCTCGGCGATCTCGCGGTTCGACAACCCTTGAGCTACTCCGCGAACTACTTCAGTCTCGCGCTTCGAAAGCAGGTTCAGCCCCTTGGCATCGACGGCACGAATGTTGTGCGATGAAGCCAATGCCTCGACTAGGGTAGAGATCTGTTCGCAATTGGCCCAAATCTGCCCTTCGAACACCTTGCGCAAGCACTTACCCAAAGTTTCTATCGAGTCGTTTTTGCTGAAGATTCCTCGAGCGCCGGCCCGGAAAGCCTCCAGGATCATCTCGCCCTGGGAGGTGTCCAGCAGCATGACTGCTCGCAACCCGGGGTGCAGAGTTCGCAAGCCGCGCAGGATTTCGAAGCCGCGGCCGGGCTTCTCATCCAGGTTGGAGCTTATGACGAGAACATCGCTGTCGTTGAAATCAACGCCTGACGTCAAACCGTCCGAGCCACACAATAAAGTCGTAACTTCGAGCTCACCATCACGTTTTAAGGCGTCAGCAAGAAGTTCGGTGTGAACCCGAGTGTCGTCGGCGACGAGGACACGAATAGGTACCGAGTCGGAGTGGTGGCGCATGTCGTGCTCCAGACGAAGTTTTGGAAAATATCCAGTGAGAAGGCTTAAATCGTTATACGAACGTCCCCGGCGTGGGGATGTTCAACGAAGTAGAAAAGGCCAGAGTCTTCTCGATGCTGCAGAGCGTATAACACCGCCTCGGTATATTCAAGGCTACGATAGTGCTGCTATCTGCACACGAGAGGTGTGTATGCAGCACGCACGTAGGTGTTACACATTGCCCTTGGACTGCTTTACGAAGTGCCACTTGGCATGCATTTGACGTAAGAGTCGCCGTTTTGTCACAAGCAGGTTGAGCTCAACGACTTGGGGCATCATTTTTGTCCGATCTTAAGGCCCACAATTTCAGGTTAGGCATTGTAGACGCTGCAGTTCTGATTTCGACGGAGAGGAGAAATCCTTCTCTGATCCGAATAGCTTCATGGTCGGAGATATCTACCTCTTCTACTCTGGAGTAGACCGTCGCAGAGGATGTGTGCCTCTTGCGACAATCTGCAGTCAACCTTAGATTACGACTACGTCATCAACTCAAACCTTGCCAAGTTATTAACCATCGGGTTCAAAATCCGCTTTTCGCAGTATTGTGAGCGGTTCATAAGGCTGGACAGGTTCGGATCGCAAGATCTGACTTGAAGGTTAGTGCATTCACAATTGCGGCCGAGATCGTAATGTGACTGAGAGGGCGAAGCTATGTCAACCACTACCGCAGCTGCGAATCTTCTGGAACAGCCGGCCTTCGCTGCAATCACCGATACTACGGCGGAGACCTGGTTCGCGGTTCACACCTATGCCAGACATGAAAAGGTAGTGGCGCAGGAAACTCTTGACCTGGGTATCACAACCTTTCTCCCCATCGTAAAACAGGTGAGGCAGTGGTCGGACCGGCGCAAGGTTGTCGAATCTCCCTTGTTCAGTTGCTATGTCTTCGTCAAGATTCGTCCAGACAATCGCGAGCGTCTAAAGGTGCTGCGTGTGAACGGAGTGCTGCGCTTTATCGGCACCCATGGAATGGGAATTCCCATACCTGACGAGCAGATTGAGGCTGTACGTATTTTGTCCGAAGAGCAACTGCCAATGTGTTCTCACCCTTTCCTCAAGATCGGCCAACGTGTACGCGTCCGCTCCGGAGCCTTGGCTGGTGTCGAAGGTATCCTGACGGGCCGTAGCGGCGAGCGTACCCTGGTGGTCTCTCTAGACGCAATTCAGCGTTCGATGAGCGTCCGCATTGAGGGCTACGACGTCGAGCCAGTCTAGTTATCCAGTTTTCCGTTCTTCCTTCGATCTTCTTCCCCATGCGTGGAACTCTTACAGTAATGCCGAAAAATGCGGCGGCATCCGTACGCCTGCTGCTCATAACTCGTGAATCTGCCGTGCTGTCGATGCTCTGGTCTATCGGCGAAGCCCGGAAATGGCACTTGGAAAGCGCGACCAACGGCTGGGGCGCCATGGAACGCGTGCAGTCCGGGGTGACCCCGGACCTGCTGATCTTGGACCTGCCGCGCCCTGACGGCGACGGTTTGCACTTCCTGCGCTGGCTCCGGCGGCTTCGTCCCGAACTATCCATCCTGGTGCTTTGCGATGAGGACGACGCTCTCACCCAGCAGGAAGCGGTTCGCCTGGGTGCGAGAGAGTGCCTGGTGCGACCCATGCAGAGTGAGGTCTTACAGCAGACTATTAACCAACTGCTTTCGGCCTGTGACGATGACCTCGCAGTCGGTATCAGCAGCGAGGACGTAGAGCATGTAGATGGGGAGGTTGCCTTTGTAGGCGCCAGTCCAACCATGCGCAAGCTGCGAGCGCAGATCGAGTCGCTGAGTGAAACCGATAACGCTGTTCTGATTACGGGCGAGACCGGGAGCGGCAAGGACACGGTCGCACGTCTAGTTCACCAACTTTCCATAAGATCGGGCTTCCATTTTGCCAAAGTAAATTGCGCGGCCTTGCCAAGCGACCTTCTTGAGGTCGAGCTGTTCGGGTGCGACCGCAAGGGAAGCGGCCTCTCGCAGCTGAAGACTGGCAAACTCGAACTTTGCGATAAGGGAACGATTCTTCTCGACGAAGTTACTGAGATGCCTTTGAGTCTGCAGAGGAAACTGGTAGAACTCATGCAGACCAAGCGATTTACGCGTCCTGGCAGCGGCACTTCGGTTTCCGTCGATGTTCGAATTCTGACGGCTAGCACCAACAACCTTGAACCTGCCATTTCCGATAACAAACTTCGTGAAGACTTGCTATACCGTCTCAGCGCATACACGGTCCACGTTCCACCACTGAGGGAGCGGCGGGAAGAGGTTCCACTTCTGCTGCACTTCTTTATGCGGCAGCTTTCCAAGCAATACACGCTGTCGCCACGAGTATTCTCTCCGGTCGTTCTGGAGGCTTGTCAGGCGCACTCCTGGCCCGGCAACTTGCGGGAGATGGAGAACTTTGTGAAACGATATTTACTGGCAGGCGGAAAAGAGCTGCCGTTCGGAATCGACTCCGGAGTGAAAGCCGCACTCAACATCGACAGTGTGATGCGGCAACGAGCTATTTCAGCGCCTGTTACGCCACAAAATGCTCCTGCGGGTTCGGATTCTTTGAAGGCTCTTGTTCAGAATGTGAAGCTAGAAGCAGAAAAAAATGCCATTGCTGCTGCTTTGGAGAGAACCGGTTGGAACCGCAAAGCTGCCGCGCGGTTATTGAAAGTAAGTTATCGGACGCTGCTTTACAAAATCGAGCAATACCAGATGAGGGCGCCGGATGCCTCTCTCATACAGGGTGGCCCGGGAATCAGAACAAATGGCAACGGTTTTGGTGGCAATGGACAGCTCAGGTAAAAGCGTCGCAGCCCAAAGGTCAAGCGCGGGGAGTTCAACGATGAAAACAATAATTATTGCGATAAAGCGTCACGTCGGAATTTGTGGACTGTTGGGTGTACTGCTTGCCGGCAGCGCATGGGCGCAAACGCAAGTAGCCAGCGATTCGAGTTCGCGTGATCTGGTGCCGACTGACGTTTCTTCCACCGCCAAGCCAGCGAGCGCAAGCACTCCAGCGCCTCACGACAAGGATTTCGTAATTGGCAACGGGGATGTCTTGAACATCAACATTTGGAAGCAGCCAGATCTGTCGCGCTCGGTTCCAGTGCGCTCCGATGGCAAGGTGTCACTGCCGTTGATCGGTGAAGTCATGGCGGCCGGCCAGACGCCCGCCAAACTGGAAGAGCAGTTGGCCAGTATGTTCAAGCCGTACCTGGCCGAGCCGGAAGTTACGGTCATCGTCGAGCAGATCAACAGCCAGAAGTTCAACATCCTGGGCCGAGTGGCAAAGCCGGGCTCCTATCCACTGATGAATGCGACGACGGTGCTGGACGCCATCGCTCTCGCGGGAGGATGCGGGAACTTTGCCAAGCAGAAATCGATTTACATCCTTCGCCGTCATCCCGACGGTTCGGAAACGCGGTTGCCTTTCAACTATCAGGATGTGATCAAGGGCAAGAACACCGCCCAAAACATCGATCTTCAGCCGCGCGACACCATCGTCGTCCCGTGAGAATAATTATGTTGGCGCGAATCTGTCTCGCTGTTTGGCTGCTGGCTTGTTTGCCGGCCTGGAGCCAGGAGACTACCAATACGGAAGCAGACAAAGGGTCGGAAGACCAGTCGCAGCTCCAGGTGCCTCCTCCCGTCAGCAGCCAGGCTTATGACACCAGCTTCGAGGGCGTGAATGAGTCGAACTATCTTCGCGGTGGAATTACCTTCACGGGCGCCTATTCCAGCAACGTGTACTCGAGCAGTACACCGGCCGGCGACATGAGCTATTCGGTGTGGCCAACACTCTCGCTGGATAAAACGACCTACCGCACTCATTTCTTGCTGAACTATGCCCCTGGTTTCACCATGTATCAGCGGACGACTTCGCTGAACCAGGCAGACCAGGGTTTTTCGGCAGACCTACAGTACCGAGTAAGTCCCAACCTGACCGCCAGGGTGACGGAAGGTTTCCAGAAGATGTCGAATATCTTCGATCAACCTAATCCACTCACCAGCACCACAGTTTCTGGCGGGCTGCCGGTCTCGAACGTCAACCTCGTTTCGCCGATAGCAGAAACGATGACCAATTCGACCAGCGCTCAGCTTACCTACCAGATGGGTGAGGGTAGCATGATCGGCGGAAACGGAAACTACAACACCTTGACCTACCCTAATCCCGAACAAGTTTCCGGGTTATATAACTCGCGGACCGCGGGCGGATCGTTTTTCTATTCCACCCGTATTCACGGGCAAGACTCTGTCGGAGTTACCTACCAATATCAGAATTACCTGTCGTTCCAGACGAATTTGCCGAGTACGGAGAGCAGAATCCAGACCGTTTTCCTGTTTTATACGCTGTACCTGAATTCGAACTGGTCGATCTCGGTATCGGGCGGACCGCAGCACTATAGCTCGAGCCAGGGTCTTTTTCCGACGGCTGCTGCCTGGCAGCCGATGGTCATGGTCAGCATGAACTGGCGTAATGAGCGGAATAGCTTTGCCGGCAGCTATTCTCACTCGGTTAGTGGCGGTGGAGGGTTGAGCGGCACATTCGATTCGAATTATGTGGCAGCTTCCTTTAGTCGCCAGTTAAATAAGGAGTGGACGGCGGGTGCATCTGCATCCTATGCGAATTATCAGAGTTTAACCCCGTTGTTTCTATACTCCACGTCGAACGGACACTTGCTTGTGGGCACCGTATCGATGCAACGTACGTTCCACAGCTCCATCGGTCTCCAGTTTGGATATAGCTGGACACAGCAGAGCTATCTAAACACACAGAGCCCAACCACTACTCCGAACATGAACCGGGCGTTCGTGTCTTTAAACTATACGTTCTCCAAGCCCCTTCAGTGACAGCTATGCCATCGAACACCAACAACGCCAAGCCTCCTGAGTCGGACGGCATTCAACACTACGTGGAAGCCGTGCGCCGTCGGCGGCTGCTCTTTCTGATCCCGCTCTTTGTAGGGTGGCTGGCAGTGTGGGGAGCCAGCTGGGTCCTTCCGCCCCTGTACAAGTCGAGCACGTTGATTCTGGTTGAGCAACCCACGATGCCGAAAGACTACGTGATGCCCAATGTGGCGGAGAACCTGCAGGAGCGGCTGCAAAGCATTACCCAGCAGATCCTCAGCCGTTCTCGTCTATTGCACATCGTGGATGAAGTGAACCTGTATTCGAAACAAAAGGTTCAGCGAGCTCCGGATGAAGTTGTCGAAGCCATGCGGAAGAATATTGATATCGAGTTGATGCGCGGAACCGATAACCGCATTAACGCTTTCAATGTGTCATTCACGGCCGCCGACCCGGCCGTGGCACAGCAGGTCACAAGCAAGCTGACCAACCTGTTCATCAATGAGAACCTCGAAGTCCGGCAACAGGAGTCGGAAGGCAACACCAAGTTCCTGGAAGATCAACTGGAGACGGCACGCCGCAATTTGGAAGCCCAGGAAGAGCAGATCCGCCAGTTCAAGGCGCAGAACATCGGCCAACTGCCGACACAGTTAAACAGCAACCTGCAGATCTTAAGCGGATTGCAAACGCAATTGCAGGCACAATCAGAGGCCCTCAACACTACAAAACAGCAACGGGTATATCTGGAAACGCTGCTGAGCCAGTACCGGTCGATGAAAGGGCCGACGAAGGACGGCGAGGCTCCTGCGACGAGCGTTGCTGAACTCGACGAGCAACTCGATCGCCTGAATGCCCAGCTGCGAGAGTTGACTTCGACCTACAACGAGCAGTATCCCGAGGTTCGCCGCGTAAAGGATCTGATTGCCAAGACTCAGTCCCAACGAGACAAGCTGGCGGCGCAAGAGAAAACCAAGACCGGCGGAGCGCAGCCGGAGGCGACCTCCGCATCTCAGGTAGCCGCCACGAGAGACCCGGTGGCCCAGGTTCAGTTGCAAAGTCAGTTGCAGGCGAATCAAGCGGAGATCAAGAATCGCGAGCAGTCAATCGCGTCGCTTACCGATGAGATCAGACAGTACCAGGGTCGCCTTAATGAGGAGCCGGTGCGCGAGCAGCAATTGGCGGACCTGACGCGCGGATACGAACAATCCAAAGCTTCCTATGATGACCTGTTGAAGAAGAAGAACGACTCAGCGATGGCGACCAGCATGGAATTGCTGCAACAGGGCGAACGCTTCCGCATTGTCGATCCTCCTAGCTTGCCATTAAAGCCGAGCTTTCCCAATCGCCTGAAGTTCTGTGGTATGGGCTTGATGTTTGGATGCTTCCTGGGAGCCGCCCTGGTCTGGGGCGCCGAGATGATAGATGACCGAGTCTATAGCGAGCTGGAACTGCGAAAGCTTTTGCCGGTACTGGTGCTTTCGGAACTGCCTGTAATCCATGATGCCGCTGATGAGCAACAGCAGCAACGCAGGACATGGATTGAGTGGGCAACGACGGCGGTTGTCGTGAGCGCCATCCTGGCTGGATCGGCTCTTAGCTATCTCAAGGGTTAATCTCGTGTACAAGACGTTCTACAACCTAGCCCGGAACCCATTCGATATCAGTCCGGATCCGGCTTTCCTTTTCGCGACACCGCGACACAACGAAGCACTGGCCGCGCTTTATCACGCGGTAAGGGGGCACAAAGGCTTTGTCGTACTCACCGGCGAGGTAGGTACGGGAAAGACCTTGTTGTTGCGCTGTGTACTCGAGCTGTTCAAAGAGAGCAGCGATATTGGCTATGCCTACGTATTCAATGGCCGTCTTTCACCGTGCGAGTTCCTGGAGTACATCGGCACCGATTTCGCACTGTCGGTTGCGGGCAAGAATAAGACGCAAATCCTTTTTGAGCTGAGCAATTTTCTGGTGGCTCGAGGGGCCAAGGGGCTGACGACTGTACTGGTGGTGGATGAAGCCCATCATCTCTCCGCCGACATACTCGAGGAGATACGGCTACTGACGAACCTGGAGACTCCTCGGGGAAAACTTTTGCAGATCCTGTTGGTAGGGCAGCCGGAGCTAGACGAAAAGCTCGACTCGCCGAATCTGCGTCAACTGAAACAGAGAATCGCTCACCGCGCGCAGCTTACGGCGTTGGATGTCAGCGATACGCAGGGCTACATCGATTGGCGCCTGCAAATTGCCGGGGCAAAACGGGGCAATTCGCTGTTTCCGGCTGAAACCGTGGAGAGCGTGTATCACCACTCCAAGGGCATTCCGCGATTGATCAACACCATCTGCGACAACGCCCTCATCACTGCGTACGCCAGAAAAATGCGTAGCGTGTCTCCCGAGATTATCGACAGCACGGCTGCCGATCTTCGGCTCGACGTGGTGCACTTTCCGGCGACGGAGCTGCCGCTGGAGTTCGACGAAACTTTCGCCCAACGAGCTTCAAAAACGCTGTTGGAGCTGTTCTCCCATCTCAAACGATCCTCGTCGCGCCTGGAAACCGGGTCGATCCTGGGACTTACAAAAGAGTAGACATGAGCCAGATATTCGATGCATTGAATCAGTCCGCGACGGAACGCGGCGGCCAAGGTGGGCGGGACTTTTCCGCCGCCAAGGAATTACTCCAGGTCGTTGAGCGAAAGGCCTCAAGTTCCAGTTTGGTGGTCGAACCGCCGCCGCCCCCCCTGACGACGCCCGATACCCCGCGAGTGTTTCCTTCCGTGAAGGTTACGCTTCCGGCTCAGAGCAGGTTCGTGTGTTTTGGCCAGAGCGATACGCTGGCGGCAGAAAAATTTCGCTTCCTGGCGACTCGCCTGCGGCACTTGCAACAGAAGCACGGTCTTAAACGCTTGGTTATCACCAGCTCGGTGCCGGGGGAAGGCAAGAGCATGGTCGCTGCAAACCTGGCCTGTGCATTGGCCACCGGCAAGCAGCAGGTGCTGTTGCTGGAAGGAGATCTGCGACGGCCCGGCCTAGCTCGCCAACTTGGCTTGCAGCAACTCCCAGGACTGAGCCAGTTGTTGCAGGGAATCGGCGATGAGGAGAACATTTACCGCCTTGAGGGCTCCGGTCTATCCGTTCTACTGGCTGGTGATGTTCACAATAATCCTTTGGAATTCATGGAAGCGGGGAAGCTGGCGGGGGTGATGGACCGAGTTACCAGCGGCTTCGACTGGGTCGTAATCGACTCGCCCCCGGTTTTGCCGTTGGCAGACACAAGCATCTGGATTCGATTGTCCGATGCGATCCTGATGATTACACGTCCGGGAGTGACTTCGAAGAAGCAGTTGCAACGCGGCTTCGAGGCGATCGAGCAGTCAAAGCTTTTGGGCACCGTGCTCAATGCATCCACCGAAGCCACAACAAATCATTACTATTATCACTATTCTTCCCGTCCGTCCGGCCTGAAAGCTTCCAAATCCGACAAAGAATCGACCTTGCTGATCAGCTAACCAGCGTCCCAAGGTTCGACCCTCAACCGCGAACATCAACTTTCACTCTGGCGGTATCTTCGTGAGCGAACAATCAGGAAATAACGGTGCAATGCCCGAAACGACCTTGCTGAACTCCGCTCAAACAGCGGAGCGCGAGATACTTCAGGAGGAAGCTTTCAAGCGAATGATCGCCCTGGAACGCAAGCGGACGGAGCGCTCCGCCAAGCCATTCCTGCTGATGTTGCTGGAAACTGGAGAGCAGAATGGCGAGCAGAAGAGTGTGCACATCCTGACCACGGTCATTTCGGTACTGTCGAACGCGACACGCGAAACCGACGTCATCGGCTGGCACAAGAAGAACACAAGTGTTGGAGTACTGTTCACACACCTGGTCATCTTCGATCAGAAGTCGATACTCAGCGCGATGCTCTCCCGAGTGGCGGCGCTGCTCCAAGATCACTTGAGCCTGGAGCAGTTCAGCCAAATCAGCATTTCATTTCACTTCTTTCCCGATAGCTGGGATCAGAACTGCTCGCAAAGGCCGAGCAACCCGACACTCTATCCCGACCTATCCCGTGGAGACAATCTCGCGAAGCTGTTTACCTTGACCAAGCGGGTGATGGATGTTGCCGGCAGCCTCCTTCTGCTAACGACCCTGGCGCCCGTAATGTTGGCAACGGCCATCGCCGTCAAGCTGTCGTCCGAGGGTCCAATTCTTTACCGGCAACAGCGAGTTGGGCAGTATGGCAAGCCGTTTACCTTCCTGAAATTCCGGTCGATGTACGTTAACAACGACTGCAGCGTTCATCAGAAGTATGTAATGCAACTGATCGCCGGACAGGCACAACGGCACCCCGGTAGCGGAAAGGGCGAGGGAGTCTACAAGCTTACGAAGGACCAGCGGGTAACGCGAGTAGGAGCTTTTCTGCGCCGCACCAGCCTGGATGAGTTACCTCAGCTGATCAATGTCTTGCGGGGCGAAATGTCGCTGGTCGGGCCGCGGCCGGCAATCCCCTACGAAGTAGCTGCTTATCAGACATGGCACCGCCGCCGGGTTCTGGAAGTCAAACCTGGCATCACCGGTCTGTGGCAAGTCAACGGCCGAGGACGCGTGGCATTTGACGAGATGGTTCGCCTCGATCTTCGCTATGCGCGGGACTGGTCCCCGTGGCTTGATCTAAAAATTCTGCTCCTCACGCCGCGTGCGGTAATCGCTAGTGAAGGTGCGTACTAATCGATCCCGTTCTCTTTCACCCAAACCTAAAATCTGGCCACTCTCCTTTGGAGGACTCTATCGTGTCAGCCGCCACTGAGTACTTTTCCATGAACGTCGCAAAGCCCGAGCCACGAAGCAATCTGGTGAATTTCGGTGCCATCGGTTATGGCTACTGGGGACCGAATGTTGTAAGGAACCTGGATGGCTTGGAGGGAGCCCGCATCGTGGCAGTCTCCGACAAGTCTCCGGCCGCTCGCGCTCGCGCGCAGAAGGCGCTGCACGGTACCCTGGTAACGCCCGATGCCAATGATGTCATCACGTCGCCGGACATCGATGCCGTAGCCATTATCACGCCCGTGTGGACTCACTTTGAGCTGGCCAAAGCGGCGCTCGAAAATGGCAAGCACGTTTTCGTGGAAAAGCCCTTCACCAGCAACGTTGCTCAGGCCGAAGAACTCATCAACTTGGCTGCCCGCAAGAACCTGCAGATCATGGTCGATCACACGTTCTTGTTCACCGGCGCTGTGCGAAAGATCAAGCAGCTGTTGGACGAGGGTGCCCTGGGCAAGCTTTACTATTACGACTCTACGCGGGTCAACCTCGGCTTGTTTCAACACGACGTCAACGTGATTTGGGACCTGGCGCCGCATGACCTCTCGATCATGGACTACCTGATTGAAGGCAATGCTGAGCAGATTGTTGCTACCGGACAGACGCACTTGAACGGACACGAAGATGTGGCGTTCATCACCTTGTATTTCCCCAATGAAGTGATCGCGCATATCAACGTGAATTGGCTTTCCCCCGTGAAAGTCAGGACCACGCTCATCGGCGGTGAAAAGAAGATGTTGGTGTGGAATGACCTGGAAGCCGACGAAAAGATTAAGGTCTACGACAAGGGCGTGAAGGTTACGAGCAAGGAGGGTGTCTACAACCTGCTTGTGAACTATCGCTCGGGTGACATGTGGGCGCCGCGCCTGGAGCCGACCGAAGCTTTGCGGCATGAGTTGGGATATTTCGTGGAATGCATCAACAAGAACCAGGCTCCGTTCAACGACGGACACGCCGGCCTTCGTGTCGTGAAGATGCTTGAGGCGGCCACCCGTTCGTTGCGTAACCGAGGCGCGGCAATCTACCTCGACCCGCCGGCCGCGTCTTCCGTCAACTCACCTACTCTTGTAGAAAATGCGAAATCCCCGGTCATCGGGGTAACCCATCCCTCGGCAGCAGCAGCTGCAGCCTCGCTGGGATAGGGAACGGCAGAACCATAGGAGACTGAAAATGGATCATGTTGACATACCGTTTCTCGACCTTGTAACTCCTCACGTGGAAATGGAGGAGCAGCTGGTTGCCATATTCCGGAATGCTCTCCATACCGCGGGATTCATCGGCGGGAAACCGGTGGCCGCTTTTGAAGATGCCTTCGCCAGCTTCTGCGATACCACTCACTGTGTGGGAGTAGGCAGTGGAACCGATGCCCTGCGATTCGCCCTGTCAGCTGCGGGCGTCATGCCAGGCGACAGCGTTCTTACCGTCGCCAACACCTTCATTGCGACGACCGAGGCGATTTCGCAGGCCGGCGCGATTCCCGAGTTCGTCGATATTGACGAGCGGACCTGCAACATCGATTCTGAGAAGCTGCGCCAGTACCTGCAGCTGCATTGCGATCGCGACAGTGCCTCGGGGAAGCCGGTTTCGCGACGCAGCGGACGCGTGGTCACGGCAATCGTTCCCGTACATCTTTACGGGCAGATGGCCGACATGGATCCGATCCTGCAGCTGGCTGCGGAGTACAACCTCATCGTCGTCGAAGATGCGTGCCAGGCACATGGCGCAGAGTACTTCTCGCGCGAACAGCAGCGCTGGAGAAAAGCCGGTTCGGTCGGCAAGGCCGCAGCTTTTAGCTTCTATCCAGGGAAGAACCTTGGGGCATGTGGCGAAGCCGGCGCGATCACAACCAACGATCCGGCGGTAGCTGAGATCTGTCGCAAGCTACGGGATCATGGACAGGCGGCAAAGTACTATCACGACATCGAGGGCTATAATGGCCGCCTGGACACCATACAGGCAGGCTTACTGCACGCGAAACTGGAGCATCTGGCGGACTGGAATGCCAAGCGCCGCGAGATTGCAAAGCGATACGCGGAGCAGTTAAAGGACGTCGAGGGATTGACGATCCCGTTCGAGCCTGAGTGGTCGCGGGCTGTTTATCATCTTTATGTTGTGCAGGTGCCGGATCGCCAGGAAATGCAGAATGCCTTGAAGTCCGTAGGCGTGGGCACTGGCATCCACTACCCGGTTCCACTCCACGTTCAGCAAGCCTACACATACCTCGGGTACAGCAACGGCGATCTGCCCATCACCGAAAAGGTGAGCGCCCAGATCCTTTCATTGCCGATGTATCCGCAACTCACCGAAGAGCAGCAGGCCACGGTGGTCGAGGCGCTAAAGAATTGTCTCGCGCCGGTGAGCAGCGGCTCGTCACAACCTGTAGGCGACTAGTTTGCTGTCGAGTGAAGGTGAGCGATCCAATCTGCTCGCGTGTGCCTGATGAACGTCTTTGAAATAGATCCCACCGCTGATCAACGGTGGGATAGCTTTGTACGGGACCATTCGCAGGCTTCTATCTTCCACACGCGGGCTTGGCTACAGGCCTTACAACGGACTTACGGGTATAAGCCACGCGCGGTCGTAACATCGCAGGATGGATCCAGATTGAGCGCAGCGATCCCCTTCTGCGAAGTGACTGGATTTTTCGGCAAACGAAGGCTGGTATCACTCCCGTTCTCTGACCACTGCCAGCCGCTATTTGACACAGATGAGCAGTTGCGAAGCATGACCGCGCATCTGCGAGCAAAGCGCGACGCGGAAAAATGGGACTACCTTGAACTCCGACCAATAGATTCCATAGCGACGACCCTGGGGCTGGAAGACAGCGAGCAGTTTGTCTTTCACCGGCTGAATCTCCGGCGCAATCCGGAGGAGATTTTTGCGAGTCTCCATAAGGATTGCGTCCAGAGAAAAATCCGGCGGGCAGAAAAAGCCGGCGTAACGGTCGAAGACGGAACGACGGATGCTCTGCTGAAGAAGTTTTACCGGCTCCTGGTAATGACACGCCGCCGTCACGGTCTGCCGGCGCAACCCACGCAATGGTTCAGAAATCTGGTCTCTGAATTCGGGTCGAATCTGACCATCAGCGTAGCTTCCTCGGCCGGTCATCCCATCGCCGCAATTATCACCATCCGGCATAACCGCACGCTGGTTTACAAGTACGGTGGTGCCGATCGCCGATTCAGTTCTCTTGGCGGTATGCAGTTGCTGTTGTGGGGAGAGATTCAGCGCGCCCTGCAGCATGACCTCAAAGAGTTCGATCTTGGCCGCAGCGACATGTCCGACGCCGGCCTGGTGACTTTCAAGGATCGATGGGGTGCGGAACAGAGCAGTCTAGGCTATTGCCGCTATGGCGCTATGCCTTCGACGCGCCTGGCCAAAACCTATCAAAGCTCCATCGGTAAGTATGTTTGGGCACATACTCCCAAAGCTGTGCTGACGGCTGCAGGCAGGGTGCTTTACCGGCAGCTTGGTTGAAATCGTTTAATTGCACAAGCGTTTGCCATCAAAGGAGGCGGGCGAGTGGAAATGAAGGCCAAAATCGTTGTGGTTGGACTAGGAGAGGTTGGAAAGCCGCTGTTTGAGCTCGTCTCGCAGCATCACGATACGATCGGCGTCGATATCGAACCAGTAGAGATCGCCGGTACCGTCGACGTGTTGCATATCTGCTATCCGTTTCAGATGCAAGATTTCGTGGGAGAGACCGCCCGCTACATCGAGCGATACAAGCCGGCGGTCACCGTCATTAACAGCACGGTGGCTATTGGAACCACGCGAGCAGTTGAAGAGCGAGCTCAAGCGCCGGTAGTGAACAGCCCAGTGCGCGGCAAGCACGCACGCATGCTCCAGGACATGCAGAAGTACGTGAAGTTCGTCGGAGCCACCGATTCCAGCTTCGCGCGGCGCGCAGCCCATCACTTTGAATCTCTCGGGCTGAAGACGAAAGTCTTGTCCTCGCCCGAAGCCACCGAACTGGCTAAGCTGACGGAGACCACCTATTTCGGAGTGATGATCGCATGGGCGCAGGAAGTCGAGCGCTATTGCGATGAGTGGGGCGCCGACTACCATGAGGTCGCCTCGTTCTACGATGAGATAGGATTCTTTCCTCCCGTCAAGTATTTCCCAGGCGTAATCGGCGGACACTGCGTCATGC
The DNA here is from genome assembly GCA_963780495.1 of uncultured Acidobacteriaceae bacterium. Classification (GTDB taxonomy): domain Bacteria; phylum Acidobacteriota; class Terriglobia; order Terriglobales; family Acidobacteriaceae; genus Bog-257. Next base: position 132,381 of record CAWACF010000005.1, read on the forward strand.
AGAACATAGCAATCCTGAGCCGCCTTATGCCTTCCAAGCTGCTCGATGCTGTGAAGGCTTCGAACGAGATGAAAGTCGAGCGTGAACTCCGAGCCAAGAAAGAAGTGCTCGTCTAGCTCTAGCTCCTCACAATTGTCATGTCTGCTCCCTGGTCCGTTGTTCATCCCGAATCGCCGTCGCCCGACGCAAGCCTCAAAGGCAAGCGGGTCGGAATTCTGTTGTATTCCTCCTACCCGGCAGACCCTCGTCCGCGCCGGGCTGCAGAGGCGATGCTGAAGGAGGGGATGAGCGTCGACATGATCTGCCTGCAAGATGGCGATGAGCCTGCGCGGGAGACACATGGAAGCCTGGATATCACCCGAGTGCCCTTGAGGCATCGGCGTGGCAATAAGGTTTCGTACATCTACAGGTACTCAGCCTTCATTTCTATCTCAGCCGCAATTCTGGCATGGCGCGCGATTCGGCGCCGTTACGATCTGATTTACGTGAACAACATGCCGGATGTATTGGTGGCTAGTGCGCTGGTGCCAAAGCTGCTGGGAGCCAAGGTCATCCTGGATCAGCATGATCCGATGCCAGAGCTCATGATGACCATCTTTGGTCTGGATCAAAGCAGTTTCGGCGTGCGGTTGCTGACGAGACTCGAAAAATGGAGCATTGCCCGCGTGGATCTGGTCATCACGGTGAATGAAGCGTGTAAGAAAATCTTCGGTGGGCGGAGCTGTCATCCTGGAAAAATCGGCGTTGTCATGAATTCGCCTGATGATGCTATTTTCCCGTTCACAAACACAGTGCCGTCTGCTACGACCAACAGCGCACCAGACAAGCGATTCGTAGTGATGTACCACGGCTCGTTAGTCGAGCGAAACGGGTTAGACCTGGCCGTTGAAGCGCTCACAAAAGTGCGCACCGCGATCCCGAATGTAGAGTTAAGAATTTTTGGGCGCGAAACCCCATTCCTGCACAAGGTCATGTCGCAGGTTCGCAGTCAAGGACTCAGCGACCATGTCAGCTATTTGGGACCACGAAGTCTGGAAGCGCTGGTGGCAGAAATCGAAGCGTGCGATGTTGGGGTAATCCCCAACCACCGCAATGCCTTTGCCGAGATCAACACTCCGACCCGTATTTTTGAGTATCTGGCGTTAGGAAAGCCGGTGATCGCTCCTCGGGCGGCGGGAATTACCGCCTACTTCGACGAAGGCTCGATGGTCTTCTTTGAACTCGGCAACGCCGATGATCTGGCACGAAAGCTGGAGTATGTATTCGGCCATCCTGTGCAGATCGGCGAGATGGTACGTAGGGGCCAGGCGGTGTATCGCGAGCATTGCTGGCAGACAGAGAGACAACGACTCGTTGGCTTGGTTGCTGGTTTGTTATCTCACTCCGTCAGCGCCACTGAATTCTCTTCTTCAACCCGACAGGCCAGCGAAGAGACCGTAGGCGGATTCTAGTGAAGGCTGCGAACGGTATCGATTCCATGAATCTAAAAGAGCAACATCACACCGATATTTCGAAAGCGCAATCGGATGCACCGACCTTGACGGCACCTAGCGCGACGCGTCAGCAAAGAAGGTCGTTGCCGGCCTACGTCCTCGTCACGCCCGCCCGCAACGAGGAGGCCTTCATTGAGAAAACCATTTGCTCGATGATCCGCCAGACGGTGCCACCGTTGAAGTGGGTGATCGTGGAAGACGGGTCCACAGACAAAACGGCCGAGATCATCAAGAAATATCTTGGACAATGTCCCTGGATGGAGATGGTCCAAATGCCGCAACGGCGCGACCGTAGTTTCGCCGGCAAAGTCCAGGCCTTCAATGCAGGCTTTGTGCGGGTTAAAGGATTGCCCTACGAGATCATTGGCAACTTGGACGCCGATATCTCGTTTGACGAGGACCACTTCGAGTTTCTGCTCGAACGATTCGCCGCGGATGCGACCCTTGGGGTTGCGGGCACGGTCTTCAAGGAAGAAGGATACAGCTCCGAAACCGATAGCTTTGAAGGACACAAGCACGTTTCGGGTCAGTGCCAGTTGTTCCACAAGAAATGCTGGGAGGAGATCGGCGGATATATTCCCCACCGAGCCGGAGGAATTGACTGGATGGCAGTCACGACTGCGCGCATGATGGGATGGAAGACCGAGTCGTTCCGGGGGAAGTGCTTCTTTCATCACCGCCACCTGGGAACGGCGGAACGCGGCGTCTTTGCATCTTCCTTCTCCTACGGCGAGAAAGACTATTATCTCGGCGGCCATCCGCTCTGGGAATTGTTTCGGGTAGCCTATCGGACTACCAAACGCCCTTACATCATCGATGGATTGGGCCTCGGGCTGGGCTACTGCTGGGCATTACTGAAGAGGACCCCTCGGCCGGTATCGACCGATCTCATGGCTTTCCATCGCAAAGAGCAGATGGCCAAGCTCAGAGCCATCCTGAAATCAGTTTTGACCTTTAAGCGAGTCGATAGTTTCAAACTCGCTGAGCAGTAGCCGTCAACTCAAATCACGAGATCAAGGCTATGACTCCGACTTCAACTGAACAGGTCGCATCTGCGGTCAACCGATTTATTGACTGGCTAGACGGCTATGGTGAAACGTCTTACGACCACCAGAGCTTCTATGCGAGTCAGCTCGGGAGAGGTAGCAAGGCGCTTTATTACCGGCAACCTCTGCTTGGCACCATGGCCGTCGCTCCTATGGTATTTTGCGAGGCGTTCCTGCCCGGCGCTCGCAGCCTCTTCTGGAAGCGCCAGCGCTTTCCCATCGCCGACGCTCACTATGCAATGGGCTTCGCCTTTTTGGCCGGCACCTTTGGCAGCGACAAACATTACCAGCGCGCCGTTCACTTTCTCACTGTCCTGGAGTCCACTCGGTGCCCCGGCTACGAGGATTACTGCTGGGGGTATCCATTCGATTGGGAGACCAGGACGGGAACGATCAAGACGGCCACGCCTTTGATAACGACGCTGCCCTACGTCTACGAAGCATTCTCTCAGGTTTACGCTCTCGACAATGATAATCGGTGGCTTAATGTTATGCAGTCTGTCGCTCAGCATGCATTCCGCTGTTATCGCGATCTAGACACCGCCGACGATGGCGCAAGTTGCGGCTATACTCCCTCGCCGGAAGATCCTTGCGGAGTAATTAATGCGAGCGCCTATCGAGCTTTTATGCTCACCAAGGCAGGTATCGAACTCTCCGAGCCGCGCTACCTGTCAGTAGCAAAGAAGAATCTGAATTTTGTTATCGCCGCGCAGCAAGGCGACGGCTCATGGCCTTATTCCATCGACGGCAAAAGGGATTTCGTCGATCATTTTCACACCTGCTTTGTCTTGAAGGCCCTGTCGAAGATCGAGCAACTAACGGGCTGCGCGGATTGCCGGAACGCGATCGAGCGGGGCGTCACCTACTACCTGAGAAACCTGTTTGACGATGCCGGTGTGCCGTTGCCATTTTCCAAGGCGCCTCGGATGACGGTTTATCGCCGCGAACTTTACGACCTCGCCGAGTGCATCAATTTAGCTGTCATCTTGCAAGGGCGCTTTCCGGAACTGGACAAAACGCTATCCAGCGTCCTCACCGAACTCCTTGATCGCTGGCAAAAGCCGGATGGATCGTTTCGCGCCCGGCAGCTTCTGCTGGGATGGGACAACGTTCCAATGCATCGATGGGCCCAGGCGCAGCTGTTCCGAAGTCTGAGTTTCTTTCTGTCACAAAATGTACAGCAGCCCGTGAGTGACGCTGCAGTCTGTTTACCCGTCGAAAACACCACTGCTTAAACGATTATGTGCGGCATTTGCGGACAATATAACTACGGAAGCCAGGAACCGGTCCGGCCTCGCGACATCCAGACGATGGCGAGTACTATGGTTCATCGCGGACCCGATGACGAGGGATATTACCTTGCCGGGCCACTGGGCCTTGGCTTTCGCAGGCTTTCGATCATTGATCTCGCCGGCGGCCATCAGCCAATGTCGGATCGGGATGAATCTGTCTGGGTAGTCTTCAATGGCGAGATTTATAACTTCCAGGAACTCAAAGAGGAGTTGCAGAGCTACGGACACGTATTTCGTACCAAGTCCGATACGGAAGTTATCGTGCATGGGTACAAACAATGGGGTGACGACGTCCTCAATCACCTCAACGGCATGTTCGGTTTGGCTATCTGGGATTCGCGCCAACGGCGCCTGATTTTGGCCCGCGATCCTTTTGGCATCAAGTTGCTGTACTACAGTATTGACCGCAAGAGCCTGTTTTTTGGTTCGGAAATTCGTGCGGTCCGGGCGGCGATGTCCGAAAGCGCTGATCTGGATCCGCTCTCGCTTAACCTATTTCTCCGCTATCGCTATACTCCATCCCCTTACACGATTTTCAAAGGTGTCAGCAAGCTCGCGCCGGGAACTAAGCTGACCGTGCAGGATGGAAGATATGAAGTAAGCCGGTGGTACAGGTTCCAGCCACATCCATTTTCTCCTGCGAAGTCACTGGATGAGGCTAGGGAAGAGCTACTTGCGATCTACAAGCGTGCAGTACGTCGGCAATTGATTAGCGACGTACCGGTTGGCTTGCTCCTGAGCGGCGGCCTCGACTCCGGGCTACTGCTAGCGCTGATGAACGGCAACGGACATTCCTGGCCGACCTACACTGTCGGGTACGGCTCGAGTTTCGCTGACGATGAATTGTCGGACGCTGCGCAAACCGCCAAGCTGCTGGGCTCGAACCATACCAACGTTACGATCTCAAAAAGCACGTTTGAAAAGGCGCTTCCTGAAATTGTTTCAACGCTGGAGGAGCCGATAGCCAGTTCTTCGATCGTGCCCATGTATTTCGTGTGCGAGCGGGCTCGGCAGGATGTGAAGGTGGCGCTCGTTGGGCAAGGTCCAGACGAGTTGTTCGGCGGGTATCGTCGCCATTTAGGCGTTCGCTATGCTGCGCTCTGGTCCCAGATGCCGAAGCCGATGCGCAGTCTGATTTCCAACGGGATCAACGCCCTTCCTAGAAACGAAATGCTTAAGCGTGGAGCTTACGCTCTGGCGATCCCAGATCGTATGCGCAGATACGAGCGCGTCTTTTCCCTTTTGCCCGGCGACCACGTAGACGAGCTCTTCCAGGTCGGATTGTTAAATGCTGACGCTGGAGAAACCATTCTGGACTGCTGGGCGGATCTTGAGAATCTAATGGCCGCGACGGATGATCTTGGCGGGTTCCAGTTCTTAGAGGTAAGGTCCAGTTTGCCCGACGAGCTTCTTATGTATGCGGACAAACTCTCTATGGCTCATGGTCTCGAACTGCGTGTTCCATACCTCGATAAAGAGGTTGTGGAATACGCAGAGCGCATACCGGCCAACCTGAAAGTCAGAAATGGCTCGGGGAAATGGCTGCATCGTGAGGCCTGCCGTGCGTATTTACCCGATTCGATTTTAAGACGCCCTAAACGCGGATTTGCGGTCAACGTAGTGGATAGCTGGTTCCGTGAAACCATCGACAGCAAGATGACAGAATCCCTGCTCGATGGCAGTTCCGCGATCTATCAGTATTTGCGCCCTGATAGTGTTCGCCAACTGTTTCAGCAGCATGCTTCGGGACGCGACGACAATCACAAGATTCTGTTCAGCCTCGTAGTGCTGGAGCAGTGGTTGCGGGTGCAGTGCCAGCCGGTTGCGGCACTTGCAGGGTGATGCCCTGATGATCGGGGTGATTGCCGATTTCGAAGAGCGGGACGCGGTACGGGAGTTTTTCGAGCTATTCAAAACCCCTTGGGAGTTCTGCCGCGATCTCGGAAACTATGACGTGGTGCTCTGTAATGGCAGTAGTCAGTTCGAGGGAACCGCGAAACTTATTGTGGTTTACGCTGGCGGTCATATTGACTATGACAATCAGCTTCGGATCCAAACTGGCCCACAGCGTAGAAATGCATCGACCCTGTCATATCGCGGAGACCGAATCCCGATTTATGGAAATACGATAACGTTTCCTCGGACCGAGGGCAGCTCGGTGACTGACGAGGATTCCGAGGAAGCGGTCTTACACCGGCAAACATCCGAGGAAACAGCGATATGCCGCATTGGTTACGATCTATTCGGCGAGGTTCGGAGATTGCTGACTGTCGGTCAGCCAGCCGCCAACGCGGCCATACCGACGCTGGAGTTGCACATCGCGCTCCTGAGAGACTTGATCACCGGTTCAGGGCTTTCGCTGGTTGAGATTCCTCCGGTTCCTGAGGGCCATAACTGTATCGTATGCCTGACGCACGATATCGATCACCCCTCCATTCGTCGGCATATATGGGATCACACGACATTCGGGTTCCTATACCGCGCCGTCGTCGGCTCTGTGCGCAATCTTATGCGTGGACGGATTTCTGTACGAGAGCTTGGTAGGAACTGGGGCGCGGCTCTCATGTTGCCGCTTGTGTACTGCGGACTGGCGAAGGACTTCTGGATGGATTTCGCCGATTCCTACCTGAACTTGGAAACCGGTCTCAGATCTACATTCTTCGTCATTCCCTTCAGAGATCGTGCGGGACTGAATGTTAGCGGCGTAAAGGCCGAGCGCCGCGCTGCTAAATATGCAGCTCGGGATGTCGCGGACCAGCTTCTCAAGTTGCAGAAGGCCGGCTGCGAAATTGGACTACATGGAATTGACGCCTGGTTGGACAGCTCTAGAGGGCGAGAAGAGCTAGAAGAGATTCGACGCCTAACAGGAGCCTCCGAGATCGGCGTACGGATGCACTGGCTCTACTACGACCAACAATCGCCAGTGGTCCTGGAGAAGGCTGGAGCGTCCTACGACTCGACGATTGGTTACAACGAAACGGTGGGATATCGATCGGGTACGACGCAAGCCTACCAGCCGCTCCAGGCGGCTCGACTGCTCGAGTTGCCGTTGCATGCGATGGATACCGCTTTGTTTTATCCCGATTATCTCGGGTTGTCCCCACGACAGGCAACGACAGTCCTCGGCCAATTGGTGGACAATGCAGTCCAGTTTGGAGGCTGTCTCACCATCAACTGGCATGATCGTAGTCTTGCTCCAGAACGATTGTGGGGCGCGTGTTATCGTGACCTCGTTCAACATCTAAGGAGTGATCGGGCGTGGTTTGCAACTGCTTCGGAAGCGGTTTCCTGGTTTCAGAAACGTCGCTCGGTAGTCTTCGAAACAGATCCTATTGAGTCGGATGCAGTACATGCCAGGGTTTCGGCGCATATTGGCGATGGTCTGCCTGGTTTGCGATTGCGAATCTACAAGCCGCGTGAGTTGACCAGGATTGACACCTACGGCTCAGCTGAGTACGTCGACATGGTCTTCAATAAAGCCATCGACACCCGGATTGATTGTGTAACTAGGTGTTGATCTTCGTGTCTACGGGGATTGCCCTAAACCACGCTGACTCGGCAGCAGCAAATGGATCGATAAAATGCCCCCATTCTTCACGCTGACACTCTGGTTCATACTTCTACTGGCATTGTTACATTTCGACCCTGCCAAGGAGCCGGGTCGGTGGTCGGCTTTGTGGGTGCCTTTGATCTGGCTCTTTATCGTCGCATCGCGCTTACCCTCGCAATGGCTTGGAGGTGGCACGTCGAATGTAGTGGCACTTAGTGCTTTGGAGGAAGGGAATGCACTGGACCGCATCATTCTGTTCCTTCTGATCCTATTAGCGTTCGGCATTCTCATGTCACGCTCTTTTGAGTGGAGAGAATTCTTTGCTCAGAACGCTGCTCTGACGGCCCTCCTTGCGTTCGCCCTGCTGAGCGTCTTGTGGTCCGATTTTCCCTTTGTCGCCTTCAAGCGGTGGTTTCGTGGCCTGGGTGCGTATCTGGTGATCTTGGTTGCCCTGTCAGATCCTCGCCCAAGTGAGGCCGTCCGGTTGCTGGTTCGTCGCCTTTGTTTTGTGCTGATCTCACTTTCGATTTTGCTCATCAAGTATTTTCCAGAAATGTCGAAGGAGTATAACCCTTGGACAGGTCTTGCTTACTTCAAGGGAGCCACAACGAGTAAGAACATGCTAGGGGCGCTGTGCTTGGTTAGCGGCATCTTCTTCTTGTGGGATACATTGGCATGCTGGGGTAATCGTAAGGAGTGGCGAACGAGACGGATCATCGTTGTGAACGTCGGGTTCTTCATTATGACGCTATGGCTATTGAGTCTGGCCGAAAGCGCAACGTCGAAAGTGTGCTTTGCCCTCGGCTGCTTGATCCTCATAGCGGCCCAAAGCAAACTGGTCAGGCGGCGCCCTGCTCTCCTGACCGTGTTGGTCCCGGTTGGAATATGCCTATATCTGTTGTTGCAATTCGGTTTTGGAATCGATGTCATCCCAGCTTTGTCTCAAGCCGTGGGGCGGAACCCAGACCTCACCGGCCGAACACACATCTGGGAGGTCGTTCTGAGCACAAACACCGATCCGCTCTTTGGCGCCGGCTACGAGAGCTTCTGGTTGGGCCCTCGGGCCGCATGGGTGTGGGATCAAGTTAGAGGGAACATAAATGAGGCACATAACGGCTACCTCGAAATTTACCTCAACTTAGGCATTATCGGGCTCGTACTTGTTGCCTCTTTCCTGATCACCAGCTACCGGACGATTTGTAGGAGAATGAAGGACTCGTTCAGCCTCGGCTTGCTAGGTCTGACTCTTTGGACCGTTGTCCTCTTTTACAATGCCACTGAGTCGTCATTATTCAATGGCGAGTTGCTGTGGGTTATCTTCCTGCTGGAAGCCATTGTGGTTACCGAACGCTCGTGTGCATCGCTCGAACGCGGCTCCGCGTACGGCCTGCAATATAGCAATGCCATTCCTGACGAAGTTGACGAACCGATCGCTGTACCGGCTCCGACAGAGTGGGTAGCGAGCTTGGAGTAGAGAAGATCGAGCGCCAGTATTGACAGGCGATTGTGCGCCAGGCCATCTGGCGACGGTTCATGTTCCCAATTTGAACTAAGGATTTGGCACCCATCCTGAGGGAGCTGTTGTGTTGCGGGATGCACGGCGAGACGAATCCATGACGCGCTGACCGCGGCACCGCTCGCCTGTTGAAGAGATTGTGATGTCATTGAACTTGCGGGGGACAATGGGAGCTGTCAGATGGAACGAATACGTCGAAAGACAGCCTGTGATAGGAACTAGGAGTTGTCGATGAGCTCTCTACGGATTTTGCTACTCGCTCCAGATTGTAACCCCGATTCTATTACGACTCCGCAGATCGCATATGCGCACGCCGCCGCACTTGCGCGTCTCCACACTGTAACCTTGGTGGTTCGCGCCGCAAACGAACAGTCAATCCGTCGAGCGGGTTCGGCCTTCCACGAGATAGAAGCGATTCGTCTGCCGGGGCTGGACCAATTCTACGGCTGGGCCTTGCGACGCATCTTTAAGTACGATTATGGGCGGCAGAGCCTTACCGCGGCCAGCTATCCTCTTCAAATCGCCTTTGAATTGCGCGCCTGGCGGCAACTGCGGCGTCGCATTCTGTCAGGCGATTTCGACGTCGTACTGAGGATACTGCCCATCGTCTCAGTGCTACCGAGTCCTTTCGCCTTCTTCCTTCGCAATGGTCCGATCCCCTTCGTCCTTGGGCCCCTCAACGGCGGATTGTCCTGGCCAACGGGTTTCCCGCAGCTAGATAGACAACGGCGGGAGGCGGGATACTGGGTGTCGAATCTGAGGGGTTTGTACCGCTACCTGCCGTTCGCACGATCGACGTACGCGAAGGCGGCCGCAATCATCGCGGGCTCGTCACACACTTTCGAGGAGTTCGCTAATTATCGAGAAAAGCTGTTCTTCGTTCCGGGAGAGAACGGTGTCGACCCCGCTCTCTTCAACGGACGAGTCCGACCGGGCGCACCGCGTGAGGGAAAACTCCGATTAATATTTGTGGGTCGCCTTATTCCGCTTAAGGCTTGCGATCTTGCCATGCGGGCGGCGGCCGAGCTTCTGCGGGCCGGTGCGGCCCATTTCACGGTAGTCGGTGACGGTCCGGAGCGGGAGAGTCTGCAGGAACTCACGAAATCGCTCGGAATTGACAATGCGGTCACGTTCACCGGGTGGCTCTCGAGTTCCGAGACCCTGGCTCAGTTGGAGCAGGCAGACGTGCTCGTGTTTCCGTCGCTGCGGGAATTTGGCGGAGCCGTGATTTTCGAGGCGCTCGCGCTGGGCGCAGTCCCCGTCGTGGCGGATTTCGGCGGGCCAGGCGACATTGTCACTCCGCAGGTCGGGTACAAGATCGCCCTCCGGAACGAAAGCGATCTAATCCTGAAACTCGGATCGGTCTTGAGACACCTTGCTGACGATCGCAATCACCTCGAAAAGTTGCGGCAGCAGGGCATGGCATATGCTCGTGAACACCTCACATGGGATGGCAAAGCACGGGTAGTGTCAAGGGTCTTACGCTGGGCGACTGGACACGGCCCTAAACCCGCCCTAGATCGCCCGAGCCTTACTACTTTGTGATTGGTTACATCAACGCTGACACTTTCCCACGTCACACAATCCCAGACTATTTCAATCACATCTCAGGAGCAATTGGCGTCTAGATCCCCTGTTGAGCAAATGTGGCTCCAACCTCGAGAAAACTGGCAAATATGAATAACAATCCCATCGAGACCCGATTAATAGATGCCGCCGCTTCCGCATCCCCCGCGGCCACGACCAGAAATCCAATCGGCGATATTGAGATTCGTGTGAAAGGGAAACCTGTATCTGTTCCATCAGTGCAGATTGATGGCCGGAGGGTGATCTCTACTGGGACATGGCTCAAGGTGGCAGCTGTCCAAGATGAGGACCTAGTGGAAGGTGAGGTGGTCGCCGACCCCCAATCCTTTATTCCGCATCTGAAGGAAACTGGGCTAAAAGCCGACATATTCACATTTGCTCAGAAGCTGCCGGATACCGCTCCCAAGCATAACTACCACTTTGAATGGGAAAATTTTGCCGTAATTCCTATCACAACGTTCTCAGATTGGGAGAAGCGTGTTGAATCCAGCGTTCGAAGGGCCATAAGGAAGGCAGCCAAGGCTGGGGTTGTCGTGAAGCTGGCGGACTTTGACGACAGTTTTGTGCAAGGTATCGTCGGCATCAATAACGAGACTCCGATTAGACAAGGAAAGCCTTTTTGGCACTTCCAGAAGAGCTTCGAGGCCGTTAAGCGAGAAAACTCAACGTATGCCGAAAGGAATGACTTCTTGGGCGCGTACTATGAGGACAAATTGATCGGCTTCATGAGATTGACGTATACAGACAGGGTCGGGAACATCGTTCAGTTGCTCAGCATGATGAAGCACTACGACAAGAGACCAGCCAATGCCCTGATCGCAAAAGCAGTTGAGCTTTGCGAGCAAAAAGGAATTTCTCATCTGCTGTACTACAACTACATCTACAACGACCCAAAGAGCTCGCTCACTGAGTTTAAACGGCGAAACGGCTTTGAGCAGGTACTGCTGCCCCGATACTATATTCCCCTGACACCTAAAGGAAAAATTGCTTTGAGTTTGAAACTGCACCGGGGACTCGTAAAGAGTATTCCTACGCCTTTGCTCAGCCAGCTCCTGAGAATCAGAGGTCGTTGGTATGCACACAGACTGAAAGTGGTTGAAGGGACCATCTAGGATTAAGAATGCCGGGAATCGTCGGACTTGTCACAAAGATGCCGCGGGAGCAAGCTGTGGAGCAGTTGGCGCGGATGGTCGAGACTCTTCGCCACGAATCTTTCTACGCGACGGGAGTTTGGATCGCTGAATCGTTGGGAGTTTATATTGGGTGGGTTGAG
>CAWACF010000006.1:0-66092 GCA_963780495.1 uncultured Acidobacteriaceae bacterium
GAAACTTCATGTTTCTCTCCGCGGATGCTTTGCTTGCCTGCTGACTTTCGCGTATTGTAAGCGCTTGCTAGCCCCTACAAGGTGAATGAGCGCGATCAATCCGACGAACTTCAGCAGCTGCGCGCTCAGGTTGCAGAGCTCACCCGTCGCGTGTACCGGCTCGAAGGTTTGTTGTCGGCGCGTGCAGAGCCATCCCCCGCAGCAGCCACGGCTCCCACGCAGTCGGACGCCGCGGCCCTGCCTGCGCCTGGGCATCGACCCACGTTGCTCCGCCTCCGCCCGTTACATTGCCTCCAACAGCAGCAAGAGAGGCCGCTCGCGCGAAGCCTTCTTTGGAATCGCGCATCGGCGGGCAGTGGCTGAACCGTGTCGGCATTGTTGCCGTGCTGGTCGGCCTGTCCTATTTTCTGAAGCTCGCCTTCGAGAACAACTGGATTGGCCCCGCAACCCAAGTGCTCATCGGCATCGCCGCCGGCATTGGGCTGCTGGTGTGGAGCGAGCGTTTTCGCAGCAAAGGTTATCCGGGCTTCGCATATTCGCTGAAGGCGGTTTCCTTCGGAGCTCTGTATCTATCGCTTTGGGCCGCCTCGCAGTACTACCATCTCGTCCCGCCGACGGTGACGTTTATCGGGATGGTGCTAATAACGCTGACTGCCGCGGCGCTCTCTTTAAGGCAGAATGCCGAGTTGTTAGCGGCCTTCGCGCTGGTCGGCGGATTTATGACGCCGGTGCTCATCTCCACCGGGCAGAATCATGAGATCGCATTGTGCTGCTATTTGGCTCTGCTTGACTTAGGCACTGTGTGGTTAACGGCGGTGAAAGAGTGGTATCGGCTGATGCTCGGCGCCTATGTGGGTACCGCGAGTTTGGCCGCTGCCTGGGCGGTCACCTATTACAGCGACGCCCAGCTTACACCGACCATTCTGTTCGCGACATTCTTCTTCCTGCTCTTCGCCGCTGCGCCGTTCCTGGGCGGTGACCGTGAGCGAATCCCCATGCGCGAGGGCGCGCTGGCCGTGCTCGTTCCTCTCAACGCCGGCGGCTATTTTGCTGCCAGCTATCTTATGCTCGGCCAGCACTATCATGCGGCTCTGGCATGGCTTTCCCTGGCTCTTGCGGCATTCTTCTTTGTGCTGGCTCGCATGCTGGAACGCCGTCGAGTGGTCGGCTCTGCTTCGCTTCATCTGGCGATTGCGGTTGGCTTCCTGACCATTGCGGTTCCCTTGAAACTGCATGAGCAATGGATAACGCTGGGCTGGCTGGTCGAAGCGGGTGCACTAACCTGGGCGGCGCACCGGGCCCGCAGCCAGTTGCTCCGCGCCCTCGGTCTACTGGCGTTGGTATTGGGAATTTTGCGCCTTGTGCTTATTGATTCCGACGCTCAGCAACCGCTGATATTCAATCTGCGCTTCGGCCTATACCTGGTCGCGATCGCCGCCCTGGCACTCATCGCCTATTACGCGCGGATGGAGGGAGGCGATGAGAACCGCCAATGGGCAGCCGTAGCTGTCGTTGCGCTGAATGTCCTGGCACTGCTGGCTCTGCACTTCGAAGTCATCGACTACTTCCGGCCGGCAGCGTTGCAGCGCTTTAACCCGTCCGAGTGGCGCAGCATGAACATTGCCCGCGACTTCACCTACTCCGCTATCTGGATGCTTTACGGCGGCGCGCTCATGCTCATCGGGTTCTGGAAGCGCTCGGCCTTCCTGCGCTGGCAGGCGATCGTGTTGCTCACGCTTACGGCGGCCAAGGTCTTCTTCTATGACATCTCGGCGCTGGAGCGCGGCTATCGCATCGTCGCCTTCATCGTGCTCGGTGTCATCCTGCTGGCGGTGTCCTTCTTCTACCAGCGCAGCCGGGTCAAGGCCGCGGATTAACGTCGCCGTGTGACGTATGAACATTGGTAGTGTTCACGACTCCTTGCCAGCCGCTATCTCCGCTCTACAATGAAAGCTTGTGAGGAGTGACGCCCACGTTCCCACAAACGTAGCAGCCGCAGTGGGCGATGCCTGTTTGCGACTGCACATCATCCTTCGAAGGAGTTTTCATTCATGAAGCGTTTCGTCATCACTCTCGCTACGTTTGCCATGCTCTCGAGCCTCGGCTGGGCGCAGGATGGAGCTACTCTCTACAAGTCCAAGTGCGCCATGTGCCACGGCGCCGCCGGCGAAGGCAAGATTGGTCCCTCCCTACAGAAGACCACCCTGTCCGAGTCGCAGATCGCCGATCTGATCGCGAACGGCGCAGCCGGCAAGAAGGCCCCGCACAGCAAGGCCGTCGCGGGCGTGAGCGCCGATCAGGCGAAAACCATCGCGACCTTCGTAGCGTCTCTCAAGAAGTAAGCATTGCGATAAGCAAAAAGCCAGCCTTCGCGGGCTGGCTTTTTATTTGTGCCGCGATGTCACACTAGAAAGTAACGCGCACGCCGAGCTGTGCGGCGAAAGGAATACCGACGGTGGTTCCCGGCCCGAAGAAGTCACCCAGCGCTCCAGCCGGCTGCAGCAACTGGCTCGGATTCGTGATCGGTACGTTGCAAGCCGGCGTCGGACATAGAGCGGTCGCGTTATACAGGTTGTTTACGGGAACCGATAACGCCGCGATGTTCGTAACGTAGTTCGCTCCCGGATTATTACGGTTGAACAGATTGAAGAATTCGATGAACGGCATGATATTCCAGCGTTCGCTCACCTTGAACGGGCGGGTCACGCGCATATCGACCTGGATGTACGGCGTGCCCCGGAACTGATCCAGACTGGTCTGGACTCCGTTAATGACGGCGCGATCGTCGGCGGCATCGCCAAACCCGTTCACGTCCACCGGAGTGGTCAAGGTGATGGGACGCGCGCTTTCCGCCTGGATCAACGTGCTGACCTCAAAGCCCCCCGGGACATAGACGATTCCACCGAGAGTAAAGCGGCTAACCACATCCTCGCCCGACGGCCCATAATCGCCCTTAGCAAAAGGATTCAGTGGATTACAAACGCCATTCACATAGTCGAAGAGTTCGCCGAGCACGCAGCCCCAGGTGTTCGCGCTGGAGAGGACATAATTCGCGGTCAGGTTGAACCGGCGCGACACGTTGCCCTGCACGTGCAGCATCAGGGCCTTGTAGCTGGAGCGATTGTCTGAGGCGAAGACCGAGATGTTCGGAACGTTGGCGATTTGAGACGCCTGGTCCGGCGCGAACAGCGGAGAGGACAGCGTATAGCCGGCAGTGTAATCGTAGCGCCGGTAGCCGTGCATCCCCTGCTCCAGAACGAAGTCGGCACTCGTAGTCCACTTCGGGTTCAACGCATATTGAACGCCCGCCGTGACATGCATGGCATACGGCGTGTGATAGTTAGGATTGATGACGGAGCCGGCGCCACCGGCGCCTGATCCTGGCAGACAACCGGGATCACCGGGGTGGACGCATGGCAAGAAAGAAGAAGGAGTATTGACTGCGGTAAAGGCCTCCACCCATCCGTTCTGCGCCAGATCGTTGTAGTAGAGCCCGATCCCAGCCCGGATGACCAGGTCCTCAATATTGTCCGGATTCCATGCGATACCAAGTCGTGGCGCAAAGGCTTTGCGATAATCGTGCGGGACGCCGGTAGGAAGCGGAAGGTCGTACGCACGGATAGTCTGCACGGCGGCGTTGAAATTCTGATTCACACCGGTCGCGTTGAACAGCCCGAACGTCGTATCCCAACGCAACCCGTAGTTCACGGTAAGGTTTGACGTCACGCGCCACGAATCCATGGCGTACAGCCCAAAGCGCTGAATATTTTGATTGAAGTTTCCATTGCCCGCCGGCGCAGATGTCGTCTGGCACGCGCTGCCAACATACGGCCCGGTGCAGTTCAGCTCCTGCGTTAGTTGCGTCGGATTGGTAAGGTAGTAGGTGGGATTCTGGGTAAGGACATAGAGTGTCTCAGCTTGTCCCGGTAAGGCGCCGCTGAGTACCGGCTCATGAATGAAGTCGATCCCGAACTTGGGAGCATGGCTTCCCGAGGAGTGAGTAACATCATACTTGAACTGATACTTCTCCTGATCGCGCAGCACGGGAAACGCGGTGATCGGGGTAACGAACTGCTGGTCACCATAGGTCTCGAAGCCGGAGATCGTCTTCGAAGTGGAACTGAACGGAAATGCCAGCGCAAAACCCAGATAACCATTGCGAGCCGCCGTTCCATGCAGGTAGCTGGCATCAAACGTGAACGCTCCCAACCAGTTCGGCGTGAACGCATATTGATTGCTCAACACGGTATTCCAGTAATTGGAATGTTCGGTTGCTCCGGTTGTCGGCAGAGTCGCCTGCTGCACCAGACCATTGTTCGTGGTGTAGTTGTCCGCCGCGGCGCGCAGGAACCAGTGTGACTTGTCGGATTGCGCCCAATCGAAGCGCTGCATTGCCAGATAGTCGTGGAAGGGCACGGGAACGACGGTAGGGTAATTAATCGACGTGGTGTTCGGGATAAGCCCCATCGCCGCCAGCTGAGAAAGCGCGCTGAACTGGGTCAGGCTGGCGGGACTGTAATTGATGCTGGCGTGCTCGTCGACCATCTCGAATGAAGTGAAGGTCCAGATTTTGTCCTTCATGATCGGGCCGCCAATCGTCCCGACGTAGTTTTGACGGGAGAATGGCTGCTTGGGTTCGGGTGCGGGATTTTCGATGGGAAAACGAGCATTCAATGCTGACGCTCGTTCGAAGACGGCGAAATCACCGTGCCACTGATTGGTCCCGCTCTTGGTGCTGAGCACGACAGAGCCCGTGGTGGTGCGGCCCACGTCAGCCGTCTGCTGCGCAGTCTGCACCGCGAACTCCTGCAGCCCATCGGGCGAAAAGTTCTGCAAAAAGCCACCAATGTAATCGTCGGAGTTGTCGCCGCCATCGACCGTTAATGTGTCATTCAAGCCGGAGCTGCCGCCGAACGACACCGCGGTGATGCGCGCCTTGGTCGGATCGGATGGTTCAACCGGCTCGGTTCCGGGCACCAGGTACGCGATGTTTGCAAAGCTGCGTGCCGCCAACGGAATATTCTCGATGTCGTTATTCGTTACCACTCCGCCCATCACCGCACTCGTCGTATTCAGCGGTTCCGTGGTGATGGAGGATGGCTGACCGGTAACATTAACAGTCTGCTGGACCGAGGCGGGTTGCAAGGTGACCAGGGTGTCCCGAGCCGAGCTTATGTTGACGATGACATTGGAACTCGCTTCGGCAAAACCTTGCACCCTTACCACAATGTGGTACTTACCGGGCAGCAGTCCCTCGAAACGAAACTCGCCCCGGCCATTGGTTGTCGTTTGCCGCTGCAGCGAATTGTCGGGTGTGCTCACGGCGACAGAGGCCGCAGGGATTCGCGCTCCCTTGGCGTCTTGTACCTCACCCAGCAATGTACCGGTGGAACTCTGTGCGTGCAGCATGGGAGAGAGCAGCAAGAGAATGATTAAGACCAGGAGTGTATCCAGCTGTAAACGCAGAGCTGCGAAAGACGACTGCATTGCGAGTTGCCTCCAATGAGCACGAATGGTGCAGAACAACAAACTGCGCAAATGTTGAAATTCAAAGGCTATTTGTTGCCGTCTTTTACTACCATCGGTAGTAATCAATCTTTTTCGAGTCGTACTGCTATAAGGGACCACACAAGGATGGTTTTCTTTCTGTCCCTGCTCCCGGTTTGACCGGGCAAGCCTCACGTTCGCGGGTGACATAGCTCACTGCCCACCTGTTCACCGCCGCACATACTGAAACTGGAGATTTTCGGCGTACTGGCCGAGTGAGAAGGAAGATGAGTGATAACGGTGTTGGACTCAGCGAGGAGCGGGTTGCGTATCTGGACGGCTTGGTTCGACAAGCCCGGATTGCTGCCGCCGCATTTTCTCAGTGCACGCAGGAAGATGTCGACCGGATCGTAAAGCCCATGGTTCTGGCAGGCCTGGAGAAGGCGCAGTACCTGGCACGCCTGGCGATCGAAGAAACCAAGATTGGCGTGCTCGAAGACAAGGCCATCAAGAATATGGTGGCGACAGAGTTTGTCTACAACTACGTCAAGGACAAGCGCACAGTGGGCGTGATTCGCGAAGATCCCGAGCGCGGCTTGCTCGAACTGGCGGAGCCCATCGGGGTCATACTCTCGCTTACTCCCATCACGAACCCCACCTCCACCGTGCTTTTCAAGTGCATCATGGCCATCAAGACGCGGAACGCGGTGATTTTCAGCCCGCATCCCGGGGCGTGGCGTTGCTGCGCGGAAGCGGTGAAGATCATGTATGAGACGGCGGTAAAGCATGGCGCGCCGGAAGGAGTCTTCAGCTGCCTCGAGTCGCACACGCTTCACGACAACGCTTTCCTGATGCACCACAAGGACATCGGCTTGATCGACGCCACGGGAGGGCCGGGCGTGGTGAAAGCCGCTTACGGGTCAGGCAAGCCCGCACTGGGGGTGGGTCCCGGCAATACCCCGGTGTACCTCGAGAAGAGTGCCGACCTGGACATGGCGGTAGTCGACATCATCACCTCGAAGACCTTCGACAATGGAACCATTTGCGCCTCCGAGCAGACAATTGTCATCGATGACGAGATTTACGATCGCGTGCTGAAGAAGTTTGAGGACCTGGGCTCGCACATCTGCAACGAGCAGGAGACGGAGTTGCTAGGGCGGACTGTAATCGATCCCGCGACCGGCTATATGCAGCCCATGGCAGTCGGTCAGAAGGCGACGAACATCGCGCGCTTCGTAGGCATTTCGGTCAAGCCGAAGACCAAGCTGCTGATCGCGCCTATTCAAGGCGTGGGCCGCAAATACCCGCTGTCGGTCGAAAAGCTCTTCCCTGTCCTGGCGGTGTATCGCGCACATTCCGTCAATGAGGCTTTGAAGGTTTGCGTCGATGTGAATCATTCCGGCGGGCTGGGACACACGGCTGTCGTCTTTTCAAGCAACGAAGAAGTGATCAGGAAGTTCGGCGATGCCATTAATGCCGGACGCATCATCGTGAACTCGCCCGGATCGATCGGCGCACTGGGCGGAGTCTACAACGACATGGTGCCGACGTTCTCGTTCGGCTGCGGCACCGGCGGCGGCAACAGCACCACCGACAACGTCAACGTCTACCACTACCTCAACATCAAGCGCATGGCGCGAAGGACACAGGCGCATATGTGGTTCCGAGTTCCCAATCAGATCTACTTCAACATGAACGCGGTGGAGAACCTGCGCAACTTCGGCTCGCGCTCGACGCTCATCATCACCAATGCGGCGCTGGAACAGATCGGACACTCCGACACCGTTCGGCGCGCGATACCACCGGAGACGCAGGTGCGGGTCACGATCATTCCCGACGCCGAGCCCGATCTCAAGATCATTCAGCAAGGTGTGGAGGCGCTGAACTTCTACAAGGCCGACCAGATTATCGCCTTGGGCGGCGGGTCCGTCATCGACGCGGCGAAAATTATGAAGCTGATGTATGAATCGCCTCAAGCCGACCTGAAAGAACTGGCCGCGCCGTTTCTGGATATCCGCAAACGCGTGGTGCAGTATCCGACTGAGAAGGTGAACCACGCGCGGCTGATCGCCATTTCCACCACCAGCGGAACCGGCAGCGAGGTCACGCCCTTCGCGGTCATGACCGATAAGGAGCGTGGCGTCAAAGTCACGCTTGCTGATTATTCGTTGACGCCGGATGTCGCGATCGTAGATCCGCAGTTCGTCATGTCGATGCCGAAGGGGCTCACGGTGGACACCGGCATCGACTGCCTGACGCACGCGCTGGAAGCCGCGGTCTCGATCTACGCATCGCCTTACACCGACTCCAACGCCATGCAGGCGATCCGGCTGGTGTTCAAGTACCTGCCGGAGGTGTACGACAACCCGCGCGACGAAGAGGCACGCAGCATGATGCACAACGCCGCCTGCATCGCGGCGATTGCCTTCTCCAACGCGTCGGTAGGCGTGAACCATGCGCTGGCACATGCCTTCGGCGCGCGCTTTGGTGTGGCTCACGGTCGCTCAAATGCCCTCATGCTGCCGCACGTCATCGCCTACAACGCCGGCGTGCCCACCAAGTTCATGCCGTCTCCCAACCAGCGGGGATATATTGCGCACAAAAAATACGCCATGATCGCCGACCTGCTCGGGCTCGGCGGCCATACCGTCGAGGAGAAGGTTAGGAACCTGGTGAGAGCGACTGAGGAGTTGCTCGACCGGCTGGAAGTACCGCGCTCCATCGCGGACCTGGGCATCTCGAAGGAAGCGTTCGAGGCGGCCATGCCCGAGCTCACGAAGATCGCCTTCGACGATCCGTCGTGGCGATCGAATCCGCGCATGCCACTGGTGAAGGAACTGGTCGAGCTGTACTGGAGTGCCTTCTACGGCAGGGGCACGAGTCCGGCAGATGCTGAAATCAAGACGAATAAACTCCACGAGGAGGTGCGGGTGTGAGCTCTACGGTAAAAACATCGAGTTTCGTGATCAATGAAGAATACATCGCTAAGCAGTTGAACGACATTCGTGAACAACTGCCGACGGAAGGGCCTGAAGTGCTGCTCGACTTCTTTCTAGCGCAGTCGTTCGATCCCGCAAGCATTCGGGCTCTGGAAGAGCTGGCGGGCGCCGCGGACAGCGTAAGTGCCAAGATCGTGCTCCGCGGCGTCAACGTCGAAATGTATAAAGTGTTAAAGCTGGCCGGGCTCTGTGAGAGATTCTCGTTTATCGACTGAGCTCTATCGCCGCCCGCGGAATTTCTGCTTCGGGAGCAACTCGTGTTATGAGGTGAACGCTCCGTCTTCCTCGCGAAGCAGGAAATCAGTCAATGCTGTCAGCGAGGCACGCATATCGGTGATCGAATCCTGCATTGCGTCGAGATGGTTCTTCAGGGCAACCGTAACCTCGGCCAGCGCCCTCCGATGCTGCGGGTCGAGCGACAGAAACAGCGGTAAGGCTTGCTGTTCCAGGGTGCGGGCGCGCGAAGCAATCTCCGCCAGACCATGCGCCAACAGGTCCCGATGATCGGCGTCATTGAAGGCCAACTCGGTTAACCGCCGGGTGATTTTCGGCTGCAGTTCAACGATATATTCTGTTTCAGAATCGCCCATTCGTCCTCCAAACGCTTAGATTCGGGTTCTTGCCGAAGTGGTTCGCCTACTTTGCTATGCGGCCTATAATCCAATACTCAGTCGAATGCGACCGTGTTATACATGCAGCCCTAGCGGACGGTTGGCCGCATCCAACCCGGTGTACACGAGGATCCGATGAGCCAAAGCTCCTCAACTATTCGCAGCATGGGATATTTCCTGAATGGCGGCTGGAGTACGCATGGCCGCGAATCCGTGGTCACGGCACCTTACGATCACAGCATCCTGGCGGTGTTGAGCGAGGCCGAGCGCTCCGACGCCGAGGTGGCAGTTGAGTCAGCCGTGCAGGCATTTGCCACTACACGCAGGATGTCGTCGCAGCAGCGCGCGAGCATCTTGCGCGAGATCGCCCAGGCACTCATCAACCGGCGAGAGGAATTTGCACGCACCATCTGCCAGGAAGCGGCCAAGCCGATCAAGACAGCGCGCGTCGAAGTGGATCGCGCCATCAACACGTTTCAGATTGCGGCGGAGGAGAGCACCCGCATCTACGGTGAGTACCTTCCCTTGGACACGCTTGACTCGACGGCGGGCCGCTGGGGAATCGTGCGACGCTTTCCGCTTGGGCCTATTTTCGCGATCACACCTTTCAACTTTCCGTTGAACCTGGTGGCGCACAAAATCGCACCGGCCATCGCCGCAGGCTGCCCGATCATCCTGAAGCCGGCGCCGCAGACTCCCATCTCCGCGCTGATGCTGGCTGAAATTATCGACGACACCTCGTGGCCCGACGGCGCTCTGGCAGTGATGCCTTTGTCAAACGACAGCGCCGGCATGCTGGTCTCCGACGAGCGCATCAAGCTCCTGACCTTCACCGGAAGCGCGGCCGTGGGTTGGCAACTGAAGAACCAGGCGGGCAAGAAACGCGTGACCCTGGAGCTGGGCGGCAACGCAGGGGTGATCGTACATAAGGACGCAGACCTGGAATATGCGGCTCATCGTTGCATTGCCGGCGGCTTTTCCTATGCCGGCCAGACCTGCATCTCGGTCCAGCGAATCGTGGTGCATCATGACCTCTTCGAAGAGTTCAAGAAGAAGTTGGTGGAAGGCGTGCGGAAACTGAAGTGCGGCGATCCCATGCAGGAGAGCACCGACGTTCCACCGCTAATTCGCGAGCAGGACGCTGTGCGCGTGGCCCAATGGATTGATGAGGCCGTCCAGGCCGGAGGGAAGCTGCTGTGCGGGGGCAACCGTAACGGATCTCTTGTGGAGCCCGCAGTCCTGACAGAAACCACTTCAAATATGCGTGTGAATTATGCGGAGGTCTTCGGGCCAGTGGTCACCGTCGAAGAGTACGAGACCTTCGATGAAGCACTAAATTTCATCAACAATTCGGAGTACGGACTGCAAGCCGGATTGTTTACCCGCGATGCTTCGCTGATTCAGACGGCGTTCGAGGAGATCGAAGTCGGCGGGCTTATTGTGGGGGATGTACCGACGTTTCGAGTGGACCAGATGCCGTATGGAGGCGTGAAGAATTCAGGGCTTGGACGCGAGGGGCTGAGGTACGCGATTGAGGATATGACAGAGCGCAAGCTGATGGTTATGGCGGTGCGGTAGTACAACTGGATGATGGGTGGGTTAGAAAATTCGCCACGGGAGACGCTTTCAAAGGTGGGGTCCCGAGCGAGGTCGAGGACCCCTGGCGAGCCGCCGCGGCTCACCGGGGATGGGGGCCTTCGACTCCGGCGCTCAGGGATGACTCTGTTTTCACCTTGTGCCGCTACCAATACGGCGATTCCGTGACGTCCCTTCGTACAGGATCGCTGTTCGCAGCACAAACAAAAACGGCACGCTCATGGCGTGCCGCCTCTTTTATGCCGGTATGATCTACTCTGTAACCACTGTCCGCTGCTTTACGGCTGGCTTCCGGCGGCGACTACGCTGCCAGGCAACACCGGTCCGATGACGCTGGTGTTAACGGCAGCGCCGTAAGGATCCATCTCAGTCGGCTCATTCGCTTCGGACCAGGCGTTCTTCTGATCGTTGCGGCCTGAATACTTCTCGTACACCACCACGTGCAATACCGGCTGGCGTTCCTCGATGGGATCGACCATGCCCTCCGCTTGCAGCGGGAGGAGGTAGTTGCGAATCCACTCGTACTGCTCGTAGGTAAGTCCGCGGCGCGACATGTCAAACGTCACGCCCGTCAAGTGAGTGGAAGCGGTATCGCCAAACTCAGGAGCGGCGAAGCGGTTCCAGCGGCGCAGTCGATGCTGCTGCTCTACCGTTCGGACCAGCGAGTTGATTTGTACAGGAGTATGGAACTGCTCGTAGAATGCCGCGCTGAAGTCCTGCAAGAAATCGCGAGTCCAGGGACGGCAGTAGCGGCGGTTATCGGGTAGGTCGGCGGCAATTTTCAGCGCGTCCGATTCCGACACTGGCACCAAGTCCTGCGACAGCTCATAGCGGATCAGCTCGTAGTCGTCGTTGATGCGAGGCAGCTGCATGCGGTCGAGCTCCTCGTTCTCGCGCACCAGCATGTCATGCGAGCCGGGGAACATCGGCGTCCAGCGACCCAGGCCGACCTGGTAGTGGCCGCGATAATGCCTGGGCATGGTGGTGCGCAGCGATGCGTTACGGAGCACGGCGTGATGGCTGTGGTGAACACGCGCATGACTGACGGCATGGGTAACTGCGAAGGCGGGAACCGATAAAAACAACATAAGCGCGCAGAAAAGAACGGTATACCCCATCCTGCGCTGGGGAACACTCGATACGAACTGCGACCCGATTCGGCCAGAAGTCCAGATGTTTAACAATGGCAATAAAAACATATTCCGTATAGTGGAGCAGCTATGAAGATAAAGATTAATTACACCATAGTTGTGCGTGGGAGCCAAGACTTTCCGGCGGTTTCCGGTCGCTAAAATTGGATCTGGTATACGGTTTGGAACTACGCACTACTTTCGTGGCGGGCCAAATCAGCTCTCGCCGCGGAAGATCATTTCCGTAATGGTGAAGTCGTCGGTGAGCGCCGTATCGCCACGAAAAGCGGTTACGGCTTGCTCGACGCAAACCAGTCCCTGATGGCAGCAGCTCTCAAGACGCTCGGTGCCGAAGAATTCTCCGGTGGCATCTTCGGCTTCCGTTACTCCGTCGGTTACCAGCATCAAGCGGTCGCCGGTTTTTAATTTCATCCGGAGTTCCTGGAACTCCGCCACCGGTACCAGTCCGACCGGAAGATTCCCTTCTTCCAGCTTGATGATCTTGTCTCCCGAAACCAGCAGCGGCGGCACATGCCCGCAGTTGATCAGCTCGAGATCACCGGTGTGGGACAGGCGTGCGATGACCAGCGTCGCATATTTCTGGCCTGCAACTTTCTCGCACAGGAAGCGATTCACCGCGGCGATCATCTCCGGTAGCGACGAGTCGCGCGCCAGCTGCGAATACAGCATGCCTTGCAGGATCGACGCCACCACCGCGGCCGAAACCCCTTTGCCGGAAACATCGGCGACGATCAGTGACAGGCCCTTGTCGGTGTAAACCAGGTCGAAGAAATCTCCGCCAATGTCTTTGCAGGGATAGCTGACAGCATTGACCTTCGCGAACGGAACATCGGGCACCGTCACGGTCATCAGGCGCTGCTGAATCTCGGAGGCGATCGCCAACTCCTGGCGATAGCGCTTAGCCGCGTCTTCTGCCTGCACCAGCGAAGCGTTCTCCACAAGCGTCGCAGCGCCGTTGGCGATGGTGCGGAGGATGTCGTGACTGACGGACGAGAGTTTCCCTGAGAGAAAGTGCGCGTCAAGGTAGAGCACGCCTTGCACGTCTGTCGTCTCACCGGACTTGGTGTCGTCCTTGACCTTCTCCTGAATGACGGTCTTGCGCAGCGGAATGCAGATGACGCTATGCAGGTTGTGCGCCACTACACTCTCGCGGCCGGCGAGTTTGCCGGTGTCGTCGGTATCCGTGACGAGAAACTCCGAGGCGCTCAGGGCGGCATCGCGGAGGATGGAGCGGGAGATGGTACTGTCGTCGGTGATGCTCTCGCCGTTCTTGTCCCGACCAGCAGCTAGCTGCAGTTCTCCGTCCGGCTGACGCAGGAAGACGAATCCTCGCTCAGCGCGCGTCAGGCGTAGCGCCGCCTCCAGCAGAGCATTGAGCACGTCGTCGAGAACGCCGCTGGTGTTTAGCTTGCGGGCCGCCTCTAGGAAAACGTTGAGCATCTCCAGATCGGAGCCTGCTCCGGCAGCCGGCTTCCAGGTCGAGAATTGGCTCAGGAACTGTTGCGCCGCGCTGGTCGGCGAGCGATCGGGACTGAAGAGCACGTGCGGGCCGCCTTGCACGCCGAACTCGACATGGTCGTTACGGGCCAACTTGCGGCGATTGATACGTTCGCCATTGACGAAGGTGCCGTGACGGCTGCCCTGGTCGATGACGTAAACGCCGTCGGTCTCCTTCATGAACTGGGCGTGCTCGCGGGAGACACGAGGATCGGCCATCACCAGGTCTCGGTCGGTGCGCCGGCCGATGGTGAAGGGGAAATGATCGAGCACAAGGGTGCGACGATCCGCCCCTTCCACAACCACCAGCACATGGGGATCGCTGGTGGAGGAAGTGTCGGCCTTACGCGACCACATGCCAGTTGCGCCCATCAGGCGTCTCCTTGGCAGTTCCTTGGTGGATCCGCCCACCGATTATGCGGCTGAATGCTTTCCTAGAAATATAGTTGAATCGGCTGGCAACATCTACTCCTCAGCCCGGAGCTTTGCCTGCGATACGCCTATAGATGATATCGCGAGTATCGAATTACCGGGCCAGCTTTCGGGCTTTCATCGTAAACTGTTGGGGCTTTGTTCCCATCCTCGGGCCAGGTTTCACACCCCGTAAAAGGAGATCTCTTGAAACTTCGACTCGCTGTTGCCTCAGCGATTATTTGCGGCGTCCTGCTCTCATTGCCCGCAATTGCGCAAATGGGCCCGCACATCACACCCTTCTCCGCCGATTTCCACGTCGCCTCGAAGCAGGGCGAAAGCACGAGCGGCAAAATGTACTTCACGACCGGTCACATGCGCATGGACATGACCGGCACTGAGCGCGGCTCCGCCATCATGATTACAAACGTGGCGACCCAGACGACAGACATGCTGATGCCGCAGCAGCACATGTACATGGAGTTCAAGGCCGATCAGGCCATGATGCGTCGCCCCGGCATGGTGCCCAACATCAAACCTTACAGCGATCCCGGCAACCCCTGTGCCGGCGACACAGGAGCAACATGTAACAAGGTGGGCGTCGAGGAGGTCAACGGCCGCCCCTGCGATCACTGGCAGATCACGAATAAGAACGGGAGTGTGTCGAACGTTTGGGTCGACCAGAAACTGCACTTCCCGATCAAGAGCGTATCTCCGGATTCGACCTGGGAGTTGACAAACATCAAGGAAGGCGAGCCTGATGCTGGCCTGTTCGTGATTCCATCCGGCTATCGCAAGATGGATATAGGCGGGATGATGCAAGGAATGCAGCCGCCTGCGCAGTAGGCCCCTCCGGTTAGGCGGCAGGCTCGCTGAAGCTTGCCGCCGGTTCGATTTCTCTGCATCAAGCGCCTGTCCGCCTCCTGGGCAGATTGTTTTCCTTTCCGCCTGCGGCTAACCTGTTCTTGACGCTTAAACCCTCGTCCAGGAGCTATTCCGTGCAATCTTCGCGTCGGCCGTTCTCCCTCTGCACGCTGTTCTTCCTGCTGTTCGCCAGCTCAGCTTTGTTTGCCAAAGACGGGGACCTCGTTCAGGTTGGCAAGAGCATATCCGTGGGGCAAAACGAGCAAGTCGGCGACGTTGTGTGCATCGGCTGTTCCGTCCATATGAAAGGCTCTTGCGGCGACCTGGTAGTCATCGCCGGGAGCGCTACGATTGATGGAGATGTGAAGGGAGATGCTGTCGCCATCCTTGGATCCATTCACCTGGACGAGGATGCTTCCGTCTCAGGTGACGTGGCGACGGTCGGCGGCAGAGTATGGCGTCACCCGAATGCCGCGGTCAAGGGTGACATATCTTCGAGGTCCGGTGTTCCTATCTTGATCGGCCTGGTCGTTGTGCCCCTTCTACCGCTCATCCTGATCGTTGCACTTATCGTCTGGCTGGTGAATAGAAGCCGCCGTACAGACCCGCTCCCACCCGGTCGGCGAGTCTAGCGAAGGCGAAGCAGCGGCGCGCAACTTCTTGCGCTTACTGGGTTAGTTAGATCATAGAGCGGCCCGGCTAAAACAGCGATATAATGAAGCCACGCTCCCGCTACGTGAATCTCTAGGATCACGTCTCCCGAAACTCCCAGTAAGCGATGTTGCCCTCCTCACCCCCAAACCGTGAGCAGAAGAAACGCAGTAGTACTCCCGCGCTGATTGCGCTCTCGATCTGTGTCTTCTTTCTATTTACTGTCATCCTGGCGCAAGCGACTTTCAAGCTGACATTCTTCGAGCCCGACACCAGCGAAGAGACCATCATCGTGGCGCTGGTCTCGGCACTGATCTTCTTCCTTTTCGTCGCTCTGACTTTCGTATTAATCCGCACGCTGCTGCGGCTTTATGCCGAACGCAAGACGGGCATGTTGGGGTCGAAGTTTCGAAGCCACATGGTGCTCGGCGCCCTATTGTTATCGCTCGGCCCGGTTATTTTTCTCTTCCTCTTCTCGTATGGATTACTGAACCGCTCTTTGGAGAAGTGGTTTTCGCGCCCGACCGAGGACGTGCAGTACCACACGAACCTCATCGCATCGCTGCTTACACAATATGCAGCGACTAATGCGGAGGATGAGGCAAAGCGCATTGCGGCTACGCCAGCGGCGCAGAAGTCCTTTCAGACCGGCAATTTCTCCTACATCATCGACGAATTCCGGGCCAGCGAAGTGACCCTCCAAGGAGGCTTCGCCTTCGCGCTCGTAGACGATCGCGCCGAGGCCAGTTTCCATGCGCCCGAGGGCTGGCCGCTGATGCGCCGCCATCTTCCTGCCGCAGCTGCTCCCGGCGCGCCCAAACCTTTCGACCTTCTCGGCCAGACCTACGTGCTGGGGCAGACTCAAGTCGGCAATCACGGACAAATTCTGGTTGCCATGCCCTTACCGACGAATTACTCCGGCACGTTGCAGGATTTGGAAAACAGCCAGCAGCAGTATCAGGATCTTCGCCTGCAGCGTCGTCGCCTGCGCCGGACCTATCTCGGTCTGCTGTTGCTGCTGACGGTCGGCGTCCTGTTCGCGTCGACCTGGCTTGCGTTATATCTTTCGAAGATGGTCACGCGACCGCTTGTGGCGTTAGCAGAAGCCACGCATGAGATCTCGCGCGGGCGTCTGGATTATCGTGTCGACGTACAGGCAGGTAGCGAGATCGGACAGCTCGTCGAATCGTTCAATCGTATGGCTGCCGATCTGGAGGCGGGCCGCAGCAGCGTCGAGCATTCGCGTCGCGAGCTTGGCGAGATGAATGCGCAGCTGGAGCAGCGCACCCGGCACATCGAAACAATTCTGGAAAGCGTTCCTTCGGGAGTGCTATCGCTCGACGCTTCGCGCAGTATTGTTCACTCTAACGCCGCCGTGCGGCGGTTGCTGCACCTCGATCAGAATCCGCCTCTCGCCGCCAAGACACTGTTGGATCTTTTCCCCGTCGAGACGGTCAGTGATCTCGAACACATGTTGCGCAAAGCTGACCGCATGGGGAGCACGACCAGTCAGATGGAGATTGCTACGGCCCGGGTCAATCTGAATGTCGCGATCACGGTCGCGTCGCTCGACCCGCCCTCGCAAGCGGCTACGCGCAACGGCAGACAGCGCGCCGGTTACGTTGTAGTCCTGGAGGATCTGACGGACCTGCTGCGGGCGCAGAAGCAGACGGCATGGCGCGAGGTTGCCCGCCGCATCGCCCACGAGATCAAGAATCCGCTGACCCCGCTGGTGTTGTCGGCCGAGCGCATTCGCCGCCACCTGGAGCGCTCCACGCCGCCCGATTCGTCTTCCCTGAGTGTGATCCGGCAGTGCGCTATCACGATTACCTCGTCGGTGGAAACGGTTCGCAAGCTGGTCGACGAGTTCTCCACTCTGGCTCGATTCCCAGCTTCCAAGCCGCAGCCCTCCGACATCAATACCATCGTCAACGAAGCGCTGCTGATGTTTGATGGCCGGTTGGACGACATCCAGGTGCGGCGATATCTCACCCCCGACCTGCCCATGGTGCAGGCCGATCCCGATGCCATCAAGCGCGCCGTCGCCAACCTGGTCGACAATGCCGCCGAAGCCTTGCACGATTCGCTGGTAAAGGAGATAGCGATCTCGACCGCGTTGACCGACGGACGCGACGGCGTGGAGATCATCGTCGCTGACACCGGGCACGGTGTAACCAGCGAGGTGAAGGAAAAGCTGTTCCTGCCGTATTTCTCTACCAAGCGCCGCGGAACGGGACTGGGACTTGCGATCGTCAGCCGGATCGTTGAAGATCATCGCGGATCGATTCGCGTGGAAGAGAATTCTCCCGTCGGTGCCAGATTTATCGTAGAGTTGCCTCTGGCGCAGGAGATGGTGCTCGCTGCCGCCGCCAATCAAGATGCAAACCATTCTGATCGTGGATGACGAGTCACAGATCCGAAGCGCGCTGGAAGGCGTGCTGACGGATGAGGGCTATAAGACCCTGCTCGCCGGTAGCGGCGAAGAATGCCTCGACATTCTCCGGAATAAATCACCTGACGTCGTCTTGCTCGACATCTGGCTGCCCGGCATGGACGGAATGGAAACGCTGGAGAAGTTAGTGGAGCGCGAGGATCATCCCGAAGTGATCATGATCTCCGGCCACGGCAACATCGAGACGGCCGTGCGCGCCACCAAGCTCGGCGCCTTCGACTTCCTCGAGAAGCCGCTCTCCATCGAACGAACCCTGATCGTCCTGAAGAACGCCATCGAAGCGAAACGGCTGCGCAGCGAAAACCTCGAGTTCAAGAAACAGTTTCAGGTACGCAGCGTCATTGTCGGCGACAGCATTCCGATGAAGGCGCTGCGCCAGCAGATCTCGCTGATGGCGCCCACCAATGGCCGCGTCCTCATCTACGGAGAATCGGGCACCGGCAAAGAGCTTGCCGCGCGCGCGATTCACGCGCAGGGACTTCGCAAGGATGCGATGTTCGTCGAGGTGAACTGCGCCGCCATCCCTGAAGACCTGATTGAGAGCGAACTCTTCGGCCATCGACGGGGAGCGTTTTCTACCGCGACCGCCGACAAGGAAGGCAAGTTCCAGAAAGCGGATGGAGGGACGCTCTTCCTGGACGAAGTCGGCGACATGAGCCTGAAAACGCAGTCCAAGGTGCTGCGAACGCTGGATGAGGGCCGCTTCGCTCCAGTGGGAGAAGAGGAAAACATCACGGTTGACGCTCGTGTCATCGCGGCAACGAACAAAGACCTGGAAGACGAAATCTCGAAAGGCAATTTCCGCGAGGACCTGTTCTACCGGCTGAACGTAATCCCCTTCTACGTTCCGCCTTTGCGCGAACGGAAGGAAGACATTCCGCTGCTGGCTCGACACTTTCTGAAGGATTTTTCGCAGACTTACAGCCGGCGTCCAAAAGAAATTTCCGAGGATGCGCTCGACGCCCTGATGCGTTACTCGTGGCCGGGCAATGTGCGCGAACTTCGCAACCTGATCGAGCGCATTGTGATCATGAATCCTTCCGTCACGAAGCTAGAGCGCAAGCACCTGCCGACGCTGGTCTATCGCGAGGGCGGCCGGCGCATGCTGGGTGATTTCTCCAGCCTGCACCAGGCGCGCGCCGCCTATGAGCGCGACTACATCCTGAAGAAGCTAGACGAAAACCATGGCAGCGTGAGCCGCACGGCAGAGGTCCTCGGCTTGGAGCGCAGCCACATGTACCGCAAGATGAAGGCGCTTGGAATTACCGTCAAGGAATAGCCAGAACTGCGCTTCCTATCGAAAACCGGCGCGCTGCGCACGTCTGACTTTGGCAGCTGTTCGGTTGTGTCATGCGTGACGACGCTGGTTCTGCATCTGCCTATCCACACTTATGTGGTGCACTACTCTAGGTGCAGATTTAACAGTACTTTAGCGCCCTCGCGCGCTTGCGTTTCGGCCACTCTGGCCGGTACTCGATTCGCTTCTCTGGTTGGAAGTAACTTCAATGGATTCTGCACTTGACGTGCAGTGCTACAATTTTGTCATATGCGCCGGTTTGAATT
Organism: uncultured Acidobacteriaceae bacterium; assembly: GCA_963780495.1. Lineage (GTDB taxonomy): Bacteria > Acidobacteriota > Terriglobia > Terriglobales > Acidobacteriaceae > Bog-257. Next base: position 19,283 of record CAWACF010000006.1, read on the forward strand.
GTTCTTGGGATCCGTATTCGTTCTTGCGGCGGTGACCTTACCATTACTCATTCAGCATTGGGGTGGAAACTTGGAAGCTTCGATTTACACTTTTGTGCTATGTGTCGGGGCGGCAGCGGCGTTCCTGTTTTTCAGGCGCAGGGCCGCAGAGCACCAAAACGAACCTGCGGTCGCAACCCTGTTCGGCGGAGAATCGGTTCTTACTATTGCGCCCCAGACCGTCCCCGCTTTTGAACTTCCACCAGCCCGCCAGTCGGAGACGCCAGCGAATGTCCTGGAAATGCCGGCTTTGGTCGTGGCTGAAATCCAGATTGAGTACTCACACAACGAATGCGATTCTCCTAGGCTCCGGGGTAAACCGCTTGTAGTCAAGAATGTCACCCCGGGATCGGACGCGTTCAACGTGCGACTCAGGCCGGTCAATGGACCGCAGACCAAGCTGATCTTCGTGCCCGAAGTCATCACTCGCCTCGCCGGTGGCGAAGGGGCTGAAGTTCTGCCGCAGTACGAGCAGGTATTGGGAGAAACGCCTCGACCGTCTGTCAATCAGCTGCCCGACTTTATTGGCAGCTTCTACAATCCCAGCGGCCGCACCGACCTCAAGGCGCTTAACGAGATCTACGAAGAGAAGGCGATGACTCTGGAGATTCAGTACGAGTCGGCTGGGAAGCAAGTTGCGGCCAGGTGTGAACTGCTCTATACGCAATGGCACAAGAACATTCGGATGGGCAGGCAGGATATCCAGATTAAGAGCCCGGCCCGGGTGTAATGAGCGGTTCTTCTTGAGCTAGTTTTTCGTCGTTCAACCGCTGCTCCTGAACTGAATAATTCTGCGGCGATCGCGTTTCGATGGCCGTCCTGGCGATGCGTCCAGATGAGGCATCGCCTTTCGTTCTTCCGCAACTTTCTTCCGCAATTCGCGGCTCTCTTCAGTCTCGCGATACATGCCTTGTGCCACGGCCGCCGGCCCTCGCATCTCGCTTAACCGCAGCACCTCGATTTCGAAGTCGCCGCTGTCATTCGTGATTCGCAACGTGTCTCCGAGTCGGACTTCACGAGCCGGTTTCGCCTGAATTCCGTTCGAGTGAACTCTGCCTATCTCGCAGGCGCGTTTGGCCAGGGCGCGCGTCTTGAAGAAGCGCGCTGCCCAGAGCCAGATATCGATTCGCAGGCCATCCATGATTGAAAATTATCTGCGTACCGTGATGATTGCCGTAGCCGAACTCTCGGGATTTGACTTGCTGCTCGCCTGCAGATGATAAAGGCCGGGCTTCTTTGGAGCGGTGTAGGTGGCGAGCGACCAGACCTTGCCCCCTTCGGCTTTCGCGCCCTTCGCCATCACTCGTCCACCTGCGTCGTCCTCCGCGATGCTCCAGTTCACCTCGTTGTTGTCGCTTCCGGAAACCGTTGCGGCAAACTCGGCACTTTTGCCGCCACGCAGCTTTGCGGTCGCAGGCGTAATGGTTACAACGACATTCGCAGGTTGCGTGCGGCCCCGGTTCTGAACTGTGGAATGGAATATCCAAATGGCGGCCACCGCGCCGGCGACAAGCAAGATCGCCACCAGCAACTCGATGATCGGAAAAGAATCCTTTCGCACTGGAACGTAGCGAGGCTCTCTCCTGCCGGGAGCTAACCGTTCTTCAGGAGAAAGCAACTGGGTGGGCTCGATCCCTCTTACCGCGTTGCCCGCTTCCGCTTCCACATCAAACAAGCTGCGAGCGGCGCTTGGCTCACGTTGAGGCATCTCTGCCACAGAGGCTGACGTTTTTGAACGTTCCGCGTGGGATACGTCGGTCTCGAATTCCTCCTGCGAGATCGTCTGCCCGCAACGCACGCAGAACATCTCGGTGCGTCCGATACGTTGGCCGCAGTGCTTGCAGAACATTGCCAACGCCTTCACTTTATTGCACCTGTTGCTGGGTCAGCAGAACGACATCGGTATTCGAACGCCCACGCGCGATGGCGAGCCGCTTGTTCTTCCAATCATAATCGTATCCGTAGATCAAAAGGTCTTCGAAGTTCGTCTGGGGTAGAACCGTCTCGACGCCTACCGGCTGGCTCAGAATATTCGACACGCCTTTCGCCGTAACCGGATAATAAAGCGACTTTCCATCTGCCGAGTACTGGAACACATCGGAGATCGCCGTAATCGGCGGAAATGTCTTGACCGGCAATCCGCCTTGCGCCGGAAGAATCTCGACGATAGAACGGAAGTTCACCCCAGCACCCTGCGTGGTGAGGGCCGCGATCTGTTGCCCATCGGGAGAAAATACGGCAAACTGCACAATCTTGTCGCTGAGCTGCTTGGGTTCTCCGCCGTTGATCGGCATCTCCATCAATAATCTCCGACCTTTGACAACACTCGTGTACAAGAACGACTTGCTATCCGGAGAGCACACCGCGGTCTGTTCAAGCGTTCCTTTGGTCAGGTCGGTCACCGCGCCACTCTGAAGATCCAGGCGAAAAATATTGATTGCCTTGGTCTGTTTGTTTGGCATGGAAAACAGTGCATTGGCGCCGTCTCCACACACCGACAGCCCGAACATCGGCAGATGTTCCTGATACAGGATGCTGCGATTGCTGCCGTCCGCGTTCATTACCGAGATGTGCCCGTCGAAATCCAGGGCGAGTAGCCGCCCGTCGGGCAGCCAGCCCACTCGTACGTCACCGTGATTATCAATTTCTTTCGCGGTGGCGCTGCCGTTCGGATCCGAACTCATGGTATAGATCGAGGATTGCGGTGTGATCTGGATGGCAACCAGTTGCTTGCCATCCTTGGTAACGCCAAGCGTTAGGTTGCTGTAGGAGTTCAGATCGTTGGTGATGCGATGCAGCTTGCCGGCCGTGATCGCCACCTCTCCCACCTGTCCGTTCCAGTCGCTGGAAACGTCGTGGAAGATGAAGACCAGGTGCTCCGAGTCCGGCATCCACTCTGGCTTTTGCAAGATCGCGGTTCCCGCATAGATCGTTTTCTCTTTCCCATTGTCTGTATTCAGCAGCACGATGCGTCCGAGATTTTGCGTTCCCGGATCTAGCACTGAGGCGGCAATCCATTTTCCATCTGGCGACCATGCGGGATCGGAATATCCCGGCAGCGGCATCTTGGCGAGCACGCGTTCACCCGTCCCGTCGTTGTTTGCAATGATCAAGGTGGAGCTGGCGTCCGACGAACTGTCGCGCAGATATACCATCTGGCGCCCGTCGGGCGAAAAGCTGATGGCGCTGTCGACATCGTCCACCAGTTTGCGTGGTGTTCCGCCGAGAACCGGGATCTGATATAGAAACCCGACGCCGGGATGCTGCGGCTCACCGCGCACGAAGTAGAGGAAGTCGCCGTTAGGCGAGAACGTCAACCCGCGATACGAAACTTCGGCTGCCGGCATGATCTGGGCGTTGCTGCCGGTAGCCACGTGCCGCATCCACAGGCTCTGCTGACCGTGTCCTTCGTCCGCGACATTGACCACGTACTTGCCGTCCGAAGAAATCGTAGCCAGCACGACGCGGCCGGTGTTGGTCAGCTTCTCCATGCTCATGTTCTGGAACGGAATGGGGCCGGAGTCGCCGCGCCATTGCATAAAGCGGTTGTAGAGGCCGTATAGTCCGGCGCCGATCATAAGCATGCTGGCCGCCAGAACGATGAAGGCACCGCTCTTGCGCCGTCGCTCCCGGTTCGAGGATGCGTTGAGGATCAGGCCGTCGGCGCTCGAACGCCGGTCGGCCGACGAGGATGATCCAGCAGCAGCCACAATACCGCTGCGAGACCCATGACTCGAGCCATCGCGCTTCAGGCGCTTAAGGTCGGCGCGCATCTCGGCGGCGCTCTGGTAGCGCAGATCGCGGTCTTTTTCCAGCGCCTTGTCGATAATCTCTTCCAGCTTGTACGGAACCGTGGGGTTCAGGTCCGCCGGCGGGCGCGGCGTACGATCGAGAATTCCCTGGAAGATGACGGCGGAGGTGTTACCTTCGAAGGGGATCTGGCCGGTTGCCATCTCGTAGATAATCCCGCCGAGCGAGAACAGATCGCTGCGTCCATCGAGTTCTTCGCCGCGCGCCTGCTCCGGAGACATGTAGGCGACGGTGCCGACGGCCGTTCCCGGCTGCGTGAGCATGACCGGTGACGCCGTCTGCGCGTTGCCGGCAACCGTTTCCAGCGCGCCACGACGATCGTAGACCAGCTTCGCCAATCCGAAGTCGAGAATCTTTGCCTGGCCACGCGTGGTGACAAATATGTTCGCGGGCTTTAAATCGCGATGGACAATTCCCTTGCTGTGCGCGACGTCGAGCGCGTCGGTGATCTGGGTACAAATGTCGAGGATCTTATCGAGCGGCAGCGCGTGCCCGTCGATTTTCTCGTTCAGGCTCTCGCCTTCCAGCAACTCCATGGCGATGAAGTTCTGGCCATTGCACTCTTCAATGGCGTAAATGGTGCAGATGTTGGGATGGTTCAGGGCTGAAGCTGCGCGCGCTTCCTGCTTGAAGCGCTCCAGTGCGTGCGGGTCCTGCTCGAGTGCGGCGGGCAGAAATTTCAGCGCAACATGCCGCCCCAGCCGGCTGTCCTCGGCTTCATACACCACACCCATGCCGCCGGAACCCAGCTTCTTGATCACGGTGTAGTGGAGGATGCTCTTCCCGACAAGGGTGTCCAAGGCTGAAATCTCTCCTTTCGACTGTATTGCGATAGAAGAGAAGCGTCAAGGAGAGCAGGCCGGCAGAGACGCTGCTCTACCGTTTCAGGCGCAGCTCTCCATTCCTGGCAGGTTTACGACAACCCGGTTACGCGGCCATCAATCCTAGTAGGGTGGAGGCGCGGGCGACCGGTGCACAGCCCGCTCATCAGACCTCAAAAGTTTGCAGACGTTTCTAAAGGAGATCAACGCAATGAGCATGGTAACTAAGGGGCTGCTCGGAATGGCAGTGTCGGTTCTGATGGTGGGAATGACGTTCGCACAGGACAATACCAATAACAACATGAAGACCATGGCCAATGGAGGCGTTCCGACCTCTGACCACAACTTCATGGTCAAGGCAGCACAGGGCGGAATGGCCGAAGTCGAGCTGGGACAACTGGCCGAGCAGAACGCGCAGAACGCCGACGTGAAGGCCTTCGCGCAGCGCATGGTGACGGACCACTCGAAGGCCAATGATCAGTTGAAGCAATTGGCGGCGCAGGAGGGCGTCTCCCTACCGACTTCTCTTGACGCGAAAGACCAGGCCACTAAGGACAAGCTGTCGAAGCTGCAAGGAGCCGCTTTCGACAAAGCCTATATGCACGACATGGTGATGGACCATAAAAAGGACGTCGCCGAGTTCAAACACGAATCCGCCGCCGCGAAGACTCCGGCGCTGCGCGATTGGGCCAAGGATACAACGCCCACCCTCGAAAGCCACCTTCAGGAAGCCGAGAAGCTCGCTCCCCAGGTTGGAGCCTCGACGCCCTCAACTGCAACGATGGGCAAAGATAACACCGGCATGAGCGCACAGTCGCACTAGCCGCGCAGTAATTGTGCAAATAAAAAGCCGTCCTCGCGGGGACGGCTTTTGTTACTGCAGTTCATCCCTGTTATTTCGCCAGCTCATAGCCTGCGAAGAAATAGCTCAGCTCGAAGCGCGCAGTGTCCTCGGCGTCGGAACCGTGAACCGCGTTGGCCTCGATGCTGGATGCCCACTTCTTGCGGATCGTGCCTTCGTCGGCTTTCGCGGGATCGGTTGCGCCCATCAACTTGCGATAGTCGGCGATCGCTTCTTCCTTCTCCAAGGCCATGACCACGATCGGGCCTCCTGACATGAAGTTGGTGAGCGACTCAAAGAAGGGCCGGTTTACGTGGACCGCGTAAAATCCTTCAGCCTGCGCCTTGTTGATGTGAAGCATCTTCATGCCAACGATGCGGAAGTTGTTTTCGAGCAGCGTGTTGATGATGTCGCCGGCCGCGCCGCGTTCAACTGCGTCGGGCTTGATGATGGATAGAGTGCGTTGCAGTGTCTTCATGCGTAAGTTCTAGTCCTTGTTGCTGGGAGAAAGTTGTTTGTACTTCGCCTCCCGAGCCTTGTAAGTTGTGAATGCCTTTGTTGTCATCTTGAGCGAACTGACAGGCAAAGACGACGAACGTAGTCGAAGAACCTGCCGTCCTGCACCTCGGAAAGTGTTCCCGCTGCAGGCAGTAGGTCCCGCCACTGCAGCGGGCAAGAAACGCCCGCCACCGGTCGGGATGACAGCCGGAAAGAAAAAGCAGATAGGCCGGTTTCCGGCCGCCCCTACCGCCCGATGACAGCAGCCTGTGCCTTCACAAGCGTCTCGCCGATCTCGGCCGGCGACTTCGCCACGTAAATACCCGCAGCTTCCATCGCCTTAATCTTTTCAGAGGCAGTTCCCTTGCCGCCGGAAATGATGGCGCCCGCGTGACCCATGCGGCGTCCCGGAGGCGCCGTCTGACCGGCAATGAAGCCCACGACAGGCTTGCGCACATTCTGCTTGATGAACTCCGCCGCCGTCTCTTCCGCGCTGCCGCCAATCTCGCCGATCATGATGATGGCTTCCGTTTCGGAATCGTCGTTGAACAAGCGGATCGCGTCGACGAAGTTCGTCCCGATGATGGGATCGCCGCCGATTCCGATTGCCGTCGACTGCCCGATGCCGCGCGTTGTGAGCTGATAGACCGCTTCATAGGTCAGGGTGCCCGAACGCGAGACGATCCCGACGTTGCCTTCCTTGTGAATGTGCGCCGGCATGATGCCGATCTTGCACTTGCCCGGCGAGATGATGCCCGGACAATTCGGCCCAATCAGCCGCGAGTTCTTCGTCTTCAGGAACTCCCAGGTGTTCACCATGTCCATGGCCGGAATGCCTTCCGTGATACAAACGATCAGCGGAATATTCGCGTCGGCCGCTTCCATGATGGCGTCGGCCGCACCCGGAGGCGGAACGAAGATCACCGTGGCATTGGCGCCAGTCTTGTCGACGGCTTCAGCAACGGTGTTGAAGATCGGCCAGCCCTCATGCGTGGTGCCGCCCTTGCCGGGAGTAACGCCGCCGACCACGGTTGTGCCGTAGTCCTGCGCGTTTTTGGCGTGGAAGGTTCCCTCGCGACCCGTCAAGCCCTGTACCAGCAAGCGTGTGGCTTTGTTTACGAGAATGCTCATTGTCCCCCCTTGGCGGCGGCGACAACTTTCTCGGCCGCGTCTTTCATGGTCTCTGCCACGATGAATTTCAGACCGCTGTCTTTCAAAGTCTTGCGACCCTGCTCGACGTTGGTTCCTTCCAGCCGCAGCACGATCGGCAGCTGAATATTAGTCTTGCGTGCGGCGCTGACGATTCCATTGGCCAGCGTATCGACGCGCAGAATGCCGCCGAAGATGTTGATGAGGACTGCTTTCACATTCTTGTCGCTCAGCAGGATCTCAAAAGCGTGCGTGACCTGCTCCTCGTTGGCGCCGCCGCCTACGTCAAGGAAGTTGGCCGGCATTCCGCCCGCATACTGAATGATGTCCATGGTGGCCATCGCCAGACCAGCGCCGTTGACCATGCAGCCGACACTGCCATCGAGCTTGATGTAGTTCAGGTTGTACTTGCTGGCTTCGACTTCGAGCGGATCTTCTTCGCTGATGTCGCGCAGTTCTTTGATGTCGGGATGGCGATAGAGCGCGTTGTCGTCGAAGTTCATCTTCGCGTCCAGCGCGAACAGCCGGCCATCGGTGGTGGTGATGAACGGATTGATTTCTACCAGCGACGCGTCGGTCTCTTCAGCGGCACGCGCCAGCGCCATCATAAACTTCACCGCGCCGTTGATGTATTTCGGTTCCAGACCAAGCCGGAAGGCGATCTCGCGCGCCTGATACGGCCGCAGTCCGAAGCCGGGAACGATGTGCTCCTTAATGATGGCATTGGGATCTTTTGCGGCGACCTCTTCGATCTCCATGCCGCCGGCAGCCGACGCCATGAAGACGTTACGCCCATTGGTGCGATCAAGCACGATGCCGAGGTACAGCTCACGCGCGATAGGCAGGGTTTCTTCGATGAGCAACCGCTGAACGGTTTTCCCTTCGGGACCGGTCTGGTGGGTGATGAGCTTCATGCCCAACATCTTCGTGGCCAGCTCGCCGGCCTCATCGACGGACTTGGCGATTTTCACGCCGCCGCCTTTGCCGCGGCCTCCGGCATGAATCTGCGCTTTAACGACGACTCCGGTGGCGCCCGCAGCGAAGAGCCGGCGGGCCGCGTCTAATGCATCTTCGCGGCTTTCCACCATCTCTCCCCGCGGAACGGCTACTCCATACTTTGCGAGAATGGTCTTTCCCTGATACTCGTGTATTTTCATGTTTTTATTACGACGGCGCGAGCGATTGGCACTCGCGTTTCCGGCCACTGTGACCGGGGTGTCTGCTCCTTACAAGGATGGCGTAACAGTAGGAAACTCTTGATTGTATAAGACGGGTCGCAGGTTAGCCAAAAGCAGAAACAGAGTATCTGTCTTCACCCGCCTTTATAATGGCGAATTGGGGCGGAGCCGCCTCGCACCTTCCTTCATAATCATCCGAGAGGAGTTCATGGCGACACTGATTGATGCCATCGACATCAAGCGCAAGACATTTTTCGAGTTCGAGAATGCCCCGTATAACTGCCTGGAGGCGGAGGTCAACACTCCTTCCGCCCGCGGCGCTCAGACGCTGGTGCGGCTGAAAATGCGCAACCTGCTTACCAACGCCGTCTTCGAAAAGACCTTCAAGGCCAGCGATAAGTTCAAGGAACCTGATCTGCAGATTGGTCCCGCATCGTACTTATACAGCGACAAAGAGGGCTCGCATTTCCTGGATCAGGAAACATACGAAACGCTCACGCTGAACGATGAGATGGTCGGCGATGCGATCGATTTGCTGATCGAAGGTTGCGTGATAGAACTGCACCGGTATAACGGGAACCCGATCGGCATAGAGCTGCCGCCGCACGTTGAGCTGACGGTGACTTACGCTGAACCCGGCGTGAAAGGCGACTCCTCCAGCGGCACTGTAACCAAGGTCGTGAAGCTCGAAACCGGACTGGAAATTCGCGTGCCTCTCTTCATTAAAGAGGGTGAGAAGGTGAAAGTGGCCACCGAAACGCGCGCGTTCGCCGGACGGGCGTGAGCTTCACCGCCGGAGCGGGTGCCCGGCTCGCCGTCTGTTGGCTAACCTGTTTACGATGGTAGTCTCGCCGAACTATCTTGGCGCTCACGCTCCGCTATCGCAGTACTTCGGCGTTTCGCTGGATCACTCCGTTCTCGCGTTATGTTTTCTGGCGTTCCTTTATGCGCGCGCCGACGAATTCTTGCCGCTGCGGGGATACTCTTCGAAAAGACGGTAGTGGCTTGAGGTGGTTGCGATCACCATTGTTGTGCTGGTGCCCAGCTTTGCGTCCTGCCGTTGGCCGCTCCCTTGGAGTCGACGGTGGAAAAATGTGCTGACGGACCAGGTAACCTCGCTCGATCGCAATTCCGAAAACTTAAATAAGGCACCACCCCGCGCTTTAGAGGTATCCCTAGCGCGCGAGTCACGAAGCACTCCCCACTTTCATAGGGCCCTGCTCGCCCCGAAGTGCACCCTCCGGTCACTCCTCCGAGCGCTTGCCTTCGGCTACCCCGCGTGATACAAACGCGGCTCATCCTTCTTACTCACCATTGATAGCGGTGCTGTACTAGGGCTCAGGGCCGAACCTTTCCAGGTTGCCGACTGTCAGCCCAGGGCCATCGAGAGCGAACACTAGGGTTCTGGAGTTGACATACGGGATCACGCCGGAGCTGACCCTCTCCCGATCCAAGGATCCTCGCTCGAAATTTTGATTTTGATGACGGGTGCACTGCGTCTTCTACGCAATGTGATTTGAGAGTCGTTGTGTGCGTGGATTCAGGTTGTCCGGACGATCCGAGGAGGATTGGTGACTACACATAAGAAAGTCTCGGCCCCGATCACGAAGACCAGCGCCCTACCCTGGGCTGGGCTATGTCTGACAGCCGTGGTGCTCTTGTTATGTCCCACGCACTCCTTGGCGCAATACAGCGAAACCACGCTCTACAGCTTCTGCGAGCTTGCGCACTGTCCCACCGGAGGAAACGTTGGCGGTGCGTTCGTCGGCGATTCCCAAGGTAATCTCTACGGCACTTCAGACACCGGAGGCGTGTATGACCTGGGTACCGTTTACGAACTGTCGCCACTCCCGGGCGGTGGCGCTCCCTGGACCAACACGGTGCTCTACAGCTTCTGCCCACAAGGCCCTCCTTGCGTCGATGGAAATAGTCCCCAGAGTGGCGTGATCCGCGACGCAGCTGGAAATCTCTACGGCACCACTGAGAGCGGCGGTTCCCGGTTCAACCAGGGGACGGTCTTTGAACTCAGCCCGCCTCCGGGTGGCAATGGGCCCTGGACCGAAAGCGTGCTCTACGAGTTCTGCGCCAACGACAATTGTATCGACGGCAACCAGCCTCTTGGAGGCCTCACTTTCGATTCCCACGGCAATCTTTATGGAACGACCACTGCCGGAGGGCCGCACGGCCAAGGCGTGGTGTTCGAATTAAGCCCCAGCGGCGGCGGCCAGTGGACTTACACCATCCTTTACGGTTTTTGTGCGCTCACTGGTTGTGCCGATGGTAGAACTCCGCAGTTCGGGGCCCTGGTCTTTGATTCGGCAGGCAATATCTACGGCGCCACCCAGGGAGGCGGATCTCAGAACTACGGCACCGTGTTCAAGCTGGCTCCCACCGGCGGGTCTTGGACGGAGAGCGTGCTGCATAGCTTCTGTTCGGCTGCCAACTGTACCGATGGAGAGGAACCCATTGGAGGCATCGTTCTCGATGCGCACAATAACATCTACGGCGTTACGCCGGGAGGCGGCACGCAGAATTTAGGTGTGGCTTACGAACTGAGTCTGAGCGGCGGGTCGTGGACAGAGACCATACTGCAGAATTTCTGTGAAAACTGCGCCTCCGGATATCACCCGCAGCAGACGATGATTCTGGACGCCAACGGCAATCTTTACGGCAACACCTATCAAGGTGGAACGCTGGCAAAAGGCGTAGCCTTCGAGTTGAGTCCTATCGGTGGCGGCCAGTGGACCGAAACCGTCCTTTACAATTTCTGCTCGGTGGGCGCTTGCCTCGATGGAGAATATCCCTATGGTCCGATGCTCTTCGATGCCCAAGGCAATTTATTTGGCGTTACGGGAGATGGCGGACAGTATGGCGGGGCGACGGCCTACGAGTTATCGCCGCACTTGACCCCAACCTCAACCACATTAACCAGCGTTCCGAACCCTTCGGCCTATGGACAAATGGTCACCCTGACAGCCACCGTGCATACGCAGGACGGGTCACTGCCCACCGGCACGGTGACGTTTGAAAGCAATGGCGTGCAGATTGGTTCGGCGCCTCTCAATAATTTGGGGACGGCGTCGCTGACGTATAACGCATTGCCCGTCGGCAACGATAGCCTGGTCGCTATGTATGGGGGCTCGTCCACGCTCGCTCCCAGTACCTCCAACATGGTGCCGCAGGTAGTCAACCGGGACCTCACCCGAACGACGGTTACCAGCTCGCCCAATCCTTCGACCAGCGGAGAGCAGGTGACGATCACCGCGAGTGTAACGCCCGCTGGTCCGCCGACCGGTACGGTGGGCTTTACATCAAACGGCACGGCCATCTCAGGCTGCACCGCGGTGACACTGAGTTCCGGCACAGCGCAATGCGTTTCGTCGTCGCTGGCCGTGGGTACAGACGCCATCGTCGCGACTTACTCCGGCGACGGCAACTACGCCGGCAGCAATGGCTCACTCACGCAGATCGTCAACCCTGTGCCCGAAGCATTGCAGTTCGTGACCTTAACTCCCTGCCGCGTAGTCGACACGCGCAATCCCAACGGCACCTTCGGCGGACCGGCGATTCCCGGTAACACCGCCCGCGCGTTTCCGCTCGCAGAAGGCGGTAACCCTTGCGGCATTCCAGCCGATGCGGTGGCTTACTCACTCAACGTCACCGTCGTCCCTATCACGCACTTGTCGTATCTCACCATCTGGCCTACCGGCGAAGGTCAGCCTACGGTTTCGACTTTGAACTCGCCTGATGGGCGCACCAAGGCGAACGCCGTGATCATTCCTGCGGGTACGAGCAGCGGCTCGGTCAGTGTGTTCGTCACCAACACAACCAACGTCGTGCTCGACATCAACGGCTACTTCATCCCCAGCAGCAGTCAGACTCTGGCCTTCTATCCGCTGACGCCTTGCCGCGTCGCCGATACGCGTAATCCCAACGGCCCGCTCGGTGGCCCTTACCTGCATGCCGGAGTGGAACGCGACTTTCCGGTGCAGTCGAGCAACTGCCAGATTCCTGCCAGCGCAGCCGCTTACTCGCTGAACTTCACCGCCATTCCGAAAGGCTCTCGGCTCGGATATCTGACGGTGTGGCCACAAGGCTCGCCTCAGCCACAGGTCTCCACCTTGAACGATCCCACCGGAACGACCGTTGCCAATGCCGCACTCGTGCCTGCGGGTAATAACGGCGCGATTGCCACCTACGCGAACAACGACACTGACTTGATTATCGACGTGAATGGGTACTTCGCTCCTGCGGGAAGCGGGGGATTGTCGTTCTACGCACTGACTCCCTGCCGCGTCATCGACACACGCAATGTCGGCAACGGACAGCCGTTCAGCGGCAAGCTGACGGTCAACGTGATCGACAGCCCCTGCGGACCGCCCACTACCTCGCTCGGCTATATCTTCAACGCTACGGTTATTCCGCAGGGACGACTGGGCTTCCTGACGCTATGGCCCGACCCCGAGCAGCAGCCGGTAGTTTCGACGTTGAACGCGGTTGATGGGGCCGTCACCTCGAACATGGCGATCGTGCCCAACGTAAACGGCAAGACCGACGCCTGGGCGCAAGGTACTACGCAACTGATCCTGGATATCTCTGGATACTTCGCGCCATAAACGCAACGGGGCGGGGAGACGTGACGCTCTCGCCATTCTGCCTACACCGAGAAGGTCTCCGCCGGGTCGAGAAATAGCCCTTCGGTTTTCTTCGTCCTTAGAGCGTGGCCACCACGAACCTTCCGACCAGGCTAAGGGGGTCGCGACAGCTAGTCCACGCTCGCGGCGAGTCGAACACAACAGCAGTGCGACAGCAATGGCGAACATCACAGTCAACGGCAACCAGCTGTAATGCAAAAACATTGTGCACCACCGTTGACTATCGACGGTTGTTCTTGTTGTGCATCTACAATAGAAAACTGTGATCCCCATTCACTTGAAGCCCGCAATACGACTCTGGAAACTGACTTCGTTCTCTGCCATTTTTTTTATGACCCTGACTGCATTCGCTCAGCAACCGCCCGTCGCGTCACCGGCAATCACCGATCCCGCTAAACTGGAAAGCAAGAACGTACCTGACATGTCCAGCTTCTCGATCGAGAAGCTGTACATGACGCGCCTCATTGGCAGCTCAACTTGGTCACCGGACGGCAAGCAGGTGGCGTTCATCTCCAACATCAGCGGGCGCAATAATCTGTGGATCGTCCCGGCGGCCGGCGGCTGGCCGACGCAACTCACCATCAGCGATCAGCGGCAAGCGGAGCCGGTATGGTCCCCTGACGGCACTTGGATCGCCTACACCTCCGATCATGATGGCGACGAGCAGTGGGACATCTTCATGGTCTCGCCTAAGACCGGCGACGTGGTTAACCTGACTACTTCGCCCGACTCGGCCGAGGTCGATCCGGCGTGGGCGCCTGATGGCCGGTCCATCGCCTATGCCACAAAGCCGAAAACGGGCGCGAGCTACGAGATCGAGCTGATGGATATCGCCACTCGGCATGTCACCCACCTGACGAAGAACACGCCGAAAGAGCTGAGTAACACCTCACCCATTTTCTCGCGCGATGGCAAGTTCATGATCTACACGCAGTCGCATGCTACTGGCAAAGATTCCAACGTGATGATGGTCAGTGCCTCCGGCGGCCCGAGTGCGAATCTGACGCCACATGAAGGCCGGCATAACTATCGCGCCTCCGACCTCTCGCCGGACGGCAAGGCCGTGCTCATCACCTCGGACGCCCAAAACGGCTACGACAATGTGGGACTCTTAGATATTGCGACGAAAAAGATCGAGTGGCTGACCAGCGACAAGTGGGAGATTGACGCAGGATCATTCTCTCCCGATGGCAAGGCGCTCACCTGGACGGCGAATGTTGATGGCACTACCAATATCTATTCCTATGACATTGTGAGACATCGGGCTGCATCACTACCGGTTGCGTCAGGCGTGAATCATCTGGGCGGCGATCCCACTCCGTTTACCCCGGATGGCTCGAAGCTTTTGTATTCGCACAACGGGGCCGCTGCTCCTGGTGACCTGTGGGTCTATAACTTCGCATCCGGGCAGTCGACTCAGATCACGCACGCGCTGGTCGGGGGCCTGCGCAGCTCCGACATGGTGTCGCCCTATCTGGTGCACTATCCCAGCCGCGACGGAAAGTTCACGATCTCAGCCTTCGCCTACGTCCCGAATAACATCCAGCGTAACGCCAAGTTTCCCGCAATCGTCTACGTTCACGGCGGGCCGGCGGTGCAGTCGGTTGACTCATTCAATCGCTGGATTCAGTACATCGTCAACCAGGGATATCTGGTCATCGCGCCGAACTACCGCGGCTCAACCGGATACGGTAAAGAATTCGCCGACTCCAACATGGGCGACGCTGGTGGCCAGGAACTGAATGACGTTCTTGATGCGGCTGAATGGATCAAGAAGAGCGGCTACGTGGATCCCAAGAAGCTGATCGTCATGGGCGGCAGCTACGGCGGCTATCTCAGCATGATGGCGGTGACTAAGGCGCCGGATATGTGGGCCGCGGCGGTCCCGATTGTGCCGTTCGTGAACTGGTTCACCGAGATTGCCCACGAAGATCCCAGCCTGCGCGAGTACGATTTGGCCACCATGGGCGATCCCGTACAGAACAAATCACTGTACGAGGACCGCTCACCCATCAACTTTGTCGACAAGATCAAGGCGCCGATTCTGCTATTGGCTGGAGGCAACGATCCCCGCTGCCCACCGTCCGAAGCCCAGCAGGTCGCGGACGCGATTAATAAGAATGGCGGAACGGTACAACTGAAGATCTACCACGATGAGGGACACGGCTTCTCACGCGTCGAGAACCAGATCGACGCGTATCAACGCGTTTCGGATTTCCTGAAAGTACACGTGCCCAGCCCGGGGTGCGGATGCTCGGTGTATGAATGAGCTATCAGCACTTACAAGTCTCTTCGGGTGGCGCACTTATTCGCGTTGTTCGGATCAGTGGATGCGGCGACGGTAGGGTCCCTCGACTCCTGCGGCGAATAGCGGGCCGCCTCCGCGGAGGATGACACCAAGAGAAAGCGCGCAGAGCAAACCTGCGCGCTGGTGCCGCCGGCTGAAGCCGGCTTAATAGTGTTTTCTGCCGCTTGTATGCTGGCCTGAAGGCCAGCTCTCCTACCGGCTTACCGCGTGACGGCCTCTGCCTGGACGCCGTAGATGCCGTACCACGGTGTGGCAGCCTTCAGTGCATTGTTCACATTGTTGATATTCTTCACGCCCTCATCCTTTAGCCACGCCTCGAAGGGCTTGCCGCCCTGCTCGGCATAAACCTTGATGCCGTCCTTCCAGGTTGCGCGTCCGCAGAGCACGCCGTTGAACTTCACGCCGGATTCGGCGGCAAACTCCAGGTCCTCAATGAACTCGGGATTGCTGACGCCCGCCGACAAATAAATGAACGGCTTGCTGGTCGCGCCTGCGGCCGCACGATAATGATCGAGAGCTTCCTTCTTCGTATAAGCCGCAGTTCCCTTGAATGAACGTGCGCCTTCGACATATTGCAGGTTCACCGGAATTTCAACCTTCAGCACGTCGACGTTGTAGCGGTCCTTCGAGAACTCCTCCATCGACTTGGCGACCACACCGGGCTTCAGCTTGGCGAACTCGGGACCTTTCTCGTCCATACCTTCTTTGTAGCCAACCAGCTCGAGGAAGAATGGGATGTCGTTGGAGCGGCACTCATCGCCGATCCGCTCGGTCCAGGCGTGCTTCAGATCGTTGATCTTCGGATCGTCGAACGGCGAGTAGTAGAGCAGGATCTTCACGCAATCGGCGCCCGCCTCCTTCAGGCGCTTGGCCGACCACAGGTCGAGCAGATCGGGCAGGCGGCCGGGAAGCTGCTTGTCATAGCCGGTCTTCTCGTAAGCCAGCAGCAGGCCGGAGCCCTTGGCGCGACGCTTGGCAGCGGGCAGTCCCCATTCGGGGTCGAGCAGGATGGCGCTGGCATGTTGCGTCAGAACTTCGGTGACGTAGATCTTGAACTCTTCCAGTTGCGCATCGCCGGCGTCGGCGCCCAGGGCTTTCTTGAGCGAGCCGCGCTGGTCCATGGCGGCGGCGGCGATAACGCCGTTCTTGTTGGAGACGGCCTTCATGCCCGCGAGTTTTCCGGGAGTGAGTTTCACGATAGAACCTCCACGGGCGAAATGCCCGGTTTAAATAAAGGGATTGGAATGCAGTCTGGCAGGACCTGGGCGGATCGCTGCGCACGACCGTCTATTCTATCGGAGCGCGCGCCGTCCGTGTTTCACAAACCGCAAGTGCTATCGAGCTTCTTCAGGTTGGAGACCTTGATCGTAGGGAACTGGTAGTCCAGGGCGTCCTGGCTGGAGCGGCCTTTCTTGGATGGCGAAAGCGTGCCCGTTACCTCCACACGGGCGCCATTTAATTTCTTGAACGTGGCGTCGTCCCCCACAAGCAGGTAGATATCGCCCTTACTGGTGCCAATCGTGTAACGGTCACGATAGCCGGACAGGCATCCCGTGATGGTCTTCTGTTGCGCCGGCGGCGTGGGCTGCTGCGCAGCGGCAAAAACTGCGTTCAAGAGGAATAGTAAGACCAGTACAAGATTCGTTCGCTTCATTGTGAAACTCCCGTTCAAGCCTTCCTTCCGAGCCCAGCAGACTCGCTCTGTCTTAATCTGCTTCGATACCCGACAGCCCGCCTACTGTCGTAGCGGCAAGCCGCTCAGCACTGCCTGTTGCCTGGCCACAAGCGCCTCGATTCCCTGCCGCGCCAGCGCCATCATCTTCGCCAGTTGCGCGTCGTCGAAGGGACGGCGCTCGGCGGTGGCTTGTACCTCGATCAGTTTCTTGCTGCCGGTGGCCACGACGTTCATATCGACGTCGGCGCGTGAATCTTCTTCGTATGCCAGATCGAGCATAATCTCGCCGTCGACAATGCCGATGCTGGTCGCGGCAACGTAGTCGCGTATGGGCGCTACCGACATCGAGCCAGCTTCAACCATGCGTCGCATGGCCAGCCCCATGGCAACGAACGCTCCGGTGATCGACGCAGTCCGCGTACCGCCGTCGGCTTGGATGACGTCACAGTCGAGGAAGATAGTGCGCTCGCCCAGCTTCTCCATGTCGGTGACGGCGCGCAGCGAGCGGCCGATGAGCCGCTGGATCTCGTGCGTCCGGCCTCCGGCACGGCCCTTAGTTGCCTCGCGCGGGCTGCGGGTCAGCGTGGAGCGCGGCAACATACCGTATTCGGCCGTCACCCAGCCCTTGCCGCTGGTGCGCAGAAATTGCGGCACTGAGTCTTCGATGGTTGCGGTGCAGATGACGCGCGTGTTACCCAGCTCGATGAGGCACGAGCCTTCGGCCGTGGAGATGAAGTCAGGCACGATGTTTACCGGCCGCATCTGGTCAGGAGAGCGATTATCGGAACGGAAGATCATGATTGGTTGTCGGTACTCGGTTATGAATAGAAAAAACTACTTCACGCTGTCGGCGCCGGCTTTGGCACACTGGGCATCCTGGGCGCTGGTGGCACCGGAGGCGCCGATCGCACCAACGATTTTGCCGCCCATCACCAGCGGGAAACCGCCTTCCAGAGGAACGGCGCCATCGAGTGCAAGAACGCGCAGCCCTTCGCCGCCGGCTGCTACCGAATCTTGAAACGCCTTGGTCGGACGTTTGAATCGCGCCGCAGAACGAGCCTTCTCGATGGCGACATTGGAGCCGCCTAGTTGGGTGTTGTCCATCTTCTCGAAGTACACAAGATTCCCCGACGGATCGACGATGGCGACCGCTATGCTCCAGTGATTCCGGGCGGCCTCGGCCAAGGCAGGTGCCGCGACCTTCTTGGCGTCTTCCAGCCCGATTGAGACTCCGTAGGGATTTGGCATTTGCGCCGTTACCGCTTGCCATGAGGCAAGCGCGAACACCAGGACAGCGACGCGTCTCGAAAGCACTTGCGATGACATGATCTTTTTCTCGTGCGGAACAAGCGGACTCAAGATAATACATTCCGCAGGGTTCGAGTAACCACTCATCGGGGTTGTTCCAGGTCTACATGCTCCACGTTGTCTACCTGGCGGCCCAGGAAGCGGGTAGCCAGACGCTTGAACTTGTCCGTCGAGTCGGTGACGTAGAAGCGGAAGCTGCGATGGTCCGACGGGGTTGCAATGGCAGTAGAGGTCCTTCGACTCCGCTCGCCCTCCGGCTCACTCCGCTCAGGACGACACTCCATAATTTCCTCAATCATCTTCTTCACCACGCGCGCCGTCGACTCCGCTGAGTCGACGATCTGCACCGTATCAGGAAGGATCCGTCGCAGCAGTGGATAGATCAACGGATAGTGGGTGCAGGCCAGCACCAGTACATCAGCACCGTCGGGAGCTTGCGCCGCAGCTTCGCCTAAATAAATCTTCGCAACCTGCTCGGTGACGGGATGCTCGATCCATCCCTCCTCCACCAGCGGCACAAACAACGGACAGGCTTTTTCCATAGCCTGCAAGCCATGCTGCTGCAAGGCGTCGCGATAGGCGTGACTGCTGACGGTAGCCTCGGTGGCGATGACGATTGCCGCGCGATGCCGGCTAACTTCGGCGGCCGCGGCCGCTCCAGGCTCGACCACACCGACCACCGGCACGTCTGCGGCAGCCTTAATTGCCGGGAACGCGAGCGCAGTCGCAGTGTTGCAGGCGATCACCAGAAGGTCGATATTCTGGGATTCCAGAAAACGTGTCGCACCAATCGCATAACGTGCCACCGTCTCCGCCGACTTGGTGCCATAGGGCAGGCGAGCAGTGTCGCCGAAATATAGATAATGGGCCGGCAGTTGTTCGGCCATGGCCTTCAGCACGGTAAGGCCGCCGACGCCGGAGTCGAATACACCGATGCGCGGAAGTGTCACTGTCGTCCTTCGTGTCGCTGCTTTCATATTAACGGACGTTCTGCCGCCGGTACGCCTGCGTGAATGAAGAGCTCACCGTGGAGCGAGAGGCACCGTCATTCCGACACAAAAAGCTATGACCCGGAAGCCGACCTTCCGGGTCGGCTGTGGTGCGTGAGAGGGGGCGAGTTACAGCATGTCCTTCACGATTTGGCCCATGTTCGCGGCCTCGTAGAAGCGTTTAAGGTCGGCGTGACCGGCAAGCGTCTCGCGCTCCTGTCCGTTGACCAGGATTTTTACCCGCATGATCTTGTTGTCATTTGCGTTCAGCGTCATCACAATCGAGGCGACCGTCAGCTCCTCCGCAAGCACGCCCGAGGGATGCGAGTCTGCGAAGGCTGAGCTGGTATCGACGATGGCGGTGCCGTCGTCCATCAAAAAGACTTGCCGCACATCGGAGTCTTTCCCGATGGGATGAGTCGAGTCCGCTTTGAGGTATTGCGCCAGCAACGTTCGCAGCACAGCCCGCGCGCGTTCGCTTCGCTCTGCCGGCATCGGAACACTTACCTGCGTTTTCCCCAGCGTGCCATCACTGTCGTTAGCTACGTACAGCGTGATGGTTTCAGGAGGTCCGTTGCCTTGCGGGGTGACGACAGCTTGCTGGTCGCTGGCGGCCTGTTCATCGCGCGCTACTTTACGCTTGAGGTGCAGCGCATAGAATCCCAGACCAACGGCAACCACAGCTAGCACAGCGAACATAATCAGGATAGGGCGGCTACGATTGGCTCCGCCGTCGCGCGGCTCGGGGTTGGGGAGCGTCACGGGCGCACCTCCGGCAGCTTGGAACGAACCGCCGCCACACCGGCGGCAATCGCCTGCGCCACCTTCTCTTGATATTCCGGGCTGGCGATATCGTCGACGTTGTCGCCGGGAGGCGCAATCTCCACCGCGATCGCCGGCGCTGCGATGTTATTCATCGGACGCAGCGGAGCCACCAGCGTCGCATTCGGCAGCTTGCGCGCTTCCAACTCGACCGCAACTGACCCCGCAACCGTGCCGCTTAAGTCGAGGAAGGCCGCCTGCGCCCGATCCCACGGCAGGAAGTTTCCTCGCTGCAGGTTCTCCGCCGGCAACATGGAGGTGAACAGGTGAACGCCGCGTCCGGTATTGGCCGCGTGCAGCGTGATATAAAGTGCGGGCCGTGTTCCATTGGTCGCCGTGGCCCGCTGATCCAGCGAGATCGCAACGTCAGAATTGCGCAGCAGTCCGGCCGCAATACTGCGGTTCTGCAATTCGCGTTGTACCCGGCGTCCCAGCGCCAGCACAACATCTTTCTCCATAAGCGTCGGAGTAATGACCGCGCCTGTCTCCGCTCCCCCATGGCCGGGATCGATGATCACCAGAAATCGAGGTCCTGCCGGCGGCTTGGCTTGTGGCGCTTGCGTCTGTGGGGCGGCTGGCGGCGGCACGGTCGGCGGGGGCGGAGTCGGCGGTGGTGGAGGCACGGGACTCACGATGATGGTCTTGCCGCCGTCGGCAAAGTTCGCCATCAGCGGAGCCGTCGCCATGATGTCAATCTCAGCTAATCCATCGTGCTCGGCAAAGACGGCCCCGGTGATATTCGAGTCGGTGAAGTTGTAGCTGTCCTGCCCGTTGGAAACAACGGGCTCGCGCCGGAAGGTAAGCCGCATGCGCCCCGGCTCGGTTGCGATCGAGGGATTAACCGACACGGGAAAGCTGATGATCAGCTTCGGCGGCGTGCTCTTGTCAAGGGAAAGGCTGAAGCGGATAGGAACGTCGCCGATGAATAACCTTCGCGCCGAAGGGTGCAGTTGGATAGGCCTGGCCAGCAGCTTGGTCAGGATCTCCGGAACAGCGCCGAGCGGAACATAGCCGCGTCCATTCTGCTGCGCAAAGTTCTCCGGCAACTTGAAATTCTCGCTGAGGATCTTCGACTTATCCTTGCCTTCCTGAAACTGCGCTTCGACCGGATGTCCGCCCGGAGGCGTAAATCGTAGCTTGTACTTCTTGCCGTCAACGCGGCCTTCCACCGACCCCAGCGGCTCCAGCAACTCAATGAGGCCGACATAAGGGTGTCCCTGGATATCGAGCATCGCAGCCGAGTATGTGGTCTGGGCCGTGTACACCGTGAGCTGATCCGGCGGCTGCGCATGAACCGTGGACCGATGCGCGATGAGGAGCAGGACGACCGCCGCGGGGAGGATTGTACCCAGCCATAGACGGAGACGGTGATTGGCCAGCGGAAACCTCAAAGTCATCCAGACGATCCACAGACGATCTACAGGGGTTCCCTTAACCATAAACGGAATGAAGATGGATGCAAAGCGTGGTGGTTTGGTCAGCGTAATGAAGAATCCGGGTGCCCCAGGTCTCGAAAATCGCGAAACCCTGGGGCACCTGGAATTATGCGACTACCCGTCACTGCTGGGCGTAATATCCTTCGCGCGCCTGCACAATCATGTCCTTATTCGTCGTGGTGACGCTGATCTTGTGATACCCCGCGCCCGCGACGGCTTTATCGGGCGAGTAACCGATGTTGTATTGGTTGCGCAGCTCTTCGGCAATGGAATCGTAGATCTGGTCGATCGGCTCTTTCTTGGAAACCTCGAAGAAGCGGCCGCCCGTCTCCCGGGCTATGCGTTGCAAAACTTTCTTGCCGTCAGGATGCTCCTGCTGCTGCTGTGGAGGATATCCACCTCCCGGACCACCAGGCCAGCCTCCGCCGTGGCGCCCCATGCCACCGCCCATCCCACCCGAGTGGCCAAACCCTCTGCCGTACGCTTCGGGATCAGCATAAAGAATCGAGTACACCAGAGTGTTGGACCGCTGGGCGGCTTCGATAGCGCGGTTGAGGGTGAGCTTGCTGCCTTCGTCTACCCCGTCGGTCAGCAGGATTAACGCCTTGCGGCCCTGCTGCTTCTGCATGAGCTCATCCGAGGCAAGAAAGACAGCGTCATACAATGTCGTGCTCCCACCCTGGTAGCGACGCGCGTCGGGATCGTCGTCGTTCCCTCCGGCTGTCCTCGGCGCGCCTGACAGATTCGTGCCTGGCATGTCCAGCTTATCGAGCGCAACCTGCAGCTTCTGATGGTCGGTAGTCAGGTCCTGCAGTAACTCTGCGCCCCAGTCGAAGTGCATGACGAAAGCCTTGTCCTTGTCGACGCGCATGAACTCGTTGAGGAAAGCGTAGCTGGCAACGCGCTCCTGCTCGATCAGGCGGCGCTGGCTCAGGCTGGTGTCGACCAGCAGGCCGAGCGTGAGCGGCAGATCGGTCTCGCGCGTGAAGTAGCGAATGGTTTGCGGCTGCCCGTCCTGCTCCAGCTTGAAATCGTCTTTTGTCAGGTTATTAATGATGTTGCCCTTCTTGTCGCGCACCGTGGCCAGCACGGTCACGACCTTGACGTTGGAAGAAAAGGTTGGCGTCGGAGCCTGGGCTTCCTGCTGGGCCAATAATGCGCGGGCCGCCAGAAAAACGACCGCCATGACGAACAGATAGCGTAGAAGGATAAGCGGACGAGCAGACATGATCGGGAGCACCGTCAACAGTAACACTCCGAAAGGTTAGAAGTTGCCGGCGGCACGATGGCAAGAAATTTTGGAACTCTAAGCAGCCCAGATTCGAATGCGGCAATGCGAATAGCAGCCTCGCCGTCACGACCGCTGTCCCCGACTCAGGTGTCATCCTGAGCGGAGGCGTCGCCGCCTTTGCGACGCCGGAGTCGAAGGACCTCTACCCTCGACCATACCTCACGCCGATAACGGTTGCTCATCTGCACAAACGGCGGACTATTTCACCGAACTCAACATTGCCGCCGCTTTTGCACGTGGCAATCACGATCATTAGAATCGAACTGTTCCCCATTCGAGCTAACCATGCCACTGAAGCAGTCGGAAGCGATCGTTCTGCGCACCTATCCGCTACGCGAATCCGATTTGCTGGTGACGCTATTCACTCGCTCAGAAGGCAAAGTGAAGGGCGTGGCGCGTGCGGCCAAGAAATCCAAGCGCCGCTTCGGTGGGGCGCTGGAGCCGCTGACGATTGTCCGCGCCTATTATGACGATCGCGAGGGCCAGGAACTGGCGCGGCTCGACTCATGCGACATCCTGGAGTCGCCGCTGTCGGCAGAGCTCGACTACCCCCGCGTCGTCGCGCTCGAACACGTCGCCGAAGCACTCGACGAACTTCTGCCCGACCGCGAGGCCAACGATGCCATCTTTCGCCTGGCGGCAGCCGTGCTGTACCAACTGCGCTCCGGCTCCATCTGGATGCCACTGACTTATTTCCAGCTCTGGCTAGTGCGGCTGGTTGGTTTTCTGCCTGAGCTGGGCGAGTGTATGGCCTGCGGGCGACCACTGAACGGCAGCAAGGCGTTCTATCACGTATTGGCCGACGGCCTGATGTGCGAACAGCACAAGCGGCTGGCCTCGTCGCAACTAGCTCCGGAATCACGAATTCTCGCCGGACAGATGTTTCGCGCGTCGGTCGGAGCCTTCACCGAAGAGAGTACCGGGCTGTCGAACAGTTCGGGCACGCCCCGATATGCCGACCTACGCAAGTTCCTGATCCAGATCATCGAGCGCCACCTGGAAAAGAAGTTAGTTACGGCTGCCATGTTAGCCAAGCTGTAATCGTGTCATACTCATTTGTAGCGGTTCTTTCAGCCCTGCTCTGAGCTTTGTTACACACGCCCTGACGGGGACTTTATTCCGGGGCTTCCGCCTCGTTTTCCGGGGATGACCGATTGCCTTCCTCCCAAAATCCGCTGACATTCCAGGAACTGGTGCTGCGGCTGCAGACTTTCTGGGCTGACCATGGCTGCGTCCTGCAACAGCCTTACGACATTGAGGTTGGCGCGGGCACCATGGCGCCGGAGACGTTCCTGCGCGTGCTGGGGCCAAAGCCGTACCGCGTCGGCTACGTGCAGCCCTCGCGACGTCCAGCCGACGGCCGTTATGGCGAGAACCCCAACCGGCTCTTCAAGCACATGCAGTTTCAGGTGATCCTGAAGCCACCGCCGACCAATGTGCAGGAGCTTTATCTCCAATCATTGCAATCGATTGGCATTGACTTGCGCAAGCACGACATTAAGTTCGAAGAGGATAACTGGGAGTCGCCAACGTTGGGCGCTTGGGGCATCGGCTGGCAGGTCATGCTCGACGGGTTGGAGATCACGCAGTTCACCTACTTCCAGCAGTGTGGCGGCATCGACCTCGACCCGATCTCGGCTGAGTTGACCTACGGACTCGAGCGGATCGCGGCCTTTCTTCAGGACGTCGATAGTATTTACGACATCACGTGGGTCGTCGATCCCGATGGGCGTCCTGTGAATTACGGCGAGATTCGCTTAAAGGATGAGTTGCAGTTTTCCGTCTATAACTTTGAGTATGCGGATGTAGCGAAGGCATGGAAGCATCTCGAGCTATATGAAGCCGAGTGTCAGGCGCTCTTGGACGAATTTGCGGCGGCGATGAAAGCCCGTCGAGATGCGGAATCGCCGGAGGAGAAATCCGGCGAAAAGCGAAGAGCGAAAAGCGAAGTAGCACCCGCGGAGTTGAGCGCCGAACAAAAAACGACCCTGCGGCGGTTCCCGGTTCTCGGAGCCTTCGACCTCTGCCTGAAGTGCTCCCACTTGTTCAATATTCTGGATGCGCGCGGCGCCATCAGCGTGACTGAGCGCGTGGGCGTGATCGCCCGCATTCGCGCGCTGGCCGTCGGCGTCGCCAAAGCATACGTCGACCAGCAGAAGGCCGAGGCGGTATCGGATCGTCCCACCCTGTCGCCAAAAGACGGCGACGAGGATGGCGCACCCGCTCAGTTAGCGGCGACGAGATCGTAGGTTTTCGGGTGGAGCACCGCTTAGCGGTGCATTCAGGATGTAGAAGGACACTCGGCTTTAGCCGCTGGGTAAGGTACTACCCCAAGCGCTAAAGCGCAGGCTCCTTAGCAAGTCTGTCTCAGCACGCCTCAAGGCGTGCTTCACCCAAGGGCCCGAAATAGTGAAGGGGGACTGCTTTCACGCCGGATGGTTCCACGATTCCGCAGTGATGGAAGTCACTTCGGAATCGTCGCGAATGCTTCACAATATTGATTTTGGCCTTTAGTGATAGCTAACGGCTGATTGCTGCTTCTCTATGTCTGACTTCTTACTCGAAATCGGTACCGAAGAAATTCCCGCCCGAATGATCGACGGCGCACGCGGGGAACTGGCGAAGCGCGTCGGCGAACTGTTACAACGTGAACGTCTGGGAAACAGCCCGGCGATTCGGGCTTACTCTACGCCGCGCCGGCTGGCAGTACTTGCCTCCGGTGTTGCTGCCGCTCAGCCCGACATCAGCGAACAGGTCACCGGGCCGTCGTTCAAAGTCGCCTACAAAGATGGGGCGCCCACTCCTGCCGCCGAAGCCTTCGCCCGCAAAGTGAACGTTCCGGTCACGGCGCTGGAGAAGATCACGACGCCCAAGGGTGAATACCTGGCCGCCACCGTGCAGAAGAAAGGTCGCCCGGCTGCCGAGATTCTGGCAGAGGCTCTGCCGAAAGAAATTGCCGGCCTCTACTGGGCGAAGACCATGTACTGGCGCGGCAAGTCCGCCGAGCGCTTCGTGCGCCCGGTGCGCTGGCTGGTGACGCTGCTGGATGGCGAAGTAGTGCCGCTGGAGTTCGCCGGCATTCGCGCCAGCGGCACCAGCGAGGGCCATCGCATCCTGTCGTCCGGTGCACTGGCGATCCGGCTGCCCAAGAATTACGTGGAAACGCTGGCCGAGGGCTTCGTCGTCGCCAGCACGGCCGATCGCGAACAGCGCATCCGCAAAGCGCTGGACGAGGCTGCGCGCCTGATTCCCGGCGCTCGCTGGCGCGAGGACAAGTCGCTGCTCGACACCGTCGTCAACCTCACGGAATTCCCTTCGGTGATCATGGGTAACTTCGATCCCGAATTCCTTTCCCTGCCCGATGAGGTGCTGGTCACAGTCATGCGCGACCACCAGAAGTACTTCGCGCTGGAAGATGCGACCGGCGGACTCCTGCCGCACTTCCTCACCGTGCTGAACACCGACGGCGATCCCGACGGCCTGATCCGCCATGGCAACGAGCGCGTTCTGCGCGCCCGCTTCAACGACGCGCGTTTCTTCTGGGACATCGACCAGAAAGTTCCGCTGCGCGATCGTGTGGAGCGGCTGAAGTCGGTCACGTTCCAGAAGGATCTCGGCAGCTACTTCGACAAAACCATCCGCCTGCAGCGACTGGCCAGCCTGATCTCGGAAACGATTCGTAGCGCCGGTGGCACGGTACGGCCAGGCATTGCCTTCAAGGCCGGACTGCTGTCGAAGACCGACCTGACGACCGAACTGGTGAAAGAGTTCACCGAGTTGCAAGGCATCGTCGGCGGACTGTATGCACGCGTGCAGGAGCTTGATCCGCTCATGCCCGAAGCCAATCACGAGGCGATTGCCGACGCGATCTACGATCACTACAAGCCGGCATCGATGGATGACAACGTGCCGCGCAGCATTGAAGGTGGCGTGCTGGCCATAGCCGACAAGGCCGACAGTATCGCCGGAATGTTTGCTCTGGGATTACAGCCGACGGGATCGAAAGACCCGTTCGCGTTGCGACGCGCCGCCAACGGCATCGTGAAGATCATCGCCGAGCACAAACTGCCGCTGCCCATCTCGAAGCTTTTTGCGGATGCCTTGGAAGAGTATCGAGGGTCATCAGCCGAGTCCAAATTCAAGAGACCTGTCTCGCGAATGCTACTTATGGAAAAAAACGTACAAAAACATTTGCATCGCAGCGAGGTCCCAGCCACTGACAGCGAATTCATCGGGTCAGAACCTCTCGATGTGCCAAACATGACGATCACGGCTTTCATGATCGAGAGGCTAGCGTTCTACCTGCGCGATGTGCGCGGCTTCGCCTACGACGTGGTCAATGCGGTTCTGGCGGCGGGAAGCGATGACGTAGTCGACGCGATTGCACGTGCCCAGGCAGTAGGCGGAATACGCGTTTCGGTTTCGGATGAAATAAATTTTCGAGATTCGATCGCTACTCAGGTTGGAATGGGCGATTTCGCGTCAATTTCGGCGGCATTCAAGCGGATCAAGAACATTCTGCGGCAGGCGCGGGAGACAAATAAGACGATCGCCGAGCAACTGGACACATCGGCGCTGACGGAAGAATCGGAGAAAGAATTGGCTGCCAAGATTCCGGAAACAGCGGCAGCGGTACGTCAGCTTCGCGAGGAAAAGAATTACGCCGCGGCCCTGGTGCAGATCAGTCGCTTGCGCCAACCGGTGGACGCCTTCTTCGACAAGGTGATGGTGATGGTGGACGACGAGCGCGTGCGAGCCAATCGACTGGCTCTGTTACGCGATCTGTTGAGCGAGTTTTCGACCATCGCCGATTTCAGCGAAATCGTGACCGAAGGCAAGTGAGGAATTCGCTTTGTGTCAGTGCTTGCCGCAAACAACTTTTTGAGAATCCGGGCAGCCGGTAGGAATTGTCATCCCGAGCGAAGTCGAGGGATCTGCGGTTTGCCTGCGCAACAAGGCCGTATCACTCCGCGACGGAACCGCAGATCCCTCCGCTCCGGGGGGCAAACCAGCCCGTCTCCGGTCGGGATGACAATTTACGGTACGTGAAGCAGTAAGAAAACATGAATTTCCAAACAACGCAATCATGCAAGGAACCAGTAAAGGACTCCTATGAGCACTGCAACTGAAATGAAGGACACGACCGCGAATGCGTCGGCCGTTAAGTATGTCTACTTTTTTGGTGATGGCCGGGCCGAAGGCCACGGCAAGATGAAGGACGAACTGGGTGGCAAGGGTGCCGGACTGGCTGAGATGACCAACGCCGGGCTGCCGGTTCCTCCAGGCTTCACCATCCAGACCGAAGCCTGCCGCGAGTACATGCCGAACCACACGGTCTCGAAAGAAGTGAATAGCCAGATGGACGAGGCACTTCGCCGCCTGGAGCAGTTGCAGGGGCAGAAGCTGGGCGGCGCCGACAACCCGCTGCTGGTCAGCGTGCGGTCAGGCGCGAAATTCTCCATGCCGGGAATGATGGACACCATCCTCAACCTCGGCCTGAACGATAAGTCGGTCGAAGGTCTGGCCAAGCGCAGCAACAATCCGCGCTTTGCCTATGACTCTTATCGCCGCCTGATCCAGATGTTCGGCAGCGTGGTGCTCGACATTCCGAAGTCGGCGTTTGAAGAAGTCTTCGACGGCAAGAAGAAACAGAAGAAAGCCAAGCTCGATACCGATCTCGACGCCAAGGCGCTGCAAGAAGTGATCGCCGAATACAAGAAGGTCGTAAAGCAGCACACCAAGCACGACTTTCCGCAGGATCCGCACGAGCAGCTGGTCA
Organism: uncultured Acidobacteriaceae bacterium; assembly: GCA_963780495.1. Taxonomy (GTDB): domain Bacteria; phylum Acidobacteriota; class Terriglobia; order Terriglobales; family Acidobacteriaceae; genus Bog-257. The sequence continues at coordinate 47,882 of CAWACF010000006.1, forward strand.
TGGCGCGTGACGCCGTATTCAGATCCTGGCTGAACGATCGCGCCAAGCACTATCGCCGCATCAACAATATCGACGACATGCTAGGCACCGCCGTCAACGTACAGGCCATGGTCTTCGGCAACCTGGGCGAGACTAGTGGCACCGGCGTGGGATTCACGCGCAACCCTGGCACCGGCGTGAAAGAGTTCTACGGCGAGTTCCTGATGAACGCGCAGGGCGAGGACGTGGTCGCCGGCATTCGCACCCCGGTCCACATCTCCGAACTCGAAAAGATCCAGCCCGACACCTATAACCAGCTGCGCGAAATTACCACGCGCCTGGAAAAACACTATCGCGACATGCAGGACTTCGAGTTCACCATCCAGGACGGCCGCCTGTACATGCTGCAGACGCGTAACGGTAAGCGCACCGGCCGCGCCGCAGTCCGCGTCGCCATCCAGATGGTGGAAGAAGGCCTGATCACGAAGGAAGAAGCCATCTTCCGCGTCGAGCCCAACCAGCTTTATGACTTCCTTGTCCCCAGCCTCGACGAGAAGGGCAAGGACATCGAAGTCCTCGCCACCGGCCTGCCGGCTTCGCCGGGCGCGGCCGTCGGACAGATCGTCTTCACCGCCGAAGATGCTGTCGAGCAGTTCAGCAAAAACAAGACGGCGCACCTCATCCTGGTGCGCGCCGAGACCACGCCCGAAGACATTGCCGGCATGGAAGTCGCGGCCGGCATTCTCACATCACGCGGAGGCATGACCAGCCATGCGGCTGTGGTTACGCGCGGTATGGGTAAGTGCTGCGTCGCCGGCGCCGGCGACATCCAGGTCGATGAGAAGGCGCGCGTCATCCGCGTGCACGGCAAGACACTGAAAGAAGGCGACTGGCTTTCTCTCGACGGCACCACTGGCCGCGTCATCAACGGCCAGCTCAAGACCGTGGCTGCGCGTCCCGACGATCCCGAGCTGCTGAAGCTGATGGGATGGGCCGAACCCTTCCGCCGCATGGGCGTCCGCGCCAACGCCGACATCCCGCGCGATGCCCTGCAGGCACGGGCGTTTGGCGCCGAAGGCATCGGGCTGTGCCGCACCGAGCACATGTTCTTCGCCGAGGACCGTCTGCCGCACATGCGAGCGATGATTCTGGCGAACAGCGAGAAAGACCGCCGCATGGCGTTGCGCAAGCTGTTGCCGTATCAGCGTAATGATTTCGTCGGCATCTTCCGCGCCATGGATGGATTCCCGGTCACCATCCGCACACTCGACCCGCCGCTGCACGAGTTCCTGCCCCGCCGTGAAGACCTGATGGTCGATATCGCGAAGCTCGAACTCACCAAGCCGAAGTCGCCCAAGCTGAAGGAGCTGCGCACGCTGCTGAATCGCGTCGAGCAACTGCACGAAGTGAATCCAATGCTCGGACTGCGCGGCTGCCGTCTGGGCATCACGTATCCCGAGATCACCGAGATGCAGGCACGCGCCATCTTCGAGGCCGCCGTCAAGGTCGCGAAGGAAGGCGTGAAGGTGAAGCCGGAAATCATGATCCCGCTGACCACCGGCCTGAAAGAGATGGCCAACCAGGGCGGCCTGGTCCGCAGGGTTGCCGAAGAGGTCTTCGCCGAGAAGGAATTCAAGGTGGAGTACCTGGTCGGCACCATGATCGAGTTGCCGCGTGCCGCACTGATGGCCGATGAGATCGCAAAGGACGCCGAGTTCTTCAGCTTTGGTACCAACGATCTCACGCAAACCACCTTCGGCTTCTCGCGCGACGACGTCGGCAAGATTCTCACGGCCTATCTGTCCGAGGGGATTCTGAAGCAGGATCCGTTCGCGGTGCTGGATCGCGAAGGTGTAGGACAACTGCTGAAGATTGCCGTCGAGAAGGGGCGGGCCACTCGTCCGACCATCAAGATCGGCATCTGCGGCGAACACGGCGGCGAGCCTTCATCAGTCGAGTTCTGCGCCTCACTAGGCTTCAACTACGTTTCCTGCTCGCCGTATCGCGTGCTGACCGCAAGGTTGGCGGCGGCACAGGCGGGCGCCAGCGCCGAGTTGAAGGTGGAGGGCGGAAGAACGAAGTAACAGCGGCCAGTGTCAGTTGTCAGTAAATGCAAGAGGGCTCGGCGTTTCGCCGGGCCCTTTCGTATTTTCGAGATGGGCAGCAAAGCGACGCGCGTCATATGACGGACATGATCTGTTCGGGTAGAGCGGACCTTCAGGTCCGCGTCCAACTACCTTCATTTGATTCCGAGCCGGCTTCAGCCGGCGACAGGGCTCTTGTCTGATAGTCGAGGACCCAGACCCACCAAGCTTACTGTCCTTCCATCTGGGAAACACTCTCGCCGATCCATCCCCTATACATTTTTGGGTACTTTATGAGCATTTCTAGCAGTATTACTAGAGCCCCCTTTACCTGTAGCTTACACATGATCTGTAACCGGTATCGTACTGCTGCGCATTCAGCGACGAGCCAGTCCGGCGTCTGCCGGATTTAACCCCACAAATTGGAAGAACGAATTAGCGCCGCTGCGAATGGAGGATTTCGTGAAAGTTAAGGTCCTATGTGCTGTGACTTGCGTCATGCTGATGGCCAGCCTGATGTATGCGTCCACCCCTGCCAAACAGATTCCTAACGGCAAGAAAGCCAAAGTCGTCGGCCAGATCGTCTCCCGTGATGGGGACATGGTCAACGTGAAGGAAAAGAAGACCGGCCAGATGGTCGTGGTCAACCTCACCGACAACACCAAGGTTGAGCGCGAGAAGGGCTCGCTGAGGATGCGCCGCACCGACATGGACGTTACCGCCATGGTACCCGGCTTGACGATCAGCGCCGAGGGCGTCGGAAATGCCAAAGGTCAGCTCGATGCGACTAAGATCACCTTCGATCCCGATGCTTTCGCGATCGAAGTAGCCCAGGAACAGCAGATCCAGGCTAACCAGGCCGCGGCCGCTAAAGCGCAGTCCACCGCCAACTCGGGTGTGCAGCAGGCTCAGACCGCTCAGGCTTCGGCCGATGTTGCACAGGGAACCGCTGATGTAGCCGGCCAGGCCGCCGTCGGAGCGGGGGCTCTTGCCTTAGCTGACGCCAATGCCGTGCAGATGGTGAACAAGCGCGTTTCCGACCTTGGCGACTATAAGACCGTTGCCGAAGCCGGCATCTACTTCCCGACCGGCGTCACCGATCTCGACGCGGCTGCGAAAGCGGATCTGGACAAGGTTGCCCAGATTGCGCTGACCACGGAAAACTACATGATCGAAGTCGCCGGCTACGCTTCTGCCACCGGCACGAAAGCCGAGAATCAGAAGCTGAGCGATGCGCGCGCCAGCGCCGTGGTTCTCTACCTGCGGAACGAGAAGAGCGTCCCGATGCGCCGCATTTTGGCGCCTGCGGGCTACGGCGCCACGCACCCTGCCGCCAGCAACACCGACTCCGAAGGCCGCGCCATGAATCAGCGCGTCGACGTGAAGGTGCTGGTCAACAAGGGCCTCAGCCAGGGTATGTAAGCTGGGAGCACGACAGACGGGAGAAGAGGCCGCGCCCTGCGGCCTCTTCTCATTGTCGGTTGTCAGCTGTCAGCAACCGGGCGACCAGTTGACTGACAACCGACAGCAGGCCACTGACAACTGTTCCTCAGTGCGTCTGCTGCAACTTCGCGATCAGCTTCTGCGCCAGGTTCTCTTCCGACTCCGACCACAACACCCGCCCGCTGATGCCGCAGTTCTTCTCCACGGCTGCCGAAAATCCCACGAGTTTGGCGATGTTCGATCGCAGATGCTTCTCGATGAACGGTGAGATCTCGCGCTCCTCATGGATGAACGAAGTGTCGAGCCCGAAGTCTCCCTCAATGTGGCCGTCCTCGGTGTAAATCCCTTCGTCGAATTGCACGCCATGCACCAGGAAGCGTACCGCGACCGGCCGCTGTTGCCAGCTATCGCCGTGCTCGTCGTCGTTCGGAACCCACAGGTCCCAAAATGCCTCAAAGACGAAAGCGTAGTCGTCGTGCACGAATTCTTTGGCGACCTCGGCGGCCTCTTCAGGCGAGATGCCGGGATCGAAGCGGCGCTCCAGCACGGTGGGCTCGCTCCACGAAACCGGATGCACCGATAAATAAGTAATGCCTTCGCGCAACGCGGAGAAGGGAAATTGCCGCAACACAGAGACGGTGCGCGGCATCATCTCCTCTTCCCGGAAGCTGGGAAACCAGATGCTGAAATAAAGCGAGTCCGCCATCGGAACATTGTAGCGCGCACTGGCAGCGCCCATCGCCGGGCTGGCCAAAAGGGTCGTGTCGTGAATCTGCGTTTACGGCTCATCGGCTCTTAAGACACTGGCGAACAAAAAGCCATGAGAGCGCGATCAGAAATCCTCCGAACATTCGAATTAGCCATTGAGGGGAATGGTTAACGGGATGATCGGAGCTAGGGTCCTTCGCAAGATCAGGTCGCAGAAGAATGAATCCACCCGACCCCGCAAACAGTGCAGCCATGACGATGAATCGAATGTCGCCCATATTTTCCTCACGCCAGCAACTCGCGTAACGACTGCCAAAAGCGAGTTCACTACGGCGGTCACGGAGATTTTATTCTTCCTTCTTCTCTGTGACCTCCGTGCCTCTGTGGTGAATAGGCTTCTTTTACGCGCTTAGCAGCCGCTTCTTCGCTTTGATCTCATCCAGCAGCGCATCGATCTTCTGCTCTCTATCCAGCGCGTGCAGACGGCCTTCGATGTCGTCGCTCAGGATCTCGCCTTTGGCGCGACCCAGCGCCTCTTCGCGCGCGACCTTGGTGCGCATGCGATCGAAGGTGCGGTGCTCGCCGTCCGGCGTAAGCTGCGCATCGGCGGCGCGACTTACCGCACGAGAGCGGCGATGCTGAGCGATCAGCAAGTCAGCCTTTGCCTTTGCCTCGGAGAGCTTGAGTTCCAGCCTCTTCAGCGCGGCCTTCAGCGCCTCGACCTGCGTCTCCTGATCGGCGATCTGCTGATCGAAGCTCTCAGCTAATTGCTGGAAGCTCATGGCCCGTTCCAGCGCCGCGCGCGCCAGCTCGTCGTCTTTCTTGTCGACAGCCAGCTCCGCCTTGCGCATCCAGTCGGCATGCTTCTCGGCGTTGTCCTTCTTCTTCTTTTCCAGCAGGTGCAGATCTGCGAGCGCGATCGCCACCTGCGTCTTCACCTGGATGAACTGGTTCTCCATGTCGAGAATTACCTGCTTCAACATCTTCTCGGGGTTCTCCGCGCGATCGACCAGATCGTTCAGATTGGCCCGTACCAGCGTTGCCACACGATCGAGTAATGCCATGATGAACTCCTTTTCAGCTGTCGGCTGTCAGCCGTCAGCTCTCGGCTAAAACTTCTTGATGCCCGGGTGCCCCACTCATTCGCGGAGTTCGAATGAGTGGGATACTCGATCCTTCAAATCAAACTTGCTCGCCGCGAACCGCAGCCAACAGGAAGGCGACGAGCAAGCCTCCCACGGCGCCCACTAGAACCGCGATGTTGCAGTAATTGACGAAGCGCACGACGACGCCTAGCAGCGTTCCAATCACTCCCAGTGTCACCATCCAGCGCGTACTGTCATCTTCGAAAAACATAACCATCCTTTAACTCCGGCGGTGCCACGTTCGCCCTTCTTTCCGCTAACATGGGCCCAGGTTAGGCCAACGGCTGGCCGAACCTGGGGCACCACATCCCTACTTCCCTGCAGTCGCGGCTTTGGCCTTCCCATCATCCCCGGGGGGCAGCCCATCCGGCTTCGGCGACTTGTCGCCGATCGTCCGGATCTTGCCCATCAGCTCCGACATCTGCATGCCCGAGAGCGCTTCGAAGAGCGCCGGCACCTGCGCCGCGATCTCGGTAATGTCGCCAGTGATCTTGTTCATTCCCGCCGAATGTCCGTTCCCGGTCGAAACGATGGTGATCTTGTCGACGTTCGACAGCGGGCTGGCGAGCGCCTTCACGATCTCCGGCAGTCCGGTAATCAGTTTGTCAACCACGGCAGCCTGGTTGTACTCCTGGAAGGCCTCGGCCTTGACGTTCATGGCACGAGCTTCCGCATCGCCCTTCTTGAAGATGATCTCGGCCTCGGCTTCGCCCTGCGCGCGAATCGCGCTAGCGCGGCCTTCGGCTTCCACCGTCGTCCGCGACTTCTCGGCGTTAGCCAGCGTCTCGATGCGCTGACGCTCGATCTCGGCGCCTTTCAGCACGGTGGCAATCAACTCTTTCTCGCGGCGACTGATCTCGGCTTCCTGCACCTTGATCTGCGCCTCTTTTTCCACCTGCTGCACTTTCACGGACTCGGCAATCACCTGTTGCTGCATTACGTTGGTCTGGATCTCATAGGCCTTATCAGCCTGCGCCTGCTGGCGCTTCACCAGCTCGGCATAGGTCGCCTTCTTCACTTCGAGATCGCGTTGTGCCTCGGCCTGACGGGCGAGCGACGCTGTTTCAGCGGCAACCCGCTCCTGGTCTGCCTGCGCCTTCGCGGTTGCAGACTCGCGCAAGGCGATAGCGCGCTTGATGGCCGTGTCGCGATCGGCTTCGGCAGTGGCTACATCGGCGTCACGCTTAATGCGCGCGATGTCAGGCCGGCCCATGTTGGTGATGTACTCGTTCTTGTCGCGAACTTCTTTGATGGTGAACGAGATCACTTCCAGGCCCATCTTATTCATGTCATCGGCGCAGGTAGTGCGCATGCGGTCGGCTACCATCTCCGGCTGCTTTACGATCTCCTCCACCGTAAGCTGGCCAATGATGCCGCGCAGGTGGCCCTCCATCACCAGGCGAATCAGCGCCTCGCGGTCGGGCGGCGACTTGGTCAGGAACTGCTCGGCCGCCGTCATGATCGACTCAGGATCGGACTTGACCTTGATCTGCGCCACAGCTTCGACCGTGACCGCGACGCCCTGCTTTGTATAGAGGTCCTGCTGCGGAGCGACGTCGAACGACATCAGCTCCAGCGAAAGTTCGCGGCAATTCTCCACCATGGGCAGGATGACGGTGCCGTGTCCCTTGATAATGCGTGGCCCCCGAATGCCGTACACAACCAAAGCTTCGTTAGGTCCGGCTTTGCGATACAACTTGGTGAAAAGCGCCATGAGCAAAATTGTGGCGATAACAACACACCACACGATGACCACGGCGTCAGTTGGAATGTGGAAACCCATATGCTTCTCCTCAAATCAGCAACTAGCAATTAGCAATTAGTTCGCCCGAGACGCTAAATCTGATCCTCATCCTTCGTGTTCCCATGGAATAGCGTCTGGATTTCGACTTTCGGTACTTTTCTCCGCCGAAAAAGAAGGCTGTGTTCGTCCAGAAACATGATCACTCTCAAATAAAGCCACACGAGCGCGGCTACCCCGATGAAGCTAAGAACGATATGTAGTAGCTCTCTCATTTGCTAATTGCTGCTTGCTAATTGCTAAGTGCTAGTCGCTAGTTGCTTCTTTCCCCGCCATCTCGTCCCAGCGACGTACGTACGCAATTCCCTTTTCATATCGCGTAATGATGACCTCGGTCTCTCGCGTTAGCGCCTCGCCCGTTTCGCTACGAGCTCCGCAGGTATGACGCGTGCCTTCCTGCGAAAAGATGATCTCTCCTGTGCCCCCTGCACGAATGGGGCTGATCACGCGGCCCAGCACGCCGACTCGTTCGTAGTCCGCCGGATCGAGTTCGCGCGAATGCGCCAGCAGAACCTTCGCGATAAAGGCAAAGACGATGCTCGCTCCCACCATTCCCAGCGCAATCGACACCACCAGAACCAGCGTGACCACCAGCGTCGAGTAGCGGGTCAGCAGATATCCCGTGCCGCCGAACCATGCGAGAAATGCCGTCAGGGTCGCGAAATTGAAGAACGGCATCTCGGAGCCGGTAGCGCCCTGTCCCGCGGCGTGTGGCGTCGCGATGTGTCCGCCGACCGGCACATGCACGTGCGGCACATGAAGATGCACGTGCGGCAGATGCCAGGTTCCACCCAGGAACGACAGAACACTCAGCGTCACTCCCACCAGAAAGCACGCGAGGTAGAAAATCGCCCACGTCATAAGTTCACTCCGCCTGCTTCTTGCCGTTGCGGCCCTTACGCCCATTCGCCGGCGACGCCGGCTTCAACACTTCGGTCAATCGCTCCACCAACTCAGGCGTCTCCAGGATCGCTCCCAGCAGCACCAGTGCCTTACGGCTGTCTTTGTGCTTGGCCACTTGCAGCAGCGCATGATGCAGCTCAGGATCGTTCGCCGCCTGCTCTGCCCCATTGACCAGCCAGAGGTCGAGCCGGTCTTCATTGGCGCGCAGGTCGCTGGTCAGCTCCGTGTGATAGCCCTCGGGATCGTCGACCAGGTATCCGGGATGCACCTTGAAGAAGCGCGCCAGCAGCATACGCGAAGCGTTCGTCAGGTGAGGCCGCGCTCCGCTCTCGATCTGCGAGAGGTACGACTGGCTCAGACCGGCGCCCACTTCCTTTTTCAACAAGCGGACCAGGTCCTGCTGGGTCATCTCGCGGTCCATGCCGCGAAGCGTGCCTTCGACCAGGCGCAGGTAGCGGAGTTTCTCGCCAAGCTTCATATTACAATTTGCAATTATAATATTGCAATTTGCGATGTCAAGAACTGGATTTGGTTGCAGATCAGGGGCTTGGGAGGAAGCCGTGTTTCACCACTTAGGCACGGGGGTCACGGAGAAGGGCGGGGTTGGCTTCCGATTCTTGTTCTGACCAGTCCTCCTGAATGAAATTGTCATCCCGACCGCAGCGCAGCGGAGCCGAGGGATGACAATTGCTCTAGGAAAGGTCTTGAGGGGGAAGGCAATAAATAAAAACGCCTTTCCTCCGTGCTCTCCGTGCCTCAGTGGTGATGCAAGCGGTGGCAGTTATCGCGCGAAGTACAGCAGCCCGAAGATATACAGCCAGAGCAGGCCCATGAAGTGCCAATACCACGCGGTTACGTCGAGGATGATGCGGCGCGTCTCCGGCGGCTTGTGTAGCCAGCTGCTCATGCCCGCATAAAGCAGTGCGATCAGGCCACCCAGCAGATGGACGGCATGCACTCCGGTGAGAATGAAGAAGAATGAGCTGCTGGTATTGGTAGCGAAGCTCCGGTTGTACTCTTCCAGCAGATGCCAGGCGTAAACCTGCCCAGCAAGGAAACCCACCCCCAAGACAATCGTCGTCCATACCCAGGGCAACGAATGATTGTCGCTGACGCGAATGCCGGGAATGTCGGCGATTGGTGCCAGCGCGACGTCCTGGGCAGCGCATCTACGGGCGATCTCAAGGGTCGTGCTGCTCAGCAGTAGAACGGCGGTGTTCAGTAGCAGAAATCGTATCGGAAGCGAAAGTGGAACCCAGTTGCTGATGTAGTCGTTGCCCGCGGGGTCCCATACCGCCCCCGCTTTGCGGACCACGTAGGCCGTGGTGAACGAGACAAAGAGCATTACCACCGACGACATCGCCAGCAGGAGAGCAAGACGATAGCGCCGCAGGCGTTCATTGTAGTTGGGATGATCGTCGCCGCCGCGGCCGCCGCCGCCATCCCACCCGCCGGGCCAATTCTCCGCAGGCCCTCGTCCCCCGCCGCCAAACGAGGTCTTCGGATCGCGAATGCTGATTCCCCGGCTCATATCTGTGTGATGGATCGGCGATGCCGAACGTGGCCTACATCCGGCTCACGTCACAAGCTCTTGTGACCTTATGATGCTCCGCTTCGCGGCAGGAAACAAGGGGCTGGAATGGCGCCCGGCTTTCGGCCATCGGCTGTCAGCCATCGGTTAAAACTAGAGCTGCGAATGAAATTGTCATCCCGAGCGGAGCGCAGCGGAGTCGAGCGATCTGCGTTTCGCGGCGCGCCATTGACACGACCGTCCCTAGGCTCTGCCTCTGCCTTATTCGACGTTCCTGGTCTCAACAAAGCCGACCAATTCCCGGGACGCGCACGCCTTGGCCAACGGCCGATAGGTGCCAGCTTAAAGCCGGCAGCCCGGAGGGAGTGCCGAGAGCGTGCCGTACAATTGACCGGCAGTCTGCCGCTCATGAAACGGTTTCTCCTCATCGTCTGCGCGCTCGCCGTGGTTCTCTACGGCCTGGACTTCCTTTCCGTCAAGCTGCGCATTCCCCGCCGCGAAACTTTCGGCAGCATCACCGTGCATACCTACTACAACGTAAAGCTTAAGAATGGCAAGTTCGAGTACGACTATGCCGGCGACCATCAGGAAGACTGCTCCAACTCCCTGTTCCCGCAGATGGGCGTTAAGCCCTGCTGGTATCTTGCCCGCCATACCGATCAGGAGATAGTCATCGACTCAGGCAATCCGAATAATCCGCATATTTTTTGAACGACCCCATTCGCTCTTCGCATTTCGCCAGAAATCGTTGCAGAATGCGTTGCCACCGTCAGGTACGGGCTAAGTGGGAGATCAGTTCCGAGAGCGAAGAGCCAGCAGCGAACGGCGAAGAGCGACCTCTACCCTTGCATCTTACATGTACTCTGCTTCATCTTGGTGACATGCGAGCGCACAAGGCAGTCCCCGGTCATCACGTTCAGAAACGTCAATTCGGAAACAAGTGTTTTGGCTGCGGTCCCGAAAACGAGAATGGTCTGCGGCTGAAGTTCGTCCTCGATGAGGAGCGTCAGCGCTTCGTCTGCAAGTTCCGTCTCAAAGGGCAATTCGTTGGACCGCCCGAGCACGCGCACGGCGGCATCATCGCCACCATCCTCGACGAAGCCATGGGCAAGGTGAACAAGCTGCATAATATCGTCTGTCTCACCAGCACCATGGACGTGACGTACCTCAAGCCGGTACCGCTCTTCAAGCCGCTGGTGACGGAGGGATGGGAGCAGCGGGTGCGCGGCCGCGAGCACTACCGCTCGGCGGAGATTCGCAACAAAGAGGGCGAAGTGCTCGCCACCAGCAAAGGAAAGTTTATCGAGATCGATCCCCATCGCATGTTCGCAAAGTATTTGAAGAAGAAGCAGAGCGATGCGACCTAGCGCCAGGAGGAAATACGAGATACCTTTTCCGCACATTGATCGTTGTAATCACTCTTGCCTCATCTTCGTGGGCGCAAACAGGTCGATCATGTAAGAGTAACTCCGAGCTAGTGGGCAAGTGCTTTGTCGTTCACGGCAGGGTTATGTATACGAATGGAACGCCATCTCTACGAATCTGGCGTGTCGGTTCCAAGAAGATCTTGGGGGTTTTACCGGCCGAAAACGAAATTATTCCCGAGAGCCTGAAAGACGCTCTTAATGGATTCAACAAGTCGGTATACGCAGATTTAGAGGTCTGTCCCTTCACGAAGGAACAGCCGGGAGCGATGCAGATGGTTTGCGTCGAGTCGGCTAGGAATTTGGTCGTAAAGGATCTGGCGGACAAAACTGTTACTGGCAAATAGTGCCGTCGGATCGAACGTTTAGCGACAAATGCTATGGCTGCGGCGCTCCATCAGGATGGTGTCGCGCCATTGCCCGTCGAGTTGACCGATCTTTTCTCTGCGCCCGACTATTCGGAAACCGATCTTCTCATGCAGATGAATGCTGGCAGCGTTCTCGGCGAGGATACCGGCCTGCAACGTCCAGATGCCATTCCGCTCCGACTCTGCGATTAGCGCCGCCAGCAGTGCGGAGCCGATCCCCTGCCCCTTAGCGCCGCCGGCGATGTAGACGCTGACCTCGGCCACACCGCGATAGACCTGGCGTGACGACACAGCGCTCAGTGCCGCCCATCCCACGATTTTGCCGCCGCGCAGAGCCACCAGACGACAGGTTCGCAGATGCTGTGTATCCCACTCCGGCCATTCAGGTACCGTGGTCTCGAAGGTCGCGTTACGCGTGGCAATGCCTTCTTCGTAGATCTCACGCACAGCGGGCCAGTGCGGGTCCAACATTGGCACGATCTGGAGAACTGATGGCATCGAAGCAAAATTATTCCATGTTACACAGCGATGCAGTATGCGAATCACAATCCTGTCGCCCGATTCAGATGTCCACGATACAATGGCTGGCCATGCAATCACCTCGATGCTTGCTCTCCGGATTGGCCCTGATGCTGGCCCTCGCGCCTTTCTTCTTTGCGCAGTCTAACGATGCCGTCATGCAAGAGGCTCTGAAGCCGGATACTCCCATCCAGGCGAATTTGCGCGTGCTGACCGACGAGATCGGGGGCCGCGTACCGGGTACGCCACAAATGGAGATGGCAGAAAAATGGGCCATGGCGGGTTTCTCAAAAGCGGGCGCTGATTCGGTGCACACCGAGGAGGAGTTCACCATACCGCAATCGTGGTTGGAGGGCGATACGCAGGTCCGTGTAGTGGCTCCAGTTGAGTTTCCCATACGTGCGGTTTCCGTTGCCTGGGCTCCGCCTCTGGCCACCACTACAAGTCGCGTGGTCGACGTCGGCATGGGGACAGCGAACGACTTTTCCAAGGCGGGAGACATCACTGGCGCAATCGTCCTCGTCCACAGCAAGGCACTGGCGACGTGGGAGGATCTGTTCGAGGAGTACTTCAGCGCGCCGGGTATTATCGAGCGCTCGGTCAAGGGCAAGGCGTTGCTGATCGCCTTCACCGCCACTCGCGACTATGACATCCTCTACCGTCACATCAATAGCATGAACGGAAAGATCGACGTGGTCCCGCAGATCGTGATGGCACGTGAAGACGCAATGCGTATCGCGCGACTCATCGCACACGGCGACAAGGTGCAAATGTCTGTATCCTTGCCCAACAAAGTCGGCCCGGCGATCACCGCTCGTAACGTCGTCGCCGAGATCAAAGGCAGCGACTTGGCGAACGAGGTCGTCATCTTCGGCGCCCATCTTGACTCGTGGAACCTGGGCACGGGCGCGCTCGACAACGGCTGTAACGCGGCGACCGTGATTGACACCGTGCGGGCGATCAAAGCTGCGGGCATTCATCCGCGGCGTACCATGCGCTTCATTCTCTTTTCTGGCGAGGAGCAGGGCATGTTGGGTTCGCTTGCGTACGTCCGGGCGCACCGCAACGAGCTCGACAACATCACAGCCGTCTACGTGCTCGATGCGGGCGACGGAGCGTTCACCGGCTTCTCCAGCCAGGGACGCAAGGACACCGACGCGGCGCTCGCCCAGTTGCTTCAACCGTTCGCCGAATGGAAAGCGACCGAGATCACCAACGACGCCGAACTCGGCACCGATAATTATGACTTCATGATCGAAGGCGTGCCGACCATCCTGCCAAACCAGGAAACGGCTAATTACCTCATCAACTATCATGCTACGTCCGACACCTACGACAAGGTCGATTTTGCCCAGCTCAAGAAGAACGAGGCCATGTCAGCCGAACTGATGGTCGAGTTGGCGAATATGCCTCAGCGGTTTGGGCCGCGGCTCACGCGCAAGCAGATTGAAGCCACCTTCCCAGATACGCATCTCGACGATGCGATGAAAGGATTTCGAATCTGGGACCAGTGGGCGAGCGGCGAACGCGGCAGGACGCAGTAGAAGTTCCCTGACAGGCCGGCGCTGCTTCGCGACAGGTCATTCCTCTGGTCGTCGTCCTGAGCGGAGGCGCACTAACTCGGCACGCCGGGGTCCAAGGACGTGCTGTCCCGCACTTAGCAATGCTGCCTACAAGCAGCAGGTCCGTCCACTCCGCCACTTCCCGTTGGAATGCAACCCCCTCGAACGTCGCTCCCACGGGTGAGGAATTGGCTCCAAGAAAAATACCTGCAGTGGCGCTTTCAATAGGACCGATTTTCCGTCATGCTAAAACTGGAATATTTAGCTCAGCGATTCGTGGATTACGAGCGTGAGTTCGCCACGCTAAAATAAAAGGTTAACAACCCGGGTTGGGCCTCATGGGATACCGGCGGGTTTTAGCTAAATGATAAGCACCAAATGCCAATGGAAGTCTTCGGAGAAGTTCCATGTCAGAAAACAACGGTAACAACACCAGTTTGCGTTTGAAAACCGGCTTGGCCGAGATGCTCAAAGGCGGCGTCATCATGGACGTCATGAGCGTCGAACAGGCCGAAGTCGCCGAGAAGGCCGGCGCCACCTCCGTCATGGCACTGGAGCGCGTGCCCGCGATCATCCGCGCCGAAGGCGGCGTCTCGCGCATGGCCAATCCCAAGCTCATCAAGCAGATCATGGCGGCCGTGTCGATCCCGGTGATGGCCAAGTGCCGCATCGGCCACTTCGCCGAGGCCCAGATCCTCCAGGAAATTGGCGTCGACTACATCGACGAATCAGAAGTGCTGACCCCTGCCGACGAAGAACACCACGTCGACAAGCACGCCTTCAACACGCCATTCGTCTGCGGCGCGCGCAACCTGGGCGAGGCCCTGCGACGTATCGCCGAGGGCGCAGCCATGATCCGCACCAAGGGAGAGGCCGGCACAGGCGACGTGATTCACGCGGTCAAACACATGCGGCAAATCGTCGGCGAAATGAAGGCGCTGACGGTGATGAGCGATCAAGAACTCTACGCCGCGGCCAAGAATCATCAAGCCCCGTACGAACTGGTGCGCATCGTCGCCAAGCTGGGCAAACTGCCGGTGCCGAACTTCTCTGCCGGTGGCATTGCCACTCCGGCCGACGCGTCGCTGGTTATGCAACTCGGAGCTGAGGCCGTCTTTGTCGGCTCGGGCATCTTCATGAAGGGTGGAGCGACACCGCTCGACTTGCATGTCAAAGCCGAGCGCGAAGAAGCGGAGTCGCGCGCGAAGGCCATTGTGATCGCGGCAACTCATTTCGACGATCCCAAGGTGCTAGCTGAAGTCAGCGAACAGATGACCGGAGCGATGAAAGGCTTGGCCATCGCGGCGATTGAAGAGAAGGATTTGCTGCAGACGCGGGGATGGTAGAAGCAGCAACCGGCAATAGCAATTAGATTTGGAATTCTAGGGAATATACATGGAAAACCTACCTTTCAATATCTCTGAAGAGCTGCTGACACGATGGGCCGAAAGCTGTCTCCACATGAATCATTTGAACACCTTCGTTCAGAGGGAATTGCCTTCGAACGAAAAGAACGCGCGTGCGCTCGACTTGTAAAACGCGCGAGAAAAAGGGCTTTCGAACTGTTTAATGAACTAGTCGCGCATTGCGCGAGGAAGCCAGAAGGATACCAGGAGCCGTCTTCGCCATTGTAGCGACTCCGCTTTTGTCTGGTTGCTCGTTGCTAGTTGCTCCTTTATGACGATCGGCGTTCTCGCACTACAAGGCGATTTCGATGCGCATCGCCGCCGACTGGAAGAGCTTGGCGCCGAGGTCGTGCTTGTCCGCAATCCCGAAGACTTCGAGGGACTCGATGGCCTCGTCATCCCTGGCGGCGAGTCGAGCACATTTCTGAAGCTGCTGGGCGAACGCACGCTTCGAAAGCTGGATGACTTCGTTCACGCCAAGCCGACGTTCGGCACCTGCGCCGGAGCGATCATGCTCGCGCGCGAAGTCGAAAATCCCAAACAGCCCGGCTTGAATGCAATCGACATCGCGATCCGTCGTAACGCCTACGGACGGCAGATCGACTCGACCATTCTGGAGACGTCCAGCGCATTCGGCGGTGAGCCTCTGGAGATGGTCTTCATCCGCGCGCCTCGCATTGAGAGCGTGGGCAAAGATGTCGAGGTACTGGCCAGACGCGGCGACGATCCTGTGCTGGTGCGTCAGGGGAAGGTGATGGCCGCAACGTTTCATCCCGAGCTGTCAGAAGACAAGCGTGTGCACGCGGAGTTCTTGAAACTAGTAAAGAACGGGAAGAAGTAGTTGCTGAGACCGCGCTTGCTCCGAAGAAGCAGCGACCTGATTTGTCATCACGAAGAGGCCTTCAGGCCGATAAGGGACTTGCTGTTCGCCGCCAGAAGCAGATCCTTCGTCGAGCTAAAGCTCTCTCGTGATGACAAATTATTGACAATCACGCTAGCGCAACTGAAAGTTTTTAAGCACTCCAGGCTCCCGGGGTGGCATTATCGATAGCAGTTTGGACGAGTAGAATTCCCAATGCCCCTAATCCGCATCGACGCTGTTGCCGGACGCTCTCCTGAGCAGGTCCAGTACCTGCTCGATGCCGCACACCGCGCCATGCTCACGGCCTTCAAAGTCCCCGAGCGCGACCGCTACCAAATCTACGAGGAGCACCCCGAGAATCACTTCGTCGTGCAGGACACCGGTCTCGGCATTTCGCGGACGAAGAACGTGATTGTGGTAACGGTCATCAGCCGTCCGCGCACCGACGAGATGAAGAAGACGTTCTACACTGAGCTTTGCCGCGAACTGAAAGACAGTTGCGAGATCGAGCCCAGCGACGTGATGATCTCGATCGTCACCAACACCGATGCCGACTGGAGCTTCGGAAATGGCGTCGCGCAGTTCCTCACGGGGGAGCTGTGAGCCGGGCCGCTCGTCCGCTAAGGGCAGCAGCCTCGCAGGAAAGCAACAGGAGCCTTACGACGGCACGGCTCAAGCCATGCCTTTTCTAAGCTAATTGACGCATCACCGCTTCTCGCCGCTGCTTCTGCTAATCTGAAAGATCACGAAATCTGCTGTTTATTTCAGGAAGAGAGCACTCATCCGTCTATGGCCGAATCTCCCATCACTCCACGCGCGCAAGACTTCGCAACCTGGTATCAGGACATCGTGCTGCAAGGCGACATGGCCGAGCCCGCCGAAATCGTTAAGGGCTGCATGGTCATCAAGGCCAACGGCTACGCTGTTTGGGAGCTGCTGCAGCGTCAGCTCGATGACCGATTTAAAGCTACTGGCCACCAGAATATGTACTTCCCGTTGCTGATTCCGCAGAGTTTCCTGCAGAAGGAAGCAGAACACGTGGAAGGCTTCGCGCCCGAACTCGCGGTCGTGACTGTCGCCGGCGGCAAGCAATTGGAGGAGCCGTACGTCATCCGTCCCACGTCGGAGACCATCATCGGGCATTTCTTCGCCAAGTGGATCAAGAGCTACCGCGACCTCCCGGTGCTCGTGAATCAGTGGGCCAACATCATTCGCTGGGAGCTGCGCACGCGCATGTTTCTGCGCACAACGGAATTCCTCTGGCAGGAGGGCCACAC
Organism: uncultured Acidobacteriaceae bacterium; assembly: GCA_963780495.1. GTDB lineage: Bacteria > Acidobacteriota > Terriglobia > Terriglobales > Acidobacteriaceae > Bog-257. The sequence continues at coordinate 64,894 of CAWACF010000006.1, forward strand.
CGCGCACTCCAATCACGAGGAAGCGATGCAGGAAGTGCTGCGCATGCTCGACGTCTACGCCGACGTCGCCGAGAACGTCATGGCGATGCCTGTAATTAAAGGCCTGAAGACGCAGTCGGAGCGCTTCGCCGGCGCGCTGTTCACCTACTCCATCGAGGCGATGATGCAAAACGGCTTTGCCCTGCAGGCCGGCACGAGTCATGACCTCGGACAGAACTTCGGCAAAGCGTTCGGCGTGCAGTTTCAAAACAGCGATGGACAGCTCGACTATGTGTGGCAGACCAGTTGGGGCGTCAGCACGCGCCTGATCGGCGGCCTGATCATGAGCCATTCCGACGACAAGGGACTGGTGCTGCCGCCAAAGCTAGCGCCGGTGAAAGCCGTGATGGTGCCGATCTATCGCAAAGATGACGAGAAGTCCAAGGTGCTGGAAGCCGCGCATCGCATCGCGAAAGATGTTGGCGCGAAGGTCGATGACCGTGAAGGCCAATCCCCCGGCGCAAAGTTCTTCCACTGGGAGCGGCGCGGTGTGCCTGTGGTGCTGGAGCTCGGACCACGCGATCTCGCGGCAGGTAACGTTGTGCTCAAGCGTCGCGACACCGGAACGAAAGAACCGATGCCGCAAGCCGATATCGCCGCGAAGGTTCCAGCCGTCCTGGAGCAGATGCAGCAGGACCTCTACAACACAGCCAAGCAGCGCATGAAGGACAACACGGTCCTGGCGAACTCGATCGATGAGGTCGAGTCGATCCTGAAGGATGTGACCGCCGAAAAGGGTGGGGGCAAGTTCGTCATGGCGCACATGAAGGACGATCCGCGTTGCGACGCGCGCATCAAGGAGTTCAAGGCGACGATCCGCTGCATTCCTCTGGTAGACAAATACGACGGAGGCGGCAAGTGCATCGTCACCGGCGAGCAGGTGGACAAGCGCGTGGTGATCGCCAAGGCGTACTAACGGGTATTCACCACGGAGCCACGGAGAATACGGAGAACTTCTTAGTATTCCTGTATTCCGCTGTGCGCGAGCGACAGCCGCTCAGCTCAATGCGATTCTCTGAATTGTGACTTGATTTTCTCTGTGTCCTCCGTGGTGAAACAGATTTGAGGAACTCGATGGGACTCTACGATTTTTCCGCAACACTGAACAACGGCAAAGAGAAGAAGCTGAGCGCTTACAAGGGAAAGGTCCTCCTGATCGT
>CAWACF010000007.1:0-377500 GCA_963780495.1 uncultured Acidobacteriaceae bacterium
CCAATGCCATCCGGAATCTATTCGGATACGGGCAGGCGAGGCTGCTAGCTTCGAAAAAAAGAACGAAATACGGCATCACTACCCAAAGTCTAAATCTGAATGTTCTTCGGCGAATTTACGCCCAGGAGGGTATTCGAATCGACAAATGGGACTTCAGTCCGAGCATCCGTGCTGTTTACATGTGCGAAGGTGGTGATTTCTCGGTAGCCGTTAATAAGCGACTGCCGCGAGAGCCTTATCTGTTTGCGCTCGTACATGAACTGAAGCACCATTTACGGACATCCCGCTGCTTGAGGATGGCAAGTTGAAGTGCGGCGACTATAACGCCAATCAGCTTATAGAGAAGGCGGCAGAGGTTTTTGCTGCCGAATTCATTTACCCAGAAGCTGAATTCGTAGCGTGTACTGAAACTCTGGGTATTCAGAAACTGGCGTGCAGCCCTGAAGATGTAGTTCGTCTTAAGCGGTCGTGTAATGCTTGCGTGAGCTATACATTCCTTCAGAAGCGCCTGCTGGCGCTTTGGCGCGTCGCGCGCGCGCGCGCAAAAAAGAGGCGCAACGACAAACAGGAGTGGTTTCGAGCTCGTCGTAGAGCAAAGTCGCCCGCGTAGCAGCAACATAAGGCCGCCGGGCGGGACTGTAGAATCCGCAGCACGCTTACCCAAGACGGTCATAAAGGAAATGCCCGGGATATGAAGGCGATGACAGTACCCTTCCTCGACGCGAACGGTATCAGGAAATGAAAACGCGAGAGTGGGTGTTTTAAGCCGGGACAGCACCGCATTGATTGTCGCATTCTCTGGAAATTCCGTTTCGCTGAGAAGGAAACGCCGGATTTGCTCTTGGTAGGGACCGAGCCTGATCGGCCCGTAAGTTTCGCCCTCAACACACCACTCCATTACTGATGCTACACAAGACACTAGGTTAAAAATAAACCAACTGTTCTATTTCGACGTCCTGGGTTTCGGAAGCCGAATAGATCGCAAACGTATCATCCGAAGAGATGGGTGTCGTCTTTTCCACCAAGGCCCGGAGGCGAAACACGCCACGACCACGGTAGCAATGTCGCATCACCCAGTTCTCGCCATTCTCGTTAAAGCGCCGCTCACAGTTTGGACACAACAGATGCGAACGCGCCTGAAAGGCTGTCTGTTGGCGACCTTCCGATGTTAACCGCACTGGATGCGGGTTTCGCTTGCCATTGGCCCGAACAAGACGGTAAAGCGCCTTTGGAAGAAAATGGCTGTCTCGCAATTCACAAATATCTCTGCAGAGTGCACACGCGCCTATGGACGATGAATTCATTTGATGGTGGAGCTTCCAGCGACTTACTCGGTTCACGAAAGTCCTTTGCTTGTTGCGTCCAACGCCACGTACAAGTTCCTCACGTCCGCCCTTCGTGGGTTATTAACCCAAACTCGGCGATTAGCTGCCCTGTGGCGAGTTTGCCGTCTCCCCAATACCACCGGACGGCTGGAACGCGCTCAGAAGGCGAGCGCTTCATGAGCACAAGGGCATCAGCGCTAGCAGTCAACTTCCCTGTTTCACGTTCCTGCCCCGTGGGAAAAGTACACGTGGCTTGCAAGCTTTGTCTGTGACTTGAGCACCCCCCACCCAAGCAAACGCGGCTTGGGTGGGCCACCCGCCGGAAGCTGTTTCACTGCACGCTTTTAGTAAATCGCCAACCTTACCTCCGTATTGCGCCAGTGCACCTTGAAGCAAAGGGAGGTGCTCCCCGGAAGAAACAGCACCGTCTGGAGTTGTGATGCTTACCCACCTCAGTTTACTTTTGACCTCGGTCGCAAAAGATCGGCTAGCCGGGGGATGGTCATTGACCGGAAAATACCGTCTGAGCCCAAATCAAAGGAACTATTGAGAATTTCTGGCACGCTTCGTATCTGCCCAGAGCTGTGCCATTGCTCAGACGGGACGTCTGCATTGATGACTACAAATAGGACCTGGTGATCTCGAACCTCATAGTGTATATGGCAACTTGCTTGCACCTTGAGGCCTCTTTTGCAAGGTGTGTTGATCAATATATGGGATGTCTGGAGCGGCCGGAGGGCCCGTCGCAAAATGTCCCGGATCCCATGGAGGAATTGCTGCAACCCTCGCGAAAATCTCCGGTGAAACGTAAAATGCCACAGTGAACACGTCATCATTTGCGAGTTGAGTGACGCCGTCGTCGGCTTCATTTGGATACAGCTCAGACTCCGGGGATATATCGAATCGCCCAACTTGAGCAGGATAAGCGGTGACGCCCTTATAGGAGTACGGCGGATTACTCAGCTCCGACAGCATAGGCTGTAGGCCCCTGTCGATGCGACTCACGTAACTCTGGGCACACCGGGAAGATCAGCAGGCAAGGTAATCGCGAAGCTGACCTTTAAACTCTTGATCGGCTGCATAAGTTTAGTGGTTTGGTCTAAGATTGAGGCTCCAGCGCTTGTATTGCTACGACCGACGGCCAGGTTTTCGTTCATGTTGGACAGAAGCTGCGCCATCTGATCCTTTTGATGCTGTAGAGTGGCATTTATTTCTGTAGTGCGCTTTAACTGGTCGGTCAGTTGGTCTGAAACTTCCTTCCGGGCTTTCTCAGCTGCCACATCTCTGATATGCGCGTCCTTTGCGTCCTTTGCGTCCTTCCAACCGTCTGTGGAGATTGAAGGGACTGAACTGATACCGAGGAAGACGATGCCGATATAGCCCTTCGTCGACAAAACCTTCCGGCCCTTTTTTTCTTCCTTAAAGTCGGTGACAGTGGCGTAAAGTCCATACGCAGCAGAAAACGCGGCGGAAGCATACTCAACGACTGTGAACCCAGAGATGTCCATCGATCACAAGATAGATGAAACTGATTTTGCCGCAAGGAAGTTGGGCGGGAGGCCCACCCAAGCCGGTTTTGCTTGGGTGGGGGAATGCTCAAATCACAGACAAAGCTTCCCAGACGCGTCTATTCTTCCGTCATGCCTTGGGGACTCAGGCGATTCCAGCAAAGCGGCGATCTGCATTTCGTGACGTTCGCTGGCTAGCGGCGCGAACCCCTGTTGGTGACGACCTTGCTGGGAGGCTCCAGTAGCTGAAGAGCGAAACAAAGTCGATGGTTCGCAGACTTCCTGCCCGGGGAAGGAGTCGAATTGCGAACTCTCCGCTACAGGTCGGCGCGCAGACCTGTACTCGGCTTTTGGCGTTCGGAGAAAGTTGAGGGGATTTACCCTCTGATAAACGCCGTGAGCGCTTTCTCTGCTACAGGTCGTCGAGGAAGATTCGCGGAAATTCCGGCCAAATCGCGACGATTTTAGCGCGTTGACTAGTTACTTCTCTGACAATAACGACTTGATGGCGGAGAGGGGGGGATTCGAACCCCCGATACAGCTTTTGACCGTATAACGGTTTAGCAAACCGCCGCCTTCAGCCACTCGGCCACCTCTCCGGGTCGGGCGGGAACCCGCAATTGGCGGGCTGCTCTCTTGAGCAGATTGATTATAGCAGCCATCGCAGTTCTGGCCAGCGTGAGGCCCTCTCGCGGACCACATGGTGCGGGCACTACCCGCCTTTGGCAGCGAATCGAAGCCATTTTCAGCGCAAGTTCGGAATCCCGGACTATCAGATTGTCGCTTATACGTTCATCGCGCCCTGCTCGCATGTCTCCTGGTAGTTCAATTGTGGTTGGTTTATACAGCTCCCTTGACACGAACGTAGCGATACCCGCGCGGCTTGAACACGGTATTGAGGTATGCACCTTTCGACTCAGCGTTTCGGAAGGCCGTGTACTCTTCCACCGGCACGTCGAAATACTCATAGATCTCATCCGTGTGGCGGTACTCGATTTCCAGTACGTGCCACGCGGCGTCGTACCCAATGCTGGCGATCACCTCTGAATCGATTGGCTCGCGTTGCATGGCATTTTCACCGGCACGATCTCGCGCTCGTTCGAACGCGTATGAGCGCATGCGGACTTCAGTGTGCACTCATCCGCACTTTATGAAGTCGATTGAACGAAGGAGGTTGTGACCCCATCTTCCGGCAGAACTGTCGGAGCGACGGGGGTTGTCGTCTGCAATTCGTATTTTACGAGTGCGCTGGAGTTTCAGCGGGCTCCTTGAGTTTGGGCCAGTATTAACGCGGAAGGGATTTCACTTAAGCTGGCTCGCTGCTCTCCAGAGCTTCCAGAACCCGCGATGGCGTGAGCGGCAGGAAGGGAACACGGATCCCGATTGCATTCGCTACGGCGTTTGAAATTGCTGCTCCCGGCGAAACGACCGGCGGCTCGGCCAGTCCGACGACGCCGCGCTCGTCGTAGCCCTTGCCGGTCATCATGTGCACTTTGAGGTCACCGATATCGGCGATGCCGGCGAGGCGATAGAAATCCATGTTGGCGTTCAGCATGCGACCGGTCACCGGATCGAGGATCTTCTCTTCGTAGAGTGCGTAGCTGATGCCCATGATGAGCGCGCCCATCACCTGGCTAGCAGCAGTCTTCACGTCGACCACCAGACCGCAGTCCTGCACTGCGACCATCCTGTTGACGCGAACAATACCGGTTTCAATATCGACGGAGACGTCAGCCATCTGCACACCGCCTACGCCGCTGTTGGTGAGGTCCGGCGGCTTCGATTTGTCGGGATTCTTGCCGCGGACGGTCATCGGCATTGCGCCAATTTTCGCACACGCTTCTTTCCAGGAGAGACTGCGGCTGGGGTCGGACTTCACCTTCACCGTCTCGTTCACGGCCTCCAGTTCGTCGGGCTTCGCCTTGAGAGCCGGGGCGACTTTCGCGAAAAGCTGATTCCGCGCATCGACTGCAGCGCGTCGCGTGGACGCCGTCACGCCGCCAGAGGTCGTACTGCCGCCGCTTGCCCCCGAGACTGGATAACGGCTGTCGCCAATCAGCAGCTTCACGTTGTCCATCGGAATGCCTAGGGTGTCTGCGGCGACGATGATGATGATAGTGCGCGCGCCGGTGCCGAGGTCCTGCGTGGCCATCTTGATTTCGACTGAGCCATCGGGATGAATCGTCAGGTCGCAATCGCTGTTATGCCCGCGGCCACCCCAAGTGTGAATCGAAAGACCAAGCCCGCGCTTCATTGGACCGCCCGTCCTATCGCCGCGCGGATGCCAGTTCTTCTTCCAATCCATCATCTCAGCGGCGATAGGCAACTCGTCCTTGTAGGTCTTGGCGCGCGGACCAGTGAGATCCAGGTTGCGGGTCAGGAAATCCACGGGATCAAGGTTCATTTTTGCGGCCAGATCTTCCAGTGCGCACATAGTGATCGCGGCCGCCTGTGGGTGATTCGGCGCACGCCAAGCGCGGGCGCTTCCTTGATTCGTAGAGATGGCGACGTTCTGCTTGCGCTGATTCGGAATCTCGAAAATATAAGGCAGGGGAGGCGTCCCGCCGCCGCCCATTCCGCCAGTTCCCCAGGAATGCGATTCCCAAGCGACGAGTTTTCCGTCTTTGTCGGCGGCCATCTTAACCCGCGCGAATGCCGACGGCCGCATACCTGCGACCTCGAGCTCGGCGGCGCGCTCCAACATAATCTTGACCGGCTTGCCTGCGGCTGATTTCGAAAGTTGTGTGGCCGCGATGCCCCAGCGGTCAGGCGAGAACTTGCTGCCGAAGCCGCCACCGATGTACTGCTGCATGACTTGAATATTGCCGGCAGGAATGCCTATCGGCTCGGCAATTTGCGGTGCGATGCCGGAGAGATTCTGGGTCGATATGTGGACCAGCAATTCGTTGTCCGTCGGCCACTCTGAAGCCATACCGTGGGATTCGAGGCAGCAATGCGTAATTGCAGACGCACCGTAAAGACCTTCGACAACCGCGGCGGCGGAGTCAAAAGCCTTGTCGGGCTCGCCCTGCGTTTGTAAGGCGGTCTGCTTATAGGGCGAGCGCGAGCCACTGGCGGGAGCATACTTCGCAGTGCGCAGAGCCTGAACGACGCTGGCATCAGCTCCGGAAGCTTGAAGGTCCTTCAGGTATTTGGCATCCGGATGATAACTGATGCCCTGATGTCGGATGGCGGCAACCACCTGCTCATCCGGGACCTGGTTGTCCTCCATGTCCTCGAACTCGTCCTGGCTGATCGGACCGTTATTGGTGGTGATGTTCTTCGGCGGCTCGGCGTCGGATACGAAATGAGGCAGAACTTCGTACTGCACCTTGATTGCGCGGATGGCGTCTTCAGCGGTCTGCTCATCGACAGCAGCGACGCCGACGACATCATCGCCCGCCCAGAAAATTTCTGTTCCGGGCTTCTGAACGATCTGGACGGCCTTCACACCCGACATCTTCTCGGCAGCCGCAGTATCGATACTGGTGATGCGTGCGTGAGCGTAGGGACAGCGCAGGATCTTGCCCGCAAGCAGCCCGTCCGGATTGTAATCAAACGTATATTTCGCGCGACCCGAGACTTTTACCGGCCCGTCGACGCGCGAGATCTTCTTGCCTAACAACGGACGTGTTGCAGGATTAGGCCAGGTGTATTCGCTCACGATTCACCGCCGTTCGACTCCACGGGGCGGCTGAGTGCGACCGCGCGAACACCATCGTAGGTCCCACAGCGGCAGAAGTTGCCGCTCAAACCACGACGAACCTCGTCTTCAGTTGCGTTGGGATGGTGCTGCAGAAAATGCGTAGTGGCTACGACGAATCCCGGAGTGCAAAAGCCGCATTGCTGGGCGTCATGATCGACGAAAGCTCGCATCACGGGGGTCAGGGTGTCGCCTTCCGTGAAGCCTTCGACGGTGGTTATCTTTTTAGCTTGCGCTTCAATTGCGAGCACTGAGCAGGCATATACCGGCTTTTCGTCCAGCAGAACCGTACAAGCCCCGCAGGTACCGCGATCGCATACATTCTTCGCCCCGGTCAGGTTGAAGTTGTTGCGCAACGCTTCTAACAAAGTCACGCGCGGCTCGAGCTGAACCGTGAGCTTCTTGCCATTGACCGCGAGAACGACGGAAACCTTGCCCGGTCCATGCACCACGACTTCTTCGCCGGCGGCGTAAACGACGGTCGGCCCTATCACCACGGGAACAGCGACGCCGATCCCGGAAATCTTCATGAAGTCGCGCCGGCTGAGTCCCGAGGTCTTATCGTGTTGCGGCTTCTCGTGGTCCTTCATCCTGTCTCCTGCGGCGAGTTTTCACCCGGCTGCGAGTATAACTCTCGGTCGTCCTGCCGCGCTTCGGTGGCAAGCTGTTCTGAACAGCTATAAATGAAAATGGCGACCCTCACGGATCGCCATCTTGAGCCCTTGCGGACCGATTTACTTGAGAGTCTTGATGTAAGAAACCAGGTCTTTAATCTGGGCGTCGCTGAGCTTACCTTTATATGCCGGCATCTTGCCTTTGCCGTTGGTGATGGCCTCCGTCAGATCGGCGTCGGACATCTTCTGCACGTCCGCGCCGTTCAACGGCTTTGCTCCCATCATGCTCTTGCTGCCGTCAGCTCCATGACACATGGCACATTTCGCCTTATAGGTGTCAGCAGCGCTCTGCGCGGCAGCTACCTGGGGAATTGCGAGTGCGAGAAAGAAGCTGAACAGAGCAATCCGGTGTAACCATTTCACGGTCATTGTTTTTCGTCTCCTGTAGCGAGCGTCTTCCTGGTCCGAAGCCGTCGCAATGACCGTAACAATGTACTCCTCTGGGCGGCCATTCACCAATACAACCTTGAGGGTAGTGACCTGTCGTTCAAAGCTCGACCAAATTGTCCATAAGACGCAATCACCTGATGGCTCACGGGTGGGAAAAGCCGCTTTATACCGTGTTATATGCCGCTAAAGCGTCCCGCCCAGGTCCGCCGCCAATCCTCTATGCGAGTGCTAAAGCATATTATTATCAACGATTTAAGTCGGAATCCCTAGAAGAAACGGTTTGGCAACTGCGGTGCGTTTAGCACTACCAGACGAATCGGTAAGAGAGGCTTCCCGTGGAACCGACGTTAGCTGTGATCGGTCTGAATTTTCGAACCTCCCCCGTGGCCGTCCGGGAACGTTTCTGGATCAGCCCGGACCGGCGCTCGGATGCAATGCTGCAATTAGTCCGCTCCGAAGGTATCGAGGAAGTCATCGTTCTGGCGACTTGCAATCGCACGGAGTTCATCCTGTGGGCGAGCGACGTTCCTACGGCGGCTAACTCCGTGTTGCGATTCCTGACCCAGGAATACCAGCTGAAACTTTGTGAGTGGTCTCACTTCTATCGGCTGATGGACGACGTAGCGTTGACGCACATCTTCCGGGTGATTTCCAGCTTGGATTCCATGGTTTTGGGCGAGCCCGAAATTACTGGACAATTCAAAGACGCATGGATACAAGCGCAGGAAGTTGAGACGACAGGCCGGTTTCTCGACGCCGTCATGCAGAAGGCGCTTACGGTTTCCAAGCGCACACGGACGGAAACAGCAATTGGCTCGGCGGCGGTCTCTGTACCATATGCGTCAGTTGCGCTCTCACGCGAGGTACTCGGCGATCTGGCTGGACGCGAAGTGCTGCTAATTGGCGCCGGTAAGATGAGCGAGCTGGCCGCGCACTATTTGATCAAGGCCGGGGCGAGCCATGTCACGGTCATGAATCGGACGGCATCCCGCGGTTCGGAACTGGCGAACAAGCTGGGTGCGACCTCGGTTTCGTTCGAAGAGCGCCTTCAGCAGATCAAGAAAGCAGATATCGTTGTCAGCTCCACCGCGTCTCCCATTCCGATTCTCAGCCGTCAGGAAGCCGAGGTGATCGCCCGCGAACGCAAGCATAAGCCGATGGTCATGATCGACATCGCCGTTCCTCGCGATATTGATCCCGGCGTGCGTGAGATCGAAGGCATTCACCTGTTCGACATGGACGACCTGGAGCACGTCGTGCAGCGTAACGCGATCGGACGGCAAGCGGCTGCCGAAGCAGCGGAAAAGATTGTGGCGGCGGAGGTACAGGGATTTCGTCACAAATTGATGGCGGAGCGCGTCGTGCCCACCATCGTAGCCCTGCGTCAACGTCTCGACGAGTTATGCCGGCAGGAGTTGGAAGTCCTGCGCAAGGAATTTGGCCCTTTCACGGAAGACCAGGACCAAGCATTAACGGCCCTAACTACCCATATAACGCAGCGCATTGCTGGTTCGCTGGCCCGTGAATTGAAGGAACTTCCAGGGAGAGCAGAGCAAGACGTACTGACCGCAGCGGTCGGTCGTCTGTTTCATCTCGAACAGCCGTTAAGAGCTGCCGCCGGCACCAAGAACTGAAGAGCTCTGGCTTTTAGCTATAGCTCCTGTCAAGAAAGCGAATCGCGGGGCTAAGCGCTAAAGGGCCAAAAGCTTAGAGTCTAATAAGAAAGACGATTCAAGGAGTAAACGTCATGTCTCAAACTGCGCAAACCAATAACAGCAACACGAACGCCGGTTTTACTACGGTGCAAGCCTACACACTTGCGGTGATCACGTTGGTCATCGGAATTGCCGTCGGGTATTTTGCTCGCGGCTCGGCTTCTCCGTCCGCGGCTCCAGAGGCCGCACAGGCTGTGGCGCCTGCCGCGCCAGGCGCCAGTGGCATGGGAATGTCTCCCGCACAGCTGCCGGGAATCGGTTCGGCACAGCAGGAACAAGCGCCTTCGCCGGAAATGCTTGCGAAGGCCGCTGAGCCTCTTCTCACCCAGCTGCAGAGCAATCCCAACGATGTCGAAACCGTGATCAAGCTGGGGAACCTTTATTACGACAGCCGGGCGTACACCCAAGCGATTCAGTATTACGAGAAGGCGCTGTCGATTCAACCCAAGAACGCGGACGTGCGCACCGATCTTGGAACGGCGTACTGGTACACCGGTGATCCGGACAAAGCCATCGCTAGTTTTGAAAAGGCTTTGGCCATTCGTCCGAATCATCCGGGTACGCTTTTTAACCTCGGCATCGTGAAATGGCAGGGCAAGAAGGATCCCAAGGGCGCCGTTGTGGCTTGGGAGAAACTACTCGAGACCAATCCAAACTACGCGCAAAAGGACCAAGTGCAGACGTTGATTGAGCGCGCGAAAATGCACGGAGCTAACGCCACCAAGAGTTAGGCTGTTGGTTTCGTGCGCGTGGGAGCAGTCCTGCGTACGTAGTCGCTCACCCCGGGACGATGCTGGCGCAGAGCTCGTCCCGGGCTTTTACTTTGAGAGCTCAACAGTCTGCCGGAGAGCGCGACCTTCCTTGCCCTGGATCCCGGCAAGAAACCGCTAATCGGCTCAGCAAAAGCTGCTTTGGTTGGCAGCGGCTTTTTGCTCGATTTCCGGAGGAGGCATGGCTTCCGCAGTCTCAGACCCGCAGCAGACATCGACCTCAAAACCGAAGGAGACGGCATCATCGGCGCTGTTGAAGTGTCCCTTGATCCTCGGGGTTCTTTTAGTCCTGGCGACAGTCGCTCTTTATTATCCCGTCCACCAACATCCCTTCATCAATTACGACGACAATGAATATGTTTACGAGAATCCGCAGGTTCTATCGGGCCTAAATTGGTCGACGATAAAATGGGCCTTCACTACCTCAAATGCCGCCAACTGGCATCCGGCGACATGGCTGACGCACGCAGCGGCATGCCAGTTGTTCGGCAACAATCCTGCCGGCCACCACGACGTAAACGTTTTGCTTCATGCTCTTAACGTCGTGCTTCTCTTCTGGGTGCTGTTGCAGGCGACCGGTTTTACGGGCCGTAGTTTCATGGTCGCGGCTCTCTTTGCGTTGCACCCGATAAACGTTGAGTCGGTTGCCTGGGTTGCCGAGCTGAAGACGAGCCTCAGCATGACCTTCTTTCTGCTCGCACTGGGCGCTTACGGGTGGCATGTCCGGAGCCCCCGCTCCCCACGCATGGCGGTGGTCTCGGTGGCATTCGCCTTGGGACTGATGGCAAAGCCGCAAATCATTACCCTTCCTCTGGTTCTGCTTTTATGGGACTACTGGCCTCTACAAAGACTTGCCTTGCCTGGTGTGAAAGCCGCCGCAGTGAAGGGGCAACGATCTCCTGAGACATGGCGAAATCTGATCAACGAGAAACGTCCGCTGTTTGTGTTGGCCGCGGGAAGTGCAACACTGACTCTGTACGCCCAGCAGCACGCAAGGATTTGGCATCCCTTTTACGCACGCGTGGGTAACGCAATCCTGTCGTATAGCCTTTACATAAAGAAGGCTTTCTGGCCGTCGGACTTGGCCCTCCTCTACCCGCATCCCGGAAGCGCCATCCACTGGACCTGGGTGATTTGCTCTGCGGTCGTCCTCTCCGCCATTACTATCTTCGTTATTCACCAGCGCGGGCGGCGCTACATGCTTGTTGGTTGGTTTTGGTTTTTAGTTACGCTAGTGCCGATGCTGGGTATCGTTCAAGTCGGCGTGCAGGCCATGGCGGATCGCTATGCCTACGTCTCCTTCGTCGGCTTGTTCATCATGATCTGCTGGGGCGTGGCAGACTTAGCAAGGCGGAAACGGTTCTTGCCCGTTATTCTCCCGATCGTGAGCGTGACGGCCTTGCTGGCACTGGGCCTGGTGGCACGAAGGCAAATTGGTTATTGGCAGGTCGAGGAAGATCTTTGGCGTCACACGCTGCAAGTCACTGATCAGAACTGGGTGGCTGAGAGCGAACTAGGCGCCACCCTGGCTATACACGGAAGCGTTGCGGATGCATTGCCGCACTTCCACAATGCCCTCGCAATCAATCCGAACGATGTCGCCAGCAACATGGGGCTCGCGATTTACGAACTTCAACGCAGTAACTTCCCCGAAGCCATCCAGCGTTACCAAGTCGTCGTGAAGCAGTCGTTTGTCAAACCTTCAATCTTGCGACAGGCATATTTGGGCTTGGCTAAGTCTTACAACGCGATTGGTGACCACCAAAGCTCGCGCGAGGCTCTGAGACGAGCAAAGATGCTCAACACGCCCTAGCGTGTCGGCCTGCCGTCGATTCATCCGTTTAGAGTCTCAACCGCCGCCCAGCTTCTTGGTTCTCGATATCTCTTGTCTTTGTAATGACTTAGCTCCATTTCGCCTCGGATCGGCACCCGCGCACCCCTCGCTCGTTAGCAAGAGAGCCCGCTCTCGCCTGGGAGCCCATATTGCCGGTTGCTTGTGGCCATAAAGTGCTGGAATAAAGGCACGTTAATACTTTGCGAGGCTTCATTGGAGGGAAATTGCCTAGAACAATGTCGCAAACACCTGCACTTGCCAGACCTGAAAACTGCCGATTTCATTAGGTTTATCGTGGCACAAAGATTGCTCTTCTGTAGGACAGCCTCTCTCGCTATGGGGCAAACATAGGTCTGTACGAGATTTGAACCTAAAGGAGGGTTCGATCCTTGAAAATGCGTATCGCTTCGCTGTCACTGCTCGCCCTGTGCCTGGCTGTAGTTCCTGCCGTGGCCCAGAATGACCTTTACGACAACGGCGCCATCAACGGTACCGTACTTGGCTGGACAATCAACTTTGGCTTTGCGGTCAGCGACCAGTTCACACTGGGTGCTGCCTCGAACGTCAACGAAGTTCAGTTCGGCGCTTGGCTGTTCCCCGGTGATACCCTCCAGTCCGCCGAAGTGTCGATCACTTCCAGCGAATTTGGTGGCACCAGCTACTACGACCAGACCGTCAGCTTCACGGGAAGCGGCTGCGTCTCGAATGGCGGCTTCAACGTCTGCACAGAGACCGGCAGCCTGGGCGCCGGCGTCAACCTGAACGCTGGCAGCTATTGGCTGAATCTGTCGAACGCCACCAGCAGCCTCGGCGATCCGGTCTATTGGGACCAGAACAGCGGCCCGTCGCTCGCTTCTGAGAGCTCCGTAGGAACGGTTCCTTCTGAGTCCTTCACCATCCTCGGCGGCACCGGCGCCGGCACGGCCACTGGAACTGGCCACCGGCACCGGCACCGGCACCTCGACTCCTGAGCCCAGCAGCATCATGCTGTTCGGTTCTGGCATCCTCGGCCTGGCTGGCGTTCTGCGTCGCAAGCTGTTCTAAATTTCAATCCGACCCTTCCCCCAGGTCATTTCGGAAGCCGGAGCCTAGTGCTCCGGCTTTTTGTTTGTCCAAGCCAAAGGGATCCGTTCATCCCGCGTTCAACCGGCCACGGGTGTCACCCTCGGTGGAGAAAGGTGACCAAAACGTGTTCCCACGATAAAGGGCAGGCGGCCGGATCGCTGTCTCCAACACGCGCTCCGCAAAACCGGAGCGTATTCGAGCAGATGTCCGGACGAACGGGACGGGATTCCGACAATAGCAGCATTCGGCTCGGCTTAATTCAGCAGGTCCGGCGGACAATGAACGGGACGGAGGTTGGCTTCATGGAAGCACTCCCGGGCCTTATCGTAGATTCCTAGATCACCGTAAGCGTGACCCATGTTTGCAAGTACCTGGGCATTCGTATCCGGGTTGCTGGAATCGGAGAGCGCCTTCTTATAATATTCGATGGCTTTCTTCAGATTGCCGCGTTTGTGTTCCAGTAATGCAATTTGTAGATTGACATGTTCTTCATGTGGTACGTCTTTCGCGGCTTCGTAATAAAAGCCGAGCGCTTTGTTGTATTGCCCCTGGTCGGCATAGGCTTGACCCAAGCGATAGTCCGCAGCCCAATTATGATGCGTCACCTGGAGAGTATGAGTCCACAGCGTGAATTTGTCGCTCCAGAAACTAACTTGACGATGGGTGAGGACAGAAAGTGCCAACAAGACACAGAGGCTTGCGGCCGGTAAGGCTAGCCGGGAAGAGATGCTGCGTCTCTGCCCACTCAGATACCCCCCAGCACACCATAATAAATAGGCCGATGAACGCAATATAGGCGTAGCGGTCGGCCAATGCGTGCAGGTCAACTTGCACCAGTCCGATGGTCGGTACCATGGTGCCAACGAACCAGAGCCATCCTACCGGCAGATACCGGTGTTGCCGTTTCGCAATGACGAATGCAGTAATGGCTATTAGGACAATCAGGGACAACCAGACTTGGATCCATGGCAAAGCATAGCCGGGATGAAGATACATCAGCGCAAGATTCTGTAGGCCAGAACGCCTTTCCAATGTACCGAACATAGGAGAGAATCGCGTTTCCGAGGCGGATCGTTAAAGGAAGCACCAGCACCTCTGCATGAATCTCTCCGCATGCATAGTGAGTGCAGCTCCGCATGAATGCAAGCAGGAATAATGGAGCTTTCTCCAGTAATAATGCCGAAAAGGCTCTCGCGGGAATCACATCATCGGATCAGTACTCCTGGAACTTGCTCGTCGCGCTTCAATATGCGGCCCAGCGGCCACCAGTCCCACAGCAGAAGTACTAGTGGGAACGTAATGACCTGTGGCTTTACCAATAAGCCAACGCCATATAGAACGCCGACGAGAGTCATCCGTGAGATCTGGGGTTCTAGCGCGTACCAGCGATAAGCCCCGAGCGCCAGCAGGAAAAAGATAGTACTCAACATCGTCTTCTGCTCGGCAATCCAGGCGACATTCTCTACATTGATAGGGTGCACGGCAAACAAGGCGGCTACCATTAGGCTTCGACCGGTATAGCCTGTGGCCTGTCTCAGAACCCAAAAAAGCAAAAGGACACTGAGGACGTGCAAACCCACATTCACATCATGATGGTAGCCTGCGTTTAATCCGAACAGGTCGACATTCAAATGATGAGCAATAAGATCCAGCGGAGCATAGTTCGCGCCATAGCTATGCGTGAATGCCCATTTGACCTCCTCCCAATGTAGGGGGTCAGTTACATGTGTGTTGTCGTATACATAGATACCGTCATCGATATCGACGAATCGGTAGCGATGTACGGGGGCGTAAACCGCGCAGGTAATGACATCAGGAAAAGACAGATCAACAGGGCTGAGTGCTTCGAGCGAAACATTGCAACTGAAGCACCAGGCTTCCTCTGTTATCAAAGCCACAGAGTAAAACCTCTCAGGCATCAGTGCCAATTCTCGAACTGATTAATCCAATGCATATATTGGTTGACCCAGTGAAATCCCCTGTTTGTTAAAGCGAAATTCACATCATCAGACAAGTCGACACGGCTCAGTCGCGCAACGACCTCGTGCGCATTTAATGTACCTCGCAAGACCATGCTATCGGGAGAGACAAACGTGTACGTGAAAGTGTACTGTCTAGTAGGGATTATCCGGTTTGGCAAGAACGAAGGTGTTTTTCGCTGTATCTGCGACCATCGCATAGCGATGAATGGGGCCTTCCATCGGCTGGATCTCAAATGTAAATGGACTATCCAGGATAACCCGACGCCAGCGCTCGCTATCCGTTACCAGAGGGATACGGGTCACTCCGTCTTCTGTGAATTCGTCGACCCTCCATACGCCACGGACGGGCGTGGGCAATTTAGCCATCGCCCCTTCGGCCGACTTATAAGAAAACACGCCTTGATCGTAGAATGCTCCGGCGGCAATAGCGATGTACAGAATAAAGACGCCGCGATTGAATAACTTGTCCTGCAACAATGCCACCGGTTTTGTAAGTCGCGCTTCCCGGTTCAGCACAAAGAAATTCATCAGACGTTGGATGTCCGGAAGCATCAGGAAAATGCACATCGCGATCAGGTGAATGCAATAGATTTTCCGTGGGACGTCATACCCCATATTCAGCATGAACACGTTCGTCATCACGGCTGCGGTAACCAAAGCTCCCAATGTGACCATTCTCGGTACCATAAGGAGCAGACCACCTAGCAATTCGCCCAATCCTCCAAAAAGGCTATAAGCCCTCGACATTCCCATGAAAGTCCAAAGAAGATCGGCGGGTTGGGTTTGACCATATGGCTCCACTAGGCGAGCTAATTTAGGCGCGGGAAACTGCGCCCACCACAGCTTATTACAGCCGTAACTGATCATCGCCACCGTCAGCACGATCCGCATAAAAAAGCGCACCCACTGATGAAGAGTGTTATAGTTCGTCCGCTTGCGGTCCAACACCGACCATACGAGCGTGATGACCATTGCGGCAACTGCAATACAGAAGATCAGAACGTAATCATAAAGCTGGTCGCCACTGCCGTTCGCCACTTCGGTAAAGTCGCCACTAAGATGGAGAATATGAGTGCCGACCCATGGCACTACGGCATGCCACATCGTCCGCAAGGGATTGCTGTACTGTATGCCCTTACCGAGAGAGCCAACCGCGCGCGGATACACCCACAGAAGGAAATATGCGACGGTAAATCGGAAAGCAATTCGCGCCGACAATGACCATTGGAGCGGGGTCTCCGGAGCGGAAACGGACTCTTCCTTCTGTGGTTGCGGTATCATGAGGCCCTCTTACACGAGCAAATTTTCCTGGCTCCGCGCTGAAGCTGGGATAGCGCGGATTCGAAGTTGAGGCATTTTCTCTCGAATGGAAGTTTTGTGCAACCACACTCGTTTTGGCCCTTCGGGAGGATCTGCAAGCTGCCGTGACCGAAGCCAACGATAAGGATGCTCCCGCGACAGCTCAGTTCGTCATCTTGTGGTTCCCCGCCAGACTACCTATCGTCGACTGTGGGGTTTACCCAGTGAAGGCCCTTATTTAGAAGGGGAAATCTAGTTTCATCTGTCACATCGACTCGTTTCATCTTCGCCGTTATGGAATGGCCGTCGAGTTGCCCGTCGAGATAGAGCAGATCCGATTGGGGATTGAGGGACAGCGTCGCCCGATGCCGAGAATCCGTGAGATTCCACAGTTGGACCTTGTTCAGGCCGTCCAGTTGCATATAGTAGCTGCCGCGATCTCCGTCCATCGCAACAATAGTAATAAGACTAGGCTTGTCAAACACTACTGTCTGCCATCGAACTTCGTCCGTGATCAGCGGGGGCCTGGCTACTCCGTCTTCCGTAAATTCATCGACAATCCAAATGCCACGAATTGGAGCTGGGACGGTTTTACGATTCTCGCGGGCATCTTTGAGCGACTGTCCACCTGCCAGCCAAATTATGTATACACCAAATATCACTTGCGTAAGTAACGCGGCCCGGTTCAATAGCTTGTCGTCAATCAACGGTACTTGCGGCACGGCGTCTGTCGGACGATTAAAGACCAGGACATTGGCCAGACGGCGCATATCTGGAATTAACAGGATCACGCACATCAGTAGGAGATGGATGGAAAATATCTTTCGTGGAACGTCATAGCTAAGATTCAACATCAGGACATTGGCCGCCATGGCGCCACTGATCAGGGCACCAAGAGTGGTTAGTCCTGGAAACATGAGCAATGCTCCGCCGATCGTTTCGCCTAGTCCTCCGAAAAAATTATATAGCGGCGAAACCCCCATGAATGTCCAGAGCATTGTCTTGGGAGAGGCAGCACCAAAAGGTTCGATCAGTCGCGCCAAATCGGGAGTTGGGAACTGTGAGCCGAGAAGTTTTTTTACGCCATATCCAAGCATCGCCCAGCCAACTACTAGACGCATCAACAATCGTAGCCATTGGTATAGCCGCCCGTAGTCTGGCCTCTTCCGGTCAAGGGCTGACCAAATAGCGGTTATCACGACGGCAACCAACAATATGCAAAGGATCAACGCGTAGTCATATGCCTGGTCTCCACTGCCATTCGGTGTCTCTGTAAAATTGCCGCCAAGACTCAATACATGAGTAGCAAACCAAGGCACTAGCGGATGCCATACGCGATTCCACAAACCTGCGTTAACCTGTTCGGAGGTTTGATAGGAAGAGAGGGAGCCCACCGCCCCAGGTCCCACGTAAAGCAGGAAATATGAAAATAGGAAGCGGAAAGCAATTTTCGTGGCGAGTGACCATTCGGGCACCGTATCCGACGAAGAAATGGTGGTTTCCCGCTGCAGCTGCGGTATCATGAGGCCCTCTTACACGAGCGGATTTCCCTGGCTCCGCGCTGGAGCTGGGATAGCGCGGATTCGAAGTTGAGGCATTTTCTCTCGAATACAGGTTTTGTGCAACCACTCTCGATCTGGCCCTCACCCCACACCGGTGACTTGGATGATTTTTCCTGGAAAAGTGCGGACACGGATGTCTTCAGCCGTCACCGAAGTTCGCGCCAATGGCAATCCCCCGCTTGCAATCCTGATCACGTGCACGGAACGGCGGATCGCACTGTCTGCCTCTCGAGGCGGGTACTCGAGGTTACGCCTTTCGCCTTAGCGGTTCAGCAGGTCATCGGCGTTGCGCTGTGCAGCCACTATGTTGGTCGACAGGAGTTCGGCTTTTTGGCGGGCGGCGCTGGCTTTCTCGTTTTGGCCACCAGCTTCCAAGGCTCCCGCCAGCAGCAGGTAGCCGTAATCGGTGGGATGGAGTTGCTCCGCGCGGGAGTATGCCTGCACCGCCAAAGGCAGTTCCCCGGTCCGTTGCGCCACCACACCCAGGCTAATCCATGCGCCGACGTATTCCGGATCGACTTGAACTGCGGTTTGCAGGGTTTTGCGCGCATTATTTAAGTCGCCTGTGGCTTTATATGCATAACCCAGGTTGTTGAAGGCGCGCGACAGCGTGCGAGGATTGCGGGCGATTTCGGTCGCTTTCTTGTACCACTCGATAGCGCCTGGATAGTTATGATGCATCTGCTCGTAAATGCCGAGGTTCAGGATGCAATTTGGATCGTAGGGATAGTCGATGTAAGCCGCGCGAAAATGCGGGATGGCTTCTTCCAGCCGTCCCTGCTTGAGCAGCGTTGTTCCAAGGTTGTTCTCCGCAACCCAGTTGTGTTCAGTCGTGTCCAGAGCGTGAGTCCACAACGTAATGTAATCATTCCAAAAGTTGACTTGACGGTGCGCGGTCGCCGCAAGTGCAACCAGGACCACGACAGCAGTGACCCTGACAAGCCGCAGGCGCGCAGGGATTTCAGCGGCCCAGCCTCCTACCAGCCAGCAAACCATAATGAACAGGCCGACGAATGGCAAGTAGCCATAGCGGTCGGCCATCGCCTGCGTGCCCACCTGCTTGATGCCGATCATCGGAACTAGCGTCCCGAGGAACCACAGCCAGCCCACTGTTAAATAGCGTTGACGATAGGCAAGCACGACACCAACGGTAATGGCCAGAAGCAGCAGCGCCGCTGCGACGACCTCCCAGGTCTTGTAATAAACAAGAGGGAAGGGATAGAAGAGGGCCAGCTGCGAGGGCCAGAACGCCTTTCCAAGATAGCGCGCGTAGGAGACGATCGCGTTCTCCAATCGAAGTCCGCGCGCAAACCCGCTGGTTGCTCCTCCGCCAGACTGAGCCCGGATGGTTAAGACCGCGCTTATCCCGCAGAGCACAAATAGAGGAACCTTCTCCCAGATAAGGGCGGGCAGCGGCTGTCGCGGAATTTGCCCCGCCGCGGCTGCATCGGGAATTAGCTCTGAGCCGAAGGAAAAACGGCGTAAGGGCCAGTAGTCCCACAGCAATAAGACACAGGGTAACGTGATTACCTGCGGCTTCGACATTAAGCCCAGCGCGAATAGCACCGCGACAAGGACATAGCGACTGTCCTTTGGTTTCTGCGCGTACCAGCGATAGGTGCCCAGTGTCAGCAGGAAGAAGAACATGCTGAGAAGGTTTTTGCGCTCAGCGATCCAGGCTACCGACTCGACGTTGATAGGATGCAGCGCAAAAAGAGCAGCGACCATCCAACTGCGGCCGATGTAGCCCGTGGCGCGCTGCAAGACCCAAAACAGCAGCAGCGCATTAATAAGGTGCAACGCAACATTGACGTCGTGAGGGCCTGCGGGATCGTCGCCGAACAATTGCCAGTCGAGCGCATGGGAAAGCCAAGTGACCGGATGCCAGTTGGCGGCGTCACGACTCCTGATTGCCCACTTCACCGTCTCCCAATGTAGCCCGGCTTTGACGTGGAGGTTGTCGGTCACATAGTCGGGATCGTCGTAATTGGCGAAGGGCTGCCAGTGCACGGGATAGTAGATCGCGAGCACCCCAATCGCCAAGACGAGGCTAAGGAGAAACATGCGGGCGCCCTGCGATGACAGAGGATGAGGCGGCCTCTGGCTCTGCTGCGCAGGCTGCAGATCAACAGACGTCATTCCGTCCCTCTCGCTGTCATTACGATCCTCGCATCACGGCAGCCGAACTCAACAACACTCCTCATCGTCAGGGCATCACGGTCCCTGCATTCTCTTCGCAGCTTCAAAGCACTCCCGCGCTTTATCGGGATTGCCCAGATCGCGATATGCCAGTCCCATATTGTTCAGCGCCTGGATCTTCAGCGACGGGCTTGTCGTCAGGATAATCGCTTTCTTGTACTGCTCGATCGCACTCTGCAAGTCGCCGTGCCGCTGCTCGTAGAAGCCGATATTGAAGTTGCTGATCGGGTCGACGGGATGGATGGCGGCCGCCTCGCGGAAGTGGACGATGGCTTCGTCCAGGCGGTTCTCAGTCATCAGCGCTCCTCCCAGATCATCCTGCGCAACATAATTCGGAGCCGTCACTTCGATCGTGTGTCTCCACAGAGTAACGTTGTCGGCCCAATATCCAATTTGGCGATG
This sequence comes from uncultured Acidobacteriaceae bacterium, assembly GCA_963780495.1. GTDB lineage: Bacteria > Acidobacteriota > Terriglobia > Terriglobales > Acidobacteriaceae > Bog-257. The sequence continues at coordinate 20,429 of CAWACF010000007.1, forward strand.
AGCGATCACCGCCAACGCCAGAATGACGACACAGCTGGCTGAGGGCAATGCAGCCGCGGGAAGACACTTCTCCCGGGCATAGTCTGCAACGCCCCAGCAGATCATGATGAAGATGCCCAGCAGCGGAAGGTAGGCGTAGCGGTCGGCCATTGCCTGCCGGCCCACCTGCACTACGCCGATCATCGGAACCATAGTGCCGAGAAACCACAGCCAGCCTACGAGAAGGTACCGGCGTGATCTCCGTTCCACAGCGAACATTGTTATGGCCATCAGAATCAGTAGCCCACCATAGACCTGCCATGCCGGTAATGAATCTCCGGGATGAGGATACATGGGCGCAAGGCGCGCCGGCCAAAGCGCGTTCTCGATGTACTTCACGTAGGAGACGATGGCGTTCGAGAGCCTCATGGAGAGCGGAGACGAGGCCAGCGAGAGGACCGCACCACCGGCGCGCTGGGCCTTCATCGTCATGACCGCACTGGCTGCAGAGATGCCGAATAGCGGGAGCTTCTCTTCCACCAGCGCGCGAAAGCTCTTGGGCGAAAAACTGGAATCGCTCGCAGAGTCTTTCCCAATCGCCATGCGGCGCAGCGGCCAGTAGTCCCATAGCAGGAGCACAAAGGGGAACGTGATGATCTGCGCTTTTGCCATCAGTCCCAAAGCAAAAAGGGCTGCGACTACGGCATAGCGGCCGATCTGTGGTTTGCTGACGTACCAGCGATAAGCTCCCAATGCAAGCAGGAAAAACATCATGCTAAGTACGGTTTTGCGCTCCGAAACCCAGGCCACCGACTCGACGTTGAGGGGATGCGACACAAACAATGCAGCCACCACAAAACTCCGGCCGACAAAACCCGTAGCCCGCCATAGCACCCAGAAGAGCAGCACCGCGTTCAGGGCATGAAGAAGCATGCTGGTCTGATGATGTCCGGCGGGATCCTGGTCATAGATCTGGAAATCGAGTGCGTGAGAAAGCCAGGTGATCGGGTGCCAGTTGCCGGCATCGTAGGAGCCGAAGGCCCAGCTTACGGTTTCCCAAGTCAGGCCGCTCTGGACGTGGAGATTCTCGGTGACATAGACGTTGTCGTCGTAGTTAACGAAAGGATGACTTTTGACGGGATAGTAGAGGCCGACGCTAAGGACGATCAGGATCAGAGAAAAAATGTAAGGACGTGCTCCTGACAGCGCCGGCGGAGGAACTGGGCGCGAATGCACTTGCTCACCAGGTTGCAAGCCGACCGAACTCACCATACCCCCTACGCTCGACGAGTATACCCGATAAGTTTTCGCCGATTGCAAGGTGTAAGGCTAAGCTGTGAAGCTATTGTCCCAGCGCGTAGTAGCCCTGTCGCGCGTGAACTTCCAGCCTCTTGGAGTTTCGCACCTCAACCCGAAGGGAATGATAGCCAGGGGTCGACTCCTGCGGCGGGAACGAAATGTAATACTGCGTCCGCAGATCCCGCTCGATTTGCGCAAACACCGCCGTCAAGTCTTTCTCGGAGGGAGCGACATACAGCTGGCCGCCCGTGCTACTGGCAAGAACTTGTAAGACACGGTCGCCACCAGTGAATACCTTTTTCGAGTGAATGGTCAGGGGGTAAATTTGGATTTCACTTCGCTGGGCAGCGGCGACGACGTCGGTAAGTGTATGCAGGCTGTCGGTATCGTTGCCATCGGTCAGCACGACCAGAGCGCGATGCAGCGTCTTATCGCTATCGTCGGAAGAGGCTTGGCCGGAACAGGCGGCATACAGCGCATCAAAGACACGCGTTCCCCATCCGGGCTCGTTCAGGTGAGCGATAGCTTCTACCAACTGCTGACGATTGGCGGTGGAGCGTTGCCATATCTTAAAGTCGCCCCCGAACGCGATGACAAAAGCGTTGTCGGTTTGGGGCCGCATTACCTGGTCCAGAAAGTCGATCGCGGCGCGCTTCTCCTGGGGAAGTATTCGTTTGACGGAATCGCTCGTATCGAGGAGCAGCCCGAGTTGTAGGGGAAGATCGTCATCGCGTTCGAATTCGCTGAAGTGCGCGACTGGCGACTGGTTGTCGAACACGCGAACGTCGCCTGACGTCAGATCATTCACCAATCGTCCGCGCTCATCGGCCACCGTGAATTGCAGGCGCACCTCTGGCACCTGGTGGCGAAAGGTATATCCCGGGGAATTTGCTGGCAAGCGATCGCCAGAGTCAGGAAGGTCCGGCAGTGATTTCGGGGCAGGGGTAACTCGGCTTCCATTGTAACTGGAGTCGGCGAGCGAAGCCGGAGCCCTGCCATCTGCCGCGGCAGTGTCAACGTGGCTGACGGACCACTCGCCGATGCCGGTCAACATGATTCCGCCCAAGGCAAGCGACAATCCCGCAATCAGCACCGATCGTTGCACAAAGGACTTATCGGCTGCCCACCAGACCGTCTTGAGCGCTATGCTAACGATGGCAAATTCGCTGCTTTCACGCCCCGGGACCGCCCGGCTAGCCTGCCGGATGACGTGCACCAGAGCAGAGGCTTGTCCCCACATAATCCACCCCCGCGGAACTGCCGCATTACTGGATGTGCAAGAGAGGGTACCTGGTTATCCGCACGGGCCTTTTGTCTACTGATTATTCTGTGACCCACGGGATGTTTTTTTTCGGCTGCGGCTGCTTGCCCTCCCGACATCGCCTACCCCCTTGGTGGTAGAACAGGGGCTTTTCCCAGTGGTCCTGTAGTAACCTATTGCGAAGAAGAGCCAATGCCCTCGGAAAAAGTCCTGATTGTCGACGACGAGAAGCTCGTTCGTTGGTCTCTGCGGCAGAAGTGCGAAGAGTGGGGTTATCACGTACTAGAGGCTGACAACGGCACGGCTGCGCTTCGCGTGGCTCACAACGAGTCTCCTGATCTCGTGCTACTCGACGTGCGCCTGCCCGATCTCAATGGCATCGAAATCCTCGAACAACTCAAAAAAACCGGCGACGCGCGAGCGGTCATCATGATCACCGCCGACCCCCAGCTGGAGGACGTGAAGACAGCGTTAAAGCTTGGCGCTTACGATTTCGTCGGCAAGCCTCTCGATTTCGACGAACTGGCAGTCGCGGTGAAGAACGCGCTGGAAACAACGCGCCTGCGCTCCGAGGTGGAATCTCTTCGTGGCGAGATGCGCCGCCGCACCGGTTATCACAACGTTGTCGGAGTTTCGCAGAAGATGGCAGAGCTGTTGGGCTTCGTCGACAAGGTGGCCACCAGCGAGGCGACGACGATTCTGGTGCAGGGCGAGAGCGGAACGGGCAAGGATCTCATCGCCAAGGCTATTCACTACCAGAGCCGCCGCCAGGAAAGGCCGTTTGTCGCCATCAACTGTTCGGCTATCCCTGAGACGTTGATGGAAGCGGAACTCTTCGGTCACGAACGCGGAGCATTTACCGATGCCAAGGCCATGAAGAAGGGCCTCTTCGAGATGGCTGACGGTGGGACGCTCTTCCTGGATGAGATCGGCGAACTCTCGCCACTGCTGCAGGCCAAGCTGCTGCGCGTGCTGGAAGACCAGGTGATTCGCCGCGTCGGCGGCGTGCGCGACATGCAGGTGGATGTTCGTGTGATCGCCGCGTCCAACCGCGACCTGGAGCGCGCCGTCCGCGATAGCACGTTCCGCCAGGACCTGTATTACCGGCTGGCCATTATCTCGATCTTTCTTCCGCCGCTGCGCGAGCGTAAGGAAGACATCCTGCCGCTTGTGGACTTCTTTATTGGCCGCTATAACCCGAGGTTCCGCAAGAACGTTACCGGCATTACTGACGAGACCCGGAAATTGATGCTCAAATATGACTGGCCAGGCAATGTTCGCGAGCTGAAGAATGCGGTTGAGCGCGCTATGATCCTGGAGGATGGTAACGAACTCCGGCCGGACTACCTGCCGTTTGCGGTAGCGCAGCAGCACTCAGCTTTCACGGCGTTCGAGCTCTCGTCTGGTCACAACGGGGCTGCCGCAGCCAAGCAATTGCCCGACGGGCGTAGCCTGCCGAAGCTGGAGATTCCCGACGGTGGTACTTCGTTGGAAGAAGTGGAACGTGAACTGGTGGAGCTTGCGATGTCGCAGGCAAATAATAACCAGACACACGCTGCCAAGCTGCTTGATATCAGCCGCGATGCCCTACGTTACAAGCTGAAGAAGTTCGGCCTGATCCGCGCCGAGGAAGACGAACCGTCGGCCGCGACACAATAACAGAGTTCAGTTCCCGGGAAACGGCTTTCAAAACCCGTCTGCTCGTGTCACCATTCTTCAGGCAAGTCTCCTCGACGGCCCCGCGGTTCGGCCTGAGCAAGAGCTCCCGCCTTGCGCCATTGGTTCGCGTGCAACATGTCTGGCTGGAAGAGCGGTTCCGCTCACATATTGCTGTGAAGATTCGCGGATTGGTCTTGCTGCCACGAAGCTCTGCAAATAATGCAACTGGGCCTTCCTGAACGGCCTCTATCTTAAGATAGGTGGACGTTTACAGCTTAAGGGGTTGACGCGCGGCTAGCGCGGCATTGGGTACTCTCATGAGAAAACTTGTCATCGTTGTGGTCGTGCTTGTCGTAATCATCGTGGGCGCGCTGCTTGCGTTGCCTCACCTGATCGATGTCAACCAGTACCGTGGGCAGATCCAGTCAGAGCTGCAGCAGCGGCTCAATCGTCCGGTGCAATTGGGAGAACTGTCGCTTGGAGTGTTTCCGCTGCGGGTCGAAGCAAACGACGTCATCATCGGTGAAGACCCCAGCTTCCGCAGCAGTGCGCCTTTCGCCCAAGTTTCGCAGCTGAATGTCAGCGTGAAGTTGTTACCGCTACTCAGCAAGAACATCGAGGTGAATAGCCTGGAGCTGAAGCGCCCTGCGATTGAACTGATTCGCAACCCGCAAGGTCTCTGGAACTTCTCCACGATAGCGAGCGCTCCTGCTGCACCTGCGAATGCGGGGGCTGCGACGAAGCCAGAGCAGCCCGCGAAACCTGCGCCCCCGCAACCAGCCCCATCCCCGTCCAATGGATTGACACTGGGCAAGCTGCAAATCACCGACGGGCAGATCGCGGTCACGGACCTGCAAAAGCGACAGCCGCGAGCAGTCTATGACCACATCGATCTGACGCTCAAGGATTACGCCCCGGGCCAGCCGTTTTCGCTAGACCTCACCGCTCATCTTCCCGGAAGCGGCTCGCAGACCTTCAGCGTCAGCGGAGACGGCGGACCCATCAACAATGCAGATTTCGCCAGCACTCCTTTCAAAGGGACGGTGAGGCTCAATCAGGTGTCCCTTGCGGGCGCGCAAAAGTTTCTGAACTCCAGTGCCCTGGCTGGGACGGATGCGGTTATCTCCGGGTCGACGGACCTGACGAACGCCAGCGGCAACATGAGTGTAGCCGGCTCCTTGAAGATGGAAGATGCCGTTGTTCATGGTGTCAAGGTGGGCTATCCCATCGCAGGCGACTTCGATGTTTCAGACAACCTGACCACCGACGTCATTCAGATCAGGAAGTGCAATCTGAAACTCGGGTCTACTCCCCTTTCCGTCAATGGCACGGTCAACACACACGCTCCCACGTCGGTTGTTGATGTGAACTTGAGCACTTCGAACGCGTCGATTCAGGATGCGGCGCGGCTTGCCGCCGCTTTCGGCGTGGCCTTCAGTCCGGACGCCAACATTGCCGGACAGATTACGGCGAACGTGCACGCGCAGGGTCCGACCAGCCAGATGGCATTCAACGGGAACCTCAGCGCTAGCAATCTGGAAATGACGGGGAAGCAGATCCCGCAGCCGGTCAAGGTGCCCGAGATCAGCCTGACCATGACTCCGCAGCAGATTCAGTCGAACAACTTCACCGCGACTTCGGGTAGCACCTCACTGGCGGTGCAGATGACACTGACACAATACGCGTCGGTCTCGCCGAATGTGGACGCCACGGTCAAGACCATCAACGGTAAGCTCAACGAGTTGCTGAACATTGCGCAGGCCTACGGAGTGAGTGCGGCTGCAGGTATGACTGGTAGCGGAAACATCACGCTCGACATTCATGCGACTGGGCCTATCAAGAATACCGATGCGATGAAGTTCAGCGGGTCGGGAGCGTTGCAGAATGCATCGCTGAGAACACCTTCGCTCACACAGCCGCTGAATATTCGAAACGCAAATCTGCAATTCACGCAGAACTCGATGAACATCACGAACCTCGCTGCCTCGCTGGGTTCGACCAACGCTGGCGGGAACTTGAGCGTGGCCAATTTCCAGGCGCCGCATCTGACCTTCGCGCTGACCGCCGACAAGCTGAATGTAACCGAGTTGGAGCAGATCACCGGCGGTTCGACTCCACAAGGAGCGCCGGCCCAGAAGCAGATGCGAGCCGATGCTTCCTGGGGCTTGGTGCCGATGGCTGATGCGGCTCCCGCAAAGCCGGCACAACCCGGCATGCTGCAAACCGCCACGGGCAATGGCACAATCGCCGTCGGCACGATCCTTTATGAGCAGACTGTGCTGACCAATGTGCATTCCAATGTGGCCCTTAATCACGGCATCATTCAGCTCAATCCGCTAACTTCGCAGGTTTTTGGCGGGCAGGAGAGCGGCAGCGTGACCGTTGACACGCGACCCAATCCGATGACCTATGCGGTCAACGCCAAGCTCACGGGCGTAGACGCTAACAAGATGCTGTCCTCCGTTTCCTCGGTGAAAGACACGCTCTACGGGACTTTGGGAGCCACGACGAACGTAACCTTTTCCACGCCTGCTTCGGGAGACGTCGCTCAGACGCTGAACGGAACGCTCGCCATGACGCTAGCCAACGGCAAAATCATGAAACTGGATTTGCCCGGCGAGCTGTCGAAGATCGGCAAGTTCGGAGGAGTGACGCCGAAAGGTTACACTGCCATCTCGCAAATGAGCGGCACCTATAACATTCATAATGGCGTTGCTCAAACCAATGATACGAAAGCGGCGCTCGACGTCGGAACCATGGCAGCCGAGGGCACCATCAACCTGGTCAATCAGGACCTCAGCATGCACGTGACGGCGGTGCTGAACAAGGGATTCAGCCAGTCGGTCGGCGGAACCGGAGTCGGCGGTTACCTAAATACTGCGCTGGCCAACAAGAATGGCGAACTCGTCTTACCCGTGCTCATCACGGGGAACATGAACCATCCCCTGGTCGCTCCCGATGTGCAACAGATCGCAAAGATGAAGCTGAACAACTTACTGCCGACCGCAGGCGGTCTGCTGAACGGTAAGGGTGGCAACAATCTAGGGAGCCTTGTGGGCGGATTGCTTGGCGGGCAACAACAAGCGCAGCAGCCAGCGAAACCTGGCCAGCCGCAGAAGCAGCAACAGGCCAATCCGCTGGGCGACGCGTTGAACTCGATTCTGGGCGGACAGAAAAAGCACTAAACGTCGGATCGTCTTGCGGCGCACGTTGCGTTGTTCTGTATCGAAAGACGTTCCCGATTTGCTCAGGGCTTGGCGGCGCGAATCTTCACGAGCGTCCCTTCGGGCAGCGGAGTTCCCACGAACTGCACCACTCCGTCGCGCACCACGCCGTTAAGTTCCCTCACTATCGGAGCCACTCCGCCCACGTCTGTCGCTTCCACGACGGGGGCCTTCTTGGCGATACCCCGGTCCATCGCGAGGTTGGCCAGCCGGTCTGCCTCGCGGTTCTTCTCCCGCAGCACATGACTGATCTCGAAGCAGTCGAGCTGATCGATCAACTGCATGGCGCGTCCGTACAGCTCCTTCAAACTAGGGCTGCTGACCTTGTATTGGCCGTTGATCTGCTTGACCATCAGCTCGGAATCGCTGACTACTTTTAAAGCCTTGAAGCCATGGCGAAGGGTGTAGCTCAAGGCCGACAGCAGGCCGGAGTACTCGGCATAATTGTTGGTCTGGCGACCAAGATACTCGCTCAGCTCGGCAACGGGACGTCCAACCTCGTCCTCAATCACGACTCCATATCCTGCAGGCCCAGGATTACCGCGGGCGCCTCCATCTACGTTGGCAACCAGGAATCCCTGATCATTGCTAGTGATGGCGCCGCCTATAAATTCTTGCGAGTGGTAGCGCGACTTTCCAGGAAAAGGACGTATAGGCATGGTTTGTAGTTTACCCCTAATTTATTCGATGCGAAGGGATGCCGCAGAGTAACTGCCTGCACAGACGGCTGCCGACGCTCCGCTTCTAGCGTCCGAGAGCAAGCCTCGTCGCCAAGCGTTCAGGAAGATTAGCGGCGAGGATACGGCCCTGTGCCTGGGAAATATCGTAGGGCGCCCGATAGAAGGTGACACTCGCGTCTGTCCTGCCATCGGTCTCATAAAGTGCAAACGCTGCGCGCGAGTCGTTGTCACGCGGCTGGCCGACCGATCCAGGATTGATCAGGTACCTCTCCCCCGCCAGAAGAGGCAGCTTAAAAGCCGCGATTCGGTCCTCATTTGGATATACCGGCATCAATGGGCGGGTCTTCCCGTCTCTAACGCTGTAGGCAAATCCGCCTTGCACGTGCGTGTGACCGAAAAATATGACGTCGGAGTGGCCAGGAAGATGAAAGTCCATCGCCGCTGTGGGTGTGTTGAGCACGTACTCATCTTCGTCGCGAGGCGAGCCGTGTACCAGCTCGATGCCCGGCAAATCTTCCAGCAGCAGCGGTCCTTCCGGCAAATTACGCAACCATTCCTGGTGTTCCGGGTTCAGCGTCATCTGGGTCCAGCGGGCCGACATCGCCGCCACCAGGTTGAACTCCGAAAGGTCCGACAAACCAGAACAGGCGCGATCGTGATTGCCGCGCACTACTGGGCAGTTCAACGCACGGATGCGCTTGCAAACCTCATTGGGCGAGGCGTTGTAGCCGACCACGTCGCCCAGGTTCGCCATGCGGTCGTACTCTGGAGCCGCCTTGAGGCAGGCTTCCAGGGCCTCCAGGTTGGCGTGAACGTCGCTGAGCACGAGCAGGCGCATGGATTAATTCGCCTCCCGCGCCAGCACCGGACAGCGAGCAAAGTGTCCCGGAGCAACCTCGAGCAGAGGCGGCAGAGAAACGGCGCAGCTCAGAACGCGCACGCTACAGCGCGGCTCGAAGGTGCAGCCCGGCGGCATCGCCGCAATGGCAGGAACCGTACCCTCGATGGTCTGCAGCGGTTTGGACCGATCGGATCGCAAGGTCGGCACCGAGTTTAACAGGCCGCGCGTGTAAGGGTGCCTGGGATTACGAAAAACGTCCTCCGACGTTCCCATCTCGACCACGCTTCCCGCATACATCACTCCGATCCGATGCGACACCTGCGAGACCACAGCCAGATCGTGGGAGATGAACAGCATGGCCAGCGAGAATTTCTCTCGCAGTGCCGCCAGCAAGTCCAACACCTGGGCCTGGATCGTGACATCCAGCGCCGTGGTTGGCTCATCGGCTATGAGGAGCGAGGGGCGATTCACGACCGCCATGGCAATCATGACGCGCTGCCGCTGACCTCCGGAGAGCTGGTGGGGATAGCTTCGGGCGCGGCGGTCGGCATCCTCGACAGCCACCGTGCGCAGCGCCTCCACTGCACGGGTCCAGGCCTCGGCCTTGCTGATCCGGCCATCGCCGTTTTCGGAGTGCGCGAGCACCGCCTCGGCGATCTGATCGCCAACTCGCATGACCGGATTCAATGCGGTCATCGGCTCCTGGAAAATCATGCTGATGCCGGCACCGCGGACGTGTTGCATCTGTTGTATAGGGGCGATTAGGAGATCTTCGCCCCGATATTGGATACTTCCGCGAATGCGGGCTTGTGGCGGCAGCAAGCGCAGGATGGCCAGTGAGCTGACGGACTTGCCGGAACCCGATTCGCCCACCAGTCCCAAGACCTCACCGGCGGCGATGTGAAAGCTGACATCGCGAACCGCGGTCACCGTACCTTGTGCGGTTGTGAATTCTACGCTGAGGTTCTGGATATCCAGTAGCGGCGCCACAGAACCATGCTAGCAGGAGAAGAAACTTTACTGCGCTGCGTTCTTATCGCACCTTGGCGTACATGATCTGGTCAAGGATCTCGCCATTCTTGATGGCGCTTCTGCGTAGAATCCCTTCGCGTGTAAACCCGGATTTTTCCAACACCCTGATCGACGCAGTATTGTGCAAGAAAACGGTTGCGAAGACTCGCATGACTTGATATCCATCGAAGGCCCATTCCGCACTCGCCCGGACGGCCCTGGTTGCAATGCCGCGTCCCCAGAACGGCTCGCCCAGCCAGTAGCCCATCTCAACAGTGAGGCGCGAGATATCCACCCCAAGTTTGAACCCAAGCCCGCCGATGGCCTCGCCCGCATATTCCACCGCGAACGCCATGGGAACTTGCATATCGCGGACATAGTTCAGGTAATCGAGGCCATCACGGCGGGTGTACGGGTGGGGAAACTGGTCCCGCAAGTTGGCCGCGATCTTTGCATTGTTGGCATAGCGGAGTAGCGCATCGAGATCACCCCTGCGCCACTGCCGAATATGGAGGTCTCCAAGATCCAGGAGCATTTCTATGATGTTGCTGCACCACGGCTGGATGTGCAAGCGGCCGTTTGCATCATACTCAGTTACCGTCCTCATCGGAGGGTGGCCTGAGCATTACAAGTGTGCAATATTGAACACTTTTTCGCACGCTAGTTGCCATAGTATTACGCTTGTGACTTAGCAGTTTTGTCGGCGAGCAGGCTCCCTCATCGGTGATGATCCCAATCGGCAGCCCGGCAAGCACCTTGCCCGATCAGAACATTGATCGAAAGCTGCGTTAGTTGCACCGGAGAAAGGGTCCAGCTCGATGCGCGTTCATCTCGTAAATCCCAGTGACAATTCCTTTGGTACAGCCGTCATTACCCCAAGATGGCTCTTCGTCCTTGCAGCGGCTACACCGGCAATTGCCGGAGATCCCATTCTGGTGGATGAGTCCCTGGAGTCCATCGTGCCGGAAAGCATACTCCCGGGAGACCTCGTCGGTATCAGTGTGCATACCGGCAACGCCTTGCGGGGATATGAAGTGGGGCGGATGGCTCGCGCTCGCGGAGCGTGGGTTATCTATGGTGGTATTCACGCCACATTATTTCCCGAGGAAGCCTTCGAACGCGGCGGCGCTCACAGCGTAGTCAAGGGCGACGGCGATCTCGCGTGGGGCAAGGCGGTAACCGCATGCCTGGCGGGCGAACCGGATCGCATTTACGAAGGCGGCAGAATAGAAGGTAGCGAATTCCTGGCCGCGCGTTGGGATTTGATGCCGCCGAACAAATACATGTGGGCGTCGGTGCAGACCATCCGCGGATGTCCCAAACATTGTTCCTTTTGTAGCGTGTGGCGAACCGACGGGCAAAAGCCTCGCCAGCGCCGGTATCAGAGCGTTATTGCCGAAATCGTCGATCTGCGAAGGCTGGGCTTCCGGTTTATCGCCTTGGCCGACGATAACTTCTACCCGGTGACGCTGACCGATCTCCGGCTGGCCCGCGAGCAGAATAATATCGCTAAGCTGGAAGAGCTGACCGCTATTCGTGCTGAGCGCTTCGAACTCATGCGGGAGCTGGCCAAGCTGCCGAAAGACATGGTGTTCTACACCCAGATCACGATGGAGGCGGGAGAAGACGGCGAGTATCTGGATGCGATGCGCAAGGCCAACATTAAGGGCGCACTCGTGGGAGTTGAAGCTGTTACCCCGGAAGGGTTGAAAGCAGTCTTCAAAGACTTCAACTATTCCGGCGATGCGTTGGCGAAACAGCTGCAGACCTTCAAACAACACGGCGTTCACGTCTTGGGATCGTTCATCTTCGGGCTTCCGACAGATAAGCCGGCAACGTTCGATGCAACCGTGGAGATGGCGTTGAAGGCCGGTATAACTTTTGCTCAGTTCGTGATGATGACACCTTTCCCGGGTACCGTAGATTTCGCGCGCTGGGAAAAGGAGCAGGCGGCCCATCCCGTGTTCGTTGGTGATGTACCCCTGACCCGATACTGGTTGATCCCGATCGCCGTGCGTCCGAAGATGTTTACGCCGCATCCCTCCATGACGTCGGACGAGATCTCGGCATGCACCCAGAGGGTCTGGGACAGGTTTTATACCTGGAGAGCCATCTGGCAAAGATCAGCCTGCGCTCCGACGCTGAAGGCCAGAATCGCGTTCATGTTCCTGTCCAAACTCTACCGCCAGATGTATGCGGGGACGGGCATCTCGACTGACAGCGCCCGAAGGAAGAAATCCAAGACATGGGCCCGGTGGACGGCCAGCCAATGCCGAAAGCTTTTCTCGGCAAAGCCCATGCCAGAGTTGCAGTCACCTATCAGCTTTTCTCCCGACTTGCGGCAGAACCCTCTGGTGGTACTGCCAAACGGCTAACCTGGATGCGGAGAGCAGCTATGGGGTGGAGATCCTCTAGCGATCCGAGCAGCTTTGAAACGGCGTGCCTCAAGGTGCGCCGCCACTGCCTGTCATTTCTTGTTCGGCGGGCAGCCTTTGATCCGACGGGCCGTCCTGTTTTTCAATACACAAGCGCACAGACTGCGCTTTGCTCTAGATCGACATCACTTCTTTCTCTTTACCTTTTGCCAGCTCTTCCATCTTCTTAATCTCGTCATCGGTGAGCTTCTGGATCTGCTCCAGCGCGCCGCGTTCTTCGTCTTCCGTGATCTTCTTGTCCTTCATGGCCTTCTTGATGAAGTCGTTGCCGTCGCGACGAATGTTCCTGATTGCGGTGCGATGTTCTTCCAGGATTCTGTGCAAGTGCTTCACCATGTCCTTGCGGCGGTCTTCGGTGAGAGCAGGCACAGGCACGCGAATCAGCTTGGCGTCATTCATGGGATTCAGACCGAGATCGCCGGCACGAATGGCCTTTTCGATAGCGCCGATCAGGCTGACGTCCCAGGGCTGTACGGTGATCAACTGCGGCTCAGGGGCGCTGACATTCGCCAACTGGTTCAGCGGCATCTGCGACCCGTAGGCGTCTACGGTCACGCCGTCGAGCATGTGCACGGATGCCCGGCCGGTTCGGGTGGAAGCCATTTCCTTGCGGAAGTCCTCCACCGCCTTCTCCATGCGGGTTTTGAGCTGCGCAAAACTGTCCTTCAGAGCGGGGATCGCGGCCATCGATACTTGAGCCATCACGGTTCGCCTCAGAATGAAATCACAAACTCACGATTATAAGGCATCGCCTGTCGGTTAAGAGCCGTGAGTCGTGGGCTCTCTGCGTTGGGCTAAGGCAGGGCTTTAACCAGTGTCACGCAGACTGCTTGAAGTTCAGACGATGCGATGGCATGCGGAGTTCGAATCAGATCCGCGTTTCACTAAGAGCCAAGCTCACGGCTCATAGCTCTTGGCTAGTTGTCTTCTTCGAAATCTTCGTCCTGGAAAATGTAGGGAGCTGTACGCACCAGGCGAAAGCGGACTTTCTCCTTGCAGGTTTCGCAGTCAGGAAACTTCTCGTCACTAATCATGACAACCTCGTGAGCCTCACGGTGCTCACGATCGTGGATTACTTCGTAGATTCCGGACTGGCGGACGACTTCTCCGGAGCAGTAGCGTCGGCCGCCATTCGGCCTTCTGCCGCCATGGCCCGCGCTCTTGACGTCTCCTGGATGCAGTTGAAATGCGGCCTTTCTTTGTGACCCATAACTGCGCGCTTGCGTACCGAACCGCGCGCTTCCGATGCGTGCCGCCAGAGTCATGGGGAGACCCCCGTTCATCATTTGCTTACTGTTCGCTAAAAGTTAGCTTAAATTCAACGGTTTGTGAAGTGCGAGTTGCACGATTTGCGCGATTGGCGGAGAAAGACGGATGCCAGCTACTTGCCGGCGGAAAAATCCTTGTCATTACGGATATCGTGCGCGCGATGCTTGAGGGTGAAACGAACGCGCCCCTCGCAAATAGCGCAAGCAGGAAACACCTCGCCTTGCAGCAAGGTAGCGTCGTGCGTTTCCCGGTGGCCGTTATGCTCGACCCGGTAGACTCCCGAAACCGGAACCGCCTCTGATGGCTTGTAAGCGTGCTCAGCCATAGCAGTATCAGCGGGGAACTGAAGATCATTGTAACGCTATTAACAGGAGCTGTTCAGGAAATCGAGGGTAGCCTCTGGCTATGCAGATCAATGGCAACACCGTCCTCAACCTTGGTTTACGACGGAACCTACACGCTCGCCCATCACCACCCGGTGAATGTTGCCGCGCTTGTTCAAATTGAAGATTACGATGGGGAGGTTGTTTTCCCGACACATTGCTATGGCGGTGGCATCCATCACCCGCAGGCCTAGTCGCAGCACGTCCATGTAGCTAATGTGGTCGAACATAGTGGCGTCTTTCACGAGCACTGGATCGGCCGTGTAGATGCCGTCAACCTTGGTCGCCTTAAGGATGGCGTCAGCTTTAATTTCCATTGCCCGCAGGGACGCGGCCGTATCCGTCGAGAAGTACGGATTGCCCGTTCCGCCTGCGAAGACCACAATGCGGCCCTTCTCGAGGTGACGCATTGCGCGACGCCGAATAAACGGCTCGGCCACCTGGTTCATCTCGATGGCACTCATAACCCGGGTGAAGACGTTTTGCTTTTCCAGTGCATCCTGCAACGCCAAGGCATTGATCACAGTCGCCAGCATGCCCATGTGATCGGCGGAAACCCGATCCATGTCCTTGGCTTGCTCGGCGACGCCGCGAAAGAAGTTGCCGCCGCCCACCACTATGGCGATCTCGGTTCCGAGGCTGTGAACTTCGGCCAGTTCAGCCGCGATCTCGTGCACCCGCTGGTTGTCGACACCAAAGCCCTGACCGGCAGCCAGCGCCTCGCCGGATATTTTTAGCAGTATGCGTTTGTACGCCGGAGCATCCATGCTTGATCGTTCCCACCTGCAGAGTACAAAATTTAGTTTAGCAGGCGGCAGGCCGCTCCCACGCTCGTTTCCATATCGGAAAAGCTGTCTTGTCTTGGGGAGACTTTCGTAACCTGTCAGCACAATTCTTCCGTGACAGCGATTACAGTGAGAAGGGCGACCTGAATGGATAATCTGGACGATCTCTTGCAGCGAGTTTTTCGGCTTTCCGAATTCCGCCCTCATCAGCGGGAGATCGTGCAGGACGTGCTCACCGGCCATGACGTTGTTTGCGTAATGCCGACCGGAGCGGGCAAGAGCCTCTGCTTCCAGCTTCCGGCGGTGCTGCTGAAGGGCTTGACCGTCGTCGTGTCTCCACTGATTTCCTTAATGGCTGACCAGGTTCATCAGTTGCAGACCTTGGGAATCCCGGTGCTGCTCTTGAACAGCTCCCTGTCCTCAAGCGAACAGTCACGAGTCCTGGCGCAGCTCAGAAGCGATTTTTCCGGCCTGCTCTATCTTGCCCCCGAACGCTTCGCGGCGCCTTCCTTCCAGCGCCTGGTGCCGGAACTTCGTCCTAAGCTGCTGGTTGTGGACGAGGCGCACTGCCTGAGTTTTTGGGGACACGACTTCCGTCCGGAATATATGCGGCTGGGCGAGGTGCGGGAGCTGATGAGCTCTCCGGCGACGATCGCATTGACGGCGACAGCGACTCCCAACGTTCGCAATGACATTGTTCGCATGCTCGGGCTTCGCACTCCGAAGGTGCATGTCACGGGATTCGATCGTCCCAACCTGACCTACGCCTGCCGCCGGCTGGACACCGAGGCTGAAAAGGACGCCGCATTGCTGCAAGGCCTATCGAAGCAGCCTGGCAGCGGCATCGTGTACTGCGCAACGCGACGGCTCGCCGAACAGCTGGCAGCGTTGTTTCAGGGAAAGTTCCCGCGGCGGACGGTTCGCGCGTATCACGCGGGAATGGATTCTGAGGCTCGCAAGCGGAGTCAGGTGGACTTCATGTCAGCTCAGGGTGCGGTGGTGGTTGCAACCAATGCCTTCGGCATGGGGATCAACAAGCCGGACATCCGCTTCGTGATTCACTACAACATTCCAGCCAGCCTGGAAGCGTACTACCAGGAAGCAGGACGAGCCGGACGTGATGGCAAACCCGCGCAATGCGTTCTCTATTGCAGTCCGCGTGATCGTCACACGCAGGAGTTCTTTATCGACAAGATCGGCGAAAACAATCCCGCGATCACACAAGCGCAGATCTTGATGCTGCAAGCCCACGCTCGGCAAAAGCTGGAACAGATGTTCTCTTATGCTTACAGGCGCGACTGTCGCCGTCTCGCCATCCTGGAATACTTCGGCGACGACAGCGTTCCTGAACAGTGCAGGTGCGACGTTTGCCGCGGACAGGTGCGTATGCAAAAACCAGAACCGCAGACCGACCCTGTCGCTTCCGTGAGGCGCTCCGGCAGCCGAAACGCTCCGACCACAGAGTTCCGCGAACTGGACGACTCCGGACTCGACCGATTCGAGCGGCTAAAAAAACTGCGCCTGAAATTGGCCCAGGATCAGGGCGTCCCTGCATTCTGCGTGGCACATGACTCAGTGCTTCAGGCTATCGCCCATGCAGCCCCCGCCGATCTGCTGGCGCTATCCGGGATCAAAGGTATTGGTCCGGCGAAGCTGGACAAATACGGATCCGCCTTTCTTGCCGCGATAAGGGAATGACCGCCATCTGATCGACTTGACCGGGACGCGGTCGGTTTCCTCGTTGCGAAACAATTTCGGAACGCAAGCACTTGCATCGAACGGAAGTGCGTAGATAAGCCATTGATCTGAAAGGTGTTTGGATCTTCGAAGCGATCTTGCCGGCAACATCCGATTCCAGCGAACCCCGCTCTTGAAAATGTCGTCTCATTAACACCTCCGATCTAGCGGAGAACCTTAAAGACGTTTAAGAGGTGCCATGACCAAGATCAAGATGTTGTTACCCGTACTAGCTCTAGCTGTGGTAATAGCGATGCCCGCTTTTGCCCAGGACACCACACAGCCGTCAACTCCGGCGAACCCGAGCATGGGACAGCCGCCTGACCAGAACAGCACCCAGCCTATGCCGCAGCCCGCCAATGGTCAGGCCATGTCGCCGCAATCAAATCAGGACGCCGGAAGCAGCGCCAGCACCGATTCGCAGGGTGGTCAGACTTTGACGGGAACGATCAGTGCCAACGGAAAGACCTTAAGCAGCAACGGAACCACTTACACCATCAGCAACCCCAATTCGGTGCAGGCCTACGCGAATCAGCCGATCACAGTGGGCTATGAGATGGGTAGCAATAACTCCATCCGCATCACCAAGGTCATGCTGACCAAGCCGCAGCAGTAACTTCGAGTTGTGAGCAGTTGGGCGGATTTGTGCAGGCAAGAATAAGGGCGGGATTGGCTCCCGCCCTGACGGTCTTTGTTTGATTGTTAATTCGTTACTCGGCTGCCTGATCGGCGGCCTTGCTGATGGCAATAGTCTCGCCTACGTCGCCCACCTTGAAGCGCGCGAATCGGCGGACCGAGATGTTCTCGCCCAGCTTACCGACCACAGCGGCAATCATCTGATAGACGGTGATGGTCTGGTCTTTGATGAAGGGTTGCTCGTACAGGCACACCTCCTCATAGAACTTGGCCATCTTACCTTCGACGATCTTCTCAACTACCGGAGCGGGCTTGCCGGTCTGGGCAGCCTGTGCGCGGTAGATGTCCTTCTCTTTTTCGAAGGCCTCCGGCGTCACGTCCTCCTTGCGGATGAAGCGCGGATCGGTGGCGGCGATATGCATGGCAATGTCGTGCACCAGGCCTTTGAAATCCTCGGTGCGCGCAACGAAATCGCTCTCGCAATTCACTTCCACCAGGACGCCGATCTTGCCACCGGCATGGATGTAGCTGGCCACCGAGCCTTCGCTGGTGGTACGCGTCGCTTTCTTGGCGGCGGTGGCAATGCCCTTCTTGCGAAGAACGACGATGGCTGCTTCGATGTCGCCCTTGGCTTCGGTCAGGGCATTCTTGCAGTCCATCATGGGGGCGTTTGTCTTCTCGCGAAGCTCTTTTACCTGTGCTGCTGAAATGTTGTTCACGGTCGTAGTACTCATCTTTCGGAAAATCCTCGCTCCTCGCCTTTCGCTATTCGCTTTTCGCGACGAAGGACGAAAGGCGCATTTTATGAAAACTTAGGCCGCACTCCCAGATTCGTAACGCTTCAGCTCTAGCGAGGAGCGGAAAGGCGAACTGGAGGAGCGCCCTCCAGAAAACAATGCCCGCGCCGATTCCATGCGCGGGCCGTGTGATACTCGTAAAACTCGAGTCGATGCTTACGCGCTTGTATTTTCTGCGGCGCGACGGCCTCCGCGGCCCAGCACCTCTTCCATGCTGACCTCTTCGGAGTCGTCGATGGTCGACGTTTCCGCCGACGCAACAGCACCCTCTTCGGTCGCGGGACTGGCGGCGGCAGCTTCCGCATCTTCGCTGTATTGCACACCGGCGGAGAAGTCCGCCGTCTGCTTGTCAGTTGCGGCCTGCGATCCTTCGACCACCGAATCAGCGATCTTCGAAGCGAACAGTCGGATCGCACGCAACGCGTCATCGTTGCCGGGAATCACATAATCCACTTCGCTCGGATCGCAATTGGTGTCGACCACCGCAACCACCGGAATGCCCAGCTTGCGGGCTTCCTTCACCGCGATCTGCTCCTTGTTGGAGTCGATCACGAACAGCACATCCGGCAGGCGATTCAGATTCTTGATGCCCGCAAGGTTCGCCTGCAGGTGCTTGCGCTCCCGCTCCAGCTTGACCACTTCCTTCTTCGGCAGCAGCTCGTAGCGGCCATCCGTGGCCATCTCGTCGAGCTCCTTCAGCCGCTTCACCGACTTCTGCACCGTCACCCAGTTTGTGAGCAGGCCGCCCAGCCAGCGCTGATTCACGTAGAACATGCCGCTGCGAGTCGCTTCCTCAGCAATGGCGTCCTGCGCCTGGCGCTTGGTGCCGACGAACAGCACCAGCTTGCCGTCCGCTGCCTGGTCCTGCACAAACTTGGACGCTTCCTTGAACATCTTCAGCGTCTTCTGCAGGTCGATGATGTAAATTCCGTTGCGCTCGCCGAAGATGTATTCCTTCATCTTCGGATTCCACCGCTTCGTCTGATGCCCGAAGTGAACGCCCGCTTCGAGCAACTCCTTCATCGTGATATTTGCCAAGCTACCTCCTCGGTCGGCTTGCATCTTTTGCGCGGAACTCGCGCTCCAGATTGCTTTTCCCAGTCACCCGCACGCGAGTGCGGGAAAGATTCGTTCCGGTTGAAGTGCTTTCAAGACGCTCGCCCCCGGAACCAAAAGGCGAGTTGTCAGTCGGCGGTTGTCAGTTGTCGGCGAAATCGGACAACTGCGAACTGACAACCGACAACCAGGTACTTTACCGCTTGCTGAACTGGAAGCGCTTACGCGCGCCCTTTTGACCGTACTTCTTGCGTTCCTTGCCACGTGCATCGCGACGCAGGAAGCCTTCAGCCTTCAGCTTGGGACGCAGTTCAGGATTGAACTCCTGCAGCGCACGGGCAACACCCATGCGAACCGCTCCAGCCTGGCCATTCACGCCGCCGCCGTTCACAGTGCAGGTCATATTGAAACTGCCTGTCGTCTCGGTCAGCACGAAGGCCGACTTCGCCATGATGCGCTGCGCTTCGGTTACAAAGTGTTCATCGAACGCTTTGCCGTTAACCTTGAATTCGCCATTGCCGGGACGAAGGAACACGCGAGCTACGCTCGACTTGCGACGTCCCGTGCCGTAATACTGAACCAGTTCTGCCATTGTTTATCCGTCGGGAGCCAAGCTCCCTTGATCCTTCCAGAAAAATTGCGCTACGCGCGCTTTGCCGGCGCCAGAGCTTCCGGCTTCTGCGCAGTGTGCGGGTGCTTGTCGTCCCGATAAACCTTCAGCTTGCCAGCCATCGCGCGACCCAGCTTCGTGTGGGGCAACATGCCGACAATCGCTTCTTCCACAATCTGCTCCGGCTTGCGCTGAAGCCGCTTCTTGTATTCCTCGGTCTTCATGCCACCCGGGTAACCCGAGTAGTGGTGATAAAGCTTGCTGTCCGCCTTCAATCCGGAAATGTGGATCTTGGCGGCATTAATCACGATGACGTGATCACCAGTGTCGATGAACGGCGTGTACTTGGGGCTGTCCTTGCCAGAGAGGATGCGCGCCACACGAGAGGCCAGCCGGCCCAACGTCTCGCCGTCAGCATCAATGACAAACCACTTGCGCGCAATTTCCCCTTTGGGGAAATAGGTTGACATCTCAAACTCTCCCAGATATTTGAAAAACCGCGAAAGAGCCGCTTGGTTCTGGCGCTGGACGCGCTAAAGACCTACAGGCGGGCAAACGCAGGACTGCGAAAGAACTAAGAATAGACTACAGCCACCCGCCATGTCAATGAATAGGCGGAGCAATGGCTCTGCCGGGGCGGACCCTTACACCCTCATTCTGCACGATCCGCACTTAATTTTCGGGCGGATTTCACTCAACCAGCTAAGCCGGTTGCTGATACAGGCCCATTACGTTTCCAGCCGGGTCGCGGAAACGCGCCGTAATCTCGGGCGCATCGGCTCCGATCGGTTGAACAATCTCTCCCCCGGCGGCAATCACCTTTTCGATACTCGCGGCGACGCTGTCGACCATGATGTACACCATCAGTCCGGGTGTCGCAGCCGCAGGCCGCCTGAGCACCCAGGCGCCACTGACTTCGCTCACTCCGTCGTCGAATGCCGTTGCGCCATCGCCGCGAGTCCGAATGTTCCAGCCGAAGGCCTGTTGGTAGAAGCCCGCCGATCGCGCAACATCCGTTGCGGGAATCTCGATGTAACAAATTTTGCCATTGCCAATGGTTGGCGACACAACATTCACCCCCTGCCGTAGGCCGATCGTTGCACTCCCTGGCGTCCCTATTCCGGGAGGCGAGGAGCGTTGACATTCTACCCTTAAGTCCGCTTTATAATGGGCGGCCCTGCCTGGAGCTGTGCCATCCCAGACAGCGCCGTTCGATGGTGGACACATCGAGTGCCATCGTGATTTGCTGGCCACATCTAAACCAAAGCTGGTCTGGTAGTTACGAGCAGACGTCTTTGGAAGACCGAATGCAGAGTCTATTCTTCACCTGGAATTTGGATGCACGGGCTTTTTTACGATTTTCGGTACGCAATCCGGCAGCTGCGCAATGCGCCTGGCTTCAGCCTGGTCGCGATTCTGACGCTCGCGCTTGGTGTCGGGGCGAACACGGCCATCGCCAGTGCCGTTTACGCCGTCCTGCTGCGGTCACTGCCGTTTCCTCAGGCCGACCGGCTGGTCCTGATCAAGGAGACTCACCCGCAAGCGGGAATCATTTCCGCTGGCGCTCGCGACGTGCAGGACTGGCGCGTGCAGTCCAAGAGTTTCGAGCGAATCGCGGCGTACAGTGACGTCCATCAGGCCTTCGCGCAAGTGACCATCAGCGGCAAGACCTCACCTCTGCACGCGGCGTATGCGAGTTCGGATCTGTTCCCTACCTTGGGCATTGGGCCGCAGCTCGGTCGCGGCTTCCTGGCGCCGGACGATGAGGACGCCGGCATTCACGACGCGGTTATCAGCGGTCGCATCTGGCAGAGCCGGTTCGGCAGCGACCCATCCATCATCGGCAAGGCTTTTGCTATCAACGGCCAACACTTCACGGTGGTCGGAGTGATGCCAGCTGAAGCGCAATACCCGTTGCAGACCGACCTCTGGCTGCCGTGGGCACAGCTGGACCAGGCAGAGCGCACCAGCCGGCAGTATCATGCAACCGATGTCGTGGCTCGTCTGCGAAAGGGGGTCACGCTGGAGCAAGCGAGCGTCGAGATGAATACCATTGCGGCCCGCCTGGCGGAGAGTTATCCGGCGACGAATCGCAAGCTTGGCGTCCGTATTCTTCCCCTGCGTGACGCGCTCGTCGGCCAGCTTCGCCCGACGCTGCTGGCGCTGTTTGCCGCAGTCGCGCTAGTGCTCTTCATCGCCTGCGTTAATATCGCCAACCTGCTGCTGGTCCGCACCAGCAACCGCCGGCGCGAGATAGCCGTCCGGTCCGCACTGGGTGCGACGCGCTCGCGTCTGCTGCGGCAATTCCTGGCAGAGAGTCTGGTGCTCTCCGTCCTGGGAGCGATCACCGGAACTTTGCTCGCGACCGCCGCCATGCCGTTGCTGAATTACGGCCTGTCGCGTGTGGCCGACGAGCACTTCGCTTTGCCGCAGCCGATTGCGCTGAACGCGCCGGTGCTGGCTTTCACCGCCGCGCTCGCCCTGTTGACCGCAATCCTCTTCAGCACCTTCCCCGCGTTCCATGCCGGCTCGTCGATACACAGCAGCTTGCGCGACGCGCAGGCAAACGTCATCGGAGGCCGCAATCGTCTGCGCAATGTTCTCGCCGCGGCGGAGCTGGCGTTTGCAGTAGTGGTGCTATTCTGCGCGGCGTTGTTGCTGCGCAGCTTTGAGAAACTCCTGGCCGTCGATCCGGGCTTCCCCACCGATCATCTGCTGGCCGCCAAAATTGATCTGCCGGCGAACCTCTACAGCAAACCCGATGAGGTAAACAATTTTTCGAAGCGCCTGCAAGAGCAGGTGGAAAGCATTCCAGGCGTGACGTCGGCCGATATCACCAACGCGCTCCCGTTAACTCCTTCCATATCGCTTACGCGATTTGCGGTTCAGGGCGCACCGCCGCCCGAAGCCGGCAATTTTCCGGTCACGCAGATCCGCGCCGTCAGCCCGTCATACTTCCGAACCATTGGCGTCGGGCTGCGTTCGGGACGCATGTTCGAGCAGAAGGATGTTGACGACCCAGCGGGGACCTTCATCGTGAACGAAGCTTTCGCGCGGCGTTACCTCAGCGATCGTGATCCGCTGAGCAGCCGCATCCTGATGAACGTGCTGACCGCGAAACCCGATGCGTTGCCCGTTGTCGGCGTGGTCTCCGACGCAAAGGATCTTGGCGTCGACGCTGTCACTGCGCCCATTGTCTACTTTGCCGGATATCCCAACGGCCAGGTTCTTCTGGTGCGCACAGCGCTGGACCCATCTTCGGTCGTGCCGGCGTTGCGGCAAGCCGTGGCTTCGCTAGATCCCAGCCTCGGCGTCTCTGAGGTGAAGACCATCGATGACGTATTAGCTGATTCGTTGGCAAGACCGCGGCTGTCGGCGCTCCTGCTCGGCTTCTTCGCGCTGTTGTCCGTGGGATTGGCGGCGCTAGGGGTTTATGGCGTGCTGGCATTTGCCGCTCGCCAGCGCGTGCGCGAGATCGGCATCCGCATGGCACTTGGGGCACGGCGCACGCAGGTGATGGGGCTGTTCCTGAAAGAAGGCGCGTTGCTGGTTGGCGCGGGCGTTCTGATGGGCATTGTCGCAGCGTTTGCGGTCGGTCGCCTGCTCAGCACAATACTCTTCGACGTCGCCCCAGCCGATCCCCTGTCGGCCGCGTTCACGCTACTCTTGCTGGCCTTGATCGGACTGGGTGCAGCCTGCATTCCCGCCTTCCGCGCTACCCTGGTCGATCCTGTCGAGGTCCTACGCGCCGAATAGAAATCTGTATCCAGCTAGCGCAACCTAGCTACCAAGCCGGGATAGCTGGAGCGCAGCCAATAGTATTCATTGATCGGCAGATTGTCGTCCATGGCCGGTGTATTCGGCGATAACGCAATCAAAGCTTGCGGCGACGTTTCCTGCGAAAGCATCAAGTTGAACTGAGCCACCGGTGCCTTCGCCGGACCCCACTCCATCATGTCGGTCACGGCGGGGCGGGGCATGCGTGCCAGCATCTCCTCTGCAGTTCGGTCCGGGATTGGCTGCATGCTGGCCAGGTAGTGATATCCGGTATTGCCGAAGACGGATGCAAACACGCGCACATAGGGGAAGACGTCGGTCAGGGCGCGCGTGGCGGCAGCCTTATCCGCGTTGTCGCCGGTGAAGAACCACTGTTGCAGAATGCCTCCAGGCGTGAGGTGCTGCTTCACCAGCTGATAGAACTCACGCGAGTAGAGGAGGCTTGATCCGGCAGCTTCAATCGGCGGCGGCGGATCGATGATGATTGCGTCGAATTTTTCTGTCGAGCGATCGAGAAAACGCCGGCCATCGTCAACGACGATGTGCGCCCGCGGTGAATCTTGCAGGACGGCGCTGTCCGGATGGTAATAGGTGAATAGCTTCGGCACGCTGGGCACCAGCTCAACTACAGTCACTGGAATTCCCCAAGACATCGCCGAACGGAATGTCGTTCCCATCCCGAAGCAGATGATCAGAACATTGCGTGGCGGCTGCTGCAGGTGGCTAAGGGTGAAGTGCGCCATCATCTTCGTCACCGGCGTGAGGACTGTCATGCCGATGCCGTTCACCAGCAGCTTCTTATGCATGCCTTGTCCGCTGGCGATGACGGTGGCCGTGCTGTCGCGCAGGGTGATGCCATCGTTGTAGAAGATTTCGTAGTCCCGAGCGAAGAAGAACACCGTCAAGCTCGCCAGCACGATCGCGGCGCTGGTCGCGGTGTATAACCCAGACTCCTTCTTCTTGCTTCCCACAATTGCCATGCCCAGCCAGGGCAGTACCAGAATCAGCATCGAGATGCGTTCTCCGAGCAATGGAAGCAGCAGGAATCCGGCCAGCAGCGGTCCCACGATGCAGCCCAAGACGTTCACGGCATACGCGCGGCCGCCGCGATCGGGATCGCCGCCCGACCAGCGGTCCACCAGCATCGGCGTGAGGAAGCCGATCACTCCCGCGAACGGAGCCACGCCAACAATGACGCGCAGATCGGGATGCATCGGTAACCGCGTGTCGGCGGTCAGCAGCGGCAGAAGTCCGAAGAACGCCAGCGAAATCCAGAGCAGCCGGCTCTCCGGTTCCCGATGCCGCTCGCTCCAGATGCGGTAGATCTTCGAGCCGATGAATGTTGCTCCCAGGTATGCCGCCAGGATCATCGCAAACGAGTAAACGACAGGCCCGATGAAGAAGGTGAACAGGCGTATCCAGATCACCTCCATGCCCATCGTGACCAGACCGGTAGCGAAGAGCAAGAGTAGGATCGCTTGCTGATTCGTAGTGGCTGGAGTAATTGCGGCGGCTAGGACCGGCACCTTGGCCTTCTCGCCACTAGCCACCTTGAAGGACAGCACCATGGCTCCGGTGAAGATGGCAGCATTGAACAGCGCTCCGGTGCGAAGCGTGCCGTGAAAGCCGTACAGCTCAATCAGCGCAGGAGTAATGCAGGCGCCGGCGACAGCTCCGATGACATTTGCGAGATAGAGCAGGCTGAATGAGCGTTGGGATTCGCTGCCCGGATACCTGCGTATAGCGAACATGGCAACCGGAATCGTTGCTCCCATGCACGCGCACCATGGAATCAGCGTCACCACCAGCCACGCTCCCGAGAGCAGGTAATAGCTGGCCGACGAAACGGACGCCGAGCCGGATATCTGGGCAAGCAAATGACTGCCCCAGGCCAACTCCGCGGGAACTGCAAGCGCCGACATGCCTATCGCAAGCTCGATCAACCCGTACAGCCGCAAAGGTGCTGGCTTCAACCGGTCCCCGTAACGCCGCATCGCCACGCCGGCAATCCAGGATCCGGCGCCTAGACCGGCCATGAACACGGAAAGGACGATAGAGACCAGCGGCGTTGTGACGCCAAATTTCGCCATCGCCAGCCGAAGCCATACAAGCTCGTAAACAATGCTGCAAAGGCCTGACAGAAAGAAGAATGCGGAAAACCAGATCATAACAATGCCGCCGTAACCCTTTAGGGAAAGAGTGGATTAGTCTATCGCATTGCGAGAAGCGCGAAGTTGAATGAGCAGCGGCCCGCTCACTGCAGCGTTTCAAATAGCCGCGGATACTTCTGGCGCAACCAGTAGTACTCGTTGATGGGGCGATCATCCTGTAAAGAAGGGGTATTCGCCGCCGGAGCGATCAGGTCTTTTGTTTGGACTTCATGCGATACCAGCAATCCGTACTGGTCCAGAGCAGTCTTTGCCGGGCCCCATTCCATCATGTCGGTGAGGGCATTGGCCGGCGTACGGGCAACCAGTTGCTCAGCCGTGAAGTCGGGGATGGGATTTGTGCTGGCGAGGAAATGATAGGCGGGCCCGCCCTCAAGGGATTGATATGCGCGCACGTATGGAAAGACATCGGTCAACGCCTTGGTGATCGCCGCCCGATCCGTATTGTCGCCGCCGTCATAGATCCACTGCTGCAGAATGCCGCCCGCCGTCATGTGTTGCTTCGCCACAGCGTAGAAGTCGCGCGAGTACAGCAAACTCGAGGCGGCGGCCTCGATCGGTGGCGGGGGGTCAATGATGATCGCATCAAACTTCTGGTTCGTGCGGTCCAGGAAACGGCGCCCATCATCGATCACGACGTGGGCGTTCGGTGACTTCAGCAGCGCTCGTC
This sequence comes from uncultured Acidobacteriaceae bacterium, assembly GCA_963780495.1. GTDB lineage: Bacteria > Acidobacteriota > Terriglobia > Terriglobales > Acidobacteriaceae > Bog-257. Next base: position 46,706 of record CAWACF010000007.1, read on the forward strand.
CGTCGGGATGATAATAAGGAAACAGCTTGGGCACCTTTGGCACGAGCTCAACCACAGTGACCGGAATACCCCACGACAGCGCCGAGCGGAACGTCGTCCCCATACCAAAGCAGATAATCAGGGCTTTTTTTGGCGGCTGCTGCAGATGCGCGAGGGTAAAGTGGGCCATCATCTTCGTGATCGGCGTGAGACTGGTCATCCCCACTCCGTTGACCAACAGAATCTTGTCCATTCCTTTTCCGTAGGCAAGGACAGTGGCCGTGCGGTCGCGCAGGATGAGGCTGCCGGGAAAATCCACTTCATAGTCTTTGGTTAGAAAGAACAGGCTCACCGCTGCGATTAACAGCGCTGCGGTCGCGGCAAGTTGCAATCCTCGCTCCTCGCGTTTGCGTCCGAGCAAGGCCATTGCGACCCATGGCAAAACGAGAATCAGCATCGACTTGCGTTCGCCGAGGACGGGAAGCAGCAAAAAGCCTGAGAGCAGCGGACCAACAATGCAGCCGATGACGTTGACGGCGTAGGCGCGCCCGGCGCGATCAGGATCGCCTTCCGACCAGCGGTCAACCAGCATCGGCGTAAGAAAGCCGATGACCGCAGAGAACGGAAACACGCCGAGGAAGATGCGCAAATCGCTCTGCATCCCAAATCTCGGATCAGCGGTCAGCAGGGGCAGCAGTCCGAAAAATGCCAGCGAGACCCACAGCAGCCGGCTCTCGTGCCGCGATGTACGGCGACTCCAGAAGCGGTAAACTTGCGATCCGCAGAATGTCGCCAACAGGTAAGCCGCAAGAATTTCCGCGAAGGAGTACACGAACGGTCCGACAAAATACGTATACAAGCGCAGCCATATCACCTCAGCTGCCATCGTGGCCACGCCAGTTGCGAAAAGTAGCAGCAGGATTGACCGGTCGCCCGTGGTGACCAGCGGCGTTCGCGCATCGGATTGCTGCGGCTCTCCAGTGGGCCAGCGCCGTGAGAGCGCGAGAGCGAATGCCGATGCAAAGATCACGCCATTTAGAATGGCGCAGCTCCGCAATGTGCCGTGAAAGCCATAAAGCTCAATCAGCATGGGAGCCACAGCGGCGCCGGCAACAGCTCCGAGAACATTGGCGATGTACAGGAAGCTAAACGAGCGTTGCGAGCTTTCCTGAAAACCGCGCCGGATGGCATACATTCCCAGGGGAATTGTCGCTCCCATACAGGCGCACCAGGGAATCAGCGTTAGTGCAAGCCACGCTCCGGAAAGCATGTAGAAGGCTCCCGAGGATACCGTTGCGCTGCCGGATATCTTCTCCAGCAAGTGGCTGCCCCAGAGAAGCTCCAGCGGAACTAGCAGCGCGGAGATGCCGATCAGCAGCTCGCACATGGCATAAATACGAAGAGGTGGGGTTTTGAGTTGGTCACCATAGCGGCGCACCCATCTTCCCGCAAACCAGGAGCCCGCACCCAATCCCGCCATGAAAACGGATAGGAGGATTGATACCAGGGCTGTCGTGACGCCGAAGCTGGCCATCGCCAACCTGAGCCACACCAGCTCGTAGACGATGCTGCATAGTCCCGAAAGAAAAAAGAAAATTCCGAACCAAAACATAGAGCACTGTCCGCCGGTCGATTGGATGCCAGTTTACATTGTTGCGGAAAGGCGATGAAGTTTGGATGCATGTGGGAACAGGACGGGTAAGTTAATACGCAAGATGCGTTAGAGCCTAGTCCGCAGCGTAGGCGTGGAAGAGAAGCTTGCTAGCCTCACCGATTGTCGAAGGGCAGATCGAGCTTGCCAGGGATCAAAGGGCAAAGTAGGTCTTCTTGTGGAGGAGACTGTTTTCGTCTCCTATCAACACCTGTGTCGGAAAGACTCTAAACGAAGCCAGCAGCCTGGGATCGCGCATCGCGGCTGCTGTGTCGAAGACCATTGTCGCTTCGGTAAATTCTCCTGGACGCAAAGGACGCAGCAATGATGGGGAAACACCATGGGCCGCTTCCCAGGCTTTCTGGCCCATCGCCGAAACACCAATTGCGTCTCCCTGACCATCTATCAGCGTGAAGCTCAAAGGATTGGGGGTCACCGGGACGCCTCGCGGGCGCCACGGTGCGATTGTAGTTTCATCAAATCGTCCACGTACCGTCACGACGTAAAACTCTCCATTGGCGACGGTGTCGCCGATCTGCTTAAGGTATTCGACGTTCTGAACCGAGTAAGCCAGGTGGCAGTCGAGTTCGCAAAAGTATTTCTCCTCGCCAGTTGCCAAGGTATGGTCGTGACTAAAGGCCGAGAATGCCAGCAGCACTCCGATATAGGTAATCACCAGGACCGCGGCTGCAGAAAGCGAATAGCGTACCCATGCCCTGCGGCCGAAATAAAGGGTGAGTGCCGCCAGCATGAGCACCAGCAGAAGAAAAGCTCCACCGAGAAAAAGCATAGCCGCGAGGCGCGCGTCCAGATTCACATTCCGATACATGATTTCTCTTCGACAAGCAATGCGTTTCAGAGTAATGGCCGAGATATTGCGCTGCGGAAAGCCCGGCCCTGCTAAAAGTAAAAATGCTCCAGGCAATACAGAGCGCCGAACGCAACCAGCACCATGGCCGCCGGAGCGGTCATAGAGCGAATGCTCCGCCAGGGCTGCTTCCAATCAGCGGTGCCGAGAAATAGCAGCATCGTCGGCACAAGCATCACGATGGAGAGTTGAAAAATATGGGCTGCGCTGCCTTCGTCCGGTTGAGGCGGCTGGAAATAGCCGCTTATCACTGCCAGCAGTGCGGTGGCCGACAGGCCGATTGCCAGTCGGCCGCTGATGCGATTGATTCGTTCGGACTGCATACGTCCTCTTTCACGACGATTCTCACGGGGTAGTACGGGCCGACCGGATGACCGATTCCATCTGCTCCAGATAGTTTTCCAACGCGCGCCTGCCCGCCGTAGTCAGTTTGAATTCCGTGCGGGGCTGGCGCCCGACGAATGACTTTGTGCAGCGTACGTATCCCGCCTCTTCCAGCTTGCGGGCGTGGACACTCAGGTTGCCGTCGGTGATCTCCAACAGGCCCTTCAGATCGTTGAAGGTGAGCGTGTCGTTGACCGCAAGGGCGCTGATGATGCCTAGTCGAACGCGCTCGTGGATCACAGGATCGAGACTCAGAGCTTCAGAGCTTCCGTGCCGCCGGGTCGTGACGCGCGCAGCCCGCGTTGATGACCGATCTTCTGGATTGAGTGCGTGCCTACCCACCGTGCCTCCTCGCAATGATGACTCCGAAAATGACGTGCAACAGGCTGAAGCCGGCAATGAGAACCATGTTCGACCACAACCATGGCAACGGTAGCGCGACTGCGCCAAAGGCGACGAAGGCTGCCCCCATGGCCGGCACCGTCCGCACCGAGAATGCTCCAGCCTGCATGACGGCCACCCCGTAAAGCACCAGCCAGACTCCCGGAATCAGCCTCACAGGACCGCTCCACATCAGGGCGATGGTCAGCAGGCCTCCGGCAGCTAATGCCGGTAGTAGACCGATAAACAGCCTGCGCCCTGAGATGGAGAGGACTTCGGTGCCGAGCCGCGTGGCTTTCTGGTGCATCATGAGCAGCGCGATCGTAGAAGCCACTAGCGCCTCCAGCAGCCACGCGGCCAGCCATCCCTCAGCATTCCTCTGACGATAGGCGATGGGACCTGCCAACGATGCCGTTACGCCCATGATGCAGAATCCCCATCCGGGCACGGCGGTAAAAGCCGAACTGCGCTCCATCGTCTGGCGGATGACGCGCAGATGCTCCAAGGCAGCCGGCTCGTCAGAGGCTGGAAGCCGAGTGCTTTTACGGCGGCAGGGGCGCGAATCAGGCATCGCCGCCAAGACTAACGCTGGGGAACAGATATGTCAAGTACTTTATGATACAAAGCAAATGCGGCTAAACCTGGAATTCTCGAATCGGTTACCCTAGCCTTCGATGACGCCCAGGCTGCGAAATCGGCTCAGCACGATTGGCGTTCTTCTGTCGCTGGCTAGCTTTTCAACGAGGAGCGTCGCTCAGGCAATTCCCGGCCCGCTAGCCACCGCCAAGCAGATTCAGGACATGCTGGTACAGCGGGTCGATGCCCAGCATAAGAGTGACGGCATTGTCGTCGGAGTGATTACCAAGAAGGCACGAGAGATCATCAGTTATGGGCATTTCGACAAGGATGATGCCCGCGTGCCGAACGGCGATACCGTATTCGAGATCGGATCGATCAGCAAGGTTTTTACCTCGCTGCTGCTTTCGGAGATGGTGCTGGATGGCGAGGTTAAACTCTCCGACCCAATTTCCGAATATCTTCCGGCGTCGGTCCATGCGCCTTCGAGAAACGGCAAGCAGATTACGCTGCTGGATCTGGCGACGCATCACTCTGGTCTGCCGCGCGAGGCCACTAATTCGAGCTGGGACTATTCCACCGAGCAGATGTACGACTTCCTTAACAAGTACCAGCTACCACGCGATCCCGGGGAGAAATACGAATATTCGAACCTCGGAGTCGGGCTATTGGGTGTAATCCTGGCGACGCGTGCCGGAACTGACTATGGGACCCTTCTTCGCACCCGAATCACGGTGCCTTTGGGTATGAATCGCACCGGCGTGGAGTTGACGCCGGAGATGAAGGCCGATTTCACTCCCGGGCACAATGGCAGGTTATACAAGGCACAAGCATGGAGCATACCGGCTCTAACGGGAGCGGGAGGAATTCGTTCTACTGCAGATGATCTGCTCATCTTCCTCGCGGCAAATATGGGCATCATTCAATCCCCGTTGCAGCCTGCGATGAAAAAGATGTTGAGCGTGCGGCGCACGGCAGGCCCAGGTGTTCAGATCGCTCTCGGCTGGCACATCGTCACGGGTCGGGGCGGCATTATTTGGCACAATGGACAGACTGGCGGTTACCACACTTTTATAGGCTATGATCCACATCGCCACATCGGCGTTGTGGTCCTGTCCAATTCAAGCGAGTCGATCGACGATATCGCGTGGCACATCTTCAGCTATCCGGCGCCGGTGGAGCAGCGCGTTGGGCCGCCGAATTTTCCGCAATGACCGGTGGGAACTATACTGCTGAGGTTCCAGGCAACCTCATGCCGCCTTCACCAATAACGGCGAGGTTCGCTCGTGGTGACTCATGCTCCGTGTAGGACTCACTGGCGGCATCGCTTGCGGAAAGTCTACTGTGGGCGAAATGTTGCGGCGTCGAGGCGCGCACTATCTCTCCGCCGACGAACTCGCCCACAATCTCTATGCTCCAGGAGCCATCGCCTACGAGGGAGTGGTCCGCACGTTTGGCCGTGAAATCCTTAATGACGACGGAACGGTAAATCGCAAGAAGCTCGCTGGTCTCGCGTTCCCACATCGTATCGACGAACTGAATGCCATCGTTCATCCCGCCGTGGTCCTGGCGCAGAATCGGTGGATGGCAGACGTTGAGCGGGAACATCCTGGTGGTATCGCCGTTGTGGAAGCCGCGCTGCTGCTCGAGGCCGGCGCGAAGAAGGATTTCGACAAGGTCATCGTGGTGACCTGTGATTCCGCATGCAAGATACGGCGTTACGCCCATCGCACCGGCCTGCCGTTGGAAGCCGCCCGTGCCGAGGTCGAACGTCGTAGCGCGGCACAGTTCAGCGACGAAGAAAAGGCAAGCCGCGCGGATTATGTGATCGAAAACTCGGGCGGCATCGAGGAACTCGAGTCGAAGGTCGAATCCATCTGGATGCGACTGCAGCCCTGTGTTCGGCCCTAGATTCTCAGCCTGCTCAGGTGCGCTCTCCGGCCCATTTCGTTACACTTTTCTTTTGATTGCGTCTATTTTTGTTCCGTAACTCTCAACTGATTGGACCTTCTTAACGAATGAAATTCCTACGCCCTTTTCTCCTCGGAGTCATCCTGGCCGGCGCGTTCTACTGGTTCACTACGCACCACCAGGGCACGAACCCCGTCGCCGGCATGATCTCGCAACCTACACATGTTGAACTCAGCGAGGCCGCTGGGCCGGAGAAGCTCGACCCCGAAGAGCAGAACAACATTGAGGTCTACAAGCGAGTCATTCCTTCGGTCGTTAACATCACCTCGAAAAGCGTTGCTTACGATTTCTTCTTTGGCCCGGTGCCGCAGGAAGGACAGGGGTCGGGATTCATCATCGACAAGGAAGGACACATCCTCACCAACTACCACGTGGTCGGTGACTCGTCGCAGCTGGATGTAACCCTGCATAACAAGAAGACCTACCGTGCTACCGTGATTGGCCGAGACCGCGCCCACGACCTGGCGGTCATACAGATCAAGGCGCCCGAGGTGGTTGCCGCGACATTGGGTGAATCCAAGAACCTACAGGTGGGCCAGAAGGTATTTGCGATCGGCAATCCTTTCGGACTGTCCGGGACTATGACGCGCGGCATCATCAGCTCGCTGCGGCCGATTCGCAGCCCGGAAGGCGCCTACATCGAAGAAGCGATTCAAACGGACGCTGCGATCAATCCCGGCAACTCAGGCGGACCACTGTTGAACTCGCATGGCGAGGTGATCGGCATCAACAGCATGATCGCCACCGGCGGTTCCAATCAGAGTGCGGGAATTGGCTTTGCAATTCCCATCAACACGGCTAAGGCAGTTCTGAACGATCTGATCACCATGGGCTCGGTCCGGCGGCCTTCGCTGGGAATCGTGTCGCTGCCGATCGGTCCCGAGCTGGCGCAGGAAATGGGACTGCCCGCGGACAACGGCATCCTGATCATCCGGGTCGTGCCCGGCGGAGCTGCCGAACAGGCCGGACTGAAGGGCGGTAATGAGCGCGCCTACTTGGGAGCTAGCGCCATCATGATCGGCGGCGACCTCATCGTCGCCATCGATGGCGATCCCATCAGCGATCAACAGGACCTCGCCAACGTGATGAACAAGCACCGATCCGGCGACAGAGTATTTGTCACCATCTACCGCGGTAGACGCAAGATGAATGTGCCTGTCACACTGGGCGAGGTGCGCGAGCGGTCCTAACGATGTCTGATGTTGTGTTGCGCCAGCAATACCAGCAGGAAAGCTTTCCGCGAACAGAAGAGCCGCCCCCTTAAACGCCTCTTCTGAATGTACCGGGCTACTGAGTGGTTATCCCGCGACCTTGATCGCTGGTGGCTTCCAAGTGCCGTCAATAATCGAGGGCGGACTGTCTTTCGGCCAGTACAATCGCATCATCGGAATGAATTGCGCTTTCGGAGAGGGTAACCAGTTCGCTTCCTTCGCTTTTCCCGGCGAATCGGCCTGGAGGTATAGATCGACCGAGCCGTCCGGATTGGTGACGAATTTATTGCGTGCGCTCAGCGTATAACGGTTGAGAGCGAACCATAGAGTCGAACGTTTTTCGTCATTGGTGCCTTTCTCTAAGAGACTTGCAGATGACCAAAACAACGCAAACCGCTACCTTGGGAAGGCTATGGGGGCGGCTGTGATATCCACCATCTCCCGAACGGGGTATGAATGTGATAAACGTTCACAGAGCCTATAGGTTGGAATGTCAGGATAATGGGAACGAAGCAACAAGCTTCATGCCCGTTGCCCCTCGGCTTGGCTGTCAGATATCATTCTTGGATATGTACGACGACTTCCAGGCTGCCGATCGCTGGACTGGGAAAGCGGTGCACTGCCGCTATCAGGCCCTCATTGTTGCTATCGCCACGCGGCACGCGGATGCCATCGACATCAAGTTTCTGGTCGACGATCGTCCAGTGTGGATCGCCCTGCCTCACCTCGCTTGGGTGGAATACAACCGGCAGACGGGGAAGATCATCAGCGATCCTATGGCAGTGCAGATTGCGGGTCACTATTTGAAGTGGGCAATCGAGTCGGGTGAGGACAACGGCCGCGAGATGTACGCCCTGACGGTTGAGGAAACACTCGATCAGCTGAAGGCCGTGGTGGACGAAGCGTTCCAACCCGCAGCCCGCTGACCTCTCCTGGGCGGGAGACTTGCATCTATTCCGGTGAGTTTCTATATTTTTCTGCGCTGCTTTGAACTTCCGTTCCAGCTTTCGTGAATTTCGATTTCCGGCTTTATTGAAGGAGCTCTTTTATGTCCTCTGTATTGCAAACTCCTGAAGTTTCACAACTGCTCGGGCAAAACAACGTACATCGCAATCTCCATCCTCCGCAGTTGATCGAAGCAGCACTGCGTCGCGGTGAGGCGGAGTTAGGCTCCCGCGGATCGTTAGTGGCTGAAACCGGCTCGCGCACCGGGCGTTCGCCGAAGGACAAATTCATCGTTCGCGATTCGATCACGGAAAATAAGGTGGACTGGGGTTCGGTGAACATGCCCACCTCGCCCGACATTTTCGACGCACTTTATGAGCGCGTTCTGGAGTACCTCGCCGGCAAAGAGTTGTTTGTTCAGGACCTCTACAGCGGCGCCGACCCGAAGTACCGCCTACCCGTCCAGTTCATCAACGAGTACGCTTGGCACAACCTCTTCGTACGCCAGTTGTTCATCCGGCCGACCGCCGAGGAGTTGAAGAGCCACAAGCCAGAATTCACCATCGTCTGCGCGCCCAACTTTCTGGCCGATCCCAAGCGAGACGGAACCAGCTCCGAAGTGTTCGTGATGTTGAATTTCACCAAGAAGCTGGTGCTGATCGGCGGGACACAATATGCCGGCGAACTAAAGAAGTCGATCTTCAGCATCATGAATTTCCTGCTTCCCGACCGCAATGTTTTCCCAATGCATTGTTCGGCGAACGTGGGCCAGGACGCCGTGACGGCGCTATTCTTCGGACTTTCCGGCACGGGAAAGACAACACTGTCGGCCGATCCCAAGCGACGCCTGATTGGCGACGACGAGCACGGCTGGAGCGCGAGCGGGGTCTTCAACTTCGAGGGTGGATGCTACGCCAAGTGTATTCATCTCTCGCCGCAAACCGAGCCGCAAATCTACAACGCGCTCGGATTCGGATCGGTGCTGGAGAATGTGGTGCTGGACACCATCACCCGAGTTCCTGACTACGACGATGACAGCAAGACCGAGAACACGCGCGCCGCCTACCCAGTGGAACACATCGAAAACGCGGTTATTCCCGGAATCGGAGGACATCCGAAGAACGTGGTCTTTCTGACCGCCGACGCCTTCGGTGTGCTGCCTCCGGTATCGAAGCTGACGCCCGAGCAGGCGATGTTCCACTTCATGTCGGGTTACACAGCGAAAGTTGCGGGAACGGAAGCCGGTGTTACCGAGCCACAAGCCACTTTCTCCACCTGTTTCGGAGCTCCGTTCATGCCGCTTGCACCGAAGGTCTATGCGGAGATGCTCGGCCGCCGCCTGCGGGAACATAATGCGCAATGCTGGCTGGTGAACACCGGCTGGCAGGGCGGCCCGTACGGCATAGGCAAGCGTATGAGCCTGCCATATACCCGTGCCATGGTGAACGCCTTGGTCGAAGGCGAGCTGGCGAACGTCGAGTACGAAGTTGAGCCGGCGTTCGGGTTGAGCATTCCGAAGTCTTGTCCGGGCGTTCCCTCTGAGCTGCTTTCGCCCCGCAATTCGTGGAAGGACAAAGGTGCTTACGACAAGATGGCTGCGGATCTATCTGCGCGATTCCAGAAGAATTTTGAGAAATTCGACGCGCCAGCGGAGATCAAGGCCGCCAGCCCCAAGCCCAGGAAGTAGGGCTCACGGACGGAGTATCGCAGTGTGACACAGCCCAAGCTGTGCCATTTTTTGTTTATGGCGTTTTCGCCGTAGTTTAGCCGTCTTGAAAGGGCACGCCTTCAGGCGTGCCGCACCGGCAAAGCAATGAGATCGGCTTCAGCCGCTTAGGGCGAGGTCCCTCGGGGCCTAAAGGCGGACTCCGTTTGCGTTTCGAGACGGCACGGCTGAAGCCATGCCCTTTCAAGGCCAGCTACAGCAATGCCGAAATCGCTCTAAAACTGCGACTGCACATGCTCCTCGCCTAGAGCCTTGCCGGTGTTGTCGAACCAGATCACCTCATACTTAGGCTGGAAGATGGAGTACCAGTAGCGGTAAACATATTCATTGGCACACCCCTTAGGAACGGGCGTCAGCGAGCCACACGGGCCGTCGGTCGTGGGGTCGCCCAATAATGTCCGCACGATTTCGTTGGGATCGCCGATGGTCACCTGGCTGGCGTTTTCTCGCAATCGCTGGTCGTGATGGTAGGCCCAGAATGCGGCGACCACTAGAGCGAGGGCGATCGCGATAAAAACTATTCGGGTCGCCATTAGCCTTCTTCCACCAGCAGGATCGCATTCTTCGGCAGATAACTCTTACGCCGGAACCAGTCTTCCATGGATACGCGTAGACGCTCCAGGGGAACGCGAATCCCTATCTCCATCTCGCCGTCTGCGACCGGAATGGTATCGTCGAAAACCTGGTCGTTTGTGAAATTGCGCATGCTGAAACTATCCAGCCACTTCATCGGGCAGGCGACTTTTTGCCCGCCTTCCTCGTACTGCACCCGGATCTTGCGCGCGAACATACTCTAGATTTTGCCGGAAAAGTGTGTGCGGTGCTACCAGACGCCGAAACCCTTAGCCGGATATGAACATGAGTGGCAAAGGCCTACAGAGATTGCCAGCAGCTCCAAGCCTCAAGCTGTGTACGGCGTGCGGTCAGGCGCGAGTGTCGCTTCTTCAGTCGCGATCGGTGTCAGCAATGGCCAGCCCTTGCGCATCACAAAGTCCAGCCATGCCCCGGCCGCTTGCGATGTCAGAACCGCAGCGATGACCAGCGTAGTGTAAAAAGTCGCACTGATAATTCCAGCATCGAAGGCAACGCTGGCCAATACGATTCCAGGCCCGCCACGGGCGTTCGTGGTAATCGCAAGATTCAATAAATCCAAACCACGGAAGCCCGCCAGTCTGCCGGCAAGAGAAACCGACAGCACCTTCATCAGGCAGCTTCCGAGGAGAAACGCCGACAGCATCCAGAGAGAGAAACCGTGAACAAGATCGAGCTTTAATCCGACAATCGCGAAGTACACCGGGATGAAGAACGCGAAGGACACTTTGCCGATCGCGTCCAGAGCCTCGGCAAAAAGTCTCCGCTTTTTGTGTACGACCGCAAAGCCAGCTAGAAAGGCGGCGAATACCAAGCTGACGCCGAGTGCACCAGCAACAACGCAGTACAGGAGCAGCACCGCGATTGCGTAGGCCACAGGCGAGTGTTGCGCCACCACGTTGAAGCGTGACTTGTTGATGCGCTTCACCATTCGAGGAACGATGGTGAGGCCCAGCGCGAAGAACGCTACTGTAGCCAGCAAGTGGTAGGACAATGCGCGCGGGTTCAGAGCAGCCTTCCCGGCCACCGCTGTAGCCACGGCCAATGCCAACCAAAGAACGATATCCTCCAGCACAGCTACGCCCAGCACCAGGCGGGCGAAGCGCGTGTGCAGGATCTTCAAGTCAGCAAAAATCTTGGAAACCACGGGCACAGACGTCACTGCCACGCCGACTGCGAGCACGATGATGAGGGACAAGCGGTTGCCGTTCGGACCAAAAAGCGCAGGACGAACCAACCACGGTCCCAGCAGTAGTGCCAGGAGAAATGGCAGACCGGTGCCGACCATCGTCAGCCAGCCAACTTCACGTCGCTCTTCGCGGGTAAAGAGCTGGCGCGTCTCGGCTCCGGAGAGGAACATGAGCAGCAGCAGTCCAAGCCAGTAGACGAAATCGAGAACGTACGCCTGGTGGTTGCCGTAATGCAGCAGACGTTGCATAACCGGCAGACGTCCAAGCAGGGCTGGACCAAGGACAATTCCCGCCGCGATCTCACCGACAACCTTCGGTTGGCGCAGCTTGACGAACAGATAGCCCAATAGCTGGGCAAGTCCCACGAGAAGTAAAACTATGCAAAGTATCGCGGTTAGATCGGAATTCGACACTGCGGCTGCTCTCCAGAGCATAGGATGTGCTCTGAAACCGAGAGTTTGCCCCGCAGCTTGCCACAACGAAATAGCCGTAAGCCCTGCAACGACTTGACAATGGTCGCCGATGTGGTACTTTGTGAAAACTTATTCGGCGGTTCAGAAGATTGACGATGAGCAATCTCAGGATCGGCGACTAGCCGGACGAATACCCGGGTTCTTCGCAGTCATGCTTGCCAACTGAAACTGGCGACGGCCACTTTCGCCGGCTTTCTATACTCACGGCTTGTAACGTTTTCCACCTTCACTTTGTACGGGAGATTCGCATGTCGAACCTGAGCAGACTCACGCAGGCTGGCATCATTTCTGCCAGCGCCACCTTTAACCAAGCGGACCAAGCCACTCTCGATAGCCTCACGGACGACGAAGTGTCCGCCTTGATCAGCATCAGCCAAAAGGTGCCCGCTTCGTTTCTGCAACAGCATTGCGGCGTGCAATCCGCGCAGCCGGCGCAGAACATCCGCACCATCGGCATTGTTTTTTAGGAGTGCGGGTACGGCTCGGCGTCCGCGGTCTTCGATGCCTCCGAGTCGTGCTTGGGTCTGGGACCATGAATAGCATTAGCCATAGCCGCCGTCTACGCAACAAAATCCGACTGATGCGCGGCGAGATGGACGCCGTAGCGGAATCGCTGTGGAGCCATCCGCGCCTGCGCGAAATCTATCCGGAGTTTCTCTTCCGCAACCACTCCGTCATTCGCAGTAGCGTCCCGCTGATGAAGACGGCCGCTGCGGAGTGCGAGACGTTGCTGGGCAAGGATCCTCTTGCAGAAGGGATGCTGGCATATTTTCGCCACCACATCCCCGAAGAAACCGGCCACGATGACTGGGTGCTCGACGATCTGGAGCTGCTCGGCTTCGCGCGTAGGGACGTGCTGAAGCGCATACCTCCGCCATCGGCAGCGGCTTTGGCCGGAGCGCAATATTACTGGATACGGCATGTTCATCCCGTGGCGTTGCTGGGCTTTATCGCGGTACTGGAGGGAACTCCGCCTGACGTTGCGTTCTTCGAAGCCACGGCGGACCGGATCGGGGTACCGCGCAAGGCATTCAGCAACCTGCTGCTGCACGGCAAGCTCGATCCCACCCATCGAGACGACCTTGACCGCGCGCTCGATGCACTTCCGCTCACTGACGAACATCACAGCCTGATGGGCATCAGCGCCTTTCAAACCATTAACCTGCTCACTCGTGTAGCCGGTGAAGCGGTACAATAAGCTGCCGAATTGATCGAACAGTTGTAGCTTCTGCCAGGGCCATACGGATGATCGGCAGCACAATTTCACACTACCGCGTCGTAGAACGACTGGGACGGGGAGCCATGGGCCTGGTTTACAAGGCCCAGGATCTTCGGCTCGACCGTCCGGTTGCGATCAAACTCATCTCCCGCGAAATTGCCCTCAACCCCGAGCAGCGCACCCGCTTCGAGCGCGAGGCGCGCACCGCTTCGCTCCTTGATCACACCAACATCTGCACCATCCACGAGTTTGGCGAAACCCCCGAAGGCGAGCTCTTCATCGTGATGGGCTTCTGCCCCGGTGAGAACCTGCGCATGCGGCTGGAGCGTGGACCGCTCCCGCTGAAACAGGCCGTCAGCATCGCGCAGCAAGTGGCACAAGGATTGGCGAAGGCTCATAGCCTGGGCATCATCCACCGCGACATCAAGCCGGCCAACGTCATGTTGCTGCCTGACGGCGAGGTAAAGATTGTCGACTTTGGTCTGGCCAAGCTGCCTCGCGACGTAGGTTTGACCAATACTGGCGGTGTAGTTGGAACTGTTCCCTACATGTCGCCCGAGCAGTTGCGTGGAGATCCGCTCGACCGGCGCACGGACCTCTGGTCCTGGGGTGTCACCCTTTACGAAATGCTGGCTGGTGACCGGCCTTTCGAATCCAGTACCGAAGCCACGATTATGCGCGCGATTATGGATCTTGATCCTCCGTCCCTTACCGCGCGCCGTCCGGATGTTCCGCTTGCATTGGACCAACTCGTTCAACAGACGCTCAATAAGAACCCGACCGCACGTCCCGATAGTGCCGGCGAACTGGTTGAGGTCTTGCGTTCGCTCTCGGTGGTGAGTGGGACTGTTCCGGTGTTTCCCGTTGCGCCGCGGCCGCACGCTTCGGTGGCAGTGCTTCCGTTCCTGAATCTCAGCTCCGGCTCCGATCCCGACAACGAATACTTCGGCGACGGCCTCACCGAGGAGTTGATTCACGCGCTGTCGCGCCTTCCCGGATTGCAAGTGGTCTCGCGCACCTCCGCCTTCGAGTTCAAAGGTAAGGCCCAGAATATTCGTAAGATCGGCGAGCAGCTGAAGGTCTCGGCTGTCGTCGAAGGCAGTGTGCGGCGTTTGGCAGATCGTATTCGTGTCAGTACGCAGCTGGTGAATGTCAGCGACGGCTTCTGCCTGTGGTCGCAGCGCTTCGATTGCAAGATGATCGACATCTTCGACGTCCAGGAGGAGATCGCAAAATCGATCGCCGATCTGCTGAGGGTAGAGCTGGATTCCAAGATTGGCAGCAGCGGTCTGGTCAAGCGCTACACCGACAACTTCGAAGCTTACGACCTGTACCTTCGTGGACGCTTCCAGTGGAATAAGCGCAGCGGTGAAGGATTTGGAAAGGCGCTGGAGTACTACGAACGCGCTCTGGCGCTAGACCCGAACTATGCTCCTGCTTATGCCGGAATCGCGGATTACCACGTTTCCGTAGCGTCCTGGGGCCTGGAAGCTCCGACGGAAGCGTGGCCCAAAGCGAAAGATGCAGTGAAAAAAGCCCTAGCGGCGGACGATTCGCTGGCCGAGGCACACGCTTCGCTGGGTGTCATCCGCATGTGGTACGAGTGGAACTGGAAAGAAGCGGAACGCGAGTTTTTGCGCGCCATCGAGCTCAAACCCGGCTTACCGATTTCGCACGTTTACTACAACCTGCTGCTGGTGCAGACGGGCCGATTCGACGAAGCCGAGGAGCAGATCCGGCTCGCGCTGGCCAGCGATCCGCTCTCCGTTCCGGCAAATATTTACCTTGCAGGCGTCTATCACTACCGCCGCGATTACGACCGCTCCATTCAGCAGGCACAGAGCGCCCTCGAGGTAGACGCTAACGACATCGAAGCGCACATCGTCATCGCCATAAATTTGGAGCAAAAGAAGGAGTACCCGCAGGCAATCGCCGAGCTCGAAAAAGCATACGAGCTGGCCGGTCAAAATCCGCTGATCTTGGGGCCGTTGGGATCGTGCTACGGCGGATCCGGAGATAAAGAGAAGGCGCTCAGCTTACTGGGTCGTCTGAACGAGGCTGCGAAGGATGCCTACGTCGCGCCCATGTCGTGGGTCATGCTCTATCTGGGAGTGGGAGATACAAATCAGGCCTTCGAGTGGCTTGAGAAAGCTGCTGAAGCTCGCGACATTTTGTTGTACTACCTCAAGGTAGGACCTATCTACGATACGATCCGCGACGATCCGCGTTATGCGGATCTGCTGCACCGCATCGGCCTCGGTGATGATGAGTCTCTTTCGCAGTTGCGCACGGTGACGGAACGTTCGGGCAAAGCCGTACGGTCGTCAAGCGCGGGCAGCAAATCGGCGGTCTGACCCGTCTGCGCTGCCTCTACTGAATTCCAATCGCGGCGGCGTTCGCCGGAATCACCGGGATATCAAAATACATCAGCTCATTTCCATTTGCGTCGCGGATTCCTGTGAGGTAAACGTGCGAGCCTTGCACCGGCTGCTTCACGTTGAACACGTCAAAGAACAGAAAGCCTGACTTGGTGGTGTGCGGCTCGACGGCCTCGGCCGCAAAGTTTGCCGCCAGGATCTCCTGGTACTGTTTTTGCGCTTTCTTATTCTTGGTATTACCCGGTAGCGGAATCGGCCCAACGCGTTGCGGACTCGTACTATTTCCGCTGATGTGAGCCACGCGCCGGAATATGTCGTCGTTGTTCAGCGACTCCAACTTGGCTCGATCGCTTGTTACCAACTCGGCTCGCATGCTCGTTAGAGCAATCGGCTGATCGCCGTCATTGGTGATAACCAGGAATATTGGGAGCAGTCCTTCCTGGACATAAGGTGTAATGAAGATATCGCTTTTGGGCGGTGAGTTGTACAGCTCAATCGCTGCCGCCACCTTCTCGCTGGGATGTGCATCTTTGCAGGCGTAGGTGTTGGCGTTTTCGGGGCGCGGAGCAACAAATTCTTTGGCGGCCCAAAGCGTCACTGATCCAAGCGCCACTGTCAGGGCGAAGGGCAAAAGGGTAAGAGTACGTCGAGAGAGCATACCGGATTATCCGCTTTCCCGGCAGAGTTGCTCAACTGTGTCACTCACACCAGGTCCGGATGTCCTTGACTGCGGGCGCTCAATGCACATAACCTCGCAGTTTCTCCTCGAAAGGAATTGATCCCCATGAGTCTTTTGCAATGTTGCGATGAAGGCGCTGCCACGGTCGACGTGAGCGCGAGTGTCGCTGATGCCATCCGAACCATGATCGACAAAGCTGTCGGAGCGGTAGCTGTTATCGATGACCAGGGTATCGTCGCCGGAATGTTTACCGAGCGTGATGTGCTGGCGAAATTCGCTCTAAGCGGTCGAGACCCCAAGCAGACGCCAGTCCGCGAAATGATGAGCCCGATGGTCGAAATGGCTACCGAGGAAACTACACCGAGCGAAGCGCTCCAGGTGATGCTGGAGCGACACTACCGCCATATGCCGATCGTCGACGACCACGGCAAGGTGCTGGGCATATGCTCGATTCGCAATATTCTTCAGGCGCGCATTGACGATCTACTCGCACAGCTCGAGCAATCGGCGAAATAAAAGCCCCGCAGCTACCTTCACAAAGGCCGCTGCAGGACTGTTTCCTGCTGCTTAGTTTCCTGCTGCTTAGTTTCCTGCTGCTTAGCTTCCTGACAAGCTTACTTTGTGCCGCGATTGCGTTGGCAGCTTCCGCCCTGCACCGATGTCAAGTTCCCACTCGACGCGTGAATTGTCTCGTTCCAGCAGGCGCCCAGCGAGTTCGAATACTGATAGGTTTCTGAACTAGCCTGACCTTGCGTCGTGGCATGTCCTGAAGCATCAACCAGGAGTGTGTCGGTCGGAGCTACCGCATCCGAGAAGGAACTGGAATAGGTTGCGGTTCCGTTTAGCTTTACCAGGACGCTTTTCGTGAATCCTTGGTGGATCTCGCTGAACTGCTGGAAGGAGCCATCAGGATTGGCCTTGTAGTCATAAGTCAACGCGAGTGGCCAGGAGTACTGCTTCGTATCGGTCGTGATGTTACTTCCGATCGTTGTGGTGGTCGCTGACGAGATGCTCGTGTTCTGGCCGACATACTGGTCGTAGATCGAGCCGTCAGTTCTGACGTAATATTTCTGCGCATTGCTGAAGTCGATACTCTGCACAACTTTGGTATCAACCCGGCCCTGCGAAGTATTCGCGTAACCTTCCACAGTGAATCCGCGATTCGATGCCAGTGACAATGTGCCCCACACGATTGCCGGCAATGCGCTGATGTTCTCGGTGATCACCGGATCCGGCTGGCCGATCGTGTTGGTGGTGACGGCTCCGGTCACTTGACCGGAACCTGTGTCCTGGTAGAGCAGGAGATTTGCTGTCGCTGAGAAGTACTGATCAGCGTTGTATACGCTGATGGCAACCGTGTGCTGCTGGCCGTTGCTCAAAACTCCGGCAAAAGGTGTCAGGTCCACGCGATAGGGCTCGAAGTTCAGCGTGTGCACGCCGGGAATCGGCCGCCACAAGAACGGATCGATCCCGCCGGTGAAGATCCAAGGATAGACGGGCGCAACGCCTGCGGCTGTGCCGTCGATCGTAACTTCGGCTTCGCGGAAGGAGCTGTTGCCGCAGTTGGCTAGTTCGGCCGCAACGTCATTCGGAGCGCAGGTGTACCAGAACTCGTCGGTCTGCTGGCCTTGCGCAAAAACGTCCAGATAGGCCGCTTTAACATTCGTCGGCATCGTGAAAGTCCCAGCCAATTGGTCGCTGGGGCTGTTGAGCGTAACCGTGCCGCCTGTCGGACCAGCTGACATAGGCAATACGATGCTCGCAGCAGGAGGTGGATTCTGCCCCTGTGCCAGTGGATAGAACTGCAGATACGCGCTGCCGTGATAGTGACTGGTGTACTGCTGATTGACAAGGTTACCCAGGGTTACTTGGCCCTGTTGCGCCACAGTGAATAGCGGGCTGTACTCGGTCAGATTACTCTCCGTATGCCAAGAGCGCATAAAGCTTGATGAGGGCTCGGCCGTCGTGCCAAAGAAGATGTTCGCTCCGGCGATCCAGATGTTGGCTGTACGATCGTATTGCACGCCGGGATCGACCGACCAATCCGCCTCAAACACAACCGCAGCCCATGGACCTGGACAGCCGGCAGGAGGCGTGTAGTTAAACGGCTTCGGATTGAAATCGGCAAAATCAAAATTCTGGAAGAGCGTCACCGTGCAGGGTTGAGTCGCCGGGCGCGGAACCGGCGCATTCGCGGTCACCGTGTTGGGCGATCCCACCACGGGCATGCTCGGAGCGACGTAGTTCTGGGCGAAAGCCACGCAGGTTAACAGCAATGCTACAACTATAACGACACCGATCCGAGCTGGCTGGAATAGGCGATAGGCATTCATGGCAACGCTCCTTTAATTGAGGACGCGGCTTGAAGCGCGCAGGGTCTACCTAGGATAGTGCTTCCGCGCTACCCCGACAAGATACCTACCCGCGTCAGTATCGAAATTTCAAAGCTGCAGCAGGTTTTGAAAAGCGATTTGTTATTTCAACATTTGTCAGGCTCGTGGTACTGTTTACCCGCTCTCTTTCGCGGTGCTACTGCATGCTGCTAGCCACGGAAATCTTTCATTTCGAGCCAGATGTTACCGGGATCTCCTGTTCCGGCAGGTTTACGCTGGGGACCCGCCTTAGTGAGACCGAGGCGATGGTTCAGACTCTGCTGGAACAGGGAGTTCGCAAACTGGTGCTGGACCTGACCCACGTGGACTTCGTGGACAGCGCGGGTCTGGGTATCATCATGCGAATGTTTGGGGAGATTTCGCAGCGCGGTGGACAGTTCCGGATATCGGGACCGCGCGAACAGGTACGGCGGCTTTTCGACATCACCCATACCTCGGCGATTCTGTCTCTCGATCCCGACTTGGTCACCAGCGTTCAGAAGCTACAGGAGAGCAAAGCCGCCAGCACGGCGTAAGGACTAAACCTCCAGCGCACCGGTCAGTTCGCTGATCTTGTCGACTCGGTGCTCCAAGCACCATTTTTCCAGCGAATCAACTAACTTCTCGCAGGCGCAGGGATCCCAGAAATTCACCGTACCAACCTCGATGGCGCTCGCTCCTGCCAGCATGAACTCGATGATGTCCTCCGCGGTACTAATTCCGCCGAGACCGATAATCGGGATTTTAACGGTCTTCGCAGCTTCCCACACCATGCGAATAGCAATCGGCTTGATTGCGGGCCCGGAAAGACCCGCTGTGACGTTGGAGATTCGCGGCTTGCGTGTCTCTGCATCGATCGCCATACCCACGAATGTGTTGACCAATGAGAGCACATCCGCTCCAGCGTCTTCCGCCGCGCGCGCCATCTCCGAGATACTGGTGACGTTCGGTGAGAGTTTGACGATCAGTGGACGAGTCGCGATTCTCTTTACCGACTGGACCACTTCGTACAGCATCTTGGGATCGCTGCCGAAAGCAATGCCACCGCACTTAGTATTTGGGCAGGAGACATTCAGCTCGTAGCCGGCGATTCCTTCACCATCGTTCAGGATGCGCACGACTTCTTCGTACTCATCCCGCGCATGGCCAAACACGTTGCACAGGAACGTGATGTTTTCGATCTTGCGCAGCAACGGCAGCTTTTCATCCAGAAATGCGCGCGCTCCAATATTCTGCAGTCCGATCGCGTTTAGCATTCCGGCTGCAGTCTCAAACAGCCGAGGCGGCGGATTTCCCGGCATCGGCTCGAGCGAGAGACCCTTGGTCACAAACCCGCCAAGCCGGCTCAGAGTAACAACGTCCTCAAATTCGACGCCGTAGCCAAAGCTACCACTGGCCGCGAGTACTGGATTCTTGAAAGCGATCCCGGCAACTTCAACTCCGAGGTCCAAGCCGGGCCTTGGCAGCGCGCTCATTGCGCTTGCCTTTCACTCGCGAGGGTAACTGTCGGTTTCACACTCGCTGTACGCTCCAATTTGTCCCAAGCAAAGGCCCGGCCTTCGACGACACGCTTGAGCGTTTTAATAAGCACCAGCGAGAACAGTTGGCGATAGGCGAAGCGCTGCAACCATACGTGCCCGAGGAGCAGGAAGTCGCGCTTACCGCCGGGTTGTTGCCGCTCCAGCGCGAAGGCGATGGTCGACGCTATGAAGTCGATCACCATGAACAACGCAAAATAGACGACCAGCTTGTGGAAGTCCGCCGGGTTCGCCGATTCAGGATGGCGATACTTGTCCACGAAATAGCTGATCATGCCCACCGCGAACATAATATCGATGAACGGCGAAACCAGCGGCAACAGGATCTGGAAGATGATCATGTTGGGGATAGCGACCCAGCCGAGTGCGCCCTTCTGCTTGACCGCTGCAATGTGTTTCCACACCGCCTGCATAATGCCGAAGGACCAGCGGAATCGTTGCCGCATTAATCCGTTCGCGGTAGTGGGAGCTTCGGTGAACGCCAGTGAGCGATCTTCATAATTCACCCAATAGCCAGCCTGCAGCAGGGCCATCGTGAGATCGGCGTCTTCGGCCACCGTATCGTGATGATAGCCGCCGGCCTCGCGAACCGCTTCGGTGCGCCACGCGCCGATCGCGCCCGGCACCACGCTGACGGCGTTCAGCGTATTCAGTGCGCGCCGCTCGAAGTTCTGGCTGGTGATGTATTCCAGCGCCTGCCAGCGCGTCCACAGGTTCACTCGATTGCCAACCTTCGCGTTTCCTGCCATCGCGCCGACGCGTGGATCGATGAAGTGCGGCACGAGCTTGGAAATTGCATCGGGCGCGATGATAGTGTCGGCGTCAATGCCGACAAACAACTCTTCCGTCACCTGTTCCAAACCGCAATTAAGGGCGTCGGCTTTGCCTGAATTCGCCTTGGTTAGAACCGTGACCCGCCCGTTAGCGATTTCCTTGGCGAACGCGGTTCGAGTGACTTCCAGCGTTGTGTCCTTCGATCCGTCGTCGATCACGATTACGCGCAGCTTCTTGTAATCCGAGTCGAGCACGGACTGCACCGTGCGTTCAATGACCTTCTCCTCGTTATAGGCCGGAACGAGCACCGCGACCGCAGGCTGATAGTCCGGATCAAATGCGGTCTTACGCCGGTGAAAACGATCGTAAATTGCGAGCACGCCAATCAGTACGAGACGTCCGGTCATCAGCACGTCGCCAACGAAGAACACGAAGATGATGAGGTTCTGGACCAGCCCGAAAAGCGAGAAATTCAGACTGTCGATCCACGCGGCCCAGCGCTCATTGGTCGTCAGCAGCGGCATGACGTCAGCGCGGCTCTTGCCCATTAATTCCGAAACAGGAACAACCTGATAGCCGCGCTCCTTCAATCCTTCCAGGATCAGGCCCAGTGCGATCACCGTCTGGCTGCGATCGCCACCGCCATCGTGCAGAAGAATGATGTTGCCGCAACGCAGGTTTTTCGGCGCACAAGGTGGCAGGTTCGCCAGCACGTCCGCGGCGATTTCATTTCCCGAGCGTCGCGGGTTATCGCGCCAGTCGTTGGGATCGTTCTTCTCGCCGACGGAGATATATCCCAAGTCCTGTGCGATTTCCAGCGGGCGAACCTGGTCGGCGGTGTCGGGTGCTTCATCGATCGCATATGGAGGTCGCATCAGCACAGGCTTCACGCCCAGCTTGCTCTCGAAGAGGCGCTCGGTCAGATTCAGTTCCACTTCGAAGTAACGCTTCGAAATCGTGCTGATGTCCGGATGCGTGAAGGTGTGGTTGCCGATCTCGTGTCCCTCGGCGTAGGCCCGCTTCGCGATGCCGGGAAACTTCTCGACCTCAGCACCAATCTGGAAAAACGTCGCCTTGGCGCCATACTGCTTTAACAAATCCAGGATTTTCGGCGTCCACTGGGGATCGGGGCCGTCATCGAAGGTGATCGCCACTTCCTTACGCTGCGTTCCGCCATACATGTCGACCACATAAGGCATCGGCAGAGTCTGGAAGATCTCGTCGCTCACGAGGTTGGTATCAGGATCGACCTTGATGGTCCGCTCCCCGGCCGCCGGACGCGATTGAATGCGAATGATCTCACCGACGCCCTCGTCATCGACATCCTGACCGGGAGGAACGGCATTCAGTCTGGAGGTGGCCCCTGCTTCAAACGGGCGATCCCACACCGCCCACAGCGAGCGGTCTTCTGATCCCAGACGCCACAGGGCGAAAGTATCGATTCCGAGTGAGTGGGCTGCACGCATCTGGTTCAGCGCGGTCACGCCGTCGAGAAACCAGACATCATGACGAATGTTGGACTCGTCGAGATAGGCGAAATGCGGGTTCATCGCATCGTCGTCGAAGTTGATGTCCGTTTCCGACTCGGAAGCCTCAAGCCACGCGTCCTGCGCCGACACGCTGTGAACGCTCTCCGGCGGCGTCCCTTTTTTCTGGCCCGGCTTCATCGCCCAGTCGTAGCCGGTATTGGGGATGGCGCAGATGAGCTTCTCTTTCGGAATCGCGGTGAGAGCGGTCTGGAGATTTTTAACGAACCAGTCCTGGCTGGCCACGGGACCGGGCTCGCTCCCCGGGAAGTGCTGGTCGTAGTTCATCAAAACGATGCCGTCAGCGATCTGCGGAATGCCGGGATAGTTGTCCAGTTCATTCACAGGCACGACCACGTAAAGCTTCAGGCCCCGGCTGTGGAGAGCTTCGACGAGCTCCTGCACCAGAGTGTGGAAGTCCTCGCGCGAGCCGTCCGGAAAGCCCTCGATGTCTAAGGTCAATCCCTTGTACTGGTCGGTAGCCAGGAACTTCAGCAGCTCCTCACGGAAGCGTTGACGAGCCGCAGGATCAGCCAGAAACTTATCGGTATCTGTGTTCCAGTTGTTCGTTACCGGAGAAACGTTATTGACCCAAGGAAAGACTTCGGTCTGTGCCTTCTCGCTCTTCAGAAAGGCCATCACTTTTTCGTCGATCGGGCGCACCTTGCCAGTCGCATCGACGACGTCGTACAGGGTGTTCAACTCGGTCGCAGCCTGCAGGCGTCCGTCGGCCGTCAGTACGTGCATCCACTCGGGAAACAGCAGGTCGATCTGGGGATAGTACTCCTTCAACGACGCAAAACTGGCTGCGTCCCACTGGACATAGAAGGCGCCGCGGATGCCCTCGTCGGAGTTCAGAACTACCTGTGAGGCCGGACGCTTGGTCTTGCGATGGGTGCTCAGGCGCGGTAGGGGCTTGCGCTTCTGATTGTCTTTCAGAGCGTGGTACGGTTTCTTGACTGCCGGCAGCGTGACAGCGGGAACCGCGGAGCCGCGAACGATCGAGAAAACAAATAACACAAACAGTAACGTGACAATGATCACGCTCGCGTCAAGGACGAAGCGCAAACGACGCCATCGTTTACGGTCGGGATCAAAGAATATCTGCTTGGATTGCGGCATCTTACGGGTCAACTAATCGTAACTGGCGGCAAGGGGTAGGGCAAATTGAGCTCTGGGGGGTGTGCCACCTCGGATCGGGGTGGCCAGCCGCGAACATACCTTTCTGGTTCGATCTGAGTGTAGGAACACGACTGCGGCCGCGGACACTCGCCGAGCCGCGAAGATTTTAAGGATCAACGAAAAGGAATTGCGAACTTGGCACCTCGGGCCGACGGCTCAGGACTGACGGCTGAGGGCCCCTGCTATATTCGCCAAGTGGACCCACCACACGGCAACCCGAGTACCACCCCGTTCTGGCATGTGGTCCGCCAATCCGCGCCTTTCTTCCTGCTGGTGACGTTGGCCGCCTTTGCCCTGCGGCTGCTGTTCTTCTTCAAATTCCCCCTGATCGCAGGCGATTCCCTGATTTATGGTGATATCGCTAAGAACTGGCTTAATCACGGGACCTTCGGCCTGACCCATCAGAACGGGATCGTCCGGCCAACCTGGATTCGGCTGCCGGGATATCCGGCCTTCCTTGCGGCTTGTTTCCTGCTATTCGGGCGGGAACATTACAACGCCGTTCTGCTAGTGCAGATCGCCATCGACGTTGTGACCTGTTTCTTTATTGCCGATCTGGCGCGGCGAGCCGTGTCGGACCGGGCTGCTCGATGGGCTTTTCTGCTGGCGGCGCTGTGCCCTTTTACCGCGAACTACACCGTTGCCCCCTTAGCTGAGACACTCAGCATCTTCTTCACCGCAGCGGCGCTAGATGCGGCTGTGGCAGGATTAGCGGCGCAGGACGAAGGCCGGCTGGCATGGTCTGCCTGGGCATGGTGCGGAGGGGCGATCGCCTGCGGCATCCTGCTGCGCCCGGACGGCGGCATCCTGTTGATTGCCCTTGGCATTTATCTGCTGTGGAGAATGTGGCGCCAGCCGCAACAACGCCGGCCTCTGTTCCGGGCGGGTGCTCTCGTCTTGGCCGTCTCGATAGCACCCCTAGCACCCTGGACTGTTCGCAACTGGATTGACTTCCATCGTTTTATGCCGCTGGTACCGAAATCGGCGAGCGATCCGAATGAGTTCGTGCCCGACGGTTTGGACAAGTGGGTGCGAACGTGGTCGCTCGATTATGTCTCCACCGAAGAAGTCTACTGGCAGATTCCGGGCGACAAAGTTGACCTCAACGACCTTCCTTCGCGGGCCTTCGACACTCCCGAACAGCGCAGGAAAACGCAAACCATTCTCGACGATTATCGCAAGATCCTGGTGGTCAATCCCGCCTTGAATGCTCGCCTCATGCAGCTCGCGAACGAGCGGGTTCGCGCGAATCCGCTGCGCTTTTACGTGTGGCTCCCCACACTGCGCAGCCTGGATATGTGGCTTCGCCCGCGCACCGAAATGCTGCCGCTCGATACGCGCTGGTGGGCGTATCACGACGACATGCAGGACTGCGTACTGGCTACGCTGTGGGGCGTGCTGAATCTGTTATTCCTTGCGGCTGCAGTGATGGGCATCGCGCACCCGCCACGACCGCGCTATGTCGGCATGATGCTGCTGTTCGTTGTACTGCGGTCAGCCTTCCTGGGAACGCTGGCCAATCCGGAGCCGCGCTATACGCTCGAATGCTATCCAGTCGTGTTCTTATTGGCGGGCGCCTGGATTTCGGGGTGGAGGAAGACTGTGACACTACGTCAGCAGCAGATTATCGATTAGCCGGGTCGTCCCTACGTAGGCGGCGACTGCAACCAGAGCACCGCGCGTGGTATCCGTCACCGGCTCCAGCGTCTCGGGATCCACAATTGCGAAGTAATCGAGCCGCGCACCGGACTCTTCAGCGATCATTCGTTCGCCAATCTGGCGAAGCCGGGCGGCGTCTCTCTCGCCGCTATCGACAGCTGACCGCACTCGCATCAGAGAACGATGCAACACCAGTGCCTGCTGCCGCTGCTCCGGCGTGAGATATACATTGCGCGAGCTCATCGCCAGACCGTCTTTTTCGCGCACGATCGGACAGACGACTAACTCGACGTCCATGTCGAGATCGCGAACCATCTTGCGGAGCACCGCAAGCTGGGCCGCGTCCTTCTGGCCAAAGAAAGCCAAGCCAGGCCTGACGATCTCGAACAGCTTGGTGACCACGGTCGTGACTCCGAGAAAATGGCCGGGCCGGGACGCACCGTCGAGCTTGTTGCTCAACTCCTCGACTAGCACTCGCGTTTTCGCGCCTGCCGGATACATCTCCTCGGCAGACGGCAGGAACAGCAGGTCCACGCCGGCCTCTTCCAGCAATGAAACGTCCCGGTCCAGTGTTCGCGGATACTTGGAAAGATCCTCAGAAGGTCCGAACTGAAGCGGATTGACGAAAATGGATACCGCTGTCGCATCGCAACGCGACTTCGATGCGCGTACGAGGGAAAGATGTCCTGCATGCAACGCCCCCATAGTCGGCACAAAGCCCAGTGTCTTGCCGTTGCGCGCAAATTCGCGGCACGCTGATTTCATGGCGGCGATTGTGGGAAGTTGTTTCACGAGTGATGGGGAGGTGTTTCCGCAGGCGCCTTATCCGCAGGAGGCGCCTGGGAAGGGGAGGATTCGTCTAAGTTTGCGGGCGGCTCGGGCTCGGGCAGCATCCACGTTCGCACTATCTCGGTAAACACCGGCTCCAGACGCGCCGCGTTCTGGGGCGATGTCTTCAATGCCACGGAATAGATTTCGTTGTCCGGCCCCTGGATGAACACCAGTTCCTCGATCCAATCCCGGCCGGTCGACTTCTCCCGGTATTGCGCCTTCAGCAGCTCCGACGGCTTTGCGTTGACGGTACTCACCTGACGCCGCAAAGTCTGGAAGTCCTGGCCCGCCGCGCGGATGCCTTTTGCCGCCTCCTCGATGATACCGTTGAGGCCCGGCCCTTCGTCTTCCGAGGGTGGAGCGACCATCGCCACCGTGACCTCATCCCACAATGGCTGTTCATCCTTCTGCTGCGCGGGAGCGATCACCACACCATTGCCATCGTAGATCTCGCCGAGCATCTTCCAAGTCGGAGGATATTTGAAGCAGAAGCCGCCATTGGGTTGGCAGTAGCGCTTCCAGGGATTGGCGGAATGCGGGTGCGTCGTCGTCTGCCCGAAAGCTACGACACCGCCTTGAATCGGAATGAGCACGACAAGCGCTAAACGCAACAACGACTGCATAGAACTACAGTTGCACAGTCCGCTTGCGTTCTGCAATCGTCTGCAGCGCGGTCAGAGTCTCCTTCGGCAGGTGATAAGACTCGGCATCGCAAGGATAGCCTCCCGACTTCACATCATCCTTAAAGGCCTGTAACGCGTTGCCGATTACCGCACCCACATCAGCGTACCGCCGCACGAACTTTGCCGGTGGAGCGAAGGTCAGGCCCAACAGGTCGTGGAAGACCAGCACCTGGCCATCGCACTCCGGTCCGGCGCCAATGCCAATCGTGGGGATCTCAAGCTCGGCGGTGATCATTGCCGCAACTTCCCGTGGAATGCCTTCCAGCACTACGCAGCAGGCCCCGGCGCGTTCCAGCGCCAGCGCGTCGTGCATGAGCTGCTCCACGGCTTTCAGCGTCTTGCCCTGTACCTTGTAGCCGCCCATCGCGTGCACCGATTGCGGCGTCAGCCCAATATGGCCGACGACCGGGATCTCCGCCTCGACCAGCCGTTCGACCAGACGCGCACGCTTTTCGCCGCCTTCGATTTTGACCGCCTCCGCGCCCGCGTCTTTGATGAAGCGAGCTGCATTGCGCAACGACTCGCGCAGCGACACGTGGTAGGAAGCGAAGGGCATGTCAGCCACCAGAAAGGCGCGTTTCACCCCGCGATGCACGGCTCGCGTGTGATGCAGCATTTCCTGCACTGTGACCGGAAGGGTGTTCTCGTAGCCCAGCATGACCATACCGAGCGAATCGCCCACCAGCACCATATCGATGCCGGCTTCGTCTACCAGCCGGGCACCGGCATAGTCATACGCCGTGAGGCAGGTGATGAGTTCGTGCCGTTGTTTCTTGTCGATCAGGGTAGAAGCGGTGATTTTGGCGCGGAAGTCGCCGGTGGTGATACTCACAATTACCTCCAGTGCAGTTCCGCCTCGCGGATACCGCCTGCGCCCGTCATACCGGAATGTGATCTCCGGCAGAAGAGACGAGTGAATTGTACACCCGCCGCGAAGTGTCCGGGTAAAGGGTAAGTCATCCCGTCCAACAGCTACGGACTCTAATCCGAACAGGTGTGGTCGTGGATGATGCGCCACCCTTCGGGAAATCTGCGGAAGATCAGGGTAAAGACGCCATGCGGCTGTTTGCCGTCAGGCACGAGCAGTTGGAACTTGCCGCGAACAAAAGCGGAATCGGCGCCAAGCGATTCGATTTGCAGGTCGCTGAAGAGCAGAGTCCCCATCGCATGCCCTCCGCTCTGGTAGGCGCGGCGGTATCGGTCGAGCGTCGGTTGCCAGCCCTTCGTTTCCGTCGCGCCAGAAAAAAAGGTCAGCTTGGGCGAATTCCAGTAGCCGGCCATGAAACCGTCGAGGTCATGCTGGTTCCACGCCCGGACCGGTGCGGCCATCACCGCACGAATCGCCGCGTCAACGTCCGATGTGGCGGACGCCTTCGTGGCCTGCCCCCAGCCAACATCCCGCCCAGGAGTAGCGTACTGACCAACCCTGCCGCGAATGATCTGCACATGCAAACCTCCGGAGCGGGCTAGTCTACCTGAGCTGGGCTCAATGAAGAAGCGGTGAGCCTAAGCCCACCGCTTTTCGCTGTCAGTTCACGCCGGCAGGTTCGCCGGGAGCGTTCGAGTTGATTTGGCCCTAGTGCGCCGCAGCATTCACTTCGGCGCGACTACGGTGCAGGGTGGCTACAAAAGTGTCGTGCGAGTTCGGATCTTTTACCTTACCGGTCAGCACGGGACGAAAGCCAGGGTTATGGCCGTAATACCCCATCATGGCGTTATCGTCGGAGTGTATAGCGGTTCCGTTCAAGGTCGCTCCCGCGAAAAGTCCGCGCGAACGCGAGTAG
The DNA here is from genome assembly GCA_963780495.1 of uncultured Acidobacteriaceae bacterium. Lineage (GTDB taxonomy): Bacteria > Acidobacteriota > Terriglobia > Terriglobales > Acidobacteriaceae > Bog-257. The sequence goes on from CAWACF010000007.1 coordinate 75,277, forward strand.
GTCAGAATCTCGGAGTCCATCTTCCAGCTGGTAGTGGCTGCAGCATCGCGTCCTACCGGACCGGCTGAAGCGCTAGCGGCTCCGCCAACTTTGAACTTGGCGCTGAGCAGCTGATTCATGCCGTTGTCGTTCATGATCAGCATGACAACATCCACGCCCTCGGCGCCGATCTGCGCGCCCCAACTGCCGCCGGTCATGGTGAAGAACGCCGGAGCGCTCCACCCGCCGTTGGGCAAGCGGCAAGAGGCTACGCCGCGTCCGTGCTCTGCGCCAAAGATGAACCCACCCTTAATCATGGAAGGCACTACGGCAACGCACTTCGCCTTGGTAAACACGCTGTCAGGAATTCCGTTATCCGGAGCTCCGAGGAGCTGATTCAAATCTTTCGCTGCGTCATCCAGACGAGCGACAGCTTTATCATGCTCTTCGCCGGTTTTGGTCCCTGCGTCCTTGGCATCCTGTTTGGCGTTGTCGGCTGCGTTTTCGTCGGCCACAGCTGATTGCTTGTGCGAGTTGGCGGTCGTCCGATCGGACGTAGTCGAAGTCGTTTGCTGCGAGTCGTTAGTCGCAGCCATAGCCGTATTATCGGTATTGCTGGAATTTGCGTTGTTGTCCTGCGCGAACATTATCCCCACGCTAAGCACTAACAACCCAAAGAGAATTCCCATGCGTTTCATCACTCTGCTCCTCCCTGGAGTAAAAACCGGCGGACAGGACCTTAGTCAATCTGTCCTAGGTACTTGGATAGGAATTTCGCAGCGAGGGTTTACAGGCGAGGCGGAAGTATTTGTGAGTTCAGGCTTGCAACCAACGAGAATGGGAACACATCAATCCGCAGCTTCTAAGCTGGTTTCTTGCTGGCCGCAGTGCGCTGCCAGGGCCGCTTGGGCCGCTGAGCTTCTGGCAAATCGCGGTCACGCACGCGATCATACATATAGGATTCGCTGACTGTACCGAGACTCTCGTTGTAGAGACTAACGCCGCCCAAACCTTCCTTGAGTTCTTCGGAAAAGTCGTGCAGGGCCTTCAGGTGATCGGCGGTTGCCGGATAGGTCGCTTTGGATGTCTTCAGTATCTTCTGATACCCCTGATCCACCAGCTTGGAAATCTCACCGCTAATCAAGTATCCCGGATAGGCAAAAATCTTGGCGCCACCGTCCTCGGCGCGCTCAATCGCCGCGGAGACCTGGTATTTCTTCAGGAAGACCCGACCGCTCGCTCCGGGAGCTTCCATCACCTCGAAACCGTGATCCCGAAACCATGCAACTACATCTTCGAAAGACTTGGGTTTGACGCTCTTAGCCATGTTGTCAACCTCTGCGGCTGCTGTGAGGAGGCTATGTGTCGATGTCTAGGCGGTGCGATACCACACGCGCCCTACACTGTTGCCCGGACACATTACTTTTTCACCGCTGGATATGCCGGAAATGACAATTTCGCACACCGCGGGGCGCCACGGCAACCTCGGTCACACCAAAGTTCAACGTTGCGACGCGACAAATTTCGACGCGATGCTCGCACTCATGCCGCTCTAGTCGTGTGTTAACAGGAAGTTGACGACGATTTGTGTTTCGACCTCCGCCGGTTCTCCGTTCAGATAATAAGGTTTGTAGCGCCATTGCTTCACCGCATCCAGCGCCGCTGAAGTCAGCAGTGGATGCCCGCTGATCACGCGCAGGTTTTGTACGCTGCCGTCTTTCCCGATCACCGCTTGCAACAACACTCGACCTTCAATTCGCGCCCTCTTTGCCGCCGCAGGATACTGCGGCTTCACCTGATGCACCAACATGCCTTGGGCAACTCCCGAGGACAGGCGAAGCTTCTGAACCCCTGGCTTGACGGGAAGCGGCGCCGCCGGCTTCATCATCTCGAGCATGCTTCCGATCACGCCGTCTGGTATTCCTCCTGGTACGTCACCGACAATACCAGTCACGTTTCTCTGCGAACCCTGGTAGGGAACAGTCGAAACGTGAATCAGAATTTCTGGCGGCACGGTGAGCGCATTGCTGCTGACTCCGGATCTCATCGGAGCAGTTGCTGCGCGGCGTGGAGGAGCAGCCGGCGGCGAGGGCAGAGGCGCCAGCACGAGATTGATCCAGTGCTGTGTGGGCAGCGTTTCGGTATAGAGCAGCGACAGCAGCAAGAGCGCGCTCAGGACGATAATCTGACCCATGAACGAAACTGCTGTCGCAAATGGATGCCGGGACGCGAGCTTTCTGCTCGATTCAAGAAGGCTGTCCTCAAACATTGTGTCATCCTCCCTTGTGTTTAGACAGACACCGGGACGGAGGTTTTTGGTTTCAGGGAAACGATGTCGAGGACAGTTATTTCGACCAACGCGAGGAGGTGTAGTCGATGGCTTCCTGCACATTCAACTCGCGGGTGAGGACACCGGTGCGCACGTAGAGCCTGGGAGTGTCGCCATCCTTCACATAGACAGGCCGTGGCATGGGAGCAACCATCACCCGGCAGACATCCTTGCTTTCCACGGAATGAAAAATGATCTGCACTGACTTACAAGCGTCCCCGCCAAGCTTGGTGGCCACCGCAGTCATCAGGCCCTGTTCGAAGCCGTCCCGGTCCTGCTTCTTCAGAGTCTTGTAATCATTCTCCAGCCCAACGATTGTACCGTCATCGGCAATGCCAATCAGCAGTGTTCCGCCGTTGCCGTTCATGTAACCGGCTAGCGTTTTGAGAATGACGCCCTCGAGTGCACGGTTCACTTTGTTCTCGCGCACGTCCCAGCGAAACGATGACTTGAACTCGAGGTCGGCGCTCTCTCCCCGCGCGACCAGTGTCTGCAGATCGCTATCGAGTGCGGCACTCAGCTGCTCGATCCGCGCCGAGCGCCGCTGCAGGCTGGAGTAAAGCGCGGCGCCACCGACACTCAGGATGACACCTACGATGGCATAGAAGATCGTCTTCTTCGGGGTTTGTCCCTGCAGCGAGCGCTGCATCTGGTGCACGGCAAAGTCGACGGGCTTGGTATCCGAGGTCGGTTGATATTCGTAAAAGTAGACGAACTCGTTGGTGGGATACAAAACGAAAACGCCGACGGCAGCGCCGAGCAAGATGGCGATGCCAAAAATGCGTAACCGCGACCGAAATCTCCAGGAAAGCTGCAGTGGACTCGCCATCGTCTCTCAGCTTCTCCAGTGCAAAGTCACGGGCCCGTCCATCGGGTGTCGCATCGGTTGGCCGGTCGCCTGAGATTCCAGCCGTGCCTGCTTCAACTCGAAATACCACTTTGCCGGACGATCGGCATCGTCGATGAGCATAAGGCTGGGGTTGTACTTCAAGCCCTCAGCCTGCTGGATCATCGTCTCCTGGTCCTGCCGCACGAAGCGGTTGCCGAAAAGCTTCGCGATGGGCGTGAGGAACGGGACGTTGAGAAAAACATTCCAGGCTGCGCATACATCGATGCGGCAGTTGTTCTCGACGGTCGGCGTAACCGTCGTGAGGCTGGCGAACCACTTCTCTCCCGCGCGAATGATCTCGTAACGGCGATTCGGCAGAACGAAGTCAATCGTCGTGGTGATCTTCTCGCCATAGACACCGAGTAGTTTGTAAGGAGCGCTGTTCGCCGACGGCTGATGTGCAGTCATGCGAAAGCCTTGCTCGATCGGCTCGAAGTGCTTTTCCTTTTCGTGAATGCTGGCCTGCGACCGCCACCACCAGGACTGATGCACGAACGGCCCATGCGCCGGGTCCATCAAGCCGATGATGCCGTGATCGATGTTGCAGGGCAGGTCGGCGGTGAGATGGGCCGAGTGAAAGCGCGAGCTGAACTTGGGAACTCCCGGAACCGAGGGAAGATCGGGACGCCCATCAACGGGGGTGCCCCGTTCTAGCCCTTCTGTTGGGCTAGGGCGGGTCGTAGTTCTCCCTCTCCCACTAAGTGGAACGTAGACCCACAGATGCCCGTCCCGCTCCTCGCACGGATAGGCTGTCGCAAACATGCGACAGGGATCGAGCGTGTCGGCTTTCGTAAGCGACGGAATCTCGCGGCATTGTCCCGAGACCGGCTCAAAGCCCCAACCGTGATATTTGCAGGTCACCTGCTCTCCGTCGAACCAACCGTAGGAGAGCGGAATGCCGCGGTGCGGGCAGAGGTCGCGCATGGCGAAGTACTTCCCGTCCGACTTGCGGCCGAGCACCAACGGGATTCCGAGCAGGATGGCCTTCGCCATCTGCTTCCCCCGAATCTCGGACGCACGAAGTGCGGGATACCAGTCGTCATAGATGAGCGCAGTGGTAGGCCCGGACGATCCAACCGCAACGCGAGTGACTTCGCCAGTCATGTGTCGATGGAAATACTATAGCGAACTGGCCCGGCCCTGGCCCAACGACAGGGCTAGAATGGAGCACCGCCGCTCCGAAGCGACGGCGATTTCGCCACGGAGGCACGGGGCTCACCGAGAAGAGCGAATTATTTCTTACTGACTTCTTCGAAAATCGACCAATAGAGGTAACCGGCTTTCTACATCGAAAGAAACGGCTGAAGAAGTCCAAACAAACTCGGTGCCCTCCGTGTCTCCGTGGTGAAAATCGCCTTTCGCTCAACAACAAAACGGCCGGAGCATTTTGCCCCGGCCGCTCGTTCTATTCGCTAGCCACTACTTCGTGATCTTCTCGCCAATCGACTTCGCCTGCGTGAACAGCAGCAGGTAGTCCGGGCCGCCCGCCTTCGAGTCGGTCCCCGACATGTTGAAGCCGCCGAAAGGATGCGCACCCACCATCGCTCCCGTGCACTTGCGATTGATGTACAGGTTGCCAACGAAGAACTGCTCCTTGGCGGCGTTGATCTTGTCGTCCGAGCTGGTGTAGACGGCGCCGGTCAGGCCAAACTCGGTGTTGTTGGCGATGGCCAGAGCGTGCTCGAAGTTCTTCGACTTGATCACTGCCAGCACGGGTCCAAAGATCTCCTGTTGCGAAATGGTCCCCATCGGATCGACATCGGCAATGACGGTCGGCTGGATGAAGTAGCCCTCGCCAGCCTCAGCCACCCTTGAACCACCGGTAATCAGTCGCCCGCCTTCTGCAATACCCTTCTGGACGTAGCCGAGAATCGTCTTCATCGATTTCTCGTTAACCACGGGACCCATGTTCGGGTTTTGCGTCGGGTCGCCTACTGTGATCTTCTCGACGCGTTCTTTCAAACGTTGCAGGAACTTGTCGTAGATGCGCTCGTCGATGATCGCTCGCGAACAAGCCGAACACTTCTGACCGCTGAAGCCGAAGGCTGCGCTCGCTACGCCCTCAACTGCCGCATCGAGATCGGCATCGGCATCGACAATGATCGAATCCTTGCCGCCCATCTCGAGGATGGTGCGCTTGATCCAGAGTTGGCCAGGCTGCTGCACAGCTGCACGCTGATTGATGTGCAACCCAACTTCCTTCGAACCGGTGAACGCGATATAGCGCGTCTTCGGGTGCTCTACAACCGCATTGCCGAAGGTGGTGCCATGTCCCGGGCAGAAGTTTACGACGCCGTCCGGCAGCCCGGCCTCTTCGAGGATCTCGAAGAACTTTGCGGCAATCGCAGGTGAATCGCCCGAGGGCTTCAGCACCACGGTGTTACCGCAAACGATAGAAGCCAGGGTCATTCCTCCCATGATCGCACCTGGAAAATTCCACGGTGGGATTACCGCGCCTACTCCAAGAGGAATGTAGCGCAGCCAGTCGCGCTCACCCGGAAGCTGAACAGGTGACTCGGCTTTGGACAGCCGCAACGCCTCCAGCGCATAGAAGTCGCAGAAGTCGATCAGTTCGGCGATATCGCCATCGGCTTCGGCCCAGTTCTTGCCTACCTCGAAGACCATCCACGCCATCAACTCGAACTTGCGTTCACGCAGCAGGTGGCTGACGCGGAACAGCAGGTTCGTGCGCTCACTGACCGAGCTGTATTTCCAAGTTTCGAACGCCTTCAGGGCGGCCTGCATGGCGGGCTCAACCTCAGCCGCTCCAGCGGTCGAGAATACGCCGACAACTTCCGACGGCTTGGCCGGATTCAGCGACTGCGTCTTCTCTCCCGTCTTCACGCGACGGCCACCGATCACCAGGTCGTATTCGCGGCCCAGTTCGTTGCGAACCTTGTCGATAGCTGCACGCATCTTGCGCTGGTTGTCTGGATTGCTCCAGTCAATCGAGGGCTCGTTCGCGAATTTCTCGGGAATTCGAGCGTGGTTGACGGTTGCCGCGATGCGGGTTCCTTCGCGCGCCGGAGTGGTGGTTGTAGCCATAAGTGCGTCCTTTCAGAGCTTAATTTCGGGATGACTCTTACTAGATGCCGGATCCGTCCAGGAGATGCGGAGTCGACGTAACCCCTTATTTTACGCCTTTTGCAGGTGCTTTGCGCCTCGTCAGCACGGCGGTCGAGGAGTCGCAACCGGCTGAATTGCCTGCCCCGTCGGGCCTGTGATACCTTCCGCTCGTCCCCTGTTTCGGCAGCTTGGAGGCACGTGCATGATTGGTCTCGTCATCCTCATTGTCATATTAGCGATTATCGCGTTCACGCTGATCGGCATTTATAACAGCTTGGTACAGCTCCGTGTCCGAGCTGACAACGCCTGGGCCGATATCGATGTGCAACTCAAGCGTCGTTACGACCTGATCCCCAACCTGGTCGAGACCGTGAAGGGATATGCGGCGCACGAGAAAGGCACGTTCGAAAATGTGGCGAAGTATCGCAGCGCGGCTATGGCTGCAAGCACCCCGGCGGAGAAGAGCGAGGCCGAGGGCCAGTTGACATACGCCTTGCGTGGACTGCTCGCGGTGGCGGAGGCTTATCCGCAGTTGCAGGCTTCCGATCAGTTCAAGTCGCTGCAGGGATCGCTTACCGGATTGGAAGACGCGATCCAGAATGCCCGCCGCTACTACAACGCGGTAGTACGCGATCTGAATACCAAGATCCAAACATTCCCGAGCAACATCGTAGCCGGCATGTTCCATGTGCAGACGAAGCAGTTCTTCGACGTCACCGATCCCGCGCAGCGCGAACCGGTAGCGGTGAAATTTTGACCAGCGCCAATGAGCAGCCGGCAACCAGCAATTAGCTCGGGTAGCGCGCCCTGAGCTAATGCTGCTTTGATTCGATGATGCGCCACTTGCTGCGAACACTTTCCCTAGTCGCTGATTGTTAATTGCCCAATGCGAACCGCCACTCGCCACCTGCGTATCCGTACCGTCTGCCTGCTCGCGATTTTCTCCCTCATCCTTCCACCTGCTGCCCTTGCGCGCGAGTGGCGTATCACGCATTTCGCCAGCAACGTGACCGTAGCGCAGGATGGGACCATGACCGTACGCGAGCACCTCGTTGTCGCGTTCAACGGCGAATACCACGGAATCTACCGCGACATTCCCATCGAATATCCCGGCCCGCACGGCTCCAACTACGAGCTCTTTCTCAAGGTCAGCCGTGTAACCGATGCGCTCGGCCACAAGTTGAAATATGACTCCAGCGTGCAGAATGGCTACCGCCATCTGAAGATTTATGTCCCTGGAGCTACGGACAGCACTCAGAGCATCGAGATCGACTACGACATCCAGAACGGGGTGCGCTGGTTTGACGGGTACGACGAACTCTACTGGAACGTGACCGGCAACGACTGGCCTGTACCAATCGAGCAAGCCATGGCGATCATCTTGTTCCCGCCGAACGCGGTCGGCAATCTCCGCGCGCAGGCGTTTACCGGCACCTACGGTTCGACGGCGCAGGATGCCACCGTGGTGGTGAATGGCAACCTGGTGAGGATTCAGACCAACGATCCGCTCGACATCCGCGAGGGCCTGACCGCCGATGTAATGATCAGCAAGGGCGTGTTGAATGAACCCAGCAAGCTGACCCTCGCTATATGGTTCATTCGCAGCAATACCATTGTGTTGCTGCCGCTCTGGGCTTTCATCGTGATGTTCTTCTTCTGGTGGACAAAGGGTCGCGATCCCAAAGCGGATGTCTCCGTCGCCCCCATGTATGAGCCACCGAAAGACATGACGCCAGCCGAAGTCGGAGCTCTGGTTGACGACAGCGTTCACCCGCGCGACATCACTGCGACCCTGGTGGACCTCGCGGTGAAAGGCTACATCAAGATTGAAGAAACCGAGTCGAAGACGTTCGTCTTTTCGCATCGCGACTACATATTCCACTCGCTGAAAGATCCGGGCAGCTGGAGCTCCGCTTCGCTCGAAGCCCACGAGCGTGTGATGTTGAATCATCTGTTCGCCGGCGGAGCCACGCAGATTCGCCTGTCAGAGTTGCGCAATCAGTTCTACGTGGCGATTCCCACCATCAAAGAGGACATTCTGGCTGAGTTGAAAGGTAAGGGGATGTACTCGGTCGATCCCGATTCAGCCCACGCTTATGTGTTCGCAGGCGTGCTGTTCACAGCGCTTCCGTTTGTCGTTGCGCAATTGCTGGGTTGGGGAAACATTCTGGATTCCGTCGGCCTGCTCATCGTGTCGGCACTTATCTCGCTCATCATCGTTTTCGTATTCGCTCGCATCATGACCGCCAAGTCATTGAAGGGAGTGCGCACCAAGGTCGAGATTCTGGGATTGCAGGAGTTCATAACGCGGGTGGACGCCGACCGACTGCAGCGCATGCCACCCGACACTTTCGAAAAGATCCTGCCCTATGCCATGGCTTTGGGGATCGAGAACCGCTGGGCCAAAGCCTTTCAGGGCATCGTGCAAAATCCGCCGACCTGGTATGTCGGGCCCACACCGTACGTAGGCTTCAATCCCATCTTCTTCGCGACCTCGATGCACGCGATGGCCACGGACGCGCACCAGGCATTCGTTGCGGCGCCACGTGCCAGCAGCACCGGATCGGGCTTTGGTGGTGGTGGCTTTGGTGGTGGAGGAGGATTCAGCGGAGGTGGCTTCGGTGGTGGTGGTGGTGGTGCGTTTTAGGGAAGAGCGGGGTGCATTCCCTCTCCTCTTCAACGATTTAAGACCGAATTCGGGCTGCTGCACTCTCACCTTCCCAATTGGAGACTCCGTCCGGCCATGGCAAAACTTCGTCATTGCGATTAGCAAGCAAAGTACATTACGCTATCGGTAAAGGGGTGGTATCCGGTCTCCTCCCAGCCAGGTCCACAAGAACGGACTCTCATGGATGTCAACTTTAAAGCCCTGCCTGCCCTTATCGCATTGGCGATTCTGGTAGCTGTTTTTGCTGCCATCTCTCGCCAGCACACTAAGGAACGGGTCAGGCTCTGGCTGTTTGGCTGGGCGTTCATCCTACTGCACTCAGTTGTCCAATTCGTGCATCCGTTCGGTCCCCGCTGGAAAAACTTCAATTTTGCTCTCGGAATGACTGGCTTGGAGTTGGCCAGCATTGCCTTCGTTGTGTCGGTGGCGCCGCGAGCAACGACGGCCAAGCGCCAGTTCCTCCTGGCAGTAGCTCTGGGCGTACCGGCGCTCGCCTACACCTACGGCATGGTCTTCGGAGTTGAGAGACACGCGTTTTACTACGCGCTCATTTTGCTGGGATTGGGCAGCTTGCTGCTCCTCATTTCCCGGTGGTATCGCAAGGTCACGGTTTATGTCGTCTCTGTCTTAGCCGGGTGTATCACCTTGGCTGCTTTGGTGGCTTGGGCAGTCGCGAGCGATAAAGGTGATTTGGGTCTTCATGTGATCCTGGCAGCCCTGAGTTTCTTTGCCGCGTGTCTTTTCTGGTATAGGCTCCATCGCATTTCGGCTGGAGTCATGGCGACAGTATTCGGATTCACCGCCTGGGGCTTTTTCCCAACAGTGTTTGCGGTTGCCAATGTTGCTCCATCTCTGGGTCACGACGCCGAAGTTTGGAATATCCCGAAATACCTGGTTGCCGTCGGGATGATCGTCACGTTGCTCGAAGACCAGATTCGGTGGAATGAGCATCTCGCATATCACGATGCCCTGACTGGGTTGCCCAACCGGCGCCTACTGCAGGACCGCCTGCTGCAAGCCATGGCTCACGCCGATCGCGCCACTCACAAGGTCGCCATTCTGTTGCTCGACCTCGACGACTTCAAGGAAGTGAACGACACCTTCGGCCACCGCATCGGCGACGCCGCGTTGCAGCAGGTCGTCGCCCGGCTCTCCAGTCGCATGCGAGCGTCTGACACACTGGCACGCACAGGGGGCGACGAGTTTACCGTTATCAGCGAAGTAACTAACCAGCAGGGAGCGCGGACCTTGGTGTCCGCTCTGGAATCGGCGCTGGTGCTGCCGCTGAAGGTTGAAGGCAAGCTGGTACGCACCGGCGTGAGCATTGGCTTTGCGCTCTATCCGGATGACGGCACCGACCCGGTTGAGCTCTGCGCTTCCGCCGATCGAGCCATGTACGCCACCAAACGTGGCAGCCGTTCCCTGCGTTCCTCCGCGGGCGGTCCTGCGTTACGCTAGCGACCTTTTCCCGGACAAGCGCGGGTCCGCGACGGTGTGCGCCGCCGTGCTCTAGAATGAAATTGCATGGCGGACATCAAGACAATGCGCCTGACGGAGATGGTAAAGGCCGCTGGTTGAGCCAGCAAGCTAAGTCCGGCGGTGCTGGACTCGGTGCTTGGGAAATTAGCCCGGCAAGACGATCCCAACGTTCTGGTCGGTTTTGACACAGCCGACGACGCCGGCGTGTATCGACTCACGCCTGAGCTGGCGCTCGTCCAGACCGTTGACTTCTTCACTCCCATCGTCGATGACCCTTACGTCTTCGGACAGATTGCTGCGACGAATTCGCTCAGCGATATCTATGCAATGGGCGGACGTCCGATCAGCGCATTGGCCATGGTCTGCTTTCCAGAAAATGGCGACCTGAAGGTGCTGGAGGAAATGCTGGCTGGTGGACTGTCGAAAATGATAGAGGCCAACTGCACCGTCATCGGCGGACACAGCATTCGGGATGAGGAGATCAAGCTCGGATATGCGGTAACTGGCACGATCCATCCGCAGAAGGTTCTGACCAACAGCGCAGCGCAAGATGGTGATCGCCTGATCTTCACCAAGGCAATTGGTACCGGCGTGATCTCGACGGCCATCAAGCGGGCCAAAGCGGACTTCGCGTGGATACGCGCCGCGGTGCGATCGATGACCACGTTGAACAAAGCTGCGGCCGAGGTGATCACATCCGGGGCTTACGCTGTCCACAGTGTTACTGATGTAACCGGCTTTGGATTGATTGGACATGTGCGCGAGATGGCCATCGGCTCGAATGTCAGTGTCCGAATTCGCGCTTCTCAGGTCCCTCTCATAGCGGGCGCGCTCGAATGTGTGCGCGCCGGGCACGTTCCCGGCGGACTGAAATCCAACCGCCAGTTTGCCGAAGGTTGTGTGGAAGTCAGCACTGACGTTCCGCAAGATCTGTTGACCCTGCTCTACGATCCCCAAACCGCCGGAGGATTGCTGATTGCGGTGTCCCCAGCGGACGCCGATCGGCTGCTGACCGACCTGCGGCACGCGAACATTGATGCGGTGGAAATCGGCGAGACGATGCCGAAGCTAAATCCCCTCATTGCGGTCCTACTGTAATATTTCTTATCTGCTGCTTCCCGATTTGCAACAGCATTGAGGCGCACGTGTTGGGTTACGTCTCTTTCGTCTTAAAGCGTTGCCGCCGATTGGTACTAAGTAGGGATGGGCGAAGAAATATCGCTTCCATGCTGCACGAAATCGGCGGTTTTCACTCGCACGCAGAGCTGTTCGGAGTTAACATGTTCGACAACTCTGGTGTAGCGAAAGCCGCGCATTTCGGCACAGCCGTAGCCGCTATGCGATCCAGCAGGCTTGCAGTTTCGCAGCAGAGATAACTCAATTCTTCACTACTCGAGTGACCGAGCATACAGCTTCACGTCAAGAGGAGACGCGATGAAGTCGTTCCGGGTTCTTGCGCTGTCAATACTTGCTTTCATATTTGTGATCACCTTGGCCGCATGTGGCGGTGGAGGCTCGTCACCCAAACCGCCTGCGACTCCTCTCGCCGTAACCACAGCGTCTCTGGCAAATGGGAGCGTAAACGTTCCCTATGACTTCTTTTTACAGGCCTCTGGCGGTACCGGAACCTACACTTGGGCTATCACCAAGGGCACTTTGCCGACCAATCTATCGTTCAACGGTACCCACGGTGAAATCAAGGGCACGCCGAACGAGGAAGGCGCCTTCCCACTAACTGTCCAGGTAACCGATGGAGCGGGGACGGTGGCGACCGCCAATCTCACGCTGAATGTGCAAGGTGCAGCGATCATCACTTGCGACTCATGCACGGGCTCATCTCTGCCGTTTGGGAACCCGAACGTGCCCTACACCGCTACTCTGTCTGCTTCTGGCGGGAAGGCGCCATATACGTGGTGCGCGCTAGAGAGCGATGGCACTTGCGATAACGGCTCTGGCGGAGCATTGCCGCTGGGATTGACCATAGCGACGAGCAATAACAACGGTGTCATCTCAGGAACTCCCACCGTGCCCGGCACACCTGGTACGGTCACGATCGAGGTATCCGATTCGGAAACTCCGGCATCGCATGGCAGCATAACCTTGACCCTGACAATTTTCGATGTGGGCCCGAAGTTGTTGCCCAATGGTGCGGTGGATACCCCCTATAGCGAAAATCTCGCAGCGATCGGTGGCTCCGCGCCATTTTCCTGGACACTTACCGGTAACCTGCCGCCGGGCTTGAGCTTTGGCAATTGTCAGCGCTCCCAGCGTCCTACCTGCGCGATTTCAGGAACGCCGACGCAGGCTGGAACCTCCAGCTTTACCGTCACGGTCGTCGACGGCGAGACGCCCCCCGCCAGCGCCACCACAAATTTGACACTCACGATCGGGCCGGCCATTACCAATTCCAACTTGAGTGGGAATTACGTCTTTACGTTTACCGGATATAACAACAGCCAGCCGTTAGTTATGGCGGGAGAGTTCATAGCCGACGGCAACGGAAACATTACGGGCGGCGAGCTCGACCTCAATAATGGCACGGGCGAGCCCAACGTTAATTGTCCAAACGGCGCCGTTGGGTCGGGTCCGCAGCCGCAGACGATCGCAACCGGATCGGTTTACTCCATCAACTCAACCGGAACAGGGACTCTAACTCTGGTCACCAATTCCGGTACCTACCACTTCCACATCGCCATTAAGCAGGATGGCAGCGGCAGCCTCATTCAGGACAATGCCGACCCGAATACACGCGGGTCGGGCACGATCGTCGTCCAGAAGACGGGAGTGGGACTGGGTGATATCGAAGGAGAGTTTGCCGTAAGTATCACCGGCTTTGATGCTAGTGGGAACCGCCGTTCAGCCGCCGGTAACTACTTTGATCAAAGTCAGCAAGGGGATTTGAGTGGACCCTACCCCTTGGACGTTAATGACGGCGGCAGTGTTTCGCAACCCACATGGCAAGGGACGATCTCGACCACGATCGACAACTTTGGCCGCGGATGCTTCGGGAATTTCACTTTTAGTGCGCCACCGGGCGCGCATTACAAGCATGCCTACTACATCGTCTCGAACAACCAGGTGGTGATTATTGGCACCGATCCCGTCGGCGGTACGAACCAAGCGCCGCTAGCGCTGTGGACAACGGTTCGCCAGATTGTTGGCAACCAGTTCGACAATTCGTTCCTCGCGGGCCCGAGCGTCATCACCATGAGCGGTCGCGACACGAATGGCGCGGCTGACGTGTTGACCGGCTTGTTCGTCGGACAGGGAGTAGCCCACAATACGTGCCAGGGCAATAACTTCGATCCGGCCACCGTGACCTTCGATCAAAATCAGGGGGGCACGGTCCAACAACAGCAGTCTTTGCAAGGAACCTATTGCGTAGACCAGTTCACAGGGCGAGTTACGCTAAACGGCTTCAATGGACAATGGCAAACCAATCCGCCGATTTTCTATGTAGCCGGCAATGACCCGGGGTCAATCGTCAGTACCGACACTGCTGTAAGCACGGGCTCGCTGTACCGGCAGAGCGGTTCGGGATTTTCCAACGCGTCGGTTTCGGGCCTTTACGCCGGAGGTACCATTCTGCCGATGGTGCCGGTTGCGACGGATTCGGTAGCCACGCTATTCGCCGACGGCGCGGGGAATCTCGCAGGACCGCAATTCATCAGTGCTCCAAGCGGACCTTCAGGACCCAACAACTTGCGATTGACCTACTCGGTCGATCCGACAGGCAGGGCTGTGGTTCAGAACAGCGGTCAAGACTTCGGCTATCTGTACATCGTCTCGGCGACGCAATTCGTCATGCTGCCGACCGGCAATAACCCGGTGCTGAATATCTTCGCGATAGCATCGGCCCATTGATCGTATCGGCACTGAAGTCGATATTTAGGCAAAACGGATAAAACGGGATGCAGCTTGAGAGCGAGCTGCATCCCTTCCTCTCGTACTGGCGGTGTGGGCCGCCTTGGAAGGACAATCGATAAGTTGCATGGCCACCCGCCCGCTGAGGTATAAGGTCTCGACTCCAGCTCCAGCTGCCCTGAATAAGCTATCTTTCGCATCGCCTGTCATCATTGCCGCTTCCTGGGCAATCCTCTTCTCCGGCGTGGGCACAATATTCTGCTGCGCCTACATGATGGTGGCCACGTACTCTCCCCTGCCTTTCTGGGATGGATGGCTCCAGGTAATGTACGGCGCCCAAGGAGGCAATCCCTTCACCCTGGATTGGATCTGGAGCCAGTACAACGACTGCCGGATGCCGATTCCCAAGCTATTTCTGCTGGCGGACCTGCATTGGTTTCACGCGACCCAGGTATTCCTGCTCGGCAGCATCTTCGTCATTCTGTTTCTTCAGTTATTGCTCTTCGCCTGGATGCTGCGCGCCCTCGGTGGTTGGCGTGGGTCATTGTGGCGCACGGGCGTTGGCTTAGCGGCGTTTTGCTTGTTCAACCTGGCGCAGTGGGAGAACCTGACTTGGGGAAGTCAGGTTTGTTTTGTGTTTCCGGGATTGTTCGCCAGCCTCGCCTTCATTGGCCTGCTCTTATATTGGACACCAGGCGCAGAATCGGGACAAAAGCGACATTGGCGGTATTTGCTGCTATCGATCACCGGTGCGCTGGGTGCCACGTGGTGTTTCGCAAACGGAAACCTGCTGTGGCCGATGCTCGTGATCGCGGCGCTGTTCCTTCGCCTGGAATTGCGCGCAGTCGTAATCTATGTCGTCACCGGGACACTGAGCACTGCTCTGTATATGTACGGGTACATTCGACCGGCCTCGAACATGGCAATGGGGAGCATGCTGCGAACCGCCGAATACTTGGCCGCATACTTCGGCAGTTCCTGGGTCGGGACCAGCAGCCACTATCGCCTTGCCGAATGCATTGGGGTGCTCGGCATCGGGTCAGCGTTCTTCTTCGCTCTGCGGTTGCGATTGTACGTCGAACAGCGGAGCCTGCTCAGCCTCCAACTTGTGCTGCTCATGCTATTCAGCCTGGCATCGGGAGCGGTCACTGCGTTCGGCCGGTCGCAGTTCGGCATCAGCCAGGCCTTTACTTCGCGTTATCAAACTGTCGCTCTCCTCTTCTGGTGTTGCCTTGGCCTGCTGGTGGTGGACTCGCTTCCAGCCCTCAAATCTGGCGGCGATCGTAGTGTTTTGGCGATGCAGATCGCTTTCCTCGTCATCATGGCTTTCGGCGCATTCAACGCAGGAACGCCCCTGATCCGGGCGCGCGTGCGAAGTTTCCATCTGAACGCCGGCGCCGCAGCGCTAGCGACCGACGTCACGGATCAAGATCAGCTTCACTGGGTCTACTGGGGTACAAGGGCGCTAAACCAAGCGAATCGCTACATCCGGGAAAACCGCTTGTCGATCTATGAGAAACCGATTTTCGGATGGCTCCGCCACCCACTGTCATCGAGCGTCGGGGTGGTCTCGGCCGATCAATGCTCGGGGCAGGTGGAGTCTACGACGGTGATGGGAGGATCCGGATATCCTGCGCTGCGTATTACTGGATGGGCCTGGGACAATAAGCGACAGCAACCGCCGGTGGCGATCATAGCCGCTACCCAAGGCACTATCACAGGGCTGGGCGCAGTAGGCGATTTTCGCCCTATGCAGAAGGCCAGTCGTAATTGGATGGGTGGCAACTATCTAGGCTACACTGCCTATTTGCAGAACGTCGGCGGCCCGGCACCGATTGAAATTTACGCAATTCTGAAAGGAAGTCCCTCCACGGCCTGTCTTGTGGGAACCGTAAAATAGGGGCGGTTTGCACTACCCTCGCCCATCGTCTGTCGGATGGAGCACGACCAACTGGATCTTGAGACGCGCATATCGCAGCGCCAATTGGATACCCGCTCTACCGCCCGAGGTAGATCTACACGTTCTCAGGGCTGGGCCTGAGTGAATACCGGAATGGTAAATGATTCCCGCTAGCGAATCGACGTCGGCAGCGAAAGTGAATTCGCCAGCGGAGAACCAGTCCCGCAAGTGTTCGCTGTTTGGGACGAAGTGGGTTTGGATCTTCTCCCTGCTTCTCATTGTCGCAACGGTGGCTGTCTATTACCCGGTCAAAGACTATCCCTTCGCGAACTACGACGACGACGACTACATCACCAACAATCCTCGAGTGCAAGCCGGCGTGACCTGGGAGACAGTGAACTGGGCATTCACGACGTATGAATATTCCAACTGGCACCCGTTGACCTGGCTGTCGCACGCTCTCGACTGCCAGTGGTTCGGCATGGACCCCGGCCCTCATCACGAGACCAACCTGCTGCTGCACATCGTGAATGTCTTGCTGCTGTTCTGGGTGCTGGCGCAGGCCACCGGATATCTCGGGCGGAGCGCCATGGTAGCGGCACTGTTTGCGTTGCATCCGATGAACGTCGAATCGGTCGCATGGATCGCCGAGCGCAAGAACTTGCTCTGCACTAGTTTCTTCCTGCTGGCGCTCGCAGCCTATCGCTGGTACGCCCGCGATCCTAAGCTGGGCCGCTATCTCACAGTCGCAGGTCTGTACGCGCTCGGCCTGATGGCCAAGCCGCAGATCATTACCCTGCCCTGCGTGCTTCTGCTGTGGGATTACTGGCCGCTGCGGCGCATGTTTCCAGACTGGAAGACCGTCTCCGGCGGGACTGCGATCGAAGCTTCGTTCCCACGCCGAACGCTCGGCAGCCTGGTGCTGGAGAAGCTTCCGCTGTTCATGCTGGCAGGCGCCAGTGCGCATCTGACCCAGGCGGCGCAGCAGGCCGGCGGATGGCACTCGGTGAAATGGACGCGGGCAATTCAGATCGGCAACGCCATCGTTTGTTACGTGCGCTACCTGGCGAAAGCTCTCTGGCCTTCGCATATGGCGCTGTTCTATCCGCATCCTGGCAGCTCATTACGCATGCAGCCGGTCGCCTGGTCGGCTTTGCTGTTGCTGGTGATTACCTGTGTAGTTTTAAAGTACGCGCGCGACTACCGTTACGTTGCCGTTGGCTGGTTCTGGTTTCTGGGGATGATGGTGCCGATGAGCGGAGTCCTTGCGAACGGCGACCTCGCCATGGCCGATCGCTACGCGTACCAACCCTACATAGGCCTGTTTTTGATGGTTTGCTGGACAGTGGCAGAGTGGGCGTCTCGCCACCGCGTTAGCGTTCGAGCACTCGCCGCCGTGGCTGCCCTGGTGCTAGTTTCATTGGCGACGGTTACCCGCATTCAGCTGAGCTACTGGCGGGACAACGTCACACTGTGGACGCACGCGCTTGAAGTCACACCCGACAACTCCATTGCGGAGACCAGCCTGGGCTTGGCCCTGGCGGACGACAAGCGCTTCGACGAAGCGCTCTCACATTACCGCGCCGCACTGGCTATCAGCCCTCTCGATCCCGTGGCGAACATTGACGTGGGATTCCTGGAAGCGAAGCAGGGCGACTTCCACGCCGCCATCCAGCAGTACAAGACGGTCATTCGTACGACACAGAAGTCCGAGCTCAAGAAGAAGGCGCTTATCAATCTCGGATATGTCTACCGCGACCTAGGCGATATGCAAAAGGCCCAAGAAAGCTTCGCCGCTGCTGCAGCGGTGCAACGATAGCCAACGCTTACTGCGCTGTCGCAGCTTGCCCGACCGGCTGGAAGCCCACCAGCTTCATCGCACGCTGCGCTTCCCGCGCCTTCATGAAGTATTCCCAAATGAAGCCCGAGCGATAGTTCTCGATCATCAGCATGGTAATCCCCTGGTCGATACCGAGCACGTCGACATCGGTCCAGCTGGTGCGCGGATTGAAAGCGTCGACAAAGCCATACTTCTTCCACGCGCGGAGGCCATAGCTGTTGTAGAGATTGGCGAGACAGGCAATCGTCTCCTTCGGCAGAAACGGAACGGACCCTCCAGGAGCGCACGGCACCACCGTCCCGTCGATGTAGCCAATCTCGGGCGGCCCTCCCCACGCCTGATATCCCAGCCGCGAGTCCGATGCAGTGATGCCCCAGGTATTGTCGTCGTAGTCAGGAAAGCGCCAGCGTAGTGACTCGCAGAAGAGTTTATGCGTGTAGGTTGCGATCGCCGAATTCTGAAAGTAGTTGGCGTACTGATCGCGAACGCTGCGGAAGTCAAACCATGCGTGCGAATACTGATGCACGAACAGTGGATCGGCGCCACTGATCCAGCGATAGCCCTCGAACTCCGTAATCGGGCGTGAAAATGCGTTCCACGATGAGGGCGGAATGTTGTTTGCCGGCGCGCCGATCGCCAGCAGGTACATCATCATTAGTTCACAGTATGTGTCCCAGCGGGCGCCGATGAACTTATATTCCGGCGTCCAGCCCATGGCGAAAGTGGTCCCACCATTCAACATCCAGCGCCAGTTCACGCGCCGGTAGATGATGTTCGCCAGTTCAGTGATCTTGGCATTGTTGAAGTATTCGCGGGCCATCAATACGCCGCACAGCAGGATGCTCGTATCAATCGGCGAGACCTCCGAGAAGTGCACGCGCTTCCCGGTATTCATATCGAGGAAGTGATAGAAGAAGCCGTTTTGCTGATCGACGCGATCCACCAGATGGCTCAGCGTAGCGACGACGCGCGCGCCGATCTGGTGCGGTGGCAGGTATCCGCGCTTATGGCCGATGCACAGCGCCGCCAGGCCAAATCCCGTGGCGGCAATGCTTGCGGTCTTGCGGTTGTCCGGAGTGCCGTCAGCAAGCGCCCGGTCACGTACCAGTCCGGTGCGCGGGCTAGCTTCATTCCAAAAAAAGAGGAATGCGCGGCTGACCATCTCCTCCAGCAACTCGTCGTCGCTCAGACGCCACTCCGGAGGCACGGGTGATTGCTGAAGGCGGTTGCCAGCTAACGCGAACGGACTGATTTTGGTGAGGAGCGGAGATAACAGCGTGCCCTTCGCGATCAGCGACAGCATTTCGCGGCGCGTTAATCCGTTTTCCCGAGAGCTCGAAAGATCGGCACGGGACATGTTGCCACGCCCCGTTCTATCCAACGTTCTTCTGCCTATGCATCGATCTGGTATCGAGTCTACTTGTTAACCGCATGGTCAACAACCGGGGAAAGCCTTAGTCCACTGCAGAATGTGGCGGCCGATTCCCGAATCGCCACATTTCCGCCAGCTTAGAGATCGAGTTTAGTCGCCAATACAATCCCCCCGCGGTCAAGGGAATTTCTTGGCATCGCCGCGGAGAGCTGTCGATCCATGCCGCTTTGCAAAACTACCACGCTAAAGTCGAGAACTCTAACGCAAGCGGGTGTACCCTGTTTCACAGCGCCTTTTTTGCTCGTGCTCGGAGATTCGGATGAAGAAGAGGATTTACTTACCTGGCCTGCTGGCCCTCGCATTGTGCGCAAGCTTGCCAGCATCGGCCGACTCCCTCGGCCGTCGTTGCAGCCGGGATGACTCCTGCCCCGGCTATAACGTGTGGATGGCGTGTGAAGACAGCATCATCCAACCCAGTTCGGCGGCCGATCGTATCGCCGAGCACGACTCGCTGGTCGGGATGGACATCATCGGCAACTCCGGCGAGACCACCCCGGAACCTTCCTCGCTGATCCTGCTTGGCGGCGGCCTCATGGGAGCCTTCGTCACCATGCGCCGCGGGCTGACTCGCTAGGATCTTCCGCCTTAGCCTCCAAGGCAGGTCAGGCGCACCCGTCCTCATGTCCAACCGCTGAGTCCAATCCGACGAAACCCGACAAGACACCTTCGAGGATGTGCTTCTTTCACTCAGGCACTTCCCGGCCAGTCTTAATTCAGGCGCGAGAAAAGGAAAATGCTAGGAACTCTGCTGCAAGAGCTTGCAGCGTGCGCCACTGGCATTAAACTAACGTGCTGATTATTAAAAACTTAACATCGGCATCCCGATTGCAGGTGGTACAAAGACGTTTGTGTGTTTTCCAGTAAGACGAGATGTAGGGCCAACGGTAGCAAGCTCGGGCTGTTTGTTCGTGAGGAGTGGGCTGATTCGAATGCTCACACGTTGCGCGAATCGGAGGAGGAACCCCTGATGAAGAAATTTGCTTGGTCATTCGGTCTGCTGGCACTCGCTCTGTTGATTGGTCTGCCGGCAATGGCTCAAAACACACTGTATAGCAACCTCGGAAGCGGAGGCAGCGTTTACCAGTGCTGCAGTGGCTGGACGGTTTCCGGCACCGGCGGTACTGGCACCAGCTTCACCTCGGCTAACGAATTCACTGCCATGGCCAGTGGCAGCATCGCCCAGATCGATATTGGTATTGGCTGGGTCCTAAGCTCGAGCGACACGTTCTATGCCGCGCTTTATAGCGACAATGGCGGTCTGCCTGGCACGCAGCTCGGCTACTGGGGCAATCTGACCAGCAACACCGAATTCGGTGGATGCTGCGGACTGGTTAGCATCACCGGCATCAGTGGTATCAGCCTCACCGCAGGCCAGAACTACTTCCTGGTGCTGGGACCCATGAACGTCAACGACAACAGCTGGCTGGCTTGGAACTGGAGCAACACCGCTACCGGACTGGATCTGTACTCCACCGACGGCGGACAGACCTGGAACTCCAATGGCACGCAGCCTCAGGGCGCCTTTGACATCATCGGCGGCGCCGGTGGCACGACTCCTGAGCCCTCTTCCCTGATCCTTCTGGGAACGGGCTTGATCGGAGCCTTCGGAACCATGCGTCGCAAGCTGATGAAATAAATGCGTCACAAAGTATAAAAAGCCGGAGCTAAGCTCCGGCTTTTTTGTTTGCCTGCCAAACCGCGTCCAGGGCGCGCCGCAATCAATCTCGCCCTCTGTTTCGTGGTGCACTGAATTTTTTTGCGCGATGCTTCATGATCAAGTGCCATCTATCGCCAGCCGCTCATCGAAGGCACACCCTGTGTCTTGGCTGCGTTGGCGAACAGCGCCAGACCGTCACGATCCGTTCTGCCATTCAGAGCCTTGCCTCCGGTCACTATGTGCACGTCAATGTTTTCAAGACATTTTTCGCCTCGGCCGAGCACCCAGATGCAAATCTGGGCGGGATTGACTGTCTTGATGTCCTACATTGTAGGAGGTCAGCCCAACATTCTTGCTTGGTTGATACGGACCTAGGGGTTTAGTGGGCGCTCTGCGCTCCCGGGGTGCGCGAGTTGGTGACACGTTCCATGATCTCGTGCGCGAGGCTCAGGTAGGCTTCTGCACCGCGCGAATGCGGATCATACGTGATTGCCGGCTGCCCGTGGCTCGGCGCCTCTGCCAAACGCACGTTGCGGGGGATGGCGGTTTTACACATCAGGTCGCCAAAGAAGCCTCGCAGTTCAGCCGCAACCGACTGAGCGAGATTCGTACGGTCGTCAAACATCGTCAGCACGACCCCCTCCACGGCGAGACCCCGGTTCAACTCGACCCGGATTCGGTCAATCGTGTCCAGCAACTCGGTCACGCCTTCCAAGGCGAAGTATTCGGCCTGCATGGGGATCAGAACCGTGTCCGCCGCAACCAAAGCATTGAGGGTCAGCAGGTCCAGTGCCGGCGGGCAATCCAGGACAATGTACTCGAATCTCTCCCGCAGTGGCTGCAGCGCGTGCCGCAGACGGTATTCGCGGTATTCCAGCGAGACCAGCTCTATATTCGCTCCCAGCAGGTTCTTGTGCGCAGGGATCACACTCAGATTCTCAACTGCGGTCGATTGGGTGGCTTCTTCAGCCGTGACTTCTCCCATGATCAACCTGTAGGTATTGGGACGGTCTGGATCTCGCAGGAAGCCGACGCCGCTAGAGGCATTGGACTGAGGATCGCAGTCGAGGAGGAGGGTCCTCGCGCCAAGATGTGCGAATGACGACGCCAAGTTAATGGCGGTCGTGGTTTTGCCCACTCCGCCCTTCTGATTGGTGACCGCGATGATTCTTCCCATAGCCTTCGTTTAGCAGCTTAGAACGGGCGCTGCCGCTGGACAAGAGACAGTCGTGAGCGCCAGCACATTTCCATAGGAAAAACTGTGCAATTCTCGCGCATCCGCCCCAAACGCACTGATTCAGCAGCGGGTAAAGGCGACTGACGGTTGTGGAAGGCGGGAGGAAAACTCGGCCAAGCCACACGACTGGGGACCGCATTCGTCGTTTCGTGGACGGCCAATCTACTTTGCTGGATCTGAAGTCTTAGAGACGTTTGCTTCGTCTGCAAGGCTCTAAGGAATTTTGAGCCCGAATGGCTAAACCTAAGAAGTCGGAGCTCACCGTCTCCTCGCCGTCTCCTCGCCATGGTGTATGCAGGGCAAATATCCAGAGCCAACGGTGTTCCACGTGGAACAAACTGATGCTCTGCTTCCCATAGTCCGGCAGCTTCCTATCCTCCCGTTGGCACAGGGCTGGGAAGCTAGCATGGCCTAATGGTCAACCGCAGGATTCGGTGACAACTCCGAACAAGAGGTCTCGTGATTTCATTGCTTCCCGAGTGATGTCGATATGGCCTCACGACCTCCTCGATGGGCCGAGGGCAATATTTTGTCTTTGTTTATTCAACGCCGTTAGCAGCCTGGCGGGCGCTACGGTCCCACAAGCTACGTGGCTACCAACAACGGAACAGCCGGAACGCTTCCTTGTCAGGACTCACTGCTGTTCACCGACTTCGGAGTTGATCGTTCCACGTGGAACACCTGCCCAAATCTTCAAGAGTCCTACTGGTCCTACGATGCAGCGTTCGATCGTTGAGCGCCGTTTGGATCCCTTCAATCAAACGCGCACCAAAGTGCGTAGTTCGGACCACCGATTCATCTCGACTTCACGCGACGGAGCCACACAGACCGTACTCCTTACCGCAGATCTCCCATTGCGGTTCGCTATGTATGGTAGCCAGGCGGACACGAGATCCTCCTACCCAGCAACTCACGACAACAAAGGTGGTAAAAGGACCTGAGCTCTGCAAGATCAATTTAATCGCGTGGGAATTTATGTCAGTTGGTTCAACTACAAGTCTTGAGGCACCGCGTAGCACGGAAGGCGGCAAGCAGGACGAAGTGGAACATTCGACCAACTGTGGCGTTTGCAAATGCATGAGAGTGTGAAAGAAATGGGGGATATCAGCCATGTACACCTGCTCAAGTGGGAACTATCCAGCTATCCGCCCTTGGCGGTCGACATCGAATAGCTCACATTCGTCATTCAGGTGCACGCTAAGATCGGAGATGAGACTGCGCAGATTCCTACAGTAAGCTTTCTCAATCTGATCACCCCTCGGTATTTCCCCCCCTTGACTTTTGAGCTTAGCGATCCATCAACTGGCTGCTCCACCGGTGCGTGAGGAGCGGAAAATCACCATCTGCGGAGCCCTTGCCCTATCGGTAAATGTCCTCTCGTAATGGACGATCTTGAAATCTTGCCTTTGTTCAATAGTAAATCGTTTATTATCAACTACTTAACCACAACTCCCTGGGTGAACATCAAAGCGGAGATCTCCACCGAGATCTACCTGATATTTTCCAATGTTTGCGCGCATAAAGGGACGAGGCAGGTCGGAAGCTTGGTAACAACACAGCCTCGTTCGACCTCCGAGTCGGAACGTCGCACGATTCCGGGCCGACAAGCGGCTGATCACAGGTCGCGC
Source organism: uncultured Acidobacteriaceae bacterium (assembly GCA_963780495.1). Taxonomy (GTDB): domain Bacteria; phylum Acidobacteriota; class Terriglobia; order Terriglobales; family Acidobacteriaceae; genus Bog-257. The sequence continues at coordinate 99,245 of CAWACF010000007.1, forward strand.
AACTCCGTGCCCTTCAATGCTATGCTGGGCGTGGTTTGATGGATGAAGCGCGTGGTTGAAGAACCTTTTGCAGCGACGGACGCCACTGGTGCGCCAAAGCGTACCCGGATCAAATTCGTCGGCACCGCACTCTTCATTCTGCTGGTTTTGATCGCCGCTGTCGCCGGAGCGGTTTCCGGTTTCCTGCTCGTTTATTCGACCGACCTTCCGCAGGTCACCGAGCTCGAGCACTACAGGCCATCCACCATCACTCAGCTCTACGATGACCAGAACCGCGTCGTCGGACAATTTGCGTTGCAGCGCCGCGTCATCGACAGCTACAGCGACTTCCCGAAGGTCTTGCGCGACGCGCTCATCTCGACCGAGGACAAAGAGTTTGAACAGCATTGGGGCGTCGATGTCTGGCGCGTCTTCGGCGCGGCGTGGCGCGATCTGATGCTCGACCAGCGCGCGCAAGGCGCATCGACCCTTACCATGCAGCTGGCGCGCAATCTGTTCCTCTCGCCCGACCGAAACTTTCGCCGCAAGATGCAAGAGGTGATGCTCTCGATCCAGATCGAGCGCCGCTTCACCAAGCCCCAGATATTTACGCTGTACGCCAACCAGATCTATCTGGGCCACGGCGTGTACGGATTCGAAGCTGGCGCCAACTATTACTTCAGCAAGAAGGCTAAGGATCTGACGCTGCCTGAAGCAGCCGTCCTCGCCGGCTTGCCCAAGGCGCCGAACTACTACTCGCCGATTAATAGTCCTGAGCGGTGTCTGCGCCGCCGCAACCTGGTGATCAACAATATGCTGGAGGACGGCAAGATCACCGCTGCCGAAGCCGAGCGCGCCAAGACCGCGCCGTTGGTGTTGAACCTGCAAGCCGAGCCGAACGATATCGCTCCGTACTTTGTGGAGGAAATACGTCAGTACCTCGAGAAAAAGTACGGATCGGAGCAGGTCCACGAAGGCGGCCTGCGCGTATACACCGGATTGAACCTCGAGATGCAGCGCGCGGCGCAGCAGGCCTTGCACAACGGGCTCGCTGCCTACGAGCGGCGCCACGGATGGAAGGGCAACCTGCTGAACGTCCTCGCTAATGGTGACTCGATCGCGACCTATCACCATATCGATTGGGACGGGACGATTGCTGATGGCAGCTATGTACACGCGCTGGTGACCGGCGTTGAGCCGATGGCTGCGACCATTAAGTTCGCCAACTACGAAGCGCGTCTGGGCCCGGAAGAAATTAAGTGGACGAAGCACACCTCGCCCGAACAATTCTTGAAGACGGGCGACATCGTCTACGTCAAGGTCGACGATTTAAGTGGCACCGCGAGTCGGGTCTCGCTGGAACAGGAGTCGGGCGTGCAGGGATCGCTGCTGGCGCTCGACAACTCCACGGGTGACGTGAAGGCGATGGTCGGAGGCCGCGACTTCGAGCAGTCAAAATTCAATCGCGCGACGCAGGCGCTGCGGCAGGTCGGTTCCTCGTTCAAGCCCTACATCTACACCGCCGCTATCGATCAAGGCTTGACTCCTGACGATACGGTGCTCGATGCTCCGGTGACCTTCAACACGTCGTCAGGACCGTACACGCCGCATAACTACGACGGAAAGTTTGAAGGCGTCATCACCTTCCGTCATGCGCTGGCGGAGTCGCGCAATATTCCGGCGTTGAAGGTGACAGAGCGCGTCGGCGGAATTAAGACCGTCATCGATTATGCGCGCAAGTTTGGCATTACGGCTCCGTTGCTGCCGTATCTTCCGATCGCGCTGGGTGCTGCCGACATCACGCTCGCCGAGCAGACTGCAGCGTTCACTACGTTTCCGAACGACGGCGTTCGCGTGGTGCCGCGTTATATCCGCAAGGTTACCGACTACGACGGTCGGGTGCTGGAAGAAGATTATCCGGAGGTGCGCGATGTAGTCAGCGCGCGCACCGCCCGCATCATGGTCAGCATGCTGCGCGAGGTGATTCTGCATGGCACCGGCTTCCAGGCCAGCAAGCTGAATCATCCGCTGGGCGGCAAGACCGGAACGACGAATGACTTCACCGATGCGTGGTTCGTCGGCTTCTCGCCGTCGATCACGTGCGGCGTTTGGGTCGGTTACGACGAGAAGAAGACTTTGGGCAACAAGGAGACCGGCGCCGTGGCTGCGCTGCCAATCTGGATGGACTTCATGCGCGTCGCGCTGAAGGGCCGCGAATCGGAGGACTTTGCCGCGCCACCCCCCACCACGCCGAGCGCGGTCGCGCAAAAGGTTGACACGCCGGAAGGCGAATCAGGCGACAGCGAGGCCCATTGATGCGCCGCGTCTTCACCTTCGTTCTGCGTGCCCTGATCCTGGTTGTCGTCTTCCTGGCGGCTTTTCTCACTGCAATGCGCTTCGCGATTCACGGCCGCAAAGCGACGGTTCCAAAAATCATTGGCCTCTCGCAAAGCCAAGCAGAGCGCCTGCTGGCCGACAACGGACTCATTCTCGATCAGGGTGACCGTTATTTCAGCTCAGACGTTCCGCCCGGACGCGTGATGTCGCAGGTTCCGGCCGCCGGGATTCAAGTGCGTCGCGGATGGCATGTGCGCATCGCGGAGAGCATGGGACCGCAGCGCGTGGTGATTCCCGACCTCATCGGCAACAGCGAGCGTGCCGCGGAGATCAACATTCGCCGCCGTGGGCTGGAGTTAGGAAGCGTGGCCAACGCGGCGATTCCGAATGCGCCGCCGGACCAGATCATCGCGCAGAGTCCTCCTCCGAACGCTGTGAACGTGTCGGAGCCGAAGATCAGCCTGCTGATGGCCGCAATACCGGATCCCGACTCATTCGTAATGCCAGACCTAGTAGGCCGCAGTGAGGACGATGCAATCAACGAAATCGTGAACGCAGGCTTGCATGTGCCAACGATTAACACGCAGGCGCAACCAGCTGGAGTTCCGCCGGCAACGCCAGCTGGAACGCGCATGGTAGTGAAGACCACCCCCGCGGCGGGTCAACGAATTTTTGAAGGCCAGCCGATCGCGCTCGAAGTCACGCCATGAAAGGCTGCTCTTCGCTAATCGGCTTTCGCTCTTCGCTCTAAATTCCGAGGTGGCATCCCGACCCGAGCAACGCCGGGCTTTTGACGCTGCGGAGCGGAGGGACCGCTACCGCTGAATAAGCTTTCGTGACGAGCGCGACTTCAGGGCAACAAGTTCTGCGCCGTGGATTCCGTTCCGCGAATCAAGCTGACATTTTTGCTTGAAGCAGCGCGTTCGCCAGCTCTTGCCACTCCCGCATCGGCAGCGACTTTGGATCTGAGCCGAGCGCCTGGATGCAGACGTGATCGGCGCCTGCCGCGAGATGCGCATCGATCCGACTGCGAATCGCATTCACATTGCCCCATGCTACGATCGCGTCAACGAGGCGATCGCTACCATTTCCCTTGCAGTCGTCTTCGGTAAAACCGAGACGGAGAAAGTTGTTAGTGTAGTTCGGCAAGGTGAGATACAAGGCAAGGAACGCGCGGGCAATCTTGCGTGCCTTTGCCGCGTCGCCCTCCAATACCACGGCCTGCTCTACGCACAGCAGCGGACCGGCGCCTAGAATTTGTCGAGCCGACCTTGTGTGCTCAGGAGTGACGTTATACGTGTGAGCGCCGTCCGAACGCTTGGCAGCCAACTCAAGCATCTTCGGTCCCAGAGCAGCCAGCACGCGGTAGGTCGATTTTGGAAGGACGGCCTGGTAGGCGTCCTTATCCATTTCGTCGAGGTACGAACTCATTTTTGCCACTGGCTTTTGATACTCGTGACCTCGCAGTTGCTGCACCAGAGGAACGTGACTTACGCCCAAGCCGAGAATGAATCGCTCTGGATAAGCTTCGCTCAAGGTGTTCTGAGCGGCGGCAGCTGTCACAGGGTCGCGTCCGTAGATATTGGTAATTCCGGTGGCTACCACAATGTGGGATGAGGCCGATAGCAGCAATCCAGCCTGCGTCAGCGACTCCCGCCCAAATGCCTCACTAAACCATATTGCGCCGTAGCCCAGTTGCTCCAACTCAGCAACGGCTGCCTTCACTTTGTTGGCAGGCTGTTGCTCGAATGCTCCTGTCCAGATTCCGATCTTCTTCAGCGGTGGTGATGCCATAACGCTTGCAACCTCTCGCAGCTTTGATGACCCATGCTTGAACTTCGATTGTGAATTTGTAGCGCTACCGGCAGCTCACCTCATTTGAATACCTCGAACCCACGCGGATACGGGCGCATCTTCATAACTCCTCCGCGATGATCGCGTCAGCTTCAATCTCGACCAGCATCTCCGGCGAGACGAAACCGGTCACCTGTACCATCGTGGCTGAAGGCCGGATGTCGCGGAAGACTTCACCATGGGCTTTTCCGACCTTCTCCCATTGGCTGATGTCGGTCACGAACATGCGTGTGCGCACGACATCTTTGTAATTGGCGCCTGCCTTTTCGAGCGCCTGTCCAATGTTTTTCAGGGCCTGCACTGCCTGCGCATAGATGTCATGGCCGCCGACGATCTTTCCGTCGGGACCCGTCGCGACGGTCCCCGCGACCGAGACAAATGCCCCGACCTTCACCGCGCGCGAAAACCCAACCACCGGCTCGTAGGGGGAATTGCCAGAGATGTTCTTGCGTTCCATGATTGTCTCCTGAAAAGATGGTGCCGCCTTTCATCACCAGGAGTAGATCGCTCGTCGACTGAAAGGTCGGCTGGCGATGAAAAGAATAATGGATGGTGCGGTGCAGCTAAAGCTGTCACGTCAAAGCATCCCAATTCCTCCGCATTTTTGGCAGTCAACGCGGTACTCTGCTAACAAGTGTCGCGTTGCGTCTTACCGACTCGCTCCGGCAGCAAACCCCAGCCGCGTGTATTGCCGTCAAACGTAACATCCTCCCCTGGAACAGTTGTGGTAGCGAAGCGATTCGTCTGCACTCGGGTTCATACCAATGAACCTCCTGAGTAACGATGCGCGCGCGGAACCGTTTGCGCGCGTGGTGAAAGTGCGGTATGAAATCGCATCAATATCTAATCAGGAGCACGGGAAACGGAGGCAGCACAGGAAGGCTATGATCCCCGAATCGCATGCGTTACAAGGGTTGTTTACTGAACTCGTTCACGATCACTTCGATCGCGAGGTTGGTTTGCGCGATGCCGAGGTGCAGGACTACATCGCGAATGTGCTGAGCGAGTTTTGCGAGGTCGAGCAGCTTTACAAAGTGCGGAATGCTGGGGGTCGCGCGCTGAGCGATGTCGGCGAGATGCTGCTCGAGACGGATCCAATTTACGGTCCCGCACCGTCGTTCGACCGCGAGCGCCAGGTACGCAAGCACGTCGGCGACTACATCCTGTTTCTGTCCGGCATGTTTCCCGAGAGCATCAACCACTTCCGCCTGCGGCGGCAGCGGCTGGAAAATTTTGTCGACTTCATGAAAGCCGGCAAAGAGAGTTATTACATCGTCTCCAAGTTCGACCAGTTCGAATATGCGCGGCTGGCGCCGCTCTTCGCGAAACTATCGAAGGAGTTCGAGTCCTGTGTGTACGGCTTGAACCTGGTGAAGGGCGACCTGGAGGAGATGCAACATCCGATTGCACGGCGAACGCAAGAGATCGTGATGTAGGCGTCACGGTCTCCGGAGGGCACGGTCCGAGCAGCCGTGCCTTTTTTGTTTTTGCAATCAGGAATGGTCCGGCATCGTGCGGACAGCAGACCCCTTTTGGGGCTCAAGCCCTCGTCGTTATGCCGGTATTGTCACCGCCATCGCCTGCGACGACTCAGCCACCGTTTCAGTAACACGAAGTCTTCCGAGATTAATCTTGGCCTCAGCTTTCCAGTGCAAACTTCCTCGCCTGCGCTTATTTCCCCTTGGCCTTTCGGAACTTCTTGCTATCTCGCTGTTAAGAAAAGTGAAGGCACAACTCTGAGGCGAACTTTTCGTTTTGCGATGGGTTTCCATGTCTGTGAAGCAGTTGCAGCGGCGCCGCTGAAGCGAAAAAAGGATCGGAGGATCCATGAAAAGCCAACTGAAGTTCGCATTGTTCGTGGCATTAGGAACAGGTGTCTTCGGAGCGGGCGCGGCAGCGCAGGAAGTGTCGAGAGACTTTGGCGGCCAAGCACAGCCGCGGTACGAGACGTTCGATTCCAATCAGGATGGACACCTAGTGCAGGTGGATCATCGCCGGTGTGACGGGGACGGCGATCGGGATGACCGCCGCTGCTACCAGTACCAATACCCCTCGTACTACGGTAATGGGTACTACAGCAACGGATACTATGTAACGCCTGCGCCGGCGCCGTACTATCAGTCGAATGCCGGCTGGTATGACCGCGATGGTCGTTGGCATGCTTACGACAGGGACCGTGGTAAAGACCGCCGTCGTCACGACGATGACGATCGCCGGTAATGCACGTCTAATGGTAAGCAGGATCGACTGAAGTGTAGTGCCCGCCTGAGACGGCGGAGGTGATGCGGGAAGCCCGGAGCGGGAACTGGTCGAATGGGAGTCGGCCGGGACCTCTCCGGGCTTTTCCGCATGCGATACTAGAAGTGGAAGTTTATGGACCTCGTCGCTGATCCGAAATCCGTAAAGGTTAATGTCACCACTGGTACCGGCATGGAGATCGAGTGGAAAGACGGGCACCGGACCGTGTATAGCTTTCCGTTCCTGCGCGATGCCTGTCCTTGCGCCCTGTGCAACGAAGAGCGCGAGAGGGATGGTCGCCAGCCGGGGGATCCGATCAAGCCTGTAGCGGGAGCTCTGCCCATGTTCAAGGCGGCAGCGCGCCCGACCGAGGTCAAGCCTGTGGGGAAATACGCCATCAGCTTTCATTGGAACGATGGGCATGAGCACGGCATCTATTCATGGACGTACCTGCGCGCACATTGCCCCTGCGCCGAGTGCAAGGCGCGCCGCGCGATGGAAGCGCCCGCAGTCAGCAGCAAGCCGAATTAGTGTTCAGCGCAACAGATCACCACAAAGGCACCGAGATCCCAGCGATCTCTTTAAATGATCTCCGAGTTCTCCCTGCCGGAGCCTGCCCCGAGCGAAGTCGAGGGGTGGTGAATATACGTTTTCGAGTATCCTGAACTTTGTCTTCGTATCTATCTAAACTGAACCCGCAACAGCGCGAAGCGGTCGAAACGACCGATGGCCCGGTGCTCATCCTCGCCGGAGCCGGTAGCGGGAAAACGCGCGTCATCACTTATCGCATCGCTCATCTAATCGACGGTATCGGGGTGCAGCCGGACTCCGTGCTGGCGGTCACGTTTACCAACAAAGCTGCGTCGGAGATGGCCAGCCGCGTGGACTCGCTGGTCGGCACGCGCTCCGTCACCAAGCCGTTGATCTCGACCTTCCATTCATTCTGCGTGCGCACGTTGAGGCGCGACATCGAAACCCTGCAAATCGGCGGCAAAGGTTATCGCAAAGACTTCGTCATCTACGACGAGTCCGATCAACAAAGTGTGGTGAAAGCTGCGATGAAACGGCTCGGCGTTGACGACAAACAACTGACGCCGCGTAACGTGCTGGGACGGATCTCATGGGCGAAGAACCACATGCTCGATCCGCAGCAGGTTTATCTCGACTCGGCGGACCCCAAGACCGAGCGCATAGCGCACATCTACGAAATTTATCGGCAGGAGCTGGCAAAGTCGAACGCGCTCGATTTTGACGACCTGCTACTGTACGCAGTGAAGGTGCTGAAGTCGTCCGCCGAAGTGCGTGAGCGCTACAATCGGCGCTACCGCTACATCCTGGTCGATGAGTATCAGGACACAAACCGCCCGCAGTACGAGCTGATGCGCATGCTTGCCGGCAGCGAACACAATGTCTGCGCGGTGGGCGATGAAGACCAGAGCATCTACTCGTGGCGCGGGGCCGACATCCGCAACATCCTCGAATTCGAGCAGGACTTTCCCGAGGCGAAGATCATCCGCCTGGAGCAGAATTACCGTTCGACGCAGAACATCCTGCAGGCCGCGTCGGCCGTGGTCGCGAGAAACGTCAAACGCAAGGGCAAGAACCTGTGGACCGATCGCAGTGGCGGCGCGCAAATCGGCTATTACGAAGCGCCGGACGGCGAGAACGAAGCGCTCTTCGCGGCCGACTACATCTCGAAATATCTACGCCAGGCGCACGCCGAGAACGGCGAAACCCCGCGCGCCGCCGTATTGTATCGCACGAATTCGCAGTCTCGGCTGGTAGAAGAGGCGATGCGCCGGTACCAGATGAACTACCACGTTGTGGGAGGCTTCAGTTTCTATGAGCGCGCCGAGATCAAGGACCTGATCTCGTATCTAAAGGTCGTGGGAAATCCGGACGATTCCATTGCTATGCAGCGGGTCATTAACAATCCTCCACGGGGGCTGGGCAAGACCACGATGGAGACGATCGAGCGGATCGCGCTTGAGACCGGGACGTCGATGTGGGGCGCGATTCATGAAACACTCCGGCAGCAGTTGCTTCCGCCGCGAGCCCTGTCAGCGCTCAACAGCTTTCGCGAGTTGATCGAAGATGGGCGCGCGATGTTCCTGGGGACATTTCGCGAACGCCTGCAGGAAACGTCCGCGGTAAAGAGTGCGGTTGCGTTGGCGTCCGATAGCGACGAGGATTTTCAGCACTCTATGGATTTTTCGCCGGCTGAGTTCGAAGCGGATGCGACGGACTTTGCGCCGGAGATGTTTGGAGCGGCTGACGCCGAGCTTCGTTCCCCTGCGGGTGAAAGCAGATCCCTCCACTCCGGCGACCAACAGCAGGCCGCCTCCGGTCGGGATGACAATTCTGAAAGACATGAGCGCGTCGAGGGTTTCCGCGCCCCTGGCGATCCGGCGTCCACCGCCGAGCTGCTGAAGTTCCTGATCGACCGTACCGGTTATATCAAGTTGCTCGAAGGAGAGGACACTCCCGAATCGCTGGCGCGCATTGAGAACTTGCGCGAACTGGTGAACGCGGCGATGGACTCGCGCGATCGCGGCGAAACGCTGAACGAGTTTCTCGACCATGCAGCTTTGGTCAGCGACGCCGACCAGTACGATGAGAATTCCCGCATCACGCTGATGACGCTGCACGCGGCGAAAGGCCTGGAATTTCCGCTGGTCTTCCTGATTGGATTGGAGGAGGGGCTGTTTCCGCACTCACGAACGCTGCTGACGCCGGATGACATCGAAGAGGAGCGTCGCCTTTGTTATGTGGGAATGACGCGCGCGATGGATACACTCATCCTGTCGCGCGCGCGCTATCGACGGCGTTATGGCAGCGACATGCCGGAAGCCAGCGTACCGTCGAGATTTTTGGAAGAGGTGCCGCAGGAACTGATCCAGGACCTTGGCTCACCGCAGCAACGCCCGAAGACCACATCCAGCAGCGACTACGGCACGAGTCGTCACTACGCCTACGAAGATGAGGATCAACGGCCGCAATACGGGCGCCAGAAGGCGCCGCAGCGCAATAATTATGCAGGGGAGACGTACAACTCCATCGACAACATCGCGGAGTTCTTCGCCTCACGCGGTAAGAAATTTACTCGGCCCAAGGTCGAGGTTCCCGCATCGACAGGACGTACCCGCTTCAGGCCCGGACAGCGCGTCGTCCATCCGAAATACGGGGAGGGAACCGTCTATAAGCGCGAAGGTGATGGGGAAGATGCGAAGATTACGGTACAATTTCCAAGATTCGGTTTGAAAAAGCTGGTCGAAAAGTACGCCCAATTGCAAAAGGCGTAAATCACGTTATCTAAGGAACGCAGAGTTCATGGCAAATACCAAAAGCACTACCGATAAGCTGGAACGCAAGAAGTTGAAGCGCACCGCTCGCAAGAAGGCCACACCGAAAGCTGCACGCACCCACGCCCGGGGCGAGAAGAAGCGCAAGGTTAAGAAGCTGGCGCGCGGCACTTCCAAGCGTTAGAACCGCTGTCAGCCGTCGGCTCTGAGCTGTCAGCTACGTCCCACAGCGTCCGCGGCTGTTCCGCTGGAAATACGAAACCCGCCCTCATTCACGGGGGCGGGCTTTTCTTTGTTGTGAGATGCCGGGCGGATCTCGGACTCACATCTCGTCAATCGCCTTAGCAGCGGCATCGATCGCTTCGGAAATCTTGCGGATCTGCTCCGCCGTCACGCTCGCCCGCGAAACTCGCGCTACCACTGCGGTACGCAAGTTGTGGAAGGCCTTCATGATCTCGGGCGAGCGACCGCGCTCGAAGCCTTTACCCGCTTCGTCCAGACGCTCGAACAACGCTTCGACCCGGCGCTTGTTCTCCTCCAGGTAGGCCGTTCCTTCCGGGGTCACGGAGTACACCTTTTTGTTGTTCTGGGTCGAGGACGTCGCCAGACCCTCTTCTTCCAGCATGGTGAGGGTGGGATAAATCACTCCCGGGCTGGGCGCGTAACCGCCCGCCAGCCGCTCTTCCATCGTCTTGATCAGTTGATAGCCGTAGCTCGGTTGCTCCGAGAGCAGCTTGAGTATTACCAACTTCACATCACCGGCATCGAACATGCGCTCGCGGCCGCGACCGTGACGGTGCTCTCCGCGTCTCCCACCGAAACCGCGCTCGAAGCGTGCTTCCGGCCCGCAGCCATGCTCGTGGCGGCCAAACGGCCCTCGGCGAAAATCTTCTCGCTCCGCATGGTGCCAGCCACATCCGCGACGGTCGTGAATCCTAAAAACATATTCGGTCATTGTCTGAACCTCCTTGTAATAAAGATATATCTTACGATATATCTTTATGTCAAGGAAATCGCTAACGCTGCTGTAAGCTGCTGATTTATATAGCTATACGAATCAGAGCAATCTTCGGGCGAAAGTCCTGGGAGGAGGCGAATCTACTTCTTCGGGTTATCGCCTGGCGGGGATGACCCGGGATCATTCGACGCCGCCTGGCTGGGCTGCGGCTGGTCTAGATTGACTAACTGCGAGCCCACGGGTTGTTGCAGCGCGAACTGGTCGTCGCGAAGCTGTTCGTTGATCACCAGCTTTTCGACTGTGAGGCGGATGGAATACTCTTCTTTGGGCCGATTGATCTGTATCACGTCCGGGAAACTAACCCCGTTGTAATCGTGGTAGGCCTGGTAAGTGGCCTCAGTGGCAATCGATCCATTCCGATCGTAGATGATCTGCTGGTGCACTGAGAGATTGGTTCGATCGAACACCACTTTCCGCACCAAACTCCAATCCTTCCCCGAGCGGTGGATGATGTCGATAACATAATCCGGCTGCTCCAGGGTTTTCTTCTTCTTCGGATCGTAGATTACCTCGGTCCCGTCTTCCATGACCGCGATATCGTTATTGGGATCGATCTCCGGCAGCAGGAGGGCGTTGTAAATCACCTGCGGCCGCAGCTCTTCCACCGGGTTGCCGTCCGGATGAACGACCTCGTTGTGACCCACGTAGAACTTGTTCTTTGCAGGGATCGACAGCTTGAATTGGTCGCCGTCGCTAACCATGTCGAAAGCCTTGTTACGCACGATGGGGAAGAGGCCGATCATGCGCAGCATGTCCGGTTTGCGAACCAGGATGTAGCCGCGGATCTCTTCGAACTCCGTGACCTTGCCCTTCTTCTCACCGCCCACTGACGTGGCAATGTTCACGGTGGCGTTCACGGTTTTGATCTTGGCGGCTTCGGTGTTGATGTAATCGACTAGCTGCTGTCGCCTAGCGGTCTCCAGTTTGGCGGTACTGGTGCGAGTCTCCACTGTGCGGGTGCGAAAGAGACATCCGGTCTCACCCAACAGGAAGGCCAATATGCAAAGGGCGCCAAGTATTCTGGATCGAATCATAGAACCGGGAGACGGAACCGAATCTCGTAGTATACGGTAGATGCTCGCTAAGGGACATCGACTCTGGAGCTACTGGGAGGCGGCCACTGACTTGCGATAAGCAGCTACATTCCTGGCATGCTCTTCCAGATCGCGGGCAAACCTGTGGTGGCCGTTGTTGTCGCTGACAAAATACAGGTAGTCGGTCTGCTTCGGATGCATGGCAGCCTGCAGAGAGGCGATTCCAGGATTCGCGATGGGACCCGGAGGTAAACCCGGATATTTGTACGTGTTATAGGGCGAATCGTACTGGAGGTCCGAGGCGTAAATGGTGCCTCGATAACGCCCCGTCAGCAGCGCCGCATAGATGACGCTTGGGTCGGCAGCCAAGGCCATGTTCCGGTTCAGGCGGTTGTAGTAGACACCCGCCACCAGCGGCCGCTCATTGGGATCCGCAGTCTCTTTTTCGACAATGGAGGCCATCGTGACCAAACGGTGGATATCGGGGCGCGTGAGCAGGCCAATCTTCTGCGCCTCCTGCCGGAAGCGGCGGACCATGGCCGCGGCGATCTCATGTGACGTATTGATACGGGTGAACTGGTAGGTATCCGGAAAGAGATAGCCTTCCAGCGACTTTGCGTCGGGATCGATGTCCTTGATCAGAAACAGATCATTGCGCGCGGCTATCAGGAAGTCCGACGCCGGGCCCAAGCCTGCCTGCTCGACCGCGGCCGCGATCTCGAACACGTTGTAGCCTTCGGGCACCACCACGGTACGGGCGTAGACATCGCCTTGGGTAAGTCGTCGCCACACTTCGAAAGCGCTGGCTGGCTGATCGAACTTGTATTCTCCGGCCTTGAGAGTTCGCAGGCCCTTAGCGTAGTCAACCATCAGGAACGCGGCGGAGCTGCGAATAATACCTTGTTTCTGCAGGTCGCGAGCGATGTGACGGGTGCTCCAGCCGGGGCGCAGCAGGAAGAACGACGGCTGCTGTGGCTGGATCGGCAGCACTGCCGCCCACCCGAACCAGACGGCAAACGTCAGCACCAGGACTGCGGCGAGTTTGAACAAAGTTTTCAAGGCGTCAATTACAAATTAGATGAAAAGTTACGGTTCCAAGCTGCTCACGTCAGCAACTCTGGCTCCTGACTGACTTGCGCCAGTCACTTACGTGAGGATTTCCGGAATTCCAAGAACGACTCCAGGATCAATACCGCCGCCAACTGGTCCACCACTTCGGCCCGGCGGCGAATGCTCATATCGGTCTCGCGTAAGAGGCGGTTCGCTTCCACAGAAGTAAGGCGCTCGTCGAAGAGCTGCACCGGCATTTTGAACTTGTGCCGCAGTTCTTCGGCGAAGGTCTGCACTTTTTCTGCCTGAATTCCCTCGTTACCGCTCATGCGCAGCGGCAGCCCCATGACAATCTCGGTTATTCCGTATTGCTTGATGACGCGACGCAGGTGGTCGAAATCGGTTTTCTTATTGCTCCGATAGTAGGTCGCAAGACCCTGAGCGGTCAGGCCCAGCTCGTCGCTGACGGCCAGCCCGATCTTGCGCGCGCCGAAATCGATGGCCAGGATACGCTGCGACGACGGGTTGGTTGACGGCGCGTGACTATTTTCCATCTTGGACACAGCAAAAGTATCATGCTCGGAATCCTATCGTTGCGAGTACCATAGGCAAAATGCCCGATCAGCTTTTGGACAATCCGCTCGACAGGCATCCCGATCCCGACGTTGAAGCTAATGCCGGCGGTGGAGCGGTGCCCGTTCCACAGGTCAGCATCAACCGCTCGACCGTCGCGGAATTGGAGAGGCGGCGGCTCTTGCACCTGCAGACCGCAGCCTTGCTGATTCTCGCCAGTGCGACGGTGCTGACATTGATTTACTTGGGCAAGCTGATTCTAGTCGTCGTGCTGATCTCTATTCTGCTGGCATTTGTTTTGGCGCCGATTGTCGACGGGCTGGTGCAATTCAACATCCCCAGATCGGTGGGATCGCTGCTCGCGGTGACCATGCTGGTAGGTGCGTTAGGTTTCGCCAGCTACGCGTCGTATAGCCGGGCGCTGGACTTCATGCACGAGCTGCCCCAGTACAAGGCCAGGATTCAAGCTCTCGGCGCTAAGGTCCGCGAGCAGGCGGAGCAGATCGAGAAAACCACCGAGACAGTTCTGCCCGAGAATCCGGAGGACAGCAAGACCCTCACCGTGAGGCAGTCCAGCAGTTGGACGGACATGGTCAGTAAGAATGCCAATTCTGTCTCCGAGGCAGTGCTGGCACTGACCTTTATTCCGTTTCTCGTGTTCTTCATGCTGAGCTGGCAGGACCATGTGCGCTCGCAAACAGTAATGCTCTTCAGCATGGAGAACCGTAACTCGGCCTACGTGATGCTGGGGCTGATCGCCCGCATGATCCGGTCCTTCATCCTTGGCAACTTCATCATCGGCGTGTTTCTCAGCGTCTGCAGCATAGCGATTTTCGGCGTCATAGGCCTGCCCTACTTTTACTTTCTCGGGGTAATCAGCGGCTTTCTGAGTCTTATCCCTTACCTCGGCGTGCTATTTGCTCTGGTGCCGCCGTTAGTTGCCGACCTTGGTCATCTCACTACGGGCGTTGCGCTACTGGTCATCAGCGCCATCATTGGACTGCATCTGCTTGCGATGAATGTTCTCTACCCGAAGATTCTGGGCAAACGACTGCAACTGAATCCGCTGGCCGTGACGCTGGCATTGCTGTTCTGGGGATGGCTGTGGGGTGCGATGGGATTGATCCTGGCCGTGCCGATAACGGGAGCGTTCAAGATTATCTGCGACCACATCGATCCGCTGCGGCCGTATGGGGCGTGGTTGGGAGAGTGAGACCGTCTTCGCTCGCCGCTCTTCCTCTCGCCTCTGAGGCTTGGCGCCACACAATCCCGCTTGAGCAGATCCAATTCAGAGGGCGCTATTTGTTGCAGCGGAAGGCGTCAGCCCGCGATCCGCCTAGCCCAATTGCCGGGTTCCGCCAGGGACGGCACTCGCATGATCTCGATACGACACGCCATGGGCAAATCTCGCGATGAACGAAACGCGTTAGCGAAAAGCCGCGCATAGCGCATCCCGCTTGACTCCTTTAAAATCGATCTTCGCACTCATTCCGGCATCGCCGGGCTACACAGGAGTTTTTCATGGCACACATGGTGAAATGCGTAAAACTGGGACGAGAGGCGGAGGGCCTCGACGAACCACCCTTCGACAACGAACTAGGCCAGAAGATCTACGACAACGTCTCGAAGCTGGCCTGGGAACAATGGCAGGAACACATGAAAATGCTGCTGAACGAGTATCGCCTGCAACCCTGGAAGAAAGAGCATCAGGAGTTCATCGTGCAGCAGATGGACGCTTACTTCTTCGGCGGCGGCGCCGAGAAGCCCAAGGACTACGTCCCACCCGCCCAGTAGAACAGCAGAACGCAGAATGATTGTCGCCATCGAAGGACCGAGCGCCGCCGGGAAGACAACCTGGTGCCAGACCTACTGTGCGAATTCATGGGTGCAGGAAGCGCCTTACCACATAGCCGCGCCCGATCTGTATGCCGATCCGGCTGAGGTCGGACGGTTCTGGGTCGAGCATAACGCGTCGAACTGGCAGCGCGCGCTGGAACTCGAGCGCGAGCACGGCGTCGCCATCTGCGACGGAGATCCCTTCCATCTTTACTTCGCATGGTCGTTGTGGAAGTCGGGAGCCCTCAACGGCGATCTGTTTTCAGTCGAGCTTGAGCTGTATCGCGAAAAATTCGAACGCCGCCAGATGGGATTCGCCGATCTTATTCTGTGGCTGGACGCGCCGGAGGGCGAGCTACGCCTGCGCGCGAAAAACGACAGCAATCGCCCGCGCAAACGGCACGAGATATACCTGGCTCTTGTCCCCTGGATGAAGACGTGGTTCGATGCCAGAGAGCGTCTGTTGGCAGACAGCGTTCTTCCACTGCGTGCGGATCTTGGACTTGAGCAGTTATCAACAGTTGCGAGACCACAACGCTATGACACCGCCGTTCTGAACAGGATGATAGAGGGCCTGGAATCGGCTAACGGCTGACTTCCGCAAAGGCTTACTGCGGAACGTAAACTGGCCATCCTCTGATGTCGTCGTTTCGTGCGGCCGGCTGGCACCGCTTCCGCCGTAGGCAACGGGCTGGAATTGCGTGTTTGACCGTTGCGTCTGCACAGTAATTCCATTGCACGCATCGCCAAGATTATTCAGCACGTTAGCCATTCCCGGCTGTGAGCCAAGACACCCATAGCTGGCTCCTTGTTTTAGATGGAAGGAGCATAGCGCGACCCCGGAAGTGCTGTTGCTATGAAAGGTTGATGACCGGAGATTAGGCGTTCGCGGCTTGCTCGTCCGACCCGAGCGGCAGGAAATACTGAGTTCCGCGAATCGGCTCGCTAACGCGCCGCAGCAATGCCTGCAAATCCTCGCTGCGTTCTACGAAATCAATCTCCGAGGTATTCACAATCAGCAGATCCGAAGAGGTGTAGTGGAAGAAAAAGTGTTCATAGGCCTTCACGACTTCCCCGAGATAATCATCGCTGATCGCCTTCTCGCCGGGTGCGCCCTTCTTTTTCAGCCGCTTCTTCAGAACTTCCGGCGTTGCTTGCAGGTAGATGACGAGGTCGGGTGTGGGCACATTCTGCCGGAATAAATCGTAATACCGGTTGTAAACCTCAAGCTCGACATCGCCGAGATTCAAGCAGGCGAAGAGCTTGTCTTTCTCAAAGATGTAGTCGGCAACGTAGGTCTTGTTCGGATTGTTCCGAGGATCGAGCGCGCCCAGTTGCTCGTAACGCGCGATAAGAAATGCGAACTGCGCTTGAAACGCCGCGCCGGCCTGCCCCTGGTAAAACGGCTTCAGGAAAGGATTATTTTCGGGCTCACTGATTCGCTGCGCATGCAGGGTCTCGGCAATCACCTGGCAAAGCGTGCTCTTGCCGACTCGAATGGGGCCCTCGACTGCGATATACCGGGGTGGTTCGAAGAGGTTCGCCATGGTCGGAGAAAAGCTACGATTCGCAGAATAACTTGCCCGGGCGTCTGTGGCAATTACCTGATTGGGAAAAGACGCTTTTCGCTGCTGGTTGCTCGCTTTTCGCCAGGACGAGCACGAAGTGAACGCCTTTCTAACTACTAACACGAGGAAACTTCCCGACTCAGGGGTTAAGCGGGACACAGTGTTCTAGCGAAAAGCTAGATCCAAAGAGCGAACCGCGACCTTCCCGCTACAATCAATACGTGCTCCCTAAACTTTTAGGCGCTGTTGGTGTTGCCGGACTGGCTACGTGGGCGGGCTTTCAAACCATGTGGCCGACCTCGCAGGTCTATGGCGCAACATTTACGGGTCTAGACCCAGCCTCGCGCCTGCTTGCCCTTACCTACGACGACGGCCCAAATGACCCTTGGACCTTGCGCCTGTTGGAGGTCCTGGACCGTCACGAAATGAAGGCCACGTTTTTCCTGATCGGGAGGTTCGTCCACCAGCGGCCGGAGATCGCGCGAACGCTGGTCGAAGCCGGACATGCTATCGGCAGCCACACCTGGGACCATCCCAACCTGATCTTCTGCTCTTCTGCCGAGGTTCGTCGACAATTGCAGCAGACACAGCATGCAATTTTCGATGCAACCGGCGTTGAAGCCAAGCTCTTCCGACCGCCCTTCGGAGGGAGACGACCCGCTTCCCTGAGGGTGGCGCGATCGCTCGGACTCCAACCGGTGATGTGGAATGTCACTTGTTACGACTGGAAGGCAAAGTCGGCGGACGAGATCGTCGCTCACGCCCAGCGCGAAATCCGCGGGGGGAACGTAATCCTGCTGCACGACGGTGAATTTCACCGCATCGGCGTAGACCGTAGCCGCAGCGTCGAAGCCAGCGATCGCATTCTGACTCGCTACGTAGGCGAGGGCTACCACTTTGTAACGATCCCGCAGATGATGGAGAGGCAGTAACTAGCAGCCGGCGACTAGTGTACAAAAGCCGTTTCGACCGTAGACACCTGGATCATTACCCTATCCGTCCCTCGGCATTCCCGTACTGAAAACTCTTCGAAGATATTTCCAAACGCTCCTTGCTCCCGATCCGTCTTAGCTGATGAGAACGGCGATGGACGTAACCGAATAATGCCAGCGCAGCCAATCAGTTCCATATGGGTATCGCAGGAGACGAGCAAAGTGCTGGAAAGCGCTGATGACTTGGCAAGTCTTGAATCGCTGGTCCGTCAGTATTCCCACTTGGTTTTAAAAGTCGCCTACAGCGTTGTGCGAAACGCCCACTTTGAACTGGAAGTCACGGCCGTGCGGGAACACTGATTCTTTTGGTGGGTGCACTGAGCTATACCAATGCTAATGCTTCCCGAGCTGCGGCAAGCGTGTCGTCGATGTCCCCTTGGGTGTGGGCGATGCTGAGGAAGGCCGCCTCGAACTGCGAAGGCGGCAGCCACACTCCGGCATCCATCATCGCGCCGTGGAAGCGGCCGAATTTTGCCGTGTCGCAGGTCGCCGCAGTTTCCCAATCCTTCACCTGTTTGTCTGTGAAAAAAAACGTAAACATCGAGCCTACGCGATTCGCCGTCATCGCCACCCCAGCCTCTTTCGCGGCTGTGACGACGCCAGCCACCAGCTTGCCCGACATTTCGTCGAGCTGCCGATAGAATTGCTCGCGATTGGCCTTGAGCTGACAGAGCGTAGCAATACCCGCAGCCATCGCCAGCGGATTGCCGCTCAATGTTCCGGCTTGGTAGACAGGACCGATTGGGGCGATCATATCCATCAGCTTCGCCGATCCACCGTAAGCGCCCACCGGTAAGCCCCCACCGATGATCTTGCCCAGCGTGGTGAGATCAGGCTTGACGTTGTAAAGTTCTGAGGCTCCGCCAAAGGCCACGCGAAATCCAGTCATCACCTCGTCGAAGATCAGCAGCGCGCCATCTCGTGCTGTGATCAGCCGCAGGGCCTGCAGGTAGCCGGGTGTCGGCAGCACACATCCCATGTTGCCGACGACGGGCTCGACGATGACGCAGGCGATCTGTCCCTTGAACTTGCTAAATGCCTCCTCGACCGCGCCTTCATTGTTGTAGGGGAGCGCGAGGGTGAATTCGACGAACTCTTCCGGAACTCCGGCCGAGCCGGGGATGCCGAGTGTAGCGACCCCTGAGCCTGCCTTCACCAGCAGCGCGTCGCTGTGGCCGTGATAGCAGCCTTCAAACTTCACAATCATTTTGCGGCCGGTCGCGGCGCGCGCCAGCCGGATCGCCGACATCGTTGCTTCAGTTCCGGAGCTCACGAACCGTACTTTCTCGATCGCTGGAAACGCTTCGATCACCAATGCCGCAAGCTCGGCTTCGGTTGGGGTAGACGCGCCGAAGCTGGTGCCATTGCGCGCAGCCTGCACGACCGCCTCGATCACCGAGGGCTCGGCGTGACCGAGAATCAGCGGTCCCCACGAGCCGACATAGTCGATGTACCGGTTGCCATCGGCGTCCCAAACGTGTGCTCCTTCGCCGCGTATCAGGAAAGGAGGCTCGCTACCCACCGATCGAAAAGCTCGGACGGGAGAATTAACTCCGCCTGGAATGAGTTGTTCGGCTCGTTTTTGCAAGTTGCGGGATTGTTTAAGAGTGCGAGCCATGGATCGCTTCGCCTTTCACCTTTAGGTGGGCTTCTAGACCAAAAAAGGAGTTTACCAGCCCGGAGCACACGCACTTGTGAGGCTTGTCACCAGGAGCCGGAAACGGCCACGACCTCTGCCGTAAGCCATGATTTGGGGTATGCTCTTCAGCATTACATTTGTGGGGAGAGAAAGATGAAATTTACAGCTTGCGCAACTCTTGTGCTGACGGTTACTCCGCTGCTGTGCGCTCAGAACGCCAAGGAGTCTCCTAATACGACAAACCCCATCACGACGACGATCCGCCAGATGGAGCAGCGGTTTGCCAAGAACCTGACCGGCGCTGCCGACGAAATGCCTGCCGATAAGTACAGCTATAAACCTACTCCCGACCAAATAACGTTTGCCCACCTTATGGCACATACGGCGGAGGCAAACTATGCGTTCTGTTCCTCGGCCAGCGGGGAGGCCGTCCCGAAAGAGAAGGTCAGCGAAACCGATTCCAAAGACGTGCTCAGCAAAGCGGTGAAGGATTCATTCTCCTATTGCGAGGTGGCATTGGGTAAGGTGGACGACAGCACATTAGGCCAGACAGTCACCCTGTTCAACAGTCAAGCCACCCGCGGTGCTGCTCTGGTGAGAATGGCGGCTGCCTGGTCAGATCATTATTCCGCTGCCGCCATGTATCTACGGTTGAATAATCTTCTGCCGCCGAGTGCCCAGAAGACCGAGGGTAAACACTAATCCTACATTGTGTTAGTACCACAATGTAGGGGTCTACTACGGCTTGGCAACGATCAATGAGAAGGTGCCGGGCACCATGGTGGGACGCTGCCCGGGTGGAACAGGCTTGTTTTCACGCTGGGCAGTAACCAGGTACGCTGTGTTGCTGTCTTTATCCATTGCCATGGTACGTGCCCCCTTTGCGGTTGGCAGGTTCTGCTGAACCGTGTACTTGTCGGGGCTGTCTTCGTGAATGATCGTCAGGACGCCTTCTCCACAGGACATGAAGACCTGTTGCGTCTTGGGATTAAACCGGCCTGCGTCAACTCCATCGCCAATTGGAACCGTAGTCACTACTTTACCGCTGTCGGAGTCGACCACGGCCATGACCTTGTCGTCGCATCCGGAGAACAGGCGGTGGTGTTCCACGTCGAAGGCCAGAGCGCTCGGCTCATGACACGGGGCCAATGACCAGGTATTCAACACTGTGTTTTTCGTGACGTCGACTTCGGCGATCTGGCTCTTGTCTTCGATATTCACGTAGAGCTTGCCTTTGGTATCGCTGGCAGGGAACTCCGGTTTGCCGCCCAATGGGATAGTTGCGATCACTTTGCCGGTGGCGGCGTCAAGCACGGTCGAATCTTTGCTGCGCGCGTTAAACGTGAAAACGTGCTTGGAAAATGGCTCATACAGAATTGCGTCCGGCCGCTCGCCAACCTTGACGCTATCCAGCTTTTTCAGGGTTTTCAAATCGAAAATGGTGACCGTGTTGTCGCCGCCGTTGCTGATGAAGCCGCGGTTGAGCTCGTGGTCCAGCGCAACACCGTGAATGGCGGACAGGTCGGGAATGTCGCTGGTGAGCTTCAGAGTCTTGGCGTCAACCACCATTACGTGGGTGCCGCGAGTGATGAACAGCCGCTGGCCGTCCTTGTCGTACGTCAGATAATCCCAGCCGCCTTCGCCGCCAAGTGTAACCTTTTCGGTCACTCTGAACTGCTGAGCGAACGCAGGGACACTGGCCAGAACTGCGGTCGCAAGCACAAAAGTAAGAACGTTCTTCATCTGTAATTCCTTTCCTGCACATCCGGTGAAAAAGAGTTATTCCTCGTGGCTCAGGTAGTAATGAACCGCGGGCGTAATGATCAGCGACAGCACCATGGAAATGGTGATGCCGCCGATGACCGAAATTGCCAGAGGCTGCAGCATCTGCGATCCGGCGCCCAAAGCTAAAGCCAGCGGCAGCATGCCGGCAACCGCCGCCATGGCGGTCATAACGATGGGCCGCAGTCGCCGGCGTCCGGCCTGAATCATCGCATCGTGCGGCGTGAAGCCCGCGACGCGAAAACGTTGGTCGGCGTCCAGCAGCAGAATGCCGTTCTTGGCGACGATGCCGACCACCATGATCAATCCCATGAAGGACGCGATGTTGAACGTAGTGCGGGTGATCAACAGCGCAAGAAAGACGCCCGATGTAGAAAGCACGGCTGAAGCCAGAATTGCAATCGGCGCAGCCAGGGTACGGAACTCAAACAGGAGGACGAGGAAGACCAGTACGATAGCCACCACCAGCACCATCATCAGGTCGCGAAAAGACTGCTGCTGCTCGGCGTAGGTGCCACCATACTCCACGCGAATACCGGATGGTACGTGCAGCGTATTGATTACCTTCTGTACTGCCGCTACCGCACTGCCGAGGTCGCGTCCTTCGAGCCGGGCCGTCACGGCGATATCGCGCTGCAAGTTCTCGCGGCGAATCTCCGTCTGCCCCGGCAGCTGGGTTATTGCCGCAAGTGAGCCGAGACTGGCCGTATGTCCGCTGGCGCTGTTTAACAGGGTGTTGCTCATGGCGGCCAGCGACGACCGGTTGCTGTCGGGATAGCGGATGCGAATGGTGTAGGGAATGTCTTGTGCGATGAGCGGTGTGACGGCCGGCTCGCCCTCAAGAATCGCCGAGGCGTCAAGCGAAACTTCTTCAGGTGTAAATCCGGCACGCGCCGTTACTGCAGGGTCGACTCGAAAAACCGTTGCCGGTCCGCTAATGGTGTTGTCGATTCCATTGAGGATGTCGACCACGCCATTCACCTTGGAGATGTTGTTAGCAACCTTCGGCCCCCACTCGCCCAGCAGGTCCGCGTCTGGAGAAAAAAGCTTGATCTGGATCGGTTCCGGCGCGTTCGACAGATCGCCGATCATGTCCTGCAATACCTGGGTGAACTCTACGTCGACCGCGGGCTCCTGCTGCTTGATCTCCGAGCGCAATTCGTCCATCACGTCTTCGACGCTGCGGCTGCGCTTGCTCTTCAGCTTGACGGCAATGTCGCCGGTATTGGCCTCCGTCACCGCCGCCAGCCCAAGCTGCAAACCGGTGCGCCGCGAGTAGCTCTCAACTTCAGGCACGCTGCGAATCATCTGTTCGATGTGGCTGATCAACCGGTTCGTCTCGGCCAACGATGTTCCAGCCGGCGTGATGTAGTCGAGCACAAATCCGCCCTCGTCCATCTCAGGCAGCAGGTCCGATCCCAACCCGCGATAACAGAAGTAGGAGACCACTACCAGAAGAGCGGCAAAGATGGCGATCCAGCGAGGCCGCTCAAGGGCGAAGCGCAACGATCGCTCGTAGAAGTCGACGACGCGACGGAAACGTCCGGAGAGGGCAGCGTCTTCGGCTGCCAAAAGCCGTTCCTTCTCGCTGAGGCTCTCATCTAGGGGAACTGCGGAGTCCTTCTTGTGAATGAAGTACTGGCTCAGCGTGGGCGTCCAGGTGAGCGCCAGCGCCAACGACGTCATCAGCGACACGCCGACGGTGATTGCCAGTGCGCGAAAGAAGACGCCGGTTACGCCGGTTATTGCGATGAGCGGTAAAAAGACGACAATCGGCGTGATTGTCGATCCGACAAGGGGCGCAGTGATCTCCTGCAGCGCGCTGTGAATGGCCTCAATGCGCCCCTGTCCCGCGTCGCGGTGCAGCGCAACATTTTCGACCACCACAATTGCGTCATCGATCACCAGGCCTACGGCCGCGGCCAAGCCACCCAGGGTCATCAGGTTGAAGCTCTCGCCCATCAGCCTCAATGCGATGAAGGTGACCATTACTGTCGCCGGGATCACCAGCGCGGCAACGGCTGAAGTTCCCCAGTCGCGCAGGAACAGCACCATGATGATCGACGCCAGGATCAGGCCGATGATGATGGCGTCGCGAACACTCTTGATCGACTCGACGACGATCTCCGATTGATCGTAGAACGGCGCAACGTTAACGCCGGGAGGCAGGCCTTGCCGAATCCGATCGAGCTCAGTATGCACTTCGTCCGCGACGGCAACCGTGTTGGTGTCGGGCTGCCGGCTGATGTTGAGCAGGACCGCCTGCTTGCCGTTCGCCGTGACCATGGTGTAGACCGGCTTAACCCCCGGCGCGACCGACGCGACATCGGCAATGCGTACGGGCACGCCGGTTTGCGTGGTCTTGATCACGATCTGCCCCAGCTGAGAGGGGTCTTTGACCTGCCCATCAATCAAGGTGAGATAGAGTTCGTGCCCCTCGGGCAGCAGTCCGGGCGAATCGACAAGGTTGGTGCGCCGCACCGCTTCGAGAATGTCAGTGACGGTGACATTGGCGGTCAGCAGCCTGGCCGGATCGGGGGTGATGGTAAATTCCGGCTCCTGTCCGCCCTGCACCACCACCGAGGCCACCCCGTCGAGCCGGTTCAGGCGCGGGGCGAGGTCGTAAGTAGCCAGTGTCCAAAGCCGGGTCTGCGGGACCGTATCTGAGGTGAGACTGTAGCCGATGATTGGAAAGCTGGCGAAGCTGAGCCGGTGCGTCTCGATGTTGGCCGTGGGTGGCAATTGCGCCCGCACATGCGATAGCGCAGCATCCACCAACTGCAGCGTCGTCACCATGTCCACGTGCCAATCGAAAAAAAGATCGATCTCCGCTGATCCGCGGCTGGTAATCGACCGCACCTGCTGTAGGCCGATCACGCTGTTGACGGAATTCTCGATCGGCCGCGTGATCGTGACCATCATCTGGTCGATCGGCATCACGCCGTTATCCACACCGATCACCACGCGCGGAAAATTGGTCTGGGGAAAGACAGAGATGGGGATGGTAAACGCAAGGTAAGCACCCGCGCCCGCAAGCACCAGGATGAGGAATATCAATGACTTGGAATATCGGCTAAACCAGTAGCGATCGTCGGTGGGGCCTGTGGTACGCGCGCGCCGGATCCAGGATTTCAGCTTTTCGCGCAAACTCATTGCTTGCCCTCGGCGCCTTCGGGGGAGGGTTCCGCAGCAGCAATCTTCACTTGCGTGTTGTCGGGCAGACCGTATGAGCCGCTGACGATTACGGTTTCACCGCCGCCCAGGCCTTTCGTGATCTGCACGCGATCGCCTTCGCGGATGCCGACGTCCACGGCCACCTGATGGGCGCGATCGCTGTTGACGATCATCACCACAGGGCCGCCCTCGGGAGTTTTCAGCAGGGCAGAAGCAGGGATCACGATCGCGTCTTTCAGCGTTTGCGCGACCACCGCAACAGTCGCCGATGTACCGGGACGCAAGCGCCCATCAGGATTGGGAGCCTCGATCCAAATCTCGACCGTGGTGCTATTGGGATCGAGCGCGGGACTGATCAGCGTGACCTTGCCGGAGACGTGGATGTCTCCGGCAGCCGAGATCGTCGCGACATCGCCGACTTTCAAATAAGCTGCCTCGCTCTGCGGAATGTGCGCACGCGCAATGACGGACGACGTGTCCATCACAGTCAGCAGAGGTGTGCCTGCCGCGGGCGTCTCCCCCGCGTAGTAGGGACGATCAGTCACCGCGCCGTCGATAGGGCTGCGGATTTCGGTGTACGCAAGTTGGGCTGCCGCGCCCTCGTACTTGCCTTGCGCGGAGGTGAGCTGGCCCTTTGCCGATTTCAGCTGGTCGCGCCTTCCCGCGGACTCCAGCGCCCCCAGATGCTTTTCCGCCATCTCATACTGGGCCTTGGCTTGCCCCAGTGAAACCGCTGAGGCGTCCAGTTCCTTGCGCGGCAGTGCTCCCTGCTCGAAGAGAACCTTGCGGCCGTCGTAAACCTTCTGTTCGGCGTCATAGGCTTCCTTCGCAGTCTTCACGTCGAGCTCAGCCTTCTGCCACTCCTCCGGCAGCGCAGACTTGGTTTCCAATCCGTAGGCGGCCTCGGCCTGCTCGTACGCCCCTTTGTTTTCCACTTCGGCTGCCGAAAGGTCCCGGTTCTCCAGCACGGCAAGCAATTGACCGCGGTGCACGCGGCTGCCGCGATTCACGAAGAACTCTTTCACCGGCGCGACGACTTTTGGGGTGATGGCGGCCTGGTCGCGGGGGAAGAGAATAGCCTCGGAGGTGATGACCTGCTGAATGCTTCCGCGCTCTGCCGGAGCGGTTTGCACCGTGACTACCGGCTGCGGATTCTCTTCGCTCTTGGAGCAGCCGATCTGCGACGCCAGCGAGAGTACCGCCAGCCATGCCAACAGTCCCGCCTTGTGACCACGGAGTTTTATCAAGCTCAGAATCTCCCTGTCAGAGTTTGCAGATTGGCGATCGCCACGTGATATCGGCTTTGGCCGTCGCGATAGCTAACGCGCGCCTGAGTCAAAGTGTTCTGCGCGTCCACCACCTCCAGCGCTGTCGCTTCGCCAGCCTGGTAGCGCAAGTTCGTCAGCCGCATGCTTTCGCCAGCCAGTTCGACAGAGTTCTGCAGCAGATCGAGCTGACTGCGTGCAGTTTGTGCCTCGCCATACAACGATTGCAGATCGGCCACGGCCTGCCGCTGCGCCGCGCTAAGTTCCACCTTCGCCTGATGCTGTTGCAATTCGGCTTGCTTGACCCGGCTCTCGATCGCTCCCCAGTGCCACACAGGAATATTCAGTGTGGCCGTCGCTGCGTATCCCAGGTTGCGGATGTCGCCGTTGTAGGTAGCAAACTGATTTGCGTCAATACCGTAGAAGTAGTCCAGCACCAGCGTCGGCAGGTGGGCCGCGCGAGCGACTGCGACTTCGTGGTTCGCTACATCCATCGCGGCAAAGGCGGCTTGCAGCTCGGGATTGTTTTTTCCCGCCAGATCCTGCACCTCGGTCAGAGGCGGCAGAGGCGGAGCCGCACCCAGGTCGTCGGCCAACGTGAAATCCTGAAAGAAGTTTGGAAACAGCAGCACTGCCAGATTCAGTCGCGCATTCTGGGCGGCGAGTTGAGCGTCCTGCAACGCACGCTGTTGATCGTTAGCTTGAATCTGTGCCTTGATCACGTCGGAGTGGGCGACTTCGCCGGCCTGCTCGAACTTGCGGCTCAAATCCAGGAAGCGCTGCGCCTCATCGCTCGACGCCTGCATGCTACCGACTTTGGCCTGCGCTGCCTCCAATCCGTAGTACGCCTGGACGACGGTAACGACCAATCCACGGGCGGCGATCTCCGCGTTCGCCCGGGCTACGGCCTGGGCCGCGGCGGCGCGGCGGTAGTCCGCAAACTGTCCCACTCCAACTGTCTGCTGAACGGCACCCTGGCTGATGTACTCATGAACGCCGTTGTTAGCGATGAAAACGCCGGTCGTGGTGTGATTGCCTTCGGTATAGGCAAAGCTGTTGTTGTAATCGACGCCCGGCAACAACGCCGCGCGGGCCTGCACCCGGTCCTCGCGAGCAAGCCCCAGTCGCATCAGCGCAGCCTGGAATTGTGGACTGTTAGCTTTTGCGCGGGCGAGGGCATCGGCCAGCGTCAGCGAGATCGTGCCCTGAGGCTCGGAGGCGGGCGTTGGGGAAGCGGGCGTCTGCGCCGCAGCGTTGACGACAGCAAAACACAAAACGGCGATCAGGCTAACAGACTTCCAGCACACGGATCCCTCACGACGTACGATTCAGCATGCCGCAGAGAACCTTAAAGCAAGCTGAAGGAATCGAGGGAAACCTAGCGATTTATAGGCTGGAGAGCTGCCTTTATCCAGCAGGACTGTCCAGAACAAGGTAAAATACGTGAATAACAACGACCCTCATAGGGAACCAGGTGAGACTCCCACGCGTGCAGGCCCGCCTGATCAGGTATTAGGTATTACATGAAGAGACTCTCCGCCCTTTGTCTGACCTTTCTGCTTGCTGCACCTCTGCTCCTCCTGGCCCAAGCCCAGACCCAGACCACCCCCAGCGATACGGTCGTGGAAGAAATTGTTGCGCGGGTTAACAACAACATCATTACCCGCGCCGATATGCGTAAGGCCCGCGAACAGCTTTACGCCGAAGCGCACCAGCAGACTGACCAGGTTGCCGCCGAACAGGACGCCAAAGAGCACGAAAAAGATCTGCTGCGCGATCTGATCGACCAGCAGTTGCTGCTGGAAAAGGCGCAGGAATTAGGTATCACCGCCGATACAGAGCTGGTGAAGCGGCTGGATGAGTTGCGAAAGCAGATGCACGCCGACTCCATGGAAGATCTGGAAAAGGCGGCCCAGGCACAGGGCATCTCGTTTGAAGATTTCAAACAAAACATGAAGAACAACATCCTGACCCAGCGGGTGATCGGGCAGGAAGTCGGCGGACATATTACTGTTACGAGTCAGGAAATTCAGCAGTATTACGACCAGCATAAGACCGAACTGGACCGTCCTGAACAGGTGCGGCTCAGCGAAATTCTGATCTCCACGCAGACCGCGGCCGCCGTCAAGAACGACAAGGGCGAGACGACGTTGCCAGAAACTCCGAGCCCCGAAGCTGTCGCCCAAGCGCAGGAAAAGGCCAACCAGATTTACGCGATGCTGCAAAAGGGCGACAAGTTCGACGACGTGGCGAAGAAGTATTCCAACGGCCCCACCGCTTCCATCGGCGGCGACCTGGAGTATTTCAAACGCGGCACGCTATCCCAGGAATTAGAAACCCAAGTCTTCAGTTTGAAAGTCGGTGACTACACGAAACCGACTCGTACTAACCAAGGCTTTGTCATTCTGAAGGTCACAGAGCACCAGGGCGGCGGTGTTCCTCCGCTGAAGGATGTCGAGAACCAGGTCCAGGAACAGGTCTACATGACCAAGATGCAACCTGCCCTGCGCGACTACCTTACTAAGCTGCGCGAAGAGGCCTATATCGACATCAAGCCCGGTTACCTTGACACCGGGGCCAGCCCGAACGAGACCCAGCCCATCTACACGACGGCGAGCACCGATAGTTCCAACCCCAGCAAGGAAAAGAAGAAGAAAAAGCTGGGAATCTTCTAGCTTGATACGCCGGTCCGCAATTTCTGCCATCGGCGCAGATCTGTCGAATGCGATACCATAAACCCTCAGCCTTGCATCGCGGTACTCCGATGCGGCCCCACAGGTTCGGATGAAGGATTTCTATATCTGCGATTGTGCGCGTCTGGAAAACCAGACCATCACCTCCCACTTCGTCGTCGCCGTAAAGCAGGTGAAGTCGAAGAAGAACGGTGAACTCTATCTCTCGCTGATGCTTGCCGACCGAACCGGTCAATTGCAAGCCAACATGTGGGACAACGTCGGCGACACCATCTCCAGCTTTGACCAGGACGATTTCATCAAGGTCAAGGGCATCCTCCACAAGTACAACGGGCGCTGGCAGATGACGGTCCACAAGATCCGCAAGCTGGGCGAGTCGGAGATCGACTATTCGGATTACCTTCCCAAGACCTCAAAGGATGTCGACCAACTCTGGAAGACGCTCTGCGATTACGTTGACAGCTTTCAGAACCAATGGCTCAAGTCGCTGCTGCACGAGTTCATGTCGGACGAAGCACTGGTAGCGGCCTACAAGAATGCGCCCGCTGCCAAAACGCTGCACCACGCTTTTGTAGGCGGACTGCTGGATCACGTGGTCTCGCTGTTCACGGTCTGCGATTTGGCGTCGCGCAACTATCCGCAGGTGAACCGCGACCTGCTGCTGACCGGCGCCTTCCTGCACGACATCGGCAAGTTGCACGAGCTTAGCTATCAGCGTTCCATCTCCTATACGACGAAGGGCCAGCTGCTGGGCCACATGATCATCGAGTTGGAGATGCTGCACGAGAAGCTCACTGGCCTGCCGGGCTTTCCGGACGAGCTAAAGATTTTGCTGGAGCACATGATCATCAGCCATCACGGGCAATACGAGTTCGGCTCGCCCAAGCTGCCGATGTTTCCCGAGGCGCTGATGCTGCATTATCTCGACGACCTCGATTCCAAGATGGAAGCCATGCGGGCGCAGTTCGAGCGCGAGGGTGATCTGGAGACCCCATGGACGAGTTACAATCCATCGCTCGCACGGCCATTGCTGAATACCAGGAAGTTCCTCGAGAAAAGACCCGAACCGAAAGTGACAGGGCCTGCAAGCTCGGCACCTGCGGCTCCTGCCGAGAATTTTGACTCTGGCGCTGAAACACAAAAGAGTTTTCCTCAGAGCGAGCCTGCGGAGCAACAGCCCTCGCCGGCAACCGCTGGCGCTTCGTCAGAGGAGACCACAGCATCACCCCTAGACGCTTTGCAACGTAAGTTTGAACTGCACCGCGTCACTCCTACGGCTGGCAAAACGCATTAACCTGTGCTCGACTTCGCGCAGTTCGACTGGATCTCCTTCGATTGTTATGGCACGCTAATCGACTGGGAATCCGGCATCCTAGGTTGCCTCCAGCCGCTGCTGCAACGTAAGGGGCACCAGCTGACGGGCCCTCAAATCCTTAGTCTGTACTCGGAGTTCGAACCGCGCCAGCAATCCGGCGACTACCGCAGCTATCGCGAAGTGCTGACCAGTGTCGTGCACGACTTTGCACGCGAATTGCACTTCGATGTAACCGAGGCGGAGGCCACTGGATTGGCAGACTCGGTTCGTGAGTGGACGCCGTTTGCGGACACAGTGCCTGCCTTGCGTGATCTGAAGCGCCTCTATTGTCTCGCAGTTCTCTCCAACATCGATGACGATCTGTTCCAACGATCTGCCGACAGGCTGGAGGTGCCATTTGATTGCGTTATTACAGCTCAGCAGGCCCGGAGCTATAAGCCTTCGCTCCGGAATTTTGAACTACTCGTGGAAAGAGTGCACGTGCCAAGCTCACGTCTCTTGCGTGTGGCGGAGAGTCTATATCATGATGTCGCCCCTGCGGTCTCACAGGGGATAGCGACTGTCTGGGTGAATCGGCGGCAAGGCAAAGCGGCGGCCAGCAAGTTCTGCGAGGCGCGCCCCGACATGGAAGTACCCGATCTCGACCACCTGGTGAAACTTGTTACGCCACAAAGGCGTAGTCAATAACATGCACGCAACCGCCCCGACGCATGACGCATATCGCGACAACCACATCGACACAGCGCTTTTGCTGCTCATCGCCGCCGGCTTCCTGACTCTTCATGTCGCAGCCGGCGGGCAATACGGCTTTCAGCGCGATGAACTCGCGACACTCCAGGACGCTCGACACCTGGCCGCGGGCTACGTCGCCTACCCACCAATGACGCCGCTGTTTGGCCGCATCTCGCTTGATCTTTTTGGCACATCCCTGCGCGGATTCCGTTTCTTCGCCGCGCTGGCGCAAGCGGTGATCGCGATTCTCGGCGGGCTCATGGCACGCGAGCTCGGCGGCAAGCGGTTTGCACAGGTCGTCGCCGCCCTCGCCGTAGCCATTTCTCCAGTCTCGCTCGCTTCGGGCGCCCTGATGCAGTATGTCGCCTTCGACTACCTGTTCTGGGTACTGACGGCGTATCTGTTGATAAGGCTGCTGCGGACGGAAAATCCGCGGCTATGGGTGCCTATCGGCGCAGCCATCGGGTTCGGCATGATGAGCAAATATTCGATGCTCTTCTTCGTCGCGTCCATTCTGGTAGGCATGCTCCTGACGGACGCGCGTCGCTACCTGCTCTCTCGCTGGCTCTGGGTCGGCGTCGCGGTTTCTTTGCTAATCTTTCTTCCCAACCTGCTCTGGCAGATTCACCACGACTTCATTTCCCTCGATTTCCTGCACCACATCCACGCGCGCGACGTTCGCATCGGTCGCACCAAACACTTTCTACCCGAGCAGATCGGCATCCCGGCGAACCTATTCACAGTCCCGCTGTGGATTGCCGGTTTGTTCTTTTACTTTCGCGCAGCGCGGGGACGACCATTCCGCATGATGGGCTGGATGTTCCTGGTGACCTTGCTGATTTTCATCGTTGCCAAGGGTCGCAGCTATTACATGGCGCCGGCGTATCCCATGTTGCTGGCGGCTGGTGCACTGCTCGAGGAAGACTGGCTGCACTCGCTTTCAACGCTCTCGGGGCGCGTGTTGCGGGTAGCCACCTTTGCCCTTCTCGCGATCGGAGGCATCACCGCTGCGGCAATCACGTTGCCGCTGGCTCCAGTGAACTCGCGCTGGTGGCAGGTTGCCAACAGGATCGACAGTGACTTCCGTGAGGAAATCGGCTGGCCTGAGCTGGTCTCCGAGGTCGCGGGCATCTACAACGCGCTGCCGCCAGCTCAACGCGAGAGCACCGGGATTCTGGCGGCGAATTACGGAGAAGCAGGCGCAGTTAACTTGTACGGTCCGGCCCACGGCTTACCCAAAGCCATCAGCGGAATCAACTCGTTCTGGTTCTACGGCTACCCCAGTCCGCCACCAACGACCCTGATCGTCCTTGGACTGAGCGAGCAATACCGCAAGGAGTATTTTCAATCCTGCGAAATCGCCGGTCACGTTACGAATCCTTATGGAATTCAAAACGAAGAGACGGACCATCCCGAAATCTATCTTTGCCGGGAACTGCGGCAGTCCTGGCCAGGCTTTTGGAAAGACTTTAGGTATTACGGCTGAAAGTTAACCGAAAGCGCTGAATCAATTTGGTCTTGACGTAAGCGCCCCGTTGAAAGAATATTACCGCCAGGCGCGTCACGCCGTTTTCAGGTTCAAAGTTTGTGTTAAAAGGGAAGCGGAGTTCTGCGCCGACCTGCTGCCCAACAATCAATCTGGCCTCGAAAGGTTGCTGATGAGTTCCAGATTGACCCTCCTTTTCGTCTGCAATGAGCGTGAGCTTTATCCGGTTCTCACTTCAGCCCTGGAATCGGCAGAATTTCACTTGATCGTCGCTCGCGATAAAGACCAGGCTAATGGCATTCTGAAACAAGTCGTGGTCGATGCGGTTCTGATTCAGCAAGGTGAAAGCCGCTCCGGCAGGTCTCTGTGTGCCGCCCTGAAGCGGCAGCTCCCCCGCACGCCCATCCTTTTGTTTGCCGACGAGGACCAGCAGCCCGAAGCCTACCCCGGCATCTATTCCATCCTGCATGCCGATGCGCACGACGAGATCCTCACCCGGGCAGTCGCCGTTTTCCTGCGACAGTCTCTCGACCGCTCGCCTGATGCTCACGGGGCGCCTCTCGCAGGTGGTTCTGACAGCACCGCACATAAACCGACGTCGCAGCCCGCCGTGTTAACCGGCACCGACGGCTAAATTCGACATCGCTGAAACCGGACTCCACCGTGCGTAATCGGATGTAGTGGCGTGGCTATCACGTTTTGAATTTGTCCGCGTCACGACAGGAGAATCCGGTCATCATGCAATTGAACGAATACGTAACGCTGGGCCGCTCGGGCCTGCGCGTCAGTCCTTTGGCTCTGGGAACCATGACCTTCGGCAACGATCGCTGGGGCTCGACCGATGCTGAGTCAAAGAGAATCTTCGATCGCTACGTCGAAGCAGGTGGCAATTTGATTGATGTCGCCGATGTCTACACCGAAGGCAAAAGCGAGGAGGTAGTCGGCGGGTTTGTCGCGGAGGGTAATCTGCACGACCGACTAGTGATCGCCACCAAGTTCACCTTCAATCCGCAGGAGGGAAATCCCAATTCCGGTGGCAATGGACGCAAGAACATTTACCGCGCGCTCGAGGGCTCACTGCGCCGCCTGAAGCTGGATTACGTCGACCTCTACTGGATGCATGTGTGGGATACGATCACGCCGGTGGAAGAAGTCGTCAGCACGCTCAGCGATCTGGTGCGTGAAGGAAAGATTCGCTACTACGGATTTTCCGACGTGCCGGCGTGGTACGCAGCACGCGCTCACACGCTTGCCGAGCACAGGGGCTTCGAGCCTCCAATCGGATTGCAACTGGAATATTCGCTGGTGGAACGCAGCATTGAGCGTGAGCACATTCCCGCCGCCCGCGAGCTGGGCATCGGCATATGTCCCTGGAGCCCATTGGCCAGCGGCTTCTTGACCGGCAAATACACCAAGGAAGGGCCAGCCAGCAGCAAGGGCAGCCGGCTCGACGTCCTCAAGGACTCGAATAATCCGGTGTTCAATAAATTCACCGAGCGCAATTGGGCGATCGTCGCCGCCGTGCAGGATGTCGCAAAGCAGACCGGCCACGCGGCTGCCGAGATCGCATTGAACTGGGTGGCGCACCAGCCTGGCGTGACTTCGACCATTATCGGCGCCACCAGCCTAAAGCAGCTAGAGACCAACCTCAAGGCGATCACCTTCGTTCTGCCCGCCGACGCGGCCGCCAAGCTGGACAAAGTGAGCCGGTTGGAGGTCGCGCATCCCTATATGTTTTTCGAGGAAGTATTGCAGGGACGCGTCCACGGCGGCACGACCGTGCGGAAGTGGAGTTGAGCTTCTGCGAGGCAATAGGAAAGCCCGGGCCGTTTTGCCCGGGCTCTTCACTTTTCGCTGCCGATCGCGACTACGTCCAGGTTCTGGCGAAGATCACGTCCGTTCCATTGAGGTCAAGCGAATTCTTGTCACCTTCCGTCTTTAGACGGAGTTACATCACCAGTGCGATGCTTTCCAGCTCTCTCTGGAAAGCTTCCAGAGTACCGCCCAGCATACCCACCCGGCTCACCGCGTTCCGGGCCTCCTCAGCCGAGACACCGTATCCATGTCCGGCGAGAAACATCTGCACCAACTCGGCCGCATCCTTAGAGTCGAACCCGTGGAGCAGCTCGCTCCTCAGTGCCGCCAGTTCCGGGGCGGAAAACTTTTCTGCCATCATCGTCCTCACCTCCGACCCTTACGGGGCATTTGCTACTTAGACTCTTCAACCCACTGTTTAGTTGCAGGCAATTCGATTGCCGAACCCGAGTTGCTAGATACTTTGCCCCATGGTCTTTGCGAAATAACAACCCTCTTGTCGCTAAATAGTTGCTGGACAGGGTTCTACCGACCAGTCTCGCCATGACCCCCGTCCCACACTTGTAGTACGAAGAATGGACTCTAACGGTTTCCCGGGTTATCCGCTGACGGGAAACAGAAGTCTGTCAACTACCATATTTTGGATTTCAACGTGCCACGTGGGCAATTTGACCAGTTCGGGAATGAAGGCTTGAGGAATACCACTCAGTGAACAGGCATTCACTGAGCGGTCGATCAGAGCTGCTCAATCGTCGCTTCCGGCTCCAGCAGAATTGGAATGTCGTTGCGGATGGGATAGACGCGCTTGCATTCGTTGCATTTCAGACCGTCTTCACCGCGAAGGACCAGCGGCTTCCGGCAAACCGGGCAGACAAGGATCTCGAGCAGGTCAGGAGAGATCATAGGTTCATTGTAGCGTAGAAGCGATGGCCCACTGTTCGCTCGGACATCCATAAGAAGGGTAAAAGCCCCTCCCGCGATAAACTAGATATTCATTCGTTATCCGAAAGGGGATTCATGTCGGCCATCATTCTCGACGGCAGCAAAATCGCAGCGCAAATCAAAGCCGAAGTCGGCGAAGAGGTCAAAGAGCTAACGGCGGCTGGCCTTCGCCCCGGACTCGCCGTGGTGCTCGCCGGACACAATCCGGCGTCGGAGATTTATGTTCGCAACAAGGTGAAGAGTTGCGAGCAACTCGGGATCTACAGCGAGAAGCACACGCCCCCCGATACCGCTACTACAGAAGAGCTTCTGGCTTTGGTGAACGACCTGAATCGGCGCGATGAGATTGACGGTATCCTGGTGCAGCTGCCGCTCCCGTCGCAAGTCGATTCGAAGAAAGTCTTGCTGGCGGTCTCCCCAGAGAAAGACGTCGACGGTTTCCACCCGATGAATGTCGGCTATCTGTCGACACAGCGGCCCGGTCTTGTGCCGTGCACGCCCGCCGGTATCATCGAGATTCTGAAGCGCAGCAACATCTCGATAGCCGGGGCCGAAGCCGTTGTCGTCGGACGCAGCGACATTGTCGGCAAGCCGGTCGCCATGCTCTTGCTGAACGGCAATGCGACCGTCACCATCTGCCACTCGAAAACACGCGATCTCGCCGCAGTATGTCGTCGCGCGGACATCCTTATAGCAGCGATCGGCAAAGCCGGAATGATCACTCCCGACTTCGTGAAGCCGGGGGCGACGGTGATCGATGTCGGGATGAACAGCGTCACCGACCCAGCGGAATTCAATGGGTTCTTCGCCGGCGACGAGAAGCGCGAGAAGGGCTTCGCTGAGAAAGGCTCAACCCTGATGGGTGACGTTCATCCGAAAGTCGCCGCAGTGGCCGGAGCGCTGACGCCCGTGCCCGGGGGAGTAGGACCGCTGACGATAGCTATGCTAATGAGCAACACGGTGAAGGCAGCCAAGCTCCGCCGAGGCCATACGGTAAGCAGCATGGCCGCACGATAACGCGCAGCCTGAAAGTTAGGCGTTCGGGGTCTCGCGATATAGCATCCACCGGATGCAAGGGTTATCCGCGCTTTTCCGAACGGGTGGGGCGACCTTAGTTCATCGGCAGAACTCCACTCCGACCATCTATCGCGTGAACTCCCAGATGGTGCCCCAACCGATGCTTCCGCATAGCTGGGTCACACCGTAAATATTGCCGCCGGAGTCCAGCACCGGCGTTCCGTTCGGATAACAACCCACGCTTCTTTCGCCGCGAGGCTCGAAGTCGAACAGGTC
The DNA here is from genome assembly GCA_963780495.1 of uncultured Acidobacteriaceae bacterium. Taxonomy (GTDB): domain Bacteria; phylum Acidobacteriota; class Terriglobia; order Terriglobales; family Acidobacteriaceae; genus Bog-257. Next base: position 135,162 of record CAWACF010000007.1, read on the forward strand.
GGTAAAGGCCCAGCCGCCACCCGAGGGTGAGGCTTCAAAGAGAAAACCGGTATTATTTCCGCCGCCCCAATTGACTACACCGTAAAGGTTGCCGGCGGAATCCATGGTTGGAGCGAAAGGGCCGTAATAGCCGACCAGTGTATTGGGAAAGGCGTGCAGGACGCTGAAGCTCCAGCTCCCGTTGTTGGGCGACAGCTCCCACAGTGTGCCACCACCGTTGTCTGGGCCACTGTCGTTGTTCAAGCCGAACATATTGCCCGCCGGGTCGCGATAGAGTGGCCCGGAATGGCCGCCCTCAGTGCCCTCCTGAAATGTGTGCAGGGTGGTTTCCGTCCAGCCTGATTGCGTGTGCGTGAGTTTGAAGATGGCGCCGCAACCAGAGCCGAATTGGCACTGCTGATTGGCGCCGGCCGCAGCCGTCCCAAACATGTTGCCTTCGTTATCGAAGATAATGCCGGTAGGTTCCGAGCCGTCGCTGCCGCCCGTGAAGTTGTACAGGACGTTTTCCGTCCAACTGTTGCCGGACCGAGTCAGCTCGAAGATAACCCCGGCCCCATTGAGGCCGCCTCCGGCGGCCCCATAAAGATTGCCGTCGGCTCCGAACACGAGGGGAGCGGCGTGTGCGGGCCCCCCGCCATCGTTGCCGCCGGTGAACTGGTGAATCGAGTGCAGCGTCCAAAACGCAAGAGTGGATCTAGGCGGCGTCAGTGAGGGTCGAAGACTGTAGACGAATCCATCATGAAACGTTCCGCCGAGGTAGTCCGTACCATACAGACTGCCATCCGCCGCGATGGTGACTGGGCCCGGCAGCGTGGCGAACGGACCGGTTAAACCGTTGAACTGATACAGCACCGTGAAAGACTCGAGGTTCTGGAACTTGTATACCGTGCCGCAACCCGGGTTACCACCCAGGTCACATCCGAGGTCGCCGCCAAATACCGTGGTTCCGTAGAAGTTGCCGCGCTGATCCACGGTAAGACCGGCGGCCGGCGATGCGGCGCTCGTATCGAACGCATACAGCACGACGATCCCTTGCGCACTCGCTGTTGGCGCGGCGAGAGTCACCAGAAGGGCTACAACAAATGCGCAAGCCGGAGTTCGGAAGCTGACGGCGATGGTTGAGGCTCCAGGATCACGTTGAGCTCGCATCCTATCCTCCTCGCGAATATTTAAGATTGAAGCGCGGACAACTATGCCGCTGAGGCTGGCGGTAGTCAAACGAATTTCATTGGATCGGCGAGCGATTTGTCAGCCCCGCGTCGAGCCGCAGCCTGTCCCGACCGCAGTTACTTATTGCCCTTCCGCCAGCGCCTCAGAACCTCTATCATTGCTGTCTGTAGAGACATGAAACCATCTGGTACGCACAAATGGTTGGTCGCCTCGGTGATGGCCGTCTTTTGGGCTATCCTCACCACGATCTTGTGGGCGCTGCTGGCGGTGGCCTTCGGACGCAGCAAGAGCGATCCGAGACTCATCACCATGTTGATCCTCGGCGCGGTGGTCGCCGCGCTTCTAGGCGCGCACGCCTATTCCGAGGGTTGGAAAGCAGGCAGCAAAGAGGCACCCGGCACCCGCAAAGCCCCCTGAACCGTGACCGCGCGCACGCCCCGATACTAACCCGAGGCTGCGCGACCTAATTGATGAATAAGGGCAACTTCTCGCGGTCCCTTGCCGGTGTACCTGGAATCCTTACCGAGAACCGGAATCCCGAAGTCCTATACCGCCGGTAAGGTCGGCCTTACGGCGTAACCATCTGGTACGAAACAATCTTCCACTGTCCGCTGTCCTTCGACCATAGAAACGACAGGGCTGCCGGATGTTCACCCGGTGTACGCACTTTGAAGAGCACTCCGTAGTAGTCACCGTACTTGAGGTTCTGGGACTCTTCCTCCTGATACGGATGCTCTTCCGATTCCTGCTGGCACATCATCGCCGGCGCCAAGGTGTCGGGAACCGCGACCACGGTGTAAGCGTTATCGCCTTTGTGGCTGACCGGCTTCAGTCCCGGATGATCCGTGGCGGCCGGCTCAATCACATCTGGCAAGTGCTCAACTCGCTCTAGGTCCTCGGCAATGGTCTGCATCGCTGTCTGCATATTATTCAGGTACTGTGCCGTCGTGGTTGGCTTAGGCTGATCGCCTGTGACGGTGGCTTCGAAGCAGGAATAGCTCTTAGGCGAAAAGTAGTTCGTCGCGGCAACATAGTTTCGCTTGATCAGCCACTCCCGCAGGAAGTCGCGGGAAGCTTGCAGCAACGCCGCATCGGCCTTCGTTTGCTGCTCTGGAGCTTCGGCTGTCTGGCTATTGCGCGTGTCCGGCGCTGGTTGGGGCTTGGCGTCTTCAGGCTCGGCGTCCCAGGAGACGACCTTCCAGTAGCTGCCCTCTTTCGTCCAGAGAATGGTGATGATCTGCCCGGTTTTGGGTGGCTGCTCGAGCCGGAAGACCGAGGCATAATACCGGTTGTATTTCTTCTTCATGCCGGTGACGCGAGCGTCTTCAAAGTCCTTGAGCGCGCGCTGGTCATCGCATTCGAATTCCGGTGCGACTCCATCCGGCACGGCATAAACCGTGAAGATGTTGCCGTATTGCTGTTTCACCATTTTGAGACGCGAATCATTGACCTTCGAGGCCGCGACGGCGTCCTGGAGTTTCGCCGGATTCCCGAGCGCCTTGCTGATCGCGGCCAGGTCTTTAGCGGCTAGATACGGAGCAGCCGCGGCGCTGATCTCCTTGCCGGATTGCGGTCCGTATTCCTCGAGGCAACTATACGAGCGGGAAGACAAGTAGGCTGCCGACATCTCCGGTTTGTGTTCCATGAGCCAGGAGGTCAGGAAGTCCAGGACGGCATCATCGAGCTTGCCCGAGCCCTTGCGTGGAATGGGAGGAACGTCGCCGGTGGCTTCGGCTACCGTCTCGGCGTCCGGCGGCTCGGAGATATCGAGGCCGAACAGGTTGCGCCACCAATCGGTCAAGCCCTCCCAGCGCTGCTGGTGCCGCTGCGTATTATTGCCGGCGCGAACGTCGGAGTTGGCTGCGGTCAGATGGCCATTGAGGAGCGCCGCGGGAAACTTCGAGGAGCGGTAATCGACATCGATGTCGGCGTGACGACCGTCGGCTGCCATGGAAATCTGGATAGAGGGCGCTCCGCCGTCCTGCCGCCAGTTCAGCGGATACCCGTGATGGTAAACAGTGTTATCGCGGTCGCGGAAGAACTGGGCGGACTGGCGCAACGTCTGCAGTGCGTCCGGACGAAGAATGACGTAGACACGAAACTGGAGGTCGCCTCGCGCTTTGGGAATCTTGCCATTGATGGTCTCGATGGATTGCACGAGATCCAAAGCGTCCCCCATCGGCTCACCGGACTTGCTGGTCAGATGAGTAGTCATCAGCGCATGGGTAACAGCCTCAAAGGTAGTGCGCGTCGAGAGGGAAAGCTCGTCGTAGTCCGAGGGCGGAAGGTCCTCGTGCATCATCTTGTCGTACTCGGCGTACCAGTCGTCGATCAGCTTTTTCTGTTGCGGCTTGAGTTGAGCGTAAGTTCCCTGGAAGACGGGGCCAGAGGCAGAAGACTTTTGCGCGGGAGCCGTAGATGCCATCAATGCAATGCAAGTCAGTAAGAAGAGCCGCATTCCCTGTCTCCGGATCGTCTCATCGGCGGCGTTCGCAAACTTCGGCATCGAACGTTCGCGCGACCTCTGTAAACAGTTCAGAAGGCGGCCTACCGTGCCTTACTGGAAGCTGTAATTTAAGTGAGCTGACAGAGATCGGCAACCCTGACCGACTCTGACGGAAGAATGTCACAACATTCTGGCTCAGAATGTGTGAAAAAGAAAGAACTTAGAAGCAGGTAGTGCGTTATCGCCTGCGACGTGAGATCGGCGGTGCCGGTGGCGCGCCTTTGTAGTCCTTAGGGTATACAACGACGTGACGCTGGGCTGCCTCGCCAGCGCTCTCCGTGCGAAGGTCTTCCAAGTCGCGCAACGCCAGGTGGAGGATGCGACGCTCGCGCGAGGACATGGGAGCGAACGCATAAGGCATTCCGGTCTCGCGGACCCGTTCGGCGGCCACGTCGGCGGCCAGACGAAGCTCCTGCAAGCGGGCCGAGCGGAAATTCTGGCAGTCGAAGCTGATCTTCTCGTGTTCGTCGGGGGCCAGGCGCAGCATCTCGAGCGAGACGTGCTCAAAGGCCCGCAGCAGTTCTCCGCCATTTTCGAGCGCAAGTGAACTGTCAGAGCCCGATAGCTCGACCAGGATATCGGGACGCTCCCATTCGCGCTCCGCACCGACCTGCGGGTCTACCGTGATCTTGTAGCGCAGGCGGAAGTCCCCCACGGCGAATATGTTGTTCAGCAACTCGCTGATTTTTTTGGCTGCGGCGACCTTATCTTCAATGGGCATAAGTTTGTGCCGTCTCTATTTCAGGGCTTTCTTGCGGGCGCGCTTTTCCATTTCCGCGCGCATCTCGCGGCCAAGTCCGGTGCGGTTCATGATGTACTGCTGCATGATCGCGATTACGTTGCCGATGATCCAGTACACGCTCAGGCCGGAAGGCAGATTGAAGCTGAACCAGCCGATCATCAGCGGCATCATCAAGGTCATCATCTGCTGCTGTTTGGGATCCATGCCTGAGTTAGGCGTCATCTTCTGCACCAGGTAGGTGCTGACCACGATGAGCACTGGCATGACGAACAGCTTGTCGGGCGAGGATAAATCATGCAGCCAAAGGAACGGCGCCTGGCGCAGCTCAATCGCATTCCCCAGCATGGAGTAGAACGCGAACAGGAACGGCATCTGTATAACCAGCGGCAAACATCCGCCGGCGGGATTAACCCCTTCGCGTTTGTAGAGTTCGCCGATCTCGGCGTTCATCTCCTGGCGCTTGGGATCGCGCATGGGATACTTCTTGTACTTCTCCTGAATCGCCTTCATTTGCGGCTGAAGCTTCTGCATCTTCAACGCAGACTTCATGCTGGCGATGCGCAACGGCAGCAGCGCCAGGTTGATGATGACGGTCAGGATGATGATCGCCACGCCCCAGTTGCGGGCCATGTGCTCGTGCGTCCACTTCAGCCACAGGAACAGCGGCCGGGCGATCAGATGGAAGAACCCAAAGTCAACCACGTCGCGCAGATCGGGACCGTTCATTTGTCCCGGCGCGGTGTTGGAGCGAACGGATTCGAGTACCTCGAGTGCCTTCGGGCCTACGAACAGACGGACCTGGGTGGATCCAGCAACATCGCCGACGGCAGCTCCAAGAACGTCGTAATGGACAGTTTCGTTCGGATCTGGCTTCTTGGGGTCTTTGGGAACGGTGACCGACTCGTGCAGGGTCACCATCAAAGCCTGGTCCGGATTGTCGGGCAGGAAGATGGCGGCAAAGAACTGGTCCTGTGCTCCGGCCCAGTTAAACGGTCCGCGCAAGGTGTTACCGCCGCTTACTTTCTTGGGTGCAAGCCGCTCAACCTTGCCGTCGGCCATGTACTCGATCTTCTGCGAGGCATACCCGGGGCCCGTGGTCTCGTCGCCGAAGGCTGCCGGCCATACGGGAAGCGCGACTACCGACTGCCCGTTCTGCGTGACGGAAGTCTCGACCGAGATGACGTAAGTAGTGCCAAAGACAAAGCTCTTGTGAACGACCAGCCCGCCATTGGAGTAATCGAACGAAAGCTCGCCAGGGGCGCTAAGGCTGCCCGACGAACTCGCGACGTACAATGCGGAGTTAACCTGGTTTCGCAGATTCTGGTCGTAGGTATAGAGGCTGAGCGGAAGACCAAACTTGACGGTTTCCTTATTGACCAGGTCCAAGGGATGTCCGTCGTCGTCCTTGTATTTCTTTAGGATCCACGACTTCACCTGCCCGCCTCGGTTGGTGAAGACAATCTTGTACAGATCGTTCTCGACCGTCGTTTCGGCTTCGCTGCTGGCCGATTTCGCTTCGACCGGGGCAGCCGCTGTCGGCGTCACCGACTGAGGGGGGCTAGCAGATGTGACCGTAGCCGGAGTGGACGACTGCGTCGTTGCCGAGCTGTTCTGGGAGGTAGGAGCGGCGTCGGTCCTGGGTTGGGTGACCGGTTTCTTAAAGAGGAAGATCTGGCCGAGAATGATCAGCGCAAAAACAACGGCGAACACCGTCATCATACGCTTATCGCCACCGGGCTCTTGTTGTGGATTGCGATATTCAGCCAAGTTCAGGTTCCGTTCAATCCGACCCGCTGCTCAAATCAGCGGGCGACAAATTCTATCGCTCCGTTGCCTACCGTGCGCGCTGGAACGGCGCAGGCGGCGGATCGTATCCGGAGCGGGCAAATGGGTGACAACGCAGGAGCCTGGCGATCGCCAGCCAGCTTCCGCGAATCGCGCCGTGGCGCTCAACCGCCTCCAGCGCGTACTCAGAGCAGGTCGGCACGAAGCGGCACGAATGGGGCAATAACGGCGAGATGAACCGCCGGTACCCTCGCAGCGCAAATTGCAGTACCTGCCTCATTTCACTTCCGCCAATCTGGCACGCTCTGCCGCGACACGCAGTCCCCGCGAGACCTCTTTCACCAGTTCGGCAAACGGCAATGCGAGCACGCTTTTACGCGGGTTGAAGACGATGTCCAATGGGCAATTGCAAGTTGAGCCCGACATGCGAACCGCCTCACGCATGCGGCGCTTGATACGGTTGCGTTCCACCGCCCCACCAAGTACCTTGCCGACCGTAAGTCCTATCCGCGGTTCTCCCGCCGGCGCAGCTTCGCGCCGCAGAAAGAAGACTGTCATGTTTCCCGTGAACTGCCGGCGTCCGGCCTGATATACGCGCTGAAAATCGGCGTGCTTCAGCAGGCGCCTCGACTTCGGAAACTTGCTGGGGTCGGAGATCTTACCAGACATTCCGTGTTCGTCAGCTGACACCGGAACCATCTCGGGATTCTGCGGCAAGATCAGCGACGACCCTCACAATTGTATCGGCAAGACTACGATCGTGCAGAACGACTTACGGCTTCGCTTAGTCGCGGTAGCCCGGGCTCACGGAAACGCGCTTGCGTCCCTTGGCGCGCCGGCGCGACAAAACTGCCCGGCCGCTCTTGGTCTTCATGCGAGAACGAAATCCGTGCGTCTTCGAGCGGCGACGCCGGTTGGGTTGGAAAGTGCGCTTAGGCATGCGAAAACTGCGCTCCTCACTAGCACAAGAAAATTGGACTGAGCAAACAAAAAGTATAACGGGCGAGGGGGGCTGCTGGCAAACTCGGTACGGCGGCGAGCCCCTGCAAGAGCGCCGTCCGAAAACATCGGGTACCTTTCGGGAATCTTAAGGCATTTGTCAGGAACGCAAGTCATCGCGCTTCCGCCGAACGCACACGAGACCGAAAAATGGGATGCACCACTGCCGCGACACTCGTCAAAAAAAATTTCACCGCTTAACTTTCCCATAATCAATCGATACGTTAAAACCGAAATGTGGCTGCAATAATTTATCTGGCGCGATTTTTTTTTCGTGCTAGTATCCGTGCAGTCAAAAACAAAGCAGGCTGTACAAATGCGGTGCAATTCTCCGACACCGCTAGACGGGTTTGCCAGATGCTGTCTTCCGGTTAGTTTCGTACCGCGCATTTATTGCCTTTGCTCGGCTCTGTTTCCCTCTATTTAGTCTGTTTATCAAGAGAGGCCTTCCCGCCTCAGGACTGCTATTTATGTCTTCCTTTGGTATTGCCTCCTCCAATCCGTGGGTGCTCGTACTCGACGCACTGGAAAAAAAAGTTAACCGAACTTCCTACGAAACCTGGTTCAAGCCCACGCGCTACGACCATGCGCAGGGACCAATTCTGTTCGTACGGGTTCCCAACCCTGAGTTCTGCCATATCGGTGAGCGCTATGGAGACTTGATCAGTGAGGCTATCGAAAACCTCGGCCTCGAATTTCGCGACGTCGAGTTCGTCACTGAGGATGAGCCGAGCAAGAGCAAGTCGAACAGAAGTGGGGACGAGCATCTCGACTCTTCGCCCGCGACCGAGAAATCCGTATCGGGTCCGATCACCCAGCAGCGCTTTGACTGGGACGGTGCCGCACAATTAAACCCGAAATACACGTTTGACGACTTCGTCATCGGCGCCGGCAATCAGTTTGCCCATGCAGCGTCGCGCGCCGTGGCCGAGCGGCCCTCCAAGGCTTACAACCCACTCTTTCTCTACGGCGGTGTCGGTATGGGCAAGACCCATCTGATGCAGGCCATCGGCCACGAGATCAAGAAACGGTGGCCGGAGAAGTCCATCTGCTACGTGTCGAGCGAACGCTTCACCAACGACATGATCAACGCTCTGCGTTACAGCAAGATGACCGGCTTCCGCGACAAGTACCGCAACATGGATGTCCTGCTGATCGACGACATTCAGTTCCTGGTTAACAAGGAGCGCACCCAGGAGGAATTCTTCCATACGTTCAATGCCCTGCACGAATGCCTGCGGCAGATCGTAATCGCCAGCGACCGCCCCCCCAAGGAGTTGGCTGAGATTGAGGATCGCCTGCGCAGCCGCTTCGAGTGGGGACTGATCGCCGACATTCAGCCGCCAGATCTGGAAACGAAGGTCGCGATCCTGCAGAAGAAGGCCGAGTCGGAGCAGGTCATGCTGCCGACCGATGTCGCCCTGTTCATCGCTTCGAACATCCGTAGCAACGTCCGCGAGTTGGAAGGAGCGCTGATTCGCCTCACTGCCTATTCCTCGCTTACCGGCGGGGAGATTAATCTGCAGACCGCACAAGACGTCCTGAAGAACCTGATCGACTCGCAGGTGCGAAAAATTACCATCGAATCGATACAGAAGGCCGTGTGCGAGCAGTTCGGGCTGCGCCAGGCAGAAATCAAGGCAAAGAACAACTCGCGGGTGATCGTCTTTCCTCGTCAGATTGCCATGTACCTGGCGAAGCATCTGACGGATGCGTCGCTGCCTGAGATTGGGCGTCAATTCGGTGGCAAACATCACACGACCGTGCTGCACTCGGTGGATAAGATCGAGGAGGTGCGGAAGACTGACAAAGATTTAAACAGGGTACTGAATAAGCTCACGGAGAGTTTAGGGCTATGAACCGCGCGTTAAGCGCGGTTTTTCACTATTGGAGCGGGTTTTCTCCGGCTTACTCTGTGGATGAGATGTGGATCGCGAGGAAGAGTCGGGCGACAAGCAAGATGAGTCCCAATTGGGCACAGCCGGCAGCAGTTCGTAATGGCGCTTTTAGACAGTTGAACGCGTTCTTCGTCCGCTGCCAGCGCGATTATTCCTAAAATTTCCACTTTTCCGCCCTGCCTACTGTTACTACTGGTTTTATATGTTTTTGATTTGATATAAGGAGAAGCAGTATTAACATGCCGGAAATCGCGAACAGGACGCCGGCCGAGGTGGGACAAATGGCTGCCGAAGCAACGGGCACAATGCAGGGTACAGCGATGGAAATCAGTGTCAGCAAGTTCGAACTTTTGAAAGAACTGACTGCCACCCAGGGAGTCGTCGAGCGCAAGACCACGATCCCCATCCTCTCCAACTTTTTGTTCGAGGCCGCCAACGACCGGCTCACGATCACCGCTACCGATCTTGATCTCAGCCTGCGTACCTCCTGCGCGGCCAAGGTTAAGCGCGAAGGCGCCTGTACCATCCCCGCCCGCAAGCTGTACGACTACGTGAAACTACTGCCCGACGGTGACATCTCCATCAAACTGCTGGAGAATCACTGGGTCAACATACGGTCTGGCCGATCCAACACCAAGATGGTCGGCATGGCGCGAGCGAACTTCCCCGGCCTACCCACGTTCCCGTCGAGCGGCATGGTCAAGATTCCGGCGCAGACCCTGCGCAGCATGATCGGAAGGACCATCTTTGCCATCTCCAATGAGGAATCTCGATACACCCTGAACGGCGGATTGATGGTGTTGAAGCCGGAATCCATCACCATGGTGGCGACGGACGGGCATCGCCTGGCCCACATTGAAAAGCAGGGCGAACAGTTCGAGGTCAGCGGGGAAAACAAGACGCTGATTCCCAAGAAGGCCATGAGCGAGGTCTACTCGCTGCTCCAGAACAGCGATGTGGACTTCATCGAGTTTGCCAAGGACGAATCGACACTCTTCTTCCGCATCGGCGAGCGGTTGCTGACCTCGCGCCAACTGACTGGTCAATTTCCCAATTACGAAGCGGTTTTGCCCAAGGAGACTACCAAATCGGTGGTGGTGCACGGCTCCGACCTGAGCACTGCCATCCAGCGTGTGGCCCAGTTCGCCGACGAGCGCTCCCGTGCCATCCGCATGAAGCTCGACAAGAACGAGCTAAAGATTTCCTCTTCCTCCACCGATTCCGGCGAGTCGGAGGACTCCATCGAGATCGCTTACGCGTCCGAACCTCTGACCATCGGCTTCAACTCCGAGTACCTGATCGACTTCCTCAAGGCCTCCAGCGGCGGCGAAGTGCGCCTGGAGTTCAAGGACGCCCAGTCCGCCGGTCAGATGCGTCCGGATGACGGCGGGGACGACGGTTTCAAGTACCGCTACGTAGTCATGCCCATGCGGATCTGATGGCGATGACCTCCCAATTGGAGACAGCTCGGTCCCGCAAGCAAGGATCGCGCATGTGTCACCTTTCGTTTCAATTTTGGAAAAAGCTGTTGCAGTTTGACGCTAACCGTAAGCTCTCCGAACTCCTGTGTGGCGTTCGGCAGGGGCGCAGTTATATAGTCGCCGGTCATGCAACCCATAGCCATGCTGGTGCCCCTGAGATCTCAGATCCCGTAGCAGCAGGAGCGCGGCCGCGGGGTGAGCCCGGTTGCGTTCTCAGCAGGCCGCAGATGTCCGCGGTGGAAGAAGGAAGACGTCTACGAGAAGAGATGAGAACGACGCAGGACATCAACCAAGCTTTGTTCTCCAGTGGGCTGGAAGGCGAACCTCATTCGTACGCCAGCGCGTCGATCGGGTCCTTCTGCGCGGCCTTAATGGCCGGATAAAACGCGCCGAGCAGCGAACCTACCAGGGCGATGACCGAGGCTTTTAGCAGCAGGGAATGGCTAATCATCACGGGCAGAGTCTGGAAATGCGCCTTCAGGCCCGCTTTGGCTCCATAGCTGAACAAAATTCCCAGGATGATTCCCCCGATGGCGATCAGCAGCGTCTCCCGCAGCACGACATTCACGATGTAGAGTTTGCCCGCTCCCAGGGACTTTAGGATCCCGATCTCTCGCGTGCGCTCCATCACCGCTGTGTACATCGCCTGGAAAATCACGATGAAGCCGATGATCATCGCGATGCCGATGACCACATCGATGACGGTATTCAGGCCGGGAAGGCTCGAGGACGTCATCAGGCTCAGATATTCCTTGATGGAGTGGACGCCGTACTGCTCCATGCCCGGAATGCTCTTGATGGCCTGTACGACCGAATCGGCATTGTCAGGATTGTCGAGCTTGACGTAGAAAATGGTGGCCTTGCCGATCGCGCCGATCAAGTCCTGCAACGTGCCGATCGGAACAAACTTACGCGCTCCTTTGCCGTGCTCCACAATGCCGCAGATGCGAAAGTCGTGATTTAGGGCTTGCACCGTATCGCCGACCTTCAGGTGGTCAGATCCAGCCTTGAGTTCGTCGACCAGCATGTCGTAAGGTCCTTGAAATGGCCCCCCGGACAGGTACCGAAAACCTCCCGTTACCGCGTCAAACGACTGCGGGTCAATGCCGTAAAGGACCTCAAGACTCTTGGACATCGTCGTCTGCGTTACTACCGGGGTGGCGGCAACGACATGAGGCAAAGTCTCGATTTTATTGGCGACTTTGACAGAGACCGGGGCGCCATTCATGCCCATCAGCAGCGAGGAACCTGGCGGCTGAACCATAATGTCGGCGCCAATGCCCACCTGGCGGTTGGCCACGTCACTGAGCATGCCCAACATGATGCCGACAATTAACAGAATGAGTGTGACCTCGACCGCTACGGCAACCACGCTGATGATGGTGCGAAACGGCCGGTGTACCAGGTTGGCGAGGATCATCCGGTTCATAGTTAGAAGCTCGATTGTATAAGATGCTGGCGAAGATCGATGCGCAGCAATGAGTTAGGTGTGGGCCACACGGCGATTCGCGTCCGGATGCTTGCGATGGATCACCCGCACGCCATCCCGCCAGTGCTCGTCGATGTAGATTAAGGCCCACTCAATCCGAGGCGACAGGTAGCGCAATAGCACATCGGTAGTCGGATGTACGCGAAGGGCCGGAGCCACTAAATATAGAATCGGCGTCGCGCTGGAGAGTTCGCGTCCCGCAAAGTAGCCGTTGCGGGTAAACTCGCCGTGCTGCTGATGCCAACGGACGCGCGCCCAGTAGTCCAAGCCCTGCAGCGGCAAGTGAATGTCCTCGTTGGCCTTGAGTTCGAGCACCGCCAGGCGGCCGTCCAGAGTACAAGTCAGCACGTCGAGCATGGCGCGATCGGAAGCGGCAAAAGCCGGAACCTGGGAATAAACGAAGCGCTGGTCGAGCCGTTCGTCGATGGCGCGCACTTGGCGGATCACCAGGCTTTCCAGCCAGCGCTCGGGAGCCATGCGATAAAACAGGTTGGTATGGGAGCCCGCGGGCTGGCGCTGCTCGGTTAATCGCTGCAGTAACTCGGCGAAGAGCGGCGCGGTTTGGTCGTCAAGCACGTACTCGGCCGGACCAAGGCCGAACAATATGGACTCGCTGTTGCGGAACGATCCGGCCATCGGGGTCATGCGGGCACGAGCGAACTCCAGACCGTATAGGCGGAAGACGATCTCCGCCGCAGACTCGACGGTGACCTCCGCTTCGGGCGCGACGGAATGAATCCGAGCGATAGAAGCGGCGAAGCGTTCGCGTGCGGCTTGGACATCGATCGCTCGGCCAATACGAGTGATAATGTTCCCGCTATCGGCGGTGTCAAAAGCTTCCATGGTCTCAGCGCGCTCATCCAGTTCATAGATCTGCCACTTAGCCGCATCCTGATCCAGATTCGCGGCACGCTGGCGGACGATTTCCGAACGAGCTGGAGGGAGGAATAGCTTCAGTCCTTCGATTTGGGCGCGTCCAGCGAACTGCTGACGCTGGTGGTCCATCCACAGGATTCCAAAAGTTAATGCAGCATCAACCGACGGCTGAGTTTCGTCTGCTCCCAGGCCGAGGAAGGCGAACAGCGTTTGCCCGGCGCGCAGCACCCCACGCGTGTATACCGGACTGATCGAGTGCTCCAGGTCGGGGCTACTGCTGAGCCGATCGACCTTAAAGCCGGGATACTCGCGACGGAGCACGCGTTCCAGCAACTTCTGGTATTGAGCGCGCGATTTACGGCGACCGCCGGCGTTACCGAGATCCTGGTCGGCGCAAATTTCCAGGAGGCTCGGCTGAGATTGCCCAAAGCGGAGCACCTGCAGGCGCAGTGTGCGACTTTGGACGTCCGCATCCAGCACACGCCGGACGATATTGCGCTCGTCCGACCAGAGATGGAGGACGCACTTACCATCGCCTGAGAGAGAATATCTCGCCGTAGCGAAGTCGAAGAGGAGGGCTCCCTCTTCGCACACGATAGCATCCGGATGCTCGGCAAGGAACTGTTCGAGGATGTGGGCGAGAGCCTCGATCGAGATTGCGGTGGCAGCCATACTCATCCTTAGGGTAGGCCAGCCGGACGGCCGCATGCCGCAACCGGGGACACAATGGCATGTGATAATGGGTCATCCAGGAAAGGTCCCGTTCCGTTCCATTCTGGGCACAGTTTGCGTCGAACTAGTGCCGCGCCTTTGCGAGCAGTTGGGGCATCCAATCGAGTGTGATTATGGACAACAAGTTCTTCTTTGATCGGTACGGAATGACGTCAGCCGACATCGAGCGGTATCTGTCGGCGGCGCTTTCAGCCGGCGGCGATTTCGCCGACCTCTACTTCGAATACCAGACCTCGACATCGGTCTCGCTCGACGAAAGCATGGTGAAGTCGGCCACCCAGGGTATTTCCGTGGGCTGTGGTGTGCGCGTACTGTCGGGCGAGCGTACCGGCTACGCCTACACCGATGATCTATCGCAGGATCGCATCCTGCATGCCGCGCGCACCGCGGCGATGATTGCCAACGGCCCGGCGCAGCAGCCAGTGGTAGGACTGACCGACAAGCCGGCACACAACCTTTACCCAGTACCGCTGCCGTCGGTCGAAGCGGACGTATTGGCCAAGGTCGATCTCGTGCAGCGGGCTGACAAAGCCGCACGCGCATATGATCCACGCATTCACGAGGTGCGTGTGAGTTACGCCGACGAGCTGCGTCGCATCCTCGTGATCGGCTCGGATGGCAGCTTTGCGGAAGATTCGCAACCTCTATCGCGCATGAGTGTGTTCTGCATCGCGAAGTCGGAAGCATCCGGTTCGGCACGTGGCAGCGCCGGCGGCGGTGGACGCGTGGCGCTCGATTACTTTCAGGGAGACGCTTCGCCGGAATACTTTGCCAAGGAAGCCGCGCGGCAGGCGGTGATTCAGTTGGATGCGCGCGACGCCCCGGCCGGTGAAATGGAAGTGGTGCTTGGCCCGGGATGGCCGGGAATTCTGCTGCATGAGGCGATTGGTCATGGCCTGGAAGCCGACTTCAATCGCAAGAAGACGTCGGCGTTTTCGGGGCTGCTGAACCAACGCGTCGCCAGCGATAAATGCACTGTGGTGGACAACGGCACAATCGAAGGCCGCCGTGGTTCGCTCAACGTCGACGACGAAGGTAATCCAACGACGAACACCGTCCTGATCGAAAAGGGCATTCTGAAGGGTTATCTCGCCGACAAGCTGTCTTCGCGCCTGATGAACATTCCGAACACCGGCAGCGGACGCCGCGAGAGCTATCAACACATTCCCATGCCTCGCATGACGAACACCTACATGCTGGCGGGACAGGATTCGCCCGAGGACATCATCAAGTCTGTGAAGTATGGGGTTTATGCGGTGAACTTCGGCGGCGGCCAAGTCGACATTACCAACGGCAAATTCGTGTTCTCCGCTTCCGAGGCGTACATGATCGAAAATGGTCAGATTACTTCGCCGCTGAAGAACGCGACCTTAATCGGCAACGGGCCGGATGTGCTCACGAAAGTTTCCATGGTGGGCAGCGACTTGAAGCTGGATGAGGGCGTTGGCACCTGCGGCAAGGATGGACAGTCCGTGCCGGTGGGCGTTGGAATTCCCACACTCAAGATCGACCGGATGACAGTTGGCGGGACCGGCGGGTAAGGTTTCGCCGGTGCTAAACGGGAATCTGGATTCTTGCCGATTTTCTTACTCGTACGACTCCTGGACAAAATCTTACAAGCGCGATTTCGGCAACGTCCTTCTAGTAAGATTTTCGTCAGAGTCATTCGGCTTGGCCCACTTTTTTGACACGCGGCGCGCAACTCAACAATTTTGCGCAATCGCAAATTCGCAGAAAAAATAGGAACCAGACGAATGAATGTTTCCGCAGCAGAACGGCCCACGAATACGCAAAGCGCTTCCAAAGATCTAAAAGAAATCGCAGCCGACGCCGTACAGCGTGCCATGCAAGGCGGTGCCACCGCGGCGGAGGCCGTTGCCATGGACGGCAGCGAATTCTCGACCGTCGTACGCCTGGGTGAAGTCGAGACCCTGAAGGAATCGGGCTCGAAGGGCATTGGTGTGCGCGTCTTCTTTGGACAACGTGCAGCCAGCACCTACTCCAGCGACCTCACCCCCGGGGGGGTGAAGGAGCTCGTTGATTCGGCGCTCAAGCTGGCAAAAATCACCAGCGAGGATCCGTTTGCGGGGATTCCCGATCCGTCACAACTCGGTAAGCTGGAAGGCGATCTCGGTCTGTACTACGACGATGTCTACTCGCTTTCCACTGCCGACCGAATCGACTACGCTCGCCGCGCCGAGAAGGCTGCTCTTGATGTTGATCCGCGAATTGTGAACTCAGAGGGTGGTACCTTCGACGCGGCTGTCGGCTACAAAGTTTTGGCGAACTCGCACGGCTTCGTTGGCGACTATCAGCGCTCCTACTGTTCGGTTTCGGCAGTTCCAATTGCGCAGGCCGAGGGCACGGCAATGCAGCGCGACTATTGGTATTCGGTAGCGAATTCGCTGAAGCGACTTGAGGCGCCGGAGGAAGTCGGGCAGATCGCGGCTAGGCGAACGCTGCGTCGCTTGGGCGCGCGGAAGGTGAAGACAGCAAAGGTTCCCATCGTTTTCGAACGCACAATCGCGGGCGCGCTGATTGGACATATCTTCGAAGCCGTTAATGGCGATTCGGTGTATCGCGGCGCTTCATTTCTGAGCGGCAAGCTCAATGAGAAGGTTGCGGGCGACAACGTCCACGTCGTCGACGACGGCACAATGCCGGGAGGCTTTGGCACCAGCCCATTCGATTCTGAAGGCGTGCCGAGCCGCAAAACAGTTGTCCTTGAGAATGGCGTTCTGAAATCCTACCTGCTGAACACCTACACCGCCAAGAAGCTCGGCTTGCAGACCACGGGCAATGCCTCGCGTGGCTTGGCTGGTACACCGGGCATAGGTCCGGGCAATTTCTTTCTGAAGCCGGGAACGAAGAGCCTGCAGGAAATTATCGGCGACATCAAGGAAGGCCTGTTCGTTACGGAATTCCTTGGTTTCGGCGTGAATCTTGTGACTGGCGACTTCTCGCGCGGCGCCAGTGGACTGTGGATTCAGAACGGCGAACTAACCTTCCCGGTGGAAGAAATCACCGTGGCCGGCAATCTGAAGGACATGTTCTTCAACATCTCCGAGATAGGCAATGACCTGGAGTTCCGTAGCTCGATCGCATCGCCCACGCTGCGCATCGACGGAATGACTGTCGCTGGAGAGTGATCAGCTGGCTGCGCGAGTTGGCGACGGCCGGGACGCGACGGTTGCCAAAGTAGAGCGCTCCGGCTCTTCGGGTGTGCTTGAGTAATCGCGCCAGCGATTCCAAATCACGCGAATGGCCGCGGCAATCGGAATCGCGAGATATACGCCCAGGATTCCGCCTAGCTCGCCGCCCATGAGTACGGCGGCAATGGCAGCCAGTGGATGTAGTTCCAGCCCATGACCCATGATGCGGGGCGTGACAACATAGTCTTGGCACAAGCGCCAGATTCCGAGAAACAGAACCACAATCCAAAGCTTGCTGAATCCGGCAAGAAACCCAACGCCTAAAATTACCGCCGCCGCAACGAGCGGGCCGGCGACCGGAACGAACTCCATGATACCGCCCGCCATCGCCAATGCCAGCGAGTAGGGATAGCTTAAGGCCGACAGAACAATGCCATAGGCGCAGAGCGACAGGCCGGCGACCATAATCTGGGAGAAGATGAAACGCGCCAGCATCCGGTCCAGATCCTCCACAATACTGCGCAGGAGGCGACGTTGGTCGCGACGGTCGAACTCGCCGATGAAGCGTTGGGCAAACTTGTTTCCGTCGGCCAGGAAAAAGACGGCAAGAATAGGAATGAGCGCGACCCAGACGACATTGGTCAGGAATTGCGCGGTCTGAGCACCAACTTGTCCGATCCAATTCAAGATCGCCTCCCGGTGGTCGGCGATAAACAACTCGATGCGGTGTTGCGTGTCGTAGCTCCAGTTATGTTTGCTTCCGAGCTGCCACACGATTTTCCCGCTGGTCACATTTTCCAGCAGGTTCGGCAGGGTCTGGATAAGCCGATGAGTGTCCTCCAGCACGCGAGGGCCGAAGATCACGCCCAGTCCGCCAAGCAGAACGGCGGCGCAGATATAACTCTCGGCAATCGCAACTTTGCGTGAGCCTCTGGCCAGAGGTGAACTTTGAATGCGGTTAACCAGCGGTTCCAACAAATAAGCGAAGAAGATGGCAAACAGGAAGATGACGAGAGTGTGCCTCACGCCGTAAAGGAAGGCTCCGACAGCAACGAAGCCCGTGATGGTAGCCAGGACTCTTGCTACGCGCGGATCGAATAGGTGCACTCCTTTTCAGATGTCGTTAAGCCCGTGTTAGTTGGCGGCCACTCTGGATTCGCTGCAAACTCCTCGACCCGCGACGGTCATCCTACCAAACGGCGGAGTATGCAGGATCCGCAAATAAAAGGGGGGACGATGGCAACAAATCCTCGCATTCCATCGAATGGAGTCACAGGTGAACCTAGAAGAGGGCCGCAGCTTGTACCCGGCCCAGCAGTTCGGCCACGGCCGGGCAGCAGTGTACCCGGCGTATTGGCAGTCATTATTGTGGCCATCGCTCTCACTACAGCCATTGTCTATTACATGCCGAGGGTGCCCAAGGTGTCTCCATCGCCATCCGCCGCCGAGGTTCCTACGCAGCCGAGCGGAAGCCAGCTACAGTTCAGCACCATGCGAATGGTATTAGCGCCGACAGGCGGTGCGCTGAACTTGAATGGCGAAGTGATGAACACCGGAAATCGTCCGATCTTTGGGGCGATGGTCCGGCTCACCTTTCACGATGCAAGTGGAGCGATCGTAGGAACCGCGACTGCGCCCCTCGAAGGCATGACAATGAAGGGCCAAATGTCGAGGACGGACAATTTCTCGACAGATCCCTTGAACCCGAATGCAACCCGGCCATTTCACGTAACTGCCAGCCGAATACCCGCGGGATGGAACCACAATCTGCCTGAAATGCAGGTGTTGACGGTTTCGGCGGAGGGAAGTCGGTAATGCGTTAGCGATGGTCAAAGCTGGCGAGCAGTTCTCTCTTGCGAGTTTCAGGAAGGAACGAGGCGCGAAAGGAGTTCTTTGCGAGCTCCCGCAATTCGGCCCCGTCGAACTCGAAGGCGTCTCGGGCAATGCGGTACTCGCTGGTGAGATCAGTGTGGAACATGTCGGGATCGTCGGTGTTCAGCACGATCGGCACGCCTGCGTCGAAGAGCTTGCGCACCGGATGTTCTTCGAGCGTGCGGCAGCATCCCGTCTTCACATTGCTGGTAATGCAAATTTCGATCGGGATACGGTTTTCAGCCAAGTGACGTACTAGCGCGGGATCCTCGATTGCATGAAGTCCGTGACCGATGCGGTCCGGTTTCAACTCCCGCAGTGCCGACCAGATCCCCTCCGGGCCGACTGTTTCTCCGGCGTGTACGGTCAACCGCAGGCCGTGATTAGCGGCATGTTCGTAAACTTCGCGGAACTGCTCGGGCCCGGCACGGCGCTCGTCTCCACCGATACCAATGCCGGCGACACTGCTGTCGCGGAAGCGAATGGCCTCGTCGACCACGCGTCTGGCTTCGTCGATTCCGAAATGACGGACGGCGTCGAAGATCCAATACAGCGACATGCCAAAGTCACGCTCGCCGCGCTTGCGCCCGCGTTCGGCGCCTTCGAAGAGCGGAGCAAATTCCTGTCCTCGCCACTGCACCACGCCGACCGAGATATACACCTCCGCGTGCACCACACCTTGCGCGTGCAACTTCTGCATCATGCGATAGGTAACGAGTTCATAGTCGCCGGCCGTGCGCAGCCGTTCGGTGACGGCTTTGAACGCCAACATGAATCCAGTGAAGTTTTCATACGCGTACACTGCGCGAGCTTCGTCCTCGCTGAATACGCGGCCGCTGCCTTCGACATTGGTATAGCGATTGTTTGTGGTGGATAACGGTACAGGATGTCGATGGCTCAGCTCCGACAATGTGGGAGGATCGACCGAACCTTCGAGATGAAGGTGTAGCTCGGCTTTCGGCAGGCTCCGGATGAGTTCGTCGTTCACGGCTTGTTGGTCGCCTGAACGGGACCGGAGTTGCGTGGACTGAATTCGCTGCGGTGACGGCTGTAAAGCCAATAGACCGTCAGTCCGATGATCAGCCAGAGAAAGAAGCGTAACCAGGTGAGGATCGGCAATCCCGCCATAAGAAGAATACAGAAGATAACGCTGAGGATAGGCGCCGCGAGACCACCAGGAGCACGGAAACCGCGATGCCGCTCCGGCTGCTTGTAACGCAGAATGATGACGCCGAGCGAGACCAGCACGAAGGCGAAAAGCGTGCCGATGTTCGAAAGGTCGGAGAGCGTACCTATGTCCAGAATGCCGGCGGGTATGCCAACAAGGACGCCGGCAATCCAGGTCGCGACGGCAGGTGTGCGAAAGCGTGGATGCACGCGTCCGAATATCTTGGGCAGCATGCCATCGCGAGACATCGAGAACCACACTCGCGCTTGTCCGAGTTGAAAGACCAGCAGCGACGAGATCATTCCCATCATCGCGCCGAAGAGCACGGCCAGTTCGGTCCAATGCAGCAGGGCGGACTTCGTGGTTCCTGCCAGCATGCTCATGCTGTTTACGACCGGGGCTGCATCGTCGATGAGCGAATGCCAATTCACTATTCCCGTGAGCACGACCGCAACAGCGATGTAGAGCACGGTGCAGACGATGAGGGTAGCGATGATACCGATCGGGATATCGCGTTGCGGGTTGCGGGCCTCTTCCGCCGCCGTGGAGACGGAGTCGAATCCGATATACGTAAAGAAGATGATGGAGCCGCCGGTCAGCACGCCGGACCAGCCTTCGGGGATGAAGGGATGGTAATTGGCGGGATGAATGAAGCGCATGCCGACGAAGACGAAAGCCAGGATGGCGGCGATCTTCAGCAAGACCATGACGTTGTTGGTCTCGGCCGACTCGCGAATACCGCGGACCAGAACGATGGTCAACAGCATGACGATGAGAAATGCCGCGATGTTAAATCCGAAATGCCACCCCGGTGTGTAGAGCGTGTTGCCTTGCAAGTCCGTGAGCCCGCCGGGCAAGTACGCTGGCGTAATCCAGCGCAGCGCCGGATGCCATCCGAACCACTGAAACGTGGCTGCCATGTGCGCGGCGAATCCGACGCTCACCGCCATATTGCTGACTGCGTACTCGAGGATCAGGTCCCAGCCAATGATCCAGGCGATCAACTCGCCCATGGTGGCGTAGGTGTAGGTATAGGCGCTCCCCGCGATTGGGATCATCGACGCCAGCTCGGCATAACACAGGCCAGTGAAGGCACAGACGATAGCGACGAGGATCAACGAAATCGCCAGCGCCGGACCAGCGCCCGGACGGCCCAACGTGGCCGAGTGGTGCACGATGTAGTCGGCCAGAGGGGCGTTCAGGATGGAAGACGTATCGAACTTCTGTCCGGCGATCGCGGTTCCGATAACGGTGAAGATGCCGGAGCCGATCACGGCGCCGATACCCAACGCGGTAAGTGACCACGGGCCAAGCGTTTTCTTCAGCCGATGTTCAGGCTCCTCGGACTCCGAGATCAGTTTGTCAATGGACTTGCACGCGAAGAGTTGGTTCGCCAGGTGAATGCTCCCCGGAATGGTGAAAATCGGCTGGTTGAATTCAAACAGAAACGTATACGGAGGGCAAGTCGCGGGTTCACCGCAGAGGCACTGAGGACACAGAGAAAGTCTATTGATGTTTCTTATGCAGAGGTGCTTTTCTCGGTGCTCCCTGTGCCTCCGTGGTGAAACGATTTATTTCCCAGGCGCCAGCGTCTCCAGGAAGTGATTGTCGATCAGATGGAACAGATGCGTCCGCGCCGCTTTGCCGGCGATGCCGTGGGTTTTGCGCGGATACAGCATCAGATCGAACTGCTTGCCCGCGTCAATCAACCCGTTAATCATCTGAATGGTGTTCTGCATGTGGACGTTGTCGTCGCTGGTGCCGTGCACCTCAAGCAGGCTGCCGTGCAGATCGCCCGGGAAATTCACGGGAGAGCTGTCCTTGTAGCCTTCCGGGTTGTCCTTCGGCAGGCCCATGTAGCGCTCGGTATAAATGGAGTCGTACAAAAGCCAGTTAGAAACCGGCGCCACCGCAACTCCCGACTTGAACAAGTCGCTGTGCTCGAGGGTGAAGAGGGTAAAGTACCCTCCATAGCTCCAGCCCCAGAAGCCGAGACGGTCGCCATCCAGTTGAGGAAACTGTTGTAGCGCCTGTTTTACGCACTCAACCTGATCGCTTAGTTCGATCGGACCGAAGTGGTGTTTGATGGGTAGAGCGAAAGCTTTGCCGCGATTTGCCATCCCGCGATTGTCGACGTGCAACACGGCGAATCCCTGCCGTGCCAGCACCTGATCGAATAGATCTCCGCCCGACCATGCATTGCGTACCGTCTGAGCTCCGGGTCCACCGTAGGGATTCACGATCAGCGGAAATTTGCCATTGGCCATCATCGGCCCGCCTGAAGGCAGCAGAATAATACCCTGAAGCGTAGTTGTGCCGTCGGCGGCTTTGAAGTCTACGAACTTTGGCGTCAGCAGGCTGTAGGCTTCAATGCTACGGGGCTTCCAGAATGGGCTGCAGCTTCCTTGTATAGAGCACACCGAGGCTGTGGGCGTAACGGTCAAAGCCGAGAAGTCGTCGACGTAGTATGCGGTGTTCTTGGGGTCGAAGTCGACGGAGTGAGTGCCGTCCTGCTTGGTGATGCGATGGAAGTTCTGACCGTTCAATCCGACGGCGTACTCGTTGCGCTGCCGCCAGTCACCTTCGTTCGCCGAGAAGTAAACGATGCCCTGCTTGAGGTCGACGCCGTCGAGGCTCTCAACCTCCCAGTCGCCATGGGTAAGCTGCGCGTCCATTTTGGCGGGAGCGCTCAGCGGATCTTTCTTGTCGAAGCGATAGAGATAGATGTGGTTGTGACCGTCGCGCCAGCTGGTCCACAGGTAGCCATCAGCGGAATCGAGGAGTTTGAAATCGACCTCGGGATGCATGTCGATCCAGGCGTCGGTGGTCTCGGTCATCATGAGCTGCGACTTACCGCTGTTGACATCGACAAAATAAAGATCCATGCGGTCCTGAACTCGATTCAGGGCAATCGCCCACAACAGGCCATCGCGCACCCAACCGAAGCGAGGGATCAGCACGTTGGGATCATTCCCCAAGGGCAGCGAGCCGTTTGCGGTCTTCACCGTGATCCACTTGGTCTTGCCGCCGCCATTCGTCCCCACCACGCCCAAACGCACGCCGGGGTTCGGATCGCCTGGTTGGGGATACTTCTCCTGATCGACGGTCGCATGCGCGGGAATCCAGTCGGTGATGGGATATGTCGGAACTTCCACTTCGTCCATCTGCAGGAATGCGATCTGCTTACCGTTCGGTGACCAGAAATAATTGCTTCGGCTATACAGCTCTTCCTCGTAGACCCAGTCGACTTCGCCGTCCAGGAGATTATCGCTGCCATCTTTAGTAAGCTGGCGCTCGCTGTCATGACCCACGGGATGCACGTAAATGTTGTGCTTGCGAATATAGGAAATCTCGCTGCCGTCCGGAGAAAACTTCGGATCCACACTATCTCCGGCGTTCGAAGTAACCTGTACGGCGGTGCCGGTGTCCAGGCTATAGAACCAGAGCTGGCCCATGGAATCGAACAGCAGATGCTTGGAATCGGGCGCCCAATGATAGGCCCCTAACGAGTAGCGCTGTGCCGCTTCTTTCTTGCGTTCGTCTTGGATGGAGCTTGCAGGGGGAGCTAGAGCAGAGAGCTTGCCGCTGGCCACCAGCACGGCAGATTTGCCGGTAGCGACATCGACGTAGTAAAGCTCGCCTTGCTCACCGGTATCGTCGCGCTGCACGAAGGAGACCTTGCTGCCGTCAGGACTCCACTTCACGCTCTCCGGTCCGCGGCCCAAGATGCCGCCCGGCTGGAAGATGTCCTCAATGGTCAGAACCTTAGAACCCTGGGGCGCAGGTGTAGAAGAAGCTTCGGTTTGTGCGATTGAGATTGAGCTACAAGAGGCAAGCAAAACACACACAGCCAAACGAACTTTCACGGCGGCTCCGGAAGGGAAATATGGTTGGGTGAAAGTTTATAACACAACGCGGGACGCACGAAGACAGCCCGCGTGTCGCAGGTGTGCGGAAGGAAGGGTGGCGGTCGGCCTAGTGAGCCATCTGGTAGATGCGAAGCAGTTCCACCATCACGACGAAGATACCGACGCCAAAGTAGAGATTGTGCGCCGTCTCGGTGCTCAGGGCTGCCGGCAACGGTACCCCTCGAGCGCGAAACGTGAGCACGAGCGAGCGTTCTCGCTCCATGATGAAATCAGCGATCCGGCGGTGACATGCCGCGATCATCAGGCCAAGTAGAAGTCGCGCAATTTCAAGTGACATACCGCAATCCTAAGACGGGCCGGGATGGCTACTCAATAAGCCGAAAACCTTAACTCTAATAAGGGAATTGATCGCGGCGGGCACCCTACGGCTCGATCTTCTTGGATCAGGGTCCCCTCTCCATGAACTCAGCGAGTGCGGTCCCGGCCTGCTGGGCCTCAGCTTTCAAAGAGGCTTGGCCTTTGCGTGCTAGAATCCAAGCAGCCCCCGATGAATTCCGACGTGCAAAAACTGATCGACCTGCAACAGGTCGATGCTCGTGCAGCGGCCCTCCGGGCGGAAGTAGCTGCCCTGCCCAAGGAAGTGGCGAAGATCGAAGCCAAGCTGGCCGGTTCCAAGGCCGCGGTGGAAAAGTCGCAAGCCGCGATCAAAGCTGACGACACCGCCCGCCGTAAGCACGAATCCGATATCAAGGATCAGCAGGAAAAGATCAGCAAGTATCGCGATCAATCGCTGAAGGTCAAAACCAACCAGGAATACAAGGCGCTGTTAAGCGAGATCGAGCACGCCGAAGCCGAGATCCAGAAGCTGGAAGACAAGATCCTGGAGATCATGGTGACTGCAGACGCGCGCAAGGAGACGCTGAAGCAAGCCGAGGCGGCGCTGAAAGCGAATACCGCTGAGAATGATAAGGAAAAAGAGCACGCTCGGCAGCAGACCGCCGAAGATGAACAGCAACTGGCGAAACTGGATGCCCAGCGCAAAGAACTCCGCGCTGGTATTTCGGAAGAGCCACTGAACCATTACGACCGCGTGCTGAAGCTGCGAGGCTCAGCCCTGGCCCCGGTTTATGAAGACGAAAGCTGTTCGGCGTGCAGGGTCCGTCTGCGTCCGCAGGTTTTTCAGGACGTGATGGGCAATGAGCAGTTTGTCACCTGCTTCTACTGCAACCGGATCCTGTACTTCGTTCCTCCTCCGCCCAGGGAAGACGAAGCCGTGGCGGCGGGCGCAACCAAGACTTCGCCGGAAAAGCAGGAAAACCTCCCTTCCGACGAAACTGCTACCCCGTAACTTCGTCCTCTCTAACATTCGAAAACCAGGCTAGAACCAACCCCGTCCAGTCAAGGAGCTATCGCGTTGCCTGCTCATTTAGCATGTTTGCAGGCAGCGGAGCGAGAAGTCCGCGGTCTGAGCAAAAGGAGAAGCGATGTCGGCTCCTGATACCTCGATCGTCACACTGAAACAGCTGATGGAATCCCGTGCTGCCAACTGGCGGACGAGCGGAACGAGCGTCGATGTCGCCGGTCTTGAAGCGGAGTTGCGCAAGAATATCGCCGGAGAGGTGCGTTTCGACCCGAGCACCAAGGCGATGTACGCGGCTGACGCTTCAAATTACCGCCAAGTCCCCATTGGCGTGGTTATTCCAAGATCGAAAGAAGACGTAGTAGAGACAGTCGCCGCCGCTCGGAAGTTTGGCGCTCCACTCCTCTCCCGCGGTACAGGCACGAGCCTGGCAGGACAATGCTGCAATATTGCCATTGTTATCGACTGGTCGAAGTACATGCATGGCGTCCTCGAGATAAACACCTCGGAGCGGTGGGCCCGTGTGCTGCCTGGCACCGTCTGCGACGAGCTACGCGACACCGCTATGAAGGCCAGCGAGCGAAAGCTGACCTGGGGACCGGATCCAGCGACACACGCCTATTGCACCTTTGGCGGCATGATCGGCAACAACTCGTGCGGCGCGCATGCGCAAATGTCGGGGAAGACCGATAACAACGTAGAGGAGTTGGAGATACTGCTCTATGACGGCACTCGCATGACTGTCGGGTGGATGGCGGAAGCTGACTGGAAATCGAAGATGCGCCAGGCCGGCCGCGAGGGCGAGGTCTATCGTTATCTGTATTCGTTGCGCGATCACTACGCTGACCTCGTGCGCAAGAACTACCCCGTCCTTCCCCGTCGCGTTTCCGGCTACAACCTCGATCAACTCATTCCGGACACGGACGGTCGCGTCAACATTGCCCGTGCACTGGTAGGGAGTGAAGGCACGCTGGTTACGGTTCTTGAGGCGAAATGCACCCTCATCGACGCCAGAGCTGAACGTGTGGTTCTCCTGCTGGGATATCCCGACATGTATGAGGCTGCGGACCACGTGATGGATATCACCCCGGTTCAACCTACGGCGCTTGAGGGCATCGATGATCACGTGTACCGCAACGTCGAGAAAAAGGGTGGGCCGAATTGCCAGTATCTTCCGTTGTTTCCTGAAGGCAAGGGCTGGCTGATCGCCGAGTTTGGAGCCGCGAAGAAGAGCGACGCGATCGAGGCTGCGCATCAGGTGATGGAGCGCTTGATGCATCAGCCGGGTGCCCCAAACATGAAACTTTACACCCAAAGTTCGGACATGCAGCACATCTGGAGCGTGCGCGAGTCGGGTCTTGGAGCAAGTTCGTTTGTGCCGGGCGAGCGACCCGCGTGGCCCGGCTGGGAAGACTCGGCCGTGCCGCCCGAGAAACTCGGCGGCTACCTGCGCGATATGCGCGACCTGTTCGCCAAGTATGACTACCACGCTGCAATGTATGGCCACTTCGGACATGGTTGTGTGCATTGCCGTATTGACTTCGATCTCGCCAGCGAGCCGGGAATTCGCACTTTCAATTTGTTCATGGAAGAGGCGACCGACCTGTGCGTGAAATACGGCGGCAGCCTCAGCGGGGAGCACGGCGACGGGCAAAGCCACAGCGAGTTTCTTTACAAGATGTTTGGCGAAGAGCTGGTTCAGGCCTTTCGGGAGTTCAAGTCCATCTGGGATCCGGCCTGGAAATTGAATCCGGGAAAGGTGGTCGATGCCTATCGTATGGATGAAAATCTCCGGCTGGGAGCCAACTACAACCCCTGGGAACCGCCGACCCACTTCCAATGGCCGCAGGACGACGGTCGATTTTCACATGCCGCTCTGCGATGTGTAGGTGTAGGGAAGTGCCGGCGCGAGAAAGGACAAAGTCCGGAAGACAACACGATGTGTCCCAGCTTCATGGTGACGCACGAAGAGAAGCACACTACACGCGGACGCGCACGCCATCTCTGGGAGATGTTGAACGGCAATGTCATCGAGAATGGCTGGCGCGATGAAAACGTGAAGGAATCGCTCGATCTTTGTCTCGCGTGCAAGGGTTGCAAAGGCGACTGCCCTGTCAACGTCGACATGGCGACTTACAAAGCCGAATTCCTCTCCCACTATTGGCAGGGACGAGCGCGCCCATCCTACGCATATGCCTTCGGTTTTATCGATAAATGGGCTCGCGTGGCGGCGATCGCGCCTGGATTCGTAAACCTGGTCACGCAGCTTCCCGTGCTACGCACAATTGCCAAGAAGCTTGTGGGTATCGCGGCGCAGAGGGAGATTCCGCAATTCGCACCCGAGACTTTCAAGCAATGGTTTCGCAAGCACCCGGTGCGTAATCCGCAGGGCCCCAAGGTCATTCTGTGGGCAGACACGTTTAACAATAACTTCCTCCCGGAAACCGCGCAGGCTGCGCTGGAGGTCCTGGAACACTTTGGATATCAAGTGCATGTGCCGGCCCAGCATCTCTGTTGCGGACGTCCGCTATACGATTATGGCTTTCTTGACCAGGCCAAACGCTATCTGGAAAACGTGCTGGACGCGCTCGCCGAAGAAATTGATGCCGGCACGCCGATCGTTGTGCTTGAGCCAAGTTGCTGCTCGGTATTTCGCGACGAGTTGAATGGGCTCATGCCGGAAAATGACCGGGCCCATCGTCTCGCAGAAAATACGTTTCTGCTTTCCGAGTTTCTGGAGAAGAAGGTTAAGGGCTACGAGCCCCCACAACTGCCGCGCAGAGCTCTGGCGCTGGGTCATTGCCATCACAAGGCAATCATGCGGTTTTACGATGAAGACTCGGTGATGAAGAAGATGGGGCTCGACTGCAAGACGCTGGAGTCTGGATGCTGCGGCATGGCCGGATCGTTCGGATTCGAGGCTGAGAAGTATGGCCTCTCCATGCAGATCGGCGAGCGCGGCTTGCTGCCGGCCGTGCGCACCGCGGCTCCGTCGACGGTGGTAATTGCGGATGGTTTCAGTTGCCGAGAGCAGATTGCGCAGGGGACCGGTCGCCACGCATTGCATCTGGCCGAGGTAATGGCCCTCGCACTGCGTGAGGGAGATCAGGGTAGCGAGGGTTCGTATCCGGAGAGCCAGTTTGTTGAGCCGAGAGCTGCCGCGCAAAAGCGGGGAATGCGACGGGCGGGCATCGCGATGCTGATCGCTGTCGGGGCGAGCGCCTGGTGGTGGATGCGGAAACGCTAGTTACAGCCGTCTGCAAGCTTTTTGAGCGAGGTAACTTTTAGTGTTGGTGGCTGTTCCGACAGGGCATCGTGTTTCGAAGTCTCGCGCGAAGGCTCGCTTACCGTTCCCGTAGCTTCTACCATCTTGGCGTTATAGCGTTTGAAGGCATCGGGATCGCCGTCGAGAAGATAAAGAGTGTCGTTAGAGGCGCCAAGAGTGTAGCGATCCTCATAACCCGTCAGGCATCCGACAATCTTTTGCGGCTGGCTATTGGTCGGCTTGGTTGAGCCCTCCTTATTATCTTGTACCAAACATCCGATAGATAAAGGCGAGCCCAAGAGCGCAACCGACAGCGTTATACTCGCGGCATTACGCAGTTTCATCGGGTGACCCTCCGGTCCTTCTCATAGTTAACCAAGTTTAGCCTCACTGCGAATTCGCCTATCCCCGGACGGAATTACTCATCATTAGAGCGAACAGTAGTGGGAGATATACGATGGAGCACCGGAATAGCTGGCGAGCATGAATTCTGGAGCGTGAGTCCGTCACCGCAAGATCGACAAACATCAGGCGTGCACCAAAGTAAAAAAACACCAGCCCGAGAAGCACGGCCCCGTACAAATAAATTTGCCCGGCCATGCCTAAAAATGCTGGGATGAGGCTAACTGGAATGAGTGCCATACTATAAAGCAAGATCCGCAATGTCGTTGATCGCCCATCGGGCTCTACCACAGGCAGCATGCGAATGGACCCTTTGGCGTAGTCTTCGCGATACATCCACGCAATGGCAAAAAAATGTGGAAATTGCCAGAGAAAAAGAATGGCAAACAGCGCGAGAGTGCCCCAATCCATGCGTCCCCGCGCGGCCGTCCAGCCCAAAACTCCCGGCATCGCACCAGGAAATGCGCCCACAAAGGTACAGACAGGGGAGATTCTTTTTAACGGGGTATAGGCCAGCAGATAGATCACGGACGTAAGGAAGGTCAGTAAACCGGTAAGCCAATTAGTGAAGGCTACCAGATAGATCGACCCTCCGATGGAGAGCAAAGCCCCCACAACCGTGGCATGGAACAAAGACATGCGGCCAGCAGGAATAGGACGCCGGGCGGTCCGCCGCATTTTGCGATCCACATCGTGTTCGATAACTTCATTCAGTGCGGCGGTGCCACTCGATACCATGCCGATTCCCAGCAGCGCGTGGAGCAAGCTCCAACTCAACACTGGTAAGCCCGCCTTTCTCGCGCCGAAAAAGAAGCCGCACCAGGCGGTAATGATGATCAGTGTGGTCACCCGCGACTTGGTGAGCTGGGCGTAGTCGTTAAGGCGTGGCACGATGTACAACCGGCCGAAGGAAAATCCCTCTGCGGCAGTCTTCATTGCGAATCGCTCCAGTGACGCACTACTCTGTCCAGCCTAGTTCTGCCCGCCAAAAGCGTCGACAGGATCTCGCCAGCAGCGTTTCCAGAAACCCTCATCAGAAAGGTGTCCGGCACGCCACTGCTGCAGATTGGCCAGAGTGGTAGCCGCCATACCGCCATCCTCAGAATCGAAAATTACAACGACACCAGCAACTTCATTGGGGTCCGCGGGTGCGCCTGCGTCCGCGCCGCGAAGTACCGACTTCACTAAGGGCCACTTCGGTTCGGCGCCAAACTGGTCTTTGTTCAACGGCTGTACCCATATGATCTTTACCTGCTTGCCGTCCAAGGGTTCCCACTTGCCGGGGAATGGTGCAACCTCTTCTTTGGTTTGTCGCACAGAAGCCGTGTCATGCTGTTCTCCGGAGATGTCGGAGACGCTCATGGTCGCGGCGCCCGGCAAATCGACAAGGTCGCGCTTGATCCATCCGCGCGAAATGCCGGAGATTTTAATATGCACCCAGCCTTTGGTCGAATCGAGAGTTTCGAACTCATCTTCCGCGTCAGCTTGCAGGAGAACCTCGGCTCCATTTACGGGCTGCGCTACAACGGGCGTATTAGACTTCTTCACGATCGCTAAATTATTAGGGCGCGCCTGATTGTGCAGGACTTGCTCCAGGTCTTGCGCCTGTGCCTGCAACCTGGCCAACTGCTTTGCAGTACTGGGATCGACAGGTTTCGGAGGAGGTAGCCTGCCATCTGATGGCGCGGTCGTGAGTCGTCGCGTATTGAAGAACGATCCACTGGCTGCCGACGCTGACGGACTATCCGGCAAAGGCTTTGAGGCAGTGGGCGAGGTTTGGGCGGCCGAAGTGGGATTTAATTTGTCATTCAGCGCGTCCAGAAGATCTGACTCCAGGCGTCCACTCGATTTCAGCACCCGATATCCCGAATTCGCTGCTGTTGTCGCTGCATACCAGGCTGTAATCTTTGCGGTGACTTCGACAGTGGTCTCTGTCGCACTCGCCGCTTTCAGATGCACGCTGTACTCGTAGTATCCACGTTTGTAATCATCAAGCGAGCGACCTGCCGGATCGGCGAAGCCTTCCAGCACGGGTAATTTTCCGCCGGGATACGACTCAATCGTGTGAAGTGCTTTCTCTACGTCGGCCTTGGCGGCACGAAACGCACGCTGAGGCGGCGTATTTTGCGCTTGCATCGCGTAAGCAAGCATAAGCGTGCAGCCATAGCTGATGACAAGCCTGGCAGTGCGTCGCAGCGCTCTGGCAACAAGATTCAAGGCAGAGGCTCCAGTTGACTGTGGTGCACCCAGCCTTGGTGTCCGTCTTCCGTTTCCACTCCATACCAGTAAGGGGTGAGTACCACAATGAGAACATCCGACTGTGCGGGCAGCGACTCCAGAGTCGCGGCGCCATGATAGGGCGCAGACTTGAGCTGCGCTCCATCCTCCCTTACGCGCAACTCGACTTCATGCTGCAATGCCACGATGTGCTTCTGCATCGCGGGAATACTAAGGTCTGGCGCAGGAGGGGGTGAACTGTCAACCGCTCTCGCAGCGGCCGTCGAGGAAGTAGCTGCGGGCGGGGCGACATAGGAGGTTCCCTTGGAAAGTTTGGCCTCGGCTTCTTGCCGCTTACTCTGAATGGTTCTGAGATGTTGCTGGATGGCGGAAAACTCATTGGACTCGACGTTTCCCAGGGAAGTGTGCCGCACATCGCGAGCGTCGACGAAGACCGCATCGATTCGCAGGCTTGAGGCGTTGGCATCGAGGCTTTCAACCACGTAGCGAATACTTATCGTGCCAATATCGCCAGTGTCTTTGAAGAACCTGGGTGCGAGAACATTGTTTGCGACTTTGTAATATACATTTCCGGAACCTTTCCAAGTTCCGAAAGCCTTAGCCGCTTCGGCACTGTGCGCTCCATACAGGATGCGCTCCTTCTCGTAAGAATAGGTTCCGTGCACGATCTGGTCTTGAGCGACTTGCTCGACGGCTGCTACGACATCGCTTTCGGGCGCTTCCACTCGAACCATAAACTGCGGCGGATCCGAGGAATGATCTTTTGGCGGAGGTGCGCCAAGTGCCGACACGGACAGTAACAGGCTGACACAACAAAATTGAAACAACAGGTCTTTCCGGAGCCTTCTGCAACAGGTGTTCGTCGGTATCGGGAGCGTTCGCATCAGGGTATGGCGGGCGGGAGGCCGCCGTGCGTGGAGAGCATAGATACCTTGAATAGAGAGGGATTGTCAAGCAAGGCTTTTGCCACACGCCCGATCTTCCGCCAGAGCTACTTGTAAAATTCTTGTCACGGGGATGTAAATATTTGGCAACAAAAAGTTGTTGCAAACATTCGCGCGGAAGTTGTAGTATCCGTCCCCATTCGAGATGTTGGGGTTTCTTACAGATTAGAGACGTAGCTCCCACGGTGAAGTCGACCGACGTCGGCCATCTTGTTACAGCGAGGTTGATCGCGATGCAGATTGGCGTTACGACTGATTCCAGTGTTCGAAATTCCTCTAGCCGGCCCGCTTTTGCCGGTCTTGCCAGCGCGTTAGGTCTGCTGTTCTTCCTGTCGATTTTTTTCTGCAATCCAACTCCCGGACGCGCTATTCCAGCGTTTGCCCGCAAGTATGGGTTGCCATGCTCGGCCTGCCATGAGGCTTGGCCCATGCTGAACGTCTTTGGGCAAACGTTCAAAGACAACGGCTACCAGTTAATGAACGATCGCGATTCGCCGATCTGGCAAAATCCGTCGTATTGGCCAGTCACTTTCCGCATTACGCCAAATTGGAATCGCGAGAGCACCAACAAGGTGGCTGTCGACCAGCCAAACGGGACCCAGATTGAGGAAGAGATAAATTCGAACGGTTTCGACATCACCGGATTGGACTTCCACACCGGCGGCACGCTGTACAAGAACTACTCGTTCTATGTTCTGCCGTCGTCCGACTCATCCGGCAACTTCCATTTCGAAACGGTGATGGCTCGTCTCGACAACATTGGGAACAGTCCATGGTTCAACTTCAAGCTGGGCAAGTTTGAATTGGACAACATCATCTCCGAGAAGCGAATCCTGACCATCTCGAATGACGGCGGGTATTACCAGCTGTATCACTTCATTCCGCTCGGCGACAGCAACTTCTTCGGTCAAATGGGCGACAACCAGCTTGGTGTTGAGTTGATGGGCCACTCGCTGAATGACAGAACACGATACTCAGTAGCCCTGCTCAGTTCCAACGACGGCCAACCGGGCTTGCCCTCCCGGAATGCTTACAACACGTTCATTACGGCGAGCCAGGCATTTAATGCCGGATATCAGGGAGGCGTGGATCGCGTTGGAGCCTACGCCATGATCGGGAGTGGGCCAACCTATAACCTCACTTCGAGCGGGGTGCCGATCACCGGCGTGGGAAACAAACCCTTCAATCGTGAGGGAGTGTTTGCGCTGTTGTACGTGAAGAAGCTCGATTTCTCGCTGTTCTATCAGCACGGCTGGGATAGCGCGTATTTCGGGACCAGCACGCCGTCCAGTTCTCCTCTTCCTATCGGCGCCCAGTCCCCATCGTGGAATGGAGGATTTGTCGAGG
Organism: uncultured Acidobacteriaceae bacterium; assembly: GCA_963780495.1. Taxonomy (GTDB): domain Bacteria; phylum Acidobacteriota; class Terriglobia; order Terriglobales; family Acidobacteriaceae; genus Bog-257. The sequence goes on from CAWACF010000007.1 coordinate 168,457, forward strand.
CCCACTACGTCTTCAATCCCCAGCTGATTGTGATTCAGCGGGATGAGTTTGTCCGAATGTCACAGCAGGCATTGGTCACCACTCCAGGGAATTGGGGCAATATCAATGCGTACACCTTCGGATTCCGGTATTACCCCTTCATGTTTAGCCGCGCCGGCTTCGCTTATCACGCAGAATATGCGCTGATACAGCAGCAGGGGGCATCGCCGATTACCAATACGCAATTGAATAACAGCAGCGTCTTTCTGGGATTTGACTTCGACTTCTGAGGACACACACGATGCGCACAAGAACTTTAAAGCTCCCGTTGATCTTGAGTGCCGTTGCGGTTGTGTTCCTCGCGACCGCCGTTTACGCCCAGCAAACCGAGTACAGCGAAAACCAGCGGCTGAACATGGAGAGTCATGTAGGCGGCATGACCGGGCACGCAACCACCGGTCAGTCGATCTACAAGCGTTTCTGTATCGGCTGTCACGGACCGCTAGGTGATGGTCAAGGTGAGAATGCCCAGTGGATCGATCCCAAGCCGCGCAACTTCACGATCGCGATCTTCCGCTGCCGCTCAACCCCGACTGGTACGTTGCCCACCGACACCGACCTTTACGACACCGTCGGCCGGGGGATGCTGAACTCGAATATGCCGCACTGGCTGCCGCTAAAAGACCAAGACCGGGTAGACCTGGTGGCCTATGTCAAGCACTTTTCGCCGCGATGGACGACGGAAAAGCCCGGTACGCCGATCGTGATTCCGTCCGAGCCGGAAGTGACGGCCGACAGGATTAAAGAAGGCCGGGTTCAGTTCCAGAAGCTCGAGTGTTGGAAGTGCCATGGCGTAACCGGCCGGGCAAACGGGCCTTCGGCCGACACATTGACGGACGACGAGAATCGCCCGATAAAGCCGTTTAATTTTCACGATTCGCAGAACTTTAAGTGCGGATCGAGTGACCAGGCGATGTATCGCGATTTCATGACCGGTTTGGACGGATCGCCGATGCCGTCGTTCTCTGACAACCTCAAGCCCGACGAGGCTTGGGACTTGGTGTTCTACCTGCGGACGCTGCAGCCCGACAATACCAAGGAGAAGCAGATTGCCAAGCAACTCGGATTGAAACCAATCAATCCGCTCGAACCTCTGCCCAGCAGTGATTCCGGTCAGTCCCCCAGCAGTGATCAGGGCACGAATCCTGCTTCGCAGCCGTCGAGCAATCCTCCGACTGCGCCAGCGCAACCGGCACAGCCGGCTACTCCGCCGAGTACGTCGCAACCCCAATCAAACAACTCTGGAAATGAATGAGCTGTCAGTGATAAGGAGATCACTCTAATGTCAATGAAAGTTCGGTTGAAAATTGCGGGAATGCTGGCCGCCGTTACGCTAATTGCGGTTCTGGCCATCACGCATGGGCCCAAGGTCGCGGCGGCAGGGGGCGGCAAGATTACCGGGACAGTGAAACTCGATGGTGCGGCTCCTCATATGAAGGGCATCGACATGTCCAAGGATCCGTACTGCGCCAAGTATCACGCCAGTGATCCAGCTAAGCTGGAATTGGTGGTCGTGGGCAAGGATAACGGGCTGGAGAACGTGGTGCTGTACATCTCGCAGGGCTGGAACGGCGCGGCGCCCAAGAGTGCCGTCCCAACGTTCGACCAGAAGGGCTGCATGTACACGCCTCATGTCCTCGCCATGAATGTCGGCGAAGACTACAAGGTAGTGAACAGCGATCAGACCGCACACAACATTCACCCCGAGCCAAATCCCATGACGGGGAATATTCCGTGGAACCGCTCGCAGCCGCCGGGATCTCCGCCCATCGTGCAGAACTGGAAGGCTGAGGAGGTAGCAATTCCCGTAAAGTGCAATATCCATCCCTGGATGCATGGTTATTTTGTCCCGGTCAAAGGCCCCTACGCCATTACTGACGACAGCGGAAATTACACCATCGAAAACGTACCGGCCGGCAATTACACAGTGACAGCGTGGCAGGAGACATATGGTACACAGACGCAAAAGGTGACCGTAGCCGCAGGTGGTACCGGCACGGCAAACTTTACCTATAAGGCTAAGTAGAAACCGTCCAGTCTGGCCGCTGAGCGAGTGCTGTACAACTCGTGTGGGCGGCCGGCTACCTTTCACAACGCAAGAGCTAGTCGAATGAGATAGCTATGGCAAAACTGTTCGCGGTCACCATCATCATAATTGCAATCGCTTCCGCTGTTCCCATCGTGATGCATACCTGGGAACCTCCGAAGGACATCTCCGTCCATGGCAAGCTGATTGATGAGCAGTTCTCCGAAACCATGGTGGAAGCCGGTGTCTGCTTCCTGGCGGCGCAGCTCATCCTCGGGTTTTTCATCTGGAGGTTCTCAGATCGGCCACGCGAAGAGAAGATCAAGAGCTTTCCCGGCGGAGCGCGCGGATTGGTTGCGGCGGCGGTCATTATCGTGGGAGCGGAGGTGATGGCTCTCGGTGCTTTTGGAACCAAGGCCTGGGCCAGTATTTACTTCACACCTCCGGCCCCGGACGCAACTCAGGTACAGGTGCAAGCCGGACAGTTCGCATTTTATTTCCGGTATCCCGGACCGGACGGGAAGTTCGGGCCCCTTCATCCTGAGCAGATCAGCGAGGCCACGGAAAACTTTTTCGGCCTCGATACCACGCACGACGCTGACTCGAAGGATGACATCGTAACGGCCGAGATGGCTGTCCCGGTCAATCGCGACGTTCACCTGCTGATGCACTCCAAAGATGTGGGCCACTCATTCTTTGTACGCGAGTTGCGCATTCAGCAGGATTTCGTGCCCGGTCTCGACCTGTCCCTGCATTTCACTCCGACGCAAATCGGCAGGTACGAGATCGTGTGCACCCAGCTCTGCGGACTGGGCCACTACAACATGAAGGCATATCTGGACGTTATGTCGCAGCAAGACTTCGATGCATGGCTGAAAAAGCAGGCAGCTTTACAGTAAGCCGTTAACCGCTTCGCGCGGCGCAAGCTATTAAGAGGGTCACATGCACAACATGTCTGAGCCGGCTGTTCATCACCACACTCCACCGACTGGATTTATCCGCAAATATGTGTTCAGCCTGGATCATAAAGTCATTGGCGAGCAATATTACGGACTAGCGCTGGTGGCGGTTTACATCGGGCTGGTGCTCTCGTGGGTGATGAGGATTCACCTTGCTTGGCCGAGTGCTGCAATTCCTGGTCTGCAGCTCCTGTCGAAGACAGGCGCCCCGGGCGGTGTGCTCACGCCCGAGTACTATCTGCAATTGATGACCATGCATGGCACCATCATGGTCTTCTTCGTGCTTACAACCGCCCCCTTCGCAGGATTCGGAAATTACTTTCTGCCGATCCAGGTGGGCGCAGAGGACATGCCCTTCCCGCACCTGAATATGATGTCGTTCTGGGTTACGTTCGTCGCCTTTTGCGTTGCGATATCGGCGTTCTTCGTACCGCAAGGACCGCCGCTTTCCGGGTGGACGGCCTACGCTCCTCTGAGCGCGCTGGGTCAAGTTGCCGGACCGGGACAGGGAACCGGTCAAGTGCTGTGGGCTGTCTCGATTGCTCTCTTCTGCGTGGGACAGCTCCTGGGATCCTTGAACTTCATCTCCACCACATTGGACATGCGCTGCAAGGGCATGAGCCTGATGCGGCTGCCACTTTCCACGTGGGCCTGGTTCATTACCTCGTGCATTGGCTTGACGGCCTTCGCCGTTTTGATGCCGGCTTGCATTCTGTTGATCTTGGATCACGTTGCCGGAACCAGTTTCTTTATCGCTTCGAACCTGGTAGTCAACGATCAGCTGCAACCACACGCAGGTGGATCCACCCTGCTGTGGCAGCACCTGTTCTGGTTCTTCGGACATCCTGAGGTGTACATCGCTATCGTTCCGGCCATGGGCGTGGTCTCACATGTGCTAATCACTAACATGCGGCGGCCGCTGCTGAGCAGCCGGGTCATCATCTACTCGATGGTGTCGATCGCCTTCCTCAGTTACATGGTCTACGGACACCACATGTTCGTCAGCGGCATGAATCCGTTTTCATCGCTGGCGTTCTCGTTCCCGACGCTGGCAATTACGATTCCCGCTACGATTATTGTCCTGATCTGGATCGGTAGCCTCTATGGATCGAAGCTGCGCATCAATTCGGCGTCGCTGTTCGCGCTGGGATTCATTTCGATGTTTGTCAGCGGCGGCATCAGCGGATTCTTCCTGGCGCAACCTTCGATCGACATCCTCCTTCACGCGACATATTTCGTCGTTGGCCATTTCCACCTGGTAATGGCAGTAGCGGCTCTGTTCGGCATCTTTGCCGGCACGTATTTCTGGTTCCCCAAGGTGACCGGCCGGATGATGAACGAGACCCTGGGCAGAATTCACTTCTGGGTGACATTCGTGGGCGCGTATTGCATCTTCATGCCGTTCCACTACCTGGGCATGGCTGGAAATGTCCGCCGCTATCAGGCATTCGTGGATGATTTCATGGCGCCGCTCATGCCGGTCCATAAGTTCATCACCATAGCGGCGCTCATCACCGGTGTAGCGCAGCTCGTATTTCTCTATAACCTGATCCACAGTCGTTTCTGGGGCGAGCGCGCTCCGCTAAACCCTTGGGAGGCGACTTCGCTCGAGTGGTCTACACCATCGTCGCCCCCGCCGTTCGACAACTTTGGCGGTACGCTACCGGTGGTTTATCACGACCCGTACCAGTACGGCATCGAAGGCTCGACCAACGATTACGTGATGCAAACAGACCCTGCGCAAATCAACTCGCCTCGCGACGAGAAATGATGATGCTCACGGCAGGCTGCGGGCCGGTCGTGCTCACGAAATAACGACCGGGATGAATTGAAGGGTGCGGTAAATCATGGCGACCACAGTTCACGAACCACCGAAAGTCACAACGGGCAGTCCGATTCCACCTTCGTCCGGCGGAGGCTGGGGTGGGGCGTCCTCGTCAGGGGGCAAGCTCCGCATCGAAGATAGCTCGCCCGCTTCCCGGACTGGAGTCTGGGTTGGACTGGCGGCCATCACCATGACCTTCGCGGCTTTCACTAGCGCGATGATCATCCGGCAGAGCTCCTCGTATGACTGGCAACACTTCACCCTGCCGGCGGTGCTTTATTTTGATACGGCAGTGTTGCTGGCAAGCAGTGTAACGCTGGAGTTGGCGCGAAAACGTATCGGGGCGTTCGTGCACGGCAGAGAAGTTCAGCGCTCCTCCGGGCTGGCCTTTTTGTGGCTGACACTCGCGTTGGGGTTGGTCTTCGTCGGCGGTCAGTACAGCGCCTGGCTGCAGCTGCGGTCGCAGGGTCTGTATCTGGCAACTAATCCGAGCAGTTCTTTCTTCTACTTATTTACTGCATTGCATGCTCTGCACATTCTGGGTGGACTGGCAGGACTGACGCTGGCGCTCTGGCGGTTCAGCAAGCCGCGTCCGAGCTTGCGGGTGAGCACCCTTAGTACGGTTTCCTACTACTGGCACTTCATGGACGTGTTGTGGGTTTATCTCTTGTTGCTGCTGTGGGCGCGTATCTAGTGCTGCACCTGGAGGACATGCTGTGAGCCATTCCGACCTTGCCATGAATGCTCATTCGGTTGTGCACGAGCGGTCTTCACCGTTCGCGATTCCAACCAAAAAGCTGGCCATGTGGCTGTTCATCATCGCCGATGCCGCCACATTTGCCGCCTGCCTCCTCGCGTACGGCTTCTTGCGGAACGGCTCGCAGAACTGGCCCACGCCGTTCAAGTTCTACCCCACTGTCGTTAATGCGATGGTGATGACGTTCATCCTGGTCACCAGCAGCCTGACGATGTTTATGGGCGTTCGCTCTGCCAAGCAAGGTAATCGTGGCGCTGCATTCCGCTGGACCATGATAACCGCGGTCGGCGGCGCAATCTTTGCCCTTCTGCACCTGCGTGAGTGGATGAGCATGATCGATGAGGGAGTCCGTCTGTTCAAAAATCCCTGGGGTAACGATCTGTTTGGCGCCTCGTTTTTTACGATCACCGGTTTGCACCTTACCCATGTGGTCATCGGAATCGTGGTACTGCTGGTGGTCGGTGGACGTTACAAAAGCGGGCGTCTGAACGCCGATGACCTCGAGATCACCGGCTTATATTGGCACTTCGTCGACTTGGTGTGGATGTTTGTAGTACCGCTCATCTATCTGCTCAATGTACAGAAATAGGCTGAAACCCGGAGGAAGCCATGGCGGAAATCACAAAACAGCAGCCCGGCGGAGCGGCATCTTATACCGACAAGCTAAGCAAATACCTGATCGTGTATGTCGCCATCCTGGTCCTAGCTGGCCTTCAGTTCGTCATCGCCTACCAGCACGTGGATGTCAGCACGATGATCTTCCGAATGTTTGCCATTGCGTTCCTGGAAGCTGGGTTGGCGGTAGTCTTCTTTATGCACCTCGGGTCGGAAAATCGCGTCTTCGTAACCTGGGTTGCGCTTGTGACCTTATTCGTCTTTGCGGCGCTACAATACAGCTGGACTGACAGTTATCGCATGGAACGAGATTCTCCCAAGAGCTTTCAGAATGGGCCTCCGCAGTGAACAGCATCGGTAGAACGCGACGTATCAGACGGGGTGCACTGGCTCTTGCCGGTCTGCTGACCTTCCTTGCCCCCCGTGCGCTTTTCGCACAAGGCTGTGCCTTGTGTTACACCCAGGCTGCTGCTTCTACACAGCGGTTCATTCAAGCACTACGCAGTGGCATTCTGATCCTCGTGATCCCCCCCATGTTCTTATCGGTCATGTTCATTGTCATGGCCTATCGCCGCAGAAATACCTTTCACCAAGACCTCACGGACGAGGGCGGCATCCCCGGGGAGTAATTCAGCAGAGTCTGGAGCGACGACCCGATCCCTTTAGGCCGCGACTCACTGTGATTTGGCGACTGGATGATGCACGGGCGCTTTGGAAGTCTTAGGCGCCGCTTTGGGATGCGCGTCATCGGCAATCTGCTGAGCCACTCGATCCGATTCGAGGGCGAAGGTGGCCGTGACTGCGTCTACTCCAAACTGGTTTGCGTCGGCCGCCAGCGGAACGTCCTTCAACTCCGGTATGGGCTTTCCCACCTTATACATCGTGATCAAAGTCAACGCCTGGTATTTGGCGGTATCCAGCGTTGTTCCCTTTGGTACTGAAGATGAAGGCAGCCCGCCGGTTCCGGGGTCCTTCAGCAGAGTGGGAACTGTGTAGACGAAGTAGTCGCATTGCTTCAGGCGAGCTTCGCTCTCCACGTCCTGCAATGGTGCTGAGGCGGTGAGAGATACCACGTCCAGTTGATGACGGCCGAACTCACTTACCAGCTCGAGCTGCAGACTATCGGTCGGTAATGACTGCCCCGTAGCATCCTTGATTCCAACCAGGCCCAAGCGAATTACTCCGGCTGCCTTGGGAGGCGCGGTTGATGCAGGTGCAGCGGCAGGTTCCGGAGCAGGCGTCTTTGCCGATGACTCTGCGGCCGGCGAAGCGCTGGGCGGTGAAGTGCTGCCGCCGACATCCGCCGGGTTGGAAACATTGCAGCCCGGCGGGGCGTCAAATAACGGCGCGTCCAGGGTTGTGTTCGTCAGTTCGATAACCTCGGTCGTGGTTGTGAAGGTTCCCTGCGGCATAGCCATGGTCATCGTTTGCTTCAGCGGGTAGCCCAAAGGGCCGCCACTGCCCTTCATCACGATGCGGTCCGTGCAGCCACGCTTGCCTCCCATACCCCCGCAGGCTAATGCGCGGTACGATTCCTCGCCGCAGGAAAAGTTAGCCAAATCGGCATACCAGCCGTCCATTTCCATTTTCATGTGCGACTGATTGCAAGCATCGGGAGTCGACTCCATCATCATGGTGCTTCTGATGTGGCGAGCCTTATAGCCGAACATCTCCTGGCGCTCTCCGGTATCGGTTGAGGTGCGGGTTATGGTCACGACGCCGCCCTTGTGCCCGGCACCTGCTTCATCGTAGGTCGTATCCCTGCCCATGGCTCTTATGTCCGGCATCCCAGAGCAGGAAGTTTCATTGCCGCCGAACGGCATGACTGTGCAGCGGCCTCCGGAGACGCTAACCATTCGCTTCTGGTCACATTGCAATATCGTGACCGCTCCCGCCCGCCCGGCAAAACTCATTTCGGTGCGCTCGCGGGAACCCTTGATGTACACAGTACTTTCGGTGCTATGGCCCATGACCGTGGTGCGGGTTGTGATCTTCAGATCGGCTGAGGCGAAGCTCGACAGGCAGAGGAGAACGAGAAGAGAGTGACCCGGCAGGCGCATTCGAAAGGCCTCCTGGGTAGAAACCTAACACTCCTTTATCTCGAAACGAAAGCAAAACCGGCACAGGCCTCTAAAGAGACGAGATTGCCTGGCTCCCGGGGGAGTCGTAGCGGTCTGGAAGGGATTCATGCTCTGCAAGCTCCGATTTCTGGTGCATGTCAGCCTCTATCATCAGGAACTTAGAGGCCCTGAGTTTCTTCAACCGGTGAACGCTTAGACGCTTATCGAAATCAAATCCTGCACCTCGCAGTCCCATACTGGCATCAGTAACTCATCGCTTTTTCGTATTGGGGTGAGGATTTTGAGAAATTTTTCCGGAATTTTAGCGTTGCTATTCCTGGGCCTGGTTGTTTTGTGGACTTCGGGTTGCAACAAAACTGAGGCGAAGCAACCGCCGCCACACGCGTTGCCGGTCAGCACCAAGACGATCGACCTAGCCCAAGTACCACAAAGCGACGAATATGTGGCGACGATCAAGTCTCGCCGCTCAGCCACCATTCAGCCGCAGGTGGACGGATCACTGACGCGCATTCTGGTGAAATCGGGGGATCACGTTCGCTCCGGTCAACTTCTGATGACGATCGATCCGCTGAAACAACAGGCTACCGTCGAACAGCAGGTAAGCACCGAAGCCCAGAAGAAAGCGGTTTACGAGTATGCTCAGCGCGAGCTGGACCGGCAGCAGCACCTCTTCGACGCGGGGGTAGCCAGCAAGCAAGTCTACGAGCAGGCCGTGCAAGCCTACGACAATTCCAAGGCGGATTGGCAGTCTGCGACCGCCGCGCGCGTCACTCAGCAGCGGCAGCTGGCCTATTACAATCTGGTAGCTCCCTTCGCGGGAATCATCGGCGACATTCCCGTGCACGTCGGCGACTACGTCTCTCCGACGACCCTGCTGACGACTGTCGATGAAAACGCCGACTTGGAAGCCTACATTTATGTTCCGACGGAAAGGGCCGGCGATGTCCGCATGGGCCTGCCGGTGCAGATCGTAACCACTACCGGCCAGGTTATCGAGAACACCAAGATCGACTTTATCTCGCAACAAGTGGACAACGCAGTTCAGGGCGTTCTGGCCAAGGCTCCTATCCATGAATCGCTGGATCGCTTCCGCACCGAGCAACTGGTGAAGGCGCGAGTGATCTGGAGCACGAGCCCTGCGCCGACCGTTCCTGTACTGGCAATCACACGCATCGGCGGGCAGCCCTTCGTCTATGTGGCCACGGATGTCAACGGCAGCACGGTGGCTAAGCAGCGTTCGGTGACGCTAGGCGACACCATCGGTAACGATTACGCGGTTAAGAGCGGACTGAAGCCAGGCGAGAGAGTGATTATCTCCGGTATCCAATTTCTTATCGACGGGACACCGGTACAGCCGACCAGCTAGTCCGAACCGTACTTTTCATCCTGCGTCCCGCGGGTGCGGGAGAAGTCGAGAGCTACATTGGTTAATTTCTTCATTAAGCGGCCGATTTTTGCGACCGTCTGCGCTTTGTTGATCATCCTGGCGGGCGCCGTTTGCATTCCCACGTTGCCAGTCTCGCTCTACCCGAACCTCGCGCCGCCGCAGGTTACCGTCACCAGCAATTACGTGGGCGCGAATGCGCAAGTGGTGGAGTCGGCGGTAACGATTCCTTTGGAGCAGCAGATCAACGGTGTCGAGGGTATGCACTACATTACCTCGACGAGTTCCAACGACGGCACCAGCGCTATCAATGTAACCTTCCGCACCGGTTACGACCTGAATATCGCAGCAGTTGATGTGCAGAACCGCGTCGCGACCGCACAGGGCCGCTTGCCGCAGGAGATCAAAAACACCGGCGTCACCATTACTAAGGCGAATCCGAACTTTGTCTTCGCCGCCGGCTTCTATTCACCCGACAACAGCCTTTCGGACCAGTACATCTCGAACTATCTCGATGTATACGTCAAAGACGCGCTGAAGCGCATACCAGGCGTGGGTGACGTAGTCATCTTCGGCGAGCGCAAGTACGCCATGCGCATCTGGCTCGATCCCACGAAACTCGCCGCGCGACAATTGACCGCCGCCGACGTCGTGGCTGCGTTGCAGGAACAGAACGTCGAAATCCCGGCGGGCCAACTGGGACGGCCGCCAGCCGATCCAAAACAAAATTTCCAGGTTACCTTGCGCGTGGTAGGGCGACTGTCCGATCCGGTTCAGTTCGAAAACATCATCATTAAGAACACCAAGAACAGCATCGTCCAATTGAAGGACGTTGGACGGGCGGAGATTGGCGCCGAAACCTACGACACCAACCTGCTTTACAGCGGTCATGAAGCCATCGGTATCGGCGTGCAGCAATTGTCGAACGCCAATGCGCTGGCCGTCGACAAGGCCGCTCGGGCTGAGTTGGCTGAACTCTCAAAGTCGTTTCCTCCGGGCATCAAGTACGTCATCGCGTTCGATACGACGACAGTCGTCGGCGACTCGGTCCACGAAGTAGTGACCACGCTGGAAGAGGCGGTGTTGATCGTGATTATCGTGATCTTCCTGTTCCTGCTGGATTGGCGGGCTACGATCATCCCGGCGGTTACGATCCCGGTGTCGCTGATAGGCACGTTTGCTTTCATCAAAATCTTTGATTTCTCGATTAATTCGCTGACTTTGTTTGGAATCACATTGGCGACAGGTCTGGTGGTAGACGATGCCATTGTCGTCATTGAAAATGCGCAGCGACATATCAATGAGGACAAGACGGATTCGCATACCGCAACCTCGGTCGCGATGGCCGAGGTATCCAGCGCCGTGATCGCAACCTCACTGGTGTTGATTTCGGTGTTCGTGCCGGTGTCGTTCTTCCCGGGCACGACTGGGATTCTCTACAAACAGTTTTCGCTGACCATCGCATTTGCGATCGCGATTTCCCTATTCAATGCGCTTACCTTGTCGCCGGCACTGGCTGCGATCCTGCTACGCAACGAAGAGCACAAATACTCGCTGTTCGACTGGACACGCATTCGGCCGTTGTCGCGCGGATATCGGAAGTTCGCACACGGCATCGATCAAGGCATTCACGGTCTGGGTCGCGGCTACGGCAGGTTCATTTCCACGGTCCTGCGTTTTCGTTACGCCGTAATTGCGGTGTTCCTTGTGGGATTAGCCCTTACCGGCTACATGTACCTGCACGTTCCCACGGGATTCGTTCCGCAGGAAGATCAGAACTACTTCATCGTGGTGGTGCAGTCGCCGCCCGGAGCGTCGCTCTCCTACACGACCAACATCGCCAAGCAAGCGGAAAAGATTCTGCGCGCCGATCCCGACGTCTTCGGGACCTTTGCGGTTCCCGGGTTCTCGCTTACCGGAGGTAGTTCGCCGAACTATGGACTGGTCTTTGCTCCACTGAAGCCGATTGATGAGCGCAAAAAAAAGGGACACGCCGCCAGCGACATCGTAGCTCGCGTCTCGCCGAAGCTATTTGCTATCCCAGGTGCCATTGTCGTCGCCTTCGAGCCACCGGCTATCAATGGCATCGGCAGCTTCGGCGGTTTCCAGTTCCAACTGCAGGACCTGGGACGGAATACGCTCGAGGACCTGGATACGGTAGCGCACCAGATTATTGCCTCCAGCAGGCAACGTCCGGATCTGACTGGACTGTTCACCAGCTACACCGCCAACGATCCCCAGCAGCTGGTCCAAATCGATCGCGAAAAAGCCAAAGCCATTGGCGTGCCGCTCAGCCAGGTAACCCAGGCGCTGGGCGTCTACATGGGATCGCAATACGTCAACGATTTTGATTTCAACAATCGTTCGTATCGAGTGTATGTGCAGGCGGACCAGCCGTTCCGCATGAGTGCACGCGACCTCCGGCAATACTATGTGAGGTCGGATAGTGGCGGTCTTGTCCCGCTCGACAGCATTGTTTCGTTGACTGAGAGCTCCGGTCCGCAAGTCATCAATCACTTCAACTTGTTTCGCTCGGCGGAAATTGATGGTGCTGCTGCTCCCGGCTATAGCTCGGGCCAGGGATTGAAGGCAATGGAGGAATTGGCGAAGCAGCACATGCTGCAAGGTATGTCCTTCGGCTGGTCGGGTCTCGCTCTGGAAGAAGTAGAGGCCGGGGGTAAGGCCATCTTGATTTTCGGGCTTGGTTTGCTGGTGGTCTACCTGACCTTGTCCGCGCAGTATGAGAGCTTCGCGCTTCCGTTCATCATTTTGCTGGCTGTACCCATGGCCGTGCTGGGGGCGTTGCTATTCGTCTCGCTCCGCGGGCTTGTAGATGATGTCTACGTGCAGATCGGATTAGTCTTACTCATTGGTCTGTCGGCGAAGAACTCGATCTTGATCGTGGAGTTTGCCGAGCAGTTGATCGAACGCGGCCGGTCGATCACCGATGCTGCAATCGAGTCCGCGGAATTGCGCTTGCGGCCCATCCTGATGACCTCGTTCGCTTTCATTTTAGGTGTCCTGCCCCTCTATTTTGCCAGCGGTGCCGGCAAGATCGGACGCCACTCGGTCGGAACTGCGATTGTCGGCGGTATGTTGTTTTCCACCGTCCTGAACCTTATCTTCATCCCGGTGCTGTATGTGATTCTGAAAACCTGGTTGACCTCCTTTTCCAGCAGAACGAAGGAAGAAGAACCGAGTTTGGAGGATGTCGCCGCCTAAGCGAGCCGTGCGGGTGCTGGGCTGATTTCCATGTGCCCCTTTGAATGGTCGGAAATCCCTCAGTTGTTATTTCTGCGCCGGCACGAACTGTTCCATCACCGCCTGCCGCATGAGATTGGGCGGAAGCAGGCCTTGGGCCAGGATGAAATCGTGAAACTTCTTCTGATCGAATTTCACACCTTTTGCAGACAGATTTTTCTCCGTTTCCTCGCGCAGCTCAATCAGCTTCGTGTAGCCATAAAAGTAACTGTTGGCTTGCCCGGGAGCCCGATAGGTATACCGCTCGACTTCTTCCTCGGCAAACGCGTGCGAAGACACGACGTCGTCCTGCAGCACGCGATAGGCATCGGCAGTGGTGATCTTTCCACTCTGCAACTCAGGATCGAGGAATGCTCGTGCTGCCCGCAACAGGCGGTAGTCCAGTGACACCAATTGCCCCTCCAGCGGCATGTACGGCTTGATCAGGTATTCGGAGTAGAGTCCCCAGCCTTCGACATTTGTACTGTTGAAGGCGAATCGTACGCGCGCCAGCGACACGCCATGCTCCAGCATCGAGTCGAATTGTAATTCGTGCCCAGGACGCGCTTCGTGCGCGGTGAGCGTCCAGGCCGCCGCATCGAAGGTGAAATCGTCATATTTCTCGGATGCCGGCTGCCCAGGCGCGGCGGGAATATTCAGCGGCAACACGAATACACCCTTCTGTCCGGTGTTATGCAGGAAGGGTGGAGGCTGCATGTGCGGCGCAGGCTGTTGCGCGGTCTCGGCGGCCGTGGCGATGCGTATCTTCGCCGGACGGTCCGGCAGGGTGACAATCTCTTGCTCGACGATGATCTTCTCGATCTGCTTCAGACGCTCTTCGTAAAAAGGCAGGATCGCGTCGCCGACCAATTGCTTCTTCTTCAGCTCACGCATCACGTCGCGATAGTCGCCTGAAGAGAGATTTCGCTGTTTTGCGATTTGAGCGGCGATTCCCTTCATCTCGCCCTGGATCTCGATAAATGCCAGATGCGCCGTCGCCGCAATCTGGTCTGGCGGGATGTCGATGCCGTAGCTCTGAAGGTCTAGCGCGTATTCCTCAGGCGGCAGACGGAAGTCGGTTCGTGCTCTGGGCAGAATCGTAGTCTTCACCCAGGCATCGTAGTCAGTCAACTGCTGCTTCAGAGTGGCGTAAGGCTCTTGCCAGCCTGTCAGCTTGTACTTCTCCATCAGCGACGCAATGCCCTCAACATAGTTGGAATTGCGTCCCATTTCGGTTTCTATCTCGACTTTTGCCGGATAGATCACGCCCGGCTTGGACATTTGTTCGACGACACGCTGTTTCAGGATCTCGGTCAGCGGCTTGTACCCGGGCTCCAAGCCGGCGTATTCGCGAATCCGGAGGACCGCAGCAGACCGGCGCTCGGCGGGAGTTTGCTCGTCCAGCAGGATATGCAGTCCGGCAAAAACACGACCGCTGGCATTGAAGTACGGCACTTCATGCGCGCGTGCATAGTCTTCTTGTTTGAAGTCGAGTTGAACCCGGTCGATCATGATCTGCAGGTCTTCGTAAACCTGACTTGGCTGCTTCTGCGCTGCCGCCGCCTTTAGCTTCACAAGCGCGGTTTCCATCTGTTGCCGTTCCTGGTTTTCATCGGCCAGGGTAGGCTGTCCGACTTTGTCGTCGTACTGGCTGAGGCCCTGCTGCGATCCGGCTTCCGGATGGTGCTCGAACGAGATGTCTGTGAGCAGTTTGGCATAGCTGTTGCTGATCGTGATCCAGTCTTCGGCTGGGGCCAGCGTCGATGGCTGCGAAGCCTTTGCGGGCTGCGTTTGCGCAAAGGCGACCAAACTCAAGAGTCCAGTTGCGATAAGCAAATTTATGATGCGGAACACTACTCCTCCTGAGGCTTCGAGTCCTGCGATGGATGCGGTCAGCCAATATTGCAAAAAATTGGTAGGCCAAGTCTTCGCCCGTCGGGCCTACTTCCTCGAGAACTTGACGGAAGTGTGTGCGAGTCCAATCCGCCTAAAACTGCAAACAACAACTTATCAGAGCACAGTTGACAAACCACCGGCACCGCTAACCTTATCTTTGAACCGAGGCCCGTCAGCCCTTTGAATATGGCCGTGCCCCGATTTGCACGAACCGGCTTTCCCGCCCCCCTTATCACCGCCCACTTTGTTGGCACATTTAAGATGGTCTGTGGTGCCGTTGTGCTCCTTGGAATGCTGACCCGTTTAGCGGCGAACCTGCCCTGCGCGGCAGTGACGAAAACAATCGGCTGCATTTGTCGGCTTCGGATTAAGCGCGGATGTCAATGGGCTGTAGCATGCTAAATGGTCAATTAGGTCGTGTATGCGGACTGTTGCTGTTTGCGCTGACTCTGGCGGTCACTCAATCGTGGGCACAAGGGCCGCCATATCAAACCGATGATCCCGTTCCGGTTGACCTGCATCACTACGAGTTCTATGTTTTTGGCGGTGCTGATGGAACTCCTGTGGAGATGGACTCGATCGGGCCTGCATTCGAGTTCAACTGGGGCGCTCTTCCGCGATTGCAACTGCATGCGATCTTACCTTGGGGGGTGGTTGCACCCTCCAACAATCCCATTTATCTGCCCAGCGGAACCGGATCAACGGTGTTCGGCTTAACGGACATGGAGTTGGGCGCGAAGATTGCGTTCATCAAAGAGGGAAAACATATGCCACAGATCGGCTCGTTCACCATGTTTGAAATGCCCACCGGCAGCGCGCAGAAAGGGCTTGGCGTGGGCAAGGTCTGGTACAAACTACCGATCTGGCTGCAAAAAAATGTCGGGGATTGGACGTTCGACGGAGGGGGCGGTTACCAGGTGGTACCGCAAGTTGGCTACCGCAACTTCCCCTATACCGGATGGCTGGTGAAGAAGAAACTCAACGAAAGGCTTGAGCTGGGCGCGGAGGTCTTTGCACATGGACGGGAAGGACCTGCAGCGCCGCAAACCGAGGCCTCCACCATGCTCGATATAGGCGGGTATTACCACTTCAAAGCGCATCCCGGTCAGCAATTTCTCTTTGCGTATGGGCATTCCGTAGCGGGTCAGACCGAAAACTATGCCTACATCGGCCTGTATTGGACGTGGGGAAAAGATAACGACAAAAAGGGGGAGGGACCGACTCACGGTCTTCTATCAGAGCACCTGAACAATATCGCATTCTGAAATGCATGTTCCTCGTGAAGGTGTAATTGGACTTCGATCCGCTCCGACACTGAGTCGCATCCGCCACGTTCAAGGTCCGATGGACCCCTGGGCCGCTTTCGTACCTTTGATAACCATAGCGCGCGGGATGGGCGGAAGCATGCGCGAAGGCGCCAGTTTTGAACATATGTGAGCTCACATCCCTGTTGTGTGGACTCAAGCGCTAGCGTCGCCTCGTATCACGTTATTCGGGGTAAATGAGGGTATTTCGGCAGCCGAGCGATCCAACGAGCCTCACCATTTTCTTCGGTGGATTCATCGGCGCACCGAAAGTAGGTGAGCCGATGAGCGCACCCCTTTGTGCGGGAGAACTTTGCGATGCTACGTCGCAGCGCAAACGATGCGCGGCTCTTTGCGGAGAAGCTGCGCATGCCACGCTTTTTGCAGACAGAACGACTCGCAGGGGTTTCGAGCTTGCATTTTCCATGAACTCCCTTCATGATTTCGGGGCGTCACGCAGGAGCCAATGAATGACTACTTTCCGCAGAGACATCCAGATTGTAATGTTAACGACGCTTGCAGCTGTCTTGTTTGCAGGTGCAGCCCTTTGCCCAGCATCCGCACAAACCCGCTACGAGTCTGTTTACAACGGACACAGGATTATCTATCCCGAATCCAGCATCCCCAGGCCCGGTCGCCATCACACGAACTACTTTTTCGTCGACTCGGACAAACTCGCCCCGCAACCACCCCCGGGAGTTGAAACTCCGGGATCTGTAGCCTGCGTATATAAGTTGGTAGCTGGACCGACCGGATGCCCGGTTGCGACAAGCACAACCGTGCCAAACGGTGGTATCGGCGCTATTGCCATCGTGGACGCCGGTTACTACCCGACCGCACAGTCTGACCTGGATGCCTTTGACTCCTACTATGGTATTCCGGCGGTGACCCTGACGCAGACTTGGCCTCTCGTAAACCCGCGGCCCCCCGTTTACCCGGACTGGGAAGTCGAGGAGGCATTAGATATCGAGTGGGCGCACGCCATGGCGCCACACGCCAAGCTGTTCCTGGTGGTGTCGGCATTGTGCACAAGCCCGCAATGCGCGACCGACCCCACCTGGGCAGCGGTGAGGCTCGCCGGAAATCTAGTGGCGCAGAATGGTGGCGGCGTGGTGAGCATGAGCTTTGCCGATGCAGAGATTGCCCAGGAACTTAACTTTGATCAATTCTTCACTCACCCGGGAGTTGTCTATTTTGCAGCCGCCGGCGATGGGGGACTTGACGTGAGCGCCTATCCGGCGGCGTCGCCGAACGTCGTGGCAGTTGGAGGAACCTACTTTAACCGCGACGGGAACGGAAACTTCACCTATGAGCAGTACTACACGGGCGGCGGAGGGGGAGATATCAGTCCATACGAGCCGCGTCCCAGCTATCAGAGTCGCATTGCAAGCATCGTTGGAAACCATCGCGGATATCCTGATGTCGCTTCCGACTTTTGCTGTGCGCCCATTTACCTCGAGGGAGGCTGGACTTCAGTTGGAGGTACCAGTTGGTCCTCTCCCACTTTTGCCGGAATCGTGAATGCGGCCGGCAGCCTGCAGCAGTCGTCTTTGGCTGAGCTCACCATGATGTACAACGAGCTGGCCAATCCCGCGGAGTACTCGGCTGATTTCAACGACATTACGATAGGTGATCCGCGCTGCAAAGTTGGTTGGGACCTGTGCAGCGGCATCGGCTCCGCCAAGACTTACGCTGGCAAGTAACGAACGAGGCGCCCCGGATTGCGAGTTCGATCTGGTCAAGACGCGGTTTAGTGACGGACCGGTCCGTGGGTGCCTCGCATGTGATTGCGGTCGTTGTGTTGCTTCAGCCAAAAAAGACGGACGCCGTTCACGAGGTTTCGCTCGGGAGTTTAGCTGAGGGCTCCCTATTTCATCGTGCTGCGCAGCCCTAAACCGATTCAATCGTTCGGTCATTCGTGTTGCTGGGAATCGGCCGTATCTCAAAGCTGGAAGAGCAGGGTACGAGCCGTTCTTCAGTGATCGGACGGAATTATTCAACCCTGCCTATGACCCCTGGAATCCGGACTTGTCACATTTTCTGAAAACCAGGCCAACGGCTCCCTGAGGGCAGGGAAACCCGCAATCAGGAAAATCATTGAAAAGTTGGCGGAAGCGTGTGCGAGTCGAACGCACCATTGACGTCAAAGACGCCAATCGCCGGTTTTGAAGACCGGGAGAGTCACCGGACCCCCCTCGCTTCCGTGGCGGTGACAGCGGGCGCCGCACGACGGTTGGATCTTCGGCGTCCGAGCTTGCAGAGTAAAGCTTAGCGGCGTAATAAATCAAACAGATCACCGGCGGCGGCTCAGCAGAACCTGCAGCGTTCTCGCCCTCCGAGACTTACCAGTCTTTACGATGACTCGGGAGCACACCTCAGGTGGATTGTATGGTCAGAGTGGGCCGGCAGCCGAAATCACTAAGGTAGCCGACAACTCTCTGGGCTCCGTGCATTTGCATCGGCATCGATACCGCAGATATTGTTTGTTGCCTAACGGCGAATTCCATCCAAAAGTTCCGAGGCAGCTCGCAGTCCACTGGCAAAGGCGCCGTGAACGGTTGCTCTGTGACCGTCGCTCTGGGTGGCTTCGCGAGCAAAGAATAGCTTGTTCTCGAGCTTCCAGAACCAGCACTTTCAGGCCAGCTCTCCCCAGCTCAATCGCTGCGGCCAAACCCGCAATGCCTGCACCCGCAACGATAACGTCCCATCGATCCATGGGTAGATTCCACCAGCCAGATTGGATGCTCGAGCGAGCAACTTCGAGGGCAGATAGCGTTCCCCCCAATGCTTCGACTCCGGCCTGTAAGCGCTATGGCGAGTGGATCTGGCTGAATCATTGTTGAAGAAACTATCGGGACGTCGGCAGGAACGAAGCCGGATGTTGCAATCTTGCTCACAAGTCGGGGGCGCTTAGGCACTTGTGAGGCAAATTGTCTCACCGATAGGTTGTGACGTATGCCCGCGCTGTTGCGAAAAGTATCACTTTGGAAAGTGATACCCATCACATCTTCTCTCAATCGTAAAGTCTCACACTAAAAACGTCCTCAATAAGGCAGTGTGCCTGAGCTCGGCTTTGTGTGGGTTACAAAATCGTGAGTCGCCGAGTTCATATTCTTAACGGAGAAGTCATGAAGAAGGTCATCTTAGCTGTTCTGATCATTGCGTTCGCTCTGTTTTTGGCGCTCCCTAATCTGTCGTGGGCCCAGGAAGACATCTACAAAGCAAAATGTGCCGCGTGCCATGGTGCCGACGGCAAGGGCACGGCAGCCGGCAAGAAGATGGGAGCTCCCGAATTTTCTTCTGCAGCGGTGCAGAGTGCTTCGGACGCAACGCTGACTGATTTCATCGAGAACGGCGGACCGCAAAAGAAAGCTTCGCACGCTTTCGCCAGTAAGGGTGTCAGCGCGGCCGAAGCCAGCAAACTTGCAGCTTACGTTAAGACAATGAAGTAGCTTTCTGGTTGGCTTGACCCGCTTCAGACCAGCCAGTCCAAAGCCCATCTGAAGCGGCGGTCATTCGCACTTCGTCGCCCGACGGCGCTGTTTTGCATCGGCGCCGCTTTTACCTGCCGAGGTCCGACTGGGCCGCCTGGGCGATCTGGCTCCAACCACCGCACATCCGGTGCTCGTTGCGGCCCTGGAGGAAGTCATGAGCAAAGGGATTCTCTACGATGCCACAAAGTGCATCGGTTGTAAGCAGTGTGAGCAGGCCTGCGCCGCCGAGAACGGTCTTCCCTACGACGACAAGATTGCCGCTCAAGAAGTGACCTCGGCGCACAAGTACACGGTCGTCTTAACCAAAGAAGACAAGTTCATGCGCCGTTTGTGTATGAACTGCGAGGATCCGGCATGTGCCTCGGTCTGTCCGGTAGGCGCAATGAAGAAGACGGTACTTGGTCCGGTCACCTACGACAAGGGCAAGTGCATGGGCTGCCGCTACTGCATGGCCGCGTGTCCGTTCGGCGTTCCCAAGTATGAATGGGACAAGGCCATTCCCGCCGTGCGCAAGTGCATCATGTGCAGCAAGCGGGTAGCGGAAGGAAAGCAGACCGCATGTGGCGAGATCTGTCCTACGGGTGCAACCCTGTTTGGCGACCGCGAAACTCTTCTGGAAGAAGCCAAGAAGCGCCTCCACGATAGTCCGGATACGTACCTTCATCACATTTTCGGTGAGAACGAGGTCGGTGGCACGTCGGTAATGCTGCTGTCTGCGCTTCCTTTCACTCAGTTTGGTTATCGCGCCGATCTGACCGAGCGTGCTCTTCCCATGTACACGTACCAGGTGCTGTCGCGCATCCCCGATTTTGTTCCACTGTTCGGCACCATGCTGGGTGGCATTTACTGGATCACTCATCGCCGCCAGGACGTTGCTGAAGCAGAAGCGCAGGATAACGAACCTAAAGGCGGTGCCCGATGACTGTCCCTCGCATGCGTTTCACCTTCTGGAAGGCCGTCTTCCTTGTCATCATGGTTGCCGGCGTCTACTGCAGCTACATTCGCTTCTTCCACGGGCTAGGGGCTTCCACTAATCTGTCTGATCAATTTCCCTGGGGAATCTGGATCGGCTTCGACGTGATGTGCGGCGTCATGCTGGCAGCGGGCGGCTTCACCCTGACGGCGGCGGTCGAGATCTTCAACATCAAGCGCTTTCATTCCATCATTCGGCCCACAATTCTGACCGCATTTCTGGGGTACCTGCTGGTTTGTGCGGCACTGATGTATGACCTCGGTTTGCCCTGGAACATCTGGCATCCGCTGATCATGCGCAATCCGCACTCCGTGATGTTTGAAGTTGCCTATTGCGTGATGCTGTACACCACCGTGCTGGCGCTGGAATTCTCTCCGATTGTGTTGGAGCACTTCAATCTGCAGAGACCGCTGAAGATCGTGCGCAGCGTGATGGTCGTCTTCGTCATTCTGGGCGTGCTGCTTTCGACGCTGCACCAGTCGTCGTTGGGCACGCTGTACCTGATCATGCCCAATAAGCTGCACCCGTTCTGGTATAGCCCGCTGCTCCCGGTTTTCTTCTTCCTATCGGCAATTTCGGTGGGATTGGCGATGACGATCTTCGAATCGTCGATGAGTTCGAAGTACTTCGGCTGCGAGATCGAGTTGCCAATCATTCGCGATTTAGGCCGGGTGTTGGTTGTGGTGCTCGCGCTTTACGGCATTCTGAAGTTTGAGGATTTGCTCCATCGGCATGTGCTTCATCTGGTGTTTGTCTCCAGCTATGAGCAGCGCTTCTTCCTGCTGGAGATATTCCTGTCGGTTCTCATTCCGCTGGGCATGCTGCTCGTCCCCAAGATCCGTGAGAGTGCTCAGGGGCTTTACCTGGCGGCGGTGCTATGCCTCTTGGGCTTCGTGACCAACCGACTTAACGTCGCTATCACGGGAGTCGAGAATGCTGTCGGCGGTCGGTACACGCCAAAATGGACGGAAGTCGTTATCACGGCAATGTTTGTCGCGCTGGGCTTCGCTATCTTCGGTCTGGCCGCGAAATACCTGCCGATCTTCCCCGAGGAGAAGGCGCACCTTCCTGTCGCCACACACAGCCCCGAGGTTATCGTAAGCCAGCTTGCGGTGTCAGCCCATGCGGGTGACTGAAAACTCGGACGGGGTTCCCGCTGTAGGCAAGTTCGGGAACCCCACTTCGCCTCCGGGGTGGTTTCAGAGGTTGGGACAAAGCATCAGCGCCAAGCTGATGATCTCGATCTTCTTCGTGTTGATAATCATCTTCGGCCTTCTCGGCTATTTCATTATTCAAGGTCAGCGTAAGCACCTGGAGGACGCTGCTCTGGTCAGCGCTGAACAGCAGAGCGAGGTGCTGCGGCGTAGCGCGTCCCGCTACATGTTGAACAACGATCGGGTCGGTCTTTACGAAATGATGCTCAATATGGCCGATCAACCGGGCATGGTGCGGGTACGCATCATGAATCCTGAGGGTGAGATCAGCTATTCCACCTCTCCCGCAGAGGTGGGCACGATGGTCGACAAGTCGGCCGAAGCCTGCTACGGGTGCCATGAAAAGTCGAAGCCGATGTCACGTCTCAATCGTTCGGACCGCTTTCGCGTTTATCGTGCTGGCGGTGATCGCGTGCTGGGCGTAATCACTCCAATAGAGAACGAACCCGCCTGCTCCAACGCGGCCTGTCACGCCCATCCCGCCGGAACGCAGATCCTAGGCGTACTCGATACCAATTTGTCCCTCGCCAGGGTCGACAAAGGACTGGCTCATGAGAGCCGAGAGATGTTCGCATACACAACCTTGTCTCTGATTGCAGTTGTCTTCCTGAGCGGTCTGTTCGTGTGGATCGTTGTGCACAATCCGCTGCGCGAATTGGAGACCGGTACCGAACGTATCGCAAGCGGCAATCTTGGTTATCAGATCCCGGTTCATGCGCAGGATGAAGTTGGGCAGTTGGCTCAATCCTTCAACGAAATGAGCAACCGGCTGCAAGTGGCGCAGGCGGAAATCACGGCATGGGCCCACACTCTGGAAGAGCGAGTCGACGAGAAAACACGCGAACTGAAGCAGGCCCACCAGCACATGCTGCACGTGGAAAAAATGGCGACCATCGGCAAAATGGCCGCGGTCGTGGCGCACGAGATTAACAACCCTCTATCAGGAATTCTCACGTACTCACGTCTTGTGAAGCGCTGGATCGATAAAACCACAGAAGCCACTCCGAAGCAGGAAGAGATGAAGGGATCGCTGGACTTGATTGCCAGCGAAAGCAAGCGTTGCGGCGAGCTGGTGCATAACCTGTTGAGCTTCTCACGAGTATCGCCAATGAATCTGGCTTGGTGTGACTTGAACCAGGTGATCGACCGCTGCACTCGGCTAGTGCAGCACAAACTGGATCTCGGCGGGATTCAACTCAACTTGGACCTTGCTACCGAGCTGCCGCCTGCGCGTTGCGATCCGGCGCAGATTGAGCAGGTCGTGCTCGCGCTCGTGATTAATGCCATCGACGCCATGCCGCAGGAAGGTAACTTGTGGATCACTACCCGTCTGAAAGGTGAAAGCACAGTGGAACTGGTAATCCGCGACGACGGTATCGGAATTCCAGCCGAGCATCTCCCACACATATTTGAGCCTTTCTACACGACCAAAGAATCGGGTGGCTCTGGCCTCGGGCTGGCAATTAGCGAGAGCATCGTCGAGCGCCACGCTGGAACGATTGAAGTGAATTCGGTCGTGGGGCAGGGAACAACTTTCAACATTGTGCTGCCAATAGATAGCCAGAGACCGGCGGTTACAGCGGAAGCCGAACGTCCGCTCTATGAGGTGAGGTAGAACCATGACTCAAGGCAAGTTGCTGATCGTCGATGATGAGCTCAGCGTAAGAGATTCACTGGCGAAGTGGTTTGCGGAAGAAGGCTACGAAGTTGCCACCGCGGAAAGCGCGAACGAAGCCCTCACCCGGGTTGCCGAACAGGCCTTCGACGTCGCACTGGTCGACATCAAGATGCGCGGCACCGACGGCATCGAACTGCAGCGGCGGCTACACGAGATTTGTCCTGACATGCTGGTCATCATCATGACAGGCTATGCGTCAGTCGAAACCGCCGTCGCGGCGCTTAAGAATGGTGCTTACGATTACGTCAACAAACCGCTTGATCCCGACGAGATCGCGCACCTGATAACCAAGGCGATGTCGCATCGCCGAACGCTACAGGAAAACGTGCGGCTGAAAGAGACGGTCGCCGAGATCGCACGGCCCAGCGACATCATTGGACAGAGCGCCGCGATGAAGCATGTCTTTGACGCTATTGAGACCGTGGCGCCGACCGATGCCACCGTTCTGGTCACGGGCGAGAGTGGGACCGGGAAGGAGTTGGTGGCGCGGGCGGTCCATTCGGGCAGTTCGCGGCGCTTTCATCCTCTGGTCGTAATTCATTGCGGCGCATTGACGGAAACTCTGCTCGAAAGTGAATTGTTCGGCCACGAGAAAGGCGCCTTCACCGGAGCGCAGTATCGCAAAAAGGGGAAGTTCGAAATCGCGGAAGGAGGAACCGTCTTTCTAGACGAGATCGGGGACATCAGCCTGAAGACCCAGACGGACCTGCTGCGCGTCCTACAAGAGCGCGAGATTTCACGTGTGGGCGGCAATCAAACGATTAAAGTCGATTTTCGCGTGGTAGCCGCAACGAATAAAGATCTTGAGCAATTGATCGAGGAGGGCAAGTTCCGTCCGGACCTTTATTATCGGCTAAACGTCTTCCATATCGAGATCCCTCCACTGCGTGACCGCCGCGAGGACATCCCGATCCTGGTTGATCACTTTGTCCGCAAATTCTCGGCCGAAATGAGCAAACGAATTACCCGGGTTTCGCCCGCAGCCATGAATGGATTGCAGCAATACAACTGGCCGGGAAATGTACGTGAACTGGAAAACGCCGTCGAGCGCGCGATGGTTGTCGCGCAGGAACCTGAGCTTCGCGAGCAGGACTTCACGTTGAAAGCAAGAACTGGTGCTGGACTTGGGGTTGGCGATGTCCGCAGTCTTGAGGATGTGGAACGAACGCACATTCTGCGCGTTCTGGATGAGTGCAGCGGAAACCAGACACGAACCGCCGAGGTGCTGGGGATCGATCGCGTTACCCTGCATCACAAATTGAAGAAGTATGGATGGAATCGGAAAGAGAAGGAGCAGCTGGCAACGAGCAACTTGGGCTAGCATCTAGCCGTTAGCGCTTGGCATTTCGCCTGCTCGACGCGGTGCAAGAGCGTTATCGATCGGTCTGCACCAGCTCGCTTCGATGGAATTACAGAATGCCAACTGCTAATCGCTAATTGCTGCTGTGATGAAGCGTCTACATCTTTTGCCGATCGGATCTGTCGACGCAGAGCTGCTCGAATGGCTGGGGCAGGCGCTGCACGACAAGTTTCGAGTGTCTGTGGAGATACTTCTTCCCGCCCTCGATCCCGCTTTTGCCCTGCACGTTGAGCGGCAGCAATATCACTCCTCCGAGATCCTTGCCGGCATGCAGAGGTACATAAATAGCAGCACCTGGCGTCTTTTGGGAGTTACGCAACTGGACTTGTACATTCCGATTCTGACGTTCGTTTTCGGCGAAGCGCAGATGGGCGGAGCATCGGCGATCGTCTCCTACCATCGGTTGCAGCAACAATTTTACGGATTACCACAGAACATGGATCTGCTCGCCAATCGACTTCTGGTCGAGTCAGTACACGAAATTGGGCACACCTTGCGCCTCACCCATTGTCACGACTATCAATGCGCAATGGCGCCTGCACATGCGGTGGAATGGATTGATATTAAGGACAGCGGTTTCTGCGAAGATTGCCTCGCACGGGCAATGGAAGCTGTTTAGCTGGACAAGCCTCACCCTACACGAGCCGCTCGTAGCCCGAGAAACCCCAGTTCTACCTCTTCGGCGTGGGTTCGTCACTCCACGTCCAACTGAAGAGATGACCACGGTGCTCGGCGACCATTGCCGTCACCCCCATGACACCCATTACCAGGAAAATGGCGAAGAAGACGACCGCGATGACAAGGACCGGCATACTGCACCTCTGCCAGCATTGTCCCTTGCCGCTGAACGCGCTTCCGTGATGACAATCACAGGTTGATGTGAGCTATTAGGAATTAGATGATCAGCCTGTTTGCCCAACCGCGTGAAGGTATAGGGCTGCCGCGGTCCGGCGAAACGGGACAGAGGGCCGACCTCAGCTCAAATCCGCAATCTGTTCCTCGAGAGCAGCAAGACTCCGTCGCAGAAATTCGGTATAGCGCTCGCTGCTGCTACCCTCAAGTTGTTGCACAACACGCTTACGGGACAGAAGGAGATCACTTTTTCTGATCAGCGCCTGTCGCTCGTCCGGGGAGATATTTTGGTCTTGGTTTGCTGAGGAATCGGAGGTGGACTCTTCAATCTGGGCTTCTACAGACTTACTTTCCCAACCACGCGCCATGCACTAATTATAGTCCCGTCAGCCATTGAGTCTGTTATTCGAATTTGCGAGGGCCGTACCACTTAAGCAGCCTTTACCCGCAACGGAACTGGAAGTCGAGTAACCTGCTAAGGATTACTAACCCAGAGCGTTTCAAGTGGCACCGAAAGTCTTGGTTTTGGGCTAGCACCCGAAGGGTTTGGCGTCACATAAATATTCTAAGCGCAATGAAATCTTAGTCTTCTGATTTCACGCGCCTCCCGATTTGGGCGGACTCTCTAGAGCGATAGCAAAGATTCATTGACGGGAAGACGGGAAAAACCAACAATAAAGGTAATCTTAGGACAGTTACTGCGATGCGCATCTTGGTTGTCGAAGACGACGCCCCCTTGGCCACCTTTGTCCGTAAGGGTCTTGAGGCTGAACATTATGCGGTCGACGTTGCCGAAGATGGCGAGATGGCGCGACAGATGGCTGCTGACAGCGACTATGACCTGATGATCCTCGATCTGAACCTCCCGAAGCTCGACGGAATCGGAGTTCTCCGCGCAGTACGTCCCCATAAACCTTCGCTTCCGGTGTTGGTATTGACCGCTCGCAGTCGCGTAGAGGATCGTGTTCAGTCGCTCGATACCGGTGCGGACGACTGCCTGATCAAGCCCTTTTCCTTCACCGAACTCTCTGCTCGGGTGAGGGCGTTGCTGCGTCGAGGACCTCGCACCATTGAGACTGTGTTGAGGGTCTCCGATCTAGAACTGGATCGCGTTGCGCGTCGAGTTGAGCGCGCTGGCAAACTGATTGAACTTACGTCGAAGGAATTTGCCCTGTTGGAGTACCTCATGCGCAATGCCGGCCGACGGGTCACACGCGCCATGATCGTCGAGCACGTGTGGAACCTCTCGTTCGACACATCGACCAACATCGTGGATGTCTACATTAACTATTTGCGCAGGAAAGTTGACGCGGACCACTCCTCTCGCCTCATCCACACTGTTCGCGGCGTCGGCTATGAATTGAGTTGCCACGCCGGAGCGATGATGTGATGGGTTCGGCCTTTACATCCCATTACCAGAACGTAGAAGGCCGGTGGTTAGCCAAGGAGATTTTCCACGAACTTAGCCAGCCACTGACTGCAGTGCAATGCGGGTTGGAGCTTGCTCTTCGTCGTGATCAGAGCTTTGAAGAGCTGCACGCCAGTGTTGAGACGGCACTCGAAAATGCGAATAGCCTGCGGCAGCGGCTGGTCATGGTTCGCGCCCTCGATGATGCGTGCGACCCCGGAGACGGGTCTCAAACGACAGACCTTTATGACCTGATGCAGGAGCTGCGCGAAGACATGCTCCCGATGTTCGAGTCCGCAGCTATGGAATTTTGCCTGGAACAGCAGCCCGAGCCGGTTGTGGTCCGAGGAGAGCGCATACGTTTGCTGCGGGCGCTGTTTTATTTCTTCGAGTACCTGTTTCGCTATTCCTCCGAGCGGGCTGTCACCGCGGTTCGTGTTGGCGTGAACGTAGACGGTCGAGCCGAGCTGCAAATCAACGCAGAAACGTCCTTTCCTATGTCTCCTGCTGACATCGGTGAGACAGATGAGATCGCGCGTTACTCCTGTGAAGCGGAAATGGTGCGACGCAGCTTTCGCGCGCTCGGCGGTGATTTTGTTCTGCGCTCAGAAGATGCTGATCAAAGCGTTTGGCTGGGCACCCTTCCGCTCGCGTAGATTACATACTCCGGCGCAGCCTCGGCGTTTCGTCCCTATCATCGAAATTCTTCAATTTCTTAGAAACTTCTAATCACCAGCTAATGGCTTTCTGAGGATTTCCAGATACAACATCTCTATGACACCCCAGCAACTGCGTGATTGCGCCGATCCTGCCGTTATCGTGGCCAGCTCAAACCCCGGGCTTCGTAAGCGGATCGTGCAGGACTTTCTGCTCTCGCGAATCAGTGCGGCAGAAGCGCTGGGTGGAGCGGACGCGCTCGGCAAGCTGGAGAACAGCGAATGCCAGCTGCTGCTGCTCGACCGGCGATTGCCTGACCTGGATGCAGAAGAGCTGCTGCGGTTCATCCATCAGCGCTTTCCGGGAATCGATGTCCTGTTGCTCGATGAAACGGGAAACCCTTCGCTTCCCTCGCAGTGGCGTAGCAGCCATGCCTGTAGGCTCTTTGAAACGATAGGCCGCTGGCAGAATTCGCAACGCTTTGTGACGACGGTTGCGCTGAAACCAGCATCTGCAACCGTCGAGCCGCTGCCGGGCATGGTAGGCCAAGCCCCGTGCATGGCCAAGGTGTACCGCACGACCCGGCTGGTGGCGGCGCGCTCGACACCGGTTCTGATCACCGGACCAACCGGGACCGGCAAAGAGATTGTCGCCACTGCCATTCACCGGCTCAGCCCCCGTGCGGCGAAGCCGTTTGTGGTCATTAACTGTGCGGCGATTCCCGAGCCCCTGCTGGAATCCGAGCTCTTCGGTTATGTACGCGGGGCATTCACCGGGGCGGTGCAGTCACGGCTGGGCCGCATTCACGGCGCTCACGGCGGTACTTTGTTTCTCGACGAGATTGGCGAGTTGCCGGCGGGCATTCAAGCAAAGTTGTTGCGATTTCTCGATCAGGGCGAGGTGCAGCGGCTGGGTAGCTCCGACGTATTCCGGGTTGACGTGCGGGTTGTTGCCGCGACAAATGCCAATCTCGCTGCCATGGTAGAGAAAAGACAGTTCCGCGAAGACCTTTTCTATCGATTGTCGGTATTTCCGATCGAATTGCCCCCGTTATCGCAACGCCGCGAAGATATCGAAGCCCTGGCGCGAGCCTTCTTAATGAAGTTGCAGTTAGAAAAGGAGCAGGTCCTATCGGCGGAGTCGATCGAGCGACTGCACGGGTACTCATGGCCGGGTAATGTCCGCGAGTTGCAACACGTCATTGAGCGGGCCTCGATTCTCGCCGAGGGTGGTCCCATCCTCCCGGAACATTTGCCGATGCCCGACAGCGCGCTTGTGGGTATCCAGGGACCGCCTTTTGCATAAGTGCGACTTAACGTTCGCGGCCTTTATTTTGCAGGACAAATAGGCAGATGTTGCCCAGTGCACAATTCGATCGTCGAACTTCTCGAAAACCCGAGGTTGCGTTTGTCCCGTCACCGCAGCCGTACGCGGGACAGGGTAGAGATTCGATCCTGGGAAGTTCCGTAGTTTTGCGCCTCGCCCTGGAGCGTGCACGTCAGGCAGCCCGGAGCGGCGCGGATATCCTGCTAGAGGCCGAGAGCGGAACAGGTAAGGAGTTGCTGGCGCGCCTGATTCACGAGGAAAGCCCGCGGGCGCGGCAGCCGTTCGTAGCAATAAACTGCGCGGCGCTGCCGGAGAATCTGTTAGAAAGCGAGCTATTTGGCCATGCGCGAGGCGCGTTTACGGGCGCGGTCGGCAGCAACGCGGGAAAGATTGCACTCGCCTCCGGGGGAACGCTTCTGCTGGATGAAATCGGCGAACTGCCGTTACCGTTGCAGCCGAAGCTGCTGCGCGTCCTGCAGGAGCGCGAGTTCTACCGCCTCGGCGATTCACGCCCGCTCAGCGTCGATCTGCGAGTGATTGCCAGCACCAACCGCTCGCTGCGTACCCTGGTTGAGGAGGGCTGTTTTCGCGAGGACCTTTATTACCGCCTCAATGTGATTCCCTTAACGCTGCCGGCGTTACGCGAGCGTGGAAATGATGTGCTGGAACTGGCCGAATACTTCGCCGCCAAGTTCGCCGCCCCGAATGCGCCGCTTCCCCTGAGCCAATCCTTTCGTGATGCTCTGCGGGCGCATCACTGGCCGGGCAACGTACGCGAACTGGCCAATACGATTCGCCGGGCGGTTGCGCTATGCGATGGTCCGGAAATCGGAAACAACATGTTGCCGCTGTCCCACGCCAGCCCTTCTCTCGATGAAGCACGCTGGCTCCGGCCAGGATTGTCTTTGCGCGAACTGGAGAAGATGCTGCTTGAGGTCACCCTGGATGCGACAGCCGGGAATCGTACCCACGCGGCAGAGCTGCTGGGGGTGAGTCTTCGGACGGTGCGCAACAAGATCCGCGAGCACGGATTACCTCCCCGGAGGTTGCCATGAGTCTGTTCACTACTCCTTTGATTGGTCTGCTGAGCCAGGCACTGGGCCTCACTTCGCAGCGACAAACTCTGATCAGCCAGAATATTGCGAACGTCGATACTCCGGGGTATCGCACCCGCGACCTTGACTTCGGCCGAGAGCTGCAGCGGGCCTTGACTGTGAACGATGAGCCTTCTGCCGCCCCGATTGTGCGGGAGGTTCCCGGGCTGATCGATAGACCCGATGGAAACAATGTCAATATCGATCGCGAAAGCCTGCTGATGGCGCAAAACCAGCTGCAGTTTCAAACCGAAGTCGCGCTGCTACGCTCCGAGTTCAGCCGCCTGCAGATGGCTATTAATGGTGGAGGTGGTCAGTGAACCTCTTCGGACTGTTTCAGGTCAGCGGATCAGCCCTGGCGGCCGAGCGCCTCCGCGCCGAAGTGGCGACCAGCAATCTCGCTAACGCCGAGACTACGCGCACGCCCGAGGGTGGACCGTATCGCCGCCGAATGGTTGTGTTCAGTAGTCAGCCGGTCTCGCCGTTCCGTCTTCTGCTGGCAAACTCGCTCGACGCCGGCACCGCAAGCGGTTCCGGGGGAGTTCGCATCTCCGACGTTGTGGAGGATCCAAGTCCGGCGCAGCGTCGTTACGAGCCCGGGCATCCGGATGCCGATGAGAACGGCTACGTCGCCTATCCGGCCATCAATGCGGTGCAGGAGATGGTGGATTTGATGGGATCGGAGCGCGCTTATGAACTGAATGCGAGCGCGGTCCAGGCCGCCAAGCAGATGATTCAGCAGTCGCTGCAGATTTTAAAGTGAGGTCGTGAGGGCTGGTCTTATGACGATCAACGCCGCCAATGTCGGTTTCCGGATCATGCCCGCCGATCTGCCGCAGGTAACTTCTCCAGTGACAACTGGATCGCCCGCAGAAAACAGCTTCGGCGACACCCTGCGGGAAGCGACCGCCCAGATAGACAATGCCAGTCTCGATGCCCGCTACAAGGTTAGCGGCCTGATCGAAGGCAACGGGGCTGACGTGCACGATGCCATGATCGCGGTAGAAAAAGCGGATCTGTCGTTTCAGTTGATGCTGCAGGTTCGAAACAAGGTCGTGCAGGCCTATCAACAAATCGCCGGAATGCAGTTTTAAGAGTCGGCAGTGAACAGTGATCTCTCATTCGCGCAGGTGGTACAGCAGGCAAAGACGTTCCTGGTCTCGCTCTCTCCGAAGCAACGCCTGCTGCTGGGGGCAGGGGCGGTACTGGTGGGTGCCACCCTCTATGTCTTCGTGCAACTCATCGGAAAGCCGGACTACAAAACCCTCTATTCGGGACTCAACCCGGCCGATGCTCAGGACATCGCCGCGTCGCTGGAAGCCCGAAAGATTCCCTTCGAGCACTCTCCCGATGGCAGCAGCATCCTGGTTCCGGCCGACAAGCTGGACAGCGCCCGCCTGGAAGTCGCCTCTCAACCAATGCCTCACAGTGGAAGACTGGGCTTCGAACTCTTCGACAAGCCCAACTGGGCGGGGAGTGACTTCAGCGAGAAGGTGAACTATCAACGGGCGCTCGAGGCAGAACTGGAGCGCACTCTGTCCACGCTGGGCGAAGTGGAGGCAGTGCGTGTCCATCTGGTGATGCCGTCGGAATCGTTGTACAGCGAACGCGACCGCAGTGCCAAGGCTTCGGTGATGGTCAAATTACGGCGCGGCAGCCTCCCCCAGCAGGAGGACATAGCAATCCGGCAGCTGGTGGCGGGAGCGGTCGACCGTCTTACCCCAGACAATGTGGTAGTGGTCGATGCCGATACGAACATGCCGCTGAATCGATTCGGCGGGGCCCCGGGTGAGGGAGGTACGTCGGAGATCGACCAGGAGCTGGCCAAGCGCGTGGTTGCAACTCTGGAGCCGGTGGTCGGTTCGGACGGGGTGCGGGCCAGCGTGCACGTAGAGTACGACCTCAGCTCGGGTGAGGAGACGCAGGAGACGTACGATCCCAACAGTGCGGTCGCACTAAGTATGACCCGCAGCGAAGAAACTTCGGGCAGCGGCTCCATGGGCGGCGTCCCGGGTACCAGCAGCAATCTTCCAAACGCTCAAGTCCCAGCAGCTAGCAAATCGACCCAGCAGACCCAGAGCTCAAAATCGGAGAGTGGCACCTACGGCGTAAACAGGCTCGTGCGGCACACCGTGCAGCCGGCGGGCCGGATCAAGCGCATTGCCGCAGCCCTCCTCGTAGATGATGCCGTTCAGGTTGCACAGCAAAACAACACGCGGGCGGTTACCCGTCGAAAACGCACAGCCGATGAGATGAAGCAGATCGAGGATCTCGCGGCGGCGGCGCTCGGGATCGACGCCAAGCGTGGTGACTTGCTGGCGGTGGAGAATCTCTCGTTCCAGAATCTGCAGGAAGACGCGCCCGCCCCTCTCACGATGTTGGAGAAGCTGCAGCGCAATCTTCAGCCATGGACGTGGCTGCTTCGCTACCTGGCTCTTGGTTGTCTATTTGGCAGCGTTTACCTGTTGCTGTTGCGCCCAGTGAAGAGACAGGTGATCAGCGCGCTCAAGGAATTGCCTTTGCGTCGAATGCCGCAGCTGGCCAGTTCGGGAATAGAAGGCGAGCCGCTGACCGCCGGCAACAAAACAGACTCCCCCGAAAAGATTTTGGGCGTGCCGGACATCGACAACAACCCTGCGTTGAAAAAGCTGGCGGTGCTGAAAAACCACCTGGTCGACAAGGTGAAGGCTGAGCCGGCGGGCGCTTCGCAGCTAGTACAAAGCTGGTTGCGGGAGGGTGGTGTGGAGTGAGTACCGCGGCCACCGTCACACCCAACCTCAACGGAATCCGCAAAGCGGCGGTTCTGCTGGTCATGTTGGGCGAGGAGGCTGCGTCCACCGTCTATCGCCATCTTTCGCAAAATCAGCTGCAGCGCCTTACTCAGGAGATACGCGAGCTCCGCGGAGTGCAGCCCGACACTGCGGCGAACGTGCTGGAGGAGTATCACCGACTCAGTCTCGCGCAGGAGTACCTGGCGCAGGGTGGCGAGAATTATGCTCGCTCCCTTCTGGTCAAAGCGTTTGGCACCGACGGCGCAAATGCGTTGATGGAGCAGGTCAATCGCGCGCAAGTACTCACGGCAAATCAGATGGACGCGTTGCAAAAGGCTAATCCCAAGGAACTGGCAAGGTTCCTCGAGGGTGAACAGCCGCAAAGTATCGCGCTCATCCTCGCCTATCTGGACACCGATGCGGCCTCCGCCGTCCTGATGAGGCTGCCAGAGCAAGTTCGGGTCGAATCGGTGAAGCGGCTGGCGTTATTACGAAATTTTGCGCCGGAGATGGCGCAGAAAGTCACGGTTGTACTGCATAAGCGGCTGCAATCCCTGGGCGAGCAGAGCCGGCGGATTTTTCCTGGATTCAAAAGTGCAGCTGATCTGATGAACCGGTTGGAACCGGACGTCATGAAATCGGTGCTGGAAGCAATCGAAAACGACGATCCCAAGCTGGCTCTGAACATCCGCAATCTGATGTTCACGTACGACGATTTGTTGAGCGTACCCGAGAACGGCATTCGTGAACTGGTGGCACGCCTAGACAAGAAGGTCCTGGCACTGGCGTTGAAAGGCTCTTCGGAGGAGATGCGCAACCATTTGATGAAGGCTATCTCGGCCCGCGCCTACGAGATGCTGAAAGAAGACATGGAGGTGATGGGGCCGGTGCGGTCGCGCGAGGTTAACAAGGCAAAGGAAGAAGTAGTGGCCACGGCTCGCCAGCTGGAGGGTGAAGGGAAGATCATTCTTAAGGCCGAAGGGGGAGATGAATACATTGTCTGACGAGCGACAAGGAGTGCACCGGGGAAGTCGTGTGCAGAGTTTCCATTACCCGGCGATGCCGTCCTCGGGGTTTGCTTCGGGAACGTTAGCCATCGGTCTGCCCGAGCAACGCGCGGCCCGTGATGCGGCTTTGCAGCAGGAGATTGCCGCGACGGTGGCGGCTGCACGGGAAAAAGCATTTCAGGATGGACAGGCGCAGGCGAATGCCGCCGCGGCGAAAGGAATCGAGCTGGAACGTGCGGCCATCGCATCAGCAGTAGCAGATTTCGTCCAGCAACGCTCAGAGTACTTTCGGCGAGTGGAACGGGAAGCGGTTCGCCTGGCGTTGGCGATTGCGCGCAAGGTGCTGCAACGCGAGGCGCAGATGGACCCTTTGTTGCTCGCAGGCATCGTTCGCGTGGCTCTCGACCAAATGCAGGAAGGCACGCAAGTCGAGCTACGCGTATCGCCAGATACTGCCAAGAGCTGGTCGGAATTCTGCTCTCATCATGTGCAGAATGGCAATGCCATCGCTGTCGTTGCTGACGAGACACTGAAGAGCAATACCTGCATTTTGCAAGCCGAGGTGGGTACGACTGAGATCAGCATCGACACCCAACTGCAAGAGATCGAAAGCGGCTTCTTCGATCGTGTACACGAAGTCCAGCCAAGAACTTCATGAATATGCAACCGTTACTGCCGTTTTTCGAGGCGCTGCAGGCCCGTCCGGCGATACGCTGGCGGGGCCGGGTGACGCAGATTGCGGGCAATCTTGTCGAATCCTCCGGCCCACCCTGCAGCCTGGGGGAATGTTGCGTGCTGGAGGACGCAGCTGGAAACGCCTGTGCGGGCGAAGTCGTGGGATTTCGCGGGACGACTGTCTTGAGCATGCCGCTGGAAAAGCCCAGCGGGATTCGCTTCGGTGATGCAATCACCGCGATGGGAGATCGGCCCTCTCTGTCTGTCGGCGAGGAACTTCTGGGACGCGTCGTGGATGGTCAGGGACACCCTCTCGATGGCAGGACATGGTATCGCAGCTGGGAAACCCGTGCTCTGGATAATCAGGCGCCGCCTGCGTTGGAGCGGTTGCCCATTCGCGAACCCTTAGGGTGTGGCGTGCGCGCAATCGACGGCTTCGTCACCTGTGGTCGGGGACAGCGTCTAGGAATCTTCGGCGGCAGCGGGGTAGGCAAGAGTACGTTGATCGGCATGATGGCACGCGGCACTGCAGCCGATCTCACGGTGTTGGCGCTGGTAGGAGAACGCGGACGGGAGGTGGGTGAATTCCTGGAGGCCCTCGGAGCGGAAGGGCGCCAACGATCCGTGGTCGTCGTCTCTACTTCCGATCAGTCGCCGTTGTTGCGGGTCCGGGCAGCCCTGGCGGCCACCACCATTGCGGAATATTTCTGCCAGATGGGGAAGCATGTTTTGCTGGTGATCGATTCCCTGACGCGTTTTGCCATGGCGCAGCGGGAGATCGGTTTGGCTGCAGGAGAACCTCCTACGGCCAAAGCGTATACGCCATCCGTGTTCAGCATGCTGGCGCGGCTGGTCGAGCGTGCCGGACGATTCGCTGCCGGCAGCATCACGGCTTTTTATACCGTGCTGATGGAAGGCGACGATCAACAGGATCCTCTGGTTGACGCCGTGCGGTCGTTGGTCGATGGGCACATCGTGCTGGATCGCCGGCTCGCCTCGCAGAGCCACTATCCTCCAATCGCCATCCTTGACAGCTTGAGCCGGCTGATGCCGGCCATCGTTTCACGCGAGCACCTCGATAGCAGCTGCCACCTGCGCTCGTTGCTGGCAGCGTACGCACGTTCGGAAGATCTCATTCGCATCGGCGCGTACAGCCAAGGTACCGATGGGGAACTGGATCGCGCGATCAGCACACTTCCGAAGGTGCAAACGTTCCTTCGCCAGCGGCCCGAGGAACGAACATCGTTGGACGAAACCATTACCGCTCTAAGGAATATCCCTAGCTAGTTCAGTATGGCTTTTCACTTTGCGCTCGATACGGTGTTGCGTTACCGGCGGAGCCTCGAGGAGCGCGAACGGATTCACTTGCAGGTGCTCCTCGCAAAACGTGCAGCAGGGCTGCAGGAAATCGAAGCCCTGAGAGCCGCGCGTTTGAGATTGAATGGAGAGCTCCAGCATTCCCTTGAGCAAGCGCGTATTCCTGCAGCCGAATTGCAGCTTTCCGTGGTACGGCGGAACAACATCGGACAGGCGGTAGCACGCGTCCAGTTTCAGTTGCAGGAGCTGCAAACGGTAATTGCCCGGCAGACCGAGCGCTACCGCACCGAGCGTGAGCGCAGCGAAGTCCTGCACTCCTTACGCGACATTCAGCAACGCGAATATCAACTCATCCAGCGGCGGCGTGAGCAAGCCATGTTGGATGAACTCCACCTTTTGCGGCGCCGAAGAAACCAGTCGTAATTTGCCCAGTGAATTAGGCAAATCTTGCCCAAACGAAGTTTCCAGCTTCCTGGTACCACGTCTTTTGTATATCGACGAGCCGGGCGAAGTTCTTGAGAGCGCCAGATTTGTCGTGCACGCGGGCGAATCTTGCTTTTCTCTCCTTGATGGAACCACAACTGCTCTTTCGGTGACGGAACGACGAGGTGCTAACTTTGATCGCGTCAGCAACCTGCAGTGCATGCCGGCAGGAGTTCGGAGCTAGCGGCGCCAGCGGTGCGAATGCCGACAGCGAACCCAGGCAGCCTGGTTTGTCGTTCGCACAAGTGATTAGCTCGCGGACAATGACCGATTCTCCACCACAAGCAAGCTTGCAGCCGACGCCGGCTGCCGAGGACTCATCGCTAGGCTCCCGCATCGATTCTAGGGCCAAGCTCGCCCCAAAGAAGACAGAACAGAAGAAAAGCGACCCTGTTGCAACGCCTGCGATTTTTAGAGAGACGACGACTGCAATTCCACTGCAAGTGCCAGCAAGTCCAGCCGCACCAGTTTGCGTCGCTCCACCCGCGGATGCGACGGAACCGCGACTCCAAATTAAGCCGCTAGACGCATCCGGTGTTGAGGGAAGTTGTGATTGGGGCCGAACGATACCCACCGGCTCTCTGTCTCCCGGTGTCTTTGAAGAGGCCTCGTCGCCGATGCAGCAGAGTGGAGACCCTTTGCAAGCAAGTAAAACTGGGGCGTCCCCTAAGTCGAAAACGACTTCATCGAACGGAGCAGAGACGCAGCAACAACAAGAAAGAGGCAGCTCACAGGTTAGAAATTCAAGCTTAGCGAGTCCTGTCTCGCGAGATCGTTCTCCGGCGGAAGTTCGAGCAATTTTCTCAGACGGCGGGAACCTGCCTAATGCCGCAGCATGTTTTCCAACTGCAGCCGATTCGACGAACGCGATACCGGAGCATGCAACGGCGCCGGCACCCGCCTTGCCATGGGAAATAACGGCCACCGATCAAGCGTCACCATC
This sequence comes from uncultured Acidobacteriaceae bacterium, assembly GCA_963780495.1. GTDB lineage: Bacteria > Acidobacteriota > Terriglobia > Terriglobales > Acidobacteriaceae > Bog-257. Next base: position 205,835 of record CAWACF010000007.1, read on the forward strand.
CGGGGGACGTATGCGCGGCGCCGCTCTAACTACAGACAAGGCGCCCGGAGATTTTCAAAATGGAGTTGTAGCAAGCGTGTCGACGACGCCATTGAGCCGATCGAGCAGAGTATCGAGCAGCGCCTCCGACACAAAAGTTATCGTATCCGTACCGGGAGGTCGTTCTGCGAACTCCGCTGACCGGATTGCGAGGATTGCTGGGTCGAAGGTTCGCTCGGCTTCCCATTCCGCCGGAAGCACGCCAACCGCCAACAAACAGAGCATGCATCTTGGTAGTCCGCCAGCAGTTTCAGATGGCGGCCCGGGTGACGATTCAGGGCCCGCCGGGCCTACGGATATCGCGGTGCAGATACCCACTGATACGTCGTCTCCAGTTTCGGGCGGTCAACCCTCCACCACGGCAGCAGCGACGGCGCTCCCTTCGCCGTCATTTAACAAATCGCAGCATGATGCAGCATCTCTCAGTGATGGCCACCAAGCGATGCAGCCGGACAACTCTGCTCAGCCCCCGGAGGTAGCGCCACGAACGCCAGCGGTGACTAGCGCCCGCGTAGTAGAGCGCATGGGGCAGAGTGAAATGCATGTCGGAGTAAACAGTGCCGACTTTGGTCCGATTGAGGTTCATACCAGTCTGAGTCAGGACCGGCTCGGGGCCACGATCTCTACCGGTCACGCGGACCTGAGAGCGGCGATGCAAGCAGAAATGCCGTCATTGAACCGGGCGATCGAGGGTCACCAACTGCGGCTTGAGCACTTCGATGTTGGCGCCCATAGCGGAGGTCAGGGCAGCAGGTTTACAGATCATCAACAACCATCGCCGCAAGACACGCAATTCAACGTGCGCCCTCTTGGTCTGAACAAGACGGCGAGTGTGCACCCGGATCACGAACCACTAGCCTGGATCGGATCGCGTTCCACCCGATTGAGTGTTATCGCATAAAAGAAATCGAGGAAGCATGCACATCAACCCGCTACAAAACAATAGCGTAACCGCGAAAAACCAAAGTGCCGGTGCAACCTCTACGAACACGAACTCGGCCACCGGCATCCAGACCATGTTCATGCAGTTGCTGCTTACACAACTGCAGAATCAGGATCCGCTCTCTCCCATGGACCCCTCAACACTAGTCAATCAACTGGTAGGGGTGAATACTCTGGACCAGGTCAGCCAGATCAATCAAGTTCTGCAGACCAGTTTTGCGAATACCAGCTCCGGCAGCCCCGTGCCGATATCGAACAGCAGTGCAGGAGGTCAATAATGCCACTCTTCTCCATCCCGCTTTCCGGCTTGACCGCCAGCTCCACGGCCATGTCTACCATCGCCAACAATCTCGCGAACCTCAATACCGTGGGCTACAAAGGCAGCACAACGCAGTTTGCCGATTTGTTCTACCAAACTTTGAACACGAATGGAGCCGGCGATCCTGTGCAGGTCGGCGCCGGCACGGGAGTCGCCGGGACGTTCATCAACATGAATCCCGGCAGCCCGGAGTCGACCGGTGTATCTACCGATGTGGCCATCATGGGCAGCGGGTTCTTCGTGGTGCAGCAGAGTGGCACAAACTTCTACACTCGTGCCGGAGACTTCACGGTATCGACCGACGGCTCCTTACAGACCGCCAATGGTGAGAGTGTGATGGGCTACGCCGCGGTCAACGGCGTCATTCCGGCGGGAGCTGCATTGTCGCCGTTGCAGCTGAATAAAGGCCAGATCAATCCTCCGCAAGCAACCACCTCGGTAGAGTTGAATACTAATCTTGACGCCAGAGTGGCGGTTGGTTCATCGCCGTTGTCGACGCCGATAACCGTTTATGACTCGCTAGGGACCGCACATGTCTTGAACTTCAACTTCACCAAAACGGCTGCGGGTAATTGGAACTGCTCGATCACGATTCCAAATTCCGACCTTACACCGCCGCCAAATTGGGCGGCGTCGACTGCCTACAGCGTGGGACAGACAATCTCCCCGCCCTCGGCCAATGGCCACATTTATCAATGCACGGTGGCCGGAACCTCGGGTGCTACTCAGCCGGGCACATGGCCCACCGACGGATCGACCTTCACGGATGGCGGCGTGACCTGGCAGGACATGGGAACCCAGACCACCATCGACACTACCGCGTTGAGCTTCGACAGCGGCGGGAAGCTGACTTCGCCGACTGGCAACATTACCGGCATTACCGCCGGAGGACTGGCGGACGGAGCCAACAGCCTCAACCTGAGCTGGAACCTGTACGATACGTCGAATGCGCCCCTCCTGACCCAGGTGGCCAGCGCCAGCGTGACTACCAGCAGCCTGCAAAATGGATACGGTAGTGGTTCGCTGAGCGATTACACGATCGGTTCTGACGGCGTAATCATGGGCAGCTTCAGCAATGGCCGTACGGCCGCGCTGGGGCAGATCGCTCTGGCGAATTTTGCCAACCCGCAAGGGCTGGCTCGAGTAGGCAATAACGACTTCTCCGAGACCTTGGCCTCGGGATCGGCGGCGGTCGGAGCTCCGGGAATGGGCGGCTTGGGCTCAGTGTCGGGCGGCTCGTTGGAGTTGTCCAACGTCGACATTGCGACAGAATTCTCGGCGCTGATTGTCGCCCAACGCGACTATGAGGCTAATGCACGCACTGTCACTACGTTTGACCAGGTGATGCAAGACACAATCAACCTCAAGTCGGCGTAGCTGTGGCCGATAACGAGTACGTGATGCAGTAACGAGGTCCCGCACCCAGATCAGCGACGGTGCGGGACACTTGTTGCCGTCAATTCTTGGGTGTTTTTAATTTGCGGTAGAAAATCCAGCAGTTTCTAATCTTACCTCCAGTCTTGCTTCCTGCTTTGCCGTCTGTAGCCCGATCTGTCGTTCTGTCTTCCGGGTGCAATCAAGAGCTTACGTAGAACAGGCGGGTTGATGTTCCTTGGTGCTACCTAATTGAGCCCGGCAACAGGCGTGCGTCTTACCGTATGTATGAGCGCAGCCACGATCTCTACCCCGGTTTCTCCTACTGTTCAAAAAGAACTGCCTCCGAATACGGGGGCGGAAAGTGCTCTCGCTCACTGGCGTCCGCTCTGGTGGTTGCCGTGTGAGCTGGCCCTGCAGATACCGATAGCCCAGTTCACCGTAGGCGAATTACTGCGGCTGAATGCTGGCGGCTTGATATCGACCGGTTGGAGCCGCAGTACAGAAGTTCCCCTGTATGCCAATGAACAGAGGATCGGATCGAGTGAGTTCGAAGAGGTTGGCGGTCACATCGCCGCACGTATTACAGAACTGGTGTAGAGGGCCCCAATGGATACGACAGGCGAGCAACGGCACTCAATTTTCGCAGCGAAACCCGGTTGGCTGAAGCAACTATGGCAGCTACTGTCCCGGGTGCGGGTGCAGAGAGCGGTAAGGAGTCTGCGGTTGTGCGAAAGCGTCTCACTGGGGGAGAAGCGGCTGGTAGCTGTCGTGGAGTACGAAAGGCAGAGATTTCTGATCGGAGGCAGTGCCCAATCAGTGAGCCTGCTGGCGCGCCTGGGAGAAGGTACGGATCTCTCCGAGTTATTGACGGAGTGGTGTGAGCGGCAACGATGACCACCTCCCGCCATGTGCGGTGGAGTCGCTTTGGGCTCCTGCTCGGGGGTCTCATACAGGCGGTGCCCTCTTATGCGGGCATGGCTCCAGCGAGTACAAATTTGCAGCTCCCGGGAGCAAACGCCAGCGGTGTGCCCTGGACGGTTGTGCTCCTATTGACGCTGCTGACCATCCTGCCGGCGCTGTTGCTGGCGATGACTCCACTGGTCCGCTTGTTGGTAGTCTTCCACTTCCTTCGCCAGGCACTGGGAACGCAGAGCGCGCCCACGAACCAGACACTGATCGGACTCTCTCTGGTCCTCACGTATTTTCTGATGCAGCCAGTTATCGGCGTCATTTATCAACAGGCCATCGTGCCGCTCGAGCAGAACCAGATCACGGCGTGGGAGGCGCTCGACCGGGGATCGGAACCTGTACGTCGTTACATGCTGAAGTTTGTGCGAGAGAAAGATGCGGCCCTGTTTGTCGACATCGCGAAACTGGCGCCGCCCCGGTCGCCCGAAGACTTGCCAATGCGTGTGGTCGCTCCGGCTTACGTCTTGTCGGAACTGAAGGTGGGATTTCAGATTGGCGCTGTTCTCTTCCTGCCTTTTCTGGTCATCGACCTAGTGGTGGCTTCTATTACAACCTCGGTTGGAATGCTGCAGCTGCCGCCCGTGGTCATTTCTACCCCGATCAAAATACTGCTCTTCGTGATGGTCGATGGCTGGAACCTGCTGGTGGGGTCCCTGATGAAGAGCTTCTCGTGAAAGCGTCAGAAAAGGAGCGGATGTGTCGTCGGAAATCGTGGTGAGACTGGGACAGATGACGCTTGAAACGGCCGTACTGTTAGCCGCTCCGTTGCTGATTGCGCTGGCATTGGTGTCCTTGCTGATCAACGTAGTGCAAGTGCTCACTTCATTGCAGGACAACACCATCTCCAGTGTGCCCCGCTTGCTGGCGACGGCCTTCGGCGCGGTTCTGCTGATGCCGTGGATGTTGCGCAGGCTGTCGCTGTTCACGCTGCAGGTCATGGCTGATTTCCGTCCCTGGTTGCGCTAGGAGAAACGTTCGCCGCCAATATGGAGGCTTCATTTCATCTCGAGGAGTTCGTCGCGGCAATCGCCTTCGTGGGAGCGCGCGTCTCCGGCTTGCTGGTGTTCACGCCTTTCCTTGGCAGCAGTGCGATCGCTCCGCGGATCAAGGTGGGTCTCGTGGCTCTGGTGACAGCGCTCCTGTACCCGGTCTGTGCTCCGCAAAATATGTCGCTAACCTGGGTCGATGTCTCGCGCGTAATGCTCTCCGAAGCTCTCGTGGGAATCCTGATCGGGCTGTCGGTTCAGTTTGTTTTTGAAGCGGCGGAATTCGCCGGACAGTTAATGGGAATGCAGGTGGGTTTTGGCCTGGTCAACATCATCGACCCCAGCACTCAAGTCGATACCCCGGTGCTGTCCGTGTTCTCGCAAACCCTGGCCATGCTGATCTTCCTGCAACTGGGGGTTCACCGCTGGATCATGCGGGCTTTGGCCAGCAGCTTTGCCTATGTTCCCGCGGGGGCGGCAATGCCCACTGGCGCCATGACCAAGCAACTGCTTCACCTTGCCGGGGGAATCTGGCTGGCGGGAGTGCAGATCGCGGGGCCGGCTCTCCTGGCAACGCTGTTGATCGACATGGTGCTGGGCTTTCTGGGCAAAGCCTCGCCGCAACTGCCGGTGTTGTTCCTTGGTCTCTCAGCCAAGAGCATGGCTGGGCTGCTGGTCCTGGCCCTGTCGCTCAAGTATTGGCCGCTTATTTTTGAGCGCTATTTCACCCAGGCTATTCACTCGGCGGAGAAGTTGTTGCAGTTGGTGCACTGAGCATGGCACACGACGACAAAACCGAACAGGCAACCCCGCGAAGGCAGCAGAAAGCGCGCGAACAAGGACAAGTGGCACGCAGCCGCGAGCTGGCCGGAGCCCTGATTGGCTTCACCGGCCTCTGGGTGCTGCTGTGGATCTCCGAGGGTGAGTTACGGCGCTGGCAGACGAGCTGGCGCGATTGGACCGATATGGCGTGGCAATGCGATTTCAATCCCGGGACGCCAATCCTGACCTGGGTCGGAGCTGCCGCATTGCGTTGGATATGGGCGCCAATTGCGCTGGTCTGGGTACTGGCAGTCGTCAGCAGCGTGGCCCAAGGGGGCTTCGTCTTTTCCTTCGAGGCGCTTGCGCCCAATGTGGAGCGCCTGAGTCCAGCCAAGAAGTTGGAGCAGATGTTTTCCCTCGCCGGGCTGGCTCCGATTACGAAGTCATTGGTCCCATTTTCCATTCTGCTGTATGTGGGCGTCTCTATTCTGCTTCGTGATTGGGACTTGTTGTTGCGTGCGGGACAGATGTCCGCCGCAACGATTGGCCACACGGCCTACGATCACGTGTTCGAGATCTGCTGGAAATCGACGCTTGTTCTGCTGCTCTGGTCGGGCATTGATTACCTGCTGCAACGGCAGAAGCTGGCCAGCGACCTGCGGATGAGTAAGCAGGAATTGCGTGACGAGTACAAGGAAACAGAAGGCAATCCCACGATGAAGATGCGGGTGCGGCGATTGCAGCGGCAAATGCGCCGCCACCGCATGGTGAAAGAGGTGGAGCGTGCGACAGTCGTAATCACCAATCCCACTCACTTCGCTGTCGCGCTGGAATACCGCCCGCAGATGCCGGCTCCCGTGGTGGTAGCGAAAGGAGTCAATGCCCTGGCGGAGCAGATCAAGAAAGTGGCGCGCTGGCACGAGATCCCGATTGCGGAGAACCCACCCTTGGCACAGGCCCTGTATCGCGGCGTTGAGGTCGGGCAGACCATCCCGGCCAAGCTCTATGCAGCCGTGGCCGAGATTCTGGCCTTCCTCTATCGGGCACAGGTGCGCGCGCAACAGACTCGGCGACGGTAACCATGGCAAACGGGAACGACAAAACAAAAGCGGCTTTGGGCAAACGTGCCTCGGAATGGATTATTCCTCTGGCTGCGGTTGCGCTGGTATTCGTCATGCTCGTTCCTTTGCCGGCTTTCGTGCTCGACCTGTTGCTGGCGATCAGCATCACCGCTTCCGTATTAGTTCTGCTCTCGGCGGTCCATATTCTGCGACCGGTGCAGTTCTCGGTCTTCCCCAGCTTGCTGCTGTTGCTCACACTCTTCCGCCTTTCGCTTAACTTAGCGAGCAGCCGTCGAATCTTACTGCATGGCAATGAAGGTGCAGGAGCTGCCGGTCACGTTATCGAGGCCTTCGGGCAATTCGTGGTAGGGGGAAATTACGTAGTCGGTTTTGTCCTGTTCCTGGTGTTGATTGCTATTCAGTACATGGTGGTCAGCCATGGAGCGGTTCGCACTGCTGAGGTCACGGCGCGCTTCACACTCGATGCCTTGCCGGGCAAGCAGATGGCGATTGACGCCGACCTGAATGCCGGGATTATCGATGACAAACAGGCACGCATACGCCGCGAACAGGTGAGTCGCGAGGCTGAATTCTACGGGGCGATGGATGGCGCAGCCCGCTTCAATCAGCGCGACTCGCTGGCCACCGTTCTGATCACGGCCATCAACATCATTGCGGGTTTTCTGATCGGGGTTTTTCAGCTCGATATCCCCTTCCGTGAAGCCTTGGAGACCTACACCATTCTCACGGTCGGCGACGGACTGGTAACCCTGATCCCATCGCTGCTGGTGTCAGTTGCCGGAGGTATCGTCGTAACCCGGTCCTCATCCGATAGTACTTTGGGTTCCGAGGTCGGCAAGCAACTGCTTTCCAGAAGTCGTCCGCTGTGGATCGCAGCGGGAGTAATGGCGGCCCTGGCCCTGATTCCCGGATTGCCCAAGGTTTCGTTTCTCCTCATCGCGGTAGTTGCGGCGTGGCTGGCGAAACGCGCGAAACGCGAATTCGAGACTGCCGCCCCGCCTCCTCAAGCGGGGAACGCCGGAGATGGCGCGCCCACAGCCGCCGCTCAGCAGGAGGTGCTCGAGGGCCTGTTGAAGCTCGATGACATCAGCCTCGAAGTCGGCTATGCCCTGGTGCCGCTGGTTGACGCCAAGCAGGGTGGCCAACTGTTGCAGCGGATCAAGGCGCTGCGGCGGCACTTGGCGGTTCAACTTGGTTTCATCGTGCCGCCGGTGCATATCACGGATAACCTGAAGCTGCGTCCACGGGAATACACGGTGTTCCTGCGGGGCGTGGAGATTGCGCGCTGGGAGTTGCGTGATGACTGCCTGCTGGCGATCAGCTCGGAGAGCGAGCCGCCTGAACTGCAAGGCTTGGCCACGCAGGAGCCGGCCTTCGGAGTTTCGGCGCGCTGGATTGTGCCGGGTTTACGAGACCAGGCACTGGCGCAGGGTTACGCCGTGGTGGATCAGACCTCGGTGATCGCCACTCATCTGGCCGAGGTCATCAAGCAGCACGCCTATGAACTCTTGAGCCGCCAGGAGACCAAGCGCCTGCTGGATCGGTTGAGCGAGAGCCATCCTAAGCTTTGCGACGAACTGGTGCCCAAGGTGCTGAGCCTGGGAGAAGTGCAGAAGGTTCTGCAGCAGTTGCTGCGAGAGCAGGTCTCGATTCGCGATCTTCCCACCATTCTGGAAAGCCTGCTGGACACGGCGGCCGCCAGTCGCAGCCCGGTGCAGCTGGTGGAGGCAGCGCGCCAGTCGCTGAGTCGAGCGCTGGTCCACCCTTTACTGTCGGATGACGGCAGCCTGCGGGTAGTCACGTTGGATGCGGGAATTGAGGAAGAGCTGGACCGCGTTTTTTCGGCGCAGGCTCCGAGTGCAGGCGGCGGGCTGAAGCCCTCATTCATCCAGCACATGCTCGACAGCCTGAAGAAGCTGGGCGGCGAGCAAGTACGGATGGCTACGCCGATCCTGTTCTGCAATACGCCGGCGCGTTTCCACTTGCGCCGTCTGCTCGAGCCCTTTTTGCCCAAGGTCGTGGTTCTATCGCCGGGAGAGGTTCCGCCGGTTGTACAGGTGCATGCGCTGGGAACCATTCGATGAGGAGGAAGTATGAGTGCCGCTCAGGCTTATGAGCAAATGAGTGAACCGGAGGCAGCCGGTTCCAATCAGCTTCTGCTGGAGCAGTTGCCACAGGTTAAGTATATCGCCCGTCGCATACACGAACGTCTGCCGCAGCATGTCCCTTTCGAAGATCTGTTGAACGCGGGCATCGTGGGACTGATCGATGCAATGCATAAATACGACGCCAGCAAGAATGTGCGCTTTGCCTCGTACGCAAAGTTCCGCATCCGCGGCGCCATCCTCGACAGCTTGCGCGATATGGATTGGAGCCCGCGCGACCTGCGGCGTAAGGCGCGGCGGCTGGAAACGACCATGCAGAAGCTACAGACCGAGATGGGACATTCGGCGAGTGAGCCGGAATTAGCCCAGGCTATGGGCATGACACTGGAAGAATTCCAGCACATGCTGGACGAGATTCGAGGTCTCGAAGTCGGCAGCCTGCAGATCGAATCGTTGGAAGATGGGCGTGAGACCGATCTGGGCGAGACGATTCCCGGTCCGCCTGACCAAGACCCGCTGTCGCTCTGTCTCAAAGGCGAGCGTCGTCAGATGCTGGCCACTGCCATTGCCGAACTACCGGAGCGGGAGCAGCAAGTGCTTTCGCTGTACTACCAGGAAGAGCTCACGATGAAAGAGGTGGGCGCAGTGCTGGGCGTTGGTGAGTCGCGGGTATCCCAGATTCATTCCATGGCCGTGGCCCGTTTGCGCGCGGCCCTAGCCGCCGGCAAACGGACACAGCCGGCGATGGTGGCGTCGACAGCTACGAACCATAAGGCACAAATATGGAAAAGCTTCTAAGTCAGGGCGAGATCGATGCTCTGTTCCGTGCTGCGCGAGGCGCGCAAGGTAGCGAAAAAGCTGTAAGTGGAGCGCTCGTCGAGCCTTGGGATTTGCGTCAAGCTGGGCTAATGGGGAAGGAGCAGTTGCACAGCATCAACCAACTCCACGAAAGCTTTGCACGTAACCTGACCAGCGCCGTAGGCGGTTATCTCCGTGACAAGTTTGAAGTAGCTTTGGTCGCGGTCGAGCAGCTGGCTTATCGGGATCTCCTAGCGCGCTTCCCCGATGTGACGTATTACAGCACGTTCCGGCTCACTCCAGGTGACGCCCGGGGAATACTACACCTCGACTTGAGTCTCGTCTTCCCTGTGGTCGACCTCCTGCTAGGGGGAACAGGCGCGATGCCGCTGGTAACGCGCGAGGTCACTGAGATCGAGGAGAGCGTGCTAGAGAGCGTTGGCCAGGTGATCGGTCACGAACTCGGGCTGGTATCAGAACGCCTCGGTATGCAAGTGGAGTTCGAACGGCGGCAACCCGCCGCCCAGATGTTGAGGATCATGCCTCCGGAGGAGAAGACACTAACGCTCACCTTCGATGTGACCATGAGGGATTCGAAGGGAATGTTGAACATTGCTTTCCCGTCAGTTGTGTCCAGCGCCCTGATTCGCAAGCTCCGTTCGGAGATGGTCTATGAACGCGCCCGCGGGCCGGCTGTCAGCCAGGAGAGTATCGGCAAGCGGCTTTTGCCTTCGAAGGTGATGCTGGAACTGGCGACTCCGGCGATTCCGGTGCGGCTGAGCCAACTTCTGACCCTGCAGACCGGCGAGGTTCTCCCACTCCTTCGGAACGCGGAAGAACCAGCGCTGCTGCGTATGCGCGACCGCCAGTGGTGGTCGGCAAGGCCAGTAAGCAGCCGTAACCGGCGAGCCGCACAACTGCTGCAAGCCCTGGAAGAGAAGGTAGAGCGATAGGCTATGAAACCCTCTGATACAAGACTGAATACATTCTTTGACGCCTGGGCCGGGAGCTTGGCGCTCCTCCTGTCGCAGTTGACTGCGGAAAATTGGCAAAGCGACGGTAGCGGTGAACCGGCGGAGTACGATGCCCTAGTCAGCTTTCGTATAACCTCGACCCAACTGGGAGGGGCGGTAATCGTCAACCTCAGCCAGTCCGATCTGGCTACCCTGCTCAGCATCTTCCTCAGCGAACAGGTGAATCTTTCCACTCAACTCGACGAGATGCAGCGCGAAGCTGCCGAGGAGTTGTTGCGCCAATGGTGCGGGCTGACTGCCGGCGTACTCAAGAAAGATTATGGAGAGATGTCATTACGAGTGGCGTGGGAAGCAGAGATTCACTCGCAAGCCAGTGCACAACGCGCAAGGCTTGTGCGCATCAGCAACGGAAGCAGAGCGACTCGGGTGGTAGTCGAACTCGACGAGCCAATGTTCAGTTGGCTGCGTGGCCTAGAACCTAAGGCACCGGGTGCGGTCGCGACTCCGGCCGCTGCGTCCAGGGAGTCTTCCCGGATTGAAGAACTGTTCCGCCAGGGAAACCTGGAACTGCTGATGGATGTGGAACTGCCGGTGATGCTCCGCTTTGGCAGCCGCGAGGTAACGCTGCGCGAAGTGCTGGAAATGGCCGCGGGCGCGGTGTTGGAACTGGACCGGGAGATTCAGGAGCCGGTGGACCTGGTGTTGAACGGAAAAGTGATCGCACGCGGCGAGGTCGTCGTGATCGACGGAAATTATGGTATGCGGGTGGTTGAAGTGGCCTCGCCGCAGCAGCGCGCCAACAGTCTGTAGGAGCTTTGGTTTCGCCGACTTGTTGCCTAAGGAGCTGAGGATGTCTCTATCTCTGCGTACAGTTTTACCCAACGTTTCGCCGATCGCGGCGGCGCTATCGTCGCTGCCTATTTGCTCCAACCCTTTTTGTCCGCGGCCTGCCACCTTGTGGCAGAGATGGTGGTCGCGGCACGAAGGCATCTGGTTGCACCAGCGCTGGTACTGTTCCGTGGATTGCTTTCAGGCTGGACTCCTTCGTCGTCTGGAAAACACGGGAGCTGCTCGGCCGCATCCTGCTCCCCAGCCTAACCGTATTCCATTGGGATTGCTGTTGCTCTCCCAGGAAACCATTTCGCGAAGCCAATTGGGGGAGGCGCTCATTCTCCAGAAGAGAGCGAGGAGCGGCAAAGTGGGGGAGTGGCTGGTACGGATGGGAGCGGTTTCCGAACAGCAGGTTACGTCGGCCTTGGCCGTGCAGCAGCGTTGCCGGTGTTTGCCGCCGTCGAGGGTCAGCTGCTTGCGGGGAGGCTGCACTGGCCGGAGACCCTAGTACAGCGCTATCGCGCCGTACCCGTTTTTCACAATCCAAGTGAGCAGATGTTGTATGTGGGTTTTCTGGAGCAGGTGAACCATGCCTTCCTGTATTTGTTGGAACAGGTCTTACATTGTCATACACAGCCCTGTATTGTGCCGCTTTCCATCTATCGCAAGCGGTTGGAATCTCACGCCTCCAGCGAGCGCGGAGAGACGATCGAGATCCTGCAGCGGCAGGACGCCAAGGAGATGACACAGACAGTCGGCAACTATGCGCAACAGGTACAGGCGGAACACTGTTCGGTGGGTTCCTGCGACGAATGCTTATGGATCCGCTTGGAATCCGCGTGCGCACCACACGTCGACTTTCTTTTCCGCTCGGCCCAGCCTACCAGCTAAAGCCGTTAGTGGGGATGCCGATTAAAGAGCCAGGTACGCACTATGAGTATGCTGGCGTCACCACGTTCAAGAGTTCGGGAGCGGTTTGACCAATGCGACGTGTTGCCCTGGAGGAATCTCCCCGACAGGACTGAGGAGCCCCTGTTCGAGCTGCCCATCTTGCAGCGCTCCATATCGTTCCTGAACCTGCTGTTACAAGACGGGGCTATCGACCTGGAGTTGGCTTGTTCTGTTATTGCACTTGATCCCGGCTTGGCATATGGGACGCTGCGCCTGGCCAACCGTGATCTGATCGACGATTGCGATCGAATCTGGCAACTTCCACTCGCGGTCGTGACCGCAGGTCGGGAGGCTCTAGAGCAGCTGTTGAGAGACACAGTGCACATTATTCGTGGTGCACCGTTGGAGCAGGACCCCTTTGAGAAACTGGTCACCGATGCGGTGTCAAGGGCCTGCGTGGCTCAACTCCTGGCGCGGGAGTTGGGAAGCGCCCACCCCCGCAAGTGTTTTCTCTGCGGATTGCTATTGGAATTGCCTACGATAGCCAGGCTAAGCGTTCCGGCTCGGCTAATTTCTCCGGCAGTGCTGGTACCGGATATGTGTCGCAGCTTGCCGGCGGTGATCGTAAGGGCGGTGTTAGCCCGGCAGGTTGAAGAGCCGATCTCCAGCGACTGCATGGCGGTGATTGTACTGATTGCCGACGCGGTGCTGCAGGCACTGAACCACCCAAATGCAGGGGCAGATTACTAGAGTTAAGCGTGCGACTCTTGTGGAGGCCTTGGAGCGGAATGTCACAGCTGCAGCGTCTTGGACTGTTAGACCGGTGCTGTGAACTGGCGAGATGGGCTAGCAGGAGTCTCTATGGCATGGATCCGTGGAATTTCATGGCGAGACTGGAATGTCCAAAGGCTTGGGAGTGATCATGGAAATCTTACGGGCGTTGATAGTGGATGATTCCTCGGTGATGCGGAAGATCGTGGCGCGGGCCCTGCAGCAGGGTGGCATTGCTGTCGGCGAAATCATGGAAGCCCGCAATGGAGCCGAAGCATTAGAAATCATGAATCGGCAGAAAGTTGACCTGGTGCTCAGCGACATCAATATGCCAGTGATGGACGGACTGGAATTTGTCCGCCAGCTGCAGTCCGTGGAGAATGCGCAGGGCGTACCTGTGGTTATGATTACCACGGAAGGCAGCGAGTCGCATGTGATGGAAGCGATCTCCTGCGGAGCTCGCGGGTACATTCGCAAGCCATTCACTCCCGATCAGATGAAGCAGCATGTTCTTTCCTTGCTACAGAAGTAAGCGTTCCTATAGCGGCGAGGAATCAAACCGCGCAGGTTCGTTTTTTTTGCGAAACTTACCCACAACTATGTTGTGGGCTGATGCAGCCTCGATCATCAGAAGCCTGAAAGTCCTGGTCATATTGTTCTCTCGGTTAGTAACTTCTAATCTCCTTCCCGCTAACTTGTTGGTTTTGTGATCTCCGCTCAATCCGCTTTGGCGAGTCGCCTGCAGTATCACAGCCTGAGTGACAGGCGATGAACAGTGGACTGTATGCAGCGTGTGCCGGACTTCTGGCGAGAACCCAGGCCCTGGACCTAGCAGCCAACAATCTAGCGAATGTGAACACCAGCGGGTACAAGGCCGAGCAGCCGACATTTCGGTCGGTGCTGGCTAGTACCGATGGCGATTCAGCGGCCAGGGCTGTGGATACTCTATCGCAAGCCGTCAATGACTTCGGAGTTATGGGCGATAGTCGCACTGATCTCATGCAGGGTGCGCTCGAACATACCGGTAGCGACTACGACTTCGCCCTGCAAGGGGATGGTTGGTTTGCCGTGCAGGCGGGAAGCGGACGCGTCTATACGCGCAATGGCAGCTTTCATGTGGACCGCAGCGGGCGCATGGTGACTGCTGATGGAAATCCGGTTATGGGCGCACAGGGACCGATAACTCTGCCCCCCGGTACGTTGTCCGTCAGCAACGACGGAACGATCTCGGTGGATGGTGCGGTCGCCGGCCAGTTGAAGGTAGTGCAGTTCTCCGCCGGAACGCCGCTGACGCCAATGGGCGGGTCGTACTTTTCAGCTCCTGCCAGCAGCGAGTCCAGGAGCCAGGCGAAGGTCGTGCAAGGAGCTCTGGAAGGCAGCAACGTGAATGGGGTTTCAGCAGCGGTAGGGGTGATATCTCTCCAGCGCCATGCCGACCTTCTACAGCAGGCCCTGACGGCGTTCCATTCCAACTTCAACCGTATCGCGGCACAGGATTTGCCGCGGATCTGAGGCACTATGTTTCGCGCGCTTTACACGGCGGCGACCGGCATGCAGGCTCAGCAGCTGAACCTGGATAACGTCGCCAATAATCTCTCGAACTCCAGCACGGCAGGGTTTCGCCGGCGAAGGTTGCAGTTTCAGGATCTGATCTACCAGAACTTGGTGATGCCCGGCTCTGCGGCCACCCAGAATACGACGGTGGCGTCCGGGCTGCAGATCGGTCTGGGAACGCGAACTGCCGCCTCTGAGGTGATCCAGGCACAGGGCGACTTCAACAGTACCGGCAACCCTCTCGATCTTGCGATTCAGGGCACTGGCTTCTTCCAGGTGAAGATGCCCAGTGGCGAGACGGGCTACACCCGCGCCGGCATGTTTCATCTGGACAACCAGGGCAACATGGTAACCGCGGATGGCAATCCGCTCGATCCGCCCATCACGATTCCGCCGGATGCAATCACCATCAGTATCGGCAACGACGGCACCGTAACCGTTACCCAGCCCGGGCAGACCCAGGCGCAACAGGTTGGCAACATACAGTTGGCGTTATTTCAGAATCCCGGAGGACTAAACAGCGTGGGCCAGAACATCTATCTGGCGACGACGGCTTCGGGCGATCCTATCATCGGCACTCCTGGCGGGTCGGAAGGATTAGGCACGCTGCAGCAGGGAGTTCTGGAGCAGTCGAACGTGAATGTGGTGGAAGAGTTCATCCAGATGATTCTTGCGCAACGGTCGTATGAGGCGAATTCACGAGTAGTCACCGCGGCTGATCAGATGTTGCAACAGCTGAATAACCTGTCTCGTTAGGAGTTTATGTGCAGCTGGGTAACCATTGTGTGCGTAGGGCGTTGCTGAATCTAATTGTGACGGCGATATCGGCAGTGTTCTGTTGTGCGACCCAGCCAGGCGCACCTCTTCCGACACTGCGGCAGCAGGTGTTGGCATCCGTGGCAAGTACCCTCCATCTCGACCGAAGCGATCTGGCGGACAATCTGCGAGTGCTGCGGCAGCCATTCCTCCTGTCCGATCGTGCGCACCTTCGCGTCGTATCGATAAAGCCGGCCGGGGAGAGTTTGTGGTTCCTTCGGTTGGATTGCGATTCCAGGCATGACTGCTTGCCGTTTTATGCGCTGCTGCGTTCGACCGGGATCAACCCGCCAATTCTGCGCCGCCTCAGCACGAACCCCGATTCTCAGATGCGGGCCGATGTCGCAAAACGCGATCGCCAATCCACACCCGCCCTGCTCGAGCATTCGGGCGACCGGGTGGAGGTCATTGAGGAGCTTTCCGGGATGCAATTGAAGACCCGCGCTGTCTGCCTGCAATCGGGTTCGCTGGGAGATCGGATCCGCGTGCGCACTCTGGCTACTCATCGTGTTCTGCTGGCGACGGTGGCTGGCGACAAGCTGGTGCGGGTGGAGCGTTGAGATGATTCCCCGCGCCATCGCCGTGGCCGTATTGGCATGCTTTGTGACCTGTTGCGGCATGGCCAAGACAAAGAAGCTGCCGGTCAGTTCACTGACACCGCTGCAACAGTTCTTACAGCGCGTGCAAGGACAGCCTGTGCCGTCGGAAACCTCCCTGGGAAGCTTGTGGCCGCTCGCAGGCAGCCAGTTGACCGACCTGGCGACTGACTACAAGGCCAGGCACCTGAACGACATCGTAGTGATCCGCATCGTGGAACAGACGCTGGCACAGGCCTCTGGCAATGTAACCGGGCAGCGTGACTTCTCTTCCAACTCTGCCATCACGGGAATCCTAGGCAAGAGCAGCACCGCGTCGGTCAATCCGCTCTACGCCTTAAATTCTGGCAGCAACTTGAAAGGTACAGGGACCGCCAACAGCCAGTCGCTGCTGCAAGCCACACTTGCGGGGCGGGTTGTCGCCGTCCTTCCAAACAGCTACCTCGTAGTCGAAGCCGAACGCCAGGTCAGCTTTAATCAGCAGACCCAGACCATTGTCCTGCGGGGCGTTGTGCGGCCGGGCGACATTGCGTCGGACAACTCGGTGCCTTCCACATCTCTGAGCGACCTTGAACTGGAGATGAAAGGCAAAGGGGTTATCAGCGACGCGGTGCGGCAGCCCAATCTTTTCATGCGTCTGCTGATGAAGATTGCGAACTTCTGATGAAACGCCGGTGGCAATTCACGCTGTGGTGTGGACTAGGGTTGTGGTTGCTTTGCCTTCTGCCCGCCTCAATCGCCGAGGAGAACAAGACCCATCTTCCTATACGCGACCTCGCCAGCATCGAAGGCGTTCGCGAGAATCCGCTGATTGGTTACGGAATGGTAGTGGGGTTGGCCGGAACGGGCGATCGCCGCCAGACCATGTTCAGCACGCAAACGCTGGCCAACATTCTGCAGAAGATGGGAGTGCAGATTCCGGCCGCTTCGGTCAGCGTGAAGAATATTGCGGCGGTGTTTGTGACCGCCTCGCTTCCCGCTTTCGCGCGGCCGGGATCGCAGCTCGATGTGACCGTCTCCTCGATCGGCGATGCCACCAGTCTCGAAGGCGGAACACTTTTGTTAGCCCCGCTCTATGCCGCCGACGGCCAGATCTATGCCGAAGCCCAGGGAGCCGTGACTCTTGGGGGATATACCGCCGGTCGAGCGGGTACGAACTCAAAGCAGGTGAATCACCCCACGGCCGGCCGAATCCCCAATGGTGGTCTGATTGAGCGTGACGCTTCCATCGACCTAAGCAAGCTGGCCAAGATCTCTCTGCTGGTTCGGGATCCAGACTTTCGCATCACGCGTGACATGGCGGCGGCGATCAACCAGACGGTCGGAAAACCAATGGCCACGGCCGTGGACAGCGGTCGGGTCGAGTTACGGGGCTTGCCATCCAGCGGACTTGCCGAGTTGCTTGCGGACCTGCTCAGCTTGAAGATTGAGATCCATCCTCGCGCTCGGGTCGTCGTGAGCGAACGGAATGGGACCATCGTTATGGGCAAAGACGTGCGTTTGAGCGCGGTTTCCATCCTGCACGGCGACCTTTCGATCGAGATCTCGACCGAATATCAGGTCGCACAACCGGCTCCCTTCGGAAACGGACAAACTGCGGTGGTTCCGCAAACGAACGTAGATACGAAAGACGATAAGGCGAAGAGAATCGAGCTAGGGGAGGGCGCCAGCGTCGAGCAACTCGTTAACGGCCTGCAGGCGATTGGTGCCACTGCTCGCGATGTGGTGGCGATCTTACAGGCGATCAAAGCAGCAGGTGCTCTGCAGGCTGACCTGGAGGTGATCTGATGAATCTGCAGCCCTTGACGAGCAAACAACCAACAAGCCAAGACTACGGAACCGCTTCTTCGAAGCTGGTTAAGTCTGCCCGGGAGTTTGAGGCGATTCTGCTGCAGAGCTGGTTGGAAAAGATGAACCAAAGCTTCGTGGGATCAACTGACAGTCAGGATGCGGCCCACGATACGGTGAGCAGCCTGGGAACTCAAGCCATTGCGACGGCATTAGCGGCGCGTGGAGGCGTTGGTATTGCCAGGATGCTGCTGCGGCAGATTCGACCGGCGGGAACGGATGGAGAAGCGGTCCCTTCTGCCAATTCGAATCAGACGCCTAAAGTCGAAGAGGCGGTCAGCCGATAGAGGATGAGTGGGAGACCGAATCAATGGAGAGTAAAGATTAAAGTTCTCTCAACATTTGCCGATCACAAAATTGCAGGGTATTAATCTTTACGAGGTATTGCAATGAGAGTTGACTTAAATGCGTCTTCCATGCCGGAGCTGGACCGCAGCAGGGGCTCGGCCGCAACGGCCTTAAACACCCAAGCCAGCGCCCAAAAGGCTGCATCCTCCAGTGCCGCAGCTTCAGATGATGTGGCCAGGCTTTCGAGCGGCAGTGAAGCGGTCGCGAACCTGAAAGCGGAATTGAGCAGCGTTCCCGACATTCGCCAGCAGTTGGTGGAGAACCTGCGGGAAGCGATTAACAGCGGAAGCTACAAGGTCTCGGCGGACGTCGTAGCCGGTCGAATGCTGGCGGATGGGAAGAGAGGGAGCGAGTAAGCGCATTCATTCCGCTCCTAATGGAGTGACGCTATGGACCTCGGCAGTGGCCGCCTGGAATCCTCGTCACGAATTCAGCAGCGCGACACCGGTAGCGATGCGGATACGTGGCCGGGACAGAGACGCCGATCCCATAAAGCGACCTCTCCGAAGGAGGGGACGTCGGTAGATGAAGAAGACCTAACGGAAAGCTCTGATGATGATGAGCGGGAAATCCATCAACTTGACGACATCGCCTGACGGGGCTGCACCGATCATGAGCACTCTGGGTCCTGTCGTTCCATCGACGCTTTTTCCAGCCGAGCGGGAATTCGTGCTCCTCCAGAGTCTTTATAACCTGCTGACTACCGCGATGCAGTTGCTCGGCGACGGCGATGCTCAAGCCGTGACGGACATTTCTCAGCAGATCATCTCAATTGCCCAGGATCTCGCGGCTTTGAGGTTACAGGTCGCCCGCCTTTCCCAAGTCGCTGAAGCCGAGAATAGACGAAAGAAACTGTTGCTGGAGATTCGTCAACAGTGCGTTTTTTGCCGGGCAGTATTACGGCGCTGGCGGAGATCCATAACCCTGCGCCAACAGCTGCTCGAAATGCGGACGCAGGCAACGTCCTATCTAGGGCAGTGCGGCCTATCTCAGGAGCCTTGATGAGCGGCTTAATCGGCACCATGTGGATGGCGTTGGGAGCATTGCAAGCTCAACAAGGGGGGCTGCAGGCGACAACCAACAACGTCGCCAACCTGAACACACCAGGATATAGCCGCGAGCGTCCCATTCTGGAAGAAGCAAATCCCGTCGTGCAGGACAATGTGGTATTCGGCGGTGGCGTCGAACTCAAGGGCATTGAGAGCTTGCGTAGCGACCTTCTCAACTTGCAGATCGGGAATGAAACCCAGCAGCAGGGCAAATCGCAAGCTTACGTTAACACCATGACCCAGGTGCAGACTCTATTTCCCGACGACACCACCGGTATCGGAGCGCAGATCAGCGCTTTCTTTCAGAGTCTGAATAACCTATCCACCAACCCTTCTGATCTCACGCTGCGGCAAAGCGTGTTGACGGCGGCCGGTAACATGGCGTCTGCATTCAACAACACAGCCACGCAATTGACGGCAGTGAGCGGGGGCATCAACACCGGGGTTCAACAGCAAGTCCAGGAAGTGAACCAGATCTCGCAACAAATCGCCGCCATTAACGTCAAGCTGACGACGGTCAGCAGTGCCGGCCAGGAATATAGCAGTTTTTTGGACCAGCGCAGCGCCTTGATCGAGAAGCTTTCCGGCCTGATCGATGTTTCGCAGATCAACGACGGCACCTCTCTTACTCTGACGACCAGCCAGGGAGCGGCCTTGGTTGTCGACGGTCAAGCGTATAGCCTGACGACCGCAGTCGACTCGAATGGTAAACAACGCATTTTCTCATCCCAAGGAAAGGACATCACGGGAGACATCTCAGGTGGAGAACTGGGCGGAATGCTGCAGGCGCGCGACCAGGCCATTCCCGCATTGCAGGACCAGCTCGATTCGCTTGCCGGCGGCATGGTCACTGCCTTAAACGCCGCCCACGCGATGGGGACGGACCTGAACGGCAATCCTGGAGGCAATCTCTTTGTTCCGGTTGCAGGAGTGGGCGCTGCCTCCAGTATGGCGTTGGCGTTCACCGATCCGGCTCTGCTGGCAGCCAGTTCCGACGGCACGAGCGGCGGCAATGGCAACATCGCTAATCTCTCCGCGGTCGCGAATCAGAACGTTACCAACGGTCTGACGCCGAGTGGCGGCTATAGCAATCTGGTGTTTCAGGCCGGCCTGTCGGTCAGCGACGGCAACGCCGAACTCAACGCCAGCACTGCAATGTTGCAGCAGTTACAGCAACAACAATCTTCGGTAAGCGGAGTCTCGCTGGACGAGGAAGCCTCCAACCTGCTTCTCTATCAGCGCGCGTATCAGGCGGCGGCTCAGGCCATAACAGCAGTAAATCAGATGCTGCAAGTTGCCATCAACATGGGAGCCAGCACATGAGGATCTCTCCCCAGACCACGCAAATTCTGCTGAATGCACTAAAAATATCCGACCAGTCCGAGCAGACGGCGTTACAACAAATGACGACAGGGCGTCGAGTTAACCAGGCTTCGGACGACCCCTCTGCTGCTGCGATGGAGGTCAACATTTCTTACCAGATGGACAGCAGCGACCAGTATTTGCGCAGCATTTCCAGTGTCTATTCAGAACTGCAAACAGCCGATTCTTCGTTGAACTCTGCTGTCACCGCCTTGCAGCGCGCCATTACCTTGGGCGTGGAGGGTGCTAACGGGACGATGTCGACGCAAGATCGTGCGACGGTAGCGCAGGAAGTGAAGGGCATCTCGCAACAGATCCTCAGCGTTGCCAACCTGACTTACAACGGGCATTACGTTTTTGCCGGCACCGCGAATTCCCAACCGCCTTACGTTTCCGATAATTCCGTGCCGGGCGGTATTGCCTATCAGGGAAATGACAATGTCAATTCCGTCGAAATTGAAACCGCGCGGAGTATTGCGGTCAACGAGCCTGGAAGCCAGCTGTTCTCCGCTGCTGGAGCTAACGTGTTTCAGGCGCTGAACGATCTGACAACCGCCCTGCAAAACCCCGATAGCACCGCCGATGATATCGGCAACGCCACTACCGAGGTTCGCAATTGCTACGACCAGCTCACCTCGGCGCGCGCCTTCTATGGCAGCACCATTGACCAGCTACTAAACACCCAGGATTTTCTCGATAGCGAAAAGGTGCAACTCGGCCAGCAGCAGAACAGCACGATCGGGATCGACATGAATGTTGCCGCCACGAATCTGACCAATGCCGAGGCCGCCCGCAACGCTACCGTGCAGGCTGCGGCCAGCCTGAGCAGTATGACCCTGATGGACTACATCTCTTCGATCGGCCACTAACTATGTGAAGTGAATTCGCACGCGCCGGGTGATACGCTGTTTCGATCATGACAGCCGACGAAGTGAAACAACTGTTGAAGCTGGTGCCGCTCGCCATCGAGGGCGGCTTCTTCCGCGAAACCTATCGCTCGCGCTGGAACGTCTCAGCCGAATATTTGCCGGATGGATTCCGCGGCTCCCGCTCTATCGGTACCGCGATCTATTACATGATCACGCCCGAGACGTTCTCGGCTCTGCATCGCTTGCCCGGGACTGAGGTCTTTCACTTCTATCTAGGAGATCCCGTGCAGATGCTCCAGCTTTGTCCGGACGGTACCTCGCGAACCGTAACGCTAGGCACCGATCTCCTCAACGGACAGCAACCGCAAGTGGTGGTTCGTGGGCAGGTGTGGCAGGGTTGCAGGCTGACCGATGGCGGCAAGTGGGCGTTGATGGGTACCACCATGTCCCCGGGCTTCGATTATGCAGATTACGAGAATGCGGACCCTGAGCAGTTGTCGGCGCGATACCCGGAGGCGGCAGCGCTGATACGGGATTACACTCGCTAACGTCGAACAGCAATTTGGTCAGATTGCATCAGGATTGTCGCTAGGTTCGAATCTTTCTCCGCTCGCGGGGAGTAAGGGATATGTTCGCTTCGAGGCCGGTCAGTGTTCGTACTTTTCGTTACGGGTGGACGGCGTTTCTCGTTTGCGCCACCTCCGCTCCTTATCTATTGAGCTTTCTGTCCGCACCTGCGGGCTACCGTTACACGTGGCTGCTGCCTCCCTATCCGGAAGACTCGTTGGGATATCTCTCCTGGTCGGAACAAGCAGCACGTGGAGCGTTGCTGTTCAAAGTGAAATACACGGCACTGCCGCAGCCTGCATTCTTGTTTCATCCTTTCTTCCTGATCTGCGGATGGGCCGGTAGGCTATTCTCGATTGACCTCGGACTCGTTCACTTTATTGCCAAAGGAATAGGCGTCGTCCTGTTCTTGCTCCTTTTCTACAAGTACACCGATTATCTCGAGCTGACGGACTTCCAAACCGTCGTCGCCTCTATCCTGGTTGGCGTCTCGTCGGGGTTCGGAGGCGTACTGGCTTCAATGGGCTTGGCCGACAGATTACCGTTCAAACTAGCCGATCTCTGGGTGCCGGAACTAACCACGTATTGGTCTCTGCTGTGGAACCCGCTCTTTCCTTATTCGTTGTTGCTCATGCTTTGGGTGATTTTCCAGATCGATCGCGGTTCGAGATGCAAACGAAAGCGCGAGATGTGGGTAGCGGGACTGACCGCGGGAGTCCTGGCCTTAGTCCATCCCTACTCGCAGCCGCTCCTCCTGGCCTTTGCCGTAATCGTGATTACGGTGCGCCTCCGGGGGGAGTGGCTGAGCTATCTCATTCGATACTGCATACCTCTATTTCCATTCGATCTGTACTTGTTGTTGATGTCGAAATTTCAACCCGTAGTGTCACAACATAACTCACGTGGCACGATGACTACTCCTTCTGTTCTTGCGCTGCTTGCCGGGTTCGGGGTCCCCTTGGTGATTGTCCTACTGGGTTTCACGGTGGAGCGGGGCCACTGGCTGAAGGGATATTGGCAGGTGGGGCTGTGGTTCTTGTTGTGCTTTTCGTGTTCCTATCTTCCGTTCTGGTTCCGAAGAAAGCTCATTCTCGGTGCGCACATTCCGCTTTGTATTTTGGCCGCGATTTCATTTGATTTGATGCTCTCCAGGATTTCATCACCATCCCGTCGCAGACTGTGTGCCACCGTAGCCGCGATTGCTCTTATTCCGCTGCTGATAGCCACTCCCGTTTATCTCTTGAAGTCTGAGCGGGCAGCCATTCGAGACAACAACGAGGGTGCGTACTTCCTCAGCGACGACGTCGTGAACGGAATGAAATACTTGAAGGACCACACTAACCCCGAAGAGCTTGTGCTGGCTGGTATCGGCACTAGCCGTTTTATACCTGCATACTCGGGGAACCGTGTTCTATGGGGTCATTGGGCTATGTCGGTAGATTTTGAGCAGAGAAGGGCCTGGTATGATGCGCTGTTCAATAAAAATCAGAACTGGTACGACGAACAACGATCAAATGTTTTCTGGTCCTCTGGAATTGTTTATATCTTTGCCGATCAGGACATTAAAAAGTCAATCGAGGACAGTCCATGGGAATGGGACACAATCCTGAGGCACTCCGATAAAGTCTTCCAGAATGGCGCGGTAACGATCTACAAACATCATGTGGACGCCGCCGCCCATTAAGGTCCGCCTTTTCCCGGGCAGTTCTGCAGCCTAACTAGCGGAAAGTCCACGCGTTCACTCGCACTTGCCTGTTCCGTGGCAACCTCTCATTTTGGATGAGCAATGTCCCGGCTCCGCCAAATCGCCATCAGGGCCAATACAGGTTTGCGTGTGCATGCACCAGAACAATCCATCATTCGACGGAGGCACTGTGGGATCATGTTCTGCCTCGATGAATTGTCCCTTCCAGCGCAGGGCTGGACAGAGCTCCTCGCGATGCGTGTCGAAGCGTTCGGAGTCAAGATTAAGCATCATGCTGCACCTCCGTCTGCCTTCTGAGCGCTCAGAATAGCGCGCTTCACCGCTGTCTTCGCTAACGTAATCTTGTACTTGTTCTGGCGAAGAGGCTTTGCCGGTGCCAGCGCGGCCTCCGCGGCCACCAGTGCTGTCTCAACGGTAATGCTCTTGCCCTTCAGAGATTGTGCCCCCTCAGGCGATAGCCACGGGATAGGTGCTACGTGGCCAAGTACGATCCTCGCATCGGTCACCGTGCCTCCGTTCATCTCCAGCGCAACACTTGCGGTCGCCAGAGGCCAATCGAAGGCAGCCTTTTGTCGCACCTCGTAGTTAGCAACGTGCAGGTTTGGCGCAGGAGAAGGCACCAGAATTTCCACGACCATCTCGCCCGGCCTTAGATCGTGCTCTCGTTCGTTTTCGGAGCTCGGTATGACGAAGAATTTTTCCAGCGGCAACTCGCGCACGCCGCTGCCGGCAGCCTTTGCGGAATACAGCCGAATTCTCGCTCCATAGGCGATGAGGGTGGGAGCAATTGTCGATGGACTGACAAAGTAAGCCGGGCCGTTGTTACCCAGGATCGCTGCATAGCGATTATCACCTTCGACCACCATCGACTTGCCGTCGGAAGTTTTCGGCAGCAGACCCATGCCGCTGCGAAAATACCAGCAACGTGGGCGTTGGCACATATTGCCACCAATCGTGGCGAGGGTGCGGATCTGCGGACTGGCCGCTTCATTGGCTGCTTCCACCAGTGCGGGATAAGAGCCAAGTTCCGACTTGGCTTCCGCCAGCTCAGCGATGGTCGTTAAGGCACCGATCCGAAGGCCGTTGCCTGCGCTGTAGCTTATCCCTTGAAGCGATTGAATCTCTTTGATGTTGACCAGACGGCTCGGTGTCAGGACGTCGTCTTTCATCAAGCCAAGCAAATCGGTTCCCCCCGCAAGGATGGCAGCGTTGTCGCCAAGCAGTGTCGCGACCTGCTCTTTATTGCTGGGGCTGACGTATTCGAAAGCTCGCATGAGCCCTCCAGGCCGGCGCCGGATCGATCTGCAGGCCGCCCATTGGCCGAACCCAATTTTATAACCTGAGGCCGAGTATTGCGCGAGGGCCATCCAGTCCGGCGGACTGGGCCCGCAAATAGTTCAGCCGCTGCAGTCATAGGACTCAGCGGCTGGATTGTTACGGAATTCTTTTTCGAGTTGCTAAGCTCCTGGCGTTCCACCCAACTGGGCAAAGGTCGTCCGCAAGAACTTGTGTGGATTAACTGGCGTATCGTGAATCCGGACTTCGTAATGAAGGTGCGGACCTGTGCTTCGGCCAGAAAGCCCCACATAGCCGATTACCTGGCCCTCGTGCACGGTCTGGCCGTCAGCTATCGCGAAACCCGAGAGATGACCGTAACGGGTCGAAATACCGTTGCCGTGATCGATCTGGATCATGCGACCATAGCCGTTATAGAAATCGGCATAAGTAACAATACCGTCCGCCGGAGCCAGAACGGCCTGACCATAGTGAGAGGAAATGTCTACGCCTGAGTGAAAGGCGCCCTCACCATTGAACGGGTCAATACGCTCGCCAAATGCTCCCGTAATCGGGCCCATTACCGGCCACATTGTCGGAGCTGACGCGGCCGTTGACCAATCGGTCAGTGTGGCATTGTGAGTTAAACCGAGACCCAAAGCTGCTGTTGTCGCCCCTGAGAGCGCCGAAGTCCGCAAGGCATACAGCTGGTCCATGGAGTATTTGACTGTGTCCGGCTTGATTGGTCCCTCTGTAGCCTTTAGGAGCTTCGCATTGGGCTTCAGACCATAGATGACCGAAACTTCATTGGCGAGCGAACCGAGCGACGCGACTTGGATGTCTTTCTCGTGATTGCTCTGTTCCAGTTTCTGGTAACGGCTCTGCAGCGCATTCTTCTCGGTACGCAACTGGTTGAAGCTGGCCACCTTCCAAAGCATGCGGGCGTAGGAGCCTGCCATGCCTGTAATGGTGAACATGCCGATCAGCGCGCCGGCTAGAAACACGTAAAGATAATGAAGAGGAATGGGGATTTTACGTAGCTGACCTTCCGCATCGCGGGCTACGAAAAGAATATAAAAGCGTTTACGCAAAACTATAACCCTCAGCTAAGAATCAGTTCCGGTTATGACGCCAACTACAAATAAAGGTCCGGAACACTTCGCCTGGCTGATCCGACCTACCAACTTCGATTACTGGAACGCCGTGGGCTGACGGAGTTCCTTCCCAGCAGACGAATTCACTGCGAGCCGGGTACTCGGCTGGTATGTAATGAACGACATCAAACCGTAACAGACGAGAGTAGGCGTGTCAACAAAACTACCATCGTGAATACCACTAAAGTATTGTAAACAAACCCCGTAAAGGGAATGCCGCCAACGTTGCGCGAGATCAACTACATAGCCGCGCGAGATCAACTACATAGCCGTCTGAAGGCTTTCGTAAGGCTCGTATATAGTGTTTTAGCTCGCTAAGATCCCGAATGCCCTTGAAAGAAAAGCTCATTATCGAGCGGATTCGCCAGGCCGCCCTCAGAGAAGGCCAACGCCATACCAAGGGGATCGGTGACGACTGCGCTGTGTTGAAACTTCCTCGCGGCCACGAGGCTCTGGTCACAACCGACTTCAGCCTGGAAAACGTCCACTTCCGCAGGAACTGGCATTCACCTGATGTCATCGGACACCGCTGCCTTGCTCGTGGCCTAAGCGACATCGCGGCCATGGGAGCCATTCCCCGCGCCACCTTCCTTTCGCTGGCCGTTCCAGCAGATCTCCTACCAAGATGGATTAATGGCTTCATCCGCGGGTTGCTCCACTTAGCCGATCACCACGGGGTTCTTCTGGCCGGCGGAGACACAGCACAGTCGCCGGGGCCGATTTTGGCCGACATAGTAGTGCTCGGCTCAGCCCCGGTGGGCAAGGCAGTACTTCGTTCGGGAGCACGACCCGGCGATCTGCTCTATGTGACCGGATCTCTGGGATCCTCGGTCGCAGCCTTGAATGCATTGCGAGAGGGAAAGAAGCTTCGACCTGCCTCTCATCGCAAGCACTTCTATCCAGAGCCGCGAATCGCCGTGGGGCAATATCTGCGTGAGAAGAAACTCGCTTCGGCGATGATCGACATCAGCGACGGACTCTCCACCGATCTCGGCCACATCTGTGACGAGAGTGAGACCGGTGCCGTGGTTTATGCCAGTAGTTTGCCGACCGTAGGAGGCAAGGCCGGCTTGGATTTTGCGTTGCACGGTGGAGAGGAATACGAACTGCTTTTCACCTCGCCCCCGACCCGGCAAGTTCCCAAGGAAATCGCAGGCGTACGGATCAGCCTGATCGGCGAGATCGTGCCTGACCGCCAGATGAGGCTGGCAACGGCCGACGGCAAAACGCGGGTTCTAAAGCCGGGCGGCTGGCAGCACTTTCAGTAAGTTGTGACCGAAAGGCTGAAGCGAACCGTCGACAAGTACCTTCGTCACAAAGCTCGGTGAGCCTCACAACACAATCCTTTCCCCCCGCCGCTGCCGCCGCTATTTATAATCACGCCCATGAATCTGGAACAGAAACTAGCGGAACTCAAGCGTCGCGACACTCTTGCCGAGATCGGCGGAGGGGAAGAGCGCCGGGCTCGCGAACACAAGCAAGGCAAGATGTCGGCACGCGAACGCGTTGAGTTTCTTCTCGACGAAGGGACCTTCGAGGAAACCGATAAGCTGGTCACCCACCGCTGCACCGACTTCGGCATGGAAGAGCAGAAGTATTACGGCGACGGCTTCCTGACCGGCTATGGCCGCATCGAAGGGCGGCTGGTATTCGTCTTCGCGCAGGATTTCACGGTCTTCGGCGGCTCGCTCTCCGAGACCAATGCTGCAAAGATCGTGAAGATTATGGACATGGCTATGCGAGTGGGCGCGCCGGTGATCGGCCTCAACGACTCCGGCGGCGCGCGCATCCAGGAAGGCGTTCGTTCGCTGGCCGGCTATGCCGATATTTTCCTGCGCAACGTTCTCTCATCAGGAGTAGTCCCGCAAATCTCGGCCATCATGGGACCGTGCGCCGGCGGAGCGGTGTATTCCCCGGCTATGACTGACTTTATCCTCATGGTGCAGAACACCTCCTACATGTTCATCACCGGGCCTGATGTCATCAAGTCGGTGACGCATGAGGAAGTTACCAAGGATGAACTGGGCGGCGCGGTTACGCATAACGAGAGGTCAGGCGTAGCTCACTTTATGGCGCACGACGACGCCGAGTGCCTCAGCATGGTTCGAGAGTTGTTGAGCTTCATGCCGTCGAACAATCTCGAAGATCCGCCGCGCCGGGCGTGTACCGATCCTATCGATCGCGAGGATGAGCGCCTCGACAGCATCGTTCCGGCTGAGTCGAACCAGCCTTACGACATCAAGGACGTTATTAATACGGTGGTCGACGATACCTATTTCTTCGAGGTTCAGGAGCACTACGCGAAGAACATCGTGATCGGTTTCGCACGGCTGAACGGAAAACCGGTGGGCATTGTCGCCAATCAGCCGGCATTTCTGGCGGGAGTTCTCGATATTAATGCCAGCATCAAGGGAGCGCGCTTCGTCCGCTTCTGCGACTGCTTCAACATTCCGTTGATCACCTTCGAGGATGTACCGGGATTTCTGCCGGGAACGCAGCAGGAGTATGGCGGCATCATCACGCACGGCGCCAAGCTCTTATACGCCTTCTCCGAGGCAACTGTGCCAAAAATCACCGTAATCACGCGCAAGGCCTACGGTGGTGCGTATTGCGTCATGGCTTCCAAGCACATCCGCACGGACGTGAACTACGCGTGGCCGACAGCCGAGATCGCCGTCATGGGGCCGGAAGGCGCTGTGAATATCGTGTATCGCCGCGAGCTGGAAAAATCGGAGAATCCCGACGCCGACCGCGCGGCGAAGATCGAGGAGTTCCGCGACCGCTTCGCCAATCCCTACGTCGCCGCCGAGCGCGGGTATCTCGATGCCGTCATCCGTCCGCGCGACACCCGTCGCAAACTGATTCAGGCGCTGGATATGCTCGAGAATAAGCGGGACAAGAATCCGCCGAAGAAGCACGGGAATATACCGCTATAGCGTATTGAGTGTCAGATAATCGCGGAAGAAAACTGATGGGAATCCGGATTCGGAAGAGACTGATAAGGGATTTGGCCAACGGCCTCCGAACAGACACGCAAAAAGAATCCCGAAGGCTAGTGAACCTGGTGTTCACGATCGGTGACTCGCTTCCGTCTTCGCTGATCTTCTGACTTCGCATACTTTCGTATGCGACGCCACAATTTCAGCTCCACTTCTGGCGATCCTGATCTGAACGACCGCTGTTCTTGGTAAGGCGACTCGCTTCTATCTTTGCTGCCTGAGGCTCCTCATGCTTGCGCATGTGGTCCACATTCATCTCAGACGTCGTGCGATCCTCTCACCGGAACAACTGTTCAACGCTTCGGGATTCCGTCTCGCCTTTGATTCGTTCCGTGTCTTCCGTGCCAGTTCTTGTGGTGTCTTCGATCACTGGTTCGACACAAGGCCAAACCTAGATTGACCGAGCTTCCGCCACAAGTTGCCGAGAACCTCGCAACGCACTTACGCGCATTTGAAGCGGCAAACTGCCGACTGAAGAGCCTGGAACTTGTCAAAGAACGATTGTGTTTTACTCTTGGCGTGGAGGAAGTCAACGAAATTTTCGCAATTGTATCCGCTTTGTTTTCAATCGAGTGCAGCTCGTCCACAGGCGTGTGCCAGGTTTTTGTGCAAACGCGGAGCGGATTTACCGGAGGCTGGCTTGGCGTGCAGAATTCACGCGGCTTCGATTCATTCTCGCAATGATTCGCTAACGCTATCCTGGGTGATAGCGTTTGTGGGAATCTGAGAAAAATCGCGATTGGAGGGTGCTTTCGTCATCTTCAATTTTCGTTAACTTGCCGTTTGTTACCATCGCGACATGCCGCTTGTGCAGGCAAATCACCTCGTCAAGACCTATCACACCGAGCAATCAGCCTTTGGATTGCGCCCCTCGGGGCAAGTACGGGCCGTAAATGACGTCTCGATCACCATCAAGGCTGGGGAGACGCTCGGCCTGGTGGGCGAATCTGGTTCCGGAAAGAGCACGTTGGGCCGTATGCTCCTGCGCCTGATTGAAGCCGACTCCGGTGAGATAGTCTTCGATGGCATGAACGTACTGCGCGCGAGCGGGGCTGAACTGCGGCGATTGCGCCGCGACATGCAGATCATCTTCCAGGACCCGTTCGGTTCCCTCGACCCGCGCATGAACGTCGAGCAGATTGTCTGTGAGCCGCTGGCGATCCACGGCAGCGAGAGCGGGCGCAGTCGGCGGCAAAGCGCCGCGGAAGCGATGCGAGCGGTAGGGCTGGACGAATCGGCCCTCCGCCGCTACCCGCACGAATTCAGCGGCGGCCAACGGCAGCGCATAGGGATTGCCCGTGCGCTGGTACTGAAGCCGCGCTTCATCGTCGCCGATGAACCGGTCTCAGCGCTAGATGTCAGTGTGGGAGCGCAGATTGTGAACCTGCTGAAGCAACTTCAGCGCGAGTTTCACTTGACCTATTTATTTATCTCGCACTCGATGCCGATCGTGCGCTATCTTGCCGACCGGATTGCTGTGATGCAGCGCGGTGAAATCGTGGAAATCGGTACGACCGAGCACATTACGACCGCTGCGACCCATCCCTACACGCGAACTCTCCTGGCGGCCACGCCAGAGATGGAAACTAGCTCGCGGTGAAAGCGAGTTGCTGTGGTTCATCAGAGGCGCGGGGCTCTTCTCGGAATGGCGCGCCTTCCAGCCGCAGCAAGAATGCTTTGGTCGGCAAGCCTCCGCCATAACCACCCAGGTAGCATCCCGCAGCAAGCACACGATGACAGGGCACGATGATCGCGATTGGGTTGTAATGGTTGGCCTGTCCCACGGCGCGAAAACCGTTGGGACTGCCGATAGCGCGAGCGATTTCCGCATAGGAGCGGGTCTTGCCGTAGGGAATCCGCAGCAGCTCGTCCCAGCAACGCTTGCGGAACTCCGTTCCGCGCAGATCCAGCTCCAGTTCGAACTCCTTCCGACGGCCAGCAAAATATTCGCCCATCTGCTTGTGGACGGTTTTCGTCTGCTTCTCGGACTCCTCCCAGGCGACCGGTTGGCCGGCGATCATCTGCGGCAGCCCGCGATCAAACTCCAGCAGGACGACGGCAGACTTCGAAACGCCGATCAGCAGTGGCCCGACGGGCGAGGACATGCGCGAGTAGTAGAGCGTCTCCATGTTTTCTGTCAGCAGACTATCACTCACGGGCGGCTGAGGCTCGCTGTTTTCGGACCTCAATCTGCCAGCTATATCGACAAAGAAAACCCCTCGCTTGCGCGAGGGGTCGGAGAAAAAGCCGCAACATCTTTTACTGCTGCGGCGGAGTGGGATTGCTGGGGGCTGAGTTCATGTTGCCGGGCTGTTGCTGCGGTTGGGTGGTGGGGGAATTCTCGGGGTGCGAGTAGCCGGTCGGATTGTTGCCGTAGCTGCTCATGCTGCTGCCACTCATCTGTTGTCCGCTGCTCTGCGCCGACGCCAACTGATCAACATCGTTCTTCAGCAGGCTGATTTCGACACGATTGCCGCGCGCTTTTGCCGTCGAACCTTCAGGAGCGGGAACCTTGGCGTTCCCCATGCCCATCACAAAGATGCGGTATACGGGAATCTCGTTTTTCTCAACCAAATAGCGGACAACGGAATTCGCCATGGCCTGCGAGCTTTGCACGCCGGCCTGTCCTCCCGCCGCCGAAAAGCCCTGGACTTCGATGATGTAGCCCTTCGAATCCTTCAGATTGGCCGTCATGTCATCAAGCGCCTGTTTCGAACCGGTGCCTAGCACGGTATGGCCGGAGCGGAAACGGATCTCGGTCTGCGAAGCCGGCTGGTACTGGTCAATGTTGCCGACGACTTGCTCAACCGTGTTCAAACGAGTGCTGGCCTGCAGGGCGGTCTGGTTTGCTTGAGTTGCACGGTTACCGGCATCGACCGCATGCTGGTCAGCCTGGGTCGCCTTGGCGTCGGCCTGGCGAATACCTTCCTGCGCGCGCGCATCCACGTCCTTAATCTGGCGAGCGTTTTCTGCAGTGAGGTCATCGAGTTCGTTCACGCGGTTACGAATCGGGCTCAGCTGGCGCTGTACGTATTTCTTGCGCGCGAACGGATTCATCTTGCCCCAGAAGCCTTCCCGCGTCTCGGGCTGTAACGGCTGACGGGCTGACATGTTTTGATCAGAGTTGGCATCCGGCGCGGTTGCGGCCGGCTGGGAGTTGCTGGTCGTACTCGAAGACGAAGAACTCTGCGCCGAATTTTGCTGACTGTCTGAAGTGGTCTGTTGCGCTACTGCCGGTACCATCAGGGACGCGGCCAGTGGCAACGCAAGTAGAAATGGGGTCTTCATTACCAATATCCTCCAGAAACCTTGGCACTGAGTGCCGCTGCGCTGAGTCCCGTCTGGTACTCGGACCGAAGGACAGTAGCGGTTGTGCGGTCGAACTGATCACGCAACAACACTGTTCCTCTTACAACTGCATTGCCAAACTCTGCGGGTCTTCGAAGCCTGTAAGTGCCTTATTTTCAATCCAAAAAATTACCAAAGTAGATGCTCGATGAGTAGTAAGGGAAGGCGCAGGGTAATTGTTACAGCAAGAGAGCAAGTCCCGTATCAGGCGCGTTGGACCGTATTCAGCACGCTTTCGTTGGCCCTTGAGTCAGGCCCCAGGGCAGATACTGCGGCGCCTTCCACTTCGCGCTTAGCTTCATCAATAGGCAACGGAGGAATAACGGTAAGGCTTCGAAGCATGCGCGCAAGTCGAAGGTACGCGCTGCGGCAAAGATGCAGGAACTCGACTGGGTACTCCGGCTTGCGGGCACGGGCTGCTTCAGGGTCAGCATCCAGAATGTAAGCGACAGTTGGCGTAGGAACGAACGCCGTTACCAGCCTTACAAAAATCCGGGTCAGCGCATTAGAGAGTGGCAGGTTCGCCAACTCGTCATAGATGTAGCGATCCATGATGACAACATCGACGCCCGAGCGCCGGGCTTTGCTAATGACTCTCACCAAGTGCAGCGCGTCCAACAAATACAGCCCGTGCCGAATAATGCTTAGATACCACTTGCGAACGTTCTTGTCGCGGCGATTCACTGGCCTGTCCGGCGCGCCAATGCCTTTTTCGCTTCCGTACACCTTGTGAACGAACCCCTCGCGATAACGACTGAGTACAACCACGTCATCCCAGAAAGCGAGCAGGCTCGTTGACAGGCCACGGGTATGCAGAAACTCTCGCAGGTTCGCAATCTGCGTACTCTTGCCTGAGCCGTCGAGACCTGAGAACGAAATTAACGGCGGACGTGACGATGGCATTGCGCAGGCCCTTCGCGGTGTGGAATATTTTGCTGACTCGAAGCGACTAGGGCTATGGCTTGCTGGGCGTTCCTTTGGAAAGCCCGTAGACCACGCCACCAGCCACACCAACCGCGGCGATCAATCCGATCTTCAGCAGTAACGATCGGCGCTGCTTCTGCTTATCGGGGGCGATCGCTTCTCCGGCCGGGCGCGATGCCGCACCACCGACTACGGGAACTCCCTCAGCAGTGGCAGCTCCTAATGGCTCTTGCATTTGCTGCTGCGGCTTCGGTTGCGGAGCCGGGGTCGCCGGCATTGTCTCCGTGTAACTCTCCGGCATATTCGGAGAGGTATTCTGCGTCGGCTGGTTTTCGGTAGGGACGGGCTGCAGAGGACCCTTAGACGGATCGACGGTGGTCCCGCCCTGCTGATCCTGTTGCGTGCTCTGCGGATTAGCCGTCTCTTGCTGTTGCCTTGCCTGGGCGATTTCCGGGGCGCCGCACATCACCGCCCCAACAACCAGCACCATGACCTTTGTGATAATTCTCTGATGAGCCTTCATCGGGCAGCTCTCCCACACAAAAAATTTTTACCGTTGGCCGTTAACTTCGATCTTCGACGCAGTCACAGTCCGCAGCGCCGGCTGCGAAGTGGACTTGATGTCGTCGTCCGGCTTTAAAAGGCGGTCGACATCCGCATCGGGGTCATAAAATAGGTTGCGCGCACGATTCCGCGCATACCGCCAGAGGTTTGGCAGGTTTGTCTGATACCAGCACGACTGCGACATCTTTGGCGATAAGCCGCAGAAAACCCGGAAGCGACTCTGCAAGACGTCGGGCGAAACGAGTAAGGCAGCGGTGAGACGATGATTGCCCTCAAGCACTGTCACTGGATGGCCGTCGTCGATTCCGATGAGCAGGACCGCGCTATTGTCTTGATGATTGCGCAGGTAATAGCTCAACGCCTGGACCTTAGCGATGAAATCCCGGGTGCGTCCGCGGAACGGCTTCGTTCTTATGCGCTTCACAATGTCCTTCAAAAGGAAGCTGCCGTCAGCTACTCGGCGCCACTGTGCCCTGGGAAAGACGCTCACTCGTTCCAGATCTTGCGGCTCAATCTGCACTTCCCACCACTGCGTGTCAGCAGGCAGCTCGCGCCACATGTGGCCGCGACGACGAAACAATAACGCCCGGCGCAGTGCGTTTCCGGGTTCATCCGTGATCTGCGCGGCCAGAACGAGATCCTCGAATTGTTCGCGGTCCTGATGGAACTCTTCCTGATAGAACTCGTTCTTCAGGAATTCCGCGATGACTTCCGCTTCAGTAACGCGCCGTAGCCTCTTCATGTAGTCTCCCGCCCGCGGTAGCCCATAACTTGACGAAGGGGAAGGCCACCGCACATAACAACAAAACCCTGAGGACCTGCTGGACGATGATCACCTCCAACAAAGTCGAGTGAAACCATGTAATTCCTAGAACAATCAGCCCACTCACCACCAGCTGCAGCCAGCCTGTATTGGCAATCCGGCGCGACATCTCGTACGTCATCAGCACCACTGCGATGGAGTAAACGCCCGTGGCAGCTGCATTCATGCTTAGCAGCCAGGGGAGGCCGCCAATCCCGGCTACGTGGAAATGGGCTCCGAATAAAGACTGAAAAACCAGCTTGGGGAACGCTGCAAGCAGGAGAACGAAGACGATAGACATGCCCGTCACGAGAAAGAGAGGAATCGGCAGTAATGAGCTGGACGCTTGCTCCTCCTTCTTTTCGGCAGACACCGGAAACATGGCGCTTACGACCGACCAACACGCGAAATAAAGAAGGCGTCCGACCAGTGCAATTGCTGCGTAAAGCCCCGCTTCGGATGGCGGGAAAAAGTGTTTCACCATCAGAATGTCGATGTTGCTGATGATGACCTGCCCAACGAAGAAGACAATGGCCTGCCTGGCCTCGCCGACCGGAGCAGAGGGGCGATCCACGGCGGGACCGCGCAATTCCTTAGCGCTGTCTGGCAGAAAGAACGCGAAGATCACCGAGCCTGAAATGGCTGCCACCGCGCCTAGTACGCCAAAGCCAAGCTCGATCAGCACGATCGCGCCAACAAACTTGATGAGAGCTTCGGCCGCCATGTTCCAGCTTAGCCCGCGAAACCGGCATGTCCCCTGGAGGCCTCCGCGCTTCACCCCGAGAGGAACGTAGGTCGTCAGTCCGACAGCGAGCAGGACCATGATCCACGGGCTGGAAAAACGCAGATAAGCTGTCAATACTGAACTCGCCAGCAGCATAAAAACGCCCAGGCCAATTCCGATCATCCATGCCCGCTGCATCAGGTGTTGAAAGACCGCGGCCTTTGATTCGACTGAATCCGCCTTGGCAACCAACTTGGTACACACCAACTGGAACGACAGCGTGATGGCGGAGATCAGCATAAGGATCGTGACGGCAGCCGCCGCGTGGCTGAAGTCGGACGGACCGAGCATGCGAGCGACGCCGATGTTGTATCCGAAGTTTCCCAGGCTGACGAACACCGACCCGATCAGAAGAATGATGCTTCCGTTCAGGATCTTTGCATGGTGAGCGTACTGCGGAGCCCAACGCGACACGAACTTGTCCCATCGGCTCTCGCGCGGAGGGCTCATCAATATCGTGTCGGGATTTGTGCTCATGCCGCCAGTCCGGTTCCCTGCTGTTCGTCTGTGCTCGAAACAGACGCCGGCGGTATTGCGGCGTGAATTCCATGAGGCTCGAATTGCCTCATCGCGTTGGGCAGGAAGCTGCTAAAGCTCTTCACTGCAGCAGTCGAGTTTTCGTAAATCTCGAACAAACGGCCGGTGCGCGTCAGTTCCAGCACAACAGCAGCCTGGGGCGAAAGCGCCGCCAACTTCAAATCGCCGTCGTGCTTGACAGCGGCGCGCATGCAACGTAGCAGCACGTCGACACCTGCGGCGTCGATGTGTCGTACTTGCGACATATCGAACACAATTTGGGGCCGGTCCGAATTCACAAAAGGCTGCACCTCTTTAAGGAACTTACGAGCCTGAAATAAATTCATCTTTTCCGGCATTCTCTTTACAACAACGGGTCGACTAATGGTCTCCATATCTCCTCACGACTGCCATGTTGGAAGGGAACTCCGATGGTTCCGCGTCAGAAGCCGAAGCTTCCAAAACCGGATTCTGCATGGAGGACTCCGCCCCCTCTGAAGTCTCCGCACTCCGCGCCGCCTGCTTACGCCGCCATGGCGAAGCAAAGCCGCGATAAATCTCCTTTGGTAAGAAGGCAAAAAGAGCAGCTGTGCTGCCTGCCAATCGTGAAACTGGACTCAAAGGGATCATTCCCACCAGTTTTTCGTCATGAACCTCCACCTCCACGTTGCGGGCGATGTGGGCGACCCGACGAAAACCAACCACGCAATGCATAGCGTCGAGCCCGACTCCCAGGCACGTAAAGGGAAGAACGGTGGTGTTTTCAACCACAGTTCCGCAGTCCACCACGGCATGCTGCTCGACTACCGTGCCCCGCGTAATCAGCGCGGATGCACGGATTTTGCTACCAGCTCCGATATAAGCCGGCGCCACGACCCGGGCTTTCCGATGGACTCGCGCAGATGGCCCTAGCCAGATCCCTGGTTTTACTTCCTTGCCTCTCGGAATAACCGCATTACGTGCCAGCAAGCCGTCCACAGCCAGCCGCCTCAGGTCCGAGGCACTTTGCAGACGATTGACGTAGCCTTTCACCGGAAACGGCTCGGATTCCCGGCGCAGGTGTTGCAACCGGCTCTGGAACACCTCTGCAGCGTCCATTCGGGCCGATGCGCTTAGTACGAACAAGTCAAGAGGCGATTTGTCCGCGTCCATCGCTCGCGTCACGGAGCTGCGGCGATCCAGATGATGCTGGATCATTTCTTCGTAGTCGACCTCCACGTAAGCGCCCGCCCGTAGGACAATCACGAGCTCAGCGCCGTCCTGTGCGCAACGCTGGAATTCTTGCTCGGCGACCTGCCAGAGTTGCTCGCCATCCGCGTGCAACAATCGCATTCGCGAGTCGAGAGAACGGCCGCGGAGGAACGGCTGAGCTTCCGCCGGAGAATCAGTGATAACGCTGCAAACTGTGATGCCAAAGTGCCGCAGCCGTTGCACTACTCTCTCTTCCACCGACATTCCGAGTACATCGAGGCAAGCGAGCGGAATTGTGCCGAAGCGCTCCGTTGGCTCTCCGTCCTTTGGATTGATACCGCCGATCAACAAAATGGCCCTTATGTCCATGACTGCCACCTCGGAGCGGCGGCCCGGAAGATCGCAGAACGCGAAGGAATCCAAGAGGGGATTCTTCGAAATCGCGATATTGGTTCCAGAGCACGGGCGCGTTGCTGCAAATCAAACGAGCGTAAGTATTGCCGGATTATCTGGGGCATAGTCATTCGTAGTGCGGCCGAGAAGTTCTGCTCTGCCATCTCGCGCAT
This sequence comes from uncultured Acidobacteriaceae bacterium, assembly GCA_963780495.1. Taxonomy (GTDB): domain Bacteria; phylum Acidobacteriota; class Terriglobia; order Terriglobales; family Acidobacteriaceae; genus Bog-257. The sequence goes on from CAWACF010000007.1 coordinate 243,518, forward strand.
GAGTTCTGGGTCGTTCAAAAGAGCGTGCAATTCAGCCGCCAAGCTGCTTGCGTCCCCGGTTTTATAAAAGGCGACAGCCAGACCCTCATCCAGAGCCATCTCGCGGAAATCATCGATCCCCGCCGATATGATTGGGACGCCGAATTCGCAGGCAAGGTGGGCTACACCGCTCGCTCCAGTGGCGGAAGAATATGGAAGTACTAAGGCGCTCGCACTACGGAAGAGGCCGGGGATGTCATCTTCTTCCACGTATCCGGTAAATTCGACACGCGGGTCGTCCTTCATACTCTCGGCGACCGACTCGATATAACCTGGCGTCGCAGGATGGTTACCGCCGGCTACGACTAAGCGCAGATTCGACATGCGAGCCGAAAGCTCGGTCCATGCTTCCAGCAGCAACTCCACTCGCTTGTACGTGCCCCATTTGCCGAAAGCGAGAATTCGATGTTCGGGATTGCCGCGACTGTCGAAATCCGGAGGTTCCGGACATCCGCCCAATATCCCGTGCGCACGGAAATGGACGTTGTCGCCGCGATACTTTTCGATCAGCGTCCGCCGATACACCGGTAGCAAAACGGAGATCGAATTCGACATGAGCAGCATCCGGGTCGCAATGGAACCGGCCGCCCGATACAGCCGCGGAAAGCGTATGCCGGAGTCGGCCAGGTTAATGTTGTCCATCAGGTGATGCAATGTGACGTGCGTGTAATGTCCCGTCAGGCGCGAAATAGCAGGCTGTCCCAATCCCAGGAATGCCGGCACCGGCTTGTTCCCAAACGTGGAGAACAGTAAGTTGAACCACACCACGTCCGGCTTGATGTCATGGATCACCTTGGTCAAACGCAACGGGTTCGACATTCCGTCGAAGCTCCAACAGCGTATGACGTCGTAGTCGGGCAACTCCTCCGCTGGGGTTTCAAGCTCGTCTGCTAGAACCGTAAGACTCAAGAAGGGATCACGCCGCAACTCCCGCGCCAGGTGAAACCCATACTCGTTTAGCCCTCGCCTGCTAGGCGGAAATGCCGTGATCAAACAAATCTTCATGAGCTCCCCTGGGCCTAAAAAATCGAGAGGCGGACAACGGGACGAATCAACGTTCCGCTCTGTGCAACCCCCGTAAATTCCGGGAACTGCTCCGCCTCGATGCCAACAGAAAATTGCAGGGGATAGGCAATCTTGTATTCCCCAGTGTCGTCGCTGAAGGACCGGTGAAATGGCCTTAGGTAAGTGATGTAGAAACTGCTGTATACGTTGTCATACTCCTGAAACCCTTCTCCGCGCGTCCAGGCAAACTGGCCGTTGACCGTCCAGGAATCGTTCGGCTTGTATTGGACAGAACCGCCCGGTCGCAATGCCTGTGCGGTCGCCTGCAACGCGTCTTGCGTGCGCCAGGAGCGGATATACTCGCCCAGTCCGGTTACCGAAAGCTTTTGCCCAAAGTTGTGTTGAATGCCGGCATAAGTCGACGTGGTGAAGAATTGCCGGGGCTGCGGACTGAACGTCAGATCACGCCGGGTGTACCCCGTAATGAAGAACGTCTTGGCCCACGGACGGCCCACTGTGAACTGCAAAGTCGTACCGACATCGTTGGAATCTTGTTTGTACGGCGTCGCCGTAAATGGTCCGGCTTCGTGATAGATGCTGCCGTTCATCGATATCCAATTCGCGAACGAACTGCTGTTGAAGTAAGCGAACTGCCTGAAAAGGTTCTGGTCCATGTACTGCGGTGCTTCGGTGTCGCGGCGAATGGTGAATTGCAAGCCGGTATTAAATGCAATCCAGGCATTGCCAAGATGAAGCACCGGATTCAAAGCGGTGTTGAAGTTGTAATCGAAGGTGTTGCGGTTGATGATCAGCGCTTCCTGCGGCAACGACTCTTCGCCGGTGGCGTTGCGGATCTGGAAAAACCCGCTCAACATCGGAAAGTTATTGTCGAAGTGATAGCGATAGGCCGTCGTAAACAGTGACTCCTGCTGCGAGCGTGGCGGCGGAAGATTTGCATTGTTGGTGATGCCGAAGATCTGCTTGTCCAACATGTAGATCGTCGAGTCGTCGTACAGTCCGCCGGTCGCAAAGTCGGTGAGTAGGCTCAGATGATCCGTAACCCGCATTCCTTCTTCACTCGCAACCTGCAAGCCTTCCATCTGAGCGATTTCGCTGCCGCCCAATTGATCCGCCTGCGACAGTGTCATCAACGCGTTCCAACTCTCGTGGCGTTGGCGGTATACCTGACCCTGGGCGATCAGGTAGTCATAGTTCTGATTAGCTGCCGGATCAGAGCTGATGGTTGCGAGCTCCTCATTGGCTTGCTTGGTCTTCCCTTGGGCGAGGTATGTGTTCGCCATTCCGATGGCGACGATATCGGGCGAGGCGCCTGCTTGTCCGGCGCGCTGGAAATAGTCGGATGCAAGAGTGAAATCATGCATCGCCAGCAGAAGGTTTGCGGCTTCGATCAGGTTGTCGGCCGTCACCGGGGGGGCCTCGCCAATGCGGCTCTCGGCGAATGCCAGACTGATTTGCTGCTTGGCATCCTCATCCTCGCCGTACTTGACCATCAACCGAGCGATTGCCAGACGCGCGTCGACCCGGTTGGCGTCGGGAGCGTCCAGGGCGCGTGCAAAACGATCCATGGCCGCTTTGCGGTCGCCCAAGGTCAACAACGCGTCGCCTGTATCGAGCAGGATCGACGACTGTTCACCGCCAAGTTTTTCGGCTGCTTCCACGTAGCGCATGGTCTCGTCCTTGCGGCCGAGGTGCGCATACGCATGGGCCATGCGTCCATAAATCAGCGGATCATCGGGCGAGATGCCCAGAGCCGCGTTCAGTGCGTCAATGGACTGCTGATATCGCCGCATGTCATAGAGCGTGTCAGCGAGCGCCAGTTGCAAGCCCAGATCGTTGGGAGCGAACTTAATCGCCGCGCGGTATTCTTTCTCCGCACTGGACAACAGGTGCTCCTGACGGTAAGCCGTTGCCAAAGCCAGATGGGTTGAGCCTGACTCGCCCAGCAACTTCTGCGCTTCTTCCGCCTGCTCACGCGCCTCCTGCGGATGGCGCAATTGCAGATCGCTGAAGGCCAACCCAAGATGCGCGATACCATTGTTCGGCGATAGTTTCAGCGCGGTGTTGAAATCTTGTGCCGCCTGCTGGGCGTTCTGCATATCATTCAGCGTGTAGCCGCGATTGACGTACGCTTCCGCCATCTTTGGATCACGTTGAATGGATCGGGTGTAGTCATTCACGGCTTCGTCCAACAGCTGCGAGTGCTTGTGGACGTGTCCCTCGATGAGCGGGAAGTTGGGCTCGTTGGGGAGAATCGAATCGTACTTGTCCGCCACGGCAAGGGCGTCGTCATAGCGGCCCAGGTTATATAGGTCGTACGTCAGGTAGACGGAAGCGTTGCGATCCTTGGGAAGTTTTTCCAGTACCTTGTAGCCCAGCTTCGCCGACTCCGCGTAGTTGCCGGAGTGGAAGAGGTAGCGCTCGCGCTCGCGCATGACGCGCGGGTCATCATTCATCGTTCCCTTGGCGCGATTCACCCACATACCGGCAAGCTTGATCTGCTGCGCTTCGATCGCGGCATTGGCGGCGTTGGCGATAATCAGCGGATTTTCCGGCGCGAGCTTGTAGGCCTGCTGATAATTGTCATCAGCTAACTGATACTGCCTGGTCTGAGTGTAGAGGTCGCCCAGGGCCAGGTACGGGATATAGTCGTCGGGATAGGCTTTCGCCAGCCGGTTAAAATACTCGGCGGCCATCTTTGGGTCATTCTCTTCGCGGTAAAGATAACCCATCGCTTCGAGGGCATATCGGTTGTCGGGATCCTTCGCCAGCACACCCTCGTAGATTTTGCGCGACTCCTCGGTGCGGCCTTCCTTCCACAAGAGGTTCGCGTACTCCAGCGTGATGTTGTCATTGCCGGGATCAAGCTTGCGCGCCTCAAGCAGGTCGGCTTCAGCGCCCTTCAGGTCGTTGTCTGATGTCTTGATGGAGGCGCGCACCCGCAGGAATTCGGCTTTCGCCGTCCCCTCCACATTGAGCTTGCTGATTTCCTGCTCAGCCATCGCCAGTTGCTGATGCGCGGCTGCATCGTCTCCACTTTCACGATAGAGTTCGGCCAGGTTCAGCCGAAGTTGTACCGGATAGAGCTGGCCCTCTGGGACTCCACCTGCGGGAAGTGCGGCAATCGCCGCTTTGTACTCGGTGATCGCATCGGCCTGACGATTTTCTTCCTTCGCGAGCAGCGCTTTGATGGCGTGCAAGCGGTAGTGATTTGCGTCGATCGCTGCAGCACGATTCAAATACTGCCTAGTCTTTTCAGTGTCGCCGAGTCGCAGTTCAGCCTGCGCGGCGCTGAGTTGATATCCAATCTCTTTCGGCTTCTCATTCGCCGCCCGCGCATAGGCCTGCGCTGCCTGTTCCTTGTCGCCGTCCAATTCGTAGGTGTAGCCGAGATCAGCCAGCACGGACGCAGTCATCTTCGGCGCGCTCTTCAGTGTGGTGATCGCAGCTTTGTAGTCGTGTTCCTCGCGATAGTAGTTGGCCGCTGCCTGGAAAATCTCAACATTGTTTGGCGAATGCTTCTTGGCCAGGTCGAGCATCTGTTTGGCCTTCTCAGGCTGCTTCAGCTTCAGGTAGGCCACTGCGATCATCAACTCGGCGTGTGAGCTGGGCTGCTGCGCTTCGGCGCGCTGCAGCAGGTTAATTCCCTGCTGGGTGTCGCCAGTACGCATGTCGAGTTCGCCGAGGATCAGCAGATCGTCCGTGCGCTTCGGGTTTTGCCGAATCACCTCTGTCAACAGGCGCTTGGCGTCATCATTGCGGCCCATACGCGCGTAGGTCTGCGCCAGTCCGCTCATGCCGTCGGCGTTGCCCGGCGACATCTGCAGGCCGTGCTGGTAAGCGTCGACAGAGGTCTGATAGCGTCCTGCCAATCGCGAGGTGTAACCCAGCAGGAACCACAGCTTACTGTCCTGCGGAGCGGCTTTCACCGCGCGCTGGGCGTAATCGGCTGCGGCACCCGGGTTGCCATGGCGCAGAGCGTCCTGCGCGGCACGGGCCAGACGTCCGACTTCGATGCTGCTCCCCCATCCAAAACCGTTGTCGCCACTTGCGTTGGCTTGGCCGGCTGGTTGGTTTTTCTTCTTGGTGTTATTTGGCGAGTTGGGCGTAGGTTGCGATTGTTGACCGTCAACCTCGAACGTCTGCGCCAGCGCCGCAACCGAGAGAAATAGGGAGCAGAGAATCAGGAGAACAGTTCTTGTTTTCACTTAGGCGACTCACTGACATGTCGAGAGTGCAGGAACTCCGCTTGTAAGCTGAATTCCTCTTCGTCGGATGCGAGTTACTCCGCAATGGCTGTTCGGGAGCTTGGAACATCATCTACTCAGCTTTTAAGTGGTATCGCGGTTCACATTTTGAGGAGCTAGGGTCTGCATTCCAGGGCCAATCGGAAAATCGCGCAGCTCTGGTGTGCGGGTGCTCCGGCCAACCGAAATGGCGATCTGCGAATCGAACAGCTCTGAACGTCTATCGCCGGAGGCAGTTCCTTTGATATCGCAATCGCCTACTTTCCCCTCGCGAGCGATTCCCTTGTCCGCTATTTTGCTGATTTGTCTGGCGGTGCACGGGCCTCTGCTGCTGATGCAGCTGCCGGCAAGCTCTTACGACGCGAACACGCACATGTTCTTCGCGGCGCACTATGCCCATCACTGGTTCAATCCGTGGAACCCGAAGTGGTTTGGCGGCTTCTCGCAGACGACTTATCCGCCGCTGACCCACCAGTGGATCGCGCTGTTTTCGCACATCATGGGCCTGAAGATGGCCTACATGTTCGTGCAATTTCTGGCAATTCTGCTGCTGCCGATCGGCATGTACCGTTATGCCGCGCTGTGGGTCGATGAAGTTTCCGCAAGCTATGCCGCGCTGGGTTCGGTGTTTCTGGGCTCGCTATCCATGCTGGTGTATCAATCGGGCCAGCTGCCAACCACCGCAGCGGCCGCACTAACGCTGAACGCGGTGCCTTTCTTCTATGTTTGGTTGCGGACGGGAAGGTTTAGCTCCCTGTTAAAAGCTGTTGCGCTTGCCTGGGCGGCTGCCGCGGCCCACCATGTCACGCTGCTGTTCGGAGCGGTATTGTTTGCCATTCCAGTCCTGGTGCTGGCAATCCTCGATCGCGACGCCTCCGCCGACAAAGAGGATCATGCCTCGATTGGCGGTGTTCTAGGCCGAGCGGTGATCTTCGCCGCCATCGCGATAGCCGGCGTCGTGGTTGTGCTTTATCCATACTGGATCGCCCTGCTGAAGAATCCCATCAACCAAATGCCGATCCCGCATGGATCGCGCGACAACTACATTCTTCATCCGTTCAGTGGAATCAACTTCTGGATCATTCCGATGGGCGCGCTGATCCTGGCGCTCCCCTTCATCATTGTTCGCGGATCGGCCGACCGCCGGCTGCGTCCTCTGCTCATCGGCTGGTACGTGACCACGCTGATCGGCTTGGGTGGGACGACCCCTGCGGGAAAAGTGCTGCTCGGCCGCGCCTATAACGTTCTGACCTACGAGCGCTTCACCTTCTGGGCCACGATCATGGCGATGCCCTTCGTCGGCCTGCTGGCAGTTACGATGATCCGGCGCTTCCGCATGAAAGCTCTGGTGGGCCTCGCAATTGCCGCGGTTATCACCATGGCGTCCTCCGTGTCCTGGATCACCATTCACCCGATTAACAGCACCCCGTTCAATGTTGACCAGGTAATCTCGTTCCTCGACCGCGACGAACATGCGAAATTCCGTTACATCACGTTGGGCTTCGGCAGCAAGTTTGCCGAGGTATCGCGCGAAGCCAAGGCCGATAGCGTCGACGGTGATTACAACTCCGCCCGCCTGCTGCCGGAGATGACCGCATACGGCGCTGGCCAGCTGTACAACTCCAAATATTTTGGTCTGTCGGGTATGGAAGCTCTGCGTGCGGTTCTGAAGCACGCGAATCAGTATGGGTTGAAGTACATCTTCGTGCGTGATCGTTATTATGAGCCGCTGCTGGCATTTGCCGGCTGGCGCGAAGCCGAGACCTACGACAACGGAAACGTGACCTTGTGGACGAAAGAAGATGTAACTCCGGCCCGTCCGCTCGATTTCAACGGTTTCCGGCCCACCGAAATGCAGGGAATTATGTGGGGCATTCTGCCGGTCGGTTGCAGCCTGTTAGCTCTATTTCTGGTTCTGTTGGTTCCTGAGAGACGCCGCGTCGGTACCACGCTGGAATTCCCGGCGCCAGCGACAGTGGAACCGATGATCCTGCGGGAGGCCAAGTAATGAAGCGCTTACTGCCAATCATCATCATCGTCCTTACCGTGGTTTTGGTTGCGATGGCCACCATGCAACCGAGTGAGTTGTCGCCGGCAACATCTCCCGAGGGGGCGGTACAGTCGCTCTTCGCCCATGTCAAGGCGCATGACTACAAAGGCGCGTTCGCCTACGTAGCCAAATCCGGGGATACCGATGAGCAGGCATTCGCGCGTGACCTGTCCGGGCGTGACGGCAGCCTGCGAACCTATTCCTCGCTGCAGGAAGCCGACACCAAGGTTCTCCATTCCAGCGACAACGAAGCTCTGGTACGTGCAAGCCTCGAGTATGCGACTGCCGTAGGCGGCTTCTATGACACCCGCGACCTGAAGGTTGTGAAGGAAGGCAGCGAGTGGAAGGTGGAATGGCCGGTTGCGAAGGAAGTCAACGTTCCACCCCAGGTCATCCAGGAAAACTATTTGCGCTGGGATGTTATCGCTCGCGGAGCTAACGACGATTGGGGCGCGCAGAACGTCGAGGCGCCACGCGTGCGCATCATCTCGATGAATGCGATTCCCCAGGGCAATAACACTATCATCGTCGGCGAGATCGAGAACGAGGATACGGTGCCGGGATTTGTATCCGTCGGCGCGACGCTGATCGGCAAGGATGGCGGTGTGCTGGGCGAAGAAACAAGCTTCGACAAGATTTCGCACACCCTACTGCCGAAAGAGATTTCGCCGTTCCGCATTGACTTTCCGAACGTCGCTCTATCCAAAGTAAAGAACGTGCGCATGCAGCCGAACTCGATGTTGGTCCCCGCGTCCGCCGATCCGGTTATCGGAGTTCTGCACCAGCGGGTAGAAACAGACGCGCGCGGCCGCCACGTGCTTAAGGGCGAGTTGCTGAATGAGGGCGGACAGACGGTGAACATTCCGCACGTTCTGGCGACCTACTACGACAATTCAGGCAAAGTGATCTGGGTGTCGGATGGCTACGTTGATCAGGCACTGCTGCCGCAGATCCCGGTCCCATTCGCCGTCGACCTGAGTGACAAGATGGCAGCCAATGTCCATAACTATCGTGTCACTGTGAACGAATACACCATGAACCGCGAAGATTAGCCATGACCAGAATGCGTTCGTATGCGTATCTCCCTTCGATCGTTGCGTTGGCCATGTTCGCCACGGTGGCTTTCGCCGCTGATCTTCGCGTGCCTGCCACAGTCGTGGCGGCAAATGGGCTGAGCATTCCAACTTCCGGCAGCGGAAGCGCGACGCTCTACCTCGTCGGCCCGGGAACTGCCCTTAAGAGGCAGGTCCAGCTTGGGCAAGATGTGCTGTTGAGCTCCGACGAGGTGCAAAATGCGGGCCACTATACGGTAGTCATCGGCGACGACAGCGCGAGTTTTTACGTCACCGCGGGCCCGGTGAGCTCGATCGCGTTTCTGGCCCGCCCGTCGCGTGTTCCGGCTGACACGCCCAACGTAATCAGTGGGACGGCCTTCATCTTCGACAAGTATCAGAACCTGGTACTGCATCCCGAGCCGATCAAGTTCGACCTCACGGTAAATGGCCAGACCACCAGCCGCACGGAGACCTCCAAGGGCGGAGTGGCGTACGCCAAGCTGGACTCTTCCAAGAAGGAGGGTCCGGCGCAGTTCGTCGCTTCGAGCGGGGCTGCTTCTGTCCGACGTGTAGTGCAGCAGGTTGCGTCTGACCCATGTAGTATCCGGATGACTGCCGCGCCGAACAAAAGCGGAATTCTGGTTCGAACCGATCCGATTCACGATTGCGCCGGTAATCCCGTGCCCGACGGAACCATCGTCACTTTCACCGCTACCGACTCACAGGGCAAGAGCACAGTTGATGCTCGGATTAAGCAAGGGATCGCGCAGGCTCAGCTGCCGGCCTCGGGCGGCGCTACCATCTCGGTGGCGTCCGGAGTTGTTGTAGGGAATGAGATTCAATGGAGAGGTGGGCAATGAAGACTGTCCTGCGGCTTGGCCGTGCGTGCCTGATCGTAGCCGGACTGCTAGCTTTTCTACCCAAGCCGTTGGTGTTCGCTGACCCACAGCCGTCCATCTCGCTCAACGTCCAGAACGCCGGTCCTCGCACAGTCGAAGACACGACCGAGCGATCAGTGGCTCGAGATTATGCTGCCGCGTGGAAGGCGATGACGCAGGCACTCGACCAGAATCGCACCGATCTCCTCGCTCCCAACTTCACTGGCACAGCGAACGACAAAATCACGGCGAGCATTTTGGAACAGCGGAAGAGCGGTCTGCACCAACGCATTGTGGACAAAGGGCACAACGTCGAAGCGGTGTTCTACTCGCCAGAAGGCTCCGCCATGGAACTGCAGGATACAGCGCAAGTCCAATTGCAGCTTATGGATGGCAGCAACGTAATCCACTCCGAAGACGCCACTTTGCATTATGTGGTTTTGCTAACGGCGGCGGAAAATTCCTGGAAGGTGCGAGTGCTGGAGGCTGTGCCCGCTTTCTGACAGACTGACCTTTCCCAGGCAGGCACGTCCAACTCCTTGCTACAATTTACCCAAATTTTCAGCATCGCTGGGCCGTTTCTACGGATTCGTTTTTGCCCCCAAATTGCAACCGGAACGGGCTAGAATATCCTTAGACTCCAGTGTGAGGCGCGGCATCCAATCGCTGTTGAGTAGTGGCTGGTTCTGAATGATCCTTACTCCTATCCGTGTCTCTATCCTGGCAATGGTGTTTGCTGGCTCAGTTGCCGTAGCCCAAAATCCTCCTGACAACATAACGCTGACGCCGTCGACCCAGTCTTCGGACGACGCGGCCAAGCAGCAGGATTCCTCTCCAACAACGGCACAGCCTGCGGCCACGACTCCTGCGAAGCCCCCTGACAAGGCTTCCGCGTATTACCACTTCATGATGGCGCACATGTACGAGGAGATGGTGTCGATGTACGGCCGCTCCGACTATGCGAATAAAGCCATCGATGAATATCGGCAAGCCATTGAGAACGACCCGAGTTCCGATTACCTGAATGCCGGTCTGGCAGAACTCTATGCCAAGACGGGCAGGATTCGCGACGCGGTCCTCGAGGCGCAGGACATCCTGAAACGGGATGGCAATAATCTGGAAGCGCGTCGCCTGCTGGGGCGGATTTATCTGCGTTCGCTGGGCGACATGCAGGCCGGCACCCAATCGCAGGAGATCCTGAAGCTGGCCATCGACCAGTACGAACAGATCGTTAAGCTCGATCCCAAGAGCGTGGAAGACCACCTGCTTCTTGGCCGCTTGTACCGCCTCAATAACGAGCTGCTGAAATCGGAGAACGAGTTTAAAGCGGCGGTCAAGATTCAGCCTGATTCCGAAGAAGCGGTCACAACGTTGGCGTACCTCTACAACGAGGAGGGTGATTCTGCCCATGCGTTGGAGGTCCTGAACACCGTTCCGGAGAAGGCTCGCACAGCCAAACTGTATTCGGCGCTGGGCTACACCTACGAGCAGGAGAAGGAATACAAGCAGGCGGTCGAAGCCTACCGCAAGTCCACCGAGTTGGACCATGACAACCTGGATGCAGTTCGCGGATTGGCCCAGAACCTGATGAACGATGGTCAGACCGAAGCCGCGCTTGAGCAGTACAAAGCCATCGTCGACGCTGACCCTTCGGACGCGCAGACCTATATGCGCATCGCTGAGATTGATCGTCGAAACGGTAAGTTCGACCAGGCGATGGAAGCGCTGAAGAAGGCGAATTCGGTTGTGCCGGACTCGTTGGAAGTCCAGTACAACATGGCCGTCATCGACGAGGGGCAAGGTAAGTACGACGAAGCCATCCAGATTCTGAATGACCTGCTGGTCAAGACCGAGCATGCTGACGGCGATTATTCGACCTCCGACAAGAATAACCGCGCCGTTTTCCTGGAGCGCTTGGGAACCATCTATCGCGAGGCGGGCAAGACCCAGTTGGCTGATCAGACATTCCGCAAGATGCTCGACTTGGGCGACGACAACGCCGTTCGGGGATATCAGCAACTGATCGAGACCTATCGCGATAACAAGCAGTGGCAGCAGGCTACCGCCGTTGCCGACGAGGCCGCTAAGAAGTTTCCTGACGACCGGGGTCTGCAGATGGTCGCCGCCTCGCAACAGGCCGACATGGGCGATCCTCAGGCCGCGATTTCGCGCGTCAAAGGCCTGCTGAAGGGCAATGCCGACGACCGCGAGGTTTATATTGCGCTCGCCCAGATGTACAGCCGCATCAAAGATTGGGACAACGCCGAAGAGAGCATCAACAAAGCCATCGACCTTTCAAGCAAGCCGGAGGACAAGGACTATGCCTGGTTTGTGGCTGGCTCGATCTACGAACGCCAGAAGAAGTATGACAAAGCTGAAGAGGCGTTCCACAAGGTCTTGGCCGACGACCCTAAAGACGCCATGACCCTGAACTATCTCGGTTACATGCTGGCCGACCGTGGCACGCGCCTGGATGAGGCACTCGGCTACATCCGCCGCGCAGTGGCGCTGGATCCCCAGAATGGGGCCTATCTCGACTCGCTGGGCTGGGTGTACTACAAGATGGGCAACTACGAACTGGCGGAGGAGAACTTGCGCCGCGCTTCGGAACGCATGGGCGATGACCCGACCATTCACGATCACCTTGGCGAGCTGTACATGAAGACCGGACGCGTAAAGTTGGCAGTGACCAACTGGGAGCGCTCGCTCGAGGAGTGGAACAAGACTGTTCCGGCCGAAATCGATACTGATAGCGTTGCAAAAGTACAGAAAGACCTGGACGCTGCGCGCGTGAAGCTGGCGAAACAGAACCCCGGCGCCGCCGCCACATCCAAACAATAAATCTGTTCAAAGAAGCCGGTCGATGCGCACTAGCAGTGGGTGGACACCTGGATGAAGATGCCGGGCGGCAAATGGCAGTGCATCGCCAGTGCCAGCGCTCCGGCCAAGATGTAGATCCTAAGCGCGATAGATCGCAGGCCGCGGGCTTGAATCCTTCCCGCGGCCTTTGTCGTCTAAAGTTGGTCTGCGAAACGTGCTCTGGTTTGCCGCAAAGTGCGGCATTCCGGTAAAATAGCAGTTTGCTTCAGACCAGTCAGGAGTTCCTATGAAGGCAGCCATCCATCCGGCCTACGACGAAGTGCGTGTGCATTGCGCTTGCGGCAATACGTTCCTTACCCGTTCGACCCACAAGGGCGATATTAACGTGGAAATCTGCTCCGCCTGCCACCCGTTTTTCACCGGCAAGCAGAAGCTGATGGACACCGCCGGTCGTGTCGAGCGCTTCCGCCGTAAGTACGCCAAATCGGACACCGCCAAGGCCGAAGCCGCTAAAGCGGAAACCGCAACGAAGTAATTTACTTCTCCAGACCATCAAGCCTCCGCGGTTGCGGAGGCTTTTTGCTGTTACGCCGACTCGCTTAGCACGTGGTCAACCGACAGCGCTCCCGCACCCTTCACCAGCACGACCAGCAACAGTGCCAGCGCCAGCAGGTGATATTCGAAGCCCTCACCCTTCTGCTGGCCGGTCCAGTTCATGAAGAAGCCGTTGTGGATATGGACGGTCATGACAGCGACAAGCATGTTGCACATGATGCCGAACGCCGCAATCCGACTCAGCAGACCCACGATCAGTCCCAGGCCGCCGAAGAACTCGGCGCAGATGGCTAGAAAGGCAAACGGCGCGGGAATGTGCATCTGCTGGGTGAAAAAGCCCATGGTGCCTTTGAAACCGTAGCCGCCGAACCAGCCCAGCATCTTTTGGGCGCCGTGGGCAAAAAAAACAATGCCGAGTATCAGACGCAGCATGGTCAATGTGAGATCGTTGGAAGTAGAAAGAAGCTTACGCAAGTCGTCCTCCCGAGACCTTATCCTCCGTGGCGGCAAGGTCACTTAATTGAGGGCCCGCATAAAAGATGCGTGTTACAACACGCAAGTTGCAGAATTTCTCAGACTACGGTTTATCCGCAGCCTTGAACCCCGTCCAGGGATTCCCCTTCAGATTTTGCAGAATTGGCTTCTGCCAGGCAAACTCCGGGTGTTCTTTGAGGAACGTGTCGGCGATGAAATCTTCGCCGCAAGGATGTCCCGCGCGCGCCTGAAGGGTCATTTCCTTCGCCATGGTGCTGTCGGCAGCCTGAGCGGTCACTGCGCCCATCGGGCTGTAGGCAGGCTCTCCCCAAGCCGGCTCAGGAGTAGGCGATTGATCGCCATGGCCGCACAATCCGCGAAAGTTGCGATCGTCCTTGCCTTCGTAAGTATCCCAATGGTCCGCCAGGAACTTCTCGCCCAGAGCGAGGTCGATTTGCCCCTTGTTGGCGGGCATGAGCTCCTCCCAACGCTTGTGACGAGCATTCGGCGAACTGGACATATTGTTGGGATCAAAGTCTGTTTCCTGCTTTGTCAGCTGAGGGTCGCTGGGGAAATTCGCTCCCACGTAGTAGCCGTCTTTCGTCCGCCAAACGCGGTGCAGCTTCAGTCCGATCTCGAAACGCGCGACTTCGCCCGTGTTGTTATCCGCCAGCAACCAATCGTTTGCGTAGCCGCCGTTGTTGTCCTGAAGCATGATCTCCACGAACTTATCGATCGAGTCGCCATATTGCATGGCTTTGCGGGCCCTCACGAACTCCGGGATGCCGTTAGGGTCGAAAAGCGAAAAGCCGGCAATGGTTGTTTCGGTCACCATCAGTCCGGCGGAGTTGATAGCGAAATCGTCGTCGCTGACGATGATACCGGGGAAGCCATCCATGAGAATGTGATAGCCGTGCGTCGGCACGATATCGAAGATCACCGTCCAGTGGCTGCCGACGGCGATGCCCGTCCAGTTGCTGTGCGCGATGACCGGCTTGTGATCCTTCGTCCAGGAGCCCGTCGCGACGAAGGCACTGCAGTTGCCGGGAGCTTTGAGATCGGGCGTGTTCGCCTGTTTCTCCTCACGATTCAGCGTAGGGACGTAGTAGTCAGGGACTTCCTCCATCGCATTGAGCGCGACCACATCCCACACGTCCAAGCTGGAGCCGCGCGCCTTCAGGCCGTCAGCGATGCCCTGCAACTCCTGCCGATACTCGGCCTCAATGTGCGGCCAAAGAATGTTCTGCGCGGTGGCGCGATAGAAGCTCCAGTCTCGCTTGGTGCGATGCACGTCGTTGAGCTGCACAGCCTTGAAGCCAGCCTCGATCTCTGGAGCCAGCAGGTATCCGTGCTGGAAGCCAATGTCAGCGGGAGGGCCTTCGAGGTGCACGTACACCCAGCCGCCCCGTTCGAAACGGTACGCAGGCTTAAGCCGCGCGTCGCCAAGCTTGCTCGCGTCCTGTTTGACGCCGGCGAAGCCAAGTGAAGCGACTGACAGAACGGCCAGAACGAACCAGGCAAAACCGCGAACGGCACGCATTAGAAGCCTCCGAGGAGCGATCGAGAGTGTGAGCAGGTTATCCATTTGCGGCTGGAATGGCAAATTTGCGCGTCGATGCAAAGTTGCGGAAATTGCTGATCGCGGCGCCGGTCCGCTATCATCATGCGCTTGGGGAACCGATGCCGAAAAATCAAGCTGCGGGAGCGCCGCTGCACCGCATTCTCTTTCCGATCTTTCTCGCCTTGGCGCTAGTTGCTAACGTCGCTGCTCAGAGCCACAAAAGTTCAGGCCAAACCTGGAAGTTTGCCATCTCCGGCGATTCGCGCAACTGCGGAGACATCGTGATGCCGGTGATCGCCGCCCACGTGCGCAGTGACGGAGCCGAGTTCTACTGGCACTTGGGCGACTACCGCGCCATGTCGAACTTCGACGAAGACTATCGCCGAACTCATCCGAATGCGAGCATCGCCAAGTATTTCAAAGATGCTTGGCCTGACTTCATCGAGCACCAACTTGTGCCCTTCGGCGACCTTCCCGTTTACCTGGGCATCGGCAATCATGAACTGGTCGCTCCCATGACCCGCGGCATGTACATTGCCCAGTTCGCCGACTGGCTGAACCAGCCGCTCCTGCAGCGTCAGCGGCTCGCCGACGATCCCGCGAATCATCTGCTCACCACTTATTACCACTGGGCGCAGCGCGGAGTCGATTTTATAACGATGGACAACGCTTCGACCGACATGTTCGATTCGGCGCAGATGGCATGGTTCAAGATGGTGTTGGCGAACGACGCCAAAGACAGCTCGATCAAGACTGTCGTTCTGGGCATGCATGCCGCCTTGCCCGACAGCTCCTCCGCAGGACACAGCATGAACGATTCCCCGCAGGAGCTGGCAACTGGACGCAAGGTCTATGCACAGCTGTCAGCCTTTCGCAACAAAACAAAGAAGAATGTCTATGTGCTGGCCAGCCACTCGCACTTCGTGATGAACGACGCCTATAACACCGCCTGCCACAAGGACGACGTGCTGCCCGGCTGGATCATGGGCAGCGCCGGAGCCGTTCGCTATCGGCTGCCGGCGGATCGCACGCTCTCCTCCATCGACAAGACCGACGTCTACGCTTATTTGTTGGGCACGGTCGCTTCGGATGGGACGATCAGTTTCCAGGTGCGCGAGGTGCACGAGGATGACGTTCCGGCCGGCGTCGTGAAGGAATTCACGCAGGAGCAGGTGAAGTGGTGCTTCGAGCAGAATAAGTCGGACTACACGCCGGCCAACCCGACCTGCAACACCGCCAGCGGGCCCGAAGGGCAATAGCAGGGTTTGCGCGGGTTGTCCGCATAACTAACGACTGAAGGGGCACACCCTCCGAGCCTGCTCAGGAACCTTATTCGACGGGTTGTTTGGGGTAGAGCGGGCCCTTAGGTCCGCGTGCTAGCCATTTATTTTGGTTGTTCCCAGCCGGCTTTAGCCGGCGACGTGCGGTCCGAGTTTTCAGCAGCTGAAGCGGTGCTCCAGCTGCCGGTGCAGCCTCATCAGAGATCTTGAATGCTGAAACTCACGACAGCGCACCTCCAGGATCTTCGCCGCCATGGCGAGGACCTCTACCCGGAAGAGTGTTGCGGCATCCTGGTCGGCACATTCGACGGAGATACTCGCAGGGTCGAGTCCACCCTTCGATGCCATAACGCGACCACTGACTCCCCGCATACTCGCTATCGCATTGATCCGCGCGAGGTGATTCGCGCCCAGCGTGACCTTCGCGAGCGCGGCCTGGAGATCGTCGGCTTCTATCACTCTCACCCCGATCGGCCGGCGCAATGGTCCCCGACCGATCTTGCGGAGGCACACTGGATCGGCTGTTCATACGTGATCACCGCAATTGAGAACGGTCGAGCCACGGAAACCAATTCCTTCGTTCTCTCCGGAACGCGGGAAGAGGAGAAGACGTTCATCCGGGAGGAACTTGAACTGATCACAAATTTTCGGCATAGCCGACAACTCCCCTAGTTGCTAGTAACCAGCCCCTATATCTACAATCACCATTCCTATGCTGCGCTTTTCCACCGCCGGTGAATCCCACGGAGAGGCCTTGGTGGCGATGCTTTCGGGCATGCCTTCGGGGGTTGCTGTCGATCTCGAGTTCGTCAATCGCGAGCTTTGGCGGCGGCAGCAAGGCTATGGACGTGGCGGCCGCATGCGCATCGAGCGCGACACTGCGCGGATTCTAAGTGGCGTGCGTCATGGAAAGACCATCGGTTCACCGATCGCGCTGTTGCTTGCCAACAACGACTGGCAGAATTGGACCGAGGCACTTCCCATCGAAGAGGGCGATCCGGCCAAGCACAAACGCGTTGCTTCACCCCGGCCCGGCCATGCCGATCTCGCCGGCGCCGTGAAGTACAACTTCTCCGAGGCGCGCTATGTGCTGGAGCGTGCATCGGCGCGCGAGTCGGCCGCACGGGTTGCAGCCGGAGCGATTGCCAAGTTACTGCTGCGCGAACTCGGCATTGAAGTTCTGAGCCATGCGATTGCAGTCGGCAACGCTCGACTCGCCAAGCCTGTTACTTGGGAGGCGATCACCGCGCTGGCTGCCAGAGACGAAGTGCTGCTGGGCTGCGCCGATTCCGATGCCGAAGCGCGTATGAAAGAACAGGTTGACGTTGCGCTACGCACTGGAGATTCCGTCGGTGGCATCTTCGAGGTCATAGCGCACAATGTTCCTCCGGGGCTGGGGACGTACGCCAATTGGGACGAGCGCCTCGACGCGCAGCTTGCCGCGGCCGTGATGTCGTTGCAGGCAGTCAAAGCGGTGGAGATTGGCGACGCCGTCGAAGCGGCGGCTTCACTGGGCTCCACTGTGCATGATGAAATTGGATACGAGCGAGGCAGCGCCAACTCATTCACCGGATTCACACGTCGATCGAACCATGCCGGCGGTCTCGAGGGTGGGGTGTCGAACGGCCAGGATATCCGGGTGCGTGGTTATCTCAAACCGATTTCAACATTGCGGCGTCCGTTGGCGTCGGTTGATTTCGCTACACGTGAGCCGGTGAAGGCAGCGTACGAACGCTCCGATGTGTGCGTTGTTCCGGCTGCTGGTGTTGCTGCCGAAGCGATGGTGGCGCTTACCATTGCCCGCAATGCGCTGGAAAAGTTTGGGGGCGATTCCCTGCTGGAATTGCGGAGAAATTTCGAGGGCTACTGCCAACAATTGCGAAACTTCTAAATGATCTATCCAATCGTGAAATATGGCGATCCGGTCCTGGAGAAGCCGGCCGCCGCCATCACCGAATTCGACGACGGATTGCGCAAGCTGGTGGACGATATGTTCGAGAGCATGTACGCGGCGCACGGCGTGGGCCTGGCAGCTCCGCAGATCGGCATCAGCAAGCGCATAGCAGTCATCGACGTAACGTTTAAAGAAGATCCGGAAGCCAAGATCGTGCTTGTCAATCCAGAAATCGTGCACACCGAAGGTCGACAGACCTCGAGCGAAGGCTGCCTCAGTCTTCCTGAGTTCCGCGAGAATGTGACGCGTCCGTTCAAGGTCACTGCGCGCGCACAAAACCTCAAGGGAGATACCATCGAAATAACCGGTGAGGAATTGCTGGCGCGCGCGTTGATGCACGAGACCGACCACCTCAACGGGAAACTCTATATCGGTCACATTAGCGCCCTGAAGCGCGACATGATGAAGCGTAAGATCCGCAAGCTTATGAAGCAAGGCGAATGGTAGCCCCGCAATGATGGACCTGGTGTTTTGCGGCACGCCGCTGTTCGCGGTGCCTACGCTTGAGAAGCTAATAGCGGCCGGCTTTAACGTGAAACTGGTAGTGACCCAGCCGGATCGGCCGAGCGGTCGCGGCATGCAACCTGCTGCTTCGCCAGTGAAGCGGGCCGCCCTTGAACTCGATCTCCCGATCGTTCAGCCGGAGAAGATCAAGAACAACCAAGAGTTTCGGCGGCAGTTGGCAGAGCTAGCGCCGGAAGCGATTATCGTGGTCGGTTACGGACGTATCATCCCGCAATGGATGATCGACCTGCCGCCGCTGGGCAACATCAACCTGCACGGATCGCTGCTGCCAAAGTACCGGGGAGCGGCACCGATTCAGTGGGCAATTGCCATGGGTGAGAGCATTACCGGCGTTACCACCATGCGCATTGACGCAGGCTTGGATACCGGAGACATCCTCCAGCAAGCCGAAGAACGCATCAACACGGAAGACACGGCGGGGACCTTGGCGCCTCGGCTGGCTCAAACCGGAGCCGAGTTGATGATTAGCACACTGGCCGGACTCAAGAGCGGCAGCATTACTCCACGTCCACAAGATAGCTCGCAGGCAACGCTGGCGCCGATCCTCAAGCGCGAGGACGGGCTCATCGACTTCTCGCACACGGCAACCGACGCCTGGAACCGCCTAAGGGGATTTCAACCGTGGCCGGGCGCGTTTACGAAGTTTCGCGGCAAGATCCTGCAGGTTCATACGGCGGCCCCCGCTCCTGAGACGGCGGTGGTTGCCCCAGGATATTTTGAGATTGAGAACGATCGTCTGTTGATGGGGTTCGCGCACGGCACTGCGCTCGAGGTTCAGGAGCTGCAAATGGAAGGCAAGAAGCGAATGAGCGCGCGGGACTTTATAAACGGATATCGGCCAAAGAGTGAAGAAAAGCTAGAGGTAGCGACTAGCAACTAGCGAATGCCTTTCTGCTGCAGCCATCGCAGACAGGCGCATCTTTGGCGAAGGAAGTGCTTTCGAATCCCCTTCGCGGTTAGCGTTTCGCTAGTCGCTAGTCGCTAGTCGCTAGTCGCCTTCACCATGCCCATCTCTCCCCCACGCACGGTTGCCTTCGACATCCTGCTGCGCGTCGATCAGCAGGACGCGTACGCCAGCGAATTGCTGCATTCCGATCGCCTGAACTTATTGACCTCGGCTGACCGTGGGCTTGCCACCGAGTTAGTGATGGGCGTCTTGCGCTGGCGGTCGCGCCTGGATGCGGCGATCACGTCCGCGGCAGGTCGTGGACTCAGCAAACTCGATCCTGAGGTTCTGACATCGCTGAGACTGGGAGCGTATCAGCTTCACTATCTCAGCCGGGTTCCAGCGCATGCCGCCATCAACGATAGCGTCGACCTGGTGAAGCGGGCGCACAAACGCTCGGCTGTGCCCTTTGCCAATGCCGTGCTGCGCAAGATCGCTGCCGTGAAAGCCGAGCCATCATCGAGCCTAGGCGCCGAGAATTTCACTTCTCTAGCGCGTGAGTTTGCACATCCAGAATGGCTAGTTGAGCGCTGGATCGGTGAATTCGGAGCTGAGCGTGCCGGCCTGATCTGCCGCTACGACCAGCAGATTTCACAGGTCGGTCTCCGCATCGACGATCCCACCGTTGAACAAGAGCTGAGGGACGATGGCATAGAACTGGCGCCAGGTGCGCTGCTGTCGAGCGCCCGCATAATCGTCAAAGGCGACGTGTTTCACCCGCGAGCCATTCAGGAAGGCCGCGTGTTCATCCAGGATGAAGCGTCGCAACTCGTCGCCGCATTGGTTGGGACAGGGTTGCGGATGCTCGATTGCTGCGCAGCTCCGGGCGGAAAGACAGCCGCCATGGCCGCGCGCAATCCAACGGCTGAGATTCTTGCCGCAGAGCTGCACGCGCATCGTGCCGAGCTGCTGCGCCGCCGCGTGCACCATGCGAACGTACAAGTGATTCAAGCCGATGCTCTGAATCTTCCAACCATCGGAGAATTCGATCGCGTACTTGCCGACGTGCCATGTTCAGGCACTGGCACGCTTGCCCGCAATCCGGAGATCAAGTGGCGGTTGAAGCCCGATGATCTGGTGGATTTGCATTCGCGCCAAGTCGCGATTCTGCGCGCGGCCCTACGACAACTTGCGTCCGGCGGACGCACTGTCTACTCAACCTGCTCTCTCGAACGCGAGGAGAACGAGGCCGTAGTTGAAGAAGTATTGCAGGATGCGAAGGGCTTTCGGCTTCTCGATTGCCGGGACGAAATAGAGCGACTTCGCTCAACCGGCGAGCTGGTCTGGAGCGACATCGATTCGTTACTCAGCGGAAAGTTCTTGCGAACAATACCGGGCCAGGAACCCTGCGACGGATTCTTCGCGGCGGTACTGGAAAGGCAGTGATCCGTTATCGGTTGCCAGTTGTCAGCAAAGCAGGACTTGCGAATCAAGCAGAACCGACAGCAGACAACCAACAACTGACAACCGAAAATTGAAAAGGCCGGCACGCGGCCGGCCCGATCTCGGAAGACACCAAGCTACTTCTTGGGTGCGATCGCGTCCTTCGCGGCTTTGGCCACGCGGAACTTCACGACGGTCTTCGCAGGAATTTTGATGGCTTCGCCGGTCTGCGGATTGCGGCCCATGCGCGCCTTGCGGTTGGACTTCACCAGACGGCCCAGACCCGGCACGATGAATACGCCGTTCTTCTTGGTTTCTTTGATCGCGACTTCAGCCAGCGCCTCGAGGAACGCCGCCGCCTGCTTGTTGTTCAATTCGTTCTTCTCGGCCATGTGACGGACGAGCTGGGTCTTGGTCATGCCTGTTGCCATTCGTAATCCTCCTTGAAAGGGTGAGCAATGATTGCTCGACTTGTGCGTATCCTATAACAACCTCATTCGTGTGCAAAGCATTTTCACCATATTTTATGCGGTTTTTTCCACAGGGGCGCTCGAAAAGGCAACGTCCATGCGGGTTTTCGCGACCGAAGATGCACGGAGATGCCATAATAGGAGAGTTTAGCGACTCCCCACGCCGCCCACCGAGGTGCTTTGGTTGACCTGTCCGATCTGCAATTCACGAAAAGAAAAGCGCTTCTGCCTGGTCGTCCACGATCGCATTTGTCCCCAATGCTGCGGTGAGCAACGTGAGGTCACGCTCGAATGTCCGTCGGAATGCTCTTATCTTCAGCAGGCGCGCCTACACGAAAAACCGCGTGATTTCCCCGAAAATCCGCCTGAAGAGATGTTCCCGGCTATTCGGCTCAGGCAGGATTTTGTCGACCAGCATGAGCCTCTCATCGGAGGCATTCTGGCGACGTTGGCCAAGGTTTCCCGAGCTGATCGGCAGCTGAAAGACCGCGAGTTGATCGGGGCGCTTGCCAACATGGTGCGGTCACAGCAGACGCTGATTGCCTCAGGACTCGTCTACGAAGAGGCGCTGGCAAACCCCGCGCAGCAGGCGCTGATTGCTACGCTACGACAGGTATTGAACGAGTATCGCGAAGTCGAGAAAAAGCACCTCGGTTATGTCCGCCTCAAGGATGCTGACATCCTGCACGCCCTGGTGTTCACCTTGCGACTGGCGCACGTCCAGACTTCTGGACGCCCGCTCTCTCGCGCTTTTATCGATTTTCTGCGCGAGCGATTTCCCGAGACCGCCGGAGCTCTCGACGCCACCGGCGACTCCGGAGGCCGTATTATCATTCCGTAGCTCTTCTGTCTCTCATGCACTTCAACCAGGGAGTGGTTTTATTTCTGGCCGCGCTTGCGGCGGGTGCCATCAACTCCGTTGCCGGGGGAGGAAGCTTCTTGAGCTTCCCCTCGCTTCTGCTGATTGGAATGCCACCCGTAAATGCTAACGCCACCAGTACGGTCGCTTTATGGCCGGGCCAACCGGCAAGCGTCTGGGCATATCGCCATGAAATTCGCGACATTCCGCGCCGCACGTTTATTCCCTTGACAGTGACAGGGATTCTTGGCGGCCTTGCGGGCGCTTATGTGTTGCTCATCACGCCGCAAGCAACCTTCATGAACATGGTGCCCTGGCTGTTGCTGGCGGCGACCCTGATCTTCACCTTGAGCGGCCAGGTAACGCGCTGGGTTGGTCAACGCAAGTCACAGCCACACGTGGCACTCACGTCGGTTTATGGCATTGCATTGCAGCTGATGCTCGCCTTCTACCTGGGTTATTTCGGAGCGGGCGCCGGTATTCTTCTTCTCGCGGCGCTCGCACTGCTGGGAATGGACAACATTCACGCCATGAATGCGCTGAAGGCCTGGCTCACGGCGGTGTCGAACGGCGTGGCGATGCTGCTCTTTATCTATCATCGCGCCGTCTTTTGGCCGGAAGCGATCGTGATGGTCGTAGGCTCGGTTCTGGGTGGATATTTCGGAGCGTATTTTGCTCAGAAGACCAAACCGTCGCACGTGCGGCTTATCGTCATTGTCATCGGTTTTGGAATGACGGCGTACTTCTTTGCTCGCCAAATATGGCGCTGAAAATCATTGGTGCGGGTTCAGCCGCCAGATGCCCCAGTTCAGGTAAGCCGCGTAGGTGACCCAGAGCAGGTAAGGGATCAGCAGCCATGCCGACAGTGGGACCAGAAGATAAAAAACGAAGATGGTGAAGCAGATCGCGAACCATAGAATAACGATCTGCAGAAACGCGATTTCCAGCATGCGCAATCCGAAGAAGATTCCCGACCAAGCTGCGTTTAGTGCAAGCTGCGCGAAGAAGATCAGCAGCGCAGGACGGGCACCGAGCCCGAATTCCCGCCAGACCAGCCAGGCGGATACTGCCATCATCGCGTAGAGTGTGGTCCAAACCGGGCCGAAGACCCAACTGGGCGGAGTTCCCGCCGGCTTGCGCAGCTTCGGATACCAATCGCGTACGCTGCTTGCGGTAAAGAACGAGCCCAGCCCACCTGCCCCCAGGCAAATGGCGAAGAAGACGATGAGCCCCAGCCAGCGCCGCGTGTCCACTGGAGCATTGTAGCTGGCGAGTTCGGGACTGTCGGCCATCGGCCATAAGCTGTTGGCCAAAATGAAGGAAACGCTTGTGCGCTGGTATGAGACTCCATCGATTCGCGATCGTTTGGAACAGGTAACACACGCGACCGTGAGCTCAGAGCCTATTTTCGGAGGGCAGCGACGCAGGGTTTCAAAGCGGTAATTTATCGGGAGCAACTTGGTTGTGGCTGATAGCGGATGGCTGAGAGCGGACAGCCGCCGTCATTGCATCCGCGTCAACGGCATGAAGAAAAAGGAAGAATCCCAGCATTCCCAGGATCACCGATACCAGCCGCTTTAGTAGCCGTTTTCCCGTCACAGCTACTTGGATTCCGGGAACCTTCTCCGGAGTTACCCTGCGGCGAAAATTATCCAATCGTGAGCACGATCTTGCCGTAGTTAGCGCGTTGTAACAGCAACCGATGCGCTTCGCCGGCCTGCTCCATCGGTAAGGTGTGGCCAATTTCGGGATGAAGTTTGCCCTCGGCGATCCACGGCTCCATGGCTTTCAGGCAGCGGTTGATCAGCGCTACATCCTTCGCCAGCACGCTCAGCCAAAGTCCATGGGCGCTCAGGCTCCTCGCCATCATGATTCCGGCATCGAACTGCTGCCGCTGGCCCGTCGCCGTGCCGTAGATGATGACGCGTCCGAAGTGACGGCAACAGCGAAGACTCTTGGCCGTGTGCTCGCCACCCAGCATCTCGAAGACTGCGTCCACGCCTTCGCCTTTTGTCAGTTCCTTGACGCGCTCTTCGTAGTCCACCTGGCGGTAGTTGATGGCATGATTGAGGCCAAGCTTCTTCACCCGTTCCAGCTTCTCGTCGGACGACGCCGTTCCGTAGGTCTCTACCCCGAGGATTTTTCCCATCTCCACGGAAGCAGTTCCCACGCCTCCGGCGGCGGCATGGATCAGCACGCGCCGCTGATGGCTGTCGCTCCACCGGATCGGCTCCATCGCATCATCCGTGATTCCTGCCTTCCAGTAGGCGAGATATGCGGTCAGGAAGTTCACCGGGAAGGCAGCGGATTGCACCGAGGTCCAAGCTTTCGGTTGAGGCCACAGTTGACTAGGCTTGATGGCGATCTTCTCGGCGGCTGCGCCCCATTGCATGTATCCCATGACGCGCTCGCCTGTGCTCTCGACTACACCGGCAAATTCACGTCCGGAGATGAAGGGTGCAGGTGGAGTTCCGGCGTAGTTTCCCTGCGTCGACATGGTGTCGGCGAAGTTGACGCCTACAGCCTCAACGCGAACAATGACTTCGCCCTGCACGGGTTGCGGTTCGGGCACGTCACGAACTTCCAGAACTTCAGGACCACCGGCACGAGTGACCAGAACGGCTTTCATAGGAATTGATTGTACGATGCGGTTTTTAAGGCGTCACTGACGCCGGAAAACTCTTGCAGGGAGGGAAGCTACGGACCCATGAGGAGAAGTGCTTGTCATCGCATCACCGGCACTTGCTGTGAATCGGAGCGGCTAGGCAACGACTTTCATGAAATCAAGTGAGCGCGAGATGTAGCTCTTCATATCGTGCCGGCGCACGACCGCGTCGAGCATGCCGTGTTGCAGCAGAAACTCACTGCGTTGGAAGCCTTCCGGCAGCTTCTGGCGGATAGTCTGTTCGATCACGCGCGGCCCGGCAAATCCGATCAGCGCCCCTGGCTCGGCGATGTTCAGGTCGCCCAGCATCGCGAAAGAGGCCGTCACGCCGCCGGTTGTGGGATCAGTCATGACTGAGACGTAGGGAACTTTCGCCTGGTCCATGCGGGCCAGCGCCGCCGAAATCTTGGCCAACTGCATCAGGCTGATCACGCCTTCCATCATGCGCGCGCCACCTGATGCCGATATAACAATCAGCGGCAGCTTTTCGGCCGTAGCTTTTTCGACGGCGCGGGTGATGGCTTCGCCGACGACCGTGCCCATGGAGCCGCCGATGAAGGAGTACTCCATCGCGCTGACGATGACAGGTTTGCCGTTGAGTTTGCCGCGGGCATTAATCACGGCATCGTTTAGCCCGGTGTCCTGCTGTGAGCGCTTGAGGCGTGCGTTATAAGGCTTCAGGTCGGTGAACTTCAGCGGATCGGTAGAGACCAGGTTGTTGTCTTCGATCTCGTACTGGTCGTCGTCCAGCAGGTAGCCGAGACGGGTGCGCGCGTCGATGCGGAAATGACGGTCGCACTTGGGGCAGACGTTGAAATTCTGGTCGAGGTCCTTCTTCCAGATGATCTGGCGACACTGGTCGCACTTTACCCATAGGCCCTCGGTCTTGACCTTCTTCTCGCCCGAGGTGTCGAGGGCGACGGATTCCCGCTTAAACCATGCCATTGGCGTGTAAGTCAGTGTAGCTGACGGGAGCCGGAGTTGTCGCGCGCCGCCGAACTCGATCCGGCTTTCTGCATTTGCAAATCGAAACGGGTTATGAGCGACGTGCCGGGTCGGCTAGCAATGTAGTTCAGGAACGCACACAAATCGAAAGGTTTCCCTTAATCCGCCGATACAACTATTGAATGACGAATGCTGACCAGCCCAACCCGCGGAGGACGGATCCGAAGGGCGCCTTCGTCATCGCGGCGGCTGATTTCTGCCTCGGCGAGGCAGGCTACCAATACTTTAGGAAGTCATAGAACGAATGTTTGCTGTCATTGGAATATTGGTTGTTCTGGGCGCGGTAATCGGCGGGTTCCTGATGGAACACGGGCCGATCCGCGTGCTCATCCAGCCGTCGGAGATCATCATCATCGGGGGAGCCGCGCTGGGAACGTTGCTGGCGGCTAATCCGCTGCACACGCTTAAAGGCGTGATCGCCGGCATTCTGCAAGTAGTCAAAGGGTCGAAGTTCAGCAAGAAGCGGTATCTCGACTCGCTGAAGATGATGTACGACATGTTCAATAAGATCCGGCGCGACGGCCCGAACGCGGTGGAGAACGACATCGAGGCCCCCGAAAAGAGCAAGTTCTTTGCTGCCTATCCGGACTTCGTCAAAGACCACCATCTGTGCAACTTTGTCTGCGACACCATGCGCATCGCGCTCATGGGCGGCATCGAGCCCTTCGATGTCGACCAGATGATCGAGGCCGACATGGATGTTCACGAGCACCTGGCCGAGCAATCAGTCACCGCCCTCAGTACAGTCGCCGATTCGCTCCCTGGCCTTGGGATCGTTGCTGCCGCTCTCGGAGTCGTGATGACCATGAGCGCTCTAGGCGGACCTCCCGAAGAGATCGGTAAGAAGGTCGCCGCTGCGCTGGTCGGAACATTTCTCGGCATCCTGATGTGCTACGGAATGGTCGGACCGATCTCCTCCAACCTGTCCAAGCTGGCGCACGAGGAGCACGAATATCTGCATGTGCTGCGCGTGACCATGATTGCCTTCATGAAAGGTATTTCCCCTTTACTCGCCGTGGAGATGGGACGCCGTGCGGTGCCGTCGCATCTCCGGCCGAGCTTCTCGGAGTTCGAGAAGCACTGCAAGCAATCCGGCGCTGCCGCCGCCGCAGCAGCACCTGCGGAAGCAGAGCGCGCAGCTGCAGCCTCTTAGGCTGAAAGCCATGGCCGCTAACGCACAACCCATCATCATCAAACGCAAGCGGGGCCACGCCGGTCATCACGGCGGTGCCTGGAAGGTCGCCTACGCCGACTTCGTCACTGCAATGATGGCTCTGTTCATCGTGCTCTGGCTGATGAACACCAGTAAACCCGTGCAGGAAGCGATTGCGGGATACTTCAAAGATCCAGCCGGGACGGGCAACCTGTTGGGCACGCTCCAGCAGGCGACCAAAACGGTCAGCAAAGACGATATGGTGAAGGTGAAAGCCGAGTTGGAGAAGGCCATCCAGCAGATGACCAACTTCGACAAGCTGAAAGATCAGATCAAGCTCACTGTAACCGAGGAAGGTCTGCGCATCGAGTTGCTCGAATCGGGCAAAGGCACTTTCTTCGAGAGCGGTGACACCGATCCGAACGGCAACGGCCGCGAGCTGCTGATGACCATCGCCGAAGAACTAGGCAAGATTCCCAACAAAATCTCTATTGAGGGCCACACTGATTCGGAGCCGTTTTCCGGCCGCGCCGATTACACGAACTGGGAGTTGTCGGTCGACCGCGCCAATGCCAGCCGCCGCCTGATGCAGCTTCACGGATTGCGCGCCGACCAGGTGGCGCAGGTCCGGGGCTTCGCGGACCAGGAACCACGCGAAGGCAAAAATCCTGCCGACCCGTCGAATCGCAGGATCACGCTGATCGTCAGGTACCTGGAGCAGAAAGGTGCCGCGGATAAGGCGATTCCTGCCTTAAGCGGCCTGGAGCAGAAGACCCCGACGTTGTCGGATAAATCTAAAGACGCAGTCGCGAAGCCGCAGCCGTAAATCACAGATGCCGGTATGGCAACGTCACCCGCACCCGGCATCCTCGAGCATCGGTACGGTTGGTCAACTCGATCGCCCCGCCGTGCGCCTCAGCGATCTGCTGGCACAACACCAGCCCAATACCGGAGCCCCCCGGCTTTGTCGTGTAGAACGGAACAAATGCATTGCTCGGGTTGAGCAAACCTATGCCGTTGTCCTCCACTGTCAGGGTCACATGACGCTCCTGCTGCTCCCAGCCCAGCGTGACCTTGGGTGCCGCGCCTTCGGCTTGCGGCGACTGTGCCTGCTCCAGAGCAGCATCCACGGCGTTGCGCACCAGGTTGATCAGCATCTGCTCGATCAGGTCGGGATCGAGCATCATCGCTACATCGTAGCCAGGTGCGATGTCGACCTTGATCCGTGTTTCCAGTAAGGCTACACGCTCCACGAGCGACCGCACGTCAGTGGACTTTAAAGTCGGCGAAGGCATCTGTGCCAGCCTGCGATACGACTGCAGAAAGCGGTGCAGCGACGCCGTGCGCGACTCGATGATGCTGAGTCCGCGATGGAAGTCAGCGTTTTGCGCTTCGGGCAGTTCCGGTAAAGGCAAGCGCGACGACAAGCTGCCGGCGATTGAGATGATCGGGGCCAGCGAGTTGTTGAGCTCGTGCCCAAGGACGCGGATCAGCTTCTGCCACGCGCTGCGCTCTTCCTCACGCAGGGCCCGGCTCACGTCGGAGAGCACGATCAGCGTGTGCGGCACCCCACTCTGACGGAAAGACCGTTTGCGCACCATCCAGCGGGCGTTAGGCGCGGAGTATGGCAGTGCGACCAATGTTTCGTTAGGAGCTTCGAAGCAGGCATCGAGTTCCAACTCGGTGGCAGTCTTGCCCAGCAAACGAGCCATGGGCTGCTGCAGAAGACGTTCGCCGGAAGCGTTCACCAGTCGCAATACATGGTGAGGATCGAAAGTGAACAGCGGGGTGTCGATCTCCTCTACTACACGGCGCAACAGAGCTGTCGCTTCGATCGACTGCAGGCGCTGTTCTGTAAGGATGTCAGCGAGCGCGTTGATCTCCAGAGCCAATTCGCCCATGGCATCGTTAGGAGCGGCGCCCCGCGCGCGAAACGAGTAGTCCTCCTCACGCAGCGCTCCGACGACATTCGTCAGGGTCTGCAGTGGACGAACAATCTGGTCGATCAGCGCAATCGTCAGCACCAGCCACAGAAAGACCTCCAGCACCGTCAGCGAGATCTTGATGTCCTGGGTCCAGTTATGCGTCCAGATCAGGCTAGTGCCGAATGCCACGCCCGGCGACGCCGCCAATATGGCGAACAGAGCAATTCGTTTTTCGTAGAGAAGTCGAAAGCGTTTATGCGGACGATCGCTGTCGGGAGAACTCGCGCCCAGCACAGTCGTGAAATGCGGTGATGCGTTGGGTCCCGGACTCGGCTGCAAGACCCGCGCCGAATCAGGATCTCGGGCGAGCGCAGACGTTCTGCGGGAAGCACCAGGAGGCCTGAACTCGCCGCCTTCACTAGAGTCCATAGCGTTCCATCCGGCGATAGAGCGCGCCCCGGCTAAGGCCGAGCGCCTCGGCCGCCTGGCTTACGTTGCCATGAAAGCGCTGCAGCGCCTTGCGCACCAGGATGCCCTCAACTTCCTCGATGCTGAGCTCTTCCAGATTCTGACCCTGCTGGCGCTGCTGCACATTCAGCCCGAGGTCGGAGATCTGGATCTCTCCCGTCTGGCACATGAGCACAGCGCGCTCCAGGGTGTGGTCCAACTCACGCACATTCCCGGGCCAGCTGTATTGCATCATCGTCTGCAGAGCGGCCGCGGCAAAGCCAGTGACGGGAGCGCGATAACGTGAAGCGTAGCGCTTGAGGAAGTATGCCGCAAGCACCGGAATGTCTTCGCGACGGTCGCGTAGCGGCGGAATCGGAATCTCAACCGTGTTGAGACGGAAGAGCAAATCTTCGCGGAAATTTCCGCCGGCGATAGCTTCCTGCAGGTTGGAATTGGTCGCCGAAATGACCCGCACATTGATGTGCTTGGTTCGAGACGAACCCACGCGCTCGATCTCGCCCGTCTCCAGCACGCGCAGCAATTTGGCTTGCTGGCGCATAGGCACATTGCCGATCTCATCGAGAAAGATGGTGCCATTGTCGGCGAGTTCGAACCGCCCAATGCGATCGGCACGTGCGTCCGTAAATGCGCCTTTCACATGGCCAAACAGCTCGCTCTCGAAGGTGCCTTCCGGCAGCGCGCCGGTATTGACGGCGACCAGCGTGGAGCCGGCGCGTGGTGAAAGCGCGTGTAACGTTTGCGCGACCACTTCTTTGCCCGTTCCATGTTCGCCGGTGATAAGCACGTTCGCGTCCGATGGGCCGATGCGTGCGATGGTCTGCAAAACCGGTTGCATCGCAGGAGCGGCAGCGATGAATTCTGGACGCCCTTCGGCGCGCAGCAATCTGGCTTCAGCTTCCAGCTGTTGCGTGCGTTGCAGGGCGCGATGTAACTCCACTTGTGTGCGCAGGATCGCCAGCAGCCGCTCGTTTTCCCACGGCTTCTGGATGAAGTCGCGCGCCCCGCGTCGCATCGCTTCAACCGCCAGTCCGACATTGCCCCACGCGGTCATGACAATCACGGGGATATTACTGTCGAGCGCGACGATCTCCGAAAGCAGATCCAGACCTTCCTGACCTGAGGTGGTATCACGCGTGTAATTCAGATCGATCAGAACCGCGTCATAAAACTCGCTGGCCAGCGACTCGCGCACCGCGCCAGGCGACTTCGCTGTATCAACCGCGAAGCCCGCGGGACGCAGCAACAACTCCAGCGCTTCGAGGATGTGCGGCTGGTCGTCGGCGGCTAGAATACGTCCGGTGCGCTGTCGGTTACGCGCTTCGCTGGAAGCGTCCTGGGCCGCGGGATTAGCTGGGCTTTGTGCTCTTGGCAAACTACTCTCCCTCAGGGTGCGGTGCCGTCCACCGCGCTTTGAATCTCTACTTTGTTCTCTTCCAAGGTCGTGCCCGTCGCTCTCTGCAATTCGAGCTTGGACTTCTGATAGGCCGTGCTGGCATTCACCAGGTCGAGCTGTGCCAGGGCAAGATCGCGCTGGGCGGTCAGCGTCTGAAAGCTCGAGCCCGCGCCCAGCTGCTGTTCCTTCTGCATGATCACGAATGTCTTGTCAGCAAGATCGCGCGCCTTCCTGGCAGCTTCGACGCGTGCTCGGCCCTGCTCCAATGCATATTCGGCGTTTCGTACTTCAATGCGAATCTGCTTTTTCAGTTGCTGTTCGCGCAACTCTGCCTGGCGGTACTCCAGCTCAGATCGATACTGATCGGCCTTGGCCACGCGGTTGCGGATGGGCACAGCCAGGTTCAGACCAACCAGGTAGTCCGGCGAGGTATTGTTAAAAGAATTCTGAAAGCCGCCCCACCAATTGGTCGGAACGATCGGCGTATTCGGCTGGGCGTAGAACGGGTTCAAGTCGCCGGCCAACCCGGTGCCGCCGTAAAACCCGACGAGCGTCAGCGTGGGCAGCAGCGCATTCGCCGCGGCCTTGCGCGTAATCTCGCGGTTTTGCAAGTCGATGTCCGATTCTGACAGCTCCGGCCGATCCTGCAACGCCTGTGCAATCAATGCCTGCGTCGGCTGCTCGGGAATCTCCTGCACGGTGTCCAGCAAATCCGTCGGGATCACCGGCATCGCTTCTAGCGTCGGATCATCCAGATTCTTGGTGAGCGCGTTTTTGATCAACGATTCCTGCAACTGAAGATTCGTCTTCGCGACCGTCAGATCCTGGTCTCGTCGCGAAACCTCGGCCTCCGCCCGCATTACGTCCATCGCAGGAATAGCTTCCAATTGCAGCTGCTTCTGGGCGTTCTCGAAGCTGTGCTGCGCGAACGCGAACGACTGCTCGTTTACCTTCTCTTCTTCGTAGGCGCTAACCAGGTCCCAGTAGATGTTCGCCACCTGCGTGATGGTGGCGACGATCTGCATCTTGAAAGCGATGTCGGAGATCTTCTTGTTGTTCTTCGCAATTCTCAGGTAACGCAGATTAGGTCCGGTGCCGAATCCCGCCAGCAACTGCTGCTGCACGGTGAAGCGATAATAGGAATTCAGCGTCGGATTAAGGCTGTTAAAAATACTGTTCGAAGTTTGACGGTTGTTATCCACCTCCAGGCTCAAACTGGTGCCGGTCGGAAACGCCTGGCTGTAATTGAAGTCGGCAATGCCGGTATTGGCATTAAGGGCAGGTACGCCGTATAGCTGCAAGTTGCCGAGCGGCTCGACGAGGTGCTCAAGGCTTGTAGTTCCGGTAAGGATTGGATCGTAGGACGAGACGTTGGTTCCGATACCGAGGGTAGACTGCACGAGGCCGGACGCGCCGGCGCCCGCACCGCCTGCTCCGCCCGTTGTACCACCGGCTCCTGCTCCGGGAGCGCCGGCTCCAAAGCCGCCCACGCCTCCTCCCGGCGTGCCTTGCACAATGCCGGTGTTGACGCCGCGGAACGAACCGCCCGCCTTGGTGCGCAGGATGTCAGTATCGGCTATAGGCAGGTTGTAGCGCGCGATTGCCAAGTCAAGATTGTTCTCCAATGCCAAGTCGATTGCGTCTTGCAGGGAGATATAGAGCTTGCCGTCGCGAATCAGCTGATTCAGTCGCTTGGAGTTGGAAAGGTCAGGCTTTGCTACCGTGCTCGGCGCATAAGCGTCGAACGGATTGCGCGAGTGCGGCATCGCCAGGCTGGGTGGCGTGCGAATCGAGAGCGGTGCCGGTGCTGACAGCGTCGACGGGGATGTCGTTGACGGGGCAGGCTGCGGCGTGGGCGCGTTCGGCGTCCCCTGCTGTTGCGGCTGGGGCGCCGGCGTGTTCGGGATCTCTTGAGTTTGCGGTGCGGGTTCGGGCGTGGCCGGCGTCTGCTGTTGCTGCGCCTGCGCTCCCAGGATCGACGCGCAAAGAAAGAGCGCCAGCAGCGAGTTTGCCGGCGTCCGTCCGTTGGGCCAGAGGCGTTCTCTCATGAACGCACCGCCTCCCCGTTGGACGCGAGTGCCGGATTGCCGGTATCGCTCACCAGCCATCCGTCCTTCATCTGGATGGTGCGCGAGCCGTAGGAAGCGTTGACTTCCGAGTGGGTCACCTGCACGATGGTCGTGCCTTCCTGATTGAGTTTGCTGAAAAGCTCCATGATCTCTTTTGCCTGACTCGAGTGCAGATTGCCGGTGGGCTCGTCGGCCAGCAGCAGCGCGGGCCGGTGAATCACGGCGCGAGCCACGCCCACCAGTTGTTGTTGTCCGCCGGAAAGCTGGTTGGGATAGAGATCCTTCTTGGCTACGATCTGGAAATGATCGAGTGTCTCGGCCACCATGCCCTGCCTCTGACCACGTGGTACGTCTTTGTAGGACAGCGGCAGATCAATGTTTTCCTGTACCGTCAAATCGTCGAGCAGATGATAGCTCTGGAAGACCATGCCGATTTTGCGTTTGGCCAACTCGGCGCGGTCCTTGCGCTTCATCAGGTGGACTGGTTGCTCGCCAAACCAGTACTCGCCCCCCCACTGATCGTCGAGCAGCGCCAGCACGTTCAGTAGCGAGGATTTTCCCGCACCCGACGGTCCCATGACGGTGATGAATTCGCCTTCCTTAATCGTGAGATCGACGCGGCGCAACACCCACGTCTGCCCCGCTCCGGTTTTGTAACTGCGTTCGACGTTCTTCAGTGTGATCATGGTTCGGGTAGAGCGGGCCTTCAGGCCCGCGTCGCACGCCTCCAAATTTCTGTGACAAAGTTGCTGAGGTTCATTCATCTCAGCAACCTCGCGAAACCCCTAATCTCGTTCCGGACGCAGGCCCGAAGGCCTGCTCTGCCGTCACTCCCATCGCAGCGCCTTAATCGGATCGATGCGCGAGGCGCGGCGTGCCGGAATGTAGCTGGCGAAGAGCCCGCATGCCAGCAGAAGGAGGCAAACGCCGACGATGGTCATCGCGTCGTAGGGCACAACGCCGTATAGGAAGCTGCGCAAGACGCTCCCCACCGAAAGAGCGGCGCCGATCCCAATCGCGACGCCGATGACCAACAGCAAAACCGCCTGCTTTAGCACCAGTTGAATGACATTGCCGCGCGTGGCGCCCAGGGCCATGCGCAGTCCGATGTCGCGGGTACGCTGGCTGACGTTGTAGGCCAGCAATCCGTAGATTCCGGCGATGGAGATCAGCAGCGCCGCACCGGCAAAGATCCACAGCAGCCGTACCGCCAGCGTCTGGCTGCCCAAAGAAGTGTCGACAAGCTCCTGCATCGCGCGCACGTCGACGACGGCCAGGTCCGGATCGACCTCCCGCAGCGCGGTACGTAGCTCCGGAATTACCGTGGTCGGCGCGGCATGAGTGCGCAGGGCCAGACTGGTGAAGGACGCCAGAATGTATGGAGTCAGCTCGTCCTGTGGCCCGAGCTGCAGATAAGAGACGTCAATCTCGGGTTGCGCCTCATCCGACATTGCGGTTTGATGGGTGTTCTCGACGACCCCGATGATGGTTGCCGTTCCGTGCGGACCCGTGTCGCTAATCTTCAGTTGCTGTCCTAACGGATTCTGCCCCGGAAAATATTTTTCGACGAAGGATTCGTTCACTACAGCGACGGCAGGCGATTCGGGACCATCCGAGTCGCTGAATAGGCGGCCGCGCAGCAGCTTGATTCGAAGCGTCGCATAAAGACTGGGACTGACAGCCCGAACGGCCGCCATGGTCTTATTTGCCGGGTCCTTGGGACGGCCGACAATCTCGAACGATCCACCGGCTGAAAAACTGGGCGACAAGGGCAGGATGCTGGTAAGAGCGGCGGAATCGACGCCGGGTAGGTGTGCCAGCCGATCGAGCAGCGGCTGGTAGAAAACCTGGGCAATGTCCTTTCCGGTATATTTTCCAGTATCTCCGACCATGCCACCACCCGATTGCGGCAGGAAAATCGACGTGACTACCACATTCTGGGGCACGAATCCGAGCGGTAGATCGCGCAATGCCAGCAGGCTGCGCAACAACAGCCCTGCGGAGATCAACAGCAACAGCGAAAGAGCGATCTCGCCGACCACCAGGGCATCGCGAAAATGTTTTTGCCGCTTGCCCGCGCCGGCCGCCGGCGTGCCTTCGCGCAGAGCTTCCTGGGCGGGAGCGTGCGCTGCCTGTATTGCCGGAACCAGCCCGAAGAGCACTGCCGAAATGATGGAGAACCCGACCAGCGCTCCAGCCACGCGGCTATCGATCTGGATGTGGTGAGACAGGGGCAGATAAAGATCGAGGTAGAACTTCAGCAGGCGCACGCAACCGAAGGCAAGTCCCAACCCTACGGCCGCCCCAGTCAACGCCAGCACCAGGCTTTCCGTCAGGAACTGACGAACCAGGCGAGTGCGTGCTGCCCCAATGGCGCTGCGGATTGCGATTTCGCGGCGTCGCCCGCTCGTGCGCGAGAGCAACAGGCTGGCCACATTGGCACAAGCGATCAGCCACACTGCCAACACCGCAAACTGCAGGGCAAGCAACGCAGGCCGCACGTTTCCAGTCATGACTTCGCGGTAGCTCTTCACCAGAACTCGCTTGTCGAGTTCGAGTTTGGGATAGGCGCTCGCAATATTGTTCTGTATTCCGGCCAGCTCGGCTTGCGCCGCCGCCACCGATACATCAGGTTTCAATCGCCCTATGGCGGTGATGGTGCGCGAATCACGCTCCAGGTAGTTCTTCGTCGGCACCAGCGGAGACCAGACTGCCGGCCCATCGCCAACATATGGGAATTCGAACCCGGCAGGCATCACCCCGATGACGGTGTAGATTTTGTTGCCCAATTTGAGCGAGCTTCCTACGGCTTGGGGATTTCTGTTAAAGAATTTTTCCCAGGCCACCGTATTGATCAGGACCACGTCGCCGTGGCCGGGCTGGTCTTCCTGGGGCAGGAAGTTGCGACCCAGCTGCGGCTCAACCTGCAACGTCGACAACAGGTTCGCGCTGCTATACACAACCGGAATGAAATCCGAGAAGCCGGGGATGTCGACGCTGCGAATGCCTTCGGTATACCACCCGATGTCTTGAAACGAGTGGCTCTGCGCACGCCAGTCCTTGATGTCCGGCAGAGAGGAGTTTCCCGCGACGGCCTCCGTAGGGCTAGCCTCGCTCATCTGCACGATCTGATTGGGCTGGGGGAACGGGAACGGTCTCAGCAGAACCGCATCGATCACAGCAAACATCGCCGCATTCACGCCGATGCCCAGCGCCAGCGTTAAAACTGTGACGGCCGTGAAGCCGGGGTTTTTGCGCAACTGGCGAAACGCGTACCGCAGGTCTTGGAGGAGTCCAGTCATAATCAGCCACCAGCGACTAGCTTTTAGAAGACATTGAGAATGCCAGCACGATGAGCCGCTAGCTAGTTGCTAGAAGCTATCTCACAAATCAGTTTTGAAAGGGCACGGCTTCAGCCGTGCCGTTCAAAGCCGCCTCAATGCGGGCTTTAGCCGCTGAGGGAAATCGAAGTTTACGTGTTTGGTTCATATGAGCTGGGCCTCTAGTCGCCAATTGCCAGCAGCTGTGTTATTGCGCTTCCTGCATCAGCCGCCGGAGCTCCTCTTCTGCTACGACTTTTCCGTCGAACAGGTGCACTTCGCGCTGCGCATGCGCAGCAAAACGCGGATCGTGCGTCACCATGCAAATGGTGGCGCCTTCGCGGTGCAGCTTCTGCAGCAGTTCCATCACAGCTTCGCCGTTGCGCGAGTCGAGGTTTCCGGTCGGCTCGTCAGCCAGCAGGATGGACGGCGAGCCTGCCAAGGCGCGCGCCACCGCCACACGCTGCTGCTGACCACCAGAGAGCTGCGAAGGATAGTGGCGTAGGCGATGGGCCATGCCCACACGCTCCAGCGACTCCAGCACCCGCCGCTTGCGTTCCGCCGACGGCATGCCATCGCGATAGGTCAGCGGCAGCTCGACGTTCTCGTACACCGTCAGATCGCCGATCAGGTTGAAGCTCTGGAAGATGAAGCCGATCTCGCGATTGCGAATACGCGAACGGTCGCCGAAATCCAGGTTCGCCACGGGTGAACCGTTCAGGTTGTATTTGCCGGTAGTCGGCGTGTCCAGCAGCCCGATGATGGACAGCAGCGTCGACTTGCCGCAGCCCGAGGGCCCGGACATCGCAACGTACTCCCCTTTGCGCACCATCAGGTGTACGCCGGAGAGCGCGTGGGTTTCGACCTCATCGGTGTAGAACACCTTGGTCATGTTCTCGATTTCAATCAGCGGAATTCCTGCTGCTTCGCTCATGTGGTTGTCCAATCTGTAATCGCTATTCGCGGTTCGCCCTTCGCTGTCGCCAGAGAGCGGGACTCGTCGTTCTTTGTTACGCTTTCGCATCGCGCTTAGTTCGCTAGTTCTTGTCGGTCAAGAACCTTCTCCGAAGAGCGAACGGCGAACAGCGGCTTTTCTTACTCCAGTCGCACCCGGTCCGTGTTGTCCCAGCGTGACATATCCGACAGAATCACGGTGTCGCCCTCATGCAGGCCCGAATCGATCTGGATCAAATTCACCGAGGCGCGGCCGGTCTTCACCTGCACGCGTGCCGCACCATTGCCCGTCGGATCAAGCTTGAACATCGAGATGGTGCTGTTTTCCTGGCCGAACGCGGGCCGTCCGACGTAGAGCACGTTCTCCAGCTTCTCCAGGTCGATAGTGCCGTCGACGCTCAAGTCAGGTCGCGCACCCTTGGGTAGCTCGCCGGTCAGCTTCACATCGACGGTAACGGTGCCGTTCTGCACTGCGGGATCGACGCGGCTTACCTCGCCGGCGATGACTCCATTGTGCGTATCGATGGAGGCGGGTTCGCCGATCTGCACGTCGCGCGCCTGCGTCTCAGGAATCTTCAGCTCGGCCATCAGGTGATTCGGCTGGACGATCTTCGCCAACTCAGTGCCCGGCAGCACGTGCTGTCCAACCTGTAACGGTAACTCGACCAGCACGCCGTCCACGCCCGCCTTCACTTTCAGGCGCTCCAGTTGCTGCTGTTTCAAGTCAGCGAGCGCGCGCATTTCGTCGACTTTCGCCTGCTGTACCGCAAGCTGCGACTTGATAGCTTCTTCGTTAATCTTCAGGCGCTGATCTTCGATCTGATCGCGCGTCACCATTTCCTGCGCTTTGCCCGCCGACGCCTTGGCGGCCAAACCTGAGATGACGCCGAGATCGTAGAGTGACTTATCCGTTTGCGCCTGTCGCTCCGCCTCGTTGTAGTCGGCGTTCACGGTGGCGGCGCCAGCCTTCTGCGTCATCAGATCGCTGTCGAGCTTCACCTTCAGGCTGGAGTATTCGGCCTGCGCGGCCTTTACCTGGAGCTGCGCGTCGAGCGCCTCCTGCTCCAGTTGAGGGTTGCTCATCTCGACCAGAATGGTGTCAGCGGTGACCTGCGAGCCGGGAAGTTTATCAATGCGGATGACGGTGGCTTCGGTCTCAGCCGGAATCTGGCGAACATCTTCGTGACTGGGGGTCAGCGAGCCCAGACCTCTTACCTGGCGCAGCATCGAGCCGCGCTTCACAGTGTCAGTCCAGATGGTGCTGCGGTCGACCGTGGGCGCGGCCGGCTTCAGCCGCGAAATCCCGACCGTTACTCCCACCAGCACGATGAGCGCGATGGCCGACCAGAAGATTTGCCGCCGGCGCTTTTGTTTCTTGATTTCGGGACGGGCGATATCCATTGCGTATTCCTAGGAGCAAGCCGGGAACCAATCGGCAATGCCCTTAATTGCCCTTGCTGCAGCCAGTTAGCGGGACCGTAAACGCCCTGGGAGGAGAGGCTGTGTCCCCTCTCGGATTGAAGTGTCCGCTTTCGGACAGTGTTTGTAAAGCGGAGAATCGGGAAGAGGACCAAGCGAAGCGCAGTCCTGGGTGGGTATGCCAAATGGAGCTTTTAGTCTTTGCCCTGCGCCATGGAGTGATTGTGGGCCAGATACTTGCTGCGGATCTCGCGCAGCTTGTCCACATGATGATCGGCAATGGGCTGTTGCTTGCCAAGCATGTGCGTGACCAGCGCAATCTTGGCGAAGTGCTCCACGGTTTCCATGTTCATGTAGGCGTTCTGCAGATCGACCCCATACGTCACAACGCCGTGGTTCGCCATCAGGATGGCTTCATGGTCGGCCACCAAGGGCGCCAGCGCGTCGGCTAACTCCGGCGTGCCCGGCGTTTCATAGCTGGCCAGCGGCACCGATCCCAGGGTGACGATCAGCTCCGCGCAGAGCGCGCAATCCAGCGCCATCCCGGCGGCGGCAAAGCCCGTGGCTGTCGGCGGATGCGCGTGGACCACGGCATTGATGTCGCGCCGCTTGCCGTAGATCAGCAGGTGCATGGCGATTTCGCTGGAGACACCGCGCGTGCCGTTCAGCTTGTTGCCCTGTTGGTCGACGATGACCATGTCCTCCGGTTCCATCAGCCCTTTACTCATCAGGGTGGGGGTCGAGAGGATGGTGCCGTTCTCCAGGCGCACAGAGAGATTGCCGTCCATCGCCGCCACCAGGCCTGCCTGGTGCAGTAACTTTCCAAAACGGACGATCTCTTCCCGGTGCTGTCGCTCAGTCTTCATGCGCTGGAATTGGATATCCCGGCTGGGACACCAATAGTGTTATCGTACCGCAGCTATTGGCGTGGGAAAAGAGCAGATACATTCTTGTTCCATTTCTCGAAGGTGCCACTTGGCTGCCCTCACCGCGGGTAGGTAACAATAGATACGTGCTGGTTTCCGACTTCGACTACCACCTTCCCGATGAGCTGATTGCCCGCCAGCCCTTGGCTGATCGCGCCGCTGCTCGCATGCTGCACCTCGATCGCACCGCCGAAGGTCTGGGAGACCGCTCGTTTCGTGAGTTCCCGGAGGTGCTCCGTCCAAGCGATCTTCTGGTCTTCAACAATACGAAGGTTCTGCCCGCGCGACTCTTCGGGCATCGCAGCGGCACCCGCGCCCAGAAGGTGTCGGAGCAGAATCCCGCCGCCAAAGAGTTTTTGCGCGGCAAGGTCGAGGTGCTGCTGACCAGGCGTCTGTCGGAGTCGCCGATGGTGTGGGAGGCGCTGGTGCGTCCCGGCCGGAAGCTGGGCGTCGGCGAGCGAATCTACTTCGGGGGCGAAGCTGATGAGCGATCCCACGAACTGGCGGCCCAGATCGTCGATCGCGGGTTTTACGGTGAACGCCATCTTCGATTCGATCCGGTAGACAATTTCTACGGCATACTGAATCGCATCGGGCACATTCCTTTGCCGCCGTATATCGATCGTCCGGATACACCTCAAGACCGCGAGCAGTACCAGACGGTGTACGCCAAGCCGCTCGGCTCGGTGGCCGCCCCCACCGCCGGACTGCACTTCACACCCGAGATCCTGGAACGCATCCGACAGCGCGGCATCGAGACCGCCGAGATCACGCTGCACGTCGGGCTGGGAACGTTCCAGCCGGTGCGCGCGGAGGTGGTCGAGCGAAACATCCTGCATAAAGAGTGGTACGAGATCTCGGAACAGGCGGCGGAAAAAATTCAGCGCGCGCAGGATGAAGAACGAAGAATCGTCGCGGTAGGGACCACAACGGTGCGGACGCTGGAGTACGCGGCGCGGCGAAAACGCCCACCCGAGCAAACCCAGCTCGAACCGGGACCCCTCCTGAACAATTCTGAAATCGTCATCCCGAGCGAAGCGAAGGCGCGCAGCGCCGCAGCGCAGCCGAGGGATCTGCGGTTCCGTCCTGGGAAGGAGTCCTCGTCACGAATCACGTGCCAATCCGGCGAGGCCGACATCTTCATCTACCCAGGATTCGAGTTCAAAGTTGTCGGCGCGATGCTAACGAATTTCCATCTGCCGAAATCGACTCTTCTCATGCTGGTCTCAGCCTTTGCCGGCCGCGAACGCGTGCTGCGCGCATACGGGCATGCCGTGCGCGAGAAGTACCGGTTCTATTCGTATGGGGATTGCATGTTGGTGGAGTAGGGCGGGTTCACCACGGAGGCACGGAGAACACGGAGAGCGTCGAGTTTCGTAATTGGCAGTGAAGTTCGATATTTACAAGGCGATCGGGACATGCGGCGGAGCGACTCCTGCGCAAACTGGTTGGGCATTGTCTCCATGGGCGACGGGCGGACGACGAGAGCATTTTTTTGCAGACATCGGTGCTTCCTGCACGCAGGACCGAGCCCCGTGACGGGGCGGTTACGCCGTCAGCCCAGGACGGAGCGAAGCGGAGTCCTGGGTAAGCATGGTTTAAGAGTTCAAGTCCCTTCAGGGACGACAGGCTGTCGCCGGCTAAAGCCGGCTATGCTCTATTAGGGCGACCTACCCAGGATTCCGCTTCGCTCATCCCGGGCTAACGGCGCAACCATCCCTTCGGGATTCGTTGTAAGGGGTTCCTTCATCGATGCGCCTGAACAGCCATTCGTCTCTGGTTTAAGCAAAATCCAAAATCCCGACCCACTCCTACAGTTGGTAAAATTACCCCTTGCCTTCCACGAAGAAAACCGCGAAGTCTGCCACCGTCTCCAGCGCTGCTAAACCCGCCAGCGCCGCAAAGTCTGCTGCTCCCAAGACGGCCCTTGCTGTTCCCGCCGAACCTGCCGGATCCAAAGGCCGCATCTACCTGATCGACGCGATGTCGTTTATCTTCCGCGCCTACCATGCCATGGCGCGGCAGCGGCCTATGTCGACCAAGACCGGCATCCCCACGAGTGCGACCTTTGTCTTCGTCAACATGTTGCGCAAACTTCGCGCCGACTTCGCGCCGCAATACCTCGCCGCTGTCTTCGACGTGAGCGCGCCCACCTTCCGCGACCAGCAGGCCACCGAGATCACCAGCCTGCGCAAGTTCGACAGCAAGACGCAGGCCTATGTCGACGTCGCCTACGGCGGCTACAAGGCAAACCGCTCGGCCATGCCCGACGACCTGGCGCAGCAGGTGCCTTACATTCGGCGCGCGCTCGACGCCTACCGTATCCCGATCCTTGAGATGCCGGGCTTCGAAGCCGACGACGTGATTGGCACGCTGGCGCAGAAGGCGGCCGACGAGGGCTACACCGTGTTCGTCGTCTCCAGCGACAAGGACATGATGCAGCTGGTAAGCGACCGCATCTGCGTGCTGAATCCGCCGAAGGACAACCTGATCTGCGACGCCGCCAAGGTCGAAGAGATCCTGGGCGTGCCGCCCGAGCGCGTCGTCGACGTGATGGCGCTACGCGGCGATTCGATCGACAACATTCCCGGCGCGCCCGGTATCGGCGACAAGGGGTCGGTGGAACTGATCCAGCGCTTCGGTAGCGTCGAAGCTGCGCTGGATCATGCCGCCGAGGTCGAGCGCAAAACTTACCGGGAGTCGCTCCAGAACAATCGCGACGCAGTTCTGGTCAGCAAGAAGCTGGTGACTATCGACCGCAACGTAGCTGTGGACTTTGATCCGGAGACAATGAAGGCGCAGGAGCCCGATGCCGCAGCGGCGCGCGCTCTCTTCACCGAGCTGGAGTTCAACACGCTGGTACAGGACTTCCTCAGCGAAAGCATCGAGCTGGGTGAGACCGATTATCGAGACGCGAAGAGCGCGGCCGAGGTGAAGGCCGTCATCGCTGCAGCGAGCAGGCCGGCAAAGATGCTGGCGATCGCTCTGGAATCTTCAGGCGCAGCCAGTACGATGGCCGAAAGTGAGGAGGCCGAGGAGCCTGAGAGCGAGCAGCTTTCGCTGACCGCCGCTCCGCCGCC
Organism: uncultured Acidobacteriaceae bacterium; assembly: GCA_963780495.1. Lineage (GTDB taxonomy): Bacteria > Acidobacteriota > Terriglobia > Terriglobales > Acidobacteriaceae > Bog-257. The sequence continues at coordinate 286,017 of CAWACF010000007.1, forward strand.
TACCGCAGCGGCCATAACGCAGCGTGTTGCAATTTCAGCGGAAGCCGGCAAGGCGCTCTCGTTGACGCTGAACGATTCCGCAACCGCGGCCCCGCTCAAAGAGACGCTCGCGAATGAGAAGATTGCCAAGACGATTCACGACCTGAAGTCGGCGACGCATGTTCTCCGGGAACAGGGACTCACACTGGAGGGCGTGAAGCACGATCCCCTGCTCTACGCGTATCTGCTCGACCCGACCTATTCGACCTACGTGCTGCCCCTCGTGGCTTTTCGCAAGTTCAACTTGAAGGTGGGATCGTCGCCCGCTGAGGCTGCCGACATCACGCTGCGCCTGACCGAGAAGCTGAGTAAAGAAGTTGACGATGCCGGTCTGCGCAAGGTTTACGACGACATCGATCTGCCGCTGGTGCCGGTTCTGGCGCGGATGGAAGAGACGGGCGTCAAGCTCGACTGCGACGTGCTCGCCGACATGTCGCGCCGCCTCGAAAGCGACATTGCCGCCAAAGCGCGCGAGATCTACGACAAGTGTGATTTCGAGTTCAACATCAATTCGCCCAAACAGCTGGGCGACGTCCTCTTCAACCGCCTGAACCTGCCCAAGCCCATCAAGTACGGCAAGGGCAAGACTATCTCGACCGCCGTCGATGTGCTGGAAGGACTCGCCGCCGAGCACGATGTGCCGAAAATGGTTCTCGATTATCGCCAGCTTTCGAAGCTCAAGTCGACTTACGTGGACGCCCTTCCGGCGCTGCTGAACTCCTGCACCCGCAGGCTGCACACCACCTTCAACATGGCGGGATCGGCGACCGGCCGTCTTTCTTCGGTGAATCCGAACCTGCAGAACATTCCCATCCGCACCGAGCTCGGACGCGAGATTCGCGCAGCGTTTGTCGCCGAGCCCGGGTTCGTGCTGCTGGCCGCCGACTATTCGCAGATCGAGTTGCGGCTGCTGGCGCACTTCTCCGGTGACAAGTTGCTGGTGGAGGCCTACCGCACCGGCGAGGACATTCATACTCTGACCGCGTCGCAGGTCTTCGGCGTGCCACCGCTGATGGTCGATGCTGAGCATCGCCGCCGCGCCAAGGCGGTGAACTTCGGCATTGTGTACGGGCTTTCGCCCTTTGGACTCTCGCAGCAGCTTGGCATCGATACGAAAGAGGCCAAACGCTTCATTGACGCCTACTTCGAGAAGTACAGCGGAGTTCGCGAATTCATCGACCGCACCCTCGAGCAGGCGCGCCGCGATCAGAAGGTTTCGACGCTCTTCGGGCGTGTGCGTCCCATCCCCGACATTCACAGCAAGAACTTCAACCTGCGCGGCTTCGCCGAGCGCACGGCGGTCAACACGCCGCTGCAGGGTACGGCCGCCGATCTCATCAAGCTGGCCATGATCCGGATTGATGCCGAGCTGCGCGAACGCCGGCTCCGGTCGAGGATGCTTCTTCAGGTTCATGACGAACTTGTTTTTGAGGTGGCCGACGACGAAATTGATACCATGAAGCGTCTGGTCACCGAGCGCATGGAGCAGGTGCATGAGCTCAAGGTCCCGCTGAAGGTGGAAGTGGGCGTGGGACCGAACTGGCGGGACTTGGAGTAAGGGTTGTTAGCAAGCAAGAGACAGCAGGAGTCTTCGCAGCCGAACCTTTCACCGCAACAGGTCGCGGCGTTTACCGGATTGGTAGCGGACTACATTCGCGCCCAGCGCGAGAATTACTATCCCCGATCTGCGCCGCTGGCCTTCAGCGATATCTGGTCGCGCTTTTTCGCTGCGACCGATCTTGAACGCATTCGCATTCTGCAACCCGGCCAGGAGCGAGTGACCAACCCGCCGTTCTACGCCGACCTGGAGAAGATGGGTTTTACCGGTCTGCCGAACTTCACCACCATGGCGGCCATTACCTTCGACGACGTTGTCGTCTTCCACGACGCGCTCACGCCACAACTCATCTTTCATGAGATGGTGCACGTCGTGCAGTATCGCCTGCTGGGTGTCGATGAATTCGCGCGTCTTTATGTGCGCGGATATTTACACGGCGGATATTCCGGCACCCCGCTGGAGATTTGCGCCTATGAGCTCGATGGGCGCTTCATCATGGGTAGCGTGGGATTTGATGTCGAAGCCGAAGTGAGATCGTGGATCGAGAAGGGGCGGTTCTAGAACTCATCTCGTCTTCACGTGGACCGTCGCCAAATAAAAATTGTCATCCCAAGCGCAGCCCCTAATCGAGGGACCTGCGGTTCGTCTGCAGTGGAACGACCTTCCGCCCCGGCGGGCAACGGCTGCCCACCGCCGAGCGGGATGACAAATCATAATGTCGCGCCGCTGCAAAAAGGCGTGTTCTGACTTAGCGTTCCTACGGCTGATCGTCCAACTGACAATTGTTCCCGAACGTAAACGAATGCAGCGTGAGCCCCGGCCCATCCGGGTTCAACGACAACAAATGCGCGGTGAACTTTGGACTGCGCACCAGGTAATACATCCTGCCCTGCGTGACATCGACGTACGCTCCCCTGTCATCGAACTTCACGTCCGAGCCCGCTCCATCCTTCGGCAGCGGTTCGCCATCCTGAAAGAGATACACCTTCACCTGCTTCGCGCCTTCGAGGCTGAGGACCGCGTACACCGAGCGCGCGTGATAGCGAATCTCAGCGCCCGCACCCTTTCCTTTCGCGGTGACGCCATCCTGATCGACGTGCCAGCGGCCCACCAGCATTACGCCACCGTCCGGCGGCGAATGCGGAGGCATGAAGTCCACCTCATCGCCGGTGTGATGGCCATTCATGTCGAGTACCGCGCTGCGCCCGAATCGTTCGCCGAGATAAGTCTCCTGCGTCGCCACCCCGCACTCCGGCCGAAATTCGTCCTCCCCGGATTCCAGCGGAATCTTCAGCACCTCGGGATGGGCGACGGCCAGCAACTCCTGAATCTTTTTCTCCATGACAACGTTGTTGCCTTCGCCGAAGACGCTCATCACGATCTTGCCTTGCGGATCGATGAGAAAACGGTCAGGCCAGCCTTGGGAATCGTAAGCCTTCCATGTCGATCCCTTCTGATCGGCCAGCACAGGCCAGGGCAACTGGTAACGCTTTGCCGCATCCCGCACATTGTTCACGTCGAAGCCGATGTTGAACTCGCCGAAGTGCACGCCAATAACGTCGAATCCATATTGGTGATATTTCGTATACCAGCGCTTCAGCACGCCGAAATCGCGAACGCAATTAATGCAGGTGTACTCCCAGAAGTCGATGAGCACGACTTTGCCGCGATAGTCGGAGATGTGGTGCGGGACGGGTGCGCCTTCGTCAAGCCACACGCCATCGGCCCCGAAATCCGGAGCTGGCCGAACCTTGGTATCGACTTGTGCGTAGGCCGAGGCGGCGAGGAGAAAAACGACTGCAAGGCAACGGATTGTCGAGGCCATGAAGCGGCTCCGGCTGATCATGATAAAAGAGTTCACCCGGTTAATAAGATCGCACGGTTATGGAAGAGGTGGTGTGGGTTGAGGCGAAGTGCTATGAAGATGAGGCGGGCGCTGCAAAAGTCTGTCGCCCCTGAAGGGGCTTGGAGCGTTTATTCCATGGCTACCCAGGACAGCGCTGCGCTTCGTCCTGGGCTAACGGCATTACCGGCCCTTCGGGCTTCGGGCTGGCGTCGAGTCAGCACCGATGCGCCGGAACAGCCGTATGCATATTGTGCGGGCGAAAAGCCTGTCGATCCGTAGTTGCTGCGCTATCCTTGACGACGATGCAGGTGCGAGTTCTTTATCTCGGAATGTTGCGCGAAATTGCCGGCCAGGAGCTGGAGGTCGTCGATCTCGCGGATGCGGCTACGGTGGGAGAGCTCTACGCGCAGTTGCAGCAGCGTACGCCCAAGCTGCAGGATTTTCGCGCCGCCATCGCGCTTGCGGTGAACTATGAATACGCGGACGGCTCAGCACCGTTGCACGACGGCGACGAAGTGGCCCTGATTCCGCCGGTGAGCGGCGGAAGCGGCGAAGAGCCGAGGCTGCCGATGACTTCCGAACATGCCATGCTGGTCAGCGAGCCCATTGATCCCGAGCCGATCCTGGCCGAGATGAAGCGGCCGGAAGACGGTGCGGTAGCGATGTTTGACGGAATTGTTCGTAATCACTCTCGCGGTCGCCGTACGCTTTATCTCGACTACAGCAGCTACGAGCCGATGGCGCTGCGCAAGATGGAGCAGCTTGCCGCCGACGCGCTCAGTCGTTTCGCGATTCGCGACGTGCGCATCGCGCACCGGCTGGGCCGCTTACAGATCGGCGAAACTAGCGTCTATATTGCAGTTTCGTCGGCGCATCGAGCGGCCGCCTTTGACGCCTGCCGCTGGCTCATCGACACTCTGAAGACCACGGTGCCGATCTGGAAGAAAGAATATTTCGAAGACGGGGCGGTGTGGGCTGACGGTGAACCTTTTCCGCCTGAAATTTCGCGTGCGGGCCAGAACGCGTCAAAATAGCTTAAACGGTGTTTAATTCAGCGAATGCTTTTCCGGCCTAACAGTTCCTCCCGACAGCTCGCTATTATCTGCGGGACCATCCTCCTGCTTAGTGCGACATGCATGCTCGCGCAGGATAACGTCCCGCATCCACCTGATTCCATCACGCAGCAGCATCCGACGACGGTCCCGCATCCGCCCGACAAGCCGCAACAGCGGCAGCAGGATTCCAGCCAGAGCGAAGAGCCCACCACAACCTTCAAAGTGAATGTGAAGTTGGTCAACGTCTTCACCACCGTCACCGATAGTAGTGGCGCGCCACTCTCTACCCTCAAGCAGGAGGATTTTCAGGTCTTCGAGGACGACAAGCCGCAACAGATCGCTGTCTTTCACCGCGAGTCGGAGTTGCCGCTGTCCATCGTGGTCGCCGTCGACACCAGCCTGAGCACGCGCGGCGATCAGAAGCTGGAACTGGAATCGGCGCGCCGCTTCGCGCATGCGATTCTGCGTCCCATCGACGGACTATCGTTATTCCAGTTCAGCGAGATCGTCGATCAGTTGACGCCCTTCACCGCCGATCTCCACACCATCGACAAGGCCATCAACCGGGTTCACTCGGGAGCGGCGACGGCTTTGTATGACACCCTCTATCTCGGGTCCGACGCGCTGCAGGCGCGGCGCGGGCGGAAAGTCATGGTGGTGATCACCGACGGCGGCGACACGGTCAGCAAGACGAATTACCAGGAAGCGGTGCGCGCGGCGCAGGAAGCCGAGGTCATTCTCTACAGCATCATCATCGTGCCTATTGAAAACAGCGCCGGGCGCGACACCGGCGGAGAGCACGCGCTGATCCAGCTCTCGCGCGACACCGGCGGAAAATATTTTTACGCCAGCGGCATGGAGCAGCTGGACGCCGCCTTCCGCCAGATCAGCGACGAGCTCCGCACGCAATACCTGATCGCCTATTATCCGAGCAGCCGCCTTGCCGATTCCGATTATCGACGAATCGAGATCAAGATCAATCCCGCCTCGAAGGATTATGCCAACCCATCCGAGTTGATCGTGCGGCATCGCACCGGCTACTACACCATGCCGTCGAAGTGAGCAGGACTTTCACGCACATCCCTTCGTCAGTGCAGATCGAATCGGTCCAGACCAACTCTCTTGCGCCTGCCCGAAGACACACGTCGGCCGAGCAACTCCGCGCTGGTGTTAGACGGGACGCCGCCGAAATTGATACCAGCAACTCGTAACTCTGCCAGCGCAACTCATCCATCCATCCCTTCCACTCGCAATAATCCACGGCACGATTACAACATTCGAGTCAAGAATACCCGCATAAATAGCGCTCCTATCGCCTATCAGTTGCATAGTTGCGATACTTCTTAACTGTTAGACGGTAAATATCCGTGAAAGCGGATAGGGAAGATGCACAAACTGTGAAAAGCGGAAGACGCTCTGTCCGGATCAGGCAACTCTCTTTTGTATCTCTCTGCAACAGCGGACGTTTTTGCGTCGGCGAGTTCGCACTGCGAGTGGCACACGCTTTGCACCTCTCCAGCACAAGAGTTCCTCATGCCTGTTTTGTTAGCGGCGAGACGTGCGCGCAGGCTTTCGGGAACTCGAAGCTTGTTTTTGCAAAATGCTGATTCAAGCAAGTGCAGTGCGAGGAGAGTTATGACAGTGAAGAAGATATTGATCGGATCTCTGGCCCTGCTGGTAATCGCTCTGATGACAGCGCCATCGCTGATGGCACAGTCTCTGGTTTCAGGCGATCTTACCGGTACGGTTACGGATCCGTCTGGCGCCGTGGTATCGGGCGCGACGGTTACCTTGAAGAGCGACAGTACCGGCGCAACCCGTACCACTACTACAAACAGCAGTGGCGCTTACCGCTTTTCGTTGTTGCAGCCCGGCAGTTACACAGTGACAGCGAATGCTTCGGGCTTCAGCAAGGCCCAGTCCTCTACCACGATTGCCGCCGGCCAGGCGACCATCGCGGATGTGAAGATGGCCGTCGGTTCCAGTTCGCAAACGGTCGAAGTCACGACCGCAGCGCCGCTGGTGCAAGCGGACAACGCCGATCTTTCCACCAATTTCAATCAAACGCAGATCGCCAATCAGCCTAACGGCGGCAACGATCTCACCTACATCGCCCAGACCACTCCCGGCGTCACCATGAACACCGGCATGGGATACGGCAACTTTCAGACGTCCGGTCTGCCCGCAACTTCGAATCTGTTCACCGTCAACGGCGAGAACGACATGGACCCGTACCTGAATCTGAACAACTCCGGCGCCACCAACCTGACGCTGGGCAAGAACGATGTTCAGGAAGCGACGGTCGTCACCAATGCCTACTCGGGCCAGTACGGACAGCAGGCCGGTGCGCAGGTTGCGTATGTGACCAAGTCCGGCACCAACCAGTTCCACGGCAACGCCGAGTACTGGTGGACGGGCCGCGCCATGGACGCCAACGACTACTTCAACAACATGAACGGTACGCCGCGGCCCTTCGCGAACAACAATGAGTGGGCGGCTTCACTCGGCGGACCGATCAAGAAGGACAAACTCTTCTTCTTCGCCGATACAGAAGGAATTCGCTACATCGTTCCTTCGTCGACCACCGTGTTCTCTCCGACCACGGCATTTGCCAACGCTACGCTGGGCAACCTCGCGGTCAACAGCCCTCTCTCTGTACCGCTTTATCAGAAGATGTTCAGCTTGTACGAGTCTGCTCCTGGTTACAGCCGGGGAACCGCGGTGCCGGGCAGCTGTCTGGATCTTCCGGCCGCGTCATTCGGCGGAAGCTGCTTCCAGTCCTATGGAGCAACGCCTGCTCTGCCGGGAACGGAGTACATCATCAGCGGCCGTATTGACTACAACTTGTCTGACAGAGACCACTTGTTCTGGCGGGTACGCATGGACCACGGCACGCAGGCAACGTACGCCGACCCGATTAACCCGGCGTTCAACGCTGCCAGCTTCCAGCCTGCTTACGATGGACAGGGACAGTGGACACACAGCTTCGGGTCCAATGCCACCAACCAGTTCATTTATGCCGGCAGCTACTACCGCGCGATCTTCACCCAGACGCCCGATGCCAATTCGGTGTTCCCGGCGATGGTCGACCTGGCTCCGTTGGGCTACACCAACATGGGCAACAACCTGGCAATCTTTCCCCAGGGCCGGAATGTCACGCAGTATCAGTTCCTCGACGACTTCTCCTGGACCAAGGGCGCGCACAGCTTGAAGTTCGGCGGCAACTTCCGCCGGTACGACATCACCGATTACGTGTTCAGCCAATTCACCAATCCGCTGGCTTTGTTCTCTTCGGTCAACGATTTCTACAACGGCACAGCTGATGTCTTCCAACAGTACTTCCCATCGCGCGGCACCGAGCCGGTTGCTCTGTGGGGCGTGGGTGCTTACGCCCAGGATGAGTGGCGGGTGAACAAGAGCCTGAAAATCACCTTGGCTTTGCGCGTCGAGCACAACTCCAACCCGAACTGCAACCTGAATTGCGCTTCCTACATGACCACTCCGTTCCTGCAGTCGAGCGCGAGCGGCAATACACCTTATAACCAGATGATCCTGGCCAACCAGGGCGGCGTCTTCCGCGGAACCGACAACGTCGATCTCGCTCCGCGCTTTGGTTTCGCCTGGTCACCTGGTGGCAGCGACAAGACGGTGATTCGCGGCGGCTTCGGTATCTTCTACGATGCCTTCCCCTCGATCTTTGCCGACAACTCCATGACCAACATCCCCAACCTCATTCCGCAGACCCTGTTTGGCGGTGTGGACTCGCCGAGCGGTACGGCGCCTTTGTACTGGGCCGACAATACGTCGCCTGCCGGCGCCTGGGGACTCGCTTCCTCGTCGGCTGCGGCTATCCGCAATGGCTTTGCCAACGGCGCCAGCTTTAACTCACTGGCCGCCACCGTGCCCGGATTCTCTGCTCCCAACATCAACAACTTTGTCGGGAACTTCAGGACTCCGCGGTACCAGGAATACAGCTTGCAGATCGAACAGCAATTGGACGACAAGAGCTCGATGAGCCTGCAATATGTTGGCAACCACGGCATCAACATCCCGATCACCAACTACCCCAATGCGTACGCGGGTGGAGTAGGTGGTCTTCCAGTCGCTCCCTACAGCGGAAATTTCGCCAGCGTTGCTGAGGTCTACTCTGGTGCAGTCTCTAACTTCAACGGGCTGACAGCGAGCTATACCCGCCGTATGACGTACGGCTTCACTGTGCAGGCCAGCTATACCTGGAGCCACTCTCTCGATGAGGTCTCGAACGATGGAGCTCCGGGTACTCCCTATAACGGTCTAACCAGCATCAGCTATCAGATCAATCCTCTCTGCCTGAGCTGCGCCAATTATGGGAATGCGGATTACGACGTTCGCAATTCCTTTAATGCCTCGTACATCTGGCAGACTCCGTGGAAGTTCGGCAACAAGTACGTCAACGGCGCCATCGGTGGATGGACCATCTCGCAAAACTTCTTTGCCCGGTCGGGATTGCCTCTGACCGTCCTCGACAGCAGCCCTGGGGCGTCGATTGGCAACTACTCGTTCAACAACAACACTCCCTTCTTCCCGGCGGAAGTGGTCGGCAACGGGCAGGGCAGCTGCAATCAGTACGGCACGGGCTGTCTGAATGCTGGCGGCTTTGTTACCGCGGGCGGTCTCACAACCTTCCCCAACCAGATCCGCAATCAGTTCCGTGGACCCGGTTTCTTCGACTCTGATCTCTCGGTGAACAAGAACTTCAAGATCACAGAGAGAGTGGCGTTTGGCATCGGTGCCAATCTGTACAACGTCTTCAATCACCCGAATTTCGCGTCGCCGGTCGATACGTTCGGCGCCGGGAACTTCGGCCAGGTCCTGCAGACCACGGCTCCGCCGACCGGTCCGTACGGATCGTTCTTCGCCGGTCTGCCTTCGGGACGCATCATCCAATTCCAGGGCAAGATCGTGTTCTAAGAGACACCTGGCTGCAACCCTCGGGAGACCCTCGAAAGGGTCTCCCTTTTCTCTGTAGCGCGAAGTCAGGCAGGCAACCTTTTCGCCGTCTGTTCTATCCACTTCGCGCTCCCTCTATATGTAATCTTGTAAGAATAAGAGCTGTAATCTATAAAAACACATAGACATCTTCCCGAAGCCGGAAGTCACCCTCCTACTACCCCTTATTTATCAGCGATTTACGGCAGGTTTTTGATACTCCAGACTGGCCCCTCCCTTGCGCTACTCTCCAGCGAGTCGAAGTGCCTCTCCGACGGAAAATCCGGGCACCTCGGCCACCGTTCAATTTCATTTCCTGGCCATGTCGTCAGGCTGATGCAACAACCGAAGTAAGTGTTGAGGGGAGATATGACAGCAAAAAGACTGCTCACTGGGATTCTGGCAGTACTGGTAATCGCCGCCGTGATGGCGCCATCGTTGATGGCTCAGTCACAGGTTTCCGGTGATCTTACCGGTACCATTACGGATCCAAGCGGCGCGGTCGTTTCCGGAGCTACGGTAACGCTAAAGAGCGATGCCACCGGCGCGACCCGCACAGCCACAACCGGTGCCAACGGCACTTACCGCTTCTCGCTACTGCAGCCGGGCTCCTACACCATCATGGTGACGGCCTCCGGTTTCAGCAAAACCACGAGCACGGCCAACGTCAACGTCGGTCAGGCTTCGATCGCCGACGTGAAGATGGCGGTTGGTTCTTCGTCGACGACCGTCGAAGTTACTTCGTCCGCGCCTCTGGTGCAGGCCGACAACGCCGATCTTTCGACCAACTTCAGTCAGAGCCTGATCGCCAACCAGCCGAACGGCGGCAACGATATGACGTACGTTGCCCAGACCACCCCGGGTGCCGTGATGAACGCGGCCGGCGGTTACGGCAACTTCAGCGTCTATGGCCTTCCCGCCACCTCGAACGTGTTTACGGTCAACGGCGAGAACGACATGGACCCCTACCTGAACGTCAACAACTCCGGCGCCACCAACCTGACGCTGGGCAGAAATGACCTCCAGGAAGCCACGGTCATCAGCAACGCTTATTCCGGTCAATACGGCCAGCAGGCCGGTGCGCAGGTCAACTACGTGACCAAGAGCGGCACCAACAACTGGCACGGCAATTTGATCTGGTACTGGAACGGCAGCTCGTTGAATGCCAACGGCTGGTTCAATGACGCTTTCGGCACGCCGAAGCCGTTCGCCAACAATAACCAGTGGGCAGCCTCAATCGGTGGCCCGATCAAGAAAGACAAGTTGTTCTTCTTCCTGAACAGCGAAGGTTTGCGCTTCATCCTGCCCACCAGCGGCCAGGTGTTCGCGTGGGCCGGTTCGCCTACTACTCCAGGCTCGTTCATCTATGACAGCTTGGCGAATGTGGCCGCCCTCAACCCGATTGAGCTCGCCAACTACCAGAAGTATTACGGCCTGTTCGGAAGCGCTCCGGGAAGACCGGGATCCTGCAATTCCCAGACGGTAGCAGCGGACGGTTCCGGCTTCCAATGCTCCTACGTCGCCAATGCTGGCCAGAATGGGCGCGAGTTCATTGCCAGCGGCCGCGTTGACTACAACCTCTCCGACAAGGACCACCTGTTCTGGCGGGTACGCGTCGACCAGGGAACTCAGCCGACCTATTCGGATTTCATCAACCCCGCGTTCAGCGCGAACAGCTATCAGCCTGCATACGACGGACAGGGACAGTGGAGCCATGTCTTTAGTCCCAACCTCACCAACCAGTTCGTCTACGCCGGCAGCTACTACCGAGCCATCTTCACCCAGGCCGGTTGCTGCGCCGGTTTCCCGTTCACGGTCATCGGTTCGGGACTGACGGACGACGCAGGCAACCCTCTCAACCTGACCCGCGTGGGCGGATTGGCTTACGACTTCCCGCAGGGCCGCAACGTCACCCAGTATCAGTTCGTGGATGACTTGTCCTGGACCAAGGGCGCGCATGCGCTCAAGTTCGGAGCCAACTTCCGTCGCTATGACATTTCCGACTACACGTTCAGCGTGCTGAACAACCCGGAAGTCATCATTACCGATACCAGCCTCAACCCGGCGGACCCGTACTCCTTCGCCAACGGCTACGCGACCCAGACCCGCAAACGCTATCCCAGCAGCCTTTCTGAGCCGACCGCCATTTGGGGACTCGGACTGTATGCGCAGGATGAGTGGAGCGTCAACAAGAGCCTGAAACTAACGTTCGCGTTGCGCGCTGAGCACAACTCCAACCCGCATTGCCAGACCGCTTGCGGTTCGTTGCTGGATGGCAGCTTCCAGAGCTTGGTCGGGAACGGCACCATCGACCCGGCGGCGCCTTACAACTCTTTCATCAATGCTAACCGGACCAATCTGTACCGCGGCGTCGATTCCATCAACTGGGGTCCGCGCTTCGGCTTTACCTGGTCTCCGGGCGGCAGCGACAAGACGGTCATCCGCGGCGGCTTCGGTATCTTCTACGATGCTCTAGCTGCTGGCGTGGTCGACAACTTCATGTTGAACGTGCCCAACGTAGTCACTGTGTACAACACCGCGAATGCTACTGCCGGCGTGCCTTGGGGAGACACTGTTACTCCGAACAGCCCCTATGTTCAGGGTGCGGCTTCGGCGGCAGCCATTAAGTCGGGCTTCGCCAACGGCGCTTCGTTCAATAGCCTGAGCGCGTTGTTGGGTCCCAGCTTCAAGACTCCCACTTACAATAACCAGACAGGGACCTTCCACACTCCGTATTACGAGCAGTGGAGCCTTGGTATCCAACAGGCCCTTGGCGACAAGTCAGCGCTTTCGCTGACCTACGTGGGTAACCACGGCGTTCGCATTCCCGTGAACAATCCGTGGGGGAACGCCTACTGCAACCCCGGCGCAGGATGCACCTACGCCCCTGGAGTCTTGCCCGGCGCGCCGGCTACTCCGGTGTTCACGACCGTCCAGCAATGGCAGAACGGCGCGGTTTCGAACTATAACGGTTTGACCGCTACCTATAGCCAGCGTCTGACGTATGGCTTCACCGTCCAGGCCAGCTACACCTGGAGCCATGCCATGGATGAAATCTCCAATGGTGGCTTCCAGCCGTTTAGCGACAATACGGATGTTTCGCTGCTCTACCAGGTCAATCCCACCTGCCTGCGCTGCAACAACTACGGTAATGCCGATTACGACATCCGCAGCTACTTCAGCGGAACGTATGTATGGCAGACCCCGTGGAAGTTCGGCAACAAGTACGTCAACGGTGCCATCGGTGGATGGACCCTTTCCCAGAACTTCTTCGCCCGCACTGGCCTTCCGTTCACGGTGCTGGATTACAACAACCCCTTGTCGAACTTCACTCCCAACACCGGCTACAACATTGGCTCTGTGATCAATGCTGGGCAGACGTCTTGCAACGGCAGCACAACCAACGTTGGGACCAACGCCTGTCTGAACGCGGCGAATTTCTACCAACCCGTGTTTGACGCCGCCGGCAACCTCTTGAACCCGCAGACCTCGTTCTCGAATCAGAAGCGCAACGTGTATCGCGGTCCTGGGTTCTTCGACTCCGACCTCTCCGTCAGCAAGGGCTTTAAGCTGACTGAGCGGATGGCGTTCTCGATCGGTGCCAACTTCTACAACATCTTCAACCACCCGAACTTCGATCTCCCGGACAACGGTCTCGGCGATTCGACATTCGGCCAGAGCATTACCTCGGCCCTGCCCCCAACCGGGCCTTACGGGTCGTTCTTCGCCAACCTGCCTTCAGCCCGCGTTATCCAGTTCCAAGGCAAGCTGGTGTTCTAAGTTAACCTGAATCAACTTCGTCTCGGCGGCTTCTTCGGGAGCCGCCTTTTTTTGTCTGCCGGAAACTGCGGTTGAATGGGTGCGAACCGGGCGACTGCCGGAGCGTGCGTTCTAAGCTCTCCTGCTCACCAGATCAGTAGCAGAGTCATTGCCGTCGCGAAGAACGTGTTGGGAATGTGGAATGGGTCCGACAGAAATCTCGGATCAGCGATCAGAAGGCCCTGGCTTTCAACGATGGGCAGGCCATGCGCCCGTCTCCCCAGGCGATCACCGCACCGTCACTCATGACGCAGGCACTCGACGGGATCAAGGCGCGAAGCGCTCTGGGCCGGCGTGATACCGAAGACCACCCCGATCAGACAGCAGACCAGAAAAGCGATCACCGCCGACGCGCTCGACACATACACGTGATAGTCAATGAAGAAGCGCATCGACAGGGAGGTCGCGATGCCAACCAGCGTGCCCGCCAAGCCTCCTATCACCGCAACCACCAACGACTCGCAAAGAAACTGCAGCAGAATGGCCCGGCGAGTCGCGCCCACCGCCTTGCGCACGCCGATCTCGCGAATACGCGCGTGGACCGTAGCCCACATGATGTTCATAATGCCCACCCCGCCGGCAATCAGCGTCACCACGGCAAACAGCAGCAGCACCACCGTCAGGCCGGTGGCGATCTTCTGTGCCGCTTCCAGAACGCCGGTGAGGTTGCTGATGTCGTAGGTCGATTCGGGCCGGTGGCGCGACAGGATCACGGCGCGAATACGCTCGGTAGCGTCCGGGATGGAGGTCGAACTCCCCATCGAAAAATAAAGCTGGTTGACGAATTCGCTGCCAGTGATGTCGCGCGCCACGCTGTACGGAATCAGGATGGTGTTGTCTTCAATCTCTGAACGCCCCATCGTGTCCACGCTTTCACGGAAAACGCCGATAATGACAAACGGTATGTCGTTGATGCGGACCGTCTGCCCCAGAGCGAGATCGAGCGAGCCAAACTGGCGAGTGGCGAAGCTTTCCGTGACCAGCGCGACCTTGGTCGTCGACTGCGAATCCGCCTCGTCGAAGAAGCGGCCGTCGCTGACCAGGATACGCCGCACCTCCTGGTACTGGGGATTAACCCCCAGGATCAGCGTCTCCACATTCTTGGCAGCGACAATCAGGTTCTGATGCAGGCTCACGACCGGGGAAGCAGCTGTCACGCCGGGCACGCCCTGCTCGACGGCCTTCATGTCCCTCACTGTCAGATAGTCGGCTAAGCCCGTGCCCGACGGCCCGCTCGAGACGCCGGAGTACTCCGCCCAAATGACATTCGTGCCCACAGCCTCGATCTGCGCCAGCACGTAGCTTCGTCCGGTGAGTGCGACCGTCACTACCAGGATCAGTGCCGCCGTGCCCACGGCCATGCTGAGCGCGGTCATGGCGGCGCGCAGTTTGTCGGCCCGCAGCGATTCGGCGCCGATGGCCAGGATCTCGCGAAACACCAGGCCTCGGGTGGCATGGAAGCCCAACGACCCCGTCCCCGCGATGTCACTGGATGCCATAGAGGGTGGATCTTGCGACCAGCGTGCCTGCCGCCTCGCCAAGGGCGCCGTAACTGGCAAGTTATAGCACAGTAGGCGCGCTTCGCAGGTGCTAAACCACAAACCGCCTAGGATGTATCAAGGGACAACGGCTGCTTCGACAGGCGCAATCTTCATTCGGCTGCTGCGTAGTGTCGCTTCCGCAGACCCTCGTTGCTTTTGGTAAACTTCAAACTTCGACAACGATTCGTTTGAGGTCATGATGCCCAATCCCGTCAGTCCAGTCGTTACGCAGCCAGCCATCCAGCTCACCAATACCCCTGACTATCGCGAGAGCTACGCCAACAGCGTCCAGGTACGGGTGAATGTGTGGGACTTCTTCCTCGTCTTTGGCACCCTGCAGCAGCAGGACGAGACCCGGGTGGAGGTGCGCAACTTCCAGGGAGTTTATCTGAGCCCGCAGCAGGCTAAGGCGCTGCACACCATCCTGCAGCAGAACCTGGTGAACTACGAGAACACCTTCGGCGAAATTAAATTGGATCCGCGCGTCGGACCCGGCAGTGGACCAATTCATTGAGACCAGGATGCCGCGGCGGCCAGGCGCGGGCTAGTAGCGGCGCGAGAGCGCTTGTCACTTGATGAGTAAGCTAGAGAGCGTGGGCAATACGCGCCGGTATCTTTCCGCCTACGCGCTCATCTTTACCTTCCTCTTTCTCACCCACGCATTCTTACTCCGTCTTCCCTACTTCTGGGACGAAGCCGGATATTTCATTCCAGCCGCGCGCGATCTGCTCATGACCGGCTCGCTGATCCCGCACAGCACGCTTTCCAACGCGCATCCTCCGCTAGTGATGCTGTGGCTCGCCTTCTGGTGGAAGTTCAGCGCCTTCACCCCGGCCACCACGCGTGAAGCTATGATCATGGTCGCCGCCTTCGCGCTGCTCGGACTGTGGCGGCTGGCGCGGAATGTGGCGCCCGAGTCCGTCGCGCTGGCGACCGTTCTCTGCACCGCGCTCTACCCCGTCTTCTTCACCCAGAGCTCACTGGCCCACCTCGATATGATGGCCGCTGCCCTCACGTTCTGGGGACTGGCAATGTACGTGGAACGCCGGCCGCTGGCGACGATCGTCTTCTTCTGCCTCGCACCGCTGGCGAAAGAAACGGCAATCGTCACTCCGATGGCGCTCCTCTGTTGGGAGCTGCTGCGTCCCGCGCTGACAAGCTCGGAAAAAACCAGCCGCGAATCGTGGTTCCTGTATCACGGCGCGCGACACGCTCTTTCATTCCTGCTCTGCCTCGTGCCGCTTCTGGGCTGGTTTGCCTACCATCATTACCGCACCGGCTTCTATCTCGGTAATCCCGAATATCTTCGCTACAACTTGCAAGCGACGCTGAATCCGCTGCGCATCGCGCTGGCTCTGCTGCTCCGCCTGTGGCATGTCTTCGGCTATCTCAATCTCTTTCTACTGACCATCGGCATGATCGATGCCATGACTCACGACCCCATCGACGAAGCCGACGGTACCGTTCGCCCGCGCATCGCAATCAATGTGCAGCTCGTCTTTCTAGTAGTGCTCGTGGCGAACGTTCTGGCCGAATCCGCTCTCGGAGGGGCCGTTCTCGCCCGCTACATGCTGCCTGTCGTGCCACTGGTCATCCTGGTCTGCATCTCGACCATGCGGCGGCGCCTCCGCCAGTGGACTTGGTACGTCGGAATCGCAATGGCGGCGTTTATCGTGCAGCTATTCGTTCCGCCGCCTTACCGCATCGCTCCCGAGGACACGCTGCTCTATCGCGACTACATCCTCCTGCACAAGCAGGCGGCGAACGAGCTGGCGAAGCATCCACAGCGAACGGTACTTACCGCCTGGCCCGCGTCGGATGAGCTTACGCGCCCATATCTCGGCTATGTGAAGCAGCCGCTCACGGTGGTTAGGATCGAGAACTTCTCCGCACCCGAGATCGGACGAGCCGCTCACGCTACCGATCAGTTCGACACGGCCTACCTATTCAGCACCAAGTGGGAACCGCCGCATCCCCTGCTGCAAAGTCTCACCTTCGGAAAGCGGCTACAGGAGCGCTTCTTCGACTATCACGAGGATCTCTCGCCGCAAGCCGCAGCAGGAGTTCTGGGCGGCAGAATGATGTTGTATGAGAATCGTAACAATGAGTGGGTCGGCCTGATCGGAATCGAGAAAGTGGAAGATGCGCAGCTGCGCTGCGGGACCCCGCCGTCACGATAGGTTTTGAAGGATTGCACCTTCAGTGCGCCGTTAACCCCAATTTATTTGAGATCGCCATCCCGACCAAGGTCTTCAGCCCGAGTGACATCCTGTTTTTCGCCGCGCGAGAGCTCGATCCAGAGAGCCGGGTCCTCACAACATCTTGCCCACCCCACGACCATGCCGCGCATCCCACCATAAGCCCTCAACGATCTACTCTAACCGGATTCAAACCCGTAATTTTTTGGAGGAAAATATGGCAGAAAAGCAGCTTCAAGGTCTTCGCGTGGCAATCCTGGCAACAGACCTGTTCGAAGAAGCAGAACTCATCGAACCCCGTAAAGCTTTGCAGGAGGCCGGCGCACAAGCCGTCGTCATCTCTCCTAAGTCAGGCGAGATCCAGGCCGTGCAGCACGATAAGAAAACGCAGAAGGTGAAAGTCGACATGACCCTCGACGAGGCCCGCCCCAACGATTTCGACGCCGTGTTGCTACCCGGTGGCGCGATGAACGCCGACGCACTCCGCATGGAGAAAAAGGCACAGGAGTTCGTGAAGAACATCGACAGCGCAGGCAAGCCCATCGCGGTGATCTGTCACGGCCCGTGGCTGCTGATCTCTTCGGGCCTCACTAAGGGCCGCCAGATGACCAGCTATTACACCATTCAGGACGACCTGAAAAACGGCGGCGCTAAGTGGGTGGACGAGGTCAGTGTGCGCGACCGCAACTGGGTGAGCAGCCGCCAGCCCGACGACATTCCCGAGTTCAACCGCAATATGCTCGAACTCTTTGCCGAAGAAAAGCAAAAAGGCCGCCGCGCCGCCTAGTTCCAGCCCTCCCCTGGTGAGCCGGTGCCCCGGGTCTCGCGGTTTTCGAGACCTGGGGTTTTTCGTCGCCGGTCCTGGACTCCAACCTCACCAACGAGGACCTGAACCGGAAGCATTGTGATCTATCGCAGATCCATGCCGGGCAATTGAAAAATCACTGGCGCCCGTCTTCTTTGCCACTCTCCCGCTGTCGGCTATGATGGGCGAGAATAGAAGCGACAACCTGCCCCCTTGAGCTCACACCCTGCCGACATAACGTTCAGTATTCGCGACTACCGCCCTGCGGATTTCGATCGCCTGTGGCAGATCGATCAGCTCTGCTTTCCGCCGGGCATCGCTTACACGCAGATGGAACTCAGCGGCTTTATCACCCGGCGCAACGCGATCACGCTGGTCGGCGAATTTCAGCCAACTGTCGCGGGCGATCCCATCGCCGGCTTTGTGATTGCTCAGCCTGTGCGGCGAAAGCACGGCCGCATCCTCACACTCGACATCCTGCCAGAGGCGCGTCGCTTTGGCCTCGCTACCCAATTGATGACCGCCTGCGAAGATCGATTGCGCGCCCTCGGCTGTAGCGAGATTTACCTTGAAACCGCCGTCGACAACGAGGCAGCTCTGCGTCTCTATCGCAAGCTTGGTTACGAGGTCCTGCGCACGTTGCCGGAGTATTACAGCAGCCACGCACTCGATGCCTTCCAAATGGGCAAGCGGCTCTAGCCACGCCGCGTGCTAAAATCGGCGCTTTCCCAGGCCCAGCCCGTCCGACTATGGCCGCACCTCGACCCAAAATTCCGCAGCCGTGGCTCCGCGTCGCCGTCGACACCGGTGGTACCTTTACCGACTGCGTCTGGATAGAGCGGGGAAAGCTGCGAATGGCGAAAGTCTTCTCCACGCCAGCCGACCCGTCTCAAGCAATCGCCGAGGCGCTGGCGCAGATCAATCCTGCGGGCGCCATCACTCTTTTGCACGGAACAACCGTGGGCACGAATACCCTCTTGCAGCGCAAGGGCGCGCGCGTAGCCTTCGTTACCACCGAAGGCTTCGAGGACACCATCGAGATCGGCCGGCAGAACCGCCCCAGGCTCTACGATCTGACCTTCGAGCGCGTGCCTCCCCTGGTCGAGCGCAATATGCGCTTCGGTGTCCCGGAGCGAGTTGTGCCGAGCGGCGAGATCCTGCAGACGCCTTCGCGGGAAGATCTCAAAGTGCTGGCTCGCGACGTACACACCAGTGGAGCGGAGGCGATTGCCATCTCGACGCTGTTCTCCTTCGCCAACCCGGAGAACGAGCGTGCTATCGGCCGTGTCCTGGAAGAGCTGGGACTGCCGCTCTCGTTGTCGCACATCATCCTGCCGGAGTTCCGCGAGTACGAACGCGCCAGCACCGTCGTCGTCAACGCATATCTGCAGCCGGTGATGCAGAGCTATTTGCAGCAGCTCGAAGTGTGCTTGCGACAGGGCGGCAGGAGCAAAGCGAAAGCTTCACGCGTCTTCGTGATGCAGTCGAGCGGCGGCATCACCTCGCTCGAAGCAGCCGCTCACCAACCAGTACGAACTGTCTTATCGGGACCCGCTGGCGGAGTTGTCGGAGCGGCGGCGATGGCGCGACTCAGCGGCGTCGAGCGCATTATCACCTTCGACATGGGAGGCACGTCGACCGACGTTGCACTGGTGGAGGGAGAACCGAAAGCAAGTAACGAAGCCGAAATTGCCGGACTCCCCGTGCGTATCCCCATGCTCGACATCCATACCGTCGGCGCCGGCGGAGGCTCGCTAGCCCGCTTCGATGCCGGCGGAGCGTTGCGCGTGGGACCGGAATCCGCGGGCGCCGATCCCGGCCCGATCTGCTATGGACGCGGACTTCAGCCGACCGTGACTGACGCCAACCTGCTGCTCGGACGGTTGCAAGCCGACAAATTCCTGGGAGGATCGTTCCCACTCGATCTCGGTCGCACACGCGCTCTTGCGAAAGAGTGGCTGAAGCGGCAGAGCTCGCGTATGTCGCTGGAGCAATTTGCCGAGGGCGTCATTCGCGTCGTGAACGCCAACATGGAGCGGGCCCTGCGCGTCGTCTCCGTCGAGCGCGGCTACGATCCGCGACAGTTCACGCTGGTCGCATTCGGCGGCGCCGGCGGCCTGCATGCCTGCGAGCTGGCGCAAGCCCTCGGTATCCCGCGCGTGATAGTTCCAGCCATACCCGGAGCGCTTTCCGCCTGTGGAATCCTGGCCAGCGATATCGTCAAGGACTATTCCCGAACTGTCGTACTCACCCTTGCCTCCAAGCCATCGATCTCTGCGATTGGCCGCCGCTTCGGAGAACTCGAGCGCAACGCGCAACGGGAATTCCGCGACGAGGGCTGGCAAGGCAAGCTGAACCTGGAGCGCAGCGTCGATCTACGTTACCGTGGACAAGGTTTCGAGTTGAATATTCCCTGGAGCAAATCCGTTCTGGGCGACTTCCATCGTGAACACAAGTTCCGCTATGGCTATAACCATCCCGAGCGCACGGTAGAACTGGTGACGCTTCGAGTCCGCGGACGAATGCCGTCGCCAAAAATTCCGCACGCGAAGCTCTCATTCAAAAAGCGGCCGCCCGACCCGGAGAAGCGCCGGGCTTGGTTCTCCGGCAAAGCCACGGCGACTCCGCTCTTCGACCGCGGCCAGTTAGGCATTACTCAGAAACTGAGCGGCCCGGCGATTATCAAGGAATACACCGCGACCACGGTCGTCCCGGGCAGAAGCTCATTTTTCGTCGACCGCGCCGGCAATCTTATTATCGATATCGGCAAAATGAAAAAGGCGCCCGGTTAGGCGCCTCATGAGCCTCGCTGCTGCTCGCTACGCTAGGCTACATCTTTCTTGCGCTGTTCGTCTTCGCGCTTGATTTCCTTGTTCTGTTCGTGACGGACCTCGGCTTCGTCCTTCGCATTGCGCGCCGAATCCTTCACGTTGCCCCAAGCATTCTGAACCTTGCCCTTCACTTCCTGGGCCGCGCCTTTCACCTGGGTTTCGGTGTCGCCGGCCCATTCGCCGGCCTGACGCTTCGCGCGCCCCGCCACTTCGTCCATCTTGCCTTTCACTCGATCGCTATCCATATATCGTTCCTCCTTGGTCTGTACCTGCTGAGGTAAGGTCCGTACCTGATAATCCGATGCATTAATGCGATCGTCGCTCGCGGTCACCTCGCCATCGAGCGACGAGGTTTTACACTGCCGTTCTGCGGCCGCTAATCAACTGGAACACCAGTGCGATTACAGCAAGCACCAGCAGGATGTGAATGAATCCGCCGAAGGTGTAGCTGGAGACGACGCCCAGCAGCCACAATACCAGCAGTACTACAAACAAGGTCCAAAGCATTCTGTCACCTCCGAAGTCGTTCCCCGTGCAACAAGAGATTGGAAGCCGACTGCCGCCGCATTGGTTGTGTGGGAGTGTCTATGTTTAACTTCAAGGGAACCAGCATATTTCGAGGGTTTCAGGCAACCCGAACGGCCGCTCCAGTCCAAGTTTCTGCTATCCTCGGCCCATCCATGAAAGTCGCTATCCAAGGCGAGCTCGGCTCCTTCAGCCACGAAGCGACGGGCAAGATGCTGCCGCGTGCGACCGCTGTTCCATGCGCCCGTTCCGCCGAGGTGTTCGACCGAGTGGAGCGCGGATTGGCTAACGCGGCTGTGATTCCCATCGAGAATTCGCTCGCCGGCTCGGTAGCTGAACATTTCGATCTGCTGCTCGCGCGAGAGCTGTTCATTCATGCAGAGTTTCGTCTGCGTATTCGCCACAATCTTATCGCTCCAGCGGGCGTGACCTTGCAGAAGGTACGCCGCGTCTTCTCGCATCCCGTGGCATTAGATCAGTGTCGAAACTTCTTCCGCTCCCATCCCAGGGTGCAGGCGATACCGTTCTACGACACGGCGGGAAGTGTGCGCCACGTCATCTCCCAAAAGATGAATGACGCGGCCGCGATCGCCCCCAAGCAAGCTGCAGGACAATATGGCGGACGCGTGCTGCTGGCGGGCATCGAAGACGATCAGCGAAACTACACGCGCTTTCTGCTGATCGATAAATCGCGCAAGATCGGCCACGGCGCGAACAAAACTTCCATAGCCTTCGCGCTCACGAATGTACCGGGAGCTCTGTTCAAGGCGCTCAGCGTCTTCGCCCTGCGCGACATCAGCCTCAGCAAGATCGAGTCGCGCCCCATGCGCGGCCATCCCTGGGAATATGTATTCTTCGTCGACCTGCTGCGCGGCGATGACGAATCTGCGCGCAACGCCCTGCGCCACCTGGCTGAGATCGCCGAGTTCGTGAAAGTCCTGGGCGTGTATCCGGCGGTCAAGACGCGCGCCCGGGGCTAGCAGATCCGCTGCCATCATCTTTTTCGCCGGGGCACCCGGATTTCGGGCGTGAACCTCAATTCCCACCCACGTTAAAAAATCGTGAGCTTGACGTTGTTTTACGCGGGGTTTTAGCAGATACTCGCAGGCAACCTCGCACGTCGTCTGGCTCTCCTTACCAGGCGAGTGGAGGCGATTCGAGACATGGCGAGAGGACGGCCAACCCACGCCAACTCGAATGGGGAATCCTCCCCCAAAGGGCGGAGATCATCGCTCCCTCCCGCCCCTTATGCAGAGGAATGCGAGCAGACAAGCTTTGGGAATCAGCTCTTAGCTTCCGTAGCCTGCCGCGCCTGTACCCGATAGCTATGCTCCGCAGCCGACAGATACGCCCCGCCCAGCAGCAGCATGCCACTCAAGAACGACCAGAAGATCAGCGTCACCGACACTGAGAACGGCCCGTAGACTTCCTGAAAATTCAGCCACGGCAGCACCAGGATGTAGAGGTACTTCGCGCCTTCCGAAAGTAGTCCGGTTATGATGGCCGCCGGCAGCACCGCGCGCACCGGAACCTTTCCGTGCGGCAGCAGCCAGTAGATGAGGAAGTAAATGCCGATGGTCGCGACGATAGCGAACGCCTTCATGACCGCATAACCAGCTACCTGAAAGACGACGTTACCATCTCCGACATACCGCTCCAGCAGGCGCAGGTTCTGCGCGGTGAGCGCGATCGACAGCATCGCCAGGCATCCGCAACCGAACGAGAGTCCCAACGACACCAGCAGGTTCATCAGGTACGAGCGGTTCTTCTTGAATCCCCAGATGCTGTTGAGCGCAACCTCGAGCGGCAGAAAGATTCCCGTAGACGTGACCAGCAGCATGACGAAGGACAGGATCTGGCCTCGCCCCCGTACGCTGGCCAGGAATTGCAGGTTGCGGATGACGAAGTCTTTGTTGCTGGGCAGATACACCCGCAACAATTGCAGCACCACGTCGTACATCGCCTGCGAATGAAACACGCGATGCACCACCGTCAGCAGCAGCACGATAAACGGAAAGAAAGACAGGATGGAATTCGCCGCCACCGAGAACGCATACGTGTGAACCTCGGTCTGCATCAGGTAGCGTAGCGTCGAGAGCCCGTGATAGCGCAGGCGGTGCGAGAGGCTGTAGGTCTCGGGCAAATACTGAAACAGTTGCTCGCGGCGGTCTTCCGCCAGCAGGCGCTTGGCGGCCGTGCCAGGGCGCAGAGGAGTAGAGCGTAACTCCGCAGTTCCAGAGGAGTTAAGAGGCGGACTGGCACTCGTGGAGGAGCTCCCTCCAAAGGGTGGTGCGGCTTTGGGAGGCGATCCCAAGCCTGGCGTTCCAGTGCTGCCTGTCATCGTGTCTTTTGCAATCGTAGCAGAATCCCAGCCGGCTCCGGCTTGGTTACCCTGTCCCGTTTCCGGGTTACCTGTACCGTTCCGGGAGCATCCGGAAGTCTCTGCGCAAGAAATACTTGCAAAAAAGCAGAGTTCCCTGTAATCATCGTGTGCTCCCCCTTTGGATTGGGCTGAGGAGGAGCTTTCGGGTCTACCGAAACGCGGATTTGGGTTGATGTTTCTGTCAGCAGTTGCATTACCGCATTGCACGGGTTCCAGGGATCTACGTCGATTGAGCAGTCGTGCTCTGTCCGCGTAAATTCGTGGGGCTTTTTTCTTTGCACACAAACTGCGAAGCTGAGCCGCAACCCTTGTTTCCCGGCGACGTTGAGACGTCTTTCCGGCCTGCTCCCAGACTGTCAACCCGCGTGCGAGCGCGGTCTGCCAGTCGAAGGAAATGGCGGGAAACGTCCGCTAAGCAGGGGTGATTCTAAGTTTGCTGTCGAAAGGAGCGGGTTGTGAGAGAGAAAGGTACAGTAAAGTGGTTTAACGGAGCCAAGGGCTACGGTTTCATTCAACGGTCCACGGGCGAGGATGTTTTTGTACATTTTTCGGCTATCCAGGAGAGCGGATACCGGAGCTTGAATGAGGGCGAGACCGTCGAGTTCGACCTCACCAAGGGACCGAAAGGCTTCCAGGCTGCGAACGTCGTGCGCGTATAGGACGTCTCCGCCACGCAGAAGCCCAGGGGTAAGCGCCGCTTTCGCTTTAGGCTTCTGAGTTCGCGATTGAACCACTGAACCCTCCCACCCGGGAGGGTTCTCTCTTTAGGTTTTGCAGGCTCGCAGCTTCAGTTGCGCCATTACCACCTACTCAAATTGTTGTCATCACGAGCGCCGTGTTTTGGCGCGAGGGATCTGCTTTTTCGCCGCGTCGCAACTGGGGCCTCGCGGAGAGCGGACTTTTCAGGTCCGCGTCTACCCATTCCCTTGATTTTCCGGAGCTACCTCAGCCGGCGGCAGACACCCCTTTACGCCGACACCGCAACCTGCTGCTCGCAGTTTGACAGCTGCGCCATCGCTTCATCGACCGATTTCTGCGCCGCCTCGGGACCAAACGCCTGGCGATCCGCGTCAACTACTCTGAGATTGTTCAGCCCCACGAATCCCAACATGTGCCGCAGGTAAGGGACCTGGAAATCCGCCGGCGCACCTTCGGCATACACTCCGCCGCGGGAAACAATCACCAGCACCTGCTTGCCGGCGGGCAGCAGACCCTTCGGCCCCTTGTCGGTGTAGCTGAAGGTCTTGCCCGCACGAACAATCTGGTCGATCCAGGCCTTCAGCGGCGCTGAAATCGAGAAATTGTGCATGGGCGCTCCAATTACGATCAGATCGGCCGCCATCAACTCGTCGATGTAGACATCGGATTCGGCGAGAATTGCATTCTGCTCCGCAGTGCGCTTGTCGGCCGGAGTTCCCATCGCCTGGATCCATTCTTCGTTCAAGAACGCGGGCGTCTCGGCCGTAAGGTCGCGTTCGATCACGCGGCCCTCGGGATTGCGTTGCGTCCAGTGCTCGGCCACATGGCGCGTCAGCCGGCGGGAAACCGAGTTGCTGCGCGGGCTGGAATTAACGACTAGCAGGGTATTCATCTTGCACCTCCCGGGCTGGCCGCCCGACCAATACTATGTGTTGCAACACTTAGTTATGTGTTACAACACACAGTTAGATTAGGGAGGCAAGCCCGGGGATTCAATTCTGTAAAGGGTTGCTGGTGCGGATCTTCGGGTCCGCGTCGGGGAAGTCTGCTAGACCGTCCAGAGCTGGTTTCAAGCGGCGACAGACCTGACGCCTACGCTTCGTCGCCACGGCTTTCGTCTTCGAAGATCAGGGCGCACAGCCGGCTCAACTGGCGGCAATCCTCCTCGCTCATCCTGTTGAGGATGCCGCCCGCTTCCACTTCAATTTGCGGACGCATCGTCTCCAGCAGCTTCAACCCCTTCGCGGTGATCACCGTCACCGCCTGGCGCTGATCTTCACTGCCACGCGAACGCTTCACCAGCCGCCGCGCCTGCAGCCGGTCAACCAGCCGCGTGATGTCGGAAGCGCGATCGAGCATGCGGCAAGCGATCTCGCAGCGCGCGTGACCTTCGGGATGCACGCCCCGCAGTATCCGCAGCACGTTGTACTGCGCCCGCGTAATGCCGTGCTCCGCGCACACTCGGTCCATGATGTCGTTGATGGTGTTGGCGGCAACAATCACGCTCAGCATGGCTTCCTGCGCAGCGCTGGAAAACTGCGCCTGCTTCAGCCGTCGACTGAGCGCTTCCGTCATAACCCTTCTTTTATAGCCAGAAACCCGAGCTGTGTCATCCACGCCGGGCGATCAGGAAATGTCAGGGTCGGTGATCAGGGTGCAGTTGCTCAGTACTCCGGCTGGCAGGCTTGGCCTGTGCTCCGGCGGCCGGAGTCGTCGCGGTTTCATCGCCTCTCTCTTCGCCGGTTGGTCCGAACTCCACGCTTCCCGCGCTGGCTAGTATCTGGGTAGCCTGTTGCGCCAGATCGGTATTGCTGCTCTGGGAGAGGGCGGTAAGAAGTTTCATCCCTTCTTTCGTTTTGCGCTCATTCAGCAGGACAACCGAAAGGTTCAGCTGGTAAGCCTCATTGTGGGGCGAAAGCTCAATGGCGTGACGGATATCCTGTTCCGCCGCCGCATACTGGCGCTGGCGCATCAAGCCAAACCCCAAAAGATGATAGGCGTCAGCGTAGAGAGGATCGAGCTGAATCGCCCGCTTCAGATCGCGCACGAATCCCTCCGATCCGGCGGTTTCCGGATGGGTCTGCTGCATAAGTTCGGCAGAGTAGAAGTACACGCGCGGATCGGACGAACCCAGATCGGCGGCGGCGCGAAAATGCTCCCCGGCACGGTCAAAGTCTTGGGCGCGCAGGTAGGCGTACGCCAGGCCACGTTGCGCTGCTTCGATATTCGGATTCTGGTGCAGAACGTCCTGGAATTCCAGTATGGCTTTATCGCTATAGTCGATTGTGTGTGAATGAAAATCCGCCAACTGCACGCGCGTCTCGATTGCATCCAGCGGCCGGGCAGAGGTGTTGATGGCAGTGGATACCTCATCCTTGTACTCCCTGGCATTGAGCTTGCCTGTCTTCCACTTGCCCCAGATCGTATTCTGCAGCTGCGATAGAGACACTCCAAAAGCGGATTGCACCGCCGCCGGAATAGGCATCTTCTCCTGCTTCGTCAGCCGGAAATAGTTCGCGGTCTCCGAAAAAAGTCCGGCATCAATCAAATAATGAGCCACTAGCCAGGACTCGAAATAGAACATGTCACGCTGCGGACCACTGTGGTTGTATGTCTCCGAGTGCTGCTGCACCTGGAACAGGTCGAGCAAGCTGAACTTCACACCTTCGTTCAGCACTTGCGCGCCGGCAATGGGCTGACCAACCGTGATAGTGCCGTCGGCAACCTTCATGGTGGAGAGATATTCGGCAAACCCCTCATCAAACCACGGGGCTGCGGGAGGGAAATTATCTTTCAGCCAGACATGCGCATATTCGTGAAAGACGATCTGCCAGTTGTTTTGCTGACTCATGTCTACCACGATGAAATCTTTGTCATTGCTCGACTGAAAAAATCCGGATACCTCCACCACCTTTCCGTTGAAGATAGGGCTGTGCTGCCGAAACTCCCTGGTGTTGCGAAAAGCGATAATTTGCAGCGGAACGGGCTGATTGATCGTGCTTCGCACAAAGACGATGCCGAAAGCCGCTCGCATGTGTTCGAACAGTTCGGCTACATGACGGCCATTCTTTTCGCCGGAGTCCGTGATGACGCTGAAGTGGTCAGAACGCACGTCCACCCATTGGGGATCGGCCAGAAGGATTGCCGGACAAAAAACGAGGAACCATGAGATGTGGGTTAGAGAACGGAGAAGACGCATGCTGCACCCACCGGCAGGAAGTAGCTATGATGCAGCATCCTACCATTATCGCGAAAACCCACATAGCGCGAATCAGTGCGTTCGCACAAGAAAAAAGCCTTCCTGTCCCGAACAGGAAGGCCTGGATGCGCTGGGCTGAGCTCGATCAGGAGCTGATACTGCCTGGCATCTTTCGCGGCGCGGCGAGGGGGACTCACGCGCTCACGAAACTCAATCTCGCTTATCGAACGCCGCGGCGCCGGAGCGGAACTCATCCGTCTTCGCCGCGACGTCCGTCTGCCTCTGGTCTGTCTCCCTCCAAGATTCCACGCTTGGAGGTCTGCTGCATCGCTTCGCTTCGTCCTTACTTATTGCAATAGACGTACCAGATTGAATTCGGTGAGTTATTTCTGTTTATGTGTGTGGCTGCGGCTGCGCCCGGTGTAATTCCTACCTGCGCCGTGCAAGTACGGACAGTAGTAGCTTCGCTGCTAATTCTTTGATGACATTCCAGTTATGTGGTGGGAGCTGAATTGAGTGAAGCCAAACGTTGCGCGCCCCAGCGCGCGTGCTCGGCGATCAGCACGTCTTCGTCGAAGCAGAGATGCTGCAGGATCGGTAGAAAACGTGAGTCGCCGGAATTGGCCATCGCGATCACCACATTCCTTCGCAGGCCGTTCAGCTTGGTGCGCTTTACCGGCGATCCACGAAACACTTCGCGAAACTCTTCAATGCCCATGTTCGCCAGCCACTCCAGGTCCGGATTCACCAGGTTAGGACGAGGCTGAAAGTCAGGCAGAGTTGTTGCCGGGGCATGCCGGTTCCAGGGACAAACATCCTGGCAGATATCGCAGCCGTAAACCTGCCGCCCCATCTGCGCGCGAAACTCTTCGGGAATCGCACCGCGCAGCTCGATGGTCAGGTAGGCGATGCACCGGGTCGCGTCCATTTGATACGGAGCGGGGAAAGCATTCGTCGGGCAGGCATCGATGCAGCGGGTGCACGAGCCGCAGTGATCGGCGGCCGGCAGGTCGGGCGGCATCTCCACTGAGGTGAGCAGCACGCCCAGGAATAGCCATGAACCCAACTTCTCGTTGAGGATGCAGGTGTTCTTGCCGATCCAC
Source organism: uncultured Acidobacteriaceae bacterium (assembly GCA_963780495.1). Classification (GTDB taxonomy): domain Bacteria; phylum Acidobacteriota; class Terriglobia; order Terriglobales; family Acidobacteriaceae; genus Bog-257. The sequence goes on from CAWACF010000007.1 coordinate 314,586, forward strand.
CCGACGCCCGCGTATTTGGCGAAGATGCGCTCGATCACCGGGCCCGTGTCGACGTAACACCAGGTGCGCGGAGCCGCGATGCCGTGCCCGGCGCACATCTCCATGAGCCTGGCTTCCAGGGCGCGCAATTTTTCGAGTACCACATCGTGGTAGTCGCGCTGCGACCAAGCGTAACGCGAGATCGCTCCCTGCGAGGGCGAGCCCGCATGCAATGAGTAGGGCTCGTCTACGTTGTAGTTGATGGCGCAGAGTACGACCGATCGTGCCCATGGCACGGCATTCGCCAGCGAGGCGCGCTTCAGTTCGTCCGCCTCATTGCGCGTCGCAAGGTATTTCATCTCGCCGGCCCGGCCGTCGTCGATCCAGTCGGGGAAGAAGCGATGCTCGGGCGTGTCGGCCACGCCCGCAACACCGGCCAGATCGAAGCCGAGGTCGAGGGCCGACTGCTTCAGTTGTTCCTTGAGGTGGGGAATCGCAGACACAATGAGCTCGTACCGATTATACGGAGCTGCCGCCGGCTGAACAGGCTGGTAAAAAACTCGAGTGCACGGAGGTTTCAAGTAGAGCCGGCCTTCAGGCCAGCGTGCAAGCCGTTCATTTCCGTCTTCGAACCGGCTTTAGCCACCGGCAGGCACGGTGCTTTGAGCGCACCGGTTTACAGCACCGCGGTCTCGTGCAGCAGTTCGCCTTTGGCGAAGCGTGCGGGGCTCAGCAACTCGACATGATCCACAACATCGGTATGCCCGTGAAGGATCAGGTCGCCGACCATCTTACCGGTCGCCGGCGAGTGCATCACACCGTGCCCGCTGAATCCGTTAGCGCAGAAAAAGCCCTTCACTTCCTCTACCGGCCCGATGATGCAGTGGTGATCAGGCGACATCTCATACAGCCCCGCCCAGGCGCGTTTGGGATTGACGGCGAGGTTCTCGAAGCAGGGTACGCGGTCGGCAGCGCGCGTCAGCACCTTCTCGATGAACGACGGATCGAAGTTGGTGTTGAAGCCCGTCTTCTCCTCGGGATCGTTCCAGGCCAGCAGAAAGCCCAGACTCTCCGGCCGGAAGTGGAAGCCGTTGCTCATGTCGATCACCATCGGGATCTCATGTGAGACGCCGTCGAAGGGCTCGGTTGGGATCAGCATGCGGCGCATGGGCTCGACCGGCAATTGAATTCCGGCCAGTGCAGCGACCTGCGCCGCCCACGCTCCCGCGGCGTTCACCACGACTGGTGTACTCACCGGCCCGCGAGTGGTCTCCACGCCCAGCACACCGGAGTTATCGTGATGGATGCCCGTGACCTCGGTAGAGCGCCACACGGTCGCGCCCTTCTCGCACGCGCAGGTCGTGAAGCCGACCATCACGCTGTAGGGATCGACGAAGCCATCGGTCGGGCAGAAACTGCCGCCCAGTATGTCATCGGAGCGAAGCTGTGGGACCGTGGCGACGATCTCGTCGCGCGTCACCATGCGCGCCTGCGTCAGCCCCAGCGATTTTTGCAGAGCCTGGTTTGTCTGAAGATAGTCGAGGTGCTTCTGCTGGCTGGCGACAAACATGTAGCCCTGGGCGCGATAACCGGCGGGCTGTCCCAGTCGCTCCTCGAACGCGGCATAGAACGGAATCGAATACAGCGACATCTGGATGTTGGGTTTGGTTGCGAATTGCGCCCGCACGCCGCCCATGCTCTTGCCGGTGGAACCTTTGCCCTGATGCGACTCGCGCTCCACGATCAGCACGTTGCGGCAACCGGCATCCGTCAGATGCCAGGCGATGCTGGCGCCCACGATGCCGCCGCCGATAATGACTACTTCGGCCGTCTGCATTTCTCTTGGCTCTCGACCTCCGGAACATTGTATTCTGCGAACGAATCAGCCGCAGTGAGTCAGGCAGGTGCGTGCCATGCCCATAACCTCGGTCGTCCAGATCCTGACCGCCTCGATCGCACCTGTGATCGTTATCTCCGGCGTTGGCCTGTTGCTACTCAGTATCAGCAATCGTTACGGGCGGGCGCTCGATCGCGCCCGGCTCCTCATGCGCGAGCTGCAGAGCAGCGCGGCTGGCGGCGCCGAAGTCCGACACCTGGAGGAACAGCTGCGGCATACGCATCAACGGGCGCGCCTGTTGCGGCTGTCGATGACCTACGGAGCGCTGAGCATCTTCTTCGTGTCCCTGATGATCTTGTCGCTGTTCGCCGAGCAGGTGTTCCAGTTGCACACCGATTACTTTGCGCTGCCGTTCTTCGCCGCCTGCCTGATTTGCCTGATCGTTGCGATGTACTACTTCATCCGTGATAGCACGGTGTCAATGGCGGCTCTGGAGCTCGAGATGTCGAGCGTGCGGCAGGGAGGCGCTGGCTGAAGCCGGCCATTGGCCTTCGGCCGATTGCGGTTCGTCAAATCCGGGTGCCCCAGGTCTCGCGGTTTTCGAGACCTGGGGGGCCCCCATCATGAGCTATTGCTTAATAGCCCCCGCAACTCCATCACAACCCAACGTGATACCCCTCACAGACCCGATGTTTTTCCGCGCCTAGCCTTGCTAATCGGGGTCCCAGATATCGCGGGCTTTTCGTCCACGCGCACATCGCCACCCGATGTGGTCCCCAACGCGCCGCGACCGCCCGCTCCAAGGATGTGACATGCCTCTGGTCAACGCTTTCTCCAAAGCGGTTGTGCGCGATTTCTCTATCGACGAGCTGGAGCAAGCCGCGCGGCTGATGCGTGGTTACGATCTGGTTGCCCTGTGCGCGGCCGGCTCTGGGCACGCCGGCGGCACGCTGTCGATGATGGAGATCGTCGCGGCCCTCTACCTCAAAGTCGCCCTGCACGATCCGAATAATCCCGAGTGGCGCAAACGCGACCGCATCATCTGGTCCGCGGGACACAAAGCGCCCGCGCTCTATCTCGGTCTCGCCTTCGCCGGGTACTTTCCTATCGAAGACGTGGTCACCCTGCGCAAACTCTACTCGCCCTTCCAGGGACATCCGCATCGCCTGAAGCTGCCGGGCGTTGAGGTCTCCAGCGGCTCGCTCGGCCAGGGTCTGAGCGTCGCGGTCGGCATGGCGCTGGCCGGCAAACTCGATCACGAAGACCACTCCACCTTCTGCATCATGGGTGACGGCGAGCAGCAGGAAGGCAGCATCTGGGAAGCCGTGATGGAAGCCTCGCACCACAAGCTCGACAACCTGGTCGGCATCATCGATCGCAACCGCCTGCAAATCGACGGCTGGGTGCAGGACGTGATGAATGTCGAGCCGCTGCCTGAGCGCTATCGCAGCTTCGGCTGGGAGGTCATCGAGATCGACGGCCACGACATGACGCAAGTAGTCGATGCGCTACAGAAGGCGAAGAGCAAGCCTGTTGCCGGAAAGCCAACGGTGATCATCGCGAACACGGTGAAAGGTAAAGGCGTCAGCTTCATGGAGAACGTTGCCGGCTGGCACGGCAAGGCTCCCAGCTACGACGAGATGGTGAGGGCCATCGACGAACTCGGGCTGAAAGATTCCATCGCCTACGACGCGCTGCTGCAGAAGGCGAAAGAGTATCAAGTGGAGGTAGAAGCCAGGCTCGCAGCCAAGATGCCGGACTTCCCGGCGACGTACTGGTGGAACTCCGGTACCTCGATGAAGGTAATGATGGAGCCGACGCGCAAGGGCTTCGGGCAGTCGCTCAAGAATAATGGCGACGACGAGCGCGTGGTCTGCCTCGGCCTCGACATCTCCGCTTCGATTACGATCAGCGAATTCTATGCCGGCCATCCCGAGCGCAAGGAGCGCTGGATCAGCATGGGTATCGCCGAGCAGTCGGCGACCGCCGCTGCCGTGGGACTGGCGCGCGAGGGCAAGCTGCCCGTCTTCGGGACCTACGGAACATTTGCAGCGGCGCGCAATCTCGACCAGATTCGAGTGTCGATCTGCTACGGCAATTTCAACGTGCTGATCGCCGGAGCGCATGGCGGGGTTTCGGTCGGTCCGGACGGCGCGACGCACCAGGCGCTGGAAGATTTGTTCGCCATGTGCGGCTTGCCGAATATGTCGGTCGTGGTACCGTGCGACTCCATCGAGACGCGCAAAGCAACCGATTATCTGCTGCTGGAGCATGTCGGCCCAAAGTACATTCGCTTCGCACGCGAGGCGACGCCGATCGTTACTAGCGAGGACACTCCCTTCGTCTTCGGCGTGGCCAATGTTAGCCGCCTGCGACACGAAGCTCCGAACCTGATCGATGCTTTCGAGACCGTGCTCGCCACCGACTACCAGAATGAGCAGGAAGACCTCAGCATTATCGCCTGCGGGCCCATGGTGCCCGAGGCGATGCGCGCCGCCTGGATCCTGAAAAACGAATTCGGGTACGAGACGCGCGTGATCAACCTGCACACCATGAAGCCCATCGACGAGGAGACAATTGTGCGCGCCGCGAAAGAGACCGGCGTAGTGGTCACCGCCGAGGAGCACCAGATCGGCGCCTTGGCCTGGCGTGTCAGCGGCATCCTGACCGAGAGGCCCGAACTCTATGGCGTCCCAGTGATCACTGGCGCTATTGGCGTGAAAGATCGCTTCGGCGATTCCGGCGCGCCGTGGGAGTTGATCAAGGAGTTCGAGGTCAGCGCCGAGCACATCGCGCAGAAAGCAGTGGAGCTGATGGCGATCGTCCGGGCGAAGCAGGAGGAAGGACGCTACGAGATGACGTATTGAGGGTCGCGATCGTTAAAGTCAAAAACCCCAGGTCTCGAATACCGCGCGACCTGGGGCACCCGAATTCCGTCAACTCATCTAATTACCTGAACGCACTCAATTCGAAGCGAGCTACTTGCTTACTTATTCTCCATCTTCTGCATCATCTGCTGACGTTCCTGCTCGCGCATTTGTTCCCACGTCTGATACTGCTGCGGGTTCAGGATCGGCTTCAGCTTGCTGTCGGTGTCGTTGGCGATCTGGCGCATCTGCATGGCCTTCTGCATCGGGCCGAGCGAGGCGTTACCCTTCAGCGCCTGCATCTTCGGTGCTTCTTCCATCAGGATCGGCCGAACCTGTTTCTTCTGCGCGGGCGTGAGCTGCAGAGCGGCTGACATCTTCTCCAGCTTCTGCATGGCTTCTTCTTTGCCGGCGCTGCTCCCGGCGCTCATGGCGTCCTGAGCGGAAAGCATGGGCACGCCCACGGCGAGCGCAGCCAGCGATAACAACAGCACAACAGCCTTCAGAAAATTCCTTTGCAAGATCATTCTCCTCTCAAGCCTTCTGGTGATGGTTACTTCGCGGGATGATAACGTCCAAGCGCCTGGAATCGTTGGCGCAGGACAGCAGAGCCTACGAGATATACGTCAGGTTGCGAGCAGGGTCAAGCGGAAATTGGCCGTACTGAGATGAACTATTTGTCGCTAAGCGCTTCGACAATGCGGTCAAAATCTTCCAGCGAAGAATATTCGATCAGGATCTTGCCCTTGCCCTTGCGGTCGTTGATGGTCACGCGCACACCCAGCGAGCGCTCGAGCAGTTTCTCCGCTTCCTTTACGTTGGGATCGACCACGCGTGCCGGCTTTTCTTCTTTCGCGCGCGGTTGCACCAGGTTCGCGACCGCTTCTTCCGTCTGTCGAACCGACATGCCGAACTCGGCAACGCGATGCGCCAGCCGCTCCATTGCCTCGGGAGAATCCAGCGGCATCAGCGCCTTGGCGTGTCCGAAGCTGAGCTGGCTCTTCTCCACCATGGTCTGCACTGCGGCAGGCAGCTTGAGCAGCCGCATGAAGTTCGCCACCGACGAGCGCTCCTTGCCGGTGCGTTGCGCCATCTGCTCCTGCGTCAGTCCGAACTCGCGGCCCAGCCGCTCGTAGGCGCGCGCCTGTTCCATGGCGTTCAGGTCTTCGCGCTGCAGGTTCTCGATGATCGTCATTTCCATCGCCTGCTCGTTTGAAACCTGGCGAACGATGGCAGGGATGGTGGCGAAACCCAGGCTGCGCGCGGCTTCCCAGCGACGCTCGCCGGCGATTACCTGGTAATGTCCACCCGACACCGGGCGCACGACGATAGGCTGCACGATGCCGACCGCTTTGATCGAGGTTGCGAGTTCGCCGAGCGCGGCAGCATCCAGCGTCAACGTGCGCGTCTGGTAAGGATTGTGTTCGAGTTGCTCGAGCGGAAGCTGATGCACTTCGTCGACGTTCGTCCTGGGAGCGGGCGCAGAGGTCACCGGTGCGTGAGGCACGTGTCGCGGCGGCAATAACGTCTCTAGCCCGCGGCCTAAAACTTTCCGTTTCTCGGTGGACATGGGGGAGTTCTTGGAAGCCTGCAAGTTTCGCGAATAGCCATTATAGGCTCAGGATGCGGCTTTCCCAGCTTACAAATTGCCTGTGGAAAACGAGGAAACTTCGCTCCCTCCACTTGCTCCTGGCCCTACAACCTGAGACGCCGAAGTCAAATCTTACCGGATACAGCCGCGATTCGCCTTACATTTTCGGACAACACGATCGCGACTTCCGGGAGTGCTTGCAGTTGCGATGGCGGAATTTGTCGTGTTCGTTGGTGCTGATCCTGGCGATGGCCGCTTACCCCTCGCCCGTGGCGGCATATTCGGTTCTCACCCACGAAGAGCTGGTTGACCTGGCGTGGAACGACAGCATCCGCCCGCTGTTGCTTAGCCGCTACCCCGGAACCTCACAAGCCTCATTGAACGAAGCCCACGCCTACGCCTACGGCGGCGCGGCCATTCAGGACATGGGGTATTACCCCTTCGGCAAGGAGTTTTTCAGCGACCTGACGCACTACGTCCGGACGGGGGACTTCATCGCCAGCCTCTTCCGCAACGCGCGCAACGTCGACGAGCTGGCCTTCGCCATCGGCGCGCTATCGCACTATCTCGGCGACAGCACCGGACACAGCGAGTGCATTAACCCGGCGACTGCCGTCGAATTTCCCAGGCTCGCGCGCAAGTACGGCGAGGCTGTCACCTATGAGCAGAACCCGCACGCACACGTGCGCACCGAGTTCGCCTTCGACATCGATCAGCTCACCCATCGCCGGCTGGCTCCTGCGGAGTACCTGCGACACGTCGGGCTACAGGTGCCACGCGGCCAGGTGGAGCGCGCCTTCTACGAAACCTATGGACTGCGGCTGCACGAAGTGCTTGGCCCGGAGCGGCCTGCGATTCGCGGCTATCGCTCGGCGGTGCGCAGCTTCATTCCGCGCTTCGCCCACGCCGAGACGGTTCTGCACGGCCGCGGCTTTCCGCCCGATGCTGACGATGCTGCTTTTCAAGCGTTCGAGCGGCAGGTGCAGCAGGCGCCGTTTCAGCATTGGGACGGTACCCGGCATCACGCCGGCTTCGTCACGCACATGCTGGCGTTCGCCATGGTGGTTCTGCCACGCATTGGACCGCTGTCGGACCTGGCGATTCGCGGGCCGAACAAGCAGACCGAGTCACTGTACATTCACAGCGTCGACGACACCATGACGCAGTTTCGCAGCGTCCTGCGTGAGTTGGAGCAGCAACCGGGATCGCCGGTCACCCTGCCGAATCGCGATCTCGACACGGGAGAGCTGGTGAAGCCCGGCGCGTACGCGCTGACGGACAAAACGTACGCAGTGTTATTGCAGAAGGTGACGGCCGATCCCGCCGATGCAGTGCCGGCAGGAATTCGCCGCGACCTGCTGAAGTTCTACAGCGATCCGAATGCGCCCATCGTGACCAAGAAGGACGATGACGCGTGGAAGCGTGTGGAGCGCGAGCTGGCGACCCTGCGCCAGATGCCAACCCGCACGCCGCATGACGGCTTCGTGGCGCAGGGGAGGCAACCGGCCGGGGAGTGATCTCTGTTCGGATTGGTGTCTGCGCTGATTCAAACCACGCGCCGCCGAGGACCGATGGGCGCGAAAATCCCCAGGTCTCGAACATCGCGCGACCCGGGGCACCCGGCTCTGCCCTCTCGAGGCTACTTCACGAGCCACGATTCACTTCCGCTTCAACGCTTCCAACTCATCCAAGCTCCGCGGCCAGTCCGAACCCAGCAATCGCGACAGGCTGCGGTCCGCCAGGACCTTGCCTCCAGTTTGGCAGCACACGCAATAATTCGTCTCGTTGTCCGCGTAACGAATCCGCTGAATTTTCTCTCCACATCTCGGGCAGGGCTGCCCGAAGCGGCCATGCACGGCCATGTCCTTGCGAAAAGCCGTTACCTTCTCAGGGAAGGCTTTTTCCGCCTCGGAGCGCAAGCGGTCGATCCATAGCTGCATGGTCTCGCGCGTCGCCGTGTATAAACGCTGCCACTCGTTGTCCTTGAGTTTGTGAGTGAGAGCGATTGGTGACAACTTTGCCGCGTGTAGAATCTCGTCCGAGTAGGCGTTGCCGATGCCACTGAGAAAGCGCGGATCGGTAAGCGCCCGCTTGAGCGTCCGGTTCTCCGAGGTCAGAACCGCGCGAAACTCTTCCGGACTACTGGCAAAAATATCGATGCCTCCGGGATCGACCGAACGTAACGCTTCTTCTCCCGCGAAGAGTTGCAGCGATGCCCGGCGCTTGCTGCCCGCCTCGGTGAGCACTAGCGAACCTTCTGGAAAATCGAAGGCCGCGAGGTTTTGCCGTCCGCCCAGCTTCGCACCCGGAGGACGCCAGTGCAGCCGGCCCGCGATCATCAGGTGGAGCACCAGCCAGAGGTCGTTCTCGAAGCCGAAAGCAATGCGCTTGCCAACGCGCCGCAGCTCGCGGACGATCTGCCCTTCGACGCTCGCCAGCGGCGGATCGACAGTGCGGAGCAGAAACGGAGTGGCGATTCGGACCTTGGTGAGCCGTTCGCCAACGACACGTGTGCGCAGTGCGCCGAGATAGGCTTCGATGTCGGGCAGCTCCGGCATGGTAATCAGATTGCCGCGTCGCCGCGGATGTTGGCAAGGTCGCGTTTGGATCATTCACTGATGAGGAATTCCCCAAGGGTCGAAAGACGCGAGCCTCGCGGCGCCCGGAGAATCTCAGAAACGTAGTGGGCGGCCATACCACTCTGTGGGACTCCCACATCGTCCTGATCCGGGAAACTTTCGGGAAAACAAGGGTTTAACGGGTTGGCACTTAAGAATTCCTCACTTCTGTGGAAAACTTTGTGGAAGACGCGCCATACATCTCCGCTCATTCCCTTTTTTCAGTGATTTACACACTCTGCCCCGTACTGGTTGCACATTGCATAGACAATCAAATCAGTCAGATAGCAACAATGTCTAATTACTGGACGATTTTCCGGCGAGACCGGACAGCAGCAACAAAGCTAAGGAGTTTTGCACAATCCTAGTTCTTTGGTGGGGGTATAAGGTGCCTCCCGACTACAGCGAGGCACCCCCCTCAAAGACCTTCTGCATGTCGTACGGATAGACACGATAGAGGCTGTAGCTGACGCCACTATCGGAGTGTTCGCGGAAGAGCAGGTCTCCCCGGCCATTCGCATCGGCGTCGACCGCATCGATCATCTCCAGGCGAGGGAAAGCGTCGAGGTGATTGCTGTCGCTAACCAGGCTGAAGATTTTTATCGGCAACCCATTGATGTCCTCGCGCGCCACCACCGTCACGTAGTAGTCGAACTCTCCCCCGCGTAGCGCCTTCGCGTTTGCGACGGGCAACGTCGCTGTCAGCACGAAGGTTGGTGAGTTGCTGAAGTCCAGATCGTAGCCGCGCAAATCGTAATCCGAAATCGCCGCACCTTTCGGCAACGCTGGCGTCTTCCGCTTGGCAATGAACTTGCCAATCTCATCTATCGCCAGTGCGCGCAGCTGTTGCGACTTGTTACTGCGCTCGGTGGAATCCATCGAGTACAACAGCGAGCGTGTCTCATAAGCGCCGGCATCCGAGATTGCGGGATAGGAGCGGTGCCCGATCTCCGCCATCGTCGTCATCAGCTTTCCCTGCGCGTCGCGCATGGTGGCGACCTGCTTGGCCGTCGCCGACGCTGCGGCTGGTTCCGACGCAGTCTGCTTCGGCTGAGGCCCGCGGCGCAGAACGGGACGATTAGGATCGCTCTCATCCGGCGAAGCCGTGCTCGTCGGTGCCGGGCTTGCCGTCGATGACGATGCGGTCGTCGGGGTCGGGCCGGCTGAAGGCGGCGGCTCCGGTTTCTTCAGGATGGGCCGATCGGACGGCTCGGGAGAATCAGTCTTACCGGAGCTGCCGGAACCTGACGACGCACTCTGCGCCGTTCCGGAACTTCCGCTGCCGCTCGGCGACGAGGTCGACGAATCGCTGCCTCCTCGCTTCAACACGGGACGATCGTCGTTGGCGTCGTAACCTTTCGGCTTGGGCTTCGGCTGCTTGGCTTTCTGCTGTGCCAGCTTCTCGTCCATCTCCAGATGCGGCTTCCACTGGCCAGTCGCCACCCAGTTGCCCTTCACCTGCTCAGGCGTCTCAACCGTGAACAGCCCTGTGGGATCACCGTAGAAGGTGGCTTCGTAAACCGTCTCCGGTTCCAGCGCCATGGGCTCGGGATTGGCGCCATACAAGCTGGCATCGTAAAAGCGGTCGTCGATCCACAGCGCCACCGGAACCAGTCGGGCTTTGCCGCCGGGCAGGAACTCCACTACCGCCAGCGCGCGCGGTCCACGTTTCTTCGGCTTCGCGTTGATCTTGGTGTCGTTGCTCGGCGGAGCCTGCTGGTTATGCGTGTGATCCTGTAATACCTGCGCGGCGCAAAACGGGACAAGCAGCCACAGCGTCAGCAGTATGCCCATGGCCCGGCGGCCCGAATTGCGGTATAGATAGTGCGTCATGAATATCAACTCGAAAGCCCCCGACTTCACCCTGCCCGACGAAAACGGAAACCCGGTTTCGCTGAAGCAGTTTCGCGGACAGAACGTCGTTCTCTTCTTCTACCCCAAGGCCAACACGCCCGGCTGAACCATTGAAGCGCGCGGGTTCCGCGACGCATACAGCAAACTGAAGAAAGCCGGACTGGTGGTGCTGGGCATTTCCCCCGACACCTCCAAAGCCCAGCTCAAGTTTAAGGAAAAGGAAGACCTGCCGTATACCCTTCTCGCCGATGCCGGAAAAGAAGTTGCCACCCAGTTCGACATCGTCAAGGAAAAGACCATGTACGGCAAGAAGGTCATGGGGATCGTGCGCAGCACATTTCTAATCGATCCCGAGGGCAAGGTCGCGCACATCTTCTCGCCGGTAACCCCGGAAGGCCACGCCGAAGAAGTGCTGGCGTACGTGAAGGGAGGTAAATTACATTAAGTTCAAACCGCTGCGCTCGCCTTCCTTAATGGCGATTGTCTGACGACGGCTGGCATTTCATCGTAGGTGCGGCCGTCGAGCATGCGGCCTGCTTTCTTTTTTTGGGTTCCTCCCCATTGTTTGAAGAAAAAAGGCACGCGTGACCTCTGACATTGATGTCTTATGGAAACTACCCATTCTCGTAACATGGGACGAGCGTGAGGTCCGCTCTCGCCTCCAACGATGACCCAGTTAATGTCAGAGAGATCTACAGGCCCAAGGTCCTCAAGCAAAGGCTCAATCGACAGGAACTTTATTTTAGCGGGAGTATCTCGTAAGTGTTGAACTCTCGGAATTCCATTTTTCTGGTTCTCAACACTCACTCCCCACCAAATGTGTTGCTTTGCCGCTGCCATTCTAAAGCGACTGTTGAGCAAGTCCCGCATTCGGTCCGATCGTTTCGTCAGAACTTGGTATATATGCCAGTCTGCGCGAAGCATTACCTCAATAACATCGGCAAGATAGTCATCAGATACGGATTCGTGGAACAGATCGCTCATGGAGTTCACGAAAATCTGACGTGGCGTTTTCCACTCTAGGGGATCACTGAGCTTTTCGGGAACAAGGCGTAAGTCGAACCCTTGCTCATACGGATGGCCATTGACACCTCGAAACCGTTCGGCAAAAGTCTGGGCATAACAGTTCTTGCAGCCGGGGCTTATCTTCGTGCAGCCACGAACAGGATTCCATGTCGCGTCTGTCCATTCGATTGATGATTTGTTGCTCATAATCAGTCACCTTTAGGAAAAGTCACTTGAACGTGAGCCGCAAATGTAACTTCTCCCTTTCTTTTCTGGCGGCTTTCCGCTGGCGGGTAGACAATAACTCTCTTGCCGGCTTCCAGATTTCTCAACGCTGCCTTATAGTTCACCGCAATGTAAGGTCGTCCAACGTTGTGGCGGGTGTAAATTTCGTCCATTGTCAACGTTTGGCCCGCAAACTCCTTTAGCAACATTCCTTCAAGATCTTTCAATGGTGTCGTTAAATCGAATAAAAGCGGGAAAATACTTGATGCAGGCGAGTATTCAAAAGAAGGAACGCCTTGCGCTTGTTCCGAGCTCTCCTTCGCCATAATCTCTTTCATAATCCCGTAGCCGCGGGGGTGTTTACTAACAAAAATCAAGTGGTGAGTGGTTCGCGTTCCATCGGCGTTCTTGAACGTAAATGGCAAAATATATTTTCCACCCATTTCCTTTAGTGCCTGTGATAACTCTTCAACGATGAGCGATTCCCGGTCGATGGGCGAAAGGATTTCCAATCTTTCACGTAGCATATCTGCACGATTCTCTCCGAATAATACATTCATGTGCTCACGCACCGCGTCGTTGTTGAGACCCATGTTTATTCGGTTGTAATTAAAAAAGAAAATGCAATCACAGCCCCAATCCTTCAGCACCGAATTTACGAGTCCTAAAGAAAGTCCTTTGTAACCCCAGGGATCTACGAAGAAAAATGTCGGCACCAAGTGGGCCGCGTCGAACGCTTTCACGATCTTCTCTCCGACCTCTTCGTTATAGATTTGAGGCGGATATTTTAGTCGCTCAACTCCGGGCACCTCAGCTATGGCTTTGGAGAGCTCGCTAACATTTCCAGGATCCTTATCATTGAAAACAGTAACTAGCATTTGCTGCATGTCGGAGTCTTCAAGAGCTTTTTGAACTACCAACAACGGCGTTGAGAGGGTGCCATCTTTATACCGGCCGGGACCCGCAAAAAGGTCAATATACGCGATCCGCCCGCCTTGTTTCTTGACGCTTGGTGTAATCACGCGAGCCCATGCCCAAAAATATTTCTCAACTATGCGAGCTTTAATTTGTGAATGTTCAAGAGACTCTTCGAAAAAAGAAGAATCAGCCATTTCACGATCCTCCGACGAGGCGAAGAAAAAGCAAATACAATACTAATTTGCCTGTCAGCAATTCGCAAGTCTGAATAAGCGTGAGTGACCAGGCAGTAATCCCTGACGATTTTCAAGTGCTAGGAAGACGGAGCCCGTTGTTTCATCCCGACATGATTCAGAACAGGCATGATCGACGACGAAAACCGCATTACATGGGAAATGTCCACACCCCGAGAATTAACTTCCCTTCGGTCCCGTGTGCAGCGGCACTATCACTGAACCCATGCGGCCGGTGCCGCTGTCGCGGATGATGTACTTTACTGCCGCTGTGGAAGCCAGCGGTGGCGACGGCTCGTTCACCGACCAGCCGTGCGCCAGGGAATTCTCGGTTTGCGCCGCCGTGAAGCTCAGGTGCGTGAAGCGGATGTTACTGATTACGTCACCTGTCGCCGTCAGGGGAACCACGGCAATATCGTAGGCGAGCGTCTTCTGATCGCCCGACGGCGTTACCACGCTGGTCGCCGGCACGTGGACGCGAAGCTGAGCCGTCGTCGCCCCTGGAGCGTCCCCCGGCAACCGTTCGACGGTGAACGCGAAGCCGGTGTAGCCGATCTTGGCGTTAGCAGCGTCGCGAATCCTGAGCCCAATCTGCTTAGTCGTGGGTTCGGTTTGAGGCGCCAGGTAATAATTCGGCCGCGAGCGTACCTGATCGCGTCCTGAGGCCAGCTTCACTTCCACCTTGTGCCAGCCCGGCTTGCGGTCGTGCTGCGGCACATAGAAGCCAAGCACGTAATAGCTGGTGCTGTCCTGCACGGCCTGATCGATGCAGGTCTTCAGCTCGGTCATCGCCGTACACCATTTGCCGCCAGTCTTGTTGGCCAGCAGCTTGATGCCCTCGGTCGGATCGTCGGCCAGTGGCTGGCCCATCCCGCGATAGCTCCCGTTAATGTTCTGCGACGCTCCGATAGCAATTCCGCGATTGCTGTTGTTGCGTGCGTAGTTCGGAGCGTTAAGGTTCAATCCGCTCAGGTTCACGGAATAGATCGCGATGTTGGCGGTGTTGAGCGCGCTGAAGGCGTCTTGAAATTTGTCGATCAGGTCGGTGTCGATGCTCAGCACGCCGCCGGCGATCGGGTTGGTCAGCAGCATCGGCAATCCGCCGGTTAGCCAGATCACCGACTTTCGTCCGGGCACTCCCGCGTAGGCCTGGGCAATCTGTCCCAGTGCGGTCAGCGTCGCTTCGGCCGCAAGTTTGGCGGCATAGGCTCCATAGATCTGCGATTCGTTGAACGCCTGCTGCAACTGGTTTTGATCGCCGGAGCCGAGCGCGTCCAGCGTCACCTCTTGCATCTCGTCTTTGGTGGTGCTGGTCTGCATGCGGCGCAGTGCGGCTGCCAGCGCCGCCGGATCGGAGCTGAACGAATGGATCTGCCGCAATCCGTACTTCGTGATCGCCACCATGGCGAAGGGCTGGGTCGGCAAATCTTCCGACAGGTATTTCAGCAGCTGTTGCCGGGCACGTCCCTGCTCGAGGAACGGCGTGTTGACCAGATCGATAGCGATGATCATCAGCTGTTGCGGCATGCCGCCGTCAGGGACGCTGGAGTAAATCTGGCGGTTGGGATTCGTCGGCGGCTGCGGAGTCGCCGGATTCGGCGCTGCCGCTTGCGACTCTTCGAAGACGCTGATGATTTGAGCCTTACCATCGCTCTTCAGGATGAAGTCTTCCTTCTTCAGGTTGAGCAGGGGCTTGCCATCGCCTCCCTTCACCTGCACCGGCACCAGCACCAGTTCAGTTGTTGCCGATAACGTGGTTGCCGGCTGCTGCTCGGTCGGCGAAGGTTGTTGCGCGTAAAGTGAGACGGCTGAAACCAGCAGCAGAACGGATGCGGTGCGCAGCTTCATCGGAGTCCCTGGATGTGAGTAATCGACCGAGAGGGGAGCGGCTGCTCGGAGGCTGTCAGCGCTAGCGTAAGACGAGAGTCTCTGCCTAAGCAAGCAGAAACATCAGCTAATCCGGGTGCCCCGGGTCTCGCGACTTTCGAGACCTGGGGATTTCCGTGATCAGTCGTTTACTTTCGAACCCCGGTTCAAAAATCGGACGTCTGCAAGGCCAGGGCTTTATAACCTTGGACACAAAACCCCTGGGGCACCCGGATTTACTAGTTAGCGGTGGCGCTGGGGTTGATCGCAAATTCCTGGCCCGGCTGCGGCGCTAGCATGGGCACCAGGTAAGGTTGCACGATGAAGGTTCCGCCTTTGGGGCCGTCGGCGACCAGCTTATATTTGAACTCGCCCATCTTGAAGCTGTCGCGGTTCAGGTGAAAAACGTACGTGCCATTGTTCGCGCCGCGGAAGGTGACGCCATCCGGCGAACTCACCTTCGCCACCAGCAGGATCTCGCCGCCTTCGCCTTCGTCATTCTCCACGGCAGCTTCGCCCTGCTTGGCTTTGGCCTTCTCCCGCCGTTCCTCGGCTTCATGTTCTTCCTTCTTGCTGGCGCTCGGAGCGTTGTAGCCCGGAACCAGTTGCCGCGCCAACTCCAGATTCGATGGCGGGAAGTTGCCCGGACGCCACTCGGCATCCGGTATCTCCTCGGGTCCATCGACCGTGAGATAGATCACCAGCTGTTCGCCCGGCGTCAAGATGCGCGTGTCCGGTTGCGCGCCGGTCGCGCTGATCACCAAAGGAAACGCGATTGCTTTCGCTCCTTCGGCGATCACCAGTGGTCGCGGCCCGGGATCGGTCTTCGCTGGAATGGCCAGGTAAGCAGCAGTGGTAGTTTCAGCGAGAATCCTCGCGGGACGATTATCGATTACAGCAAAAGTTTTATTGCTGTTGCCGGTGAATTCACCGTGCACCATGCAGACCTGCCCCTGCACGCAGGTCGCGGGCGCGAGCCAGCCTTCGGCGTCTTTCTTTTTGTCGCGCGTCGCTCGCGGAATCATGATGCTGTGCGACACCGGCGCTCCTACGTTACCCGCGGCTCGGAACAACACGGCAATCGCCACCTGTCCCGGCGGAATGGTCAGCGCGACGGCGCCGTTGGCGGGCTGAGGCGCCTCACCGGAAATTTCCACCGACCAGCCGTCCAGCGTAGCTGTCGGACCAGCGCCAAACGGCAGCGCGAAGCGGGTGACAATCAGCTGCGACATGTTCTCGTAGTCGGCGGGATCCTCCACTACGCTTCCTGAAACGCGCTCGCCCGGCCGAACGTGCGACGGCAGAATGAAGCCAACCTCTTTAACACTGGTTGCACCGCCGGGCCCCGACATGGAAGCCATTGGCTGCGCCGCCTTGGCCGCCTGACGCCCGCGCTCCAGTTGCTGTGTCACTTCCTGCTCGGTGAACTTCTTCACCGTTTCCGGGGCGCCTTCCGACTCCTCGCCCGCCGGACACTGCTCCATAACGTAACTCTGCTTCGCCATGTTCCATCCGGCGCAGCGGTAGACATTGGTCATGGGATCGTGCGTGAGCTTGTGTCCGCCGATCTGCTTGCCCGATTCGTCAAACACCTGGATGTACTCGGTCAGGTAATTCGAGTTGTCGTCGTAGGTGTTCTCGGTGATCTTGTGGGGCTTGCCGTTGGGCCAGTACGAGGTCCTGTAGGTATTCGGCGTGTAAGCGCCGGAACGGTATTGCAGCGTGTCTTTTTCCAACACCTCGCCGTTGGGGCCGAGCGTGTCGGTCTCCGTGATCTGGTCGGAGGCGTTGTAGTGCAACACAATCTTGCGTCCGCCGCCGGCGTCTTTGGTGACAGTGTGCTGCGCCAGGGCCGGAGCTTCCAACCCTGCGATGACAGCAAGAACACACACGATAGAGTGGAGCAGAACAGGCAAGCGTCGCACGAAGTCTCCCTGTGTATGAGAATCTCGCAGTTTAGCACGCGAAAAGCCGCGTTCCAGTGGCCGGACGTGGACACCCCGCAGCAAGAAGTGCTGCTTCCAGCCGTCCTTGTTCAAAAACCAGACTAGAATCACCAATCCCCTGCGTCTACTATCGTTTCCGTTGACATCGCGCAACTCTGCACGATACGATGCTAGCGCCTCGACGGTGGCCATCGTCTCCTCCGCTCCAGCGCAAATTCAACTCTTTGCCTCGTCAACATCAGTTTGACCAGAAGGAAAATCTTCGATGAAATCACTGCAATTGTTTGCTCGTCGCGGCAGAAGCCGGACGATACTTTCCCTTGGAGTAGGTCTGGCTTTGGGCACCTGCGCGGCTGTTTCCAGCAGTGCGCAAAGCGTTTACCGCCAGATCAGCCAGGACAGCTTCACCAATCAAAGCAGCCAACACATGACCGAAGTTGAACCCGGTGCGGCCTCAAACGGGGTGGTGATTGTCACCGCCTTCCAGGTCGGCCGTATCTTCGGCGGCGGCGGCGCCGACATCGGTTTTGCCACCTCGCTGAACAGCGGCATCTCCTGGAGCCAGGGATATCTGCCGGGTCTGACACAGTGGGAGGGCGGTGGCCCGAACAGTGCTGCCAGCGACGCAGCGGTAGCCTACAATGCCAAGTACCGCAAGTGGCTGATCTGCACCCTGCCTATCGGCAACTATGACACTGTGGCAGTCAGCCGTTCCAGTAACGCCATTACCTGGGACAATCCCATTTACGTCATCACCAATCAGGACGCCGACAAGAACTGGATCACCTGCGACAATTCGCCGAGCAGCCCATACTACGGCAATTGCTACGTCGAGTGGGATAATCCCGATGTAGGCGATCTGCTCTACATGAGCACCTCCACCGATGGCGGCCTCACTTGGGGAACGCCCAAGAACACGGCCGGCACGGACTACGGTATCGGCGGCAATCCGGTGGTGCAGCCTAACGGCACTGTCGTTGTGCCCTTCGCCGATTTTAACGGCGGCATGTCGTCCTTCATCTCCACCAACGGCGGGACGAGCTGGACAGCAGCGGTCAGCATCGCCAACGCTCCCAGCCATAGTGAGGACGGCGGTCTGCGCAGCGCCGGTCTGCCTTCGTCGGCTATCGACAGCTCCGGCAAGGTCTATCTCTCGTGGCCCGACTGCAGCTTCGAGACCAATTGCTCGGCGAACGATATTGTCTTCAGCAGCTCGACCGACGGTGTGCACTGGAGCTCGAAGGTTCGCATCCCGCTCGACCCCATCGGCAGCGGCGTCGACCACTTCATCAATGGAATGGGTATCGACTCCAATACTTCGGGTAACAGCATTCACATGGGTATGACCTACTACTACTACCCCGTGTCGAATTGCGGGAACAGCTGCCAGTTGACCGCCGGATTCTCGATGAGCCAGGACAGTGGACAGACCTGGACGCGGGGACGCGCCCTGGGAGCCCCGATGCAGTTGAGCTGGCTGCCCAATACCTTCTCGGGCAGGATGGTCGCGGACTACGTAGCCACGGTCTTCCCGGCCGGCGGCCGCGCCTTCCCGATCTATGCCTGGGCGAACGCGCCAACCGGCAATCTGTTCCATGAGGCCATTTTCACCATCGACTGGGGCTTCACTCAGGACGAGATGCTGGAGAAACCGGTGAGCTCGGCCGGCGAGCAGCCCATCCCGGGCATTAAGTCCGACCACCCGATGCGGCAGCGCGGCGATATGGATAACATTCCGCCAAACCGCATGAAGCCTGACACGAACTAACTAGCAGTGCAGAAGAAAACGAGAGCCGCCGCCCGATGAGGGTGGCGGTTTTCTGTTTGCAGGCGAGACATCGGCGGTGCGAAGTGTTGCTTGCGAAGTAGCGCCGCAAGATTCTTCACTGGTTGTCAGCCTGAAGTGAGGAGGGCGAAGCCGACGAACGTAGTCGAAGGATCTGCTGTTCGTGCGCAGCGGAAGCTAGTTCCGACGGGGAGAACAGCAGGTCCCTTCACTCCGCTACGGTCGGGATGACAATCAATTAAATGAAACAGCCGATTAAATGGGGCAGCAGGTTCTTCAACCTTACCGGTCACTTCAAATGCACTGCCGCCTCAACCGCCTTCGGACCCGCGTCGCTCGCTTCGCGTACCTTCGTCATCACTGCTCCATACTTCGGCTTGATCTGGTGACACGACGGATCGCAATAGACACCCTGATGCGTCTTGTCTGTCGCCGGATCCGGCATGGGCGACGCCACCGCCGCGTCGCGATCGGCCTCCAGCTCGCGCTCAACCCCCTCAATCAACTTCTCATTCCCGGACGCGGTCAACCACTTCTTCTCGTTGACCAGATATTTCTCAAAGCGCGCAATGGGATCGCGCTCGCGCCAATACTCGAACAGCTTTGCCGGTACATACTGCGCCGCGTCGTGGATGGCATGGCCCTTCATGCGCATCATCTTGGCTTCGATCATCGTCGGCCCTTCGCCGCGCCGCGCACGTTCGCAGGCCTCGTGCGTTGCGTCATACACCTGGCACGGATCGGTGCCGTCGACGATCACGCCAGGAATGCCATACGCGATCGCGCGTTCGGCCAGGTCCTTCACCCGGAACTGCATGTCCGCCGGCGTCGAGTAGCCCCACAGATTGTTCTCGACCACCAGCACCAGCCCAAGGTTCTGCACCGCGGCAAAGTTCAGGCTCTCATACGTCACGCCCGTGGACTGTCCGCCGTCGCCCACATACGTCAGGCCGACCACGTTCTTTCCCTGTAGCCGCGCGCCCAGGCAGACGCCGGCCATGACGCCGATCAACTCGCCCAGCATCGAAATCGGCGCGCATACGTTGCGCTTCTGGAAATCGCCAAAGTGCGATGACGCGTCGCGTCCCCAGGTGGGCGAATCGCCCTTGGCCATGTACTGTCGCATGATGTCCGCGGCGGTGAACCCGCGCACCAGCATGGCGCCCTGGTTGCGGATCATCGGCCCCAGCCAGTCGTCTTCACCCAGCGCATAGGCCGAGGCGCAGGAGCAGCCCTCCTGCCCCAGGCCGAAGTACACGCCGCCGACCACCTTGCCCTGCTTGTAGAGATTTTCCAGCGCAACTTCCATGCGGCGGTTGAGCAGCATCCAGCGATAGATCTCGATCGACTGCTCGCGCGACAGATATTTCGACTCGCGAATCGGCGGCGCTGCGGCGCTCAAGTCGCCCTCGATGCGGTACTCGATATTCGAGCCCTCGCCCGACATGAAAATGCGGAACTCGGGTTTTTCGAGGCGGTAATCGGGAATGCTGTAGGTGCGGAGGGAGGCATCCGGTTTCGCGGCTTGCGCCTGATTGCCGTTGCGCGATTGCTTCGCCGGTTGGTCGGCATTGGTGTCGGTCGGCTTGGGCGAGCCGTCAGCCTGCTCATCGGGCGCAGGCGTCTTCGACGGCGCCGGAGGAGCAAGCGGAATTGGGGTCCCCGGCGTTGGCGCGCTGGGCTGGGGAACCTTGTTCGATTTCTTATCGGAGCTGCTGGAATTGGGGCGCTTCTTGTCAGCCATAGTCGCAGAAGCAACGATAAACGCCGGGGGGAATGGAGGCAAGTTGCAGCGTTTAGCAAGCGCGAGCCTGTGCCGAAATCCCGAGCTGGTTTGCGAGAAGAATCTGCTTCCGGTAAATCCGGGTGCCCCAGTTCTCGCGGTTTTCGAGAGCTGGGGTTTTCCAGCATCAA
Organism: uncultured Acidobacteriaceae bacterium; assembly: GCA_963780495.1. Classification (GTDB taxonomy): domain Bacteria; phylum Acidobacteriota; class Terriglobia; order Terriglobales; family Acidobacteriaceae; genus Bog-257. Next base: position 335,225 of record CAWACF010000007.1, read on the forward strand.
CCCCTCAACCGTGACACAGGTACGATATAGACGTAGCGGTACTTCGACTCCGCGTCCACCGTCCGCAAAAAATGCGGCGGAAAAGCGAAGGCGCGGACGCTGCGCTCAGGATGACACCGATCGTTCAATGTAAATCTCTGGCGAAAAGCGACCAGCGACCTATACCATTTCGCTGCCATCTCCGTGCAACTCGCGAAGTTCCTGGGGGGCCCGGGCAGGCGTGTCCTGATTAGATGGGGGTGCAGGCGCTGCTTGCGCCAGTAGGTCGTCGAGCGATTCCAGCCATAGCATCTGCGACTCAAAGACGCGGCCAAAATTCCGCGACGCGGCTGTTGCTACTTCGTCCATGGTTAAAGATTTCTGCAACTCTCGCCCCATCGACGTCACCGGCTTGTTCGTGATGCCGCAGGGAACGATCATGGTGAAGTACTCGAGGTCGGTGGACACGTTCAGCGCGAAGCCGTGCGTGGTGACGCCGCGAGAGATGTGTACGCCGATGGCGGCGATCTTGGCTTCCGGCTTGTTGCGCAGAGCGTAGGTCCACACGCCAGTCAGGCCCTTGATGCGCTGCGTGCCGATACCGTAGTCGCCGCAGATGCGGATCAAAACTTCTTCCAGCCGGCGCACGAATTCCACCGCGCCGACCTTCGGGTCGAAGCTGCGCAGATCGAAGATGGGATAGGCGACCAGCTGCCCCGGCCCGTGGAAGGTGACGTCGCCGCCGCGATCGATCTCGTGCAGCTCGACGCCGCGTTGCGAGAGGAACTCGGGCGAGGCCAGCACGTTCTCGAGCTTGGCGTTACGACCCAGCGTGATGACCGGCGGATGCTCCAGCAGCAGCAGCGTGTTCTCGATGCGGTTGGCCTTGCGCAACTGCAGCAGCGTGCGCTGCAGATCGAGCGCCGTCGCGTAAGGAACCATGCCGAGATGGAGTACGTGAATGATCAAGAAGTCGTCCGCAGCCCTCTGCCTGCCGTCAGCTTTCAGCTTACGGCATTTCCGTTGATGGATATTCACTTTCCTGCAGGGATTTGATGATCACCGAGGTGCCGCGGACGCAGTGAGGTCGGGGTGCCCGGAATTTCCATCACGGGGTCCGCACTACCCGGGAGCCGAACCCGGTACCCGGCAACTGACAACTGACAACCGTCTACTTCCGCCGCGGCCGCTGCTTCGCCGACACCGCCCGAATGATCAGCTTGCCGCGTCCGCTCTGCGCCAGCGGCTTGCAGATCGCGACTGCGGCATCGATCAGCTCCGCCACCTCGGGACGCGTCAGCGTCTTCGCCGACTCCAGATGGATCGAGCGATTACTCGTACCCGAGCCGCGCAGGATCTTCTGGGGATCGGGCAGCTTCGTCCCGCAATACGGAAATGCCAGCCCGACGCCGTTCGCACTGCACGCCATCGACAGGATGGCGTCGGTGGGCCGCTCCGTCGGCGAGTAACCGATCACGAAGAAATTGTAATTGTCGTAGACCAACTCGTTGGCGGAGAGCAGGCGTTTGCGCAATGCCGCGCGGATGGAACGAATCAGCGTCTGGTTCTGCGGGCTGAACTTGTCGATAAAACTTTTCAACTGCGTTTCGGGATCAACTGTTTTCGCTGGTGCTTTCTTGACGGCTGCTTTCATCGATGCCTCCTGCGCTCAGGCGGGCGCCTCAGCGCGAACGATGACGGTTGCGAGACTCGGAATTGTAATACGAGTGACAGATTGCGCATCGTCGAAGCGGACCGCACATCCACATAGTCATTCCATTGCGGAGGCCGAGCTATGACTCGCGAAGCGAAATTGATGTCCGGCATCATCCTCATCACCGTGCCCAGCATTCAATACGGCGGCTATTTTCTGCTGACCTCGTTGATGAACAAGAGCTCCGGATACATGGACAATCCACTGCGGCAGAATTTCTTTCGCGCCGGACACGCGCACGCCGGCGTGATCGTCATCCTTTCGCTGGTCTGCCAGGTGCTGGCAGACGCAGCGTTGCTGCCGGATTCCGTGACCTGGCTGGTGAGGGTTGGCGTTCCCCTGGCCGCGATCCTGATTCCCTTGGGATTCTTTCTGTCGATGACCTCGCCCACCGCAACCCAGCCGAATGGCACGGTGGGATTAATTTACGTGGGGGCAGTGGTGCTGGCAGCGTCGGTGTTGACGCTGGGCGTGGGATTGGTGCGCGGCGCATTGGCCGGATGAAGTTATCTATACCACAATGTGGCACTCAGAAAATCCGGGTGACTTGGGGCACCCGGATTTACCCTGGGTGCCGGTTATTCCAACGCGGCTCGCAGCGCTTCGTCCAGGTTAGCGTGCTGGAATTTGTATCCGGCGGCCTGCAACTTCTCCGGCACGGCGCGCGCCGAGGTCAGCAGCAGTTCCTCCCCCATCTCGCCCATCAGGCCGCGAATCACGAACTCCGGCAGAGGAAAGATCGTAGGGCGATGCAGTGCCTTGCCTAAAGCTTTGACAAACTCAATATTGCGCACCGGCGTAGGCCCGACGAGGTTCACCGCTCCCCGCAGCTCACCCGTCAGAGCAAACAGCATTGCGCCGATCACATCGTCGAGCGACACCCAACTCCACCACTGCCGCCCGCTGCCGACTCTACCGCCGAGTCCAAGCCGAAACGGCGGCAGCATCGGCTTCAACGCGCCGCCATCGCGCGCCAGCACCACTCCGATGCGCAGGTTCACCACGCGCACACCCGCATCACGCGCCGGATCGGTCGCCGCCTCCCACTGCTTACAGACTTCGGCAAGAAATCCCGCACCGGCGGCGCTTGCTTCGGTCAAAACTTCATCACCGCGACTGCCGTAATACCCGACGCCCGACGCCGACACGAACACCGGCGGCTGTCCACTTCGCCGAAAACTTTCCGCCGCGGCCGTCGCCAACGTTCGCGTACCAGACGAGCGGCTCTCCAGCACTTCCTGCTTGAACTTTTGCGTCCAGTGCCCGGCAATGTTCTTGCCGGCCAGGTGTACAACGGCATCGCATCCCGCCAGCTTCGCCGGATCGAGCGGTTGCCGCGGATCCCATTGCACCTCGCCCTCACGTGGCGCGCGCCGCACCAACGCAAGCGTCTGGTGTCCGTCGCTGCGCAGCACGCGCGTCAGCGCCGTCCCCAGCAACCCCGAAGCTCCGCTGATCAGCACTCGCATCGAAACTCACGCTTTCCGAATCCATACGACTGTAGCGCATCCACTGCCAGTCAAAAAGTTTGAACAGCTTCACGCCGCGCCGGAGCGCGTATAATCGGTTATGGCGACTTTGCGCCAACAGATCGCGACCAATGTTCTGACGGTCACCCGCTTCCGCGATCTCCTGCGCAAGGTCCGTTCCTACCGCCCCTCCGACGATCTTTCCTCCATCAAGAAGGCCTACGAGTTTTCCCAGGAGCATCACAAGGGCCAGGCGCGCGAATCGGGCGAGCCTTATCTTGCGCATCCGCTGCAGGTCGCGACCATCCTCGCCGAGATGCAGCTCGACACCACGGCTATCACTGCCGGACTGCTGCACGATGCCGTCGAAGACACGTCGGTCACCATCGACGAAATCCAGGCCGAGTTCGGCGAGCAGGTCGCGCACATCGTCGAGGGCGTCACCAAGATCAGCAAGATCGACTTCGCCTCGTCGGAAGAGGCGCAGGCCGAGAACGTGCGCAAGATGGTGCTGGCCATGATGGACGACATCCGCGTCGTGCTCATCAAGCTGGCCGACCGTTTGCACAACATGCGTACCCTGAAGTTTTTGTCGCCCGCGCGCCAGCAAAAAATTGCCCGCGAGACGCTCGATATCTACGCCCCGATCGCGCATCGCCTGGGCATGGGCAAGATTCGCGGCGAGCTTGAAGATCTCGCGTTCCAGTACGTCGATCCCATCTCCTACAACCAGGTGAAGGACGCCATCGAATTGCGCCGCAAGGAAGGCGAAGCTTTCCTGGCCGAGGTGCAGGGCGTCATCGAAGCGAAGCTGAAGGAGAACAAGATCCAGGCTCGCGTCGAGGCGCGTATCAAGCGGCTTTACAGCATCTGGCAGAAGCTGCAGCGGCAGCGCATCTCGGTGGATCAGATCTACGACATGCTGGCCTTGCGCATCATCACGCAGTCGGAGACCGATTGCTACGCGGTGCTCGGCATCATCCACAATCAGTGGCGGCCGGTGCCGGGCCGCATTAAAGATTTCATCGCCATCCCTCGTAATAACTTTTACAAGTCGCTGCACACCACCGTGATCTCGGAAAAGGGGCATGCCTTCGAGGTGCAGATCCGCACCGAAGAGATGCACAAGATGGCCGAGGAGGGCATTGCCGCGCACTGGAAGTACAAGGACGGGCCAGTGTCGGCGCGTGACGAGCAGCGGCTGGCGTGGCTGCGGCAGGTGGTCGAGTGGCAGCGCGACATCAAGAACTCCGGTGAATTCCTGGCGACGCTGAAGATCGATCTCTACCCGGAAGAGGTGTATACCTTCACGCCGAAAGGAAAGATCGTGGTGCTGTCGCGCGATGCCACGCCGGTGGACTTCGCCTACACCGTGCACACCGAGGTCGGCAACACTTGCGTGGGCGCGAAGGTCAACGGACGCATCGTGGCGCTGCGCTACAAGCTGCGCTCGGGCGACATCGTCGAGATTCTTACGCAGCCGGGACATCACCCCAGCCGCGACTGGCTGCAGTTCACCAAGTCATCGCGCGCGCGCCAGAAGATCAAGCACTGGCTCAACGTTCATCAGCGGGAGCGCGCCATCGAGATCGGCCGCAAGCTGATCGAAAAGGAAGCACGCAAGTATCGCATCTCGATGAAGTCGCTGAGCGATGCCGAGTTGATGCGCGTCTCGAACGAAAACGGTTTGGCGAAGCCTGACGATTTGCTGGCCGCGATCGGCTATGGCAAGTTTTCCGCGCGCAGCATTCTGGCCAAGGTCCTCCCGCCGGAAGAAGCGAAGTCGTTTTCAGGTCATCAACCGGCGCTCCCGGAAGATGGCGACGGCGGTGGCTTCACCAGCGTGGTGCGGCGCGTCTTCGGCGGCGACAGCTCGGCCATCAAGGTCAAGGGGCATGACGATCTGCTGGTCTACCGCGCGAAGTGCTGTAACCCGATTCGCGGCGAAGAAATCGTAGGCTACGTCACGCGCGGCAAGGGCGTCGCGGTACATTCCAAGTCGTGTACCAACGTTTTGAATCTGATGTTCGAGCAGGAGCGGCGCATCGACGTCGAGTGGGGCAAAGATGGCGCGACGCCGAAGGGTCAGGAAGGGTATCCGGTCAAACTTTCCGTCGCCTGCGACAACCGCCCGGGCATGCTGAAGCAGATCGCCACCGTCATCAGCGACAGCAACACCAACATCCGCAACATGGAAGCCAAGACCGCCGAAGAGCACGCCACGGTGGAAATCGTAGCCGACATCGCCGACCTCAAGCACCTGGACCGCATCGTCACCGGCGTGAGAAAAATTCCCGGCGTACGTGACGTGCAGAGACTGCAGAAGCTGTAGGAAGCGATCAGCAAACAGCGGCCAGATGGTTTGCCTCGCATCGATCTTCTCCCGCGAATCTGCTCCAAGGGGACGCTCTTCTCAATTGATAGAATAAGCAATCATGCCGGAACGAACCCGCGCTCTACGGGCTGCTAATCAGGGGCTTCTTCTCCAAATGAATTTGCGCGAAATGATAGATTCCGTTCCGCACTGGTACCATCGGTTCGAATTTGCGCCCGGAGTTGTAACGCCCGGAATAAACAACAGTCCCAAGGTTCTTGCCCAGCTCGACCTCCCCAAAGATCTTTCCGGTCTGCGTGTGTTGGATATTGGTGCTCGTGACGGCTTTTTTTCGTTCGAGTGTGAGCGCCGGGGAGCGGAGGTCGTCGCCATCGATTACTGTCCGCCGCACGAGACAGGCTTCCCGGTAGCCAAACAGATCCTGGGATCAAAGCTGGAGCTCGTCCATGAAAATGTTTACAAGCTCACTCCAGCTAAGTACGGAAAATTCGACATCGTTTTATTCCTTGGAATTCTGTACCACCTCCCCGACCCTATGCTGGCTCTGGACATCATCCATGAAATGATGAACCCGGAAGCTACTCTCTACTTGGAAACGGTGATCATCGATTCCGACTTACCGCCCGAACTGGCGAAACGTCCTCTGATGGAGTTTTACCCGAAGGCGAGCAAGGACGATGACCATACGAACTACTGGGGCATGACAGAGCAGTGTGTTCTAGACATGCTGGGCGAGAATCGTCTTACTTGTGTTACAACAACCCGCAACGAAGGGCGCGGAATGTTTGTAGTGAAGAACACGACCGTTGAGAAAAATTATTATCTCCGGATATCGCGTGATCTGGTAGGCGGGCCAAACGGCTGACTCGCAAGGGGCATTTCAGAAAGCCAATCTAACATGAACCTATGGTCTGATTTTCTGACAAACGACGACAGGGTTATCCACAAATGGAAGCACTATTTTCCCATCTATGAGCGGCATTTTGGCGGGTTTGTCTACAAGCCGCTGGTGTTCTTGGAGATTGGTTGTGGGCTCGGCGGTTCACTCCAGATGTGGAAGCGTTACTTTGGTCCCCATGCCACCATCATCGGCATCGATATTGTCCCGGAGTGCAAGAACTACGAAGAGGATCAGATCGAAGTTCGCATCGGCCCGCAACAGGATACAAACTTCCTGCAAACGCTGCTGGATGAGTTTGGTCCTCCCGACATCGTCCTTGACGATGGAAGTCACATGATGAGCCACATGGTCGAGACCTTCCGATTCCTCTATCCCCAAGTGGCGCGCAACGGCGTTTATATGGTTGAAGATCTGCACGCAGCTTACTGGGACGAATACCAAGGCGGCTATCTCCGATCGGGGACATTTGTCGAGTTTTGCAAGGGACTGATTGATGAACTGAATGCCGATCATGCGCGAGGCGCGATTGCCCCCACCGAGTTCACAGCTACGACGCTCTCGATGCATCTGTACGACAGCGCGGCTGTATTCGAGCGCGGTGCTCACACCAGGAAGTGGGCGCCGAAAATTGGAAAAGCTGATTTTGTACCCGATACAAGTCAATCAGGCACAGCTAATGCTGGAGTCCATGTAGAGCGCAACCGGCAGGAGGTGGTTCAAGTCGAAACGATGGAAAGGCAGTTGAAGGAAGCCATCTCTGCCCGGCAGGAAGCGCAGGCCGCCTTGCAGGAAAATCGGAAATCGCTGCGCGTGGCGGAAGACGTTGTCGCACAGATGCGCAGTTCGCTCTCCTGGAAAGTTACACAGCCGGTTCGACGGATCATGGCCGCGCTGCGCTCGGGACCACGCAAGACCCGCTGATCGGTATTCGCAGATCCCATCGCACAGTCCCGCTCAAACCTGCCGAACCTCATCCGAGAATCGCGATCGAAGACAGTTCGCAGGTGTCGGCCTCAGAAAAACGGCTTGGGCGGAGCTATGGGCGGCGGCGAAAGTTTCGCCGCTTCCGCACAACTGTTAACCGGAAGGATATCTTGAATCTTCCCGTTGATGACACAGGAATACGGCGGCCGATTGATCTTCTTCGACCATTCATCGAAGATCCTGTTCTGAACCGCGGCATCGGCAGCGGAGATCGGCTGGACACGATACGGCCACCCGACACTTGGCGTCTCTGTCCGCGAAAGCGACCACTGAACCCCCGGCAGTCCTTTGGGAAATTGGGTAAAGATAACGCAGGACAATCCCAGGTGTACATTCAGGCCACCCGGAAATCGGATCGCTCCATCGACCAGGTGAAGGTTCTGCCTGGCGGATTCCTCTCGAATAATTTTGGCGAGCACCTTCGCTTCGCGGAAATCGAGTTGGAATTGGTCGATCGCAAACCACATCATGTTTTTGTCGAGCCGGATGTGGCTCATAACCAGCGCGGCCAACATCGCACATCCTAAAATGCCACCGACCGCGACTTTACGAGTAGGACTCGCGTCTCGCAAAAGCCTGAGAGTCATGTGATCAAGAACGACCGCAGCCTGAAGCGCCAGGGGAAGGAGGAAGAAGTAATGGTATCGGTCGGTGGAAAAGAGATCCGGGTAGGTGAAGATGTTGTATCGGCTTATACCAATCAGTAGAGCGAGTAATCCATTACCCAGCCAAAGCGCAAGCAGTAGTACGCGCAAAGATTTCGGAACCCACCGTAGGGTCAAAAAGAGAACCAGCCAGCCGACCACGGATACCGCGACAGCAATGGGCAGAGCAATGTCGCCAAACGGAGTCCACGTCAGCAGGAAACGCCCCGGCGGGAGAAGGACCATGAAGAGGCCGTAGTAAATCCCCGCCATAGCGAACTTGGGGCCCTGGACGCCATGCAGTGCCATCAACCACCGCGTGGCCAGCAGAAGAGCGGCAATGAGCAGCAGAGTAAGGCCGACCATCCATGTACGTCTGCCGGCCGGCATCGTGTCAGGCTTCGCCACGACAAGATAGAACGGTATCGAGAGCGCGGCAACGAGGATGGCGCCCATTCCCATCGCAGAAACTATTATGAGCAAGAGAACTGCCACATCGGCCCATCGCTTCCGCGCATAGGGACTTACCAGAATCGCTATGGCCAGGATGAGCGGAGTACCGGCGATGGAAAATTGCGCATCCGTCGGCTGCCAAACTATGGAGCCGGCAAAGCCCCCCGCGCCCGCGAAAATGGTGCCCGCCAGGAAAGCTCCCAATCGCGATCGAGTCAGGGAGTAACATATCCAGGCACACGCGAACGCCCCGACGATATAGTTCAGGAAAACCAGCACGTGCAATGCCGCTGAACTCAGGCCGGTGAGCTTGGTTCCAGCCATGAAGTACAACCGCAATAGCGGAACGATATGCTCATTGTGCTGGTGGAATAACCAGGTCGTGAAAGTTAGCTCGCCGGAGCGGAAAGCTGCCAGCGCATGCAGGTGACCGATATCGTCAAAGCCGTAGGCGACGTGAAAGCTGCGCCAGAACATTAACCCGCCACACGCCAGCAACCAGCAAATCAGCAACACGACTTCACCAGCGCGGACGGGGTCGCCGGTCTGGTCGTGCCGAATCTCAGTTGCGGGCGAAGCCGAGGCCGGAACAATATTCATCGCTGGGTTGGGCATCGGCACACAAAGTCTTTGAAGCGATGGCCTTCTAAAGTCATTGGGAGCCGAAACCGGAGTCGCAAGATCGGATGGGAAATTCCGGAGCCGATGGCTTAAACACTATATCGCAGTATACGGATTTCATTATTCGGAACTCAACCCGCTACGCGGTCAGAGAAAGAGTTGCAGAAATTAAAAAGCCGGCGGTGATTCTTATGAATGCTGCTTCTTCCACACCAGGTCCCAACTCTCCCGGCGATCGACGAAGCCGGTGATTTTTCCGTGAGGGTCGCGCTGGAAGATTTTGCGGATGCGCGGCTGGCCGGGTACGAACAGCACATCGCGCACCTCCACGTCGAGCGGCTTCATTGACTTGCCCTTTCGGCCGCCGGCCAGTCGCTGGCCATCCCAGCGGATCACGTAGATCAAATCCGGCGCGGCAGCGTACTCGCCGACATATTCCCGCAGCTCTTTCTCCGGCAGGGTGATGCTCGGCGGATCTTTCAACACCGCGTAGATATGAGTCAGGTAGAGCTTCCACTCGCCGTTATCAAGCCGCCAGGTTTCGGTGGTGAGATATTGCGCGAACAGCGTCTGGCCGTGAAAGGTTTCGTGTTCGTCGTCCAGATGGATGACCGTCGCCAGGTCGCCATCGACATGCGCCTGATAGTTGGAGATCTGCAGCGTGCCCGAAACGCCGGCGGGCAGCGGCGTGAGCTGATCGAGAAACGTGGCGCGATCGAGAATGACTCCGTTCTCGTCGACAAAGACGGCGTCGGGAGCGAGCACCTCTTCCCAAATTTTCTTGTCGCCCGGACCGGTAGCGTCGAGCAGCGCCTGATCCTTGGCGCGCAGCCATGCGATGGTTTGATCCGTGGTGGGGGCAGGCGTCTGAAGGGTCAGGGCGAGAAACAGCGCGAAGAGCAGCATCGGAACATTGTAAGAGCGGGAGCGCGAATGCGGGAGGGCTGCCGTCTCACATAGAGAGCGGTTGGAACAGAAATGAGCAGCACACAAAATCCGCGTCTCCACGTCTCGCGATTTTCGGGAGCCCGGGGAATGCGTGGTCTCGCAGACACCGCCGTTCGCGATGGGTAGCAAGAGCTAAGGCAAGGCCACGCTTGACATCGCTGCCTTCGGGTTCTACACCTGACAGACACATATCCCGGAGGCACTGTGGCTACAGGTGATGGACCGTCCCTCGATTTCGCGCTAAAGATCTCCGATCTCACGAGCGCCAGCCAACTCAAAAGCCTGCTGCAAGGCCAGGCGATGCCGATGTTCAAGTTCGCCGCCGAAACCGCTCCGTACTGGAACGGTCCGGTGGAGAAGATGCCGCAAGGCACCAAGCTCGGCTTCAGTCTTTCCCAGGACGGCTGCTGGAAGACCTCGACCGGCATCAGCTTCGGCTTGACCGGCAGCGCCGCCTGCGCGCTCGAGATCCTCACCAGCGGCTGCGCGATCGACTATCGCGACAACCTCGATGCGACCTCGAAGGCCGGGCTGCCCGTGGGCGACTACAGCGGCTGGGTGTATGTGAAGCTGTCACTGTCATTCAGCATCACGGGCAATGTGAGCGGCTCGGGCAGCGTGGGCGCGCTCGGTATTTGCGGCAACGCAAAGGGAAGCGCCGGCGCAAGCTTCGTCTTCGCTCACAAGATCAAGTGCGGCACGCTGCTGAAGGATGCCATCACCGAAGCGTGCAACAATTTTGTTTTCCCCTTCCAGCCAAGCTGCGCCGTGCAGATGGCGCCGGGCGATATCGCGCAGGTCACGTTCAATGGCTGCATGTCCTATAGCCTGAACCTTAGCTATGGCATCGACACGTATAAGTTCGGCGCTCCAAGCGTGCAGAAAGTATTGGAGAGTTGTGCGAAGGGAGACGCCAGCCTGACTTTGCCGTCCGGCACAGTCGACATCGGCGCGACCGCGAACCTGGGGCTCACGCACTCTGATGACTTCACGGCCATCGTCGAGAAGCTGGACGTGAATGACGCATTTCTCTACCTGATGCGCGCGCACAAAGATGACGTCAGCGGTGGTGCAGGCATCGGAGCGCAGATCACGGTCAGCGGCATGCCGGCGCTCAGCGTCGACCAGCAGAAGCTGCAGGCGGGCGTGGATCGCATTACTCGCGGAATGGGCGGTAAACAGGCTGCCGCCTTGTGCGGCGACCTCCAGGGCAAGCTCAACGACAAGCTCAGCGACTGGATGAGCAAAGCCGTGCAGGGAGGCGCCGGGCTGAAAGCGAATTGGGACGCCGAGAAGGACACGACACTGATCTCGAAGTACAAGGTCGCGCTCAGCAACCCGGGCGTATTGGAGCATAGCTGGAATTATTTTTGCGCAGGCGACATCCAGTCGGCGGTTGGAGCAGGCGGACTGACGCTCCAGCCCGGTTCCGGTGTCTGCACCAATCTCAATCGCTCGCTCACCGTCTGCGTCACGTTCTTCAATTTCTTTCATGCGCAGGATGTTTCCAGTTATTTCCAGAAGACCAAGGCCTACGTCAGCGATGACGGCAACCTTCGGTTCCTGTTCGATGTGGGTGAGGAGAGCGACTCGACGGTGAACAAGGCGCTGCAGAAGGCGCGCATCCATTTTGTCGCCGAGGCCGAGTCGAAGGAGCCCGCCGACGTCAAGCTGGAGATCGAACTCAGGGAAACCAACGACCGCGACGCAGCGCAGCACATGGCCGCGATTCCCGGATACCTGTCGCCGGGTGTGGAGTCGACAGCGATCGCCAACGACATGCAGCAGTTTGTAGCGGCGCATCCCAAGGGCACGTTGAACCTGAACTGCACGCTGGAGTCATCGGCTTACGGCAAGCTGACCTGCTCGCCATACAACGGCGACAAGCCTCCAGCGGACCAGTCGGCCGATGCCAGGAACTGGCAGGTGTTTCACGATGCGGCGGTGTCGCTGCTCAATCTGGCCTACGTGGCGGACTCCTACACGACTTGGCAGAAGTGGAACGTGGCGTCGAATGACTCCTCCGGCATCAAGATTGCCGATCGCCGGCATTGCGGAGACGCCTCGGCCGGCGAAGCGTTCTGGCAAGGCCAGCCGCCGGATGTGCAGCTCAAGTTGAACTACTTCTGCCTGGCCAGTTCGGACTTCATGAATCTATGCGACGATCTGCACCAGTTGGCGCAACTGTTGAGCACGGTAAAAATTCCCGATGACTGGAATCGGCTGCTCGACGACCTGAAGGGCATCGTGCTGCGGGACGTGAACACCGACTTCTCCAAGCCTGCGGTTGCGTCGATGCTGAAGCTGTGTTCTCCGAAACAGGTGACGTATGAGAAGCAGGAGTGCGGCGATGCACTCACCTGTACCGTCACCCTGTCGTGAACCGTGTGGCTATCTAGCGCAAGAATCAACTCGAGCATCCTGAAGCGAGGAACAATTGACGAAGAAGGCAATGCTGTTTGACTTGACCGGCCGGGTCGCCGTGGTGACCGGGGGAGATCGCGGCATCGGGCGCAGCATAGCGCTGGGATTAGCGGAGGCGGGAGCCGCCGTCGCCGTGCTGGCTCGGAATGAGGAGAAGAACCATCAAGTCGTCTCGGAGTTGAAGGCGATGGGCGCAGCCGCGATGTCGCTCAAAGTCGACGTCACCGACCGTCCTGCGCTGCAGCCGGCGCTTCAACAAGTGGAGCACGAGCTCGGCGGCCTCCACATCCTGGTAAACAACGCAGGCAACGCCGTGTTGAGCGGCGGCGTGTTGAACGAGAAAGAGGAAGATTGGGACAGCGTGATCGCAACCCAACTCACCGCAGTCTTCCTGCTGTCAAAGTTTGCCGCGCAGTCGATGCTGAAGAGCGGCGGCGGCAAGATCATCAACATCGGCAGCATGTACTCGTATTTCGGATCGGCGCTGGTGCCGTCGTACAGTGCAGCCAAGGGCGCGATCATGCAGCTCACGAAGTCAATGGCCATAGAGCTTGCTCCGCACAACATTCAGGTGAATGCGATTGCGCCGGGATGGATTGAAACGGACCTTACCGTCGCTGTTCGCTCCATGCCGATGAACGACGAAATTGTGGCGCGAACGCCGGCGGGCCGCTGGGGTAAACCCGACGAGATGATCGGGACTGCGGTGTACCTGGCGTCGCAGGCGTCGGATTTTGTGACAGGCGTGATGATTCCGGTTGATGGTGGGTATGCGGTTCGGTGAGCCGCTCCCAAGGTGAGTAGTAGTTACGCTACCAAAATTGAGGAGACAGTGAATAAACTACATGTCAAGCTTAAAAACGCAACACTAAGACGCTAAAGTGCTGATTACAAGCCAAATATAAAGTGCTAAATTTGTGCCAAAATACCCCCTTAATATGCTATAGTGGAATCAGAGTTGAAGAACGGGAACGGCCTCTATGCGGAGCGTTCCGAAGCTGACCCAGCCTTGTGCTGGGTTTTCGTGTTTCTGGGCTTCGTAGCGCCACCGAAGTTTAGGGCGCGCATCCGGCGAAGAATCGGATTCCCGCTTTCACTCTCGCCCTGTGGTCCTCTCATCCTCCAGAGGTCAAGGCCATGGCGTTCTGCTCCGCCCCGAGGAACAGCACTCGCGCTCACGATACACCGAATGGCTCGGTGCGCAGTCGCCGTTGCCGGGGCGGAGCAGTCATAACCGTAAAGCCACTTTGGCACAAGGATTCATACTATGGCACTCGTAAAAAGCTCCAGCCGCGTCGGCAAGAAGCAGTCGTCCGTATCGGGGTCGCGCGGTGCGGCCTGCAGAAAATCGATGGCTGCGAAGAAGGCGAAGAGCGGCGCAAAATCGCCGACGGTGAAGTCACACGCGAAGAGCGGCCGGTCGTCGGCAAAGTTCTCCTCCCTGAAATCCAGGCAGATGACGGTGGAAAGTTTGAAGCGCCTGGTCTGGGCTTCGCTACATCGCATTACCGACGCGTTGATTGTGGCTGCCAGCACCGGCAATCTGGCGACGGCGAAAGAGTTGTTTCACTTTGCCGGCGTGTACTCCTTGCCTACGCCCGAGGACGAGAATGCGGCGGCTGCTCCGGCTCCGGCAGCAACCGAGGAGCCGGCTGCGCCCAGCGCGGAACCGGGGATGGTGCATCCCATAGATTTGTTCTTCAAGAAAATTGGAGTGGAGCCCTCGACTCGGGAACCTGAACCGGAAGTCGCGTGATTTACCCCTGTAGAATGAAATTTCGCCCTTCCGGCGCTGTGGCGACGGTTAAGAGCTGAGGGAGAAACGGCACTGCATGGATATGACTTGGGTGACCAATCGCATCGCGGTTGGCGGCGGCATCTGGACCGACGAAAAGATGATCGAGGTGGTGCGCGCCGGGGTCACCCATGTCATCGACATGCAGATCGAGTTCGACGACACGCAGCTGGCCGAGCCATATGGGGTCAAGGTGTTGTGGAATCCGACGGACGACGACTTTCAGCTCAAGCCGGCAGAACTGTTCCGGCGAGGCGTGGATTTTGCGCTGGCGGCGCTGGATGACGCCGAGTCGCGGGTGTTCATTCATTGTGCCGCCGGAGTGCATCGCGCTCCCATGATGGCGCTGGCGGTGCTCCGGGCACTCGGCTTCAGCCGGGAAGACGCGATCGACATGATCCAGTCGCGGCGCAACGTTGTCGATTTTGCCGACATTTATGTCGAGAGCGTCGAAGAGTACATCCGCCTGCATCATCCTGGAGAGCAGCCGCGTATTGCAAGCACCGGGCATGGAAACGGTGCGGGAAAAGCGGAATAGTTCAGCTCAGCCGGTGGGAAGGCTGAAGAAGTCGCATTGGTTATAGCGCAATTTGGTTGGCGGGGTTGCCATGTGTTCCTCCGGCCATAACATTATTTTTGACTCCCACTTTGTGAAAAACAAATTTCATATTGTAAGAGAGGCATTTGCCATGCCCGACATTCGCCGCCTGACAGGGCGGTTTTTTTCTGTCCTGATATCACTAACTCTAGCTATTTGGCTGACGCATGCCGTTTCAGTGTTTGCCGAGAGTCCCACATTGTGTCAGATATCAGACACCGTGTATCGAGCCGATGGAACTCCGGCGCAAGGCACGGTGGTGATCCTGTGGCCGGCCTTTACCACCGCGGCTGGACAGCCGATTGCGGCTGGATCGCTCGCGGTGGTTCTGGGCCCACAAGGACAGTTTAGTGCCGGCTTGGCGCCCAACAGCGGCGCCAGCCCGGCGGGCTCGTATTACAAAGTGACGTACAAACTTTCGGACGGCTCGACCAGTAATGAGATTTGGGCGGTACCGGCCCAGCCGACCGCAACGATCGGCCAGATCCGCAGCAAGCTGGTGCCGGCCAATCAGGCAACGCAATTCCTGACGCGAGAATTTGCCGACTCTCACTATGTGGGACTAGCTGGCGATCAGCCGGTGAGCGGCGTAAAGACCTTTGCCAGCTCTCCGTCGGTGCCAGCCCCGCAGAATGGCAGCGATGCGGCGAACAAGGCCTATGTCGATGCCAACCAGGGCGGAGCGGGAAATCTCGCTTCTCCTCCTCCAATCGGCAACGTCACGCCGAACACGGGCAACTTCACGACGCTGACAGTGCAATCAACCAATGGCATTCCGAATCCGGCTCACTTTCCGCAAGGGGATCCTTGCGCGCAGATCAACGCCGCCATCGGCGCGTTACCCCTACAGGGTGGGACAGTGGACGCGCGCGGCTTCGCGCCCAACCAGACCTGCAATGCCACGATCACCGCGAATAAGCCGGTGACGATCCTGTTTGGCGCGGGCACATGGGTGTTGAGCGGCAATCCGGGAATCAATGTGACCGCGCCTAACGTCGTCATTGCCTGTCCGGCGTCTACGACATTCCAGGCGTCGACAACGACGCTCACCTCGGGTGCGGCGGCTCCGCTAATCGCGAATTTCGCCGACCCGCTGGCGAACAATGGCAACTACCACACCGCCGACGGTACTTCGGTCCTGAACTGCGCCCTCAACGGCGCGAACACCGGGACCTTCGGCATCTTTGCCCCGGCGGTCTACACCATGAAGATCTCCGGCGTCCATGCCAGCAACTTCACCGGCGCAGATATTCTCGCCCTGGCCGCCCAGAACGACATGTACAACACCGTCTCCGACGGCAGCGGGGGGGACGGTGTCGTTTGGGGCGCCGACAGTCACATCTCCGGCATGTCGCAGTCGAATGGAAATGCCGGCGACGGCTGGCACATCGCATCCGGCGGCAACGTTTTGGATGGGCCGACGGCTTACCGAAATGGCTGCTACGGCATGCATTTTGACGGTAATCAGGGCGGCGATTGGGTGGCGTTGCATACGTATATCGAGCCCAAAATCATCCAGCCGACTTCGAACAATCCGGCCGGTTACGCCTATTACACGCAGGCGGTGGGAACCACGGCGAACACGCGGCCCACGCAGTTCTGCCAGTCGATCGGCTGCGTGACGCGCGACGGCGGGGTGACTTGGGTCAATATCGGCAACGCCAACGTCTACCTCACCTCGATTCCCGAGTTCTTCGCGACCTTCGAGAACGTCAATTCGCCCAATATTTCGGAATCGAATTTCGGCAATCATGCCGGAGATTGGGACGATATTTTTATCGAGGGAACACCGTCACATGCGGCCAACGAGAACTCACTGCTGGGTGCAAAGCCGCACCAGTCGGACATTCCCAGCAATCCCGCACACGGAGTGCACTTCAAGTACGCGCAGAACAGTTCGATTCGCGACACCCAGTGGTGGGGCGGGGCGTACAACAGCCCGAACCCCGCACAGCCCGACTTGGGCGGCGTGGAGTTGGAATCGTCCAGCATGGTTGAGGTCGACGACCTTAACTGTAACCAGCCTTACAATCCGTGCCTGATTCTGACCGGCAGCTCGCAGATCATCGTGAACAAGCTGGTCTCGTTCAATGGCGGCGTGTCGGGCCTGGCCGCACCGAATATCGCGCAAATCGACAGTGCCTCAAGCATGGTGCTGCTCGATGGCGTGGAAGCGGTGGATATGCGCGGTACTCCTTATCAACGCGGGATCGCCAGCAGCGGCTCGCATGTAACCGTGAAGAACGAGCGCTATCAGAATGTTTCCGCCGGCGATACGGGGGTAAGCAGCTCCGAGATGCTCAACGCCTCCGACATTGTGGCATACAACGTTCCGAGTGCCGCGGGCTATCAGTGGAGCATTGGCGGAACGGCGGTTGGAGGATTTACCGGCACTGGACTGGAGTTCTTCTCGTCCTCGAATCCGGCAAATACGGTGACGGTCGCGGCGCCGGGAGCGGCCTTCGCGCCCTATCAGATGACCTGGCCGATTACGGCTGGGAGCTCCGGCCAATGTCTGACATCGTCAGGGGGAGGAGCAACGCCCATGACATGGGGAGCATGCAGCGGCTTCGCTCCGGGAGCGCCGCCGCCTTTGGGCAATGTTACTCCGAACACGATGAGTGCTACCGCTCTGACCTATCAGAATATTCCCGGCGTGTCATTTCTCGTAAGTCATTATGCAGGCATTCAGGACGCGATCAATGCCGCCTATAACAACGGCAGCGTGCTGGGAATGGTGATCGACGACCGAACCTCGCCCTACAGCGGGCCGGGATTCATTCTGTATGACTCGGTAACGCTCAAACTGGCGCCGACGACCTATAACATCGGCAGCACGGTGACCTATAACAACGGCAACAATAATGTGACGGCGGGAATTGTCTCGCTTCCGGGCGCGCGTTTACTGGGGGCAGGGACGTCGACGAATCACGGCACGATCTTACAGCCGGCCAACGGCCTGAACGCGGACCTGATCGCCACTTCGACGGTGGGTAGCGGCACGACAAGCCCGCAGTGGTGGCATTGGGGCGAGATCGGCAACCTGCGCATCGTTGGCAATGGCGCGAATCAGACGGCCGGCGACTGCCTGAAGATCGAGAACATGGGCGAAGTCGCGAGCGTTCATGACGTGGAATTCTCGGCCTGCTACAACCATAACTTCGAGAACATCGGGTATGCCGCGACGCAGTCGGCGATCGCGAACATCACCAGCAATCGCGCGGTACATGGTTCCGGTGTGACGTTCACCAACCTGTCCGGCGTTGCGATGCTGAACGGCATCAGCGGCGATTGCAACCAGGCTTCGCTCATTGCCGCCAATTTCAATGCGGCGGGAACGCTTACGATTAACGGGCTCAAAGCCGAGGCTGAGAGCTCGATCTGCAATCCGCAGGTGCAGGATCCGGTGATTCTCGCCAGCACCACTGATCCAACCGTGCCGGCTTCGATCAAGCTTGATGGGGGGTACGCTTTCGGCACGACGCAGCATGATCTGGTCAAAAGTGCTGGGCCGGGTACGATCCAGTACGAGCAGGAGAACTTCTATCTGATCGGCTATACAAATGTGTTGAACGACACGATCCGCGGCCAGGTGATTGCGAATACGGCGACCACGACCAAGCAGCCGGTCTTCTACCTGAGCAATGGCATGGTGTTTGGCAACCAGGCGTTTACCTTCCAGGGCAACACGTTCATGCAGGGAAACCCGAGCGGTACGCCGACCGAGGTGCTCGGTGTGACTTCTTCGAGCGCGACGCTGCTGGCGGACGCGGGTAATGGCGATAACAGCAGCATCGTCGCGGGCGGCATCCAGATTGCCGGGCACAATCGCGCAATGTTCGGGCAGTCTCCGGAGACGATGGCGCGCTGGGGTTACCGCTTCCTTGGTCCGAACGGCGGCTACGATACCACAAAGTGGGACCTGGTTCCGGCATGGAATTCCGGCGATACGACGGAGAAGAATCTTGGCAATCCGCTGACAGTGTGCCAGAAAGACGGCTCTATGAGCTGCCGCTGGTCCAACGTTTATGCGCAGAATGTCGACACTACCAGCTTCAAACTAAACGGCAATTCGTTGGCGACGGTTGCCAGCTCGGGAAGCTACGCGGATCTGTCGAACAAGCCGACGATACCGGCACAGGGCTCCCACATTGTGGCAGGCTCGCTGCAAGGCAACACCGCGCAGCTGACGGGCAACAGCGCGGATCAAACGGTTTATACGGCCAGTCTGCCGGCCGGAACATTTGCCGCGGGGCAGGGACTGAAGTGCTCGGCCCGGTGGACCCACTCAAGCACCAGCACCGCGGTCACCTACAAGTGGACGCTGGGCGGGACGACAGTTGCCTATGGATCACTGACCAGCGCTTCGCAGAACTTCACCAGCGACATCGAAATCTACACCGTATCGTCACTCTCGTCCGAGATCATCAACCTGAGCCCGATCATCGGCGGTACCTCGATTCTCGCCGGGCCGAGCAACAACAACCCCGGTGCCGAGAACCTGGCGAACGCGTCGGCGGTGAAGTTCACCTTCAACATGCCCAACACCGACTGGGTGAAGGGCTCGACCTTCTATTGCCAAACGATTCAGTAGCGGACGGCTGGCGACTTAACGCTGAACCCTGGCGGCAACGATGGACTTCCATGGCTACGAAAAAGAAGGCAAAGAAAAAATCCGAAGCTGTTCGTACGTCGACGGCGAGAACACAACCTGCGGGCAAACTCGACTCCGAGCCGGTGCTTGTGGACGCAGGGAAGCCCACACTCATGGGTAAGGCGATAGTTGAAAGGGAGCTCGAAGTAAAACCGCAGCCCGGGGTCAAAACGAAGCTGGCACCTAAATCGCCGCTGGAAATCAACGTTTGCAGTGTTGAATGGTTGAAGTGGTGCGGCGAGCATCTGGAAGGGAAGCCCTTCGAGAATCGCCGCCTGGGGCCTTACACCAACTCGCCTGAGGCGAGCTGCTGGCGCGAGTATTTGATGTACGCATTGCTCAAGATACGCAGCAAAGGCGGAACACTGCAGGAACTCTTGCTGAACCGCGCGCAGCGCGACCTGGAGCGCACCAGCAGCAAGCGCAACATCGTGCTGAAGGCGCGGCAGCTCGGCGTGACCACGTACGTTGCGGCGCGCTTCTTTCTGAACAGCATCACGCGCGAGGGAACGTTGAGCGTTCAGGTCGCGCACGATCAGCGCTCAGCGGAAGAGATCTTCCGCATCGTGCACCGCCTGCTGGAGAACCTGCCGGCAGAGCTGCGCAAAGACGCTCTCGTGACTTCGCGCGCCAACGTCCGCCAGATTGTGTTTCCGGTGTTCGACAGCGAATATCGCGTGGAAACAGCGGCGGACCCCAACGCCGGCCGCGGGCTGACCATCCACAATCTGCATTGTTCGGAGGTCGCCCGCTGGCCGCGTGATGTAGCGGAGACGCTGGCGTCGTTGCGCGCCGCGGTTCCGCCCGATGGCGAGATCTTTCTGGAATCGACGCCGAACGGTGCGGGCGGCACGTTTTATGACGAATGGCAGCGCGCGCCGCAAACCGGCTATACCCGACATTTCTATCCGTGGTGGTGGGACCCGAGCTATCGGCGGCCGGTGAAGATTGTGCAGTTCACCGACGAAGAGATTGAGCTGATGCAGAAGCATCGGCTCAGCGCGGGGCAGATTGCCTTTCGCCGCGAGGTGCGGGCCAACTTCCGCAATCGGGCGCGCGAGGAGTATGCCGAGGATGCGGAAAGCTGCTTCCTCGCTTCCGGCGATTGCGTGTTCGATGCGGACATTGTCGACAAACGCCTGCACCAGCCTGTCCCGATGGAAGAAGCCGATCACGGACGGCTGTTGACGTTCTTCCCACCGGTTCCGGCGGTGAACGGGGCTCCGCCGAAGCGATACATCGTCGGCGTCGATCCCGCCGGCGGCGGCAGCGAGGGAGACTATTCCTGCGCGCAGGTGATTGAAGTCAGCGGCGGCGTGCAGTGCGCAGAGTTGCACGGCCACTTTCCTCCACAGGAGTTGGCCGCGCGTGTAGCCGTGCTGGCGCACCGGTATAACGACGCGCTGGTCGCGGTGGAACGTAATAACCACGGTCACGCGGTGCTGGCGCACCTGACGATGGGTCAGGCCTACACCAACATCTACAAGACGGATGGACAGCTTGGCTGGCTGACGAATGTAGTCACAAGGCCGCGCATGCTGGAACACTTCGGGCAGATTTTGGCCCATGGCGCACACATGTTCATGAGTCCGCGGTTGCTGGAGGAGTGCAGGACCTTCGTCCGTTATCCGGACGGGTCGTGCTCAGCGGCCCCGGGCGCGCATGACGATACGGTGATGGCCATGGCGATTGCCCAGGCCGTGCGTGCGGAGTTACGCGTCGCGCCGCCGAAGTCGGTGCAGGAGGTGGAGTACACCATGCTGCAGGCGGCGTAGAAAGCCGCTGTTCGCTATTCGCCATTGCGAGTGTCACTCAGTCACGAAACATGATTCGCGACTAGCGCACCGTCAAGAGGAAATATGAGCGTTCCTTTGGCGACGAGCGAATGGAAGCGGCGGTCTCAGCTCACACTGAGTTGTGATCCATGCCGACGAACTGGCTGCGGCTGGGGTTTTACCATCGTTGTTCGGAAGCCGCCGCCGACTCGTCGAACGATTTTGCGCTCGCGGTAAAGCGACGCGGACGTGATGGCCGTGATGTACGGCCGCGATGACCGTTGCGGGCGGTTTCCAATCGCTCCGAATCACCTCGGGGCTCCCGGTGAGAACCCGTTTTTTACGGGATTGCCGAGGGGGTGCCGCCCTGTCGCTTTTGACCCTCTGGCTCAGGGACATTTGGCTTGGCTGGTCGCTCGCGGCCAGCTGCTGGTTGCTGCTTTTGCTGATCCAGGCGGTCCAACACGTACGCAGGATGCGGGGCGGCGCTCAGAGTCATCTGATGCGCTGCGCCGACGGTCACTATTACGTCGTGAAGTTTCAGAACAATCCGCAGCACACGCGCGTACTGGTGAATGATTGGCTGGGCACGCGCCTGGCGGAGATGATCGGACTTCCGGTGCCAGTGCCGGCGATCGTCGATGTGAATCCCTGGCTGCTGGAACACACGCCCGATCTGCGGATGGAACTCAGTGGCCGGCGGACGATGTTCACGCCGGGGCTGTCGTTCGGTTCGCGCTACGTGGTGTCGCCGCTGGAAGGACAGGTATTCGACTATTTGTCGGAGACGATGATCCCGCGGGTGCGCAATTTGCGCGATTTTGCAGGGATTCTAGCGCTCGATAAATGGACATGCAATGCGAACGGACGGCAGGCGGCTTTCTGGAAGAAGTCGCGTGAACGCAAGCTGACGGCCACGTTCATCGATCAGGGTTATTGCTTCAATGCCGGAGACTGGACGTTCCCGGATGCGCCGTTGCGGGGCGTGTTCGGGCGCAACGATGTTTATCTGTGTGTCACATCGTGGGACAGCTTCGAACCGTGGCTCAGCCGGATTGAGAATTTTCCGGAAAGCTCGCTGTGGCCGCTGGCCGATGAGATTCCGCCGGAGTGGTACGGCGCCGCCAGCGACGAGCTCGAGCGCCTGTTGCAGCGGCTGCTAGCGAGAAGGTCGCGCGTGCGCGAGTTGATTCTGGATTTCAAGAATTCGTCGCGTAATCCGTTTCCGAATTGGAAAGAAACGGTGAATTGAAGCTGGCGAGGCTAGCAACGAGCCACTATCGACCAGTGACCGGCGCCGTCGTAAGCGGGAGGAAGAAGGGAAAGATTCCAGGGCGCTCAAAGTCCGGGTACGGGCTCATGAGCTAGCCTTATCAGTCTATCGTCTCACGCGGACGTTTCCGAAAGAGGAGCTGTACGGTGGGATCGGCAGTAGAGTTGGAGTACTTCTTGCTTCTGGCAAGTGACCTGAAACTCATCTCGTCTGACGCCTGCGAGTGCGGCAATAAACAGGCCCTCGAGGTTAAGCGAATGCTTGGTTCGTTGATTAGGAGAGTTCAGGCGGCTCGTGAACTTCGGCAGAGGTCTTTGCTACTTGCTAATCGCTGGCCGCTAGTTGCCAGTCGCTGAGAGCTGATGGCCGATTTCAAACAATGCGAGTTCTTCCTCCTCCGCTACGTCCCCGACGTGGTCAAGGGCGAGTTCGTCAACATTGGAGTCGTGCTGCTGGAGACGGGAGATGGTGGATTCACCGACGTTCGTTTCATGCGGGACTGGCGGCGGGTGCGTGGTGCCGACCCTGACGCCGACATTGAGCTGCTGGAGTCGTACGAGGAGGATTTGCGCCGACTGTTGCAGTCGCGCGTGCCTGAGATCATCAACTATCGCGGCCCGATGTCGCGGCGGGAATGGCTGCTGACGCAGATGGAGCAATCGTTCTCAGGTGCGTTGGAGCTGACGCCGATGCAAGCCGTTCTTACCGAGTCGCCCGCGGCGGAGCTCGGAGTATTGGCGCATGCGTATCTCGAATCGCCGGCTCGGGGATCTCGCGTCCCGACCGGACGGCGCGTGGTGTACCAGGCGATGCGCGACGCCTTCGAAACAACGGGCGTGTGGCAGTTCATGCAGAAAGATATTCCGGTCGAGCGCTATACCCGAAAAGGCGATCCGCTCAAGATCGATTGCGGGTACCGGCCGAACGGCATGATTCATCTGTTCCACGCCCTTTCCCTGGCCACGAATGTTGATTCGGCCAAGGTGCTGGCCTTCAGTTATTCCGACATGCGCGAGGGCGTGACGAATGCGGAGCACGCGATGAGCGACCTGACGGTAATTACTGAAGATGAGTTGGACCCCCACGATGAGGGAGTCGCCTTTGCACTCGCAACCTTGCATGATCAAGACATCGCGATAGCGCGGGTCGCAGACATGCCGCAGATCGCCGAACGGGCACGGATTGAATTGAAGTTGTAAGGAATTGTCCCCACAACTCCGCAGGCGCTCCCCCGGAGCGCCTTTTGATTTTTGTGCCGGCTTCAAGCGGCGACTCACGATTCACCAACCATCGTTTATCGAGAAAACTATGAACACGTTGAACTCTCTGCGTGGCGCGCTGCGCCGCGTCGCTGGATCGTCTTTTCTCAGACTGCCCTGGCCGCTTCGCCGGCCTCCCGCCACACTGCTCTCATCGAGCGCCGAATCGGCGCGCAGAACGGTGCCGCTGCCTTCCATCCTCGCTCCGGGAGCACCCACGCTGGCGCGTGCCGGAGTGATGCCCAAACCGACGCCGGCCAACTTGCGCCGTTTCGCGGAGATGCCGATCGCGCGCAAGGCCATCAACACGATCAAGGATCGAATCGCCGGAATGCAGTGGCGGATCCAGCCGCGTCACGGGCGTTCGCTGGACGATCTGCCGGAGGCAGCTGGCAGAATCGCAGCCTTGACTCTGAACTTCGAGCAGCCGAATCCGGAGGATTCGTTTCGCTCGATGATCGAGCAGGTGCTGGAAGACGTTCTCGTTGGAGGTTTCGGAGCAATTGAACTCGATGTGAGCGGCGACTCAAGTCATCCGCTTACCCTGTGGCCTGTTGACGGGGCCAGCATTCGTATCCGCACCGACTGGGACGGCAACCCGGCTTCTCCGCGCTACGTCCAGGTCACGGCACCCTACAACGTGGCACAAGAGATTACCCTGGCAGATGAAGAACTGTCCTACATCCGGCTGAACGCACGCACTCACACGCCGTTCGGTTTAGGAAAACTCGAGGTTGCATTCGAGACGATCCACGAATTTCTCTGTGCGCATCGTTTTGCCTCACGCCTGGCGAGCAATGCTGTCGTGCAGTATGCGCTGTGGTTGCAGAACCTCAGTCCGCAACATCATGAGCGCCTGATCCGCTGGTGGCAGGACGAAATCGAAGGTACCGGCAAGGTGCCGATCCTCACGGTTGAAAACAAACCCGAGGTGTTGCACTTCAGCGGTGGCACTGACGCCGACCTACGGCTGCAATGGCAGGAGTTCCTGATCCGCCTCATCGCCGATGCCTTCGATCTGCCACCCATGCTGCTGGGTTTGGAGCGCGACGTCAATCGCAATACGGCTACCACACAGTACGACGATGCTTTTCGTACCGCAGTCGTGCCGGTGGCGCGTTTGCTTGCCGAGCACCTCACCCGCGACGTGATCAGCAAGCGCCTTGGCTGGGATGACCTCGAGTTCGTCTTCACCGATGTTGACGCCCCCAACGAATTGGAACAGGCGCAGATCCAGCAGATCCTGATCGCCTGTGGCGTTCTGACGATCAACGAAGTTCGTCGTATGCGCGGTCTGCCTCCCCTGCCGGAGCAGCGTGCCGGCGTGTCCGACGCGCCCCCGATGCAATAGAGCCCAACAAAACAACGCAGCCCCGGCCGCCGGGCGAACCTGTCCGAGAGCGTCAGGGCTGTAGTTCTCAGCTAGTTGCTAGTAGTTGGCAACTGGCTCACGAGGAAATTATGGACGTGCAACTCGAAGCCATGGCGGTTGCCATGCCGGACGTCGCTGGACATCCGAATCGGCTGCCCTTTCGCGGTGTGCTCACGCTGGTGGGAGTCGCCTCGCAGCGGTCGCCCAGTGGTGCCCGCGGCCATCGTGTGATGCTCACCCGCCCGGCTACGGAGGCAGCTCTGCCATCTTTGCTGGGGATGGCGGTTGATTACACCCCGTCGCTGGCCGGACACGATGCGCGGCGAAAGATCGGCATCATTACCGAAGCCGATATCGCCCCTATGCCACAAAGTAAGACATCCCTCGTAACTGGCCAGATCGCGCTTGGCGGTTACCTGTTTGCGCACGACTTCCCGGATGTAATTGAGCAGATTCGGACGCAGCCGAGTAGCACCTTGGGAATGTCTTATGAAATCGCCAACATCACGGTGCCCAACCAGGACGCTCCCATCTGGGCTGTGACTGACTTTACCTTCACTGGGGCTGCAGTGCTGCGGCGCGATAAGGCAGCCTATCCGCAAACCTGGATTTCGGTTAGCCAATAGCGACTAGCAAATTACTAACGACAAAGTAAGAGGAGACTATGGATCAAGAAACCACCACCAACACCGGCGACATGCCCAGCATTGCCGAACGCCTGGCACAGGCCACGCAGTCGCTGGCCGAGGCGATTTCCAAGCTGGACGGGCAATTCACGGCGCTGCACGCGAAGGTTGATCGCATCATTGCAGCAGTTGACGACGGCGAACTGCAGGCGAGTTCGCAGCCTGACCTGGCAATGCAAACCAGGGTGGCCGAGCTGGAAAAAGCCAACCACGATCTGAAAGCGCAAAGCGCGACAGCACGTCGCAAGACGCTCTCACCTATGGTCACGGCACTTCTGGCCAAAGAGGGCGTGGAGGGCGATGCGCTTATTGAGACGCCGGTCGTCGAGAAGGCGCTGGCGGGTCTCAGCATCGAGCAGCGTATTGCGGTCAAAGCTGAACTCGCACGCGCGGGGATTCTCGTCTAGAGCGCACCAGCAAACATTCCGTTCTTTAACTCTGGCGGCTCACGAGGCCGCCATTTTCCTTTCGAAAGGACATCATGAAAGCACAATTCGTCAACCTGCAAGCGGCCGCTGATTACATGGGTCCGGGCGCGATCGAGATCGATCGCTACCAGACCGAGATCACCGACATCGTGCGCCGGCGCGGGCCATTCGGCCAGCGCATCAAGCAAGTTCCCGCAACCGGGCATCCATCGCGCTTCTTCGAGGAGACCGGTATTCCTTCTCCGACCGCAGCCAACGGCTTCGTCGATCCACGGAACATCGTGCCCACGCTGGTGACGCCGACTCGCGTAGAGCGCAGTGTTCCGCTGAAGTGCCTGGTTTCGCAGATCAACTACAACGTGTTCGATCTGGAAGTCGGCGCCCAGCAGAGCCAGTTCGCCTACCTGCAGGCGAAGGACTTGGCCGACTCCGTCGAAGGTCTGCTACGCACTCACGACGTTTCGCTGTGGAACGGCAACGACACCTCGCTGTCGAATCCCACAACGCCGCAGTACTACGGTGTGTGTGGCCAGATCAATGACGGCGGCAACGTCGCCACCATCACCACCACGCAGAGCATCGTGGACGGCCTGAAATCGACGGTTGCACAGATGGTGTCGAACACGAACTACGAGGTACGTCCCACCGCGATTTATGCCAATCCGGTGCTGCTCGACCTGATCGACCGCGAAATGAAGACCGACTTCAACGTCGTGCTCTCCACCACCGAGATCACCGCTGGATTCAAGGTGAAGACGCTCTCCACGCAGGCCGGCGAGCTTCCGCTGATTCCGGAATGGTCGCTGGGTTACACCGGCATTCCGGGTAGCGGCTCGGCGCAGTTGCCCTGCTACATCGTCAGCGAAGACATGATCGAGTACCACTGGCTCACCAACCCGAACCCTCGAGTGTTCCAGCTGGGTACGCCCAGTTCGCTGGCGTCGCAGATGGTGGTCGTTAAATTCGGGGGCGTGGTGGTAAAAGGCTCTACCTACGCACACTACAAGGTGATCGTCGAGCGGTAAACGCCGTCAGGCAGATCGCTGCACCAAGTGCATAACTTGAGGGATCCACCTGTCCCTCGTCCGGGTGGCGGACCGCGAGCAGCAGGGGTATCAGGCACGCAACAGGCGCGCACTCTTGCCGTGCGAAGGTCCGCCACCTCTTTTTCTGCCGCCTTGCGCGGCACGACAGGAATTCGGATGAACTATCTAGCGAACTCGGAATATGAAAGCTACGGGCTGGAGCCAGAGACGCCTGAATCCTGGGTCTCCGCTGCTTCTGCTGTCATCAACGCGCACTGCAATCGTCCGGCGCTGTGGACCTCGCAGTTCAAGGAGCGCGCCCGCCTCACGCCGGGCCGCAATATCATGCGGCTGACCTATCTACCCCTGGCAACTCCACAGGGAGGCACCACGCCGCTGGTTTCCGGCAGGGCACGATACGGAATTCCCCGCCGGGGCGAGGATCCCGCATTGTGGGAGTTGGTGTCAGAGTTCTCCATGATGTTCGGGCTGCCCGGCACCTGGATCGATCTCGACGTGAGCTCGTTCGACTTCTTCGCCGATACCGGCGAGGTAACCTGGCCGCCTAATCCGCTGGGCCTGTACTTCGATGAGATGGAGTTGGTTTATACCGGCGGCTTCGACCAGGTGCCCGATCCGGTGAAGTTTGCATGTGCACAACTGGTTCGCAATGCGCAGGCGATGCCGGCACTGAATGTGCGGGAAGGCACGTTAAATGCGATGCACTTCGCCTACTTCGCGGACACCCTGCTCGACTCAACCGTGCGTGAGTTACTCGCGCCTTACGTAGCGCAGAAGGTGTCGTGACATGGCTGACCAACCGCTTGGAATGATTGCTGGCCAAGGTTGCGCTGTAGTGCGATTCGCCGACGCATTACTGCGATCACTGGGAGGGACAAAGGTTACCCTGCGTCTCTCAGATCCGTCGACCGGCGATACCGGTAGTCAACTCGGGCTGGAGGCTCCGACGGCCGAGGATATCCAAGTTTCGCCGGCGGCAATCAGGGCACTCGAACCCGAGTCCGATGGCCGTCGCCGCATAGAAGTGATCCTCAGCGCGACCTCCCTGCGAGCGATTGCCAAAAACTATGGTGTTCAAGACATCGGGACCTGGCTGTTGAGTATGCAGGGCGTGTTGCAAAACGGCCGTGTTATGCGCATCGCAACCGTAACCGTCGATGACTTTCACGGCAGGGCTTGCCTGTATCACCTAACTGCCACAGAGTAGGACAACATCATGCAACCAACGAAAGACAGTTTTTACGTCGCCCTGCGCGACCGGCTGGTGGCGACCGATCCGAACCGCACGGTCACCCTGGATGGAGCGACGCGGCCGGCCATTGCCGTCATCGAGAACGAGCCGCCTACGGGCGCACCGCTGCTCTGCGACACCTTTTATCTGCACTGGGGGAATGCGCGTCCGGCGGGCGCCCCACCCGCGAATCTGATGACGATGGATTGCACCGTTTCCTACTGCACGAAGGGTTCAATCCAGAACGGAAGCTTGGACCGGGGACGCGATCTGGCGGCTCTGGATAACGATCTACTGGCGATATGCTCGCCACCTCAGACGCCGAAGAACGACTACAGCAGCGGGGCACCGGTCGCCCTGGGTTCAACGATCTTCTGGACGCAGCCAGTGCTGAACACAGCCAAAAACACTCTTCCGTATGTAGGACGCGAGATCACGATTACGGTCTTCTTTTATCCCGAGGTGAATCAGTCATGAGCACAAACCCTTATGCCAAGCGCTCGCAAATGGCTCCGGCGTCGCGAGTGGTGCGCGCTTACGCGGCGCCCGTGAATCGTGCGGCCGGCATCCTTCAGGCGTTCGACCCTGCTTCTCCGAGCGGCTTCAATCTGGACGCCCCCTCGTGGCCCTGGCTCGACTTGGGATGGGTAGAGAACTTTCAGCGCAGCTCCGCGACCAAGTATGACGCATTGCGGGCCGGGCCTGTGGCGAACATAACGGTGCAATACAGGACGCAGCCTGAGGCCCGTGTGGAGTTCGATTTGCTCTCGTGGGGCAAAGTGCAGTTGGCGCTCTCCGGCGGGACGCAGCAGATGAATGTGCTGGCCGAGGAGCCGGGAAAGTTGCCCGCGCCATCGGGCGCAATGGCGCTCCCGGGTTCGCCCGTGCAGGGCGGCTCGACGCCGACGGAGATCATCCTTACGACAGACCAGCTTGCCTGCTACAACGTGGGAGACGTAATTGCGGTGGATGTCGACTATAACGGCCAGGTTGGATACCTCGGCTCGGGCGCCCCAGGGACATACCTTGCAGCGCCACTAGCTGGAGCTAGCTATTTGGACCTGGTGCGCCGCATAACCTTTAACGTATCGCGTATCTGCGGCAAGACCGCGTCGTCGCTGCTTCTGGCCGAATCGCTGATTGCAGTGCCGACGACCGCCATGAGCGTGCAACGGGTGGTGGCGTTTCTGGATCGCGAGGGGAGCAGCTTCTTCCAGGAGTGGTCGGGTCTGTTCATTGTCGCGCCGGACAGCGGCGGCCAGTGCTGTTTCTACTATCCACGGTTGCAGCCGGCGGCAGGAGCGTCAGAGAGCCGCCAGGAGCTTGCCGCGCCGCTCTTCAGCCACCGTTTGCACGTCAATTTGCGGGCACTCCCGACCTCGGATTGCAACGACAACGAGACGGTGCTGTGCTACCGCAGCTACGTGCCTGCTCCTAATGCCGCTGTATAAGAGGTCATAATGAATCTGCTGGTTGATAACAATGACGGCCTGGGGCAGTTGGACTATACCGCCTGGGTCGATGCGGAGCACCCGCCGGTAATCGCTCGTAGGCTCAACGAGCCGGCCACGATGACTGCGGCCCTGATCTTCGCCGATGCGACTTTCCACCCGCCCGTCAATGGCGCGAGGGTAGTCCTACAGCGTGGGGATGGAGTGCGACTGTTTACGGGATACCTCAATGTAGTACCCGAGCAGAATTATCTTGGCGGAGGACAGTTGCCGGCCTGGCGGTTCGGACTGCATGCGGTCGACGATTCATGCCTGCTTGACCACAACCTGCTGCCGGTGCGAACTCCATTTGCCGCGCGTACAGCCGGTGACGCCTTGAAGACGCTTACGAACGACGTTCTGCCCGAGGGCCTGGATGAGTCGGGCGTGCAGGAGGTGAGCTCGATCTATCAGTATGCCGTCGTCCCGCAGAAAGGCTGGACCGAGCACGCGCAGGAGCTCTCGACCATGGCACGGGCGACTTACCGTGCCTTGGACGGCAAGCTCCTGTTCGCTCCAATCGGGCAACAAAGTTTCACGATCAGTGAACAGGATCCAAACTTCATTCCGGCTGCATTGACCCTCCAGCAACCTGACAAGTTGCGCAACGACGTAACGATTGTAGGCGAGTTGGAGCCGATGGCGTACGTTCGTGACTACTTCATGGGAAGCGGGACCGCTTTGGCCTTCTATCTTTCGAAGACACCGTACAGCAAGGCGGCGACCACAATCTTCGAGGAGGATTACTCCGAGACACAGCTGTCGCCTACGCTGTGGAGCGTCAGCGATCCCAATCAAAAAGTTTCGCTGGGTGGAGGCAGCTCCACGTGAACGGAGGACCGGCGACCATCAGCTTCGTTGAGCAGGTAGAGCTGACTGCGGCCCTGATGCTGCAGCATGGACAATTCACTTTCCAGGCCGCATCGTCTGGCATTGTGGGAGGCGTCTACAACGGAACCATCTCCGCGGCGAACTGCATTGCGGGCTTCAATATTGCGCCCTCGGGCAGTAATTGCTCGATCCAGGCGATGGTCAACGGCAGTACGAGCGGAACAATCCTGACCACCGCTGCCGGGCATCTTTATGCGTTTGCGACGCAGTTGATTTGTAGTGAAGGCCACCGCGTTCACACGACATATTTGTCATCGACCCATCCGGCGGGAAACGGGCGCGGAGGAGATGCCGTTCCGGCTGCCCTGCGCGTGGTGTTGACGGTACACGATGTCGATCCGGCCAACCCCGGCACGCTGGCGGCCCCAGCCACAATTTTGTACGACGATGAGCTGGCAGCTCCCCCAAGCTTTGCGACGTATGCGCCGGTCAATGGGAGCAGCTTCTTCGCAAGTGTGTCCTTCACTCGCATGCAGCACATTGCCGACGCGGAGATCCGCAGCATGATTCCGGGAGGGCAGTTCCGCACGCGCTTGAACGGGGCGCTGGCGGACGGGGGCGAGTGTTACCTGAGCACGACGGGCGTGCTGGAGTTCTATCCGCCATATCCGCCGCAGCTCAACGAAGAGGTGGTGGTTTCGTATCGCAGCAGCGCGCGGGCGATGGCTCGGGTGCAGGATGCGAACAGCATTGCACAGCATGCGAAGGGCGGCGATGCTGGACGACGAACCTATGTGCGCCATCTGAAGTTGCCGCTTGCGCCAACGTCGATCGACTGTGAGAACGCTGCGTCGGCGCTGCTCGATGATTCGGTGCAGGCGGCGTGGCAAGGCGAGTACGAGGCGACGAGCGATTCCCTTTCTACGGATGTAATCCCTGGGAATGCGGTGCAGATTTCGGCGCCGTCGCGAGGGGCGGTCTTCAATGCCATTGTGCGCGAGGTGGAACTACAGGTGATGTCCCTGCGCGATGATCTGTCGCATTACAAGATCAAGTTCGCCAACGATGCTGCGGAGCCGCTGGCACTCAAGACTGAGAACATCACGCTGCCGGCACCGGCGACGACCGTCTTCAACCTCAACACGCCATCTTCGTCGCTGTACATCGCGTCGCTGACCGCGGCGCAAATCACCAACGTCATCGCGACCGAGATCACGGTGGACGCCGGGGTTGCACCGCCGGTTGGGGGAGGCATTGAGGTGCGCCGCTCCGACGGCGGCTGGGGGCCATCCGACAGCGGTAATCTTGCCGGACGCTTCACAACACAAACCTTCGTTCTGCCGCGGCTTTCGCGCGTGCAGGGCTATTATTTGCGGCAGTATGACGGATCGACGCCTCCCAAGTACTCGCGTTATTCAGCGCTGCTGCACGTGGATTATCCGCTATGAGCACATGTCCCAGTACCTGCACACTTACTGATTTCGAACAGAAGGTTCTCTCGGATCTCGCGGAATTGAAAGCCAACATGCGTTGGGTGATCGGCAACGGCGGCCAAGGCAAAATGCAGGAGATCGAAGAGCGGGTGGAGCGGCATGAAGCGTATCTGCAACGCTTCACCGGAATTGCGACGGCCGTCGGATGTTTGCTGACGCTGTTTCATGTCGCGATTGATTATTTGCGAATGCGGCATTGAAGCGGTAGGTCAATGTGGTGTCCTGAGGGTCGCCATTCTTGTTGGCGGCGACTTTGCAGGGGCTAAAGCCCTCTCCTTCTAACCCACGTTTCGGCACGACCGAAGTCGTGCCCTGACACAAGGCAAACCCGCGCCCAGGCACAAGAATCGGCGTCGGACAGGGGCCCGGCGATCGAGCTCGAAATCTGAAACTCACAACTTATTCATCAAGGAGCTAGTCATGAACTTTTTATCCAAGCTGTTACAGGGTATTACCTTCGTTCCCGCGATTGTCCAAGGCGTCGAACAACTATTTGGCGCAAAGAACGGAGCCACTAAAAAGGCTGCGGCGTTGTCGTTTGTGAACTCGGCCGTAGCGGCCACTGACAGCGTGGCAGGGAAGAACGTGGTCGATCCGCAGAAGTTTCAGGACGGCCTCAGTAAGGTGATCGATGGCGTGGTTGGCTGCCTGAACGCCTCGGTTTGGGCAACCAAACAGTAAAGTTCGCGCGAAGCGCGCAGGGGCACGAGAACACCGTCGACGCCGGTAGCGTCATTCCTGAAGTTCTCTGTGCCCCTGTGGCGCTGAAGGTCCCGTCGAATTCCAGCCTACAACTCTCCCTAGGCGCGGCGCGTCGAATTGTCAGATAATCCCGTTAGACAAGGATCCGCGATGAGCCGGCATATTTATCCCGCAATGTTCGTGTTCGCTGCCTGCCTGTGGTGCGTTGCGCAGGAGCCTTCGACCGCAACTCCACCGCCGACGGGAAACACCCCGCTGCAGCAGCAGAACAACGCCGCCAGCGCGACCAAAGATAACAGCGCAACGACTGGCGACCAGATTACGAAGCCTCCGGCCGCCAAGGGCTCGACGCTGATTGGCTGCCTGGCCGGGCCGGACAAGCAAGGGAAGTTTGTGTTGCGGAACATGAACAATCGCATGGGCGTGCAGATTCTGGGACCGGACAGCCTTAAGAATAACTCCGGCAGCAAGGTGAAGTTGACGGGACAGTGGCAGCCCGCGCAGTCGCCGGCTCAGGACAAGAACACCACCGAGATGCGGCGCTTCCAGGTCACCGATGTAGAAGTCGTGGCGGCGACGTGTCATCCCCCGAGCGAGACCACCCCGGTCAGTAAGCAAAAGCAGGGGAAGACGACGACCTATGACGCGCCCAGCGCAGAGAGCGGGAAGTAGAGATGCGCCGCGGACGGGTCGCAGATCCCTCCACGAGGACTAAAGTCCTTGGTCGGGATGACAATTTCAAAATGTTTTTTGTGAATCGATCAGAATCGTGACCGGACCGCTGTTCACAAGTTCCACGTCCATCATGGCCTGAAAGCGGCCGGTTTCGCAGCGCAGGCCCAGCGCACGAATGCGTTCGACGAAATATTCGTAGAGTTCTCGCGCACGTTCTGGACGCGCGGCGGCGTCGAACGATGGCCGCTTGCCCCGGCGCACATCGCCAAACAGCGTGAACTGCGAGACCGCCAGCACCGCCCCGCCTGTGTCCGCCACGCTGAGGTTCATCTTTCCTGCCTCGTCTTCGAATATTCGCAGTCCCGCGACCTTCTCGGCGAGATAGTCGGCATCGGCTTTGATGTCTCCCCGCGCCACCCCCAAAAGTACCAGCAGGCCACGGCCGATCTCGCCGGTAATTTCCTCACCGACCTTTACCGATGCGCGGTTGACGCGTTGGACCACGGCTCGCATGAGAGGGTTTTATCACAAGCAGCGTTCGGCTCTTGGCGTTTAGCCCTTAGAAATCGGCGCCGTCCCGGTCTCGCTGCGCTCTTCACTTTTCGGAAAAGAAGTCACGTGATCTGGCGCGTAGTGCGGCGATTAGCCGCTCTGGAACAGAGAAAGCTGCAAAAGCGAACAGCCAATCGGGAAAAGCGGCCATCGACCCTTCATTGACCGTTGCAAGCCCTCCGTTTAGGATGAATCGGGATTCATATGTCCGGCGCTCCCGGAGCTCACCTGTGCGCATCTGTATGGGAGCGCAATTTCAGGCAATCTTTACAGGGTTCGCGCCCGCAATTTACACTTACGGGTTTCGCCGCGCTCGCGGTTGGCGGCGCGGTCAAGAGAGGGGAATCGATGGCTTCGGTAGAAGAACGGGTAAAGCAGATCATCGTGGAGCAGCTGGGTGTGGATGAAGCGGAAGTAACGCCCAATGCTTCGTTTGTGGACGACCTGGGCGCCGACTCGCTCGATACGGTCGAGCTGGTCATGGCTTTCGAAGAAGCTTTCGAAATTGAAATTCCCGACGAGGACGCGGAGAAGATCCGCACCGTGCAGGACGCGATTACGTACATCGACCAGCACGCCAAGACCAAGAAGTAGCCGCAGCTTGCATCAGGGCGCTCGTCTGCCAACGCTTTGCGGACGGCGCCACCGGCGACGGTTGCGCCCGCACGCATACGTGGAAAGGAGACTTTGATCTCATGGCATCGGTTGATGAACGGGTAAAGCAGATCATCGTGGAACAACTGGGCGTGGATGAGGCGGAGGTTACGCCCAACGCCTCTTTCGTGGATGACCTGGGCGCCGACTCGCTGGATACCGTCGAATTAGTGATGGCGTTCGAGGAGGCTTTCGAGATCGAGATTCCTGATGAGGACGCGGAGAAGATCCGCACGGTGAAGGACGCGGTTGACTACATCAACGCGCACGCGAAAGGATCGAAATAGTTTGACCCGGCGCGTGGTGGTCACCGGTATCGGGCTCATCTGCGGCGTGGGCAATGACGCCGACACGGTCTGGCAGGCTCTGCTCGCCGGAAAGAGCGGCGTGGAGCAGATTACCAGCTTCGACGCCACTGCTTTTGCCTGCCGCATTGCAGCAGAAGTGAAGAACTTCGATCCGCTGCAGATCATCGAAAAGAAAGAAGCGCGCAAGATGGGGCGCTTTATTCACCTGGCCATCGCTGCCAGCGATGAAGCGCTGCGCATGGCCAACTACAAAGTTGAAAACGAAGAGATGTCCGAGCGCACCGGCGTCAACATCGGCTCGGGCATTGGCGGTTTCGACGTCATCGAGCGCGAGCACAACAACCTGCTCAACGGCGGTCCACGCAAGATCTCACCTTTCTTCATTCCCGCAGCGATCGTGAACCTCGCGGCCGGACAGGTCAGCATCCGCAATAATGCGAAGGGTCCGAACGAGGCTACCTGCACCGCGTGCACGACCAGCGCGCATTCCATCGGCGATGCGGCTCGCGTCATCAAGTACGGCGATGCCGATGTGATGATTGCCGGCGGTACGGAAGCCGCGATCACGCCAATGGGTGTCGGTGGATTTGCGGCCATGCGCGCGCTGTCGACGCGCAATGACGATCCGCATCATGCCAGCCGTCCGTGGGACAAGGACCGCGACGGCTTCGTCATCGGCGAAGGCGCGGGCATTCTGATCCTGGAAGAGCTGGAGTTCGCGAAGAAACGTGGCGCCAAGATCATCGCGGAAGTTGTCGGCTATGGCATGAGCGCCGACGCCAATCACATCACTCAGCCGGCACCGCAAGGTGAAGGCGGATACCGCGTGATGCGCAATGCGTTACGCGATGCGGGACTGACTCCCGGGCAGGTCGGCTACGTCAACGCTCACGGCACCTCAACGCCGCTGGGTGATGAACTGGAAGCCACCGCGGTCAAGCGCGCCTTCGGCGAGCACGCTTACAAGATGCTAGTCAGTTCCACCAAGTCGATGACTGGACATCTGCTGGGTGGCGCCGGCGGACTGGAGGCCGGCATCACGGTGCTGGCGCTGCGCGACCAGATTGTGCCTCCCACCACGAACCTCGTACACCCCGACGAAGGCTGCGACCTGGATTTTGTGCCCAATACTCCGCGCAAGGTCAACATGGAGTACGCGATGTCGAATTCATTCGGCTTCGGTGGAACCAATGGCTGCCTGGTCTTCAGGCGCTGGACGGAATAAGGGACGACGTCAGAAGAGAGCACTTTATGCTCAGCGTTTAAGCACAAATTCCTGTTTGTCTACTTCCTCATCGTTGCGATCCAGTTCCACCATCCAGTTGCCCGGCATATCTTGGACTTCCGATCCGGCGACCTTCAGGGGATGGCAATATGTGCCGTGGCCGCCAGCAGCATTCTTGAGGGGCTGAGTCAGATAGTTCAGGTAGTTATGATTCTTATCGCCCCGGAACCAGGTTACTTCCCATTGGTCATCCGGTTTTCCGCCGCGAAACTCGAAGATGTACCACACCGTCGCGCTGGCCACCGAAAATTCTGTTTCGCCGCTGCCGGCCGGGAATCGGCAGGGAGGTGGCAACTTATCAGTCGTCAGCATGCTTCGCACCAGTTGAGCGGAATTCGTGCTTGCCGAGCGCGCAGGCGGCGGATTGCCGAAGGCATCAGAATTCATGTCGCCGTCTGCCTGGGTCGATTCGTTATTCTTACCTTTGCCACCAGAATTCGACCCAAGATTCATCAGGACGATCACGAGGATCAGCACTGCAGCCACTGGGATCGCGATTTTGACCCACTTGGGAAACTTTGAAGCTTGCTTCGCGTCCGTTTCTCGAAGCGGCGACGCTGGTGCCGTCGCGTCGTAATGTGGTGCGGGCTCTACGGGCGGCGCTGGGTAAGCTATCTGCGGTCTCTGCGCACCCGGGGCTGGCGGTTCGCTGGGTTCCGCGCGCAGTGGAGGTTGCGCAGGCGGAATGACTGCTGCCGGCTGGCCGATGTGCAAACACTTCCGCAACTCCTCGATCATGCGATCGTAGTCACCGGTGAAGTCGAGGTGCTGAAAGCGGCGGAGCCGAAACGGAATATCGCATTCGCGATAGAGGACCGGGATGAGCGTCTTGTTCTGATCGAGCGCAAACGACACTTCGTCGAGCACATTGTTGGAGGCGACGGAGGCCGGCGAGAGGATGACCAGCACACTGGGACAGTTCTCCAGCGCGCTTTGCACAACGCGATCCCAACGCTCTCCCGGACCGATGTCGAGCTGATCGATCCAGACGGCCGAGCCGGCAGCTCTTAAGTCGTTCGCCAGGCGGAGAGCGAATTCGGAATCTTCGCGACTGTAGCTGAAGAAAGCAATGGGCGCGTCAGGCACCGGGTCTCCCTTTGTCGTTGCTGCGTGGCAGACATGTTAGTCGAGCGAAAGAGTAAGTAGCAATCAGCCACCGGCAACCGGCGATTAGCAGCCGGCAACGATCCGGCCTCCGTCGAGTGGAAGTCTTCCAACCACGACCGTGAACGCCTGGCCCTGCCGTCTATCCCTGACCTCTAGCTTTCGCTTTTCGGAGGCTCCCACAACTCCACGCGGTTTCCTTCCGGGTCGGTGACCCAGCCGAACTTGCCGTACTCGGTATCGTCGACTTTGTCGTCCACCTGAACGCCCTCCTCACGTAACGCCTTTACCAGGGCGTGCAGGTCGTCCACGCGGAAGTTGATCATGAAGCGCCGCTCGGGAGCTTTGAAATATTCCGAGCTCTCCGGGAAGATGGCCCAGATGGTGAAGCCGGGGTTTTCCATATGATCGGCATCGTTGAACATGGCCCCGACTCCGGGCTGGCTCTCGATGCCAAGATGTTTGCGATACCACTCGTACAGGGCTTTGGGATCCTTCGCGCGAAAGAAGATACCGCCAACGCCAGTGACACGCTTCATAAGGATTGCCTCGTAAAGGATTTCCCACCAGTGTACGGCACAAATGCGAAAAGGCACGGAATTGATCCGTGCCTCGGTGTACGGTTGCGAATGTTTACGCTTTGGTGTTCTGCGCCTTCAGCACCTCGATCGCTTTGTTCAACTGATCGTCGGGCTGGGTGGCTTTCTGTTTCTCTTCCTGCGCGGCGTCGTCCGCGTTTTCGTCCTCATCCGGAGCGATGAAGTCGTCGCCGGCGTCCGCAATCAGGATGTTGGGCGTGACTGCCGTATCCTGCAAAGCCTTGCCCGAAGGCGAGTAGTACTTCGCGATGGAGAGAATCAGGGCCGAGCCGTCCGGCATGTCGATGACCTTCTGAATCGAGCCGGAGCCGAAGGTCTTGTCGCCGACAACATCGCCGCGCGCATTTTCCATGATGGCCGAAGCCACGATCTCAGCCGGGCCGGCGGTGCCGCGATTGACCAGCACAACCAGCGGAACGTTGCTCGCTACCGCTTTCTGCGGGTCGGCATTGTATGCCTGCTTGGGATACTTCTGCCCCTGAACGTAGGTGATCGTACCGTGATTCAGGAACAGGTTGGCCGTGGCGATGCCTTCGTCCTCGTCGCCGCCTCCCGAGTTGCGCAGATCGAGGATAATCTTCTTAGCGCCATCCTTCTGCAACGCCTTCAGCTTATTGGCAATCTCTTCCGAGCGTCCTTTGGGGAAGTCGTCGACTTTGATGTAGCCGATGCTGTCCGCCATGGTTTTGTCGGTAAGGGCCGGATCGGTAACCACAGCCAAGGTCACGGCCGACTTCACCGGTTGCGCCCGGCGAGGACGCACAA
Organism: uncultured Acidobacteriaceae bacterium; assembly: GCA_963780495.1. Classification (GTDB taxonomy): domain Bacteria; phylum Acidobacteriota; class Terriglobia; order Terriglobales; family Acidobacteriaceae; genus Bog-257. The sequence goes on from CAWACF010000007.1 coordinate 374,272, forward strand.
CGGAAACATTCACCACGGATCCCGGAGGTCCGCTGAGGCGGCCATCGATTTCCGCCAGGGACATGTCACGCGTGGACTGGCCTTCGATCGCTTCGATGATGTCGCCGCTTTCGATTTCAGCCTTGTCGGCTGGTCCGCCGGGGATCACCGAGATCACCGCAGCGTAGCCATAGCGCTTCGAAATATCGGCACCGATGCCGGCCTTGCCTTCCTTGCGCTGCTTGTAGTCCTTGAACTCCGTCGGATCCAGGTAGCTCGAGTTCGCGTCCAGCGATTCGAGCAGCCCATGCAGCGCGCCGTTGGTGACGGCGGAGATGTTCGGCTCCTCGACGTACTCCGTGCGAATGCGAGACAGCACTTCGCTGTAAACGCCCAGCTGCTTATAAGAGCCGTCGTTGTCGTCACTGCTATCGTCGGCCTTGACGCCGAGACCGCCAACGACAATGAAGCCGGCGATCAAGAAAGAAAGAACAAGAACGGTGAGCTTGGTGGTCTTCGACATTTGAAATTCACTAAAGGGAGGGGATTACCGCCCGCTGGATCTCCCCTATTCTATCCCACTTCGATGCCCGGTCTGACAGGAACGTTTCGGAAACTGAAGCGCCCGATGGTCTGAAGGATTGGACGGAGCGCCGAAGTATAGGTAACCAGAACGGCGGGACTTGACCACGGAGAACTCGGCGCGCACGGAGCTTAATAGGTTTCGCTCCAATTTCGAGACGAGGCGGCAGTAAGCCCTAATCCTCTCCGTGAGTTCCGTGACCTCCGTGTTGAACCCGACTCTGCAGTTCACCCTGTCGCGGAGATGTTCCCGTTCACCGCGCTGGGCTGCCCGGCGGGCACAGTCTCGCTGGGTGGCGCGCCGCCCGCGGGAAGCTGCGGTGCTGGCGCGGGCGTAGTTGCCACTTTTTCTTTCTGGCGCTCTTCCAATTCAATTTTGAGCATTTCGCCTTCGATTTGGCGCTTCAGGTCGTCCCGCATCATGCGGAACTGCGCCATGAATTTGGCCACCTGCCGCATGACCTCGGGCAGCTTCTTGGGGCCAAAGATGACCAGCGCCAGAATCAGGATGAAGAGTACGTCAGGCATGGTAAACGTCCGCAGGCCGCCGGAGATTCAGCGGCGCGGAGCGGCAAGGACGAAGCCTTAGGGCTTCTTTTCTCCCTCGGTTGGGGTCGCGGTCTCGTCCTTGGCGTTCATCGATTCTTTGAAACTGCGGATGCCTTCGCCCAACCCCTTGCCGAGTTCGGGCAGCTTCTTGGGGCCAAACACCAGCAAGGCGATGAACAGGATCACCAGCAGGTGCATGGGCTGAAACAGGTTATCGAGCATGTCAACTCCTGCTATCAGGATAGCGCATTTCGGCAACCGCAGCGCAGATTCCTTCGAGCCATTCTGCCACTACAGTGGCATACCCTGCATAGATGCCGACGGAGCCCAAGCGTCGGAATTTTCGTTGGCATCTTGCCTATAGGCTCACCGTTGTGCCTGAGGGCAAGTAGATCGCTCCTGCCGGATAGGAGAACGAATCGGCATCGTTCACGGCCCCGTGCTTACTGTCCGCCACCAGGTTCACGGTTCCGGAGATCGTCTCAGCATCAACGGTAAGAATCGAGTAACCATGCTGCTGGTCGTTGGCTGCGACCAGCGTGGCGCCGGTGTCGGCATCGGTTGTTCCGGGCTGCGCCGTGAGATTGTGCAGGTTGTAGTAGCCGCCGTTGCCAATGACGAGGAACGGCGTCTTCGAACTCTTGACCAGGCTGCGCTCGAAGCGCTGATAGTTGTGTACATGCGCGGTCAGAACCAGGTTCGGGACGCGTCGGGAGTCGTTAATGGCATGCTGGACGGCGTCGGCCATGCGCGGGCTGCCGCTGTGGTAAGCGTCAAATGAATAGATCGGATGATGCAGCGCGACGATCAGCGCCTTGTCTGCCGGGGCGGTGGCGAACTCATTGGTCAACCATTGTTGCTGAATGGAGTCGATCGATCCGCCCTCCGGAACGTTGGTGTACATCCCGACGATGGTGACAAAGGGACAATCGAGCGTGAAGTACACGTTCGGTTCAGACATGGTCGCACGCGGGGCGTCCTGCGATTCCGGGTTGATGTGCGCGTCCGGCTGCATGAAGTAGCGGACCCATCCGTCGAGCGAGACCTGAGAGCTGTTAATGGGGTCGCCATCGTGATTCCCCGGAATGGAAATGATTGGGGCTGTGTAGTGATCGTAGGGCTCGTAGAACTGGCTGTAATACTCCGAGATTTGCCCGTTGAAGTAGACGACGTCGCCGAGATGGTAGAAGAAGCGAGGCAGAGCTCCAGGGGCGAGCTCGAGATCGGCCTTCATGGCCGCAGCCACGTCGGTCTGGAACTCGGGATTCTTGATTCCTCCGGTGTCACCGACGCAGTGAAAGACCAGGCTCCCTTGTCCGGCGGCGATCGCGGTTATGCCGGGAATGACCGCCTCAAGTTCGTAGTGATAGGGCGGCTGCCCGAGCGGCTTCGGAAGGGGTTCGACTGGTTGCGCCGCGGTTAAGGGCGTGAGTGGTTGAACGCCGGGATGGGCTTGCGCCTTGCCTCTGGGTGGACGAGTCCTAGTTTGCCCGGGTTGTAACACCAACTGAGGCGGCATGGGAGCGGCCGGGCGCGGCGGAACATTTCTTCCCTGGGAAGTCTTGCTGGGTGTGAGTGAGTGACGCGATTTGCCTGGCACAAACCCTCCTTAGGTACGGCGGAGGAATATCGTATGTTTCCTTTGGTCTCGTAGCGGTTAAAAGTTCATAAATGCTTGCAGTTTTGCCTAGGCTCCCGCGCTCGGCGACTGCAGCTTATTCAGCAGATCGGAGGCGGCTTTGCCCGCGTCGTCGACTACGAAGTCACTTCCCAGATGAACAAACCTGGCTTTTCTGGCGACCGGCTGCAGCTCGGCCGCTACGGTGTCGCAGGGTAGCTGCGCGCATTCTGGGCCGAGCACGATATAAGAGACGTCAGCGGCGCCCGCCAGCAGTTTGGCATCGCGCAGCCGGCAGGTAGTCACCACCTCGTAGCCGTGACCGTTCAGCAGCTTTCTGACGAAGGCGCACAGGTCCATTGACTGATCGAGAAAGAGCACCAGCGGACCGGCTGGGGACGTTTCCTTTCCCGGAACCGCGGGCTCCTTCAGGAAGGAGACGATGGCCTCTTCTTCGGTGTCATAGACGCGGAAGATCGACGAGAGCTTGGTCATATCCAG